>NZ_SJSO01000021.1 GCF_004331735.1 Pedobacter psychrodurus
ACGTTCCAGCTGGGCTTCTTTAAGCTCCTTTTGAAGTTTCCGGATCAATTGCTGGTCCTCGCTAAGGCTTGTAGTATCAGCTTTTGCAATTCCTTCGCGCTCTTTCCATTTACTTAAAAGGTTCGAACTTATACCCAATTCTATTGCAACATCCTTTATCGAACCGCGGGCATGGGCCAGATCCAAAGCCATTCTTTTAAAAGGCTCATCAAATATTCGTTTGCTCATATATTCAAATTTAAAGTTTAATGTTTAAATCTGACAAGTAAATCCCTCTAGTCAAATGTAGCAACTCCAAGAGATCTATTTAGACAGATTTCTCGACTGCGTTGCACTCCGCTCGAAATGACGATAACTCGAGGGCATTTTTACGCGTAGATCAATTGCTGTCATTTATATTGATTTTTATACAATAATTATCCCTCAAAATGACAGCAGCTTTTTATATGTCCTTATAATTTACCCTTACCTTTACTTCATGCAATTACAAGTACAAAACAGCCTGGCAGCTGACATCGATACCATTTTCGAATTTTATGATATGGCTATTGCCCATCAAAAAAAGGTGTTCAACAAACATTGGCAAGGCTTTGACAGAAAAATGGTGCAAACCGAAATTGATGAAAACCGCCAATATAAAATTCTTGTAGATGGGGTGGTAGCTTGTGTATTTGCTGTTACGTTTAACGATCAGTTAATTTGGGGAGAACGGGATCATGATTCGATTTACATCCACAGGATTGTAACCCATCCCGAATTTAGGGGCTATTCTTTTGTTAAGGAAATTATCAAATGGGCCAAAGATTACGCAGTAAAGAACAGCATTAAATTTATCAGAATGGATACTTGGGCTGACAATAAAAAACTGCTCGAATATTATACGGCTTGTGGTTTTGATTATGTAGGCGTAGTAACTATGGAAAAAACTGACGGATTACCAAAACACTATGAAGGAATTAGTTTAAGCCTGTTTGAAATTGCACTGTAGCAACCGGAAATTTTTATAAAAGGACTGTCATGCTGAGAGGTCAGTTTTAAGAAAAAACAAGGGAGTTTTGATGGCAGATTTGGGCGTTTCGTCATTCCCGCGCAGGCGGGAATCTTAAAGCGCCTGCTGTTATGCCTTAGATAGTGTAGTGTTTGGCCCAAGCTCGGGCTTGCCTCGGCTCGCCGCCGCCGAAAAGGCTCTTACTTTTTCCTTGATGAAAAAGTAACAACCTGAGCGCAGCGAAAGCATGCCAGCCGTTAAAAACAACAAACACTAAGGCATAACTGAAAGGCTTGCAGCTTTTCTTGTAAAAACCTACGAAAACCTTAATTGTGGCAGTATCTAGGCTCTTAACCTTACCTATTCCCTACGCTCTCGCTTGATTCTGCCTTGTGCTGTGGATTATGAAAGTGGGAGCAAAGCTTTTCGTGCTTTTTCCTATGAAAAGCTGCTAGGCCAGATAACCAGGGGGCAGATGTGTAGCGTGTCATGGCTGTCATTAGTAACTTGTTTCAGCATCTTTTAGCTGTGTAGTAACATGGGTAAGTTCTACTTTTTCTCCTTCAAGAGCTTTTGTGTATGATCTAAAGATTCCCTATTCCCCCAGGCATCGTGCCCGGTAATCACAAATTTGGTCTCAGGATATTTCTGCTTTAAATTTTCTATGCTTTTTGGCCATGCGGCTAAATCGGACTCTGCAATATAACCCAAATCATTTGCTTCGGTGCTTTTAATCAGGCAACCGCCGAACAAGACTTTATCTTTTGGAAACCAAACCACCAGATTATCCTTTGTATGCCCCTTGCCAGCATAGTAGGTGTTTATTTTGTACTGCCCTACTGTAAAAGTTGTGTCGTTGGTAAAAGTATATTCCGCGCGGGGTTCTTTGTTGGTCTTCAATATCTCGTCGGTTAATTTATTGGTATATGTTTTTATGCCCTTGCTTTTAAAAAAAGCCAAACCACCTGCGCGGTCGCCGTGCGAATGTGTGGCAATGGCCAGCACTACTTTTTGGTGGTGTTTAGCCTGTATAGAATCTAAAAATGGCTGGAATTGTGTTGCGTCCCAAGGCGCATCGATTACTACAACGCCTTTATTGGTAACCAGGTACACGGCATTTGCATCTGTTAAAGCACCTTTATAGGTGTTGTACGAGGTATAAACATAAAGATCGCCTGTTAAATGTTTGATTTTTAATTTCGGGTTTTGCGCGAAAGAGGCAAAGCTGGATAAACAAAGTAAAAAGGAAAAAAGATAACGCATAGGATAAAGTTTAATGGTCAATTTTAAAAATAAAAAGAGTGTCTTTATGCAAACGAACGCAATTGATTTAAATTATTTAAATTCAATTTTCCAACTTAACATATCATCAACTTCTCCAATATGGATAAAGTTGTTTTTTTCTAAAATAGAATAAGAGGCCACATTGTCTTTTGTGGTGGCGGCAAAAACGGATTTTACTTTGGCTTGCTCTTTTGCCCATTCTATTAATCGGCCAACCGCTTCGGTCATAAAGCCCTTACCTCTAAATTCCTCGTAAGTACCATAACCTATTTCAATTTCACCATTTGGATCAGGCTCCCCAACAAAACAGATATCGCCTACCATTCTATGATCGGTTTTGGATATGATTGTCCATAAAGTATGGTACAGATAATCTTTATCCTTATCGAAAACGTTAGGTAAAATGGTCTGTTCTAAGGCATCGTGAAGAGAAGGAGAAATGTTTTTCTTAGTTGGCAAAAGGCCAAACTCTTGTTCTAATGAATGATCATCTTTAATATATTTTAAAAGCTGGTCGTGTGTTAAGGGCTTTAAAATGAGGCGTTCAGTTTCTATCATGCTAGATTAATTAGGATGCTAATTTAAGGGTTTAGCCTGAATGCATATTATCCCTATGTTTAATTTATGCTAACCTTAGCGTTAAATTCATCTAGATCCGTTTAATGTTTTTCAATTACTAATTTAGTATCGTTATTAAACATCTGGGTTATTGAAATGTTTATATAGCGTCAATCCTGCAACACAATTTCAGCTTCAAGGTCAGCAATTAAAAGGTCGATATGCGATTGCATTACATTTGGCATACAGATGATATGTGAATTGCCCTGTTCTGCTGCCAGTTGCCATTTTTTACAGATTGTTGCAGATGGGGTAGGGAAGTTTACGGTAATGGCATTTGCATTTCGCCATGCAGCTATGCCAATCTCTTTAAGTCTGTTTTCTGTATAAACTGCTGTTGCTAAACTGTGCATAGCCCTGCTTTTTAAACCTGCTATACCCAAACGTTTAATGGTGTACCATAAAAATAAAGGGCTATGGCCATTTCTGGATCCGGTAATAGTGGTATCAACACTTCCGATGTAAGCCACTGAACGGGCAATCCGATCACGATTCGATTTTTTGGCAATCACCACTCCGCAAGGCATCGGCGAACCAAAAAATTTGTGGCCACTAATGGCAATGCTGTCTGCACCATCTTCAAAGTCGAATGCTGGTCTTGGTTCAATTAATGCACTGTAGGTGCCAGAAAGTGCCGCATCAGCGTGGATATAATAATGCTGGATAGCCAGTTTTTTTAAAATGGTTTTAATTTTGGCCACATCATCACGTGCTTCGGTCATGGTGGTGCCAATATTGGCCATAATAATAACGGGCATGTGGCGGTTCATCTTAATGGTGTATTCAAGGTCTTCGTAATCGATTTCTCCGTTTTCCTGGGTACGAATGACGATGTTTGACATGTTGAGTAAATGCAGATTCTTTTGCACACTATAATGTGTAGCTTCAGAGTAATAAACCATTCCCTTTGGATGTAACTCACGGGCAAGGTATAAGCCATAGAGATTGCCTTCTGAGCCCCCATTGGTTACATAACCCCACCAATTATCAGCAGGAGCACGGAAAAGTTCGGCAAAAAACCGGACTACTTCTTTTTCCAGCTCACGCGAGCCTACGCCATAGGTCGAAGTAACGAAAGGATCGCCGAGGTTATTCATCGGATATTTTAAAAAATCAGAAAGTGCCTGATAATCGAAGTCTTTAGAAACGGGATAACCTAAAAATAAATCGGTCTGTTCCTTAACATGCTCTAACAGATCATTTAATACCTGTTGATCTTTTTCCTGTAATTTGCTCGCTTCCATACCTGATATGATTTGCTGGCAAAATTAATAAAACAAAATATAGTATTATTATTCGATTTAAAATAAGAATATTATATTGTTTAGTATGTGTTTTTTGAAATTAAAATTTAATATAGGCGGTGGGTCTATCCTCTGCGAAATATAAAATATGGCTATTGAAGGTTAAGAAGTGCTTGCCTTACCGCATTGTCGGTCTGGTTTGATGCTTTGTAATAGCCCACATCGCCAAGATAATAGCGACAAAGCAAAGCTTTAAGGTCGTTTAAGATCACATTTTTCGAATTGTACAATTGAAAACGGTCTATCGCTACATTTTTGCGTTGAAGAAACCCGATAAAATCTTTAAAGTCGTTATCGTTTACAGTAAAGATGTTGATGTTCTGTTCTACAAAACTGGCGCTATATTTATTGGTAAGCACATTAAATACATAATCAGAAAGCACTTTTTTGCTCACTAAATTACTGTAAAACTTATTGTAGCCACTCGTGTCTAATTTCACAAATACATCTGGTTGGATACCGCCAATCGGTTTAACCTTTCTGTTTGGTTGAATATTTACACCCTCAGTTTTCTCAATAGAATCTTGAAAAGAAGTCCGGTCTCCGGTAAGCTCTCCGTCCATCATGCGTTCGTCTAATTCATGTTTGTAGGCATCGTAACCTTTCTTGTACGATTTTTGAATGCTACGCCCCGATGGTGTGTAATATCTTGCAATGGTTAAATTCAATGCAGAACCGTCGCCAAAAGCAAATTGTTCCTGTACCAAACCTTTGCCAAAAGAGCGGCGGCCAACAATAATCCCGCGCCCCAAATCCTGGATCGCTCCAGCTACAATTTCGCTCGCAGAAGCCGTATTTTCATTAATCAAAATAGCCAGTTTACCATTTTGAAAAGCACCAGTGCCTGTAGAAAAGTAATCGGTACGTGGTTCATGTTTACCCTGTGTATATACTATAAGTTTGTTCTCGCCCAAAAACTGATCGGCCAAACCTGTAGCTGCAGTAAAATAGCCACCTCCGTTATCGCGCAAATCAAGAATCAGCTTTTTCATACCCCTTGCTTTCAGGTTATTGGCTGCAACAGAGAAATCGTTATCGGTATTGGCGCCAAACTTACTAATCCGCACATAACCGGTTTCGTTGTTAATCATGTAGGCGGCATCAATACTACTGATGTTTACTTTACCACGGGTAACCATAATGCGGTTACTTTGCGGAACCCCTGGGTGTAAAAGCACTACGCTCACACCAGTACCAGATCTGCCTTTAAAACGACCGGTAAGTTGATCTTTTGGTAAATTTCTTCCGCTTACTACTGCGGTATCGATACTCAAGATCTTATCTCCTAATTTTATCCCCGCCAGGTAAGCCGGCCCATCTTTAACCACGCCGGTAACCATCATGGTATCGTTAAGCATATAATATTCTATGCCTACACCTTCAAAGTTCCCTTCCAGGTTATCGGTCATTTCTTGCGCATCTGTTGGCGGCAAGTAAACACTATGTGGATCTAGTTGGTGTAAAACGCTGTCGATGGGTAAATTTTGAAGCGAATCGGTATTGATGTCATCAACATAATTGCCGTTGATGATGTGTAAAATTTCGTTTAATTTTTCGTCGCTATTGCTGGCTAGCTGAGGACTTTTTTTAACGCCAAAGCCCTGGTCTTTAATAAATTTTATGCCCAAAAACATACCCACTATTAAAATTACAGAATAGCTCACAGCAATCAGTATGTTGTTTCGGGTATTTTTTTTCATCAGCGTTAATGCAAATTTATGAAAATTAGCGAGTTGATATATTTTTTAACTGCATTTTCATGTCTTTTGTTTATAATATTTAACATTAATTAACGCACAGAAAGCCTCGCTTGAAATTTATGACACATATTTTTGGGTTTTTAGCGCAGTTTTTAGAAAGAATTTACCGAATTTTATCAAAATTAAATTTATGAATAGAGTTACCGAGCAAGAATCTAACTATGATCACATCGATAAGATGTCGGTGTTAGAAGTTTTGCAGGGCATTAATAACGAAGATAAAACTGTAGCATTTGCAGTTGAAAAATGTTTGCCTCAGATCGAAAAATTAACTTCGGCAGTTGCCGAGCGAATGAAAAAAGGTGGTCGTCTTTTTTATATAGGAGCAGGTACAAGTGGTCGTTTAGGTGTAGTAGACGCATCCGAATGCCCACCTACATACGGTGTTCCTTTTGATTGGGTTGTAGGAATTATTGCTGGTGGGGATACTGCCATTAGAAGAGCGGTAGAATTTGCTGAAGATGATGCCGAACAAGCCTGGAAGGATTTGCAGGAATTTAATATTAACGAAAAAGATTGTTTGGTTGGCCTGGCAGCATCTGGTACAACTCCATATGTAATTGGTGGATTAAACACAGCACGTAAGCATGGTATTTTAACGGGTTGCATTGTTTGTAATATCGGCGGACCTATTGCTGCAGAATCAGATTTTCCGGTTGAAGTGGTGGTTGGCCCTGAGTTTGTTACCGGTTCTACCCGCATGAAATCTGGTACAGCGCAGAAAATGGTGTTAAACATGTTAAGCACGACTGTTATGGTTCAGCTAGGGCGTGTTGTTGGCAATAAAATGGTTGATATGCAGTTAACCAATCATAAACTGGTAGATCGTGGTACACAAATGGTTGCCGATGAGCTAAACATTGGTTATGATGAAGCCGCCGAATTGTTAACCCGTTATGGAAGTGTGCGTAAAGCAGTTGAAGCAGGACACTAAGAAATGAGAGAAGGATAGAAGGAGTGAATGATAAAATGTAGGAATAACTTTAACATTCAATCATTCAAAACTCACTCATTCAATAATTAAAGTATATGCACGAAATTGAGCCTTATTACCAATGGAGAGATGATTATATTTCGGCAGAAGATGAGCGTTCGCCATTTTATAACACCGAATATTCAGAACTTTACTTCGATAAGCAGATTTATAACTTTTTATTGCACCCACAGTGGGATGAGTTTGGTTCGAATACCCTATATATGAAGGTGTTATATGCCGATTATGATCGCAGTTATGCCATTATAGAGTTTATAGGGGAGTGGAACGATGCCATTAATAATGATATCATGTTAATGAAGCGCGACATTTTAGAACTGATGATGGATGAAGGCATTAATAAGTTTATCCTGATCGGAGAAAATGTGCTAAATTTCCATGCTTCTGACGATAGTTATTACGAAGAGTGGTTTCAGGAAGTAGAAGATGGCTGGATTGTTGGGGTAAACTTTCAGGAACATGTAATCACCGAGTTTCGCGATAATAACATCGATTATTACATTAACTTTGGTGGTGCTTTTGATGATCTGCCGTGGCGTACATTAAAACCTTTACAGTTCTTTAAAAAAGTTGAAGAACTGCTGACAAAAAGATTGAACTAAATATTTATTTTTATATAGTTAAATACACAAAATTTAAAATGGAACAACAAAATTATCAATATCAAAAAGACAGTGTTTTTGTACAGGAAAGATCCGCATCTAAACGTTTCTTCGGAAATGTTTTCTTATGGATGTTTGTCGCATTAGCTGTTTCTACAGTTGCAGCTTACTTTATCGCCAGTACACCGGCAGTATTGGATTATCTTTTATCTTATAACCCACAAACGGGTAAGGGTGGCTTTACTGTTTTAGGTTACATTGCAATATTTGCTCCACTAGGATTAGTATTCTTGATGGGTGCTGGTATGCAACGAATGTCTTATCAGGCGTTAATAGGTGTGTTTTTGCTTTATTCTATATTAACTGGAGTAATGCTCAGCTTTATCTTGTTAACCTATTCTTTGCCATCAGTTGTAATCAGTTTTGCTGCAGCCGCCGCGATATTTGCAGTAATGGCGATAATGGGATATACCACAGATACCGATTTAAGTAAATTTGGCCCTATATTATTTGCAGGTGTAATCGGTTTAGTGATCATTAGCATAATCAATATGTTTTTGGGTAGCTCAACATTAGGCTACATCATGGGATTTATCGGAGTGGCGATTTTTACTGCATTAACTGCATATAAAGTTCAGGAGCTTAAAAGAATAGGCGAAGGTTTGGATGAAAATGGAAACGCTCTAGGTGTAAATGAAAGCAAAAAATTAGCAATCATGGGTGCGTTGTCGCTTTACATTACTTTTATCAACTTGTTTTTGTCGCTGTTACGTATTTTCGGTAACAGAAGATAAACCTAAAAAACAGAACAATATTCTTAAGGCCGCGCAGTTTTGCGTGGCCTTTGTAATTTTATTT
The DNA here is from genome assembly GCF_004331735.1 of Pedobacter psychrodurus. Taxonomy (GTDB): domain Bacteria; phylum Bacteroidota; class Bacteroidia; order Sphingobacteriales; family Sphingobacteriaceae; genus Pedobacter; species Pedobacter psychrodurus. The sequence continues at coordinate 8,409 of NZ_SJSO01000021.1, forward strand.
GGTAGCTAAGCGATAATTTTTGGAATTGATGTAGCTTTGTTGCATTTTTGTATGCTTATTAAGAAAGACGGAGGGATTAGACCCAACGAAGTCTTAGCAACCTGTAACCATACAAGGTGCTAAATTCTATCCCGAATAAATTCGGGACCAGATAAGTTTAGGATTACGATTCACGTACCAACTTTTAAGATAAGCCTTTTGGAGACTTGAGACACTAGATTTGAGACAATAGATTTGAGACAATAGACTTGAGATTTGAGACATAGCGTCTAACCCGATCTCATATATCTAGCATCTGATATCTAACATCTAACATCTAACATCTCATATCTCAAATCTTACAACAACAAATGGGTATAAGAGAAGAATTAGAAAAACGTATTTTGGTGATTGATGGTGCAATGGGTACCATGATTCAGCGATATACCTTAACCGAAGAAGATTTTAGAGGGGAGCGATTTAAAAACCATCCCTGTGATGTAAAAGGCAATAACGATTTGCTCAACATCACACGTCCGGATATTATAAAAACGATACACCTGGAGTACCTGGCGTCTGGTGCCGACATTATCGAAACCAATACGTTCAGTACCCAGCGCATTTCCATGGCCGATTACCAGATGGAAGACCTTTCTTACGAAATGAGTTTTGAAGGTGCACGTGTGGCAAAAGAAGCTGTAAACGAATTTATGGCGGCAAATCCAGACCGTAAATGTTTTGTTGCCGGTGCTATTGGCCCAACCAACCGTACCCTTTCCATGTCGCCGAATGTAAACGATCCTGGTTTTAGGGCAGTTTATTTTGATGAACTCGAAGAAGCTTATTATGAGCAGGTGCGTGGTTTGGTAGATGGTGGTTCTGATGTATTATTAATCGAAACCATCTTTGATACTTTAAATGCTAAAGTGGCTATTGTAGCCATTAAAAAATATGAAGAGGTAATTGGCCGTAAATTGGAGATCATGATTTCCGGTACCATTACCGATGCCTCCGGAAGAACACTTTCAGGTCAAACTGCCGAAGCTTTCTTAAACTCTGTAATGCATGCAAAACCACTAAGTATTGGTTTTAACTGTGCTTTGGGTGCTAAAGAAATGCGCCCGCATATTGAGGAGCTTGCTGCAAAAGCTGGCTGTTATGTTTCGGCTTACCCAAATGCTGGTTTACCAAATGAGTTTGGTGCTTACGATGAGCAGCCGCATGAAACGGCACATTTGGTTGACGATTTTATTTCTTCAGGTTTTGTAAACATTGTTGGTGGCTGTTGTGGTACCACGCCAGAGCATATTGGCTGTATTGCCAAAAATGCGAGAAAAGCTGAACCGCGGAAAATACCGGTTCTTGAACCATATATGCGTTTAAGCGGATTAGAGCCTGTAACCATCACCCCAGAAAGTATTTTTGTAAATATTGGTGAAAGAACAAATATTACCGGATCCCCAAAATTCTCTAAACTGATTTTGGGTGGCGATTATGAAGCTGCATTGGCCGTTGCATTGCAACAGGTTGAAGGTGGTGCACAAGTAATCGATGTGAATATGGATGAAGGGATGTTGGATTCGGAAGCGGCAATGACCAAGTTTTTAAACCTCATTGCTTCCGAACCAGATATTGCCAAATTGCCCATCATGGTCGATTCATCTAAATGGTCGGTTATTGAAAATGGCTTAAAATGTTTGCAGGGAAAGGGAATTGTAAACTCTATTTCACTAAAAGAGGGTGAAGATAAATTCCGCGAAAGTGCCCGTAAAATTATGCAATATGGCGCTGCTGTGGTGGTAATGGCTTTTGATGAGCAAGGGCAGGCCGATAATTACGAGCGTAGAAAAGAAATCTGTAAAAGAAGTTACGATATCCTGGTACACGAAATTGGTTTCCCGCCAGAGGATATTATTTTTGATCCCAATATCTTAACCGTGGCAACAGGATTGGAGGAGCATAATAATTATGCTGTCGATTTTATAAATGCCACCCGTTGGATCAAAGAAAACTTACCTCATGCTAAAGTGAGTGGAGGGGTTTCCAACATTTCTTTCTCTTTTAGGGGGAACAATACCGTTCGTGAGGCAATGCACTCCGCATTTCTTTATCATGCCATTCAGGCCGGTTTAGATATGGGGATCGTAAACGCAGGGATGTTAGAGGTTTATCAGGAAATTCCACCCGAATTATTAGAAAGGGTAGAAGACGTACTGTTAAACCGTAGAGATGATGCAACAGAGCGATTGGTAGAATATGCCGATACGGTAAAATCGAAAGGTAAAGAGATAGTTAAAGATGAAGAGTGGAGAAAAGGCCCTGTTGAACAAAGATTGTCGCATTCACTGGTAAAGGGAATTGTTGAGTATCTGGATGATGATGTGGAAGAAGCCAGACAAAAATATGCCCGCCCTATTCAGGTAATCGAAGGGCCATTGATGGATGGAATGAACATCGTTGGTGATTTATTCGGTGCCGGAAAGATGTTCTTACCTCAGGTAGTAAAATCGGCAAGGGTAATGAAAAAGGCTGTAGCCTATTTATTGCCATTTATCGAACAGGAGAAATTAGATAACCCCGATCGAAATCAAAGTTCATCAGCAGGAAGAGTATTAATGGCCACTGTAAAAGGCGATGTGCATGATATTGGAAAAAATATTGTGGGTGTGGTATTGGCCTGTAATAACTTCGAAATTGTAGATATGGGTGTGATGGTTCCCGCACAGGAAATCATTAAAAAAGCCAAAGAAATAAATGCCGATATTATTGGTTTAAGTGGATTGATTACGCCATCGCTGGATGAAATGGTTCATTTTGCCAAAGAGATGGAGCGCGAAGGTTTTACCATTCCATTAATTATCGGAGGAGCCACAACCTCAAGAATTCACGCTGCGGTAAAAGTAGCGCCGAATTATTCGGGCCCAGCTATTCATGTGTTAGATGCTTCGAGAAGCGTTACCGTTTGCAGCACCTTAATGAATCCTGAAACAAAAGACGATTATGTGGCAGGCATCAGGGCAGAATATGACAAAGCCCGCGAAGCGCATTTAAACAAGCGATCGGATAAACGTTTTAAAACGCTTGAAGAAGCCCGCGAAAATAAATTTAAGATCGATTTTCAGCCAAACTTACCTGTACCAGAATTTACAGGTACAAGGGTTTTCGATAATTACCCTTTAGAAGAACTGGTTCCATATATCGATTGGACACCGTTTTTCCATACCTGGGAACTTCGTGGCAGTTATCCGAAAATTTTCGATGATAAAAATGTAGGCGACGAAGCAAAGAAACTTTTTGATGATGCACAGACATTATTAAAACGCATCCTCGACGAAAAACTGTTAACAGCAAGGGCCGTAATCGGTTTTTGGCCAGCAAATACCGTAGGAGACGACATCGAGTTGAGAGTTGAGAGTGTTGAGTTGGGAGACTCCAAACCCCAAACTTCAAACTCCAAACTTGTTAAAATACACACCCTCCGCCAGCAGGCCGAAAAGGTAGATGGGCAGCCTTATTATGCCTTATCTGATTTTATTGCACCGAAGGAAAGTGGTATTCAGGATTATTTTGGTGGTTTTGCAGTAACGGCAGGTATCGGGATTGATGAACTGGTGAATGAGTTTGAATCCAATTACGATGATTATAACAGCATCATGGCCAAAGCACTGGCCGATCGTTTAGCTGAGGCTTTTGCAGAACGCTTGCACGAACGTGTACGTAAAGAATATTGGGGTTATGCACAGGATGAAAATTTGAGCAACCAGGAATTGATTAAAGAAGAATACGCAGGTATCCGTCCAGCGCCAGGTTATCCTGCCTGCCCGGAGCACACCGAAAAGGGAACTTTATTCCAGTTACTTGATGCGGAGAATAAAATCGGACTACATTTAACCGAAAGTTATGCAATGTACCCAACAGCAGCGGTAAGCGGGTTTTATTTCGCACACCCCGATTCGAGGTATTTTGGATTAGGAAAAATAACCAAAGACCAGATTGAAGATTACGCCATCAGAAAAGATATGCCGATTGAAGAAGTGGAGCGATGGTTAAGTCCGAATTTAGCTTATTAACCCCCAGCCCCTAAAGGGAGGGAATCATATACAAATTAAAAATTTAATGTCCCGATTAATCGGGATTAGGGTTATGAAGATTACAGACCATATAAAAAGCGCAAAGGGTAAAACCTTATTCTCTTTTGAATTATTACCTCCTGTTAAAGGACAAAGCATACAATGGATTTATGATGCTATAGAACCATTATTGGAGTTTAATCCACCTTTTATTGATGTGACTTCGCTCCGCGAGGATTACATTTATAAAGAACAGGGAAACGGGCTCTTGCAAAAGGTGTCTTACCGCAAGCGCCCGGGTACCATTGCCATTTGTGCGGCTATTATTCATAAATATAAGGTTGATGCCGTTCCGCATCTCATTTGCGGTGGATTTACCAAGGAAGAAACCGAAAATGCATTGATCGATCTGCAGTTTTTGGGCATTGATAATGTGTTAGCATTGCGAGGCGATGCACGTAAGGCAGATGGGAATTTCGTGCCAACTCCTGGCGGACACTGTTATGCCACTGATTTAATCGAACACATTAAAAACCACAACGAGGGTAAGTTCTTGCATGAAGATGTGGAAACCTTTAAAAGTGATTTCTGTATTGGCGTTGCAGGTTATCCTGAAAAGCATTTCGAAGCACCGAATATGAATACCGATTTCAAATACCTGAAAAAGAAGGTGGAGTCGGGTGCCGAATTTATTGTTACACAGATGTTTTTTGATAACCAGAAATATTTCGATTTTGTAAAGAAATGCAGGGAAAACGATATCAATGTTCCGATTATACCAGGTTTGAAACCGATCAGTACTTTGTCACAGTTAAATGTGCTGCCTAAGATTTTTCACATCGACTTACCCGATGAGTTAACTGATGCACTATCGCACGCTAAAAATAATAACGAGGCGAAAGAAATTGGTACAGAAGCCATGATTAAACAATGTAAAGAACTGATTGATTTTGGCGCTCCGGTATTACACTTTTATACCATGGGCCGCCCAGAACAGACTAAAAAGATTGCAAAAGCTATTTTTTAATAAATCTTTATAAAGACTTCGCAGGTTTCTAAAACCTGCGAGGTCTAAAGCTACTGCAAATTGCTATCTGCCAACTGATTTGAGCGTTACCCAATCCCGGAAATAGGGAAAGGGTCAGGCTTTTCAGGGCTTCGCTCCGGTACCGATGAAAAGCATTTATGACCCTAGCATTTTATAACGGGAAGAAAGGAATACGTGCTGCTTTTGTAAACTGGAGAATATCAGCCCCTGATGTGGAGCTGGCTACTGCCGCAATGCTCGAAATTATTACAGAACTTTAACCTTAAATTTATTGTTTTTAATACATAGGGCTTATATTTGCAGCAATGAATTTTTATGCCTTTAAATACATCCTCATTAGCTGCATTGCAATAACTTTTTTCTTAAAAGTGAGCCATGTGGTTTCGTATTTAAGCTATTCTGCCAACAATGTTGAACTTTTATCCACAAACGATGATGCAACAGAAAAGGAAGAAAAGAAAGTGGAACCCGAATACGCTATCCAGCAGACCATGTTTCATGGCGATATCAATTTTACCTTTCAAACTTCAAAAAAGGTGATTATTCCTGATCATTCTTTCCAATTGGCTTACTTTCCAGAGGTTTTAACACCGCCGCCTTCCGTATAAATATATCTTTTAGGTTTATTTCTTGTTTCACAAAAATGTGGAACTCAATTTTCTATTTCAAAAATTACAAAATAATATATATGAAACGAGCAATTTCATTTGCAGTGCTGTTAATCGCTGCCTCTTTAAAAATCAGTGCACAAGAAGTTGTGCAGAACAATGTTAAACCTGTAGAAAATGCCTTAGGCCAGGTTACTAAACTCGAGCCGGTAAGTTTTAATTATGATAAAGCCTGGGCCGAAAAACTGAAGTTATCTGCCAAACCACAGTATGGTTTTGTAGGTGTTGACGCAAAGGCAGCCGTTCCGGGTATCGTTTCGGTGCAGTCAAAAGATTATAGTTCTGGCAAAAATGCTTTTAAAAGCGCCACCATTACTAAGGTAGATTACGAAAGTTTAATTCCGCTTTTAGTTGCCAGTATAAAGGAGCAACAGCAACAGATTGAAGCGCTACAGCGCGAGCTGAAAACACTGAAATCGCAAAACACTAAATAACTAAATAAATAATAATGAATCCCGATGAAAATCGGGATTTTTTTATTCTGCGTTCTTTTTGTATTTCGGTATTTTACAGTTCGAAACGATTAAAAGGGATTGCGCAGGCGAGTATGAAATCTGGACATTAATCTGATAGATACGTCATTCCCGCGCAGGCGGGAATCTTAATGCCTGTTACTCGCATTAGGATTCCCAATCAAGTTGGGAATGACGAACTTTCGAAATAGAAGTGTATTTTACTTATTACCCTCTAAGCAAATAATTTTTAAATCCTTCAAAATCCACACCTAACTGATCAGCGTGTTTTGGTTTGCTTTCTAAGGCTTTTACCTGCTCAGGGATTTCTATTTTAGCCGCGATATCGGCAGGGAAAATATCAGGGAATTTGCAGGCATGTGCAGTAGATAAGAAAACTGCGGCGCTCTCGTCTGTAGGGTTTTCATTTCTGTATTTTTCAACTGCTAAATAAGCTATAGCAGTATGCGGACAAGCAACATAGTTTAATTTGCTATCAATTTCTTTGATGGCTTCTAATGTTTCATCATCAGTGAAACGGTAAGAAGTAACCACTTTTTTTATTGCTTCTATATCCTGATTAAACAGGTCCATAATGCGCACCCAATTGCTTGGTGCACCAACATCCATGGCATTCGAGTAGGTTTGGGTTGATGGCTTGGTTTCATAAACACCGCTTTCTAAAAAGCGTGGCACAGTATCATTAACATTGGTAGCGGCGATAAACTGTTTAACAGGCAATCCTAGTTTGTATGCCAATAAACCGGCGCCGATATTCCCAAAGTTTCCACTGGGTACCGAAAATACCACATCTTTAAAACCTTGTTTTTTCAGTTGGGCATAGGTGTTGAAGTAGTAAAATGTTTGCGGAATTAATCTCGAAATGTTAATCGAATTGGCAGAAGTTAATCTGAATTTAGCATTCAGTTCATCATCCGCGAAAGCTTGTTTAACCAAAGCCTGGCAGTCGTCAAAAGTGCCTTTTACTTCAATGGCCCGGATATTCTCGCCATTGGTGGTTAATTGCAGTTCCTGTATCGGACTCACTTTCCCTTCTGGGTAAAGAATAGTTACCCTGGTATTCGGTACACCTAAGAAACCCAGAGCCACTGCGCCACCGGTATCGCCCGAAGTAGCCACCAGGACATCTAAAAGTTGTTCGCCATCTTTTAAGAAATAAGCCATCACACGGCTCATGAAACGAGCGCCAAAATCTTTAAAAGCTAAAGATGGGCCATGGAACAATTCGAGAACAAAGGTTTTGTCATCTAATTTAACAGCTGGTGCTTCAAAATTAATGGCATCATCAATTAAAGTTTTTAAATCCCCGGTAGGAATCTCATCTTTTAATAAAGTTGAAGCTACTTTATAAGCAATTTCAGGTAAAGAATACTGTTCAATATTCTGGATAAATTCGGCATCCAATTGAGGGATTTCAACAGGCATATATAGGCCTTTATCCTGTGGCATGCTGTTAAAAACGGCTTCTTTGAAAGAAACACGTAAATCTTTATTGTTGGTTGAGTATAGTTTCATTTTTTATGAGGTTGGAGGGTTGAAAGGTTGAAGGTTGGAAGGTTTTGGATGCTTAGCCCTCTACCTTTAAACCATCTACCTTCCAGCCTTAAGAAATTACTCTCGGTCCTTCGGCGTTAACCGGAGAAACAAAAGCTTTGCTATTAATATTTATTTTATGTAAATGTTGCTGTTGCAATTTGGTTATTTTTCTAGCCGTTTCTTCATCTTTGGTCAATGCGAAAACAGATGGGCCAGAACCTGATATTCCGAAGCCAATTGCGCCATTTTCCATAGCCAATTTTCTCATTTCTTCAAAACCCGGTATCAAAATCGAACGTGTTGGCTCTACCAGAACGTCTTTCATGCTTCTTCCAATCAGATCAAAATCGTTCATAAACAATCCACTCACCAAGCCTGCAACATTTCCCCACTGGGTAACCGCATCTTTTAATGCCACCTTACTGCGAATCATTTGGCGTGCATCTTTGGTGGGTACATCTACTTCTGGGTAAACAATTGCCGCATACATTCCTGCCGGAGTAGGTAAAGAAATCACATCAAGTGGTTCGTAACTTCTTACCAATACAAAGCCGCCTAACAAAGCAGGGGCAACATTATCGGCATGGCCATAACCACAGGCAAGTTCTTCACCTTTCATTGCAAAGGGAACCAGCTCTTTAGTGGTTAATAAGTCGCCCATTAATTTGTTAATGGCAAACAAACCAGCAACTGTACTGGCCGAGCTTGAGCCCAATCCACTGCCAATAGGCATTTTCTTATGCAGTTCAATTTCTACGCCTACATCTAAACGGTTTACATGCTTTAAATAATGCTGAACACTTGCACTTACGGTATTTTTTGCTGCATCTAAAGGCAAACGGCCATCATCGCCAGTAATTCTTTTAATCACCACACCTGGTGTATCGGTAAATCGCATTTCAACTTCATCACCAGGTTCGTTTACAGCGAAACCCAGTACATCGAAACCACAAACTACGTTTGCAACGGTTGCCGGGGCGAAAACTTTTATACTATTTTTCATTATTAATTGGCTTAGCTATTTATTTAAAGTACCTACGTTAATGATATCTGCAAAAACACCAGCAGCGGTAACTTCTGCACCTGCACCAGGGCCTTTTACCACCAACGGGCGGATTTTGTAGCGATCTGTAGTAAAAGAGATAATATTATCACTTCCCGATAGCATATAAAAAGGATGGCTATCATCAACCATTTGCAGGCTGATTTCGACATTGCCGTCCTCTAGCTTTCCGATATAACGTAAAACCTTTCCGTCATTTGCTGCGGTATTTTTTAAATTTTCGAAATAAGCCGCATTAGCCTGTAATTCAGAATAGAAATCTTCAACAGATGTGGCATTTAAACAGGCTTCTGGCAAAATGTTGTCGATTTTCACATCACTGGCTTCTAATGGGTAACCAGCATCACGGGCAAGGATCAACATTTTACGCATAAAATCTTTTCCATTTAAATCATCGCGTGGATCTGGTTCCGTATAACCCAGTTCCTGTGCTTCCTTTACCGTTTCGTAAAAGCCGGCATCACCGTTAAAATTATTGAAGATGTAAGAAATGGTTCCTGATAAAATCGCTTCAATCCTCGCTACCTTATCGCCACTCATCATCAGCTCGCGTAAGGTGCGGATGATTGGCAGGCCTGCACCAACATTGGTTTCGTAATAAAAATCCACACCGAATTTTCGGGCTGTATCTTTAAATGATTTATACTGGGCAAAATCTGCCGAGTTTCCTTTTTTATTGCAGGTTACTACCGAAATGCTGCTTTCGAATATACCCTGATAAAATTCGATTGGCGATTCTGCAGCTGTGTTATCTACAAAAACACAGTTTGGCAAGTTTAGGGCTTTCATTTCGGCAACAAAACCTGCTAAATCTGCCTGTTCACCATTTGTATTCAATTCCGCTTCCCAATTTTCTAAAGAAAGACCATCAGCATTGAAAATCATTTTGCGTGTATTGCTGATGCCCGTTATCTTAACCTGTAAATCGTTATTGGCTGCCAGAAATGGCATCTGCTCTTTCAATTGGTTAAATAATGTTTTACCAATATTTCCGGTGCCCAGGCAGAAAACATTTAGTGTTCTTTTCAGGTCAGTAAAAAAAGCATCATGCACTGCATTTACGGCTTTCGATAAGTCATCTTTGCTAATAATTACCGAGATGTTATATTCTGAAGAACCCTGAGCGATAGCCCTTACGTTGATACCGTTACGACCTAAAGCGCTGAACAAACGTCCGCTCATACCTGGAGTACGTTTCATATTTTCGCCAACAATAGCCAATACAGCTAAGTTATTTTCAACTTCTGGCAGTTCTAGCTTTTTAGCATCTAACTCCAGCTCAAATTCTTTTTTGATTAAAGAAATGGCCTGCGAAGCATCTGTTGGTTTAACCGCGAAAGTAATGCTATGTTCTGATGACGATTGAGTAATCAATACTACATTGATCTGTTCGCGCGAAAGCAGTGAAAATAACCTGCCGCTAAAGCCTGCCTTACCCACCATACCACTACCAGTTAGGTTGATAATGCTGATATGATCGATAGAGGAAATTCCTTTTATGGGTAAACTTGATGCTTTTACATCGCTTTTGATATAAGTTCCTGCGAAATCAGGTTCGAAAGTGTTTTTGATCACAATCGGAATCTTTTTCATAAAGGCAGGGATCATTGTTGGTGGATAGATCACTTTTGCGCCGAAATAACTCAGCTCCATGGCTTCGGTATAGCTCAGCTCTGGTAAGGAGAAGGCCTTTTTTACCATGCGTGGATCGGCGGTCATCATGCCGTTTACATCCGTCCATATTTCTATCTCTTCCGCATTTAAAGCTGCACCCCAAACCGCTGCGGTATAATCAGAGCCACCACGACCTAAAGTTGTTACCCTGCCTGCTGCATTGCTGGCTATAAAACCAGTAACAAAAAGTACTTTGCCTTTATTTTCCTGGTAAAAATTGTTAATCAGCATCTCGGTTAGCTCAGTATCTACCTTTGCCTGCCCAAAGTTGCTATCGGTTTTAATCAGGTCAGATCCATTAACATAAAGTGAATCGCCAATGTTTTTTGAGGCAATATGGCTGATCATAAAGGTAGAACAACGTTCGCCATAGCTTAAAATCTGATCTTTAGTCTGCAAGCTCAGTTCTCGCAGATTGGCCACGGCCTGTAATAGGTCTTCAAGCTCATTAAAAAAGATTTTTAGGCGCGTAAACACAGGGTTTTGTGCTGCCGCAGGTAAAAGTGCGCGGATTACAGCAAAGTGTTTTGCTTCGATTTCTTTTAAATGAGTATCGTAATCTTCACCGCGTTCGGCCATTTCGGCCATATCGGTAAGTAAATTGGTTACACCACTCATTGCCGATAATACAACTACCGGGCTATTCTTCTGTTTTTCTTCGCCAACCAGGCGTAAGAGGGTTTTAATGTTCTCGGCCGAACCTACGGATGTGCCGCCGAATTTGAGTACTTTCATTAGTTTATATTGGTTTTAACTGTTTGATGCTGCGCAAATTATTTCATCGTTTATATTGTTGCTTGTGCAGGTTTCATTCAGCATGGGTTAAAAAAAAAGCGTCCCGATTTTCATCGGGACGCTCTCTGTGTTTTATGTTTTTTCAATTTACAACAAATTAGCCCCGCTGGTTTATACCGGTGGTAATAATAATCGTTGTAATAATTGAAGTGTTAAAATTCATCTTGTCTTTGTGTACTTTGTACACCGTAAAGTAGAAGATTATTTTTTTAAAATGCAAATGTTTTTTGATTTTTATTTCGAAGTTTCTATTAAAACGTTTAAGTAGATGAAATAGCCGCATTTTTTGAACCCGAAACCAAATCATTCCCTTCTCGTGTGATAACTCCATCCTTGTTAAGAAGTGGGGGTGTTTAAAGGGTGGGGCAGTGATAATACTTAGGATCAGAAAAGGTTCTGCAGTAATTCTTCGGTCGTGATAGTCCTGCTAACCGCTATAGTCCCGATGGAAATGCTTACTTAGTGAGATCGGGAGCTGCCGCTTTTCTCAGGTTTAGTTAAATTTGGGTTGTGGTCCTATTTAGGTTCGTTACCGTTCTAACGCATATTCATTCCCCTTTCGAGGGGTGCTTGCAATGTTATTAAATTAATGAGAAAACAAAAAACATTGTCATCCTGAGCCTGTCGAAGGACAAATGTTTTTTTGCTTTCGACTATTAAAGGTCTTCAACAGGCTCAGACTGACAACACCTATCTTTAACTTAATGACATTAAGGGTGCCCGTAGGACGGGCTGGTTAGAAAAGAATAATAAGAGGGCTAAATTTATGCATCAATATTATTTTACTCATTCCCTTATGGATTTCCAGTCGTCCATGAATCCTATCATAAAAGCCATGTCGAATTTAAGAACGCTCTTGCTCCTCACACTTTTAACCATTTTTTGTAGTCAAGCCTTTTCACAGAATACGAGTACTATTCGATGGGTATGTCGAGGTCCAGTTGCGCCAACTTCGCCGCTCTGGTTAATGCACTATAAGAATAAAACATATACTTTAGATAGCATACAGGCAAAATGTGGCATCCTAAATCCCAATTACATAGAAGATATCCAGGTTTTAAAGGGGGTAGGGGCAACAGCAGTGTATGGGTTAAGAGGGGCTGCGGGAGTTATCATTATAACACTCAGAAAACGATATGCCAAAGTAGAATTTAAACGGCTAAAACCTTATCTCACAAAAATATAAGCATACTAAAACCATTTATCAGATTTTACTTAGTGTAATTTTTGAGTTTTTTTATCCTTGTAAAATCAAGTGTAAATAGCTGTAAATAAAATGTTTACATAATAGTGTATTTGCTACAATATGTAAAAAATTACGCTTCAAAACTAGTTTTTGTGGAAGATAAGTATTTACCTTTGCTGTACTAACTAACTTATTGTTATGAGCAAAAAGAAACTGCAAACGCCAGATTTAAGCTATTTAAATCTAGGTGGAAACATTGCTGTAAAGTACCAATTATCTCCAACGGAATTAATTGATGATGCCTTATTAAATAAAGAAGGTACACTGGCCACTTCAGGAGCGCTGGCGGTTGATACCGGAAAGTTTACCGGACGTTCTCCAAAAGACCGTTTTATTGTATGCGACGAAGTAACCGAAGATCAGGTTTGGTGGGGCGATGTAAACATTAAAATTTCTCCGGAGAAATTCGATCAGCTGTTTTATAAGCTCACGAATTACCTTGGAGATAAGAAAATCTATGTCCGCGATTCTTCTGCCTGTGCCAATCCGGATTACGATATATCCATTAGGGTAATTACAGAAACTGCCTATCAGAATCTTTTTGCTCATCATTTGTTTATCCGCCCGGAAGAGGATCGTTTGGGTATCACGCCAGAGTGGACCATCATTGCTGCGCCAGGTTTCCTGGCCGATCCGGCTATTGATGGAACCAGACAGGAAAATTTCTCCATCATCAATTTTACCAGGAAAATGATCTTGATTGGAGGAACTGGTTATACCGGTGAAATTAAAAAGGGAATTTTTTCAGTTTTAAACTTTATCCTGCCAGTATATAAGAATACGCTTTCTATGCACTGCTCGGCCAATGTGGGTAAAAATGGCGATACTGCTATATTCTTCGGCTTATCAGGAACAGGAAAAACAACCTTGTCTGCCGATCCAGAAAGAGGATTAATAGGCGATGATGAACATGGCTGGGGCAAAGATTCGGTATTTAACTTCGAAGGCGGTTGTTATGCAAAATGTGTAGATTTAACCGAAGAGAAAGAGCCTCAGATCTTTAAAGCGATCAAATTTGGTTCATTGCTTGAGAATATTAATTTTTTTCCAGGTACGAAGGAGGTTGATTATACCAATATTGCCAAAACGGAAAATACCCGTGTGGCCTATCCAATAGATTATATTGACAATGCCATTTTACCATCAATAGCTGCTGTTCCGAAAAATATCTTTTTCTTAACTGCAGATGCGTTTGGGGTATTGCCTCCAATTTCAAAATTAAATGTAGAACAGGCCATGTTTCACTTTATGAGTGGCTATACAGCCAAGGTTGCAGGAACAGAAACAGGAGTAACAGAGCCCCAATTAACATTTTCTGCTTGCTTTGGTAAGGCCTTTTTACCACTGCATCCATCTAAATATGCTGCATTATTAGGTGAGAAGATGGAAAAACACCAGGTAAACGTATGGTTAGTAAATACGGGTTGGAGTGGTGGCGCTTACGGCGTAGGTAAAAGGATGAAATTAAGTTATACCAGAGCGATGATTACTGCAGCATTAAATGGAGATTTAGATCATAATAAATATAAGCAACACCACGTATTTAAATTGATGATGCCATTAAGTTGTCCGGGGGTACCGAACGAAATTTTAGACCCCTCTAAAACATGGAGCAATCAGGAAGAATACTTTTTGAAAGCCTACGAACTGTCTAACGCCTTTGCCGAGAATTTCAAGCAATTTGAACTGACAAAAGTACCAAAAAGCAGACACGAAGCGTTAAAATTATGTTAAATGCACTTTAAAATGCATTTTTTGAGCGAAAAATTTGCAATTCGATTTTTTTTTAGTTTTTATTGTGAAAGAATTGCCTCGGCTGGGGCAATTTTTTTGTTATACACCCTTGGTGATTAACCGAAACAAAATTCTAAGTAACGATTTAATTGCTTATTGATTTATTAATTTGTAATTTAAAATCAATTTATAAATTTGTTTTTCGCAACAATTTCGGATATGAAACGTTGAGTGTAGTACAAAAGAAAAAACAGCTAAAAATTAAAAACAAGAACTAAAACTAAAATTTCAAAAAAAATGGCAAACGCACCAAAACCAACAACTGTTAAAAAAGAGAGCTCTTCAAGTGCATCTAACATTTTCGCAACATTGGTAATTCCTATTTGTATTATTGTCGGTTTCATTATCTGGAAATTCGTATTAGGAGATCCTTCAAACTTTATCGACAACAATTCTGAAAATCTACCTTTGCCAAATAACTACCCTGGTACAGCTTACAAAGGTGGTCCAATCGTAGCAATATTAATTGGATTATTATTAACTACCATCGTATTCTCTATCGAACGTTTTATTGTAATTGGTAAAGCAAGTGGAAAATCTAGCTTAGATAGTTTCATTCGCAAAGTGCAAGCTTTATTAAGCGCAGGTAACATTGAGGCTGCAAAAGCTGAGTGTGATAAACAACAAGGTTCAGTTGCTAACGTAATTAAATCTGGTTTGAAAAAATACAGCGAAGTTGAAGCAGATACTAATATGGATGTTGAGCAATCAATCGTTGCCATCCAAAAAGAGGTAGAAGAAGCTACAGCTTTAGAAATGCCAATGTTAGAGCAAAACTTAACCATTATTGCTACATTGGTATCAATTGGTACTTTGATTGGTTTATTGGGTACAGTAACAGGTATGATCCGTGCATTCGCCGGTTTAGCAAACTCTGGTGCTCCAGATCAGTCAGCATTAGCGGTAGGTATCTCTGAGGCCTTGATTAATACGATGACAGGTATTGCGGTTTCAACATTAGCAATTATCATGTACAATGTTTTAACTTCTAAAATTGATAAATTAACGTATGCTATTGATGAGGCTGGTTTCAGCATCGTTCAAACTTACGCTAGTTCGCATAAATAATTTTTTGAAAATATTTTTACCGGCTTTATGGAAAACCGGAAAAAAGATCATCATTATTAAAAAATTAAAATATTATGCCTAGAATTAAAGTTAAAAGAACCAGTACTGTAACAGATATGACCGCCATGTGCGACGTAGCTGCACTGTTACTAACGTTCTTCATATTAACTGCTACGGCAAGACAACCAGAACCTCTAGCCGTCTCTACTCCCTCATCTACATATGAGTTTAAAGTACCGGCAGAAAACAATGCAATTTTAACCATTGGTCAAGGTCAGGTTTTCTTTGAAGTGGCAGGCACAAAAGTTAGGGCTAAAACCTTAGAGTTAATGGGAGAACAATACAAAATGACCTTTACGCCTGAGGAGATTAAAAGATTCTCATCGATTGGTAGTTTTGGTGTTCCTGTTGCAAGCCTAAAATCGTTTATCAAAATGGATGGTGCTGAGCGTATGAAACCAGGTGTACAAAGAGGTATTCCTACTGATTCTACCGATAATCAGCTTAACTCATGGGTTTTAAGTGCTCGTAAAGCAACTAAAGAAATAAATAATCAGGATATGCGCGTTAGTATCAAAGGTGATGCTAAAGAAGAATATCCAGTTGTGAAAAAGATTATTGATGTGCTTCAGAAGCAAAGTGTAAACAAATTTTTATTGGTTACTAACGCTGAAGCTAAAAAGAAATAAGAAATGGCAGAATTAAATACAGGCGGGAAGAAAGCCACACCAAGGGTTGATATGACTCCAATGGTGGATCTAATGTTTCTTTTGGTAACATTCTTTATCTTAACTACATCAATATCTACACCACAGGCGATGGATATTGCAAAACCAGATAAAAACGATAAGTTACCTGAAAACAGACTAGAACTGAAAGCAAGTAAAACCATGACCATCTTATTGGGTAAAAAAGATAAGGTAGCTTGGTACATGGGCGTTGCAGGTGAAACTGCTCCAAATATCGAATCTGTATCACAAGTTGGAGAATCTATTGTTAAAAATAGAAAAACAGCTGATGCATCGGGTGTTGCTGGAGACTTTGTTGTGTTGGTAAAACCAACCTCAGGATCTACTTTCCAGAACTTTGTTGATATGATGGACGAATTGGAAATTCTTAAGGTTAAGGTTCGTCAGATTGATGATGATAATATCCTTGATAACGAGAAGCAGGCCATGAAGGAACAAGGAATTTTATAATCAATAAAACCAATAGTTATGTCGAAGTTAGATATATTCAGAAAAGAATGGCTTGAAGTGGTTTTTGCGGATAAAAACAAAAACTACGGTGCATACCAATTGCGTAAAACCAATGGTGCGAACACCACAAGAGCATTAATTATTGGCTCTGTAGTATTTCTAGTGTTATTTTTCTCACCTAAAATCTATAGCCTAATTAGTGGCTCAATGGAGCAAGAAGATGAGCAATTAAAAGCACAAGAAGTAATTTTAGCGCCACCACCACCAGTAGATCCTAAAACACCACCTCCACCACCGGTAGAGCCACCGCCACCGAAAATTGACCAGGTGAAAATGCCACCTCCAATTGTAAAACCTGATATTGAGGTTCGTGATGAACCACCTACGGTTGAAAAGTTGAAGGAAGCAGATCCAGGTCAGAGAGATATTAAAGGTGACCCAACAGCTGATATTGTTATCGCTGAGCCAGTAGGCGAAGGACCAAAAAGAGAAGCTGCTGTTGCGGTTGATGATAATAAAGTTTACGACTTTGTTAGTATCGAAAAACAACCAGAATTCCCTGGAGGTATCGCTAAGTTTTATGGATACTTAAGTAAAGCAATACAGTACCCACCAATGGCACAAGAAAACAACGTTCAAGGTAAAGTATTTTTATCTTTCGTTGTGGAGAAAGATGGTAAATTAACTGACATCACTGTTACCCGTGGTTTGGGTAGCGGAACTGACCAAGAAGCCATCCGTGTATTGAAAGCTAGTCCACGTTGGAACCCAGGTATCCAAAATGGTAAGCCGGTAAGGGTAAAATACAACATCAACGTTAACTTTACATTGAACTAATAGTAGATGTTAAATTTTGATATCTTTAAGCAAAAATCGCCTAAACAGCGGTTTTTGCTCATTTTAGGCCTTATCATGTTTGTCTTTTATGTGGTATTGGGGCTTGCATTTATCTTTTGGGAGCCAATAGCTTTACGTTTAAGCGCTATTCCGCTATGGGGTAGAATCGCGATTGGAATACTCTTAATCATTTATGCTTTTGTAAGACTATTAAGCCTAAGCAGGCGAAACTAATCAATGAGAAATTTCCTTTTTATATTCTTAATTTTGGCGCTTGTAGCCTGTAAGCGTAAAAACAAAACTGAAGCAGTTAAAGAAACCCGTACGAGCGGTACGCTTAAAATGCTTGTTGATGAAAGCGTTGGCCCTATTGTGCAAGATCAGATTGATATATTCAGCCTGGACTATCCACAGGCAAAATTCGAAACCACAGTAAAGCCAGCCGAAAAACTTCTACCAGCTTTTTTGAATGATAGCGTGAGGGTAATTGTGTTGCCAAGGTTACTAAGCAAGGCCGAAGAAAAATACTATAACCAGCGAAGTATAAAAATAAACACCTCACGTTTTGCTGTAGACGGTATTGCTTTAATTACAAATCAGGGCAATATCGACAGTACAATTAACGTTAAAGAGGTGATTGATATATTACAGGGGAAGAAATCAGATAAAAAATTGGTCTTTGATAACGCTTATTCAAGTACCTTTCAATATTTTAAAGAATTGGCCCATATCAGCCAATTTCCAGCTTCAGGTGTTTACTCTAAAAATTCTAGCAAAGAAGTAATTAAACTTATTGCAGAAGATAAAAATTTTATTGGTATTTTGGGCGTGAATTGGATCACGGGCAAAGATACATCGATGAGTGAATACCTTTCTCAGATTAAAGTGCTGGGCGTAAAGAATTTAAAAGGCAAGGTAGGAGATGATCAGTTCTATAAACCAACTCAAGACAACTTAATCAACGGTGTTTATCCTTTCCTAAGAAATATAAATATTATAGATTGCGAAGGTAGAGGTGGTTTAGGCACAGGATTTGCAATATGGTTAAGAAGTCAGAGAGGGCAATTGATTGTACTTAAATCTGGACTTGGCCCACATAAATTAATGCCAAGACAAATTAACCTGACAAAAGGAAATTAAAAATTATAAATTGAACCACGAAGTAAATCTAAAGAGACACTTCATTTTTATTAAATAAAAAACAGAATATCCGATGAAAATTTTAAAGAAAGCAATAACCTTAAATGTAGGTTTGGTGTTGATGGGTTCTGCAGTTTTTGCTCAAGATTTAAATGACGCGAAAAAAGCCATCGACGCGGAGCAGTATCAGAAAGCATCATCAATGCTTAAATCATTGGTGAGCTCAAAAGCATCAGATGGTAATAACTATTACAATCTTGGTTTGGTTTATTTGAAAACCGGTTATATCGACTCAGCTAGAGCCGTATTTACCAAAGGTATTACCGCTGATCCGAAAAACAACTTAAACTTAATCGGTTTAGGTGAAGCAGATATGTTATCTAACAACCCAACTTCTGCTAAAACTAACTTTGACAAGGCTGTAGCTTTGGCTGCGAAAGATTACAAAACTTATTTGTATATCGGTAAAGCCTATTTAGCACAGGATAAACCTAGTGAAGATGTGTCTAAGCCTGATTTCACTAATGCTTTGGCTAACATTACTAAAGCAGATGAGTTAGATTCTAAAGATAAAGATGCAGAAGTTTTCTTGGCACAAGGTGATGCGTATGCTTTACAAAAGAAAAACTCTGAGGCGTTAGGTCCATACATGCGTGTTGGTGATGTTGATCCAAACAACAGAAGAGCTAAAACGCAGATTGGTAAAATGTACAAAGAGTCTAGGGCTTTTCCTGAAGGTGAAAAAGAATTACAAGATGTAATTGCAGCTGATGCAAACTATGGTCCTGCTTACCGCGAGTTAGGTGAGTTATACTTACAATGGAGTAGCTTTGGTGTTGACAAAGAAAAAGCGGCTAAAGGAATTGAGAATTATAAAAAATACATGGATTTAACTGATAAATCTTTGGAATCTCAATTACGTTATGCTCAATTTTTGTTTTATGCTAAAGATTTTAAAACCTTAGAGCAAGTAGCTACTTCATTGCAGGTTCCTGCAAATGATCCTAAAGGAATTGTTGTTTCAAGATTAAAAGGATGGGCTGCTTATGAGAACAAAAATTATCCTCAAGCCCTAACTTATATGACTGAATTCTTTGCTAAAGAAAAGGATAAGTCTAAAATTTTAGGTAACGATTACCTTTATCTAGGTAAATCTCAATTACAAGCTGGTCAAGATAGTTTAGCGGTAATAAATATTATTGAAGCTGCTAAAATCGATTCTACAAATGCAGATGCATTGGCTGAAGCGGGCCTATCGTTAATGAAAGCAAAGAAATATGGTAAGTCTGCTGAAATTTTTCAAATGGCTATTAAGTATAATCCAAATGGAAAGGGTTCATTAACAAATTATTATTACCTAGGTCAAACTAGATTCTACGAAGCTTATATTGCTCAAAAAGAGAAAAAGCCATTTAATGCAGCTGCTTTAGTTGCAGCTGATTCAGCTCTGAGCCACTTAAATAAAGTTTCACCAGAATTTGCACTTGGTTATTTCGTAAGAGGAAGAATTGCAAATTTAGTAGATGACAAAACTACTCCAAAGGGAACAGCAGTACCTTACTTTGAGAAGTATGTTAGCTTGGTAAAACCTGAAGAAGTAGCGGCAAATAAAACTAACTTGTCAGAATCTTATAACAATATTGGAGCTTGGTATTCAGATAAGGATAAAGCTAAGGCTATTGATGCTTTCACTAAAAGTTTAGCATTAGATCCAGCTGATACTTATGCTGCAGCAAGATTGAAAGAATTACAATCACCTGCACCTGCAAAAGGTAAAGGCAAATAGTTCGAAAGTTAAATAATTTAGAAAAGGCAGAGTTTGGTTACTCTGCCTTTTTCTTTTACTTTTGCATCACAAAATAAAAATTATGCAAGCGCAAAGTTCCTCTATAGATTTTTTACCAATTATATTTCAAGTAATTGTTGCTTTAGGTTTTGTGGTAACCACATTGGTTGCTACCCACTTTTTAGGTCCAAAACGTAAAACAAGTGATAAGTTAGAAACTTTTGAAGCAGGTATTAAATCAGTAGGTAATGCACGTCAGCCTTTCTCTATCAAATATTTCGTAGTAGCCATCTTGTTTGTACTGTTCGATGTAGAGGTTATCTTTATGTATCCTTGGGCGGTTAATTTCCGTACATTAAGGATGGATGGAATGATCGAAATGTTTATTTTCATGGGTACATTATTATTAGGTTTCATCTACGTAATCAAGAAAAAAGTTTTAGACTGGAACTAGTCTGTCTGTAGTTTCCGGTTAGCAGTTATGAAATTGTAACCTGTAAACTGCAAATTGTCGACTGCAAGCTGAATGTGTATCACTTACACTAACTCATAGTGCTTTTAGTTATTTAGAAAGGTTCTAAATCGAGTAAAGCTAGTTTGTTTGCCTTTAAAATATTGTAAATTTGTTGCTCATTCTGCAAAGGGATGAGCATTTTTTGTTTATAAACATGAGTGAAATTAATATAGTTGATGCGCCCCCAGGAATAGAAGGATCTGGCTTTTTTGCCACTTCTATTGATAAAGTGATTGGTTTGGCACGCTCAAATTCATTATGGCCATTACCTTTCGCAACTTCTTGTTGTGGAATTGAGTTTATGGCAACCATGGGTTCTCACTACGATTTAGGTCGTTTCGGTGCCGAACGCCTAAGCTTTTCTCCCCGCCAGGCTGATGTTTTAATGGTTATGGGTACCATCGCTAAAAAGATGGCCCCGGTATTAAAACAGGTTTATATCCAAATGGCAGAGCCGCGTTGGGTTATGGCGGTTGGTGCCTGTGCAAGTAGTGGTGGTATTTTCGATACTTATTCTGTATTGCAAGGTATTGATGAGGTTATCCCTGTTGATGTTTATGTTCCGGGTTGCCCACCAAGACCTGAAGCCATTTTAGATGGTTTTCAGCGTATTCAGGATTTAGTGAAAAACGAATCGGGCAGAAGAAGAAATTCTGATTATTACAAAGAACTTTTAGGTCAATACGGCATTAAATAATGGAAGAAACGACGCTAAATAATAATATTCTGGCAAAACTTAGCGATAAGTTTGGCGAAAAGGTAACCGGAGTTTCTGAGCCCTATGGTTTATTAACTTTTGTAACCACCAAAGATGTTATCATCAATGTATTATCGTTCCTTAAAAACGATTTAAGTTTTAATTTCTTAACCGATATTACAGCGGTTCATTATCCTGGTAAAGATCATGGTATTGCAGTGGTTTACCATTTGCACAACATGGTGGAGAAAGTTAGGATTAGGATTAAGGTTTTCATTTCAGAACAAAATCCAACTATTCCTACAGCAACAACCGTTTGGAAAGGTGCCAACTGGATGGAGCGCGAAACTTACGATCTGTTTGGGGTTAAATTTGAAGGTCACCCAGATTTGCGTCGTATTTTAAATATGGACGATTTAGGTGTTCACCCGATGCTGAAACAATATCCATTGGAAGATCCGAACAGAGTAGATAAAAAAGACGAATTTTTTGGAAGGTAAACTATGAATCATAACCATCCGGTATTTACAGATAACGACCCGCAAAGTGAGCTGGTAACCCTAAACTTAGGCCCAACTCACCCTGCAACACACGGCGTTTTTCAAAACGTTTTGCAATTAGATGGCGAACGTATTGTAAGCGGCGTTTCTACTATTGGGTACATCCACCGTGCTTTCGAAAAGATTGCCGAGCATCGCCCATTCTATCAAATTACACCACTTACCGACCGTTTAAACTACTGCTCGTCGCCTATCAATAATATGGGCTGGCACATGACGGTTGAGAAGTTGTTAAATATTCAGATGCCAAAGCGTGTAGATTATCTTCGGGTAATCATTATGGAGCTTTCGCGTATTGCCGATCACATTATCTGTAACACGATTATTGCTCAGGATACTGGAGCAACCACTACTTTTTTATACTTATTCCAATTCCGTGAGCATATTTACGAAATCTTTGAAGAAGTTTGTGGCGCACGGTTAACAACAAATATTGGCCGTATTGGTGGTTTCGAAAGAGATTTCAATGATATCGCCTTTGCTAAAATCGATAAGTTTTTAAAAGAATTTCCTAAAGCATTAAAAGAATTCGAAAATCTGTTAACACGTAACCGTATTTTTATTGATAGAACCGCTGGTGTTGCAGAAGTAACTAAAGAAGCTGCTTTAGAATACAGCTGGACAGGCCCACTTTTACGTGCTACCGGTGTAGATTATGATGTTCGTGTAAGCGATCCTTATTCTTCCTATCAGGATTTCGACTTTGAAGTACCAGTGGGTACAAGCGGCGATATTTACGACAGATATTTAGTACGTAACGAGGAGATGTGGCAAAGTGTCGGTATTATTGAACAAGCACTTGTGAAGTTAAAAACAGAGCCAAAAGGTATTTTCCATGCCGATGTTCCTGAATTTTACCTTCCTCCAAAACAAGAAGTTTACAACAATATGGAAGCATTAATCTATCACTTCAAAATTGTGATGGGTGAGATTGATGCACCAAAAGCAGAAGTTTATCATGCTGTAGAAGGCGGAAATGGTGAATTAGGATTCTATCTGATTAACGATGGAGGCCGCACGCCATACCGTTTACACTTCCGCAGACCGAGTTTTGTAAACTACCAGATGTTTGCACCAATGAGCGAGGGCATGTTATTGTCTGATGCCATTATCAACATGAGTAGTATGAATATTATTGCAGGAGAATTAGATGCTTAAAGTAGAAGAACAAACACCTGTAGTGTTTTCATCAGAATTGCTGGCCAAATTTGATGATGTAAAAAGCCGTTATCCGGCAGATAAGAGCAAATCAGCTTTGTTGCCATTATTACATTTGGTACAGGCAGAATACCTTTGGGTGAGTACATCAGCGATGGATAAGGTTGCTGAATATTTAAATATCCAACCGATTGAAGTTTACGAGGTAGCAACATTTTACAGCATGTACTTCTTAAAGCCACAAGGCAAATATGCTTTGGAGGTTTGTCGTACCGGTCCATGCTGTTTAGTTGGAGCCGAAAAAATATTAAGCCACTTGGAAAACAAGTTAGGTGTTAAAGAAGGTGAAGTTACTGCCGATGGTTTATTTAGCTTTAGAGGAGTTGAATGTTTAGCTGCCTGTGGTTTCGGTCCGGTATTACAGATTAGTCCGGAGTATACTTTCTATGAAAACCTTACTGAGGCAAGTGTAGATAAATTGATTGAAGATTTAAAGAATAAGATTTGAGAAACTAGATTTGAGATATGAGATCAGGCACTTGTCTAACATCTCATATCTCACATCTCATATCTATAAATAATGAGCCGTAAATTATTACTTGAGCATATAAACGTACCGGGCATCAATACACTTGAAGTCTATCGCCAAAAAGGCGGGTATCGTGCTGTGGAAAAAGCCCTTAAAACTTTAACACCTGAAGAGATTGTTGAAGAAGTTAAGAAATCGGGCTTACGCGGTCGCGGAGGTGCGGGTTTCCCAACCGGGATGAAATGGAGCTTTTTGGCTAAACCAGAAGGTGTTGCACGTTATTTGGTGTGTAATGCTGATGAATCAGAACCAGGAACTTTTAAAGACCGTTATTTAATGACCTATATTCCCCATGCTTTAATTGAGGGAATGATTGTATCGAGTTTCGCATTAGGTGCTAAGGTTTCTTACATCTACGTTCGTGGCGAAATGATGCCCCAGATTCGCATTTTAGAAAAAGCAATTGCTGAAGCTAAAGCTGCCGGATGGTTGGGTAAAAATATTTTAGGAACAGGTTACGATTTAGAATTATATGTTCAGCCAGGTGGTGGAGCTTACATTTGTGGTGAAGAAACTGCTTTGTTAGAATCATTAGAAGGCAAAAGAGGTAATCCACGTATTAAACCACCTTTTCCGGCAATTGCAGGTTTGTATGGTTGCCCAACAGTGGTTAACAATGTTGAATCGATTGCTGCAGTTGTACCAATTATCAACGATGGTGGCGATGAATATGCAAAAATTGGTATCGGTAGAAGTACAGGTACAAAATTAATATCGGCATCAGGTAATTTAGTAAAACCTGGTGTTTACGAAATCGAATTGGGTTTACCAGTAGAAGAATTTATCTATTCTGACGAATATTGTGGTGGTATTGCCAACGGTAAAAGATTAAAAGCAACGGTAGCAGGTGGATCATCTGTGCCTATTTTACCAGCTAATTTAACCTTGAAATATGCTAACGGCGAGCCTCGTTTAATGAGTTACGAATCGTTATCAGAAGGTGGATTTGCTACAGGAACAATGATGGGATCCGGTGGCTTTATCGCTTTTGATGAAGATCAGTGTATCGTTAGAAATACCTGGAATTTCGCACGTTTTTATCACCACGAAAGCTGTGGACAATGTTCACCTTGCCGTGAAGGTACCGGATGGATGGAAAAAGTACTGCATAAAATCGAACACGGCCATGGTAAAATGGAAGATGTTGATTTATTGTGGGACATTCAACGCAAAATTGAAGGAAATACAATCTGTCCGCTGGGTGATGCAGCAGCCTGGCCAGTAGCCAGTGCGATCCGTCACTTCAGAGATGAATTTGAATGGCACATTAAAGAACCTGTTAAAAGCCAGAGCCACAATTATGGTATTGCAAATTATGCTACACCGATTGAGAAAGCTCCGGTGACGGAAGAGAAATAATTTTGCCTCGGTTCGTGTCCTCACGAAACGAAAGCAAAAATAAATACAATTGGTTCGTGGAGACACGAACCATGGCGTGAGTAAAAGATTGCTTCGTGCCTCGCAATGACGTTAGGAGTATAAAAAATAAAAGAATATCATTAACCATGAGTGAAAAAGTTAAGGTTACGATAGATGGGATAACAGTAGAGGTTGATAACGGAACAACCATTCTGAATGCTGCAAGGCAAATCGGAGGGGATATTGTTCCGCCAGCAATGTGCTATTATTCTAAACTACAAGGCAGTGGTGGCAAATGCCGTACCTGTATTGTAAAAGTGACTAAAGGTTCGGAGAAAGATCCTCGCCCCATGCCTAAGTTGGTGGCTTCTTGCCGTACAACTGTAATGGATGGGATGGAAGTGCTTAACATTACTTCACCAGAAGTTTTGGAAGCTCGTGCAGGTGTTGTAGAGATTTTATTGATTAACCACCCTTTAGATTGCCCTGTTTGTGATCAGGCTGGAGAGTGCGATTTGCAGAATTTGGGCTACGAGCATGGTTTGCAAAAAACACGTTATGAGTTTGAACGCCGTACTTTCGAACGTATCGATATAGGTGATAAGATTCAGTTGCACATGAACCGTTGTATTTTGTGCTACCGTTGTGTTTTCACTGCCGATCAGATTACAAACAAACGTGTTCATGGTATTTTAAACCGTGGCGATCACTCCGAAATTTCTACTTACATTACCCAGGCTGTTGATAACGATTTTTCAGGAAACGTAATTGATGTTTGTCCTGTTGGGGCTTTAACCGATAAAACTTTCCGTTTTAAAAATCGTGTTTGGTTTACCAAACCAGTTGATGCACACCGAGATTGTGATCACGAAAAGTGCAATGGTAAAGTAACACTTTGGTATAAAGGAGCAGATGTTTTACGTGTTACAGCACGTAAAGATCAGTTTGGAGAAGTAGAAGAATTTATTTGCAATACTTGCCGCTTCGATAAAAAAGCAACTGCTGATTGGGTAATTGAACATCCAACGCATATTGATGATACTTCGGTAATTGCATCTAACCACTACGAAACATTGAAACCTTTGCATGTTATTCAGCCAAATGAGGCATTACAAGCTGCAAATGAAATTGAATTACATAAAACAGTTAAATACTAATGGATAGCGCTTTTGTTATAGAAAAATTTATCCTGGTAGCTGTAATTTTCGGCATCAGTTTAGTTATTGCCATGTATTCTACTTATGCAGAACGTAAAGTTGCTGCATATTTACAAGATCGTTTAGGTCCGGATAGAGCTGGCCCTTTTGGTATTTTGCAGCCTTTAGCCGATGGTTTAAAAATGTTTATGAAAGAGGAAATTATTCCTACATCATCAAACAGATTTTTGTTTATCGCTGGCCCTGGTTTGGCTTTGCTTTGTGCCTGTATTGGTACTGCAGTTATTCCATGGGGTAGCCCTGTTTTAATTGCGGGCAAAACTATTCCACTTCAGGTTTCAGATATCAACGTTGGTGTTTTATACATTTTTGGGGTAGTATCTTTAGGTGTTTATGGTGTAATGATCGGTGGTTGGGCTTCAAACAACAAATACTCTTTGTTAAGTGCTATCCGTGCGGCTTCGCAGAACATCAGTTATGAAATCGCGATGGGATTATCAATTATCGCTTTGCTTTTAATGACCAATACTTTAAGCTTAAAGGAAATCGTTGATCAGCAACATGGATGGAGATGGAATGTATTATATCAACCACTTGGATTTTTAATCTTTATGGTTTGTTCATTTGCCGAAACAAATCGCGCACCTTTCGATTTACCGGAATGCGAAACGGAGCTAATTGGTGGTTACCATACCGAATATTCGTCGATGAAATTAGGTTTTTACCTATTTGCTGAATATATCAATATGTTTGTATCATCTGCGGTAATGGCGGCCTTATATTGGGGCGGTTATAATTACCCCGGCATGGATTCGATGGCGGTATGGTTAGGGCCAACTTGGGCACCACTTTTTGGTACAGCAGTTTTCTTCGGTAAAATATGTGCTTTCATCTTTTTCTTCATGTGGGTACGTTGGACAATCCCTCGTTTCCGTTACGATCAATTAATGAATTTGGGTTGGAAAGGTTTGATACCTTTGGCAATTGCCAATATTATAATAACAGGTGTTGTGATTGCAATTATTGAGAAGTTTTAATTATGGAATCATTAAGTAATAAGAAAAAAGTACTGGAACAAAAGCCATTGAGCTTTATGGAGCGGATGTACCTACCGGCAATTGCCAAGGGTATGGGCATCACCATCAGTCACTTATTTAAGAAAGAGGCTACGATAAGATATCCTGAAGTAGAACGCGAATTTTCTACCAACTTTAGGGGGATGCACTCGCTAAAACGCGATGAGAATGGCAAAGAGCGTTGTACTGCCTGTGGTTTATGCGCTTTATCTTGCCCAGCTGAAGCCATTACCATGATTGCTGCAGAGCGCAAACCAGAAGAGAAAGATTTATACCGTGAAGAAAAATATGCAGCAACTTACGAAATCAATATGTTGCGCTGTATTTTCTGTGGATTATGTGAAGAGGCTTGCCCAAAAGAAGCAATTTACTTAGATGGACCAATTGTACCTGCTGATTATTTACGTAAAGATTTCATTTACGGGAAAGACAAGTTGGTCGAAGCGCCATTGGAAATGAAAAAATAATTAGATCAGTCCGTCATTATAAGGAACGAAGCAATCCTAATGCGATAGACGTAAAACTAATAAGATTGCTTCGTGCCTCGCAATGACGAGGAGTATAAAAACAACAAATTAATGAGTACACAAGTATTCTATTTCGTAGCCACATTAAGTATCATCTTTTCGCTGATGGTGATTTTTGCAAAAAATCCAATCCACAGTGTATTGTACTTAATTCTTACTTTTTTTACCTTCACCGTTCACTATGTGTTATTAAACGCACAGTTTTTAGCGGTGGTAAACTTTATCGTTTACATGGGAGCCATAATGGTATTGTTCCTTTTTGTACTGATGCTGCTTAACCTGAACAAAGAAACCGAACCGAGTAAATCGCCACTGATCAAAATCGTTGGTGTAATTGCTGGCGGTTGTTTGGTTGTAACCTTAATCGGTTCTTTAAAATCAGCAAGTATTAGCAGTCCGTTGATTTTGAAAAATCCAGGATTAGGATTGGTAGAAAATCTAGGTAAGGAGCTTTTTGGCCCATTCTTATTACCATTCGAATTGTCATCTCTATTACTATTGGCAGCAATGGTTGGAGCCGTTTTATTATCTAAAAGAGATGAGATAGAAGCATAATGGAAAATTTATTCACACAAGCAGCAGGCGTTCCGCTAAATCATTACATCTATTTAAGTGCCATTATTTTTTCTATTGGCGTAATAGGTGTACTTACCCGCAGAAATGCCATCGTAATTTTTATGTCGGTTGAGCTGATGCTTAATGCAGTTAACTTACTTTTAACAGCATTTTCGGTTCATAACAATGACCCAGCAGGGCAGGTTTTCGTATTCTTCATTATGGCTTTGGCAGCTGCAGAGGTTGCAGTAGGCCTAGCGATTATCGTAATGGTTTACAGAAATACGAAATCAGTAGATATTAATGTTTTAAATCGCCTTAAGTGGTAAATATATAATAAGAATGACAATAGAACAATTGATTTGGTTGGTTCCGTTACTTCCTTTTTTAGGGTTTGTAATTAATGGACTAGGCAGAAACTCTTTATCTAAAGGACTTGTTGGTATCATCGGAAGTGGAGTGATCTTAGCCTCCTTTATCATCAGCGTAGTTATTTTCTTTAGTTTACAAGGCGATACACAAAAATCTCACGAAGTATTTTTATTCGATTGGATCAGCGCGGGTGCATTACACATTCCATTATCTTTCCTGGTTGATCCTTTAAGTTCGATCATGCTTTTGATCATCACCGGAATCGGTTTCCTGATCCATTTGTATTCTACCAGCTACATGCACGATGATGCTGGATTCGGTAAATTTTTTGCTTACCTGAATCTGTTTATATTCTTCATGCTTTTATTGGTATTGGGCTCAAACTACATCGTCATGTTTATCGGTTGGGAGGGCGTAGGTTTATGCTCTTACCTGTTAATCGGTTTCTGGTATACCAACAGTACTTATGCATCAGCAGCTAAAAAGGCATTTGTAATGAACCGAATCGGCGATTTAGGCTTTTTGTTAGGTGTATTCTTAATCTTCAACTTTTTTGGAAGTGTTGAATTTTCTAAAATCTTCCCACAAGCAGCCAATATGTTGCCGGGCAATGATACGCTGGTTTTAATTACCATCTTGTTGTTTATTGGTGCCTGCGGTAAATCGGCACAGTTGCCATTATTTACCTGGTTACCAGATGCGATGGCTGGACCAACGCCGGTTTCGGCTTTAATCCACGCAGCAACAATGGTAACTGCTGGTATTTACATGATTGCCCGTTCGAGTGTATTGTTCGATCTGGCCCCACTTACACAGCACATTATTGCTATTGTTGGAGCGGCTACAGCTTTAACTGCAGCAATTATTGCTTTAACACAGACTGATATTAAAAAGGTATTGGCTTATTCAACCGTATCTCAATTGGGGTATATGTTTTTAGGCTTGGGCGTTGGCGCCTATACAGGTTCATTCTTCCATGTATTAACCCACGCATTCTTTAAAGCATTATTATTCTTAGGTGCAGGTTCGGTTATTCATGCCATGCACCATGAACAAGATATGCGTCACATGGGGGGATTAAGAGGAAAACTTAAAACTACTTTTGCCACCATGCTGATCGGTACCATTGCTATTGCAGGTTTACCACCGTTCTCTGGTTTCTTCTCGAAGGACGAAATTTTGGCCCATGCTTTCCAATA
This sequence comes from Pedobacter psychrodurus, assembly GCF_004331735.1. Lineage (GTDB taxonomy): Bacteria > Bacteroidota > Bacteroidia > Sphingobacteriales > Sphingobacteriaceae > Pedobacter > Pedobacter psychrodurus. Next base: position 38,548 of record NZ_SJSO01000021.1, read on the forward strand.
TAGTCCAGTTCTTTGGGGTATAGGTGTATTAACGGCATTCCTAACTGCATTTTATATGTTCAGGATGATGTTCCTTACTTTCTCTGGAAAATATCGCGGTACTCATCATGCAGAAAGCCACATCCACGAATCTCCAACAGCGATGACTTTACCACTAATCATTTTGGCTATTCTTGCTGCAATTGGTGGAGCAATCAACTGGCCTCACATTTTTGGTGGAAATGAGTGGTTGGCACATTGGTTAGCGGGAGCAGGTGTTGCACAACACGAATTAGATTTAAGTCATACTACAGAATATACTTTAATGGGTGTTTCGGTAGCCGCTGCTATAATTGCGCTATTGTATGCATACACACGATATATAAAAGGTGCACACGTTCCTGTTGCTGATGAGGCACCACGTTCTGCATTGGTAAAATTATCGTACAATAAATTCTATTTCGATGAGATCTACGATTTCATCATTACTAAGCCATTAGATGCACTTTCGAAATTCTTTTACAGAATCATCGATAACAAGTTGATCGATGGAATTGTGAACGGACTGGGGTGGAGCACAAACGAGGCCAGTAAGGGCATCCGTTTGTTACAAAGTGGAAACGTAGGTTTCTATATATTTATGATGGTATTCGGTATCGTCGCATTGCTATTATATACATTTTTATACATATAAAAAGGGTTCAAAATTAAATAATGGAACAACTTTTACTACTTATATTTCTTCCACTTGTAGGTGCAATTATTACTGCATTTTCAGGTAAGTCGGCTAAAATAGTTTCGACCGTATTTTCGGTTGTTTCTTTAGGACTGGCTTTGGTTATCGCCTGTAATTTCATTCCGAATGCAAGTACCCAGTTTGAGGTCAATTTGCCATGGATTGCAGATTTAGGTATCAATTTCCACGCAGGTATCGATGGCATCAGTATGCTTGTGGTGTTGCTAACCAATTTATTGGTGCCAATTATTATTTTATCGAGCTATAACCACGAGTATAAAAATCCTGCTGCATTTTACGCACTGATTTTATTTATGCAATGTGGCCTGTTATTGGTATTCACTGCATTAGATGCTTTCTTGTTCTATATTGGATGGGAAGCAGCATTAATCCCAATCTACTTTATTTGTGCCATCTGGGGAGGAAAAGACCGTATCCGGATCAACATGAAATTTTTCGTGTATACTATTGCAGGTTCGTTATTTATGTTGATGGGGATTATTTACCTATATCTTCAAAACCCAGCACACAATTTTGATATTCAAGCTTTTTACGCTTTAAACTTAGATAGTGCACAGCAAGGATGGATTTTCTGGGCCTTCTTTATCGCATTTGCGATTAAGATGCCAATTTTCCCTTTCCACACCTGGCAGCCCGATACTTATACCGCGGCTCCAACGCAAGGAACCATGTTGCTATCAGGTATTATGTTAAAAATGGGTATTTATGGCGTGATCAGGTGGTTATTGCCAATCGTTCCGGCAGGCGTTCACGATTGGGGACAGGTAGCCATTGTTTTATCAATCATCGGCATCGTTTATGCTTCGCTGATTGCATTTACTCAAAAAGATGCTAAACGTTTGGTAGCTTATTCATCTATCGCTCACGTTGGATTAATATCAGCAGGTATTTTCGCTTTCAATCAGCAAGGTATGCAAGGTGCAATGGTGCAGATGTTGAGCCATGGTATTAATGTAGTAGGCTTATTCTTTGTTTTAGATATTATCTTCTCTCGTGTTAAAACGAATAAAATTGAAGAATTGGGTGGAATTGCAAAAGTAGCACCACATTTGGCTCTTACTTTTCTGATCATTGTTTTAGGCACCGTAGCTTTACCGGGAACAAATGGATTTATTGGCGAATTTTTATTGCTGATGGGCGTTTACAACTATGGCATTTGGGCCTCAGCTATTGCAGGTTTAACGATTATCTTTGGTGCAGTTTACATGTTACGCATGTACCAAAATGTAATGCTTGGTGAAACCAACAGCTTAACGATTACTTTTACCGATATTAAAGGAACCGAAAAATTGGTTCTTTACACCATATGTGCATTAATTATTGTTTTGGGGATTTATCCAAAACCGGTTTTGCATTTAACAGAGGCATCTGTACAACATTTATTAGAACAGGTAAATCAAAAACTAAACACAGTAAATTAAGCAATGAATATTATTATAACCATTAGTATAACAGCTTTTATAGTGCTTTATGCAGGTTTGTTTAAGGCAAATAAAGCATTACTACCACTTACCGTTGTTGGCTTACTTACTGCACTAGGATTTACTTTTTGTGCATGGAACGGCAATGCTGTTCATTTCGGAATGATGCAGACGGATAACTTTGCCTTAGCATTTTCTGGAATCTGTATTATAGGTACACTTTTAATCTTTTTATTAACACAGAACTATTTCCACGCTAAAAGCGATAACATAGCCGAATATTATACCCTGATTCTTTTCGCACTGGCCGGAATGATCATGATGGTATCGTATAAAAATATGGCCATGTTATTTGTAGGCTTAGAAATCATGTCGGTGAGTTTATACATTTTGGCGGGTATCCGTAAAAAGGATTTTGCCTCGAATGAAGCTTCATTAAAGTATTTTCTAATGGGGGCTTTCTCAACAGGCTTCCTATTATTTGGTATCACGTTAATTTATGGCGCTACAGGGTCATTCGATTTAGATAGAATACAAGCTTATCTGGTGAATAGTCAAGTGATTTCTCCAATATTCTATCCAGGCGTTATCCTGATGATGATCGGTTTAAGTTTTAAGATTGGTGCTGCTCCTTTCCACTTCTGGACTCCAGATGTATATGAAGGCGCTCCTACTTTAATTACCACTTTTATGAGTACTGTAGTTAAAACTGCAGGTTTTGCCGCTTTCTTAAGGTTATTTGCTGGTGCACTTGCTCCGCTTCACGATTTTTGGGTGGCACCACTTATGGTGATTGTTTGTTTAACCTTATTCATTGGAAACGTAACCGCGCTGTTCCAGAAGAACTTTAAACGTATGCTGGCTTACTCGAGTATTTCGCATGCGGGTTACCTTTTGTTTTCGCTTATTGTATTAACCAAAAACTCTGAAAACAACGTATTGGTTTATGCAGCAGCTTATACATTTGCGTCAATTATCGCTTTCGCGGTATTAATATTAGTAAAACAAAAAACTGGTAGCGATAGCTTCGAAAGTTTTAATGGTTTGGCTAAACGTAATCCACTAGTAGCATTATGTTTAACTGTAGCTATGCTTTCATTAGCTGGTATTCCGCTAACAGCTGGTTTTATTGGGAAATATTTAATGTTCCTAAATGTGATGACAGAATATAAGACCTTACTTGTTGCATTTGCGATTTTAAATGCGCTGGTTGGCTTCTACTATTACTTTAGGGTAATTGTAGCCGTGTGGTTTAAAGACGGCGCAGAAACAGAGCTTTCGGCCCCAGTGCAGTACAAAGTTGTATTATTGGTTTCTGTTGCAATTACATTAATTTTAGGTATTTATCCTGCAATTATTTTAAACCTGATATAGGTATGCTGTTGTTTAATAATTATTTGTAGTTTTACGAATAATTGAATATGCACGATTTTTGGAATAACCTGCATCAGCTACTTGATCCCGAGAAATTATTGAGGGAGGGTGGTTTCTATCTAGTCGTATTCGTTATCTACGCAGAAACAGGACTGTTTTTTGGTTTTTTTCTCCCCGGTGATTATTTATTGTTTTTAGCGGGAATGTTTGTTGCAACAGGCAAGCTGGATGTTAACATTGCTGTACTCTTGGCAGGCTTATGTTTTGCAGCCATTTCAGGGAATTTTACCGGCTATTGGTTCGGGCGTAAAACTGGTCCTGTATTGTATACCAGAAAAGACAGTTTCTTTTTTAAAAAGAGATATTTAAAAGCTGCAGAAGATTATTATCACAAACAAGGTGCCTTTGCGTTAATAATGGGCAGGTTTGTACCAATTGTTAGAACTTTTGCACCGATTTTTGCGGGGGTTGTAAAACTAGACTTTAAAAAATTTGCTTTATATAATATCGTGGGTGGAGTACTTTGGATCTGTTCCTTAACTTTGCTTGGTTATTTTTTGGGCAAAAGATTTGAAAAAGAAATAAACGATTATTTATTATATATTATTATTGGCTTTATCCTTATTACAACTATACCATTATTAATTACCTTTGTAAAAAGTAAAGTAGTGAGTAGTCCTGAAGAGGATAAAACAGATTTAAATTAAAAATGGCAAAAGACGATCATCACGCATGGCATAGCGTATCTCCTGGTTCAAACCTTCCAGAGGTTGTAAACGCAATTATTGAAATTCCAAAAGGTTCAAAAGCAAAATACGAAATAGATAAAGAATCAGGTCTGATTAAGTTAGATAGGGTTCTTTTTTCATCAGTAATGTACCCGGCAAATTATGGCTTTATTCCGCAAACTTATTGTGATGATAAAGATCCATTGGATATTTTAGTGCTTTGCTCAGTAGATGTTTATCCAATGACATTGATCGAGGCTAAAGTAGTAGGTGTAATGCACATGGTAGATAACGGAGAGCAAGACGATAAAATTATTGCTGTAGCTGCTCACGATATGTCGGTAAATTATATCAATGATTTAGATGAGTTGCCTCCACACCAAATGAAAGAGATTGTTCGTTTCTTTCAGGATTATAAAGCATTAGAAGATAAAAATGTAACTATCGAACATTTACTTGGTGTTCGTTATGCGCATAAAGTAATTAAAGAAAGCATAGAACTTTATAACACCACATTTAGAGAATTAGCTTAATGGATTTACCCACGGTCTGTTTGTTTTTAAATTTAGAGCTAAATGCAATCCTGCCAACAAACGTAGTTTTGGTTGCTGTACAAGAACCCGATACCGCTTCTGTAGGCTGGCGATTATTCTTTGCATTATTTTTGGTGTTACTTAACGGATTTTTTGTTGCAGCAGAGTTTGCAATTGTAAAAGTTCGGGCATCACAGATTGAAATTAAAGCAAAAACAGGCAGTCGTGTAGGCAAAATGGCTAAAGGGATTATTCATAACCTTGATGGATATTTGGCCGCCACACAGCTAGGTATAACGCTTGCATCACTTGGCTTAGGTTGGGTAGGTGAAGGCGTTATGCATACTATTTTCAAAAATCTTTTCGATAGTTTAGAGTGGGGTTTAAGCGATGCTTCTATCCATACCGCATCTACAATTGTCGCCTTTTCGCTCATTACAGTTATGCATATTGTATTTGGCGAATTAGCACCAAAATCTTTTGCCATCCAAAGACCTGTGGCTACAACCCTTTTCGTTTCTGTTCCACTGCAAATATTTTATGTGGTATTTAAGCCATTCATTTGGACGTTAAATAGCTTGGCCGCTATTATTTTAAAGCCATTCGGAATCGACACTTCCAGCGGGCATGAATCGCTGCATAGTTCCGAAGAACTTCAGTATTTATTAGATCAGGGTAAAGAAAGTGGTGCATTAGATAATAACGAACATGAGCTGATTAAAAACGTATTCGATTTTAATGAGCGCGTGGTTAAGAATATCATGGTACCTAGAACCAAGATTTCGGGTATCGAATTAACTTCTCCAAAAGAAGAAGTGATTGATACGATTATTAAGGAAGGATATTCCCGCTTGCCGGTTTACGATGATATTATGGATAAAATTGTCGGAATTATCCATGCAAAAGATATTTTACCATTAGTTGCGGCAGGTAACCAACATTGGACCTTAAACGATATCATTAGAAAACCCTATTTCGTTACAGAAACAAAAAAGATTAACGATCTGATGAGCGAACTGCAAAGTAACCGCATACAGATTGCTATTGTATTAGATGAGTTTGGCGGTACAGCGGGTATGGTTACCTTAGAAGATATAGTTGAAGAGCTTGTCGGAGAAATCCAGGATGAATACGATGAAGAAAAACCATTGGTAGAAAAAGTTTCCGATAATGAATTTATCGTCAATGCATTTGCTACTGTGTATGATGTAAATGAACATTTGCCTCACGATTTACCCGAGGATGAAGATTTCGATACCATTGGTGGATTGGTTTCTCACGTTTTTGAACGTATCCCTGAGGTAGGCGAAAGCAATGAATCATATGGTTACTTGTTTACTATCCTTAAAAAGACAGAACAGAATATCGAAACAATAAAGTTAGAATTGGTAATCAATAAAGCAGATATGGTTGATAATCATTAATTTCAACTATGCATATTTTTTATACACCGGATATAACCCAAAATACCTACATACTTAACGAAGAAGAGAGCAAACACTGCGTTAGGGTACTTCGCCTTACTATTGGCTCGATTGTTAACTTAGTTGATGGGAAAGGTGGTTTTTACACTGCTGAAATCACTGCTGACAATCCAAAAAAAGTTTCCCTAGCCATATTAAAGGTAGAAACCGAGTTTCATAAAAGAAATCATTACCTGCATATTGCTGTTGCGCCAACTAAAAATATCGACCGTATCGAATGGTTTTTAGAGAAAGCCACAGAGCTTGGTATTGATGAGATTACCCCGATTATCACCGATCGATCAGAGCGTAGGGTAGTTAAAGAAGACCGACTGAATAAAGTAATCACTTCTGCCGTAAAACAATCCATTAAAGCTTATCATCCCAAATTAAACGATGCCGTTTCTTTTGATGCTTTTTTAAAAGAACCATTTGATGGTGATAAATTAATAGCACATTGTATTGATAACGGAGAGAAACAATATATATCCAAACTAGTAGCTCCACATCAAAAATATTTAATTCTTATTGGTCCTGAAGGAGATTTCACACCAGATGAAGTTAATTTAGCTTTGAGCAAAGGCTTTAAAGCATTAACTTTAGGTGATAATAGATTGCGCACAGAAACGGCTGCTTTATCTGTTTGTTTTGAAATCAATTACCTTAACCGATAGTCAATTTGAAATTTTCAGTTTTCAGTTTTCAGGTTCCGAAATTTCCGACTGTGGCTTTTAGCTTTGGTCTTTTAGCTTTAAGCTTTATGCTTTATGCTTTTAGCTCTTTTCCACCAACCTACCGCATGGCCAAATTAAAGTATAATGGCGGTGGCGATTGGTATGCAGATAGAACAGCTTTACCTAATTTAATTGCATACTGCAATGCCAATTTGAAAACTAATTTTTACGCTGAAGAAAGCATTGTTGAAGTAGGCTCAAAAGAAATTTTTAATTACCCATTTGTTTATATGACGGGCCACGGAAACGTTGTTTTTAACGATCAGGAAATTAAAAATTTAAGGCAATACCTTACAGGTGGAGGATTTCTCCATATAGACGATAATTATGGCTTGGATAAATTTATCAGGCCACAGATGAAAAAAGTATTTCCAGAACTTAGTTTTGTTGAATTGCCTGCTAACCATGCGCTTTATAACCAGAAATTTAAGTTTCCAGGAGGTTTGCCGAAAATCCATGAGCATGATAATAAAAGACCTCAGGGATTTGCACTGATATATAAAGGAAGAGTAGTTTGTTATTATACTTTTGAATGCGATTTAGGGAATGGCTGGGAAGATTTTGGTACTTATCCTGAAGATACCCAAGAAACAAGGACAAAGGCGCTTAAAATGGGCGCAAATTTAGTTCAATATGCTTTAACTCAATAATAAATGTATAAAGTAAAAGTAAACGATCAGTTTTTATTCGAAATTGAGTATAATGAATCAACCCTGCTCGTAAATGGCGATCCAATTCAGCTAGATTTAAGTACGCTTAGTAACCGTGGTACTCATGTTTTATATCAAAATAAATCCTTTAATACAGAAATAGTTGAGCTGAATAAAACTGATAAAACCTGTAAAGTAAAGGTAAATGGTAATATTTATCAGATTAGCATCGAAGATCAGTTTGATGCCTTATTAAAGCAGCTCGGACTGGATAATCTAACTGCTAATAAAGTTTCTGAAATCAAGGCTCCTATGCCTGGCTTAGTATTAAAGGTGCTGGTTGAAGAAAATGCCCAAGTAAAAAAGGGAGATAATCTCCTTATCCTAGAAGCAATGAAAATGGAAAATATCTTGAAATCATCCACAGATGGTGTGGTAAAGAAAGTGTTGATTAATCAAGGCGATAAGGTAGAGAAGAACCAGATTTTGGTTCAATTTAAATAGATAGCTTTTTACCATTAAGGTATTAAGAACATTAAGATTGATTTCCAATAGTTAATGAGATTGTTTTCTTAATGGTGAGCTAATTTACATGTATTGTTTTTCTTTGACCGCCTAAGAACATCTAAGTTTACGCAGTGCTTTACGATTTTACCTTAATTCCCTTAACTTCTTAATGGTGAAGTATCCACTAAGAAAGCCATTAAATAAAAAATTAATAAAACTATAATGCATAAAAAAGTCCCGACACTAAGTCGGGACTTTTCTTTATTATTTACCTCTGCCTACCCTATAAGGTTTTTGAGGAGGATTTTTAAAGTTTCTTTTGCCTGCAGTACTAATCTCTGGCGCGCCAAGCATAGTCATGGCACAGCGGAAACCAACTTCTGCAGAAGATTCATCTTGTTGCATAAAGCGGCGTGTTGCTGGGTTTAACCAGTAAGCCATATCGTTCCAAGAACCACCTTTATAAACTCTGGATTTATCATTTACAAGCGTTACACCTTCTTCATTAAGCAAAGTGTTTTGTCTATCACGATAGCCTCTTTGATCGGCTTGATAGCTGGTTGATGCTACTGGAGATTGCGGATCAGTCGATTTTGAAATCGAATCAGAACGTTTCGCCTGTGCCTGTTTTTGTGCCCAGGTTTGTTTTCTTCCAGCGTAAGCATTTTCCTTAATCGGATTACCATATTTATCTAATGCAATTTTTCCGCTTTGAGAATCCTCTAGCTTTTTATTGGTGAAATAGTTACCACGATAAGGGTTAAATGCATCTGCATCAGTAAATGTAGCCGTTCTGTAAACATCGTTAACCCACTCATTAACATTACCGGCCATGTTATATAAACCAAAATCGTTTGGTGTGTACTGAATCACGGGAACAGTTAAATCTCCCTTATCATTTAATGAACCACCAACACCCATATAATCTCCAGGTGCTCTTTTAAAGTTGGCCTGAATCATACCTCTGGTTTTCTTTTTGGCTGAACTCACGCCTAAACCATTCCAAGGATAGATTTTATTCTGGTTAATGTTTTCATATTCCGTATTGCCAATTAAACCTAAAGCTGCGTATTCCCATTCGGCTTCTGTTGGTAAACGGTAAGGTTGCATAATTACACCATCTTCTAATGTAGCAGTTCTTCTAGGTTGATTGTTTTTGCCTCCAGTTGTTGCGGCTGCTGTTCCTCCTGCAGTTGATGTTGCTGCACCAGATTTGGTATTATAATCAATAGGTGCATTTTTACCTTTATCATCATACTGATTGTTTAAATATGCATCAGTATTAAACGGTTTGTCTGGTTTTGGAGTCGCCGCCGCTGTAGTAGCAGTGTTTCCTTTCCCATTTCCAGCGAGCGTTTTATAATCAGTTAAGATTCCTTTTTCGCGTAAAATAAATTCGTTTGCCCTGGATGTTCTCCATTCGCAATAGCGAGAAGCTTGCTCCCATGAAACACCTACTACAGGGTAATCACGATAAGCCGGGTGTCTTAAATAGTTATCTACATAGGGTTCGTTATATGATAACGCCTGGCGCCAAACCAATGTATCAGGCAGTTCATTGTAATAAAATTCGCGGTCTTCAGGGAAGTTATATCTGATCCAGTGTAAATATTCTAACCAGTCGGTATTCGATACTTCTGTTTCATCCATATAAAATGATGGAACGGTAACCTGTCTTTTATAGTTATAGATACTTGGCTCAACACCCGGTACATCAATGGCGCTACCACCAACAACTAAAACTCCACCTTCAATTGGAATTAAGCCGGGCCCCGGAGCTCTCTTGTATTGAGTAGCTACAGCAAAAGCACCAGATTGGTTGTTTTTGCTTTTCCTATCGGCATAAGGAATACCTGTTTTGCTAGAACTGTTCCCTCCTTTTGAGCTACAACTCGCAAGTAGGGCGGCTAATGACAAACAAGTAAATGAATATAGTAATAGTTTTTTCATATAGTTCGTTGGGAATATCGTCCCTATAGGGATTCAATCGATAAAATTAAACAATTTTAAATGAATATATAAATAATGTGATAATAAAATATTGATATAATTTTTAAGGCATAACGTATTATTTTATATCGTATTGTGTCTATTTACTTTTTAAGTTAAATTTAGGCTAAATAATTGTAAATAAGCAAGATAAAAAGATGAATTCGTGGCCGGGGAGCAGTGTCAAGAAGCCATTAACCCAATAGGTGGAGTTACTTTTATTACGGCTTAGGTCCTATAAATTCTTATTTTTTTTTTTCTCTTTGAGGCAATGACTTAACCAATGCAGATAAAAAAGAGTACTGTTACAATTTATAGCGTTGAAAATAAATTAACCATATTTGATTTAAAGATTATGAAGATTAAATTGGCAAATAGAACTGATAATTTTTTTATATAAAAAATAAAATAGCCCAATTTCGATGCTAAATGACTATTAGTTATGGATTTACATTTTATGTAGTCACACTGGTAAGTAAAAATCGTAGGTTTAATTAGTAAATAATCATAGAATTCGTAATTTGGTGAAATATAAGTTTTGGTTTTACGTTACTGAATATATTCTCCAGTTATTGCTAAATACCAAAATCTAAAATTACGTACCTTTAAAGGATGAATTTCAAGTACATCAGTAAACTTGCTTTTTCTGCACTCTCAATGGCCTTGGTGTTTGGTAAAACAAATGCTCAGGTAACCATAGGCAATACCCAAACAAATGGTAGTGAGGCAAACAATATTGTAACGGCAGTTCCATTTCTGCTTATAACACCCGATGCACGTGCGGGGGCAATGGGTGATGCTGGCGTAGCCGTTGCAGGTGATGTAAATTCTGCCAGTATTAATGCTTCTAAACTCGCTTTTTTAGATAAACCTTACGGGTTTTCAGTATCATACAGCCCATGGCTAAAAAGCTTGGTACCTGACATTAATCTTGCTTATTTAAGTGGGTTTTATAGATTGGATGACCGCAATACTATTGGTGCATCTTTAAGGTATTTTTCTTTAGGCTCTATCCAGCTTACCGATATCAATCAACAGGACCTGGGTATTTCCAATCCAAATGAGTTGGCTTTTGATGTTTCTTTCGCCCGTAATTTTGGTAAAGAGTTTTCACTGGGAACTTCATTAAGATATATTTATTCAAATTTAGTTTCAGGTCAGTTTTCATCCTCAGGGCAGGTACACGGTGGGAATGCCGTAGCGGTTGATGTTTCTGGATTGTATAAAACAAGTACAACATTATTTGGTAAACAGGCCATTCTTTCTGCAGGTGCCAATATTTCGAACATCGGAACAAAAATGAACTATTCTGATGGCGGAGAAAATTTCTTTTTACCTACCAATTTTAAAATAGGAGGTGCGTCTACATTCACTGTAGACGATTTTAGCACTTTAACCTTCGCGCTCGATTTTAATAAATTGTTGGTGCCAACACAACCCATATATGATTCGAACAATAACATCGTAAGTGGAAAAGATCCAAATCGCTCCGTTCCAGCAGGGATTTTTGGTTCTTTTGCTGATGCACCAGGCGGTTTTAGTGAAGAATTGAAAGAAGTTGGAATTTCTACAGGATTAGAATATTGGTATAACCAACAGTTTGCGGTTAGAGCTGGTTACAACTACCAAAGCCCAATGAAAGGTGATAGCCGTTACTTTACCTTAGGACTTGGGTTAAAATACAACGTTTTTAATATCGATTTCTCTTATTTAATTGCAAATGCACAAACTAGTCCACTTGCAAATACCTTACGTTTTGGTCTATTGTTTAACTTTGGCGAGAATAAAAGCAAAAGATAAAAAAGACTAAAATAAAATATACATGAAAATTAGAGTAGGTTTCGGGTTCGATGTACACCAGTTAAAAGATCAACATCCTTTTGTTGTTGGTGGGGTTACATTAGATCATCATAAAGGTGCTTTTGGACATTCGGATGCCGACGTTCTTCTTCACGCTATCTGTGATGCACTTTTAGGTGCAGCCAACCTTCGTGATATTGGTTTCCACTTTAAAAATACTGATGATAGGTGGAAAGGCATTAGTAGCATCATCTTACTGAAGGAAACGGTTAAATTGCTGGCCGAAAAAGGATGGCAAATTGGCAATATCGATGCGATGCTTTGTTTAGAGGCTCCAAAAATTAACCCTCATATTCCTGCCATGCAACAAAATATTGCTGATGCAATCGGTATTTCTACCGAAGATATTTCGATAAAAGCAACAACTAACGAACAAATGGGTTTTATCGGTAGGGAAGAAGGCGTTGTTTCTTATGCCGTTTGCCTGATAGAAAAACCTTAGTTTATGCTAGAGTTTCGGGCGGTTAGGTAAGAAATTGGTAAGCCAATACAGAAAATTAGAATTACCGCATTTAAAATCGCCCGCTCGTAGTTAAATGGTGCAGCTGATACTTTGGTTAGTGGAATAATCAATAGGGTCATAATGGTCCAAACAATAATGCCGTACAGTATCCCTGATAAGATGACATTCTTCCATAATATAGACGTTTTTGTTGACGCTATTGCGAAAACCAACGTAAAGCAAAAAGCAATAAAGTAGTGGAGTGCTAAGCCAAGAAGAGCTGTTTTAATGCCTCCGGCAAAAGCTTCTGTTCCCAAGATGGCACTGGAGATATATTGAAATACCCCCATAAAATTCATCTTTCCTAAAAATATAACGGCGGCCAATCCATCTAATGTTCCGGCAATAAGCGCAATTAATAAAACCTGTTTAAAGGAAAATCGGATTTGGTTAGGTTTTTCCATAAACAATAATAATGTTTTTTTAAATAGCTTGTTATTAATTGTTTATGTTTTTTTGTTGAAGGAGAAATGGATACCGAAAGAAGTCAAGTTTTTAAAACTTGACTTCTTTTTATAGACTAATATTACGCTACCTGCTCTTTAACGTTACCTGTTCTTTTCATTGTTCCCCAGGTTTCCAGTTCACCTTTTATGGCTTTCCTAAACGAACGGAATAGTACAACATACATTAATTGTCGCCAAAAAAAACGTTGCGGGAATATGTAAAGTAAATTCGTGTACTTTTCTTTTTCCATGCGGAAGGCGATTGCAGCAAAAATCATATCTACAACAATAAAGATAATGTAATAGAAAAGCACTTGACCAAAGCCGTTATGTAGACTTAAAATCCCTGAAAATCCGGTAAGGGTTAAATTATTTATAGCACTTAACGAAAATAGGCCACTAATTAGCGAGATAAACATGAAAAGATCAGCCAGTGGCGAAAATAATGGTAAGATGATTTGATAGATCAATATATTTGGCATACCTACCATTCCAAAGTAACCATATTTTTTATTTAATAGTGTTCTTCTGTTTTTCCAGAAGCTTTGCATTACGCCAAAACTCCAGCGAAAACGTTGTTTAAGCAACATGCTCACCGTTTCTGGCGCTTCGGTATAAGCTATTGCAGTATCACAGTTTTTTACCCGGTAACCTGCTTTCAAAATACGCATGGTTAAATCGCAGTCTTCGGCAAGTGTATCAATGGTAAATCCACCAATTTCTAAAATTACATTTTTTCTGAAAGCACCAATTGCTCCAGGCACAACAGTAATTGTATTTAATAAGTCGAAAGCACGCCTATCCATATTCTGCGCAGTGATATATTCAATAGACTGCCATTTGGTAATGATGTTGTTGGCATTCCCAACTTTCACCGTACCAGCTACTGCCGCAATTTGGTCGCTGTAGAAGTAACGCATGAGTTCCGTAACGGCATTATCTTTTAACTGGGTATCAGCATCTATACAAACTACAAATTCTGAAGTAGCTTTTGATATACCATAATTTAAGGCCGAAGCTTTACCACCATTAGCTTTGCGGAAAACCTTTACCTGAGGGTGGTTGCCAAAATGTTCATTAATGATTTCGAAGGTTTTGTCTTTTGATCCATCATCCACAAAAATCAGTTCAAAATCAGGGTAGGTGGTTTTTAAAAGACTATTAATGGTTTGTACAGCAGTAACCTCTTCATTATAGGCCGGAATAATAATACTCACTTTTTCTGAAGGATTTGCTATCAGTTTGCTGGTATTCTGTTTTGCTCTTTTGCGCTGCCTAATCGCCAAATAAGCGATAAAAATGGTCCTTAAAATAGCAAGTACAATCGCAACAGAAAATATGATGTTTAAAGTCATGTTTCCATAATAAAAAAAGTTGATGAAGAAGTAATCACCAGAGCCTGAAAAACCACTATTTGCAGTAGACTTAACAGCAGGCATGAGTTCTGATCTTTTTTTACCCATTAAATCGCCAACCGTTGTAAAAGTATAGCCTTTGGCTTTGAAGAATTTTATAATCCGAGGTAAAGCGGCAACTGTAGCTTCACGGTTTCCACCTGCATCGTGCAATAAAAGAATATTGCCATTATCCTGTTGCTTCACTACTTCGTTAAAAATCTGATCAGCGGTTTTGCCAGGTTCCCAATCTTCAGGATCGATATATTCGCCGATATTGATGTAATTTTCTTTACGGCTCTGGGCAACCGGCAAAATTTCTGAAATGTTTTGGGGTTCAGCATCAGCGTTAAATGGTGCCCGAAACAAAATTGTACTATGGCCAGTAACCGCTTCAATTAACCTGCGTGTAGCATTTAGTTCGAACTTTACTCGTCTTGGTCCAATGGCCGACATATCAGGATGGAAGAAAGTATGGTTTCCAATTTCATAACCATCATTATATTCTTGTCTTAACAGTTCCATGTTCTGTTCAGCCATAATTCCAACCACAAAGAAACAGCCTGGTACTTTTTCCTGCTTTAAAATATTTAATACTTGTGGGGTGTAAACCGGATCTGGCCCATCATCAAAGGTTAAGGCAATTTTCTTATCGGCCTCTCCAAATCTTTTAATTACATATTGCTCTGGGAGTCGGGTATATTTTTGATCGGCAATGGAGAAGTTGTCTTTATTTAAAGTGAATTTTACACTACCTGGTGTAGGGGTAGAAATCAGATCCAGAATTTCACCATCGCCTAAGTATGAGATTCCACCCATATTTAAGGAAGCAATTTTGCGTAAATCGAATGGTTTTTTCTTTAACGTATCCAAACTGAGGTCGTTAGAAATAAAAGACCATAAGCGCTTGTCTTCTGAACCTAAACGCCATAAAGCTACACCAGCAATGTCCCAGTCATCAGCCTTACGGATTAAGTTAAAGTAGGTTGCGGCATCGGTAAAGTAAACTTCATGTTTAATTCCACTGCCGTCATTGTAAGTGTAGTTTAAATTTGCAGAAGCCGGATTGTAATTTATTTTGCTTTTGTAATTAACAGCCATTGTCATCGCCTGCTCGTAAGTAACCGGTTGCCCAATACTATTTTTTGGCCAATCGTAACCGTAACAAGCCAAGGCAAGGATTACTTTGCTGGCATCAACTTTATTGCAAATATCATCAAGCTTTTCTTCTACCCATTCCTGATGAGAAATATCTCCTGCATTACTTTGCTCGGTATGCTGATCATAAGCCATCAGTATAATGTAATCGTTATATTTTTGAAGAATTTCTGCTTTATAATCGTCGTTTTCTGGTGAAATATCTTGAGAAACAATCAGCTTTTTAGCATGAAACTGACTGTAAAGATTTTTCATGAAAGCATTAAAGCTATCGCTGTTTTCAAGGTTAAGCTCTTCAAAATCTATATTAATTCCACTATAACCGTATTTTTTGGTAATTGCAATCAGATCGTAGATCAATTTTTGTTGAGCAGGTAGATCGTTCAATAATCGCCTTACTGCTGCGCCGTCCCAATGGTCTTTATTGTAATTGGAAACTACGGCAATAGCCGATTTTTTGCCGGCATGTATGACTTTCAAAGCTGCAGTATCAGCCTTATCTACAATAGAATCGCCATTTAAAAAGAACGACTCTGTAGCCACCATATCCAGATGGCTGATGTTGCGTTTTAAATCTGATATTGATGATTCTTTACTTGCTGCCCAACTTACGTAAAAAGCCATGTTGATGCGTTTGTTGTTACCTCGATGGGTTAAAATGCGGTGTTCACGGTCTTTTTTGATCTTTTGCAGCTTAGATTTTTCGATCGTGAAATCTTTATACTGTTGCGAT
Organism: Pedobacter psychrodurus; assembly: GCF_004331735.1. Classification (GTDB taxonomy): domain Bacteria; phylum Bacteroidota; class Bacteroidia; order Sphingobacteriales; family Sphingobacteriaceae; genus Pedobacter; species Pedobacter psychrodurus. The sequence goes on from NZ_SJSO01000021.1 coordinate 54,776, forward strand.
TTTTTTAACCTCTCTAACTGTTTTTGGGTTAAGGGTGTATTGGTATCGATAAAAGGCAAATTTGGCTCCTGCACCGATGATAGGGTATACACTACGCAGATAATTGCGACTATGAAAACTAAAAAAAATGTGCGGCTTACCCAGGTAAATGTATGCCAGCGTCTTTTAGTCTCAGTTTGAAATATTTGTTTTCCGGACATTTTTCTTTTCTGATTTATTAATCAAATGTCAATAACGAATATGAAGATTGTATGAATGCTTAATTGGAATGGTAAGATAATTGATCGTTTATCCCGTGTTAAGATGCTGATTTTATCTGTCTATTTACCAGGTGAATAGGTGGTCTTTCCGGATCTTTGCATAACTAAGTAGTTAAGGTTTTCTTGCGTAAATTAAAATGCAATAAGAGGAAACGAAAAAGCATTGTCATCCTGAGAGGTCAGTTTTAGAAAAACAAGGGAGTTGGGATGACTGGTTTTTCGTAAAATCGCCACTGGTAATCTTAAAGTGCTTGCTATAAGTTTGCCCTCTGCTCAGTCTTGCCTCGGTTAGCCACCGAATGGCTCTTACTTTTTCCTTGATGAAAAAGTAACAAAAAATCAAGGCTTGCATCGTTTCTTGTAAAAACCTACGAAAATCTTTATTGCGGCAGTCTTTAGGCTCTGGCCTCACTCATCCCACAGCACCCGCTTGATTCTGCCTTGGGCTGTGAGGGTATGAAAGTGGAAGCAAAGATTTCCGTGCTTTTTCCTGCGAAAATCTGCTATGCCGGATAGCAGCGTGCAGAGGATCTTTCATTGAGCCAGTCGATGGATAAATGTTTTTTTGATTTCGATTATTAAAGGTCTTCGACAGGCTCAGACTGACAATACTTATGCTTACTTAATGACATTGGGTTGCGTCTGTAATATGCAGTTACAAAAAAGCCAGCAAACTTCACAGAAATGCTGGCTAATTAATCTATTCAGTATAATGGATGCTGAGATAAATCCGATAACTATCGGATCAGCACGATTTTTTCATTTACTCTTCTAAATAACCAAATCTTCCTTGGTTATAATCTTCAATGGCCTGATGGATTTCGGCCTCCGTATTCATTAAAAATGGTCCGTATTGAACAATTGGCTCATCTATAGGTTCGCCACTTAAAACCAAAATCACACTGTTTTCTAAAGCTTCGATCTTAATCTGTTCTCCTTTATTTTTGAAGTGAACAAAATTATCGGCTACCGCGGCTTCGGCCCCATTTATTTTAATCGAACCTTCAATCACCATAAATCCGGTGTTAAAATTCTCAGGGAAGTTAAAAGTAGCTTCACTACCTTTATTTAACCTGGCATTATAGAGTTCTATAGGCGTGAAAGTATTTGCATTGCCTTTTATGCCCTGATAATTGCCTGCTATAATTTCAATTTTTCCTCCATTTTCAGGAAGATCAAAATGAGTCATATCAGCCTGTTTAATAGCCTGATAGCCTGGTTTTCCCATTTTTTCCTTAGCAGGAAGGTTAACCCAAAGCTGAACCATTTGAAATGGACCACCAGCTAAACTGTATTGCGCTTCGTGATGTTCTTTATGTAATACACCACTTGCAGCAGTCATCCATTGTACATCACCCGGGTAAATCACTCCGCTGTTTCCAGAACTGTCATGATGCGCAACCGCACCATGATAAGCTATAGTTACCGTTTCGAAGCCCCGATGTGGATGTACGCCAACGCCCCTTGGTTCTTTCCTGGCAGAAAATTCGATCTTTGAGCCATAATCCATTAAGAAAAAAGGACTCATATTGATTTTATATCCACTTGGGAAAAAATTGTGTACCCTAAAGCCATCGCCAACCATGTGTGGCGCTGGAGCTTTTAGTACTTTTTCTATTTGTTTTGTTTCCATTACCTTTTATAATTAGATAAGGCATGGGGCTAAGCGCATAGTGCCGCCATACGCTTAGCTCTACGCGCTATGCTTGTTTCACAAACTGTAATTCACCTAAAAGGCGAACTTCTTCACTTACCATTACGCCGCCAGTTTCTAGCGCAGCATTCCAGGTTAAGCCGAATTCTGAACGATTAATTTTTCCGCTTAAAGTAAAACCAGCTTTGGTGTTTCCCCATGGATCGGTAGCAATACCACCAAATTCTGCAGTTAATTTTACTGGTTTAGTTTCGCCTTTAATGGTTAAATCGCCTTTAACAATATAATCGCCGCCATCTTTTTCTACTGAATTGGATTTAAATTCGATGTGCGCAAATTTTTCAGCGTCGAAAAAATCTCCACTTTTCAAATGGTTATCGCGGTCAGTATTTCCGGTATCGATTGAATCGATGTCGCCTTTGAAAGAAATTTCTGCATTTTCAAATTCATCACCCTCAGATGATAATTCTGCTGAGAAAGATTTTAAACTACCGGTTACAGTAGTAATCATTAAGTGTTTTACTTTAAATTGTAATTCGCTGTGGGTTGGATCTAATGTCCATTTTGTAGTTGCCATATCTTTTGTTTTTTGAGATGTTTAATATTTACAACACAAAAGTACAGCGCAGGTTTTTACTACAGATTGATGTATGGTAAGTAATAAGAAATGATTGAATGAGAGAAGGATTGAATTATTGAATGACAGATTGAGAGAAGGATGTGAGATTGATTGAATTAGTGAATGATTGAGTGTTGAAAAGTTGGAATGTTAAGATTACAATGCCATTCACTCATTCAAAATTCATTCATTCAATTATTGCTAAGGTCTGAAATGTTTATTAGCCAGTTCCTTTCTTACACGGCTTAGCGATTCGGGGGTAATGCCCAGATAAGATGCGATCATCCATTGGGGCACACGGAGCGTAAGATTAGGGTAGAGTTTAATAAAATCGAGGTATCTTTCTTCGGCCGTTGCACTTAATAGCATGTTAATTCTTTTTTGCATAAAGCGGATCGAATTGTTGAGCAGTTTGATTTGCATGGGCTGTAAGCATGGTACTTGCCTGGCCGCTTCTTCCATGAAATTGTTGGGCATTAACACAGCTTCGGTTGATTCGATGGCATCGATAAAAAATATTGATGGCTCATTGTTCATGTTGTTACGGTCGGAAACTAACCAATTTTCGGGGGCGAACTGGAGGATGTGTTCTTTGCCTTTCGCATCAATCGAATAGGCACGCAACAAACCTTTGCCTACAAAATATCCGTGTTTAAAATTATCTCCGGTATATTGAAGTATTTCGTTTTTCTCGAATTTTTTAACCTTTAAAACAGATGATATGCTTTCGAACTGCTCATCAGTTATCTCTATTTTTTCCTGTAAGTATTTTTGGAACTGATGAATCATAAAGGTGGAATATTATTTTTTTACGGGCTTAATATCGGAAAAATCTACACCACATTTGCAATTGCCACCACATCCATCTTTTTTTACCTGTAAAGATTTAAAAACCAAACGGCCAACATATACCAATGCTACCGCAAAAAGTAAAAAGACTAAAATCGTTTGAATATCCATAATACAAATATAAGTGCTTTTAAGGGGATGGTGTTCAGGGAAGTGTAAATTATTAATGTGCATTTTTACCACAGAGGAAACCGAGTTTTACACAGAGGACATAGAGCCACTTATCGACTGGGTTCGTGTCTACGCGAACCCTTAGTTTTGCTAAGAAACTCAGAAGGATTGTATCTCTTTGGTCCTCTGTGTCTTATCCTTAGTGATCTCTGTGGTTAAGGAAAACATAGTTTATTCTTCCATAAAACCTACCGTACCGCCAACCCAATCGAAATCGGCGTTATAGCGTACGCCAATCATTTTGCCTTTGCTTAATCTGGCCAGATTAATGCAAAGCTGAGGCTCGCCACCATCAGGCCATAAGTACATCATTCTTACTTCTGCTTTTACACCACCATCAGGTGCCTGTACGGCTGGCTCGTAATTTACTTTTCGTTGTAAAATCCAATTTTCGGGATCTTTTATATTGGTAATGTCTGTTTCGCTTACATCGATAATCACGCCCATTCCAGCGAATGAGAATAATGGCTTAAGTACGTAGTTTTCTAAATCAGTCGGGATTGTATTTAACTCATTTAAAAAAACTGTTTGGGGTACAAATTCGCTTTTCAAGAAAGGCATGGTGTATTTGCTGATGCGGTAAAACCAGTTTGGATGTGTTACCCATTCCACATCGAGTTCTTCACGCGGATCGAAACTGTTTTTGAAAATTTCGGTGTTATTGGCAACTTCATCAAAAATAAGGCGGTTGTAAATTCTTTTTAACTGGATCTTTTTGCCATCTTCTTCGTAAAAGAGTTGTTTATCAACTTTTTTGATGTCTTCCAGGGCCAAAATCTTAATGCCGAGCATATTTCGGGTAACTAAAAAATCAATAGCCGTTTTTTGGTTAAGTGCATCTACATCCATTAAGGCCACTTCTTCTGGTCGATGTTTGCCGATAATAACTTCTTTAAGCAGTTTGATGTACTTTTCTTCGGTAAATCCGTTTAATAAATAATTTGCCGAATGGTCTATTTCGAAACTGTTTTGAAAGGTTTTTGCCAGATGATGCTGAAAGCCATATAAAGAAGGGAAACCTTGCATTTCGATTAACATAGGAACAAGTTCTCCTGCTTCATTTTTACAGATGCCGAAATCGAAAGTTAAAAAGTGAGGCTGTTCATTTTCATTAGGCACGTTCCAGTCTGTTGGGATTGCCTTTTGGGTAAGTGCTTTAAAATTAGGTTGTTTAATCAGGTTTATAATCTCTTCTCCAGCTGCAATTAATTTTTCTTTCAGTGCTTTCGGAATAAATACCGGCGTTTCTGCAACCCTGAAAGGAATTGGAGGGTAGCCACTTTGCAGTTTAGCGATGAAGTTTTGGTACTTCTCATCAGTAAATTGTTGGTTGTATTTTTGGCGTTGAGCAGGTATCATAGGTTTATGTGTTTGATTTCTGTTGCCCAAACCGTCATTTCGACTGAAGCATCGCGAAATGGAGAAATCTTTTTGGTTAATCGTAAAAGATTTCTCCACTACGGTCGAAATGACGATTTAACGTAATAATGACCTCTTATTTTTATACTTCCTGCAAATCCCCAATGGCTTTTTGTAAGAAATTAGGTAAAATAACACTTTGCGTAAGCACAATCCTTGCCGGATCATCTAAACTGTTTAACATATCCAGGTATTTTTGTTCTCCGTGCATATCAACAATTGCTTTTTTCTTTTCTTCCTGAAGCAAATACATTTTCATGCCTACCGGATCAGCTTCTGGATGGAACTGTGTACCAATGATTTCATTTGAAAAGCGGATCGACATCATGCAGCGTTCTAAATCGACATGTTTACGTTCTTTTTCGATGGCCAATAATTTAGCGCCTTTTTTCTCAAAAGCAGCAAAATCTGGCTCGATCACTTGCCAATCTCTACTGTCGACCGAAAAGAAAGGGTTGGTGATGCCATTAAAAATTTCGTCTTTTTCTCCATCTTCCGTTAAAGTAATCGGGAAAATACCAAAAGCATTCGACCGTCTTTCGGTTACGTTGCCCAATTCATATTTTCTACAAGCCAATTGGAAGGAGTGACAGATTAAAAAAGCATACTTTTTTCTATCGTCGTTTTTATGGTTAAAAGCTTCTATCTGATCTAAGAGATTAAAAAAATCATTTTCCCATGATTCGCCCTTACTTTCAATCGGACTACCCGGGCCACCACTAGAAATATAAGCATCATATCCGATGCCCGGTACTTCTCCTTTTTGCCTTAAATCAAATATATCAAAGGTTAAATCGATATTGTTTTCGTTTTTAAAACGGGATAAAATTTCCTGAATTCCCCGCATACCCTGATTAGGTGCACCGTTATTCATGTCAATAACGGCCACCTTTAAGCTACTTTTATCCATTATAAAATTACTTTGCGCCTATAAGTGTTTGAGTAGTAATATAATCTACCACCGCCTCAAAGTTACCAGTTTGTTGGTAAACTGCCAACTGCCGGTCTGCGCCTGTGCCATGTTCAAGAATTTTATGCACGTAATTAATATCATCACGGCAGCCTAAATCATCCACAACATCATCCACAAAATCCAATAATTCTAAAATAAGGTTGCGGCAATTTACTTCCATTTCTTTTCCAAAATCGATTAGATTCCCATCAATGCCGTAACGTGCAGCCCGCCATTTATTCTCGTTAATTAACGCTCTCGAATAACTGATAAATTCCATGTTCTGCAAACGCAGTTTGTACAGTTTGGCACATAAAGCCTGAAATAATGCTGTAAAAGCCATGGTTTCATCAATCAGCATCGGACAGTCGCAAATGCGGAACTCAACCGTGTCGAAAAATGGATGTACACGGATATCCCACCAAATCTTTTTTGCATTATCCATGCAATTGGTTTTGATGAGCAATTTTACATAGTTGTCGTAATCCTCAATGCTATTAAAAATATCTGGAATACCGGTGCGGGGAAATTTGTCGAAAATTTTAGTTCTGAAAGATTTGTAACCTGTATTTCGCGATTCCCAAAAAGGAGAATTGGTTGATAAAGCGAAAACGTGCGGTAAAAAATACCTCACTTGATTGGCGATGTGTATAGCCAGTTCGCGAGATTGGAAACCTACGTGCACATGCAGTCCAAAAATGAGGTTAGAACGTGCAGCTTCCTGCAGTTCGTTCACAATCTCATTATAGCGGGGATGTTCAGTAATTAACTGTTTTTCCCAGTGCGAAAAAGGGTGAGTACCAGCAGCCCCAATCCTTAAGCCTTGCTCACCGGCGAGTTGCGATACGGTATAACGTAACTGAGAAATCTCTTTACGTGCTTCGGTGGTAGTTTTACAAATGCCAGTTCCAACTTCTACCACAGCCTGGTGCATTTCTGCCTTAACCTGATCTTTGTGAATCTTTTGTGCGGCCTCTACAATTTTTTGGTCGTGAGAAGTAAGCTCTCTGGTAACGGGATCAATTACCATGTATTCTTCTTCTATGCCCAGCGTAAACTCGTTCATCCTAATGTTGATTAAAAATTAAATCCCAATTATTTTTTTGCTGCAGCTTTTTTAGGTTTTGCAGGTGTTTTTTCTGCTGTGACAACTTTCTTCGGTGCAGCTGTTTTTGCGGTTTTTGGTGCGGCCTTAGCAATTAGGGGTTTACCACCAACCGACGATTTAATGTATTCGCCCCAGGTTAAATTATCTTGTCCGTCTTTTTGTGCTTTAGCCCTTTCTATGGCATAATTTGCAGTGGTTTCTACTACCCAGTCGAAATTTTCCTGACCAACACTTTTAATATCGGCATCAGGGGCAGGGTTACAGAAATCGATCGCAATAGGTATTCCATCACGCACGGCAAACTCTACCGTATTGAAATCGTATCCTAAATATTTGCACAGTCTTAGGGTGTATTCTTCTACTGTTTTAAGCAATTTCGGATCTGGCGATTTACCTTCAGTTGCATAACGCAGGTGATGAGGGTTCCGTGGATCGTACTGCATAATACGAACGTATTTGCCGCCAATGCAATAACACCTAAAATATTCTTCAAAAATGATTTCTTCCTGCAAAAGCATCACCAATTGTTGTGTGCCGCTATGTTTATCAAAAAAATCTTCTTTATCATGAAGTTTATAAACATCTCTCCAGCCACCACCATCGTAAGGTTTCATATAGGCCGGAAAACCTGTGTATTCGAAAATGGCATCCCAATCTAAGGGCATGGTTAGGTTAGAAAAAGATTCTCCAGTGGTTCCTGTTGGATGCTCTCTTGAGGGGATTAAAGCTGTTTTGGGTACCGGTACGCCAATTTGTTCGGCAAGTGCATTATTAAAAAACTTCTCGTCGGCACTCCACCAAAATGGGTTGTTGATTACAGCGGTTCCAGTAATTGCAGCATTTTTTAACGATGCACGATAGAATGGCACATCTTGCGAAATGCGGTCGATAATTACCGAATAACCTAATGGCACATTCTGAAATATTTTGTCGATTTGAACAGCTTCGGCAGTGATGCCTTTTTCTGCTTTTTGATTGATTCTTTCGATTACGGCTTCAGGAAAAGAGCGTTCCTGTCCAAATAAAATCCCTATTTTTTTCATTGTTTTAAATTTGTCTTTCAATGGTGATGAAGCGATCATGAGCAGCGTTGCTGGTTATACTTTTGCTCATGATGGTTTAATTGGTAAGTATTGAGTTTAATTGTTTAACTGCTTAATCGGTTAATTGTTTGATTATTATAATTTAATCAACTCGGGGCTTAAGACTACCGACTTTGGACTAAACTAAAGCTGCGCAATATAATCTGGAAACATCTCTCTCCAGATGGGCCAATCGTGATCGGCATTTTGCCTGATATCCAGCCAATGGTCGATGCCCTTTTTGTTTAAGATATCTGATAAACGTTCATTGTCAGGCCTGCACATATCCCGATCGGTTGTGCCCAAAACAATTTTCATGTAGTGCAGTTCGGGGTTACTGTTGTTCAGAAGATTGTCTACAGGGTTGTTGAAATAAACATCATCGTTGTAAAAACCGTCCAGCTGACCAGAAATATCAAAAGCACCGCTCATGCTAAACATATGGCTAACCAGCCAGGGATGCCGGAAAGCGAAATTTGCCGCATGATAACCGCCAAAACTGCAACCAGCAGTAATAATTTTGCTATGCCCTGTTTCGTGCCTGGCCAAAGGCGCTACTTCTTCCAATAAATACTTGTCGTACCAGATATGGTTTTTAACCCGATCTGCGGGATGAATACTTTTATTGTACCAACTTAGTTTATCAACGCCATCAGGGCAATAGATCTTAATTTTTCCTTCATTGATAAATCCCTCAACAGAATCTATCAACTTGAAATCTTTATTTTCAAAATATCGCCCCATGCTTGTCGGGAACAGTAGGATAGGGATGCCACCGTGACCAAAGATGAGCATGTCGATTTCGCCATTTAAATTCGGGCTGTACCATTTCTTATGTTCTTCTTTAACCATAATAAAAATTGAATGACTTAAGGTATAAATTAAAATCTACAAAAAGAATAGTTTAGGTAGTAAAATGATACAAATCAAAAGCCTATTGTAAAAATTAACCCATGATAATTAATAGTTTACAGAGATTTGTACCTTTGCACCCTAATTCTGAGGCGAGAGCCATGTGATAGGGGATTTTGATTATGATATACTCCACAATTTTAACGGTAAAAGTTAACACTAGTAACTTTAAAATACCCTCTGCTTACTTAAAGCACGAGGTAGAAATAGATATTTATGCCCCTGAAGGTATTTTAGGAAATGAAAAAATAGAACTTCTTTTATTGAATGATGGGCAGGATGTTGCCAAAATGGATTTCAGACGGATTTTGGAAGAAGCCCACCACAGCAAAAGAAACCATAGGTTAATTGTTGTAGCGATTAAAGCATCAGCAGATCGTTTAATGGAATACGGCGTTGCAGGAGTGCCCGATTTTAAGGGACGCGGAGCGAAAGCCAATCTATACACCGATTTCGTGATCAAAGAACTTTTACCTTTTGTTAAAAAGAAAATTGCGATGCCGATAACCGGCAAAGTAGGTTTTGCAGGATTTTCTTTAGGCGGTTTATCTGCTTTTGATATCGCCTGGAATAATCCATCAGCTTTTGATGCCATCGGTGTTTTTTCCGGAGCTTTTTGGTGGAGAAAAAAAGATCTGGCAGAAGGTTATACTGATGCCGACCGCATTATGCATGCGCAGCTAGAAAGTACTTCAACCAAACCTGATATGAAATTCTGGTTAATGACCGGAACGGAAGATGAAAAGGCCGATCGGAATAAAAACATGATCATCGATTCTATAGATGATACAATTGATATTGTTAAAATCCTCTTGAGTAAAGGTTATAAACGGCCTGAAAATGTTTTTTACTACGAAAAAGTTGGGGGTAAACACGATGTTCCAACCTGGGAAAGTGTAATGCCGGCCTTTTTAGATTGGGCATTTGAGGTTTAGTTAAGAGAAATTCGTCATCTCGACTGAAGCAAGGCGGAATGGAGAGATCTATAGTAGATTTCTCGACTACGTTGAACTCCGCTAGAAATGACGATCATTTATTTATACTTCAAAAAAATATCGGTATCAAATATTGTCCATAAACAGCTGCGTTGACCGCACTTTTTTAATGCGGCGTTATCTATCGATCGGTGTCAAACCGACCGAAATTCTGATTGATTTTTTTTGCCCTACTGCACAATCTTGCCTCGGCTAGCCGCCGCCGAAGGGCTCTTTCTTTTTGGCATCAAAAAAGAAACAAAAAATGCCGTCTGAAAATTTTTCTTTGGAAGCCAGTAGGTTGGCTTGGTCAGTGGAGTCCGAAAAATTTGTTAGGCCGGAATTAAGCTGAACGGAGATATAGTGCGGCGGCCTCGCTTTGTGTAAATGTATGGTGCCGCCAATAGCTCTTAACACATTATTAGAACCTAGTTGTCTACTCATATTTCAAAAAAATCCCGGTATCAAAAATAGTCCACAAACAACTTCTTTGTCCACACGATTTTAAGGCTGCATTGGCCCAGGTATTGCAGGTTTTAAAAATGCTGTAACTTCCTTCTGCTTCATAAAAAGCATCACCAATATCATAATGGATGTTCGATTTAACATTGATCAAGTGTCCTGCTTCATCTTTTCTGAAACTATTCAGTACATAACTGATCAACTGTCGATATTGCGTTTTGCTGATGATAATTTTCTTACAGCTCGCATCTTCCTGAATGTTTTTGTAATAGGTGGTGTGCATGGCAGATGTGCTTAAACCTGAAATAGCTCTTAGCCCATTACTGAGTTTAAGGTCTGAAAATTCTGGAGTTTCGAGGTAGAATTTCTTGTCTCCCCAACCCATCGCCAGGTATTGATAAGTGCTATCGGCTTCTAGCGTGTTTTGGTAACTGATTTCCTTTGTCCAATTTATTTCAGCACTGACCGCCGGAACCACAATATCAGTATGTACGCCGTTAGTCATGATGTAGATGGCAACCTCTTTAGCGTTTGTTGGATTGGCGTTTATGGTGATCCGTGAACAACAAAAAGCCGTTAAAAAATAAATTCCAATCAGCAGGATAAAAGCAATGCAGCATCTACTGGCATATTTTAAAAACCTTTTGTTCATTTCGATCGGATTATTTTATACTTAATACAGCGTTTGAGTTTTTGGTAACCCATTTATTGATTTTATTGATGGCGGTATCGAAAAACATGATTTTTTGGAGCTCTAACTTATCTCTACTTTCACGCTATGATAAAGGGACTATTTGAAACACATATTTATGTTGAAGATTTAGCAAGATCGATCGATTTTTATAGCAATACTTTGGGCTTAACACAATGCCATTACGAAGAAGAACGCAAAATTGCATTTTTCTGGATAGGGAAGCCAAAAGAAGCGATGCTTGGGATCTGGGAAAAACCAAAAAACGAAATCGACATCAGGCATTTTGCCTTTCGTTGTGATGTAGATGATGTACTGAATAAATCAGTTCAATTTCTTGAATCTAAAAATCTTCAGTCCTATAATTTTCTTAAAAATGGAAATCGCGAACCCATGGTTTTTGCGTGGATGCCTGCCTTAGCCATTTATTTTAACGATCCGGATGGACACGCATTAGAATTTATAGCCATTTTAGCAGGAGAAGCAAGGCCCGAGCTAGGCGTAATTTCTTACGAAGATTGGTTAAGCATATAATATATCAATTAGCTAGCTTTGTTAGGGCTTCGGCTGTAGAACCTAAAAAATTGATGTGTTTGCTCTTATTGCTTTCGTAAATAAAATCTTTAATGCTTTTACTTTGATATGGGCTAAAATCGCCGATAATAGCCAGGCTTACCCGGTAATTTGAAAACTTTTGGAGAATTTCTCCAGCTATTCCGGTTTTAAGATCAAAGAAAGCAGGGGTAATGTTCTGTACGTGTATAATAATTTTATCAAACCCTTGGTAATATAAGTTTCCCAATAAATCTAATCCATCTTCTGCATGATTAATAATGATTTCTTCCGAAAGAACTTCGGCAATATTGATATTGTTTATCGTGTGTGATTCAATTTTCATCTGTTGATTTTTAATAGGCTGTTAAAGGTAATGATATTCATTTTCTTGCTACTAATATAAAAATTATGCTTTTAACAGGAAGATCTGGTTAAAATCTGTTCATCATGTTTTAGAATTTATAGCGATATTAGACTCTCAATGCTAATTAACCTCTTTAAATCATGCAAGAAATCGACATTGTTGCCTATGCGTTCGCTCAGTTTGCTAAAATGGATGCTGAAGCGTTCGAACCCTCAAAGCCGCATTGGAAAATAAAACAATATAAAAAAGGCGATTTCTATAATCAGCACAGAACGGTCTGTAAATTTTTAGGATTTATCATTGATGGTGTATTTCGATCTTATGTGGTTGATGAGAAAAGTGGCGAAGAGAAGAATGTCTTTCTCTATTCTGGCAACCAGTTTGTCGTTACGTTTAAAAGTTTTATCAATCAGCAACCATGCGATTACCATACGCAGGCCATGACCGATGCCATGGTGGTTTATATCCATATTGATGATTTATTGCAACTGTATCAACAATCTCATCAATGGGAAACCTTTGGACGTCTTTTGGCGCAGGAGGCATTTAACATTGCCATGGATAGGGCCGAGAGTTTTGTTTTTAAAACACCCGAACAGCGTTATCTAGATTTGATTAAATACCATCCACAGATTTTCAATAATATTCCACTTTATCATATTTCTTCCTACTTGGGCATTCAGGGGCCATCGTTAAGCAGGATAAGAAAAAGACTTACAGGTAAATAACGATTTTAACTTAGGTTAAAATTATTGCTGTTTTTAAGCTGGAGATTTGAGGTATCAAATTAAAACTAAAAACAACATGAAAACTTTAAAATCTAAAACAATCGTATTTGTACATGGTCTATTCGTAAACAATAAAAGCTGGGAAAATTGGAAAACTTTCTTCGAAGCTAAAGGTTACACCGTTTATACACCTGCAAATCCATCACACGAAGGTAATCCAGCTACTTTAAGAACAAACATCGACCCTAATTTAACCAAGGTAAATTTTGTTGATGTGGTAAATAATCTCGTAAAATTTATCGACACCCTGCCAGAGAAACCAATCCTGATCGGACACTCATTGGGCGGTTTAACGGTTCAAAAATTAATGGATCTTGGTAAAGGCGAAGCTGGCGTTATGATTGATGGTGCTCCTCCAATGGGTGTTATTCCATACGAATGGAGTTTTTGGAAATCTAATTTTACTGTTGTTAATCCGTTCAAAGGTAACACTGTTTTTATGCCAACAAAATCGTGGTTTCATTATACCTTCGGTAATACTTTAGCAAGAGCAGAATCTGATCAAGTATTTGATGAATTTGTGGTGCCAGAAAGTAGAGCGATTGCCTGGGGAACGTTAAAAAGTTATGCCAAGGTAGATTTTAAAAAAGCCCACCAACCTTTATTGTTTATCGCTGGCGAAAAAGACCATATTATGCCTGCTACTTTGAACAAAAGAAATTTTAAAGCCTATAAAAATCCAGCTAGCATAACCGATTTTAAAATGTTTGAAGGAAGAGGCCACTTCATTTGTGGTGAAAAAAACTGGGAAGAAGTAGCAACTTATATCTACAATTGGATCAAAAACTAAAATCCGGATGCGTTTGCTTAGGGTTTTCGATCTGTCTAATCAGAGAAGCGAGTGTATAAGAAAGGGAAAACATTGTGCTCACTTTTCTGTTTAAAAATGAGATAATTACAACATTATCATCATATTAAATAGTGAGAGATATAGTAGAAAATCCATTTCAAAACACTATCTTTGCGCCAAATTTGAGGCGCATTTTATGCAAAAGATTAGAAATATAGCTATTATAGCACACGTTGACCACGGCAAAACTACTTTGGTTGATAAGATTTTACATTCTTGTTCTATTTTTCGTGACAACGAACAAACAGGAGATTTGATATTGGATAACAACGATTTAGAGCGCGAGCGTGGTATCACGATTGTATCTAAAAACGTATCGGTTCAGTACAAAGACGTAAAAATTAACATTATTGACACTCCTGGTCACGCGGATTTCGGCGGTGAGGTAGAGCGTGTTCTGAAAATGGCAGATGGTGTACTTTTACTTTGCGATGCTTTTGAAGGTGCAATGCCTCAAACGCGTTTCGTAACGCAAAAAGCTTTAGCCCTTGGTTTAAAACCGATTGTGGTGGTAAACAAAGTGGATAAAGAAAACTGTCGCCCAGAAGAGGTTTACGAACAGATTTTCGAATTGTTCTTTAACCTTGAAGCAACTGAAGAGCAATTGGATTTCCCGGTTATTTACGGTTCATCTAAACAAGGATGGATGAGTACGGATTGGAAAGTGCCAACTACTGATATTTTCGCTTTATTGGATGCAGTTGTGGCTAACATTCCACCTGCACCGATTAACGATGGTACTTTACAGATGCAGATCACTTCTTTAGATTATTCATCTTTCGTAGGCCGTATCGCTATCGGTCGTGTTCACCGTGGTACAATTAAAGAAAACCAACCGGTTACTTTAATTAAACGCGATGGCAAAATCGTAAAATCAAGAGTAAAAGAATTGTATACTTTCGAAGGTTTAGGAAAAATCCGCACTACAGAAGTAAGCTCAGGCGATATTTGTGCTGTTGTGGGTATTGATGGTTTTGATATTGGTGATACCATCTCTGATTTCGATTCACCAGAACAATTGCCTGTTATCAGCATTGATGAGCCAACAATGAACATGTTGTTTACCATCAACAACTCTCCATTTTTCGGTAAAGAAGGTAAATTAGTAACCTCTCAACGTATTAAAGAACGTTTATACAAAGAGATGGAGAAAAATTTGGCTTTAAAGGTTATAGAAACCGCATCTCCAGATTCATGGTTGGTTTACGGTCGTGGTATTCTCCATTTATCTGTATTAATCGAAACGATGCGTCGTGAAGGTTATGAAATTCAGGTTGGTCAGCCACAGGTTATCGTTAAAGAAATAGACGGTAAAAAATGTGAGCCAATTGAGACATTAATTGTTGATGTTCCGGGAGAGGTTTCTGGTAAAGTAATCGAATTGGTAACTCAGCGTAAAGGTGAGTTGTTAATTATGGAACCAAAAGGCGATTTACAACACTTAGAATTCGAAATCCCATCTCGTGGCATTATCGGTTTACGTAACAATGTTTTAACTGCTACAGCGGGTGAAGCGATTATGGCTCACCGTTTCAAAGCTTACGAGCCTTGGAAAGGTACAATCCCTGGTCGTTCGAACGGTGTATTGGTTTCAATGGATAAAGGTCAAACTACAGCTTATTCAATCGATAAGTTGCAAGATAGAGGTCGTTTCTTTGTAGATCCAGGAGTTGATGTTTATGAAGGTCAGATTATGGGTGAGCATATCCGTGATAATGATTTAGTAGTAAACATTGTTAAAGGTAAAGCATTAACGAATATGCGTGCTTCTGGTACAGATGATAACGCCCGTATTGCTCCTGCAATTAAATTCTCTTTAGAGGAAGCAATGGAATATATCCAGGCTGATGAGTATATCGAGGTTACACCTGCAAGCATGCGTTTACGTAAAATCTTCTTAACAGAACAAGAACGTAAAGTTAAAGGAAAGCAGTTCGCTTAGCCCTTAAATCCCCTAAAAGGGACATAAAATACGAAGCCTCGATGTAAATCGGGGCTTTTTTGCGTTTAAATGGTTTTATTCGAGTTGACAACTTTAATAGTAAACAGACCCTGAAGTTGTCAACTCTAGAAGTTAGATTTTTAGGGCTGTGATAAAAATAATAAGGAAAGCAATTTCGGTACCTTTTTTAATGTCCGTCCTTCTTTCCGCTAAATCCCCGATGAAGAATCGGGGGATACCGCTGCTATAAGGTTTAAGACCGTTGGGGCTGTGGTATTAGGTTTCTTCAATTTTACTTATCTTTCCACAATAATATAATATCCATGCAAAGTTACCTCCAATCCTTTAATATTCTTTCGCCGGCAGAAATAGAGATTTTTGTGGCAGGTGCAAAACCTAGAAGATTGAAAAAGGGAGAATTCTTTATTACAGAGAATAACATCTGTAAGGAAGTGACATTCATAAAATCGGGTATTCTGCGTTCTTATTATACTTCGGCAAGTGCAGAAGAATATACTTATTGCCTTACTTTTCCGAATCAGTTTATGACAGCTTATTCATCGCTGATTACCGGTAATCCAACTGCCGAAAATATACAGGCCATGAGTGATGTAGATTTATTGATCATTAAAAAGGAAGTTATTGATGGCTTAGCCACGTCGAGTATAAATGGACTAAAGTTGTTAAAAAAAATCGCAGAGCAGCAGTATTTACATTTAGAGAAACGTGTTTTTCTGTATCAGAAAGATGCTGCTAAAGTGCGTTATCTGGAGCTTTTTAAAAGCCATCCCGATTATATAAAACAAGTTCCGGTAAAGTACCTCGCTTCTTTTCTGGCCATTACGCCAAGGCATTTGAGCAGGCTGCGGCGGGAAATTATTTAAGGACATTTGTCTGCCTTTTGTGTAAATGATCGAAGTTAGTTTTGTGGTGTAAAAAAAAGCAGCATGAAAAACATTTTGATTATCAATGGTCATCCGAATAAAGATAGTATCAATTTCGCTTTGGCAGAAGCATACTATAATGGTGCGAAAGCAGCAGGAGCAAATGTTTCGTTAATCCACATTGCCGATTTAACATTCAACCCCAATCTGCAGTTCGGTTATCGGCAAAGGATGGAATTAGAACCCGATCTATTCTCCAGTTTAGAAAAAATCAAGGCTGCAAATCATCTGGTTTGGGTTCATCCGATTTGGTGGGGTGGCATGCCTGCTGTGATGAAGGGATTTATAGACCGTTTGTTTCTTCCGGGGATTGCTTTTAGATACCGTGAAAACAGTATTTGGTGGGATAAATTGTTGAAGGGAAAAACAGCCAGGATCATAACCACATTAGATCAGCCATCCTGGTATTATAGACTGTTCTTTGGTCGCCCGAGCGTTAATCAATTAAAGAAAAGTGTATTGCAATTCTGTGGTGTAAATCCTGTCAAAGTTAGCTATATCGGAATTATTAAAAATTCAACCGAAAATCAACGTTTAAAATGGCTGGAGGATATGTATAAGATGGGCAGGTTCTTTAAGTAACTAACTGTTGATCAGTTTAATTATTAATCAGATCTGTAGTTTTTCGTCATAAATTCTTCATAAAACCTTTAGGAATAAAAAAACAAACAATTGTATGGCAATTAGTGTTGCGCTCAGCTTTAATTTTGTGCTTTTGCAAGCAAACTAATCATCCCTCATCATGATTAATAAAGGGTTATCCAAAATGGGTATATTTTTATTAAATATGCTCTCTCTGTTGCCGCTATTTATTCTATACAGATTGGCAGATGCTTTTTATGTGTTAATATTTTATGTTTTTGGCTACCGTAGAAAAGTGGTTAAAGAAAATCTGGTTAATGCATTCCCCAAGAAAAACACTACAGAAATTAATGCTATAGAGAAACGTTTTTATAAATTTTTTTCTTCACTTTTTATTGAAGTAATTAAAATGAAAAGCATCTCTAAAAAGGAATTAAACAAAAGGGTAAGGTTTAAAAATGTGGATCTGGTAGAAGCTTATCTCAAAAATAATGAAAGTGTGCTTTTCTGCTCATCACATTATGGCAATTATGAATGGGTATGTATGGCTATTGGTTTAAACTTTTCGGGCGAACATTTCCCGATTTATAAACCTTTGAGCAGCGAAGCTTTCGACAACTGGTTTCTGACGATGAGAAGCAAATTTGGTAACCACATGGTATCGATGCGCCAAACTTTAAGAGCTATCCAATCCAATAAGAATAAACCAACCATGTTTACCTTTGGTAGCGATCAGGCACCTTCAAAAGATGAATCGAATTACTGGACAACCTTTTTAAATCAGGAATCTTCTATACAGTTAGGGCTTGAGAAAATTGCCCGAAAAACTAACCGTCCGGTTTTTTATTTGAAAATCAATTATTTAAAAAGGGGATATTACGAAGTAGATTGTGTGCCAATCTGTTTAAACCCTGCCGAAACTGCCGAGTTCGAAATTACCGAAATGCATACCCACTTTTTAGAGGATATGATTAAAGAAGCACCTGCTTACTGGTTATGGAGCCATCGCAGATGGAAATACAAGCCCGAACCAAAGGTTTCAGAAATTATCGAAAAAGGTCAGAATATAATGGATGCGATAGCTTAACATATGTATGCTTAGAAAAAATTGCTTTTGATTATTTGAATTCTCAAATAGGCAGAATTCTGAAATATTTTATATTTGTTGGGATAACGCCTACCGATGAAAACATTTAAGAAAATACTGTTAATCCTGATTTATTCGTTTTTTTTATCATTGTTAGGATTATTCCTTTGGAAGCCGTATTTATTAAGTGTATTAAAATATAGAACACCTAATTCTGAAACCTATAAAATTTTCCCTCAGGAAATTTCACATAAAAGTGATTTTCCATTCTATTTCATCAGATCGGCCAGGCCGCGGAACGATTTGGATACCCTTCATGTTTTGGACGGGAACAATCAATCTATTCCCTTAAAAGAATATTTAAAAAATGGACAGATCAATGTTTTTATCGTGATCAGGAATGATAGTGTTTTGTATGAAAGATATAGCAAGGGTTATAGCGACAGTACTTTAACGACTATCTTTTCTGGAGCTAAAAGCATAATTTCTATTATGCTGGGCCAAGCGTTAAATGATCATAGTATCAATAACCTAAACGACAAAGTAACCAGGTATATTCCCGAATTAAAATCGAATCCTGCTTTTGAACAGATTACTTTGAGAAACCTTTTGGATATGAAGTCGGGTCTTGAATTTCAGGATGCTGTAGGCGGGATTGTAAAAGCATTTTTTTCTGATGAGGCAAAATATTATTACACCAATGATATGAAAGCACAGCTGATGAAAGTTAAGCTGGTAAATAAACCGGGCACCGTTTGGAAGTACAAAAGTATCGATCCAATTTTATTGGGGTGGGTTTTAAAAAAGGCAACAGGAAAATCTGTAGCGCAGTATTTTGAAGCTAATGTATGGAAGAAAATTGGGGCAGAATATAATGCAACCTGGGGTTTAGACCAGATTGACGGCCTTACAAACACCGCAAGTCGTTTTCAGGTTACGGCCATTGATTTTGCAAAAATTGGGCGGCTATATTTAAATAAAGGTAGTTATAATGGGAAACAAGTGGTTCCCGAGAACTGGGTAAATCAATCCATCAATATTGGTTCAGAACAACCGGCCTCTGCAAAAGGTTGGCAAAAATCAGCGCATTATTACCTCTGGTGGATTCCGCAAGAAGGGGATAAGGGAGACTATGCTGCAGAAGGTATGCTTGGTCAAAGGTTGTACATAGATCCGAAAACGAATACCATTATTGTTCAGTTTGCTGATCATGGCGCCGGCAATTATCCTTACCGGAAAATCAGTAGGTATTTAAGTGGTTTGCCGTTTAGTTACCCGAAGCGTTAGTAACCACAGAGCACACTAAGGTTTCACAGAGGAAAGAAAGAATGGGTGATTTCCTTTCTGGTTGGCCATTAAAACACAAAGGATAACAGTGAACTTTACAGAAAGCTTATTATGAAGCGAACTATGCTCTGTTAGCTTTGTGATGTTCTCGGTGCGCTCTGTGGTTAATAATCATGGCGAAAAAATTAATATATTTTCTATAAAATAGTACATTGCCTCTGGATGGAAAACAACGATGTGAAAATTTCAAAAAAGAAGCCGATTTTTCCGGTAACGCCTGCTTTGCAGAAATATTTGCGCACTTACCAGCGCGAAGCGAAATTACCTATTGGTTATAACGATTTAATGCAGTTTAACGAGGCCTTCCCTTTAATGGATAAGTTTGGTAAAGATTCACTCTGGGAAGGCCCGATATATGCGCAGGATTTAATAGAAACGCTACACGATGGTTTAAAGGAAATTTATGCGAATCTAAAAGCATCTGGCAATTTGCGCATTGTTGAGCACAAGTATATCGATAAAATAGAATATTGCACTTTCGGAAATACCCATCCCTTTCGTATCCGCATTGTAAACCGTTTAAATGACGTTTACGATTATTTCTACATTAAAAAAGCCGATGCTTCGCGGATTTATGGTCTAGAAATGGAAGAGATTCTCTCGCCAAATCAAGTAAATTATCTGGTGGATGGCAATACTTTAGTAGAAGAACACATTGCGGGTATTCCGGGTGATGTGTTTACAAAAGGTCAGCTGTACACACCAGAGTTTAATCCAACCCGGATAGCAAAAGAGTTTGTTAAGTTTAACGAACGCTGTTTGATTATGCTTTTGGGCGATATGCGGGCCTATAATTTTGTGGTGCAAATTACACCTGATTTTGATGATATTCAGTTCCGTATTCGTGCAATAGATTTTGACCAACAGTTTTACGAAGGGAATTTAAAGGTGTATTTGCCTCAGTTTTTTAAAGAGAATTTGCCCTATGTAAAAATGAGCATGGAGCAATTAACGGAGAAAACTGTACTACAATATCAGCAGGAAGAACGATCATCGATTGTGCACCGCGTAAGGAGTGAACGACACCGTTTGACCGACTTGCGCGATGTCTCGAATAAAGAAGAATTAACCACGCCAGAAAATATCGCTTTATTAAAACAGAGTATGAGCGATTATTTCAAGGATACGAATTATCTACGATGCAAAACCATGACCGATATTATTGAATTAAATATCAAAAACATCATCCGGCAGGTTAAGCTATAAGTGGTAAGATGTTTTCGTGGTGTCAGATGTTGCCGTCTGATACAAAAAAACCATCATATGAGACTTAGTTTCTTCCGTCAGGTGGTAACACCTAACGGCACTAATAAAAACGGCTGACAAATTTGCCAACCGTTTTTGAGTGAATCTAGAAAGAGCGTCCAAAGTTTTTAGGCGTGCTGCCCTTCGTGAACACCTTCGGCAAATTCCTCTACAATTTTATCATTAAAAGCAGGTAAATCTTTTGGTGTACGGCTCGTAACCAAGCCTTGATCTACCACTACCTCTTCATCCGACCAGATAGCACCTGCATTGATTAAATCCTGTGAAATGTTTTTTACCGAAGTCATTTTCCTGCCCTGAACCACATCGGCATTGATTAAGGTTTGCGGACCGTGACAAATTGCCGCAACAGGTTTTCCGTCAGCAAAGAAAGATTTTACAAAAGCCAATGCATCTTCATTAACACGTAACTGGTCAGGATTAATTACGCCACCCGGTAAAAGTAAACCATTATAATCTTCTGCATTTGCTTCAGAAATGGTTTTGTCTACATCCACTTCTATCGACCAGTGATCGTGATCCCAGGCTTTTATTTTCCCGCTTTTTGAGGAGATAATGTGAACGGTTGCGCCCTCTTCTTTTAACCTTTTAACTGGTTCGGTTAATTCTACTTCTTCAAATCCGCTTTCTGAAAGTACAGCAATAATGCGGTTACTTAATTGTCCCATAATCTTTAATTTTTTAATAGGTGATGTATTAAAGACAGTTTGAGGAAATTATTGTTTTTGGAAATTTAGATTATTAGAAAATCTCAATTGTTGTTTCCTTGTCGAGTTCTTGAAAATAGAATGCGTCAAAAATCACTCTGCTTACAATAGTTTTTATAAAAATAGCATCTTTAAAATGATCCAAACCGTAAGTGAAAATTAGTGAATCAACGTCTTTTTCTTCTTTAAAACCGATTGATTTAAGTACAATTCTGGTGTTTTTATCTAAGATGTGCTGTTTTTTAAGCTTTTTAATATTTGTAACTGATAATAAGATTTCTTTATCCGTGCGTTTAAACAATAGAGCCAATTTATTTTCTTTTTTCATGTTGAAAATAAATCCTTCAATCTTCTGTTCTACCAAATCAAATATAGCATCATCAAACTCTTGCCCATCGTTAAAATAACCTGGTTTATAACTATTTAGTTGGTCTAATTTCCGATCAACCTGAGCAAGCATGTGAGCTCTGTACTCATTAGATTCTTCCAGCTCACTTTTTTCAACGAAAAAATCGATTGTCCTTTTTAATCGTTCTTTTTCTTGTGTATATGGATCTATTAATGATTTAATCAGTGCAATCTGGCGTTGTATCCTATTGAGGTTTTTAGAATTTAAACGAATTGCTTTATAATCATTATCAATCCGATCTTCTTCAATTATAGACTCGATTAATTTTTTTTCCTGTTCATAGATAGAGAGTAGCTCGTTAATTTCTTCATTCATAAACTAATCATTTGTCCTACGGTGCTTAACAAAATATAAGGCCAAATTTCCCGCGATAATAATATGATTAAAAATGTTGGGTATCAAGCCATAATATTTGGTAAAGATTTTAAACCGTTCCTTTAAACTTTCGCGGTGTTTTTTCTTGCTCATTCCGCCAACCAGGTATTTGGCTACATAGCGGTGAACATTAACAATGTTAGAAGCTTTTTTTGCCGCTTTGATGATCCAATCAATATCGGCACTGTACTTATAAGTTAAATCATAAGGCGTAATAATACTCCTGCGGATATAAATAGCCTGGTGGCTGATGTTCATGCCATATTTAAAACTCGTCCAGTCGAATTCTTCCGGCGCTTCATGTCTTCTGCGACCTAAATTTTCCCAATTGTCATTGTACATTTCGGTTTCACCGTAATAAATGTCGGCACCAGGGGCTGTAGCGAAAATGTTTTCTACAGTGTTTTTATCGTAAATCTCATCTCCAGAGTTCATAAATAGGACATAGTCGCCTGTGGCAAGCGCCAAACCTTTGTTCATGGCATCGTAAATGCCTTTGTCGGGTTCCGACACAATTTTTGAAATCTGATCTTCGTAGCCCTTTACAACCTGCAAAGTTCCATCATTAGATGCCCCATCTATAACAATATATTCAATTTTTTTATGGGTCTGATTGAGGATAGACTGGATAGTACGTTCGATATCGCGAACGTTGTTGTACACAATGGTGATGACTGTTAGCTTTGGCAAGGGATGGCTTTTTGGGTTGGAGTAAATTTAATAAAGATTGTGCGAATTTTTCTGTCTCAACATGAAAATGAAATTGTGTAAATATTTTGCATCAGATTGTGCTGTAGCCTACCTAAAAGTTTTTCGTGAATTCTACGTTTCAGTGCCTATCAAAAATTACTTCGGCTGTAAATCAATCAATGTTTCGTAAAGATGGATATGCTCTGCAGCGATTACTTCTTCTGAGAAATCTGTTAAAATACTTAATCTGGCCGCTTTTTGGATTTCCTCTTTATTGGGGCGATGATATAACCATTCGATGCCGTTTGCTAAATCTTCAGCATTCTGATATTCGGCCAAATAACCATTCTGCATGTGTTTCACCATATCCGGAATCCCACCAGTAGTAAAGGCAACAACAGGGGTAGCACACGATAAACTTTCCATTACTGTATTGGGCAGGTTATCCTCCAGTGAAGGCGTAATAAATGCATCTGCTGCAGAATAACATTTTGCTAAGTGATCATCTTTATTAATGGTGCCTAAAAAAGTGGTTTTGAAGGGAAACTCAGGCATTTCGGCATTTTCCTTGTTTCCGAAAATAACAAGCTCAATATTTTCTTTTTGTATACCGGCCCTACGCGATAAAATTTCTAACGCTTCTATTAAATAGGGGGTTCCTTTATGTTTGTCGTTTTTTGAGGGCATAAACCCGCTCATCAACACAAATTTATCTGGATTGATCTTCAGGATTTTTTTGGCTTCTGATTTAACATAAGGCTTGAAAATTTTTGTTTCAATGGTATTCGGAATTACGGTTGCTTTTCTGGTACCCAATAAGCTGCTAAACTTTATCGATGCTGCCATCCATTTGCTAGGCGCTACAATATGGAAATTTAATTCAGTATATGCTTTTTGTTTACGTACCCAGGTTTTGTGCGAAACATCATTTTTACCACTGATTTTCAAAATCGGACAATTGCCGCATTGTTGATGAAAGTTTTCGCAACCATACCGTACGTGGCATCCACCTGTAAAAGCATTACTATCGTGGAAAGTCCATACAATCGGTTTTTCCAGTTCATCCAGCTGAGCCAAAAATTTAGGATTTAGGAAACCATGGTTTACCCAATGTAAATGGATAATATCGGCATTTTTAACATCAGGATGGTTGATAACCGAGCGGCCAAACCATTGCAAACTGAAAGGGGTTTTTACCGATTTGCTTAACCATTTGGCATAATACCTTTCTGAGAGAATATTATAAATGGCTTTTGCCTTTTGAAATGGTGATTTGCTAAAGGTATCTATCTTCGGGTTTTGACCAAATTTATAGTAAACCAATACTTTTGAATCGATTCCACTGGCCTTTAAGGCATCACTTAAACGCAAACAGGCACGTCCTGCTCCGCCATTTCCATCATAGGTATTTAGGTGTAATACTTTCAAATCAATCAAAAATACATTTTATTGTTTACGAATATAAAATCTGTTGTGTAATTTCATGCATCAAAGCCAAACAAAATAAATCATGATTAAATCTCTGTTAAAATCGCTTGCAACGTTCGCATTTTTGTTGCCCATTCATTCATTTGCTCAAGGTCAAACCTATTTTGCAGCTTACCCTGCTTTAACGCCCGATGCACAAACAATAGTATTCAGCTATGATGGTGATATCTGGAAAGTACCGGTAAAAGGAGGTGTAGCCTCGAGAGTTACAGCAATGCAGGGTGAAGAGATTAATCCGAAAATATCTCCTGATGGAAAATGGATGGCATTTTCATCCAATCAGTTTGGCAATTATGATGTGTACATCATGCCTTTAACAGGTGGAGATATTAAACAATTAACTTTTAACGATGCTGCTGATGAAGTGGACAACTGGAGCTGGGATTCGAAAACAATTTATTTTACCTCTGGGCGGTACAATTCTTTTTCGAGCTATAAGGTAAGTGTAAGCGGTGGTACTGCAGTCCGTTTGTTCGATAATTATTTCAACACTACTCACCACATTGCCGAATCGCCAAATGGTGAACTGTTTTTCAGTGATACCTGGGAAAGTTATCGCTTTGCAAATCGCAAACATTACAAAGGTGCCTATAACCCCGATATCCAATCGTACAATCCAAAATCGAAAAGCTATAAACGTTATACCGATTATATTGGGAAAGATTTCTGGACAAGTGTTGATCAGAAAGGAAATGTGTTTTTTGTATCAGATGAAGGCAATGAGGAATACAATCTGTACACTTTTATTGGTGGGAAGAAAACAAGCCTGACCAATTTTGACACTTCCATCAAGCGACCTTTTGTTTCGGCCAATGGAACTACTGTTGTATTTGAGAAAGATTATCAGCTATATACTTATGATGTGGCTTCGAAAAAAACAGAGAAAATCAATATTAGCACTTCCCGTAATCAGGTGTTGAGTAAAGAGCAAGAGTACGATGTGCGTGGAAATATTTCAGCATTCGATGTTTCTACTGACGGCAAAAAGATGGCTTTTATTTCTCGTGGTGAAGTGTTTGTAAGTGATGCAGATGGAAAATTTGTCCGCAAGATTACCAATAGTGGTGAACGGGCGCTAGAATGCAAATGGCTGGCCGATAACAAAACGATTTTGTTCAGTCAAACCGCCAACGGATATCAGAACTGGTTTACCATTACCGGTGATGGCAAAGGATCGGTAAAACAGCTTACCAAAGATAAGGCAAACGTGCGCGATATCACTTTAAACAAAACCAAAACCATGGCGGTGTACCTGAGCGGCAGAAATGAGCTTAAGCTCATGGACCTTAAAACTTTCGACGCAAAGACATTGGTAACCGACGAGTTTTGGGCTTTACAAAGCGCTGCGCCGAGCTTTTCGCCAAATGACGAATATGTGCTTTTTACGGTGTACCGAAATTTCGAGCAGGATATTATGGTGCATCAGATTAAAGGTAATAAAACCCTTAACTTAACCAACACTGGTGTTACCGAAACTGGGCCGGCATGGTCGCCAGATGGTAAATATATCTTCTTTACCAGTGCCCGTACCAAGCCATCTTATCCAACCGGAATGTCGAACGCACACATTTACCGAATGGCATTGAACAATTACGATGAGCCTTACCGTTCTGATAAGTTCGATGATCTGTTTAAAGAAACTAAACCCACGCCAACAGAAGTTAAACCGAGTTTACCCGATAAGAAAAATGATAAAAAAGCAAAAACAGATACGACCAGAAAGAAAGCTGAAGTAAAACCTACACCCAAACCTGCGAATGTAATTACGATTAATACACAGGATATTTTAGATCGCATAGAACTGGTTGGCCCATCGTTTGGTGGCCAGTATGGAACCGATGCTTTTGCCAAAGGGGATAAAACCTATGTTTTTTATTCATCTAACCACGAAGGCGGAGCCCCAGGGCTTTACCGTACTACTATTGAGCCTTTCGAAGCCAATAAAACTGAAAAAGTTGCCGATGGGGGTGATTATTCAATTGTATCGGCTGGTGATAAATTTTTCGTTTTATCAAGAGGTACGATCAACAAATATACCTTAGAAGGGAACAAGCTTGATCGGGTAGACCATGGTTATAAATTTACCAGAAACCTGAATGCCGAGTTTAACCAGATGTTTTACGAAACCTGGGTAGGTTTAGATGAAAATTTCTATGATGAAAAATTCCATGGCGTAGATTGGGATAAAATGAGGACACGTTACGCAGCTTATTTGCCTTATGTGAACAACCGGAGTGACCTGAGAATTTTATTGAACGATATGTTGGGCGAACTGAATTCTTCGCACATGGGCTTTAATAGCGCAGGAGCAGAGGAACGCAAAAACCTTACTTATATCACCAACGAAACGGGAATTATCTTCGATAATGTAAACCCTTTAAAAGTTGAACGTATTGCAGCTAAAAGCAATGCAGCCCGAACTGGGACTAATATTTTGGCAGGGGATATTTTGACCGAAGTAAACGGGGTTAAAGTAGATGAAAAAATAGACCGCGATTATTATTTTAGTAAACCATCATTGGATAAAGAAATCACCCTGACTTTTAAACGTAGTGGGAAAGATGTTCTTGTAAATGTACATCCGGAAAGCTCAAGTGCTTTGCGCGGAAACCTTTACGATGAATGGATTACCCAAAACCATAAAAATGTAGATAAATGGGGCAACAACCGGATAGCCTATTCTTACATGAAAAATATGGGTGGCGGAGAACTGGAGACCTTCCTCTTGGATATGGTTGCACAAGAAGAAAATAAAGAGGCCATTATTCTCGATCTGCGCTACAATACCGGTGGAAACGTGCACGATGATGTATTGAAATTCCTTTCTCAGCGCCCTTATCTGCAATGGAAATACCGCGGTGGGAAAATGGCCCCTCAAAGTAATTTTGGTCCGGCAGCAAAGCCGATTGTGTTGCTCATTAACGAACAATCTTTAAGCGATGCCGAAATGACGGCAGCAGGTTTTAAACAACTGAAACTGGGTAAGATTATTGGTACAGAAACCTACCGCTGGATTATTTTTACTTCGGCTAAAGGGCTGGTTGATGGTTCTTCTTACCGTTTACCATCATGGGGCTGTTATACCATGGATGGTAAAAATATCGAAAAAGAAGGTGTTAAGCCAGATATCTTCGTGAAAAATACTTTTGAAGACCGCCTGGCAGATAAAGACCCTCAACTCGAAAAAGCAGTGGCTGAGATTTTGAAAGATTTGAAGTAGGGTTAATCGGTTAATTGTTTAAATCGGTTAATTGAACGGACAGAATCGTCATTTCGACTGAAGTGAAACGAAATGGAGAAATCTTTTCAGCAAGTTTAAAAGATTTCTTCTCTAAAGGAATTCCTTTGGAATACTGCGGTCGAAATGACGATAAAATTTCAAGATAACATTTTTGGCAACTTACACTTTTAACCAATTTCATATTTTAAACAGTTAACCACTTTAAACAATTAACCATTTTAGGCAGTTAACCAAATTTTTCCGTTTCTTTGGGCTTGGAATTATTTAAAACATGGCAAATTTATTAACCGACAGGGCTTTTTGGGTAAATTATTGGGAAAGTAAAAAAGGACTAGCGGTTCAGTTACCTTCTAATTATTTATTTCATCAACAACTGGCAGATGTTATTCAGAAAAATAATGTTAAAACAGCTATCGAATTGGGTGGTTTTCCAGGTTATTATGCCGTGTTCCTTAAAAAATATTTCAAGCTTGATGTTACCCTTTTAGATTATTTTGTTCATCCGCCGGTTGTAAACGAGCTTTTGGAAAAGAACGGCTTAACCGAAAAGGATATCCATATTATTGAGACTGATCTATTTAATTACACACCCGAAAAGCAATACGATCTTGTTTTAAGCTGCGGTTTAATCGAGCACTTTAATGATACTGCCGATATTATTAACCGCCATATTGCTTTTGTAAAACCAGGTGGTACTTTGTTTATTACGCTACCAAATTTTAAGGCAGTTAACGGCTGGTTTCAAAAGACTTTCGATAGAGAAAATTATGATAAACATAATATTGATAGCATGGACCCAGTGTTATTGAAGTCTATCTGCGAGCAAGCCGGACTTACAGAAGTAAAATCGGGTTATTTTGGTCGTTTTAGTGTTTGGCTAGAAAATGAAAGCCAAAAATCGGCAGGTGTTCGTCTATTTAAGAAGGCAGTTTGGCTGACCGGAAAAGTATTTACAAAGATTATCCCATTCGAAAGCAAAAATTTATCACCTTATATTATCTTAGTAGCGAAAAAAATCTAACGCGCTATGTCAATCAGTTGGGGTTACTCGCCTAAAATTGAAAAGTATATTCCTTTGGCCGAATTTCCGGCAGATCAATATTTAATTATTGCCAAGCAGGCCATCGAAAATCTTGGCTGGAGCCTTAGCCATGTGTCAGAAAGCGGACTAATTGCTTACACACCAATATCTTTCCAGTCGTATAGCGAAGAAATATCAATCCGCATCCATGGCAATTTTGCTGTGGTAAAAAGCGAGTGTGTAGGGATTCAGATGCTTTTTAACGATTATGGCAAGAACGATTTAAACCTCGAAAAATTTTTTCATGAATTTGAATATGTAGAGTTTCATTTAAAAGATGTTTGGGAAGAAAATTTATCTAAATTTCATCAGTTCATAGCAACGCAGGATGATCGCTATTTTGAAAAAGCTCCTTTGGCAACAAAAAACAAGATCAAAAATGTACTGTTCCTGTTTTTTCCTCAAAAAGGCTATACTGCAACGCCAATTTTGGTGCTCATAAATGTTTTTTATTATTTGGCACTTGTTCTTTTCTCGATTGTGTACCTGAGGTATCAGTTTGTAAGAAATGGAAGCAGTTATGATCCCGATTTTATAGAAGAACTAAAAAAGATAGCGTTAAATTTTGGCGTTAATCAGCGTAATCTTGTGCTGGGCGGCGAATACTGGCGTCTGATTACCTATCAGTTTATTCACGGATCTAAATCGCATTTGTTTTTTAATATGTATGCCCTGATTTATCTGGGTTTAATGATCGAAAATAAACTGGGCTGGAGAAAATACCTCTTTATTTATTTGGTGAGTGGCATTTGTGGTGGCTTGGTGAGTTTGATTTTTCATCAGGAAGGGGTTATGATGGGGGCTTCTGGAGCAATTATGGGCTTGTATGGCGCTTTTATAGCTTTATTGATTACTAAATCTTTTGAACCCAAGGCAACCAGGGCACTATTGGTGAGCACATTGATTGTTTCATTACTGGTGCTTGTAAATGGCGCATTTGGTAAAAGGGTAGATAATGCGGCGCACATTGGTGGCTTTGTTTCGGGCTTTATTTTTACCTATTTGCTTAACTATAAATGGGATAAAGCTTTCGAAGTTAAAACCTGGGCAAGGTATGCGGTTTCAATGCCTTTATTCCTAATGTTTTTTAGTGGGGTAATTTACTTTAATCCAAAGTATGGTACTGAAGAATACCGCAAATTAAGCGATACTTTTAATGGCAATCTACGATCGCTTAACGGGATTATGAACTTAAAAGTTTCTTTACCAAAAGATGTTAAATTAGCTTCTATCAAACAAGATGGTATTATTCCTACCGAAAGGAATTTGGTTGTAGTTAAACAAATGCAGGCTTTAAATTTAAAACCTGAGGATGTTAAAGAGCGTGATGAAAAAATAAAACTCAGTAAAGCATCCTATCGGGCCGTAATGCTGATGTACAGAGACATTAAGGCCGATAGTACTTATCGTTACAGTAAACAAACGTCTACTGCCATAGGAAGCGTATTCGAGATACTTTACAAATAGATTAAATTAATTTACCCAGCTTTTTTATATATCCCAATTTCACTCAGTGTAATACAAACCGGAGATTTATTAATGTTTATTTTTACTTTATTAGTTGTAACCGGACTGTCTAATTTAATTAAGCGTTTTGCACCAATGCTGGTGCCATCGTAAACTTTTTTCCAGGCATTGTTTTCAAATACCTCAATAGTATAAGCCTCTATCCGCTGACCTAACGGAATGTACTCTTGTAGGCTAATGATGTCAAAGGTTTTGGCTGTTTTTAAATCTACTTCTAAGCTTGCCTGATGAATATCATCCTGTGTGGCCCAATAACTCTCTCTTTTGCCATCAAGTAGGGTAGTAGCATCGTACTTTTTACCTCTGCTATTGCTCGCTTTAATCGATGCATTTTTGGCCAGGTTATTCTCGAAGGTATGTTTAACTTGGTCACCAAAGGTTTTGAGCGCAGCTACGTCATCATCATGGAGTTGTCCACGTGTATCAGGCGCTAAACCAAGATCTAAACCTGCACCACGGCCAACACTTTTTAAATATAGATCGAATAAGGTTTCTGGCGTTTTTGGCTTTTCGTTGGCATGATAAAACCATCCTTTTCTTAAAGGAACATCGCATTCTGCAGGCATCCAGAATTTCCCGTTTCTAATTCCTTCGGGGCTTTGCGGGTAATTTGCTTGTCCAGGCACTGCTACATTTTTTCCATCGGGTGCCATTGGTGTGAAGGTTGCCCAAGAGGTTGGTGCAGCATGCCCATCTTCATTGCCTACCCAGCGGATATCTAAACCGATATCGCTAAAAATATTGGCCATTGGTTGCATTTTGCGCGTAATTGCCCAGGTATTATTCCAGTCGTAATACGTGGTATTATCTATCGAACGTTTTTCTTTTGCCCCACCGTAATAGCCATCGCCACCATTAGCACCATCATGCCAGCTCATAAAAAGTTCACCAAAATTGCTGTAAAGCTCTTTTAACTGTGCTTGGTAAATGGCAAGGTATTTATCTGTTCCATAAAGCGCACTGTTCCTGTCCCAAGGTGAGCAATAAACACCGAATTTTAAGCCGTTTTTACGTACGGCTTGTTCTACCTCTTTAACTAAATTTCCTTTTCCTCCTCTGAAAGGACTTTTACTGATGTTATAATCAGTTGTTTTGGTTGGCCATAAAGCAAATCCATCATGGTGTTTTGCAACTAAAATAATACCTCTCAAACCGCCTGCTTTGGCTGCTTTGATTATCTGTTCGGCATTAAAATCTGTTGGATTAAATGTTTTTGGGTCGGCATCACCAAAGCCCCACTCTTTATTTTCGAAAGTAGTTGGCGTAAAATGGATTAAGCCATAAACTTCGATATCATGCCAGGCCAACTGCCTGTTTGAAGGTAATGCACCGTAAGGTTTAGGTGGCGTTTGTGCGTAAATAGTTGTGGAGAGCAGTAGAAAAAGAATCAATAAAGGTTTCATTATAATTATAGCTTATGTAAAACTAAAGTACAAATAATTAGCCTTGGTAAGGTAAGAGTTAATCAATATTTAACCTGTTGAAAATGTAAACATGAAATTATTTTTACATCTTGATCGTTACACGGATTCATCAAACATTTAATTTCAGTTTACGTTAGTTAACCATGAGCGCCTTTATCCAGCATCCTCCTGATGGAGGTACAATATATACAGAAACCAATCTTAGTCAGGTTTTTCCGGAGCCTTTTAATACCATAACCAGTTGCTTTTTCCTGGCTATTGCGGTGTATTGGACAATAAAAATTTGGGGAAATTTTAAGCAGCATAGGTTTCTAACCATTGCATTAGTTTTACTTTATATAGGGGGGATAGGCGGCACTACCTATCATGGGCTAAGACGGTGGCCAATCTTTATCATGATGGATTGGATACCTATTATGCTTTTGTGTCTTTCGGCCGGTGTCTACTTTTTTTCCAAATTAACCAAATGGTATTATGCCGTTTTAATTGTAGCTGTATATGCCTTCTTTCAATTTTATGTTCGAAGGCTTTTTAGCAACGGCGATTTTCAGATTTTCATCAATATCAATTATGCTTTTATGGCCGCACTCGTTTTATTTCCAGTATTTGGCTATTTGATCAAAACTGAGTGGAAAAATGGCAAATGGGTGGGCTTTGCCCTAATTGCTTTCATCTTCGCACTCACTTTCCGTATTGCCGATAAATGGGATGTGTTTACAATAGGCACGCACTTTTTATGGCATACCTTTGGTGCCGTGGCTTCTTTCTGTATGCTGAATTACATTTATTTGGTTAACTTTAATAGGATAAAGAAGTAGTCGATATGAGAAAACTAATGATTTATTAATATCAAGAGCAAAATATTTACAAGAGAAAAATTGAGCTTGCTGATTTGATAACCTCAGCAAGCTCATCCTTAAATTTATAATTTCGAATGTGCTTTGCTGTAATCTAATTTCTTTTGGCTACCAATAGCATACTCGATACCGCCCCATAAATGGTTCTGAAATTTATCGTCAGCCCAGCCTTCTTTAGTATGCCCCATGCAGGTATAGAAAGCTCTTCCACCATCAAAGTTATGGTACCAGCTAAAAGGATGGAAATCGCCATTTTTACCACCAGTGTAAGATTTTTCATCTAAGGATATCAAGACTTTAATGTCAGGGTTGATATCCTTAAAGTTATATAGCTCGTCTTTTCTCATCCAAACTGAATCGGTAAAGAATTTAGTGGCGGGATGTTTTTTGTCTTTAATGATAAATTTAGCTTCCTGCACGGCTGGGTGACTGATGAAATAAGCACCTGCTAATTTGCCATACCAAGGCCAATCGTATTCAGTATCGGTTGCGGCGTGGATGCCTACATAACCTCCACCTGCCTGGATATATCTTTCGAAAGCTACTTGTTGTTTATTATCTAAAACATCGCCTGTTGTATTTAGAAAAATAACAACGACATATTTTTTAAGGTTATCTTCTGTAAACAGATCCGCATTTTCGGTGGTATCTACATCAAAATGATGCGCGACGCCTAATTTCTGGATCACTTCTTTCCCGGTTTCGATAGAGTTGTGTCTAAAGCCTTTGGTTTTGGAGAAAACTAACACTTTTGCAGATTTCTTAACAGTAGTGTAGCTCTGGAATAAAAAAACGGATGCAATTAATAAACATAGGGACAGGTACTTTTTCATTTTTGTTGACGTGGTTAGTGGTGGATAATGCGCTTTAAATTTAAGAAAGTTGTTTGATAATTTCCCTACATCTTTCTTCAACCTGCTTGCAAACAGGATTAAACAGGGCATTATCCCAGTATGGGTCTGTAACTTCGTCGTTATCAAGAAAAAGTTTAACCTTTTTTCGCTCCTCATCGGTTGTAGCCAGACTTTTAACATCGGCTAAATTATTCCGGTCCATAACCAA
The DNA here is from genome assembly GCF_004331735.1 of Pedobacter psychrodurus. Lineage (GTDB taxonomy): Bacteria > Bacteroidota > Bacteroidia > Sphingobacteriales > Sphingobacteriaceae > Pedobacter > Pedobacter psychrodurus. Next base: position 88,515 of record NZ_SJSO01000021.1, read on the forward strand.
AATCAAGTCATATTTAGCAAACATGGAGTGGTTAAATTGTTGTGCCCGCTGTTTGCTGATATCGTAACCAAGAACTTTCGCTGCAGAAATACTTCTATGATCGGGTGCTTTGCCAATATGCCAATTGCCTGTTCCTGCCGAAGCAATTTCCCAGTTTAAATGCTGTTTATCTACCAAGTGGCGCATAATGCCTTCAGCCAATGGCGAACGGCAAATATTACCAAGGCAAACCATTAAAATTTTCAATATATTATACTTTAAAAGTAAACACTAGTCCTTCGAGAGGCTCTCCGTAGGAGTCCTTTGGACAGGATGACAATCTATATACTGATACAACCTCATTCGTTTTTTTATCCGTAGATATCGTTTAACATTTTCGCCAGGCGTACACCGCCTTTTAATAACTGGTCGTTAAGGGTATCAAACCATTCGAAATTGTAACGGTAACTTAATTTCGAATCTGGTTTGGTGTTGTCGTAAATTTTGTTGCAAATGCCGTACGATTCGTAAATGCAATCTTTTAAACTTGTCTTTTGCCAGTTGTAAAGTTGAACTGCCGAAGGATGATTAATTGCTTTAGCATATTCGGTATAGCTTAACTGTTGGTATTCGATCAGCTGCTCATCCCAAACCCTGTGGATGTTCGATTTTTCATTGAACCATAACACCGAAATGCGGTTACCGCCCAAATCATCTTTACGGGCAACATGCATCGGCTGGCATAAATCTCCTGCCAGGTGAACCAACATACGCAGGGCTAATTTTTTTTCGGTTACGGTACTGCTTGTTTTCTTTAAAATGGCAATTAAATCAGGAATTTTATTGTAAAGATTTGGTGTTTTTTCTGTCTCCAAAAAATGATATACGCCATTCTTATCTAATCCTGCCGGAAGATTAACAAAATGCCAGTTGTACATATAGTTATAAGTGGAATCCGATTTAATAAAATCGCCCCAATTGGCCGACATGGCCAAAGTTTCGTAGCCTAAAATACCTTGAATAGCTTTGCGCGTTTTAGCCTTTAAATAACTATCGGCAATTTCGCCAACCACCCGGTGACCAATAGTACCCCAGGCATTCACCTGATTTGGTAAATAGGCTAAAAAACCAAAAACTAGCGCTATGGTTAATTTCTTTTTAATTGATGTTAAAATCATTTTATAATTCTTTTTGTACGCAGGTAATTTTTTCTTTAAGTGTTAATTTAATTTCGCGCTGATCGCTTAAACTTTCTAACAATAGTGTATCTGCTGATTTCCTTTTGATGAGGAAGTTCTTGTCGTATCGGCCAATGCGGTAACATCCCGATATTTTCTGTTTGTAGTTAGCATGTGTAAAGGTGGCGCCAACAAATAGGGTATCGCCTTTAACTACGTAAACACCTTTGGCATATTCTTTCCAAATGCCATTGTTGTAGCAAGAATCTTCGTAAAAATTTATTTTGCTGTGGGTAACCATATCAATGTAAACAGAATCGCAGGTAAATTTGAAATGATGCTGCGTGTAGTTGCTTAGTTTATTGCTAAAAGCGACAGAATCTTCATTCCAAACGCCTTGCATAAAATCTTCACCTTTGCCCTGTATATTGGGCCGCGGACTACAAGCTATTTGCAGTACGAATAATGTGAAAAGGATGATGTAGATCCCCTTTAAACCTGGATGCAGTTTGTTCATTGTATTGTTAATCGATGCTTTTAGGAAACTGATCGTAGGTTACAGTATTCTTTTTAACGGTATTGATAATCAGAATTAAAAAGCCGATGGCAAAGCAGAGACTGGCAATCAGATTAAAAATACCTATTACTGTATAATACTTTGAAATATCTGTGTAGGGAATATTTTTATAACTCGTTAAAATTGGCATCAAAAGGTAAAGTAGGTGAATTATTAGGCCCATTCCTGCCCCAATGGTCATTAAAATAGCTTCTATACAAGATTTTTTTGCTAAAAAATAACAACAGGTTCCTAATACAATAACCGGTGAAATGATAGATGTCAAACTGAGCAGTGTAGAGAGTATTGAATTCATTTGCCTGTTGTTTTATTAATTGTGTTGATTTAGACCTGTAATTTTAAAAGTAACGTCATTCCCGCGCAGGCGGGAATCTTAATGCAATGCGCTTTAAGATTCCCAATCGAGTTGGGAATGACGATCCTTCTAAGTTATTTCAAACTGCCAACCATGTCTTCCGGGCGAACCCATTCATCAAACTGTTCGTTGGTTAATAAACCCAGCTCAACTGCTGCTGCTTTTAAAGTTTTATTTTCTTTATGTGCTTTCTTCGCGATTTTGGCGGCATTTTCGTAACCCACATGCGGATTTAAAGCAGTAACCAACATCAAAGAATTTTGTAAATGTTTCTCAATTTCTGGCAAATTAGCTGTAATTCCTTCAGCACATTTATCGGTAAAAGAAACGCAGGCATCGCCAATTAAACGGGCCGATTGCAATACATTAGCGGCAATAAGCGGTTTAAATACGTTAAGCTCAAAATGACCTGACATACCGCCTACTGATACAGCAACATCGTTACCAATTACCTGTGCACAAACCATTGTTAAAGCCTCTGGCTGTGTAGGGTTAACTTTTCCTGGCATGATAGAAGATCCCGGTTCGTTATCAGGAATTACAATTTCGCCAATACCACAACGAGGGCCAGAACTTAACATCCTTACATCGTTAGCCACTTTCATTAAGGCAACAGCAGTACGTTTTAACGCGCCAGAAAGTTCTACCATTGCGTCGTGCGCTGCTAAAGCTTCGAATTTATTTGGAGCTGTAACAAACGGTAAACCAGTTAAATCAGCAATTTTTTTAGCCACTAAAACATCATATCCTTTGGGTGTATTTAAGCCCGTACCAACAGCGGTACCACCTAAAGCCAGTTCGGCAACCATAACCAAAGCATTTTTAATGGCTCTGATGCTGTTATCGATCTGTTGTACGTAACCAGAAAATTCCTGACCTAAAGTAAGCGGTGTAGCATCCATAAAGTGTGTGCGTCCGGTTTTAACGATCGTACTGAATTCTTCTACCTTTTTGGCTAAAGTATTTCTTAATTTTTCTAAACCTGGAATGGTATTTTCTACCGTAAGTTTATAGGCTGCAATGTGCATTGCAGTTGGGTAAGTATCGTTTGATGACTGTGATTTATTTACATCATCATTAGGGTGAAGTACTTTTTTATCGTCAGCTAATGAACCACCGTTAATTACATGGGCACGGTTTGCGATCACCTCGTTACCATTCATGTTGCTTTGTGTGCCCGAACCAGTCTGCCAGATTACCAACGGAAACTGATCATCTAACTGTCCTGCAATAATTTCATCACAAGCTTTGGCAATTAATTCAGCTTTTTCTGCTGATAAAACACCTAGCTCGGTATTAGCAAGAGCCGCAGCTTTTTTCAGGTATCCAAAAGCATGGATGATTTCTTTTGGCATCGAACCTTCGGGTCCGATTTTGAAGTTATTGCGTGAGCGTTCGGTTTGTGCACCCCAGTATTTGTCGGCTGGTACCTGCACCTCGCCCATGGTATCGTGTTCTATTCTGAAACTCATTATATTTTTGATTTTTATTGTCGCAAATTTAGGTTTTTTGCCTTTTAAAGCGTTGGATTTATGTAAGATATTTAATGGATAACAAAATATATGGCCGAAATGTCGGTATTCTTTTTATTCTTCTTCATTAATGTACAAACTTTTATCCTGGCTAGCCGCTTCTACCAATGAAATCATATTCATACCTTTACCGCAAATATGCAGGGATTAGTTATTAAATCTACAGGGAGCTGGTATAGTGTTTTGGCCGATAATGGCGAACGCTATGATTGCCGGATTGTAGGAAAATTCAGAATTAAAGGACTTAAAACCACCAACCCGATTGCGGTTGGCGACAGGGTGAAATTTGATCTGGAACGGGATAGCAACCAGGGTTTGATAAACGAAATGCTGCCGCGTAAAAACTACATCATTCGCAAATCTATTAATCTGAGCAAGCAGGCACAAATATTAGCTGCAAATTTAGATATGGCTATGCTAGTGGTAACGCTAGCTTCACCCCGCACTTCTTTGGGCTTTATCGACCGTTTTTTGGTTACCGCCGAAGCTTACGACGTGCCTGCAGTGTTGGTGTTTAATAAACTCGATCTGTTTAGCAAAGAAGGCTTAGAAATTCTTCAGGAGTTTAAAGATATCTACGAAAATATTGGTTATGCCTGCTACGAAGTTTCGGCTTTAAAGGGCATTAATATTCCGGTTATCCAGGAATTGATTACGGGTAAAATTACCCTGATATCTGGTCACTCTGGTGTGGGGAAATCGAGTTTGATTAACGCATTATTACCTGATCGTGATTTGAGAACAGGAGAAGTGTCAGACTGGAGCGATAAAGGACAACATACCACTACTTTTGCCGAGATGTTCGAGTTGCCACAGGGTGGTTTTATTGTAGATTCTCCCGGGATAAGAGAGTTGGGTGTGATTGATATCGAGAAGGAAGAACTGGGACATTTTTTTAGAGAAATCTTTAAAACCTCACATAACTGCCGCTTTAACAACTGTAAGCATGTTAACGAACCTGGCTGTGCAGTTTTAGCAGCAGTAAATGAGGGCGAAATTGCAGTTTCTAGATATGAAAGTTACCTAAGCATTTACCACGGAAACGATACAAGGCACTAAAAAAGCTGAAAGACCAAAGACTAAAGGAGGTAAATAGCTTTATGCACGAAGTTTTAATTCAAACTGCTTAAAAATCTTTGTGTACTTTGTGCCTTAGTGGTTAAAAAAATAAAGAAATGAAATTTAAACTGGGAGATTTTGTGCGTTTTGTTGATGAAAAACGTGAAGGATATGTAACTAAAATTATCGATACCCAAACTTTAGGCGTTACCGATGAAGATGGTTTCGAGATACCTGTTGCGGTGAGTAATTTAACTTCTGTGCATGGTCATGGCGTGGTAGCCGAAGAGTTGGATGCCCCAAAACCTATCCAGGTAAATATTCCCAGCATTAGCAAAATCGAAAACGGCATTTATATAGCTGTTGCTACCGATGATAAAGCAGGTAATGTAGTGCATTTCCACTTGAAGAACCAATCACCAAATATTTTGTTGGTAAGCTTAACCACCGAGCGGAAAGAAAAATACGCTGGTACTTTTCATGGCGTGATTGAACCTTATGCCTCCGCTTTGGTTTACTCAGCTTCGTTGGCCGATCTTGATCTTTGGCCAGAATTTAACTTTCAGGTTTTAGTATTTAGTAAAGCAGACGTTAAGCCTATTGATCCTTTGGTAATCCGTAAAAAATTTAGGGCAAAAGATTTTAGCACCGAACAAAAGGAATTGCCTCAGTTGAGAAACAAGGGCTGGTTGATCCGTTTGGATGATCTGGTTCCTGTAACCATCGATCCGCAGAAATTAAAGGAAAGTTTTTTCAGATCAACTGAAGAGAAAAAAACAGTTACAGCTCCACAAAAAGAAATTGATCTGCACATCGAAAAGCTAAGGGATGATCATCATTTTTTAGAAGCCGATGAAATGTTGCAGATTCAGATTAACCATTTCCAAACTGCAATGGATGCTGCGGTTGTGCATCATTTTGATAAAATCGTTTTTATCCATGGTTCAGGTAATGGTACCTTAAGAGATAAAATCCATAAACTGATCAGTAAAAATCCGCATGTAAAAACATACATGGATGCCAGAAAAGAGAAATTTGGCTATGGTGCTACGGAAGTTGTTTTTAAATAAAATGTCATCCTGTCCAAAGGACTCCTACGGAGAGCCTGTCGAAGGACAACCTCATAATTTACTTATTTAATCATTTGGGCGTTCCCCAATCCCGTGAAGAACGGGAAAGGGGCGGGCTTTGATGGGCTACGCTTCGCTACGGTACCGATGAAGAATCGGCACTAAACCCTTCCAATCCCTAACGCAAAACCCAGCTTCAAAAAATATCCGTGGTGTAAGATGTTACCATCTTACACTGAATTAAATCTTTTTAGATATATGCTAAGTCAGATTGTAACACCTGACTGCACTGCATTCCTACATCCGTCATTCTGAACTTGTTCCAGAATCTATTCAGTAAATTAAAGATTCTTCACTGCGTTCAGAATGATAGAAAGATAATTGTCATCCTCGGCCTCCAGATGAATTGGGACGGGTAGTAGAAAGACTAAGCGTTAATCTTCCAAATCTGCGGGAAAAATGTAAGTCCTTTTAGGTGGACGGGGTTAACTCCAAAATCACTACAATGGCATTATTGCTCAATGCTTCCAGTTCTACCTGTTCAATATCCCAGAGCGCTAAACTGTCTCTTGCGTGCATTAACCGACCTTCAATTTCGAAAGCACCATCAATAATAAAGGTAAAAAACTGATGATTTGAGTTTTGCATTTTATAAATCGCTTCTTTGCGACCAGCAAAAATGCCTGCACTTAATTTAAATGGTAATTTTGGATTGGAAATAATTTCGAGCAGTTGGTTTTGGTTTTTTTCGAAATCGAAGTTGAAAAGCATTTCACTTGCTCGCATTAAAAACATATCCGTTTTAATCCCAAACTGCATGTAATTAATCATATCATTTTGATACGGATTACTGATTTCTAACACTTCGCCTTTGCCCATATTCAAAACCTGTATCTGTCCGGTTTCTAAAGCAAATTCTTTTCCATTGGCAACAATGTCTATTCCGCCGGTAATGGGCATAAATATTTGAAGAGAATCCTCTTTGCAAAGAAAAAAGGTAACCTTTCCGCCAATAATAGATTCATCGTTGCATAAAAATAATTGGCCAAAAGGCGCTCTATGCTCGCTGTAATAATTCTCAAAATTAAAGGTGCTGTACCTCATTAATACTGAAGTTTCGTTTAGTCCACGTTGATCGGCTAAAAATATTTTTCCAGGTGTGAGTTCCATTGTTAATCGATATTCTTTATGGCATGAATACTTACAAAAGGCTGTATTTGAAAAAGGTTGGTGAAAGCTTCCTCCTCGTTGGTTTCTTTAAATTGCGACACCAAAAGCTGATTACTAATTGTATCGTGCCAAATTAATGGCTTTGAGAAAAAATTGATTGCAATTTTATGTTTTTCAATGTCGTTGATGTCAGAGTTAATGATTTCGAACTTAAAATTTTCAAAAGTTAAAAAACGCCGGCCCAAATTATCCAGTATGTCGGGGATTATTCCGTTTAACTGGCGTAAATAGCCTGTAATGGCCGCGCTGACCAAGAAATGCAATTTCTCAGCTTCTGGAACGTGCAGTAACATTTCGGCAAAAGTAGTAAACCGCTGTTCTTCATTATAAAACTGAGCCTGCATTTTAAATTCTGCAAAGCTATCTTCGTGTACAAACTTATCCCATGCATTGGCATTGGTTGTATCAATTACTTTTCTATAACACAACGTAATTACTTTTCTCGACATGGCATAAAATTAAAAAAGACGCTAAGAAATCCTAGCGCCTTAATAAAAATAAAACAATAATAAGGATTATATTACGCTTTAACATTTAATTTAAATGTAAGTTCGAAACCTGCAACCAATGTTCCGGTTACGGTGGCAATTTCTACGCCCGTTTTATCATCACTAAAAACATTGTCGGCATTATTATAGGTGTAACCTGTCATTCCTTTGTTATAGCCATTCACCAAGGCTAAAGATGTTCCAGTGCCTTCAGGAAAAGCAATCTGTGTTACATTTAAAGATGTTCCTGCTGCATTGTAAACATGAACATGGATGTGTGTTGCACGGCCACTATACCAGCCCGGAAAAATAGAAGTAAAGGTTACTAATCCGTTTGCATCGGTGATTTGGCGGCCTCTTAAAAAATGAACCGATTGATAATTGATACTTTGCATGCCAGAACCACCATATTCAGAATAATTTCCCTCCGCATCGCAATGCCATATATCTACAATTGCATTGGCTAAACCAGCGCAATTGTTATTTAAATTGCCAATTGTAATTTTTGCAGTCAGTTTATAACCAGATCTCCCATCGGTAATGTCGCTTCTTACATAAGATGCCGGCGCCTTAGTTGGGAAGGGCCCTTCAGTTTCTGTTGGTGCTACCGTACAAGTTCCGTTTGTACTTGTAGTTGTTCCCGCTGTTCCTGAGCCTGATGAAGTTCCATCAGTAACGCTACTTTTTTTACATGCTTCAATTATTACAGGAGTAGAGATTGCTCCAATCATTAAACTCCTAATAAAATTTTTTCTTTCCATGCTATTATCTTCTTGTTAGTTACTGATTCTAAAGTCGAAAAATTCTATAAACCAGGCAAGTGTGTGTCGATAAGGAGAAGTTTTGTATCGGTCAGTTAAAATTTAGTTAAAAAGTGTTAAGAGAAAGATTAACCCTTTTTCCATTTATTTATAACATCAGCATAGCTATCACTAACTGGGAGTATTTCTCCGGTTATCAATTCTATTTTTCGGTTGTGTATGGCTTTAATTTTTTGTGTAGATACCACAAAACTCCGGTGTATGCGTTCGAAACGATCTGCAGGGAGTTTATCCATCATTTTTTTTAGCGGCATTAAGGTTAAAACCATCTTGCTGCCCTGCAAATGAATTTTGACATAATCCTCCAAACTTTCGACAAATAAAATATCAGGCAAATTAATTTTAATAAGCTTGTATTCTGAATGAACAAATATGCTTTCTACAAAATCTGTAGCTTGTTTTTCATTTTGATAACGATAAAACTCTTTAGCTTTGTTTACCGCTTTTTTAAACCTCGGGTAATCTATTGGTTTAAGTAAATAATCAATGGCTTCCAGCTCAAATCCTTCAAAAGCAAAGTTTTTATAAGCCGTAGTAAAAATTAACATGGGTTTATTTTTTAACGATTTGAATAAATCTATACCTGTAATATCGGGCATATTTATATCCAAAAAAAGAAGGTCTGTTTTATGGTTATTTAAATATTCTGAAGCCGCAATTGCATCTTCAAATACACTTCCAATTTCCAGGTTTTCCGATGCTTCTACATAACTTTTTATCAGGGCTGCTGCTAGTGGTTCGTCATCAACAACTACGCATTTTAAGGTTTTAGCCATTATAATTGAATCGTTAAATTAACTGTGAATAGGTTATTGCTGTTATCTACGCTTAAAATGTGCCTGTTTTTGTAAAGGTAGTTTAAGCGCTGTTTTGTGTTTTTCAAACCAATACCACTTCGTTCGGTATTGATCTTATCGGGATATAAAGTATTTTGACAAAATAAAATTAATGAATTTTGCCTGCTAAAAATTTTGATGATTAATTTGTTGCTGTTATGATTACTGATGCCATATTTAAAAACATTTTCAATAAAGGCCATTAACATCAAAGGCGCAATTTTTTTATTTTCAAAGTCACCTTCAAGTTCAAATAATAAGGTTGTTTTTTTGGTGAGCCTTAATTTTTGTAAATCAATAAAATCGGTAACGCAATCCAGTTCCTGTTGTAAACTTACAAAATCATGCCCAACCTCATCGGTTATATAGCGCATAATGTTGGATAACTTCATTATCGAGGGAGCTGTATTTGTATCTTTAATTATGGCAAGCGTATAAATATTGTTGAGCGTATTAAATAAAAAGTGTGGATTGACCTGAGCTTTTAAAAAAGACAATTCCGCTTGCGCTTTTTCGGCCTCTGCAATCAATGCCCTTTGCGTAGTTAGCGTTAATTGTTTATTTGTTTCCTTGGTGAAACTAATTATAATGGTTAGAAAAAAAAGAAAAACACTTGCCACATCGATTCGTGGACCGGTATTAACGCCTCTTTCGGGGCCGCCTGGAAATGGTTTGCCGTTAAATGGTGGAATTTGTTTCTGGTCTGGAGGCATCTGAGGGCGGTCAAATGTGGCCGGTCGCTCAGCAAGGTTCCTGTTTTGAAAAATAAATTTATCAAAGGGCCTGAGTACTAATATACCGGCCAAAATAACCATCAATCCAAATAAGTATAAAACATATCGTGATTTGCCATATAATTTTGGAAACAAGTAAAGGGCATGTATAAAATAAATTGCAATAAAAATCAGGCAAAAAAGCAAATATTGTGCTAATCCCGAAGTCGTAAGGATGTGTTTAATGTTTTGATCTGAAACTAAAAGAAGCGGCAGACTTAACAGAAATATAGCAGCAATAACTTGAATAATTATTCTAAAGTTTAATTTCTTAAGCATAAACAAATTAACATATATCCACAGAATTTATCTGTTGGGTATCGGTAATTTACGCTTTTGTATGGATGATTCCATCGTTCATCATTATGATGGAGTTGTTTTTATATAAAAAGTTAAAAAATTGAGGAACGCTTTTTGCAATGATGTAATTTCTTTTTATAAAAGATTAAAACTAGCTTTGCCGCTATTAATGAAACACCTTGTTACCATATCGCTTGTATTTTTTAGCTTAACACATTTGGCAAAAGCCGAACGTGTTGAAGGGCTAAGAATATTAAACGAATATTGTAATGAGCATAATATCAGCGTTAATGCAACAGGTAAAGAGTCGGTTCAACTTAACGAAGACCGTAATCCTTATTTATTATCGTATACCAAGTTAGCGCTAATTGGCACCCAAGCTCAATTAAAAGTTGCAAAATACGTAAACGTAAATCAGGTAATTGCTGATTTAACCATCAGGAAAAAACCTAAGAATAATAGCCCCTAGTTTTCTCTTCTACAAGATCTTTTAAGAGGTTTTGAGCCTCATTTATACCAGCAACTGCCAAACTGACTTAAGAAAGACAATGGCTTGGTTGTTGTGACACACCATTTTTTAATAATAAATACGATTTAAAATATTATAATGTTAGGATTTTTAGCGAAGGTTTTCGGAAGTAAATCAGAAAGAGATATAAAGGCTATCCAGCCATTGGTTGTTAAAATTAACGAACACTACAGTAAACTGTCTGCGCTTAGCAACGACGAGTTACGTGGTAAAACCATAGAATTTAAAGACAAGATTTCTGCTTTTTTAACCGATATTGATGAGAAAATTTCAGCACTAAAAGCTGATGCAGAGAATGAAGATTTAGATCTTCACCAAAAAACAGCTATTTATGATCAGGTTGATGCCTTAGGTAAAGACCGCGATACAGAATTAGAAAAAGTACTTTTAGAAATCCTTCCGGAAGCATTTGCTGTAATTAAAGAAACTTCTCGTCGTTTAAGCGAAAACGATTATTTAGAGGTTACCGCAACCCAGTTCGATAGAGATTACGCTGCAAGAAAAAACAATGTTAAAATTGTTGGCGATAAGGCGCAATGGGCTAATAAATGGGATGCCGCAGGAACTGAAGTAGCCTGGAACATGGTACATTACGATGTGCAATTAATTGGTGGTGTTGTATTACACAGCGGTAAAATTGCCGAAATGGCTACTGGTGAGGGTAAAACCCTGGTAAGTACATTGCCGGCTTATTTAAATGCATTGGCCGGACAAGGTGTTCACATCGTTACGGTGAATGATTACCTGGCCCGTCGTGATAGTGAGTGGAATGGTCCTTTATTCGAATTCCATGGTTTAAGTGTTGATTGTATTGATAAACATGAGCCAAACTCCGAAGAAAGAAGAAAAGCTTATGCTGCAGATATTACTTACGGAACCAATAATGAATTCGGGTTTGATTACCTGCGTGACAATATGTCGCAAACACCTGATCAATTGGTGCAGCGCAAGCAGCATTTTGCAATGGTAGATGAGGTCGATTCAGTTTTGATTGATGATGCCCGTACGCCTTTGATCATTTCTGGCCCCATTCCACGAGGCGATGAACATGAGTTTTATGAATTAAAGCCACGTATCGAACGTTTAGTTAATGCACAGAAAGCTTATGTAACGCAAGCATTAAACGAAGCGAAAAAATTAATCAACGCAGGCAACAGCGGAACCGAAGAAGGTGAAGGTGGTTTAGCTTTATTGCGTGCATACCGTGGTTTGCCGAAAAACAAAGCCTTAATTAAATTTTTAAGTGAAAGCGGTGTTCGTGGTTTGTTGTTGAAGACCGAAAACCACTATATGGCAGATCAATCTAAGAATATGCCGAAGGTAGATTCTGAATTGTATTTCTATATCGATGAGAAAAATAACCAGGTTGAATTAACCGAAAAAGGTATCGAACTGATTACCCAATCAGGTGAAGATCCACATTTCTTCGTATTGCCTGATGTGGGTACTGAAGTAGCGGAATTAGAGAAATCGGATCTGCCTTTAGAAGAAAAGGTAGTTCAAAAAGATGCTTTAATGCGCGATTATTCTGTTAAAGCAGAACGGATCCACTCGGTTAACCAGTTGTTAAAAGCTTATACTTTATTCGAAATTGATGTAGAGTACATCATCGATGAAGGAAAGATTAAAATTGTTGATGAGCAAACGGGTCGTATTATGGATGGCCGTCGTTACTCTGACGGTTTACACCAGGCAATTGAGGCTAAAGAAAATGTAAAGGTTGAGGATGCTACGCAAACTTATGCAACCGTAACCTTGCAAAATTATTTCCGTATGTACCACAAACTTTGCGGTATGACGGGTACAGCAACAACAGAAGCTGGCGAGTTTTGGTCGATCTATAAATTAGACGTAGTAGAAATTCCAACCAACAGAAATATTTCTAGAAAAGATGAGCAGGACTACGTTTACCGTACTGTTCGCGAGAAATACAACGCTGTTGCTTCAGAAATTCAGTTCCTTGTTTTTCCATATTCTCATTACGAAACAGAATACGAACTGGATAAAGAAGGAAATCCTAAACAAAAAGATGGCAAACCGGTAATCAAATACGATCCAACAGGTAGGGCTGTGCCTAAGCTTGATGCTAAAGGCGCATTAATCCCTGCGGTTAACCCTCAAACAGGACAATTAGAAACACAAGCTGGTCGCCCGGTATTGGTGGGTACAACATCGGTAGAGATTTCAGAGTTATTAAGCCGAATGCTTAAACTTCGTGGAATTAAACACAATGTGTTAAATGCTAAAATGCACCAGAAAGAGGCTGATATTGTTGCCGAAGCTGGCCAGGCGGGAACCGTAACTATTGCAACTAATATGGCTGGTCGTGGTACTGATATTAAATTGGGCGCAGGTGTTAAGGAAGCTGGCGGTTTAGCCATCGTGGGTACTGAGCGTCACGAGTCTCGCCGAGTAGATAGACAGTTGCGTGGTCGTGCTGGTCGTCAGGGCGACCCAGGTTCATCTCAATTCTTCGTTTCATTAGAAGATAACTTAATGCGTTTATTTGGTTCTGAGCGTATCTCTGGTATCATGGTGCGTATGGGTATCGAAGATGGTGAGGTGATCCAGCACTCTATGATTACCAAATCTATTGAACGTGCACAAAAGAAAGTAGAAGAAAATAACTTTGGTATCCGTAAACGTTTGTTAGAGTACGATGATGTGATGAACTCGCAACGTACCGTAATTTACGCTAAACGTAAAAATGCTTTATTTGGCGAGCGTTTAGATGTAGATATGAACAATATGGTTTTCGATGTTGCTGAAGATATCGTAAGCGAATATAAACAAGAAGGAAATTACGATGGTTTCAAACTGGAAGTAATCAAAAACTTCTCTTTAGATACGGATATTACCGAAAAAGAATTTACTTCAACCAGCATCCCTCAGTTAACTGAAAAGTTATTTGACGAAGCAGAAGCATTTTATGCACGTAAATCTGAAGCGATTATCCAACAATCATTACCAGTTTTAACTCAGGTTTATCAAGAACGTGGCGAGCACATCGAACAGATCGTGGTTCCGTTTACCGATGGTATCCGTGGTATTCAGGTGGCGGTTGATTTGAAGAAAGCAATCGATAACAAAGGAAAAGAAGTAGTTCGTTCATTTGAAAAAACTATTGTTTTAGCCTTAATCGATGATAGCTGGAAAGAGCATTTACGCGAAATGGACGATTTAAAACAATCGGTACAAAACGCAGTTTACGAACAAAAAGATCCATTGGTAATTTATAAAATGGAAGCTTTTAACTTGTTTAAAAACATGCTTAACGCGGTAAATAAAGAGGTAGTGAGTTTCTTGTATAAAGGAGGCATTCCAGTTCAGCAAGAACCAGATCAGGTTAGAGAGGCACCAGCCCCGGTAAAACAACCGAAGTTGCAAACTACTAAACAAGAATTTGGCAGAGAAGAGCCAGGTATCGAGTTTGGCGATACACGCGAGGCCGTTCCACAACAACCAATCCGTAAGGAGGCAACAGTTGGTAGAAACGAACCTTGCCCATGCGGTAGCGGTAAAAAATACAAAAACTGCCACGGCGCAAATTTATAATCAAGATATGCTATGCATTGCTAAAGCCTCAACAAATGTTGGGGCTTTTTTTATAACTAAATTTTTAATTCTCAAATTAACACCTATATTTAGTGACGGTCAATTCGAAATTGGTAGGCATTTCTTAATGATCAATAAACTTAAAAATGGAGTCCAGAAACCATATAAAACGGGGCGTAACTGAAAAGCCATAAGAGTAAGAACACACACACAACCACACACAAATGAAAAGAATTTTTAACATTGCCGCTGTTTCAGCGACACTGCTGCTATCGAGCTGCGCCACTATTTTCACGGGAACCACCCAAACTGTTCAAATCAATTCAAACCCACCTGCCGCTACTATCGAAGTAGATGGTGTTAAAACAGGCGTTACACCAATGGCTGTAACTTTAAAGAAAGGATTTACCGGACAAACCATTAGTTTAAAGCTTGATGGTTATGAAACCAAGACATTTCATCCTCAAACCACATTTAACGCGGTATCTGTAGTAAATTTCTTGTTTATTCCAGGATTTATTGTTGATGCTGCTACAGGCGCGATGATGAAATACGATCCAAAAGTTTATGAATTTACATTAGAACAGAAAAAAGCTAATTAATTAAACTTTTAATGGTTATAATTCTTAAAGCCAGATTTCGAAAGGAAGCTGGCTTTTTAGTATTTCAATAAAAAAATTATCTTTACAAAATGGCTAATTAATATGATAGCTAATATTTTTAGCATTATATTTGTTGTCTGTAAGTTATGGAATCAAACAATCTAAATCAGCAACTTGGTGGAGGAATTTATACAATTCCTGAAGTAGCATTTATACTAAAGCTACCTGTGGGGAAAGTACGTCGATGGATGACTGAATTTTGGGATAATAAATTTTCTAAAAAAAATAGCAACAAATATTCTTGGGGTGAGGGACGTGATAAGGCCACAAATTTCTATACTCTAATTGAATTTTATGTTTTTTATCAATTAAGAGCGCTGAATATAAGCACTAACAGGATCTTTAAAGCTCATCAGGATATGGCTGAGCAATTGAATACGGCATACCCCTTTGCTTCTTCCAAATTACTTTCTGATGGGAAAAGTATATTATTTACAATGAAAGATGGAACCATTGTTGAAGCAGACAATACAAGGCAGGCCGTTTTTAAACAAATAATTGAACAGTTTTGTAAGAAAATTGAGTTTTCCACTACAGATATAGCTGAAAGGTTTTATCCTCTTGGAAAAGAAAAACATATTATCGTAGACCCTCATCATCAATTTGGACAGCCGGTGATTGAGGAAACTAATATCTTGGCTCAAACACTTTACGAACTCTATAATGCAGGGGAAACTGTAGCTTTTTTGTCGAGGCTATATGATCTTAAGGAAATAGATATTCAAAGTGCAATTGAATTATTTACCATTAAAGAGGCGGCATGATAAAGGTTTTAGTAGATGAAAATCTTTCAAAATACTTTGCTGAGGGTTTAGATAAACTGCAATACCCACTCAACAATAGTATAGAAGTTACATCTATTGAAAAAGAGTTTTATAAAGGGATAAAAGATGAAGAATGGATTCCTGATTGGGGGAAAAAGGCTGGAGTTTTTATTTCACAGGATATAAGGATTTATTCTACTAAGCAGCAATCAGCGTTGTTAACTAAGTACAACATCGGTGCATTTTTTTTGAAATTGCCAAAGGGATATAAATATTGGGACAAAACCCAAGTAATGATAAAGCATTGGCTCGAGATTGTTAAAATTATTGAGAATAATAAAACACCATACGTTTATTTCATTTCGGCAAAACGTGTTACAAAAGGATAAAGTTTTTTATTATGCTCTCCCAAGAATAACAAGAGGAAATAACTTCATCTCAAGAACAGATTGATAATAGTCTGTTTGTAACGCAATCAGAATTGGAAGATGAAGTAAATAAATGGCTAGAGAAATAATCTTTGCTGTTTTAATACTCGTGTCGTCACCCTGAATTTAGTTCAGGGTCAATTTTGCCGGAAAGATGCTGAAATAAATTCAGCATGATTGTTATGATAAAAACAAATTTTAAGCAGCCATATTATAGTTATTTTTATAGCTGGCTTGATTTTTTATAACTGCAGCAACTCTTAGTGCTATCTTGTTTCTAACAGCATTAATTATGCTCATGCTATGCTTCCCTTCATCCTTTTTTCTATTATAATATGTTTTGAATTCCGCATTATGTTGAATTAGAGATAATGCACACATATGCAGCAATCTTTTAAGCTCTTTATTAGCCATCCGGTGTACCCTGGTTTTACCTTTGATACTTAT
>NZ_SJSO01000022.1 GCF_004331735.1 Pedobacter psychrodurus
CACAGAGACGGTAAACAGGTCATCCTCTCTGCTGATAATAAAGTGTTACTGTACTTTAGTTTTGACATCATCTAATCCTTTCGACGCCTCTTCGGCAGTTCATTTGCATTCATCTTCTTTATACTCACCTGACACCTCTAAGATGCCTTTTCCTCTAACGCTCACTACCAGGACACTTAATCCAAGCAGCTTAGAGGAGGTTTGGTACCTGCTCCTGTAAGCCGATACCGAGGGGCCCTCCCTCATCAATCAGACAGCATTGATTTGCTCACGCAAATCATTCATGTCGCTCAATAACCCGGACTTTGTTTAAGTGTGCCTTTACTCCTATCAATCTGGTCCTGAGGTAAAGGGAAATACTCATCTCTGCTTTCTATACTGATTCCTTTTAAATAGTCGAAATATCCGCCTTCAAATAAGAAATAGCTTTCTAGCGTTTGTTTGGCTATGCCCCAGCGCACAAGATCGAAAAACCTATGGCCTTCCATAGCCAATTCTAATCTACGTTCAAAACGTACCGCATTTCTGGCGTAGGTATCATTTGGAAATGATACATATTGACTAACCTTGTAAGCTGCAGCTGGTACCCCGTTTATAGATTGAGGTGTTATTTTAGCTGCCCTAGCTCTTACAGCATTCACCAGAGTTAAAGCCCTTGGCAGGTCGCCTTTTTCTACCGCACATTCTGCTGCCATAAGGTAAACATCACCCAGGCGGATCAAGTTTACATTTAACCCGGTTACATTGGTGGTACCTGGTGCAGTTCCGCTGGCAACCTGCGCAGCCTCTATTGTATTTTTAACGGCAACAAACGGACCACCGTTGGAAGCATCACGGATCCAGGTATCACCGGCCATTATACCCCAATCGCGGTAAGGAACACCACGCCTGCCAATAGTCGATTCTATACGCGGATCTAATGGAAGGGTTTTATCTACCACATAATTGTCTTTTGCAGCTCCGGTTAATCCAAAATCTGATTTGTAGGGGTTGGTACGGTAACTACCATCCAGCAATGGCAAACCAGCTAGATCAACTTTGAATGAATTAGCCAGATCAATAGAAGGCTGGAAGAAACCGCAACAGTTGATCGGGGTATTACCGTAAGGAAAATTCAGGATATCGCCAACATTTCCATTATCACCACCTGTACCATCAGTACCTACCGAATGTTGAACAGACATAATAGTTTCTGGTCCGTCTTCTTTGGTAATATCGAAATTATCCGCATAAGGCATGGTGGTTAGATCTGCTTTAGCCAAAATTACCGCATTCAGCAGGTCGTAAGCTTCCGTATATTTTTTCTGATATAAGAATACTTTACCGAGATATGCCTGTGCAGCGTATTTATCAACCCTTCCTTTTTGGTTTTTAGGTTTGGTTGTACTTAGGTTGGCTACAGCAAATTGAAGATCAGTCACAATATTTGGATAAATGTCTTTATCGTTTGGAACGAAGGTACCACTAGTGGCTTCAGTAACGTAAGGAACCAATTTAAATACCCTTACCAGAAAGAAATAGTAATGCGCACGTAATAAACGGGCTTCACCTTGTATCTCTTTAGTGCGGGCATCATCAAACTTGGCAGAACCATTGCCCGCCTGTAAATTAGCCAGTATTTTAAGTGTATTGTTACAACGTTGAATACCTTCAAAACACCTGTCCCAAAGGTTGGATAAGTTATCGTTAGTACTGGTTGGCGAATGCTGCTCAATGGCGTTCATAGGGGGCTGATCGCCAACGCTACTGCCTTTATGGGCATTATCTGAAGCGACTTCCCCAAAAAGCCATTGGCTCGGTGCAGCACCATAATTACCATAAGTACCATTCACATTACCGTTTAACAGTCCATAAGCACCTACCAGTAGGCCCTCTACCCCATCTTGTGTGGTTAATTGAGCTTCTGTAAGCTCGCCCTGAGGTTGCAGGTTCAAAAATTCCTTCTTACACGAGAAAGTAGAAAAGATCAGGAAGGAGAGCAGAATATATTTTATATGTTTCATCTTTGTTTCTTTTAATTAAAATCCAACATTAATACCAATTAAAAACTGACGGGGAGAAGGATAAACACCTTGATCTACCCCTGGAGCAGAGAAAGTATCTGTAATCTGACTCACCTCTGGGTCCATACCAGTATATTTCGTTATTGTGAATAAATTGGTTGCACTCACATATACCCTCAATTTACTGATTGGCGAATTGGCACCAAATGCTTTAGCAGTAGGGATCGAGTAGCCGAGCTGTATATTCTTTAACCTTAAAAAACTTCCGTCCTGAATGTAATAGCTCGATGAGGCAAACTCCAGGTCTGAAGCACCCGCATAAGCAGAAGGTGTAAGACTGGTTGGATTTGAAGGACTCCATGCATTTAGCAACCTCGTACTTTTAGCGCCATCAAAAGAAGGGAAATCGGTGAAGTAGCGTGTAGCCTGAAAAATATCGTTTCCCTGAACGCCATAAATAAATGCAGCAATATCAAAGTTTTTGTAAGATGCGTTTAAATTTATCCCAGCGGTAAAATTAGGATTTGGATCTCCGATAATGGTCCGGTCTTTAGGATCGATTGCCCCATCGCCGTTAATGTCCTGATAACGCAAACCACCAACCCTGGCACCTGCATACGATGGATTAGCCTGAATATCTGCGGTACTTTGGTAAATCCCAGCAGTTTTGTATCCGAAAAATGAACCAAATGGTGCACCCTCCTGCAATACACTGGTTTGTAAACTTCTATAGTTGCCATAAATCTGGTTAAAAATACCAGGGGCCAACCTTACAATCTCATTTTTGTTTTTAGAAAAATTCAGTCCAATATCAAATTTAAACGGATTGTTGTCTTTGATGCCATAATGATAAGCGACATTAAATTCGATCCCTTTATTGCTCATATCACCAATGTTAACGAATGGTGAGCTGCCTAAACCAACCACACTAGATGGTAAAGGAAGGTTATAAAGCATATCAGAGGTTTTTTTATTGTACCAATCAACAGATCCGTCTACAGCACCACCCAAAAGGCTAAAATCAAGCCCAATGTTCAGCGCTTTTAAAGACTCCCATTTTACATCGGCATTTTGATAGGCATTTTGCCAAACCCCGGTAGTTAAGCCATTTGCCCCACCAACAGCATAAGCAGAATTGATGATAGAACTTTGGAAACGGTTAATGTATTGGTATGGCGGTATCCGCTGATTTCCGGTTTGGCCATAACCTACACGGAGTTTTAAATCGCTAACCCATTTAATGCTCTTCATAAATTCCTCTTCCGATAATCTCCAGGCCACACTTGCCGCCGGGTAATTACCGTATTTATTGTTCGGACCAAAGTTCGAAGATCCATCACGCCTGAACGTAATACTTGCCAAATAACGGTCGTGATATGAATAATCTACCTTTCCGAATAAAGAGAATAGTGAACCGATAGAGCCAAAACTGGTATTGCTGATATTTGAAGAACCAGTACTTAGGTAATAATAATCCGGATTGCCCAGAATAAAGAAATCATTTCTGCCTGCATTTAACTGACGGGATCTTGATCTGATTGCCTCTGTACCAACAAGGACATTTACACGGTGCAACTCATTAAAAATCTTACTGTAGTTTAAAGTATTGGACCAGGTCCATTCGGTATTATAACCCTGGTATTCGTTCAGGTTATTGGAGTTGTTCCCTTCAGAAAATTCTAAGTTTGGATAACGCATAGACAGACCGTTAAAGTTTTCATAGCGCAAACCAAAATTGGTTCTCAATACAAGTCCTGGAAGGATATCGCCTTCAGCGAAAACATTTCCAAAGAAGAAATTGCTTTTGTTTTTATTATCCTTGGCGCGGTAAAGGAAAGCAAGCGGGTTTTCTGCATTTCCCAACTGACTTCCACGGCTACCGGCAAAATTTCCGGCAATATCGTAAACCGGGATGATAGTAGGGATACGGTAAGCCCATCCCAATGCACTGCCCTGATCCTGATAACTTCCGGGTGTATTAGGGTTAACACCAAAACCATAACCTTCTGAATAACTGTACTGTGCATTTTCGCCAAAACGGACATGTTTGTTAAAAGCAGATATACTCGTGTTTGACCTCAAATTATACCTTTTAAAACCCGTATATTTTATCGTTCCTTTCTGATCAAGGTATCCACCCGAAAAAGTATAGGTTGCATTTTCGCCACCACCTGTAGCACTGATCTGATAATTCTGGATCGGTGCTGACTCAGTAATCTCATCAAACCAGTTGGTACCTTCTTTATTTGCCCTTGTAATCTGATAAAATAGATTAGGGTCACGGCTGTAGTTATATTTAGAAGGATCGGCATCTGCAGCGGCAACATCCAGGCCTAATTTTGAACCGGCTACCAGATAGTCGGGCAATACAGGAGTTGGCCCTGAACCATAATTTTTACCAGCGGCAACTGTTTTTCCAGCATTTTTATATCCATCAAATACATATTGAGCATATTGTTGTGGATTCATCATTTCAGGGAAGCTACCTTTTCGTGGAGCCTGCGTACCATAATAAGAATCGAGTGTAATTTTTGGTGCTCCGGCCACTCCTTTTTTAGTGGTGATAATCACTACACCATTATTGGCCCGCGATCCGTAAATAGAGGCTGAGGAAGCATCCTTCAATACCTGCATACTTTCAATATCGTTTTGGTTAAGCCAGGATAATTTACCTTCAAAAGGAACACCATCAATCACATAAAGTGGTTCATTGTTATTGATGGTACTGATACCCCTGATGCGGATCTGCGGTGTAGAACCCGGCGCTCCATCGTTTATAATCTGTACCCCGGTAGCCTTACCCTGTAAAGCTTCTACTGCACTGGCGGCAGGCTGGGCTTTTAACAGGCCCATGCTCACTACGGCCACAGCACCGGTAAGATCCTTTTTCCGCTGGCTCGAATAACCGGTTACCACCACTTCTGATAATTTGTTGTTTTCGGCCAATAAAACAATAGTAATATTGGTTTGGTTGCCTACGGTAACTTCTTTTGATCCGTAGCCGATAAATGAAACTACCAGTACATCTGCAGGTTTTGCCGCAATAGAAAATGCTCCATTTGCATCAGTTGTGGTACCTCCGACACCATCTTTAATTTTAATTGTAGCGCCAATAACAGGTAATTTGTCATCACTGGCAATAACTTTACCAGTGATTTTTGATTGGGCCATTGCGCCAAGGGCAAATAACATCCCCAAACACAAGAGAAGAAAACTCCTCTTGATACAAGATACATTTTGTTTCATAGGTTTATATTGATTAGGTGAAATAATGCGTACTCATACAGCTGATGTGCTTCTAGGTTAATAAGCTTAATAACATCAGTTTATTGCCATCAGTTACGATGACATATTTAAGTGGCTTAGTTTGCCGGATTGCGGCATACAAGAAGAATGGATTTCTCCTGTCAATAGGTAGATTTTTTCTCATAAGTAGGTAGGTTAGATAGGCTTGTTAGGTATTATTTATTTATGATTTACATAGTGACATTTTTTTTAGTAAACAATGTATTAGTGTATAATATACACTTAAATAAAAATAAATATACATATAAAAAATAATTATAATACAAAAAATACATTCACAAATAGACTATAAAATACTAACTAAAAGGATTATTGTATTAGATCAATAACAGATGTGTGTAATAAATAACGATTTGAGTTTGCATTTATCAAATAGTAAATTCTCATACATTTTTTGTATCTTTGCCGCCGAAGCAGGAATAAGGGCTTGCCATTCTGAATGGCATATTCTCTCCGCAAGTTAGTCCTTCAACAAATGATTGTTCTAGCTTCTTCGATAAATATTACACAGAAACATACATGTTATTCAAAGAATTAAACCTCATTGAGCCAATTCTAAAGGCCCTTGAGACCGAAGGTTATACACAACCTACACCGATACAGGAGCAATCCATCCCAACAATATTAAAAGGCAAAGATTTATTAGGCTGTGCGCAAACCGGTACCGGAAAAACCGCTGCCTTTGCCATCCCGATGTTGCAGTTATTACACGAAAAACACATCAATACCAAAGCTACAAAAAACATAAAAGCGTTAATTTTAACGCCAACACGTGAGCTTGCCATCCAGATTGAAGAAAGCTTTAAGGCTTATGGTCGTCATTTAAATTTACGCCATCTGGTAATTTTTGGTGGAGTAAACCAACACTCACAAGTAGAAGCCTTAAGAAAAGGCGTTGATATTTTAGTAGCTACACCTGGCCGTTTATTGGATTTAATGAACCAGGGGTTCATCAATTTAAACACTATTGAGCTTTTCGTATTGGATGAGGCCGACCGTATGCTAGATATGGGCTTTATTCACGATGTGAAAAGAGTGGTGGCTAAATTGCCTGCTAAACGTCAGACGCTATTTTTCTCGGCAACCATGCCAGATGAAATCCAGAAGTTGGCAAATACGATTTTATCTAGTCCGACAAAAGTAGAAGTTACCCCTATTTCTTCTACTGCTGAAACGATTGTTCAATCGGTTTATTTTGTAGACAAACCTGATAAAAAGAAATTATTGATCCACCTTCTTGAGGATAAAAAGATCGAAACTGCTTTGGTTTTTACCCGTACCAAACATGGTGCAGACCGAATTGTTAAGGATTTAGCGCATGCTGGAATTAAAGCGGCTGCCATTCATGGTAACAAATCGCAAAATGCCAGACAAAGGGCATTAACTGATTTTAAGGATAGGAAAATCCGCGTTTTGGTAGCTACTGATATTGCTGCCCGTGGTATTGATATTGATCAGTTATCACATGTTTTCAATTTCGAATTGCCGAATATCCCTGAATCTTATGTCCACAGAATTGGCCGTACAGGCCGGGCTGGTGCAAACGGTATTGCAATCTCTTTCTGTGATGCAGAAGAAAACGAATACTTATTGGATATTCAAAAACTGATTAAAATTACTTTGCCAGTAGTTGATGACCATCCTTATCCGTTAAGCTGGGAAAGCATGTTGGCCAAAAACCAGATTAAACGCAAACCACAAGCCCAATCTAAAGGTGGCGGCGGTGCTAAAAAAGGTGGTGATGGCAATATGAGTGGTAAACCACGCAACGCCAGCAACAACAGAAGATTTGGTGGAAACAAGAAAAGAGGAGAAAGATAGAAAGCTGAAAGAATAAAGCAGAAAGACTAAAGTTTTCCTGCACTTTTCATAAAAACCCGGGGTATAAAATATAGCTCGGGTTTCTTTTTTTACTCCCCAACTGAATTCGAGAGCAATAATGATAAAATGGAAAAACCCCAAATTGATCTATCAACCTGGGGTTTCCATTTATAAACTTCGCAGGAAAGCTTTCCGCTTTAGTCTTTAAGCTTTAGACTCCTTAAACCACCACGTTAATAATTTTTCCTTTAACGAAAATGATCTTTTTAGGTATTTTCCCATCTAGAAATTTCTGAAAATGTTCATCGGCCAATAAAATGCTTTCAACTTCTGGTTGAGCTAAATTTAAACTCAAATTCAGGTTCATTTTCATTTTACCGTTAATTGAAACTGGATAGGCAAACTCATCTTCAACCAGATATTCAGGTTTAAATGTTGGGAAAGCAGTATATGATAAAGTTCCAGCTTCGTTACC
This sequence comes from Pedobacter psychrodurus, assembly GCF_004331735.1. Taxonomy (GTDB): domain Bacteria; phylum Bacteroidota; class Bacteroidia; order Sphingobacteriales; family Sphingobacteriaceae; genus Pedobacter; species Pedobacter psychrodurus. The sequence continues at coordinate 7,606 of NZ_SJSO01000022.1, forward strand.
TAACAATACCCAAAGTTCTTCGCAGATATGTGGTGCATAAGGCGAAAGGATAATCACCATATCTTCCAAAATCTGACGGTTTTTACATTTCAGATCGGTTAATTCATTTACTGCAATCATAAAACTCGATACAGAGGTATTGAACGAGAAACGCTCGATATCATCCTGTACTTTTTTAATGATTTTATGCAATGATTTCAATTCAGCTTTTGTAGGCACAGCATCGTTTACGTGGAAAGTCCAGTCTTCGTTGTGGAACAAACGCCAGAATTTACGCAAGAACTTAAATACACCTTCGATACCATTCGTATTCCAAGGTTTACTCTGTTCTAACGGACCTAAGAACATTTCGTACATCCGTAAAGTATCGGCACCGTAACGCTCAATCAAATCATCCGGATTAACCACATTGAATTTTGATTTAGACATTTTTTCTACTTCAACACCGCAAATGTATTTTCCACCTTCAAGAATAAATTCCGCGTTAGTGTATTCTTCTCTCCAGGCTTTGAATTTATTTATATCGAGAATTTCGTTTTCTACAATGTTTACATCAACGTGCAAAGCCGAAGTTTTGTATTCTTTTCTTAAACCCGCCGAAACATAGGTATTGGTAGGTTTTCCATTCTCATCGTTAATACGATAAACAAAATTACTTCTGCCCTGAATCATCCCTTGATTGATCAGTTTTTTGAAAGGTTCTTCTTCTTTGGTATAACCTAAATCTTTCAAAAATTTATTCCAGAAACGGCTGTACAATAAGTGACCTGTAGCATGCTCAGAACCACCGATGTACAAATCCACATCTTTCCAATATTCAACCGCTTCTTTTGATGCAAAATCGTTGTTATTATTGGCATCCATATAACGGTACCAGTACCAGCTACTTCCTGCCCAACCCGGCATCGTACTTAATTCATAGTGACCACCATCTTTCGGAACCCAATCTTCAGCCCTCGCCAAAGGTGGCTCACCAGTTTCAGTTGGTAAATATTTATCGATTTCCGGAAGCAACAATGGCAATTCTTCCTCATTTACCAAATAAGGTAATCCATCCTTAAAGTAAACCGGAATCGGCTCCCCCCAATAACGCTGGCGACCAAAAATCGCATCGCGCTGACGGAAGTTTACTTTTGCTTTCCCTACTTTTTCTTCTTCTAACCAGTTATTCAAAAACGAAACAGCTTCTTTATATTCCATTCCGTTAATAAACCCTGAGTTGATGTATTTACCTTCTTTAGTTGGATCTGCCTGAACATCTATATCTTTTTGTCCATCTAAAATTTGGATAATCGGTAAGTTAAAGTGTGTAGCAAATAACCAATCGCGTTGATCGCCACTTGGAACTCCCATAACTGCACCTGTTCCGTAACCTGCCAGCACATAATCAGCTATCCACAATTGCACGCGTTCGCCACTTACAGGGTTAATTACATATGTACCTGTAAAAGCACCAGATACCGTTTTAGTATCGGCCATACGGTCTAATTCTGATTTCTTTTTAGTTTGAGCAATGTAGTTTGCAATGTCCTGTTTTTGTTCAGGAGTAGTCAATTCTGCAACCCACTCATGCTCCGGAGCCAATACGAGGTAAGAAACACCAAAAATAGTATCTACACGGGTGGTAAATACTTCAATCTGTTTGTCGTTTCCTTCTACCTGAAATTTAACTGATGCACCAACACTTTTACCAATCCAGTTGCGCTGCATTTCTTTAATCGGTTCTGGCCAGTCGATCGTATCTAAACCTTGCAAAAGCCTTTCTGAATAAGCTGTGATTCTCATGCTCCACTGCATCATTTTCTTTTGTTCCACAGGGAAACCGCCACGCTCAGAGAAACCGTCTTTAACCTCATCATTAGCTAAAACGGTTCCTAAAGCCGGACACCAGTTTACGGTACTCTCGCGGAGATAAGTTAAACGGTATTTTAACAATTCAACCTGTTTCTCTTCATCGGTAAAGGTTGCCCAATCGCTCGGCATAAATTCTTTAGTATCTTCATCACAAACTGCTCTAACATCAGCTGCACCAGAAGCATTGAATTTTTCGATCAAAGTGGTGATATCTTCTGCCCTATCGTTTTCGATGTTGTACCAAGAGTTGAACAACTGCATGAAAATCCACTGCGTCCACTTGTAATATGAAGGTTCACTGGTACGTACTTCTCTGCTCCAATCGAAAGAAAAACCAATCTGATCTAATTGCCTACGATAGGTTGCAATGTTTGCCTCGGTGGTAATGGCAGGATGCTGGCCAGTTTGTATGGCGTATTGCTCTGCAGGTAATCCGAACGAATCGTATCCCATTGGGTGCAATACGTTGAAGCCTTTAAGGCGTTTATATCTCGAAAAAATATCTGATGCAATGTAACCCAGTGGATGACCAACGTGCAAGCCTGCTCCTGATGGATAAGGAAACATATCTAACACGTAATATTTTGGTTTTTCAGATTTGCTTTCGGCTTTAAACGTTTGATGATCTGCCCAAAATTTCTGCCACTTTTGTTCTATTTCTTTGAATTGGTAATCCATTGCAAGTTTTAAATTTTTAAAGGGGCGAAATTACGGAAATTAAGGGGCTTAAAAAAGCACATTCAGGATAATATTTTGCCAGCAGAAATGCAGAATCAGAAGAAGTTATGGATAAAATGTGTTGTTTCTTCAACAGTCAGATGTTACCATCTGACTGTTGTTTATAATTATGATAGCGAATCTTGTACACAACTAGTGTCAGTTGGGAACAACCGACACCACAAAAAAAATGCGCCATTGATTTTAAAAACCAATGGCGCAGCAAATAATCGGGGGATTAAGATCTTATCTTGATAAAGAATATACTTTAGTAACGTTTGTTTTATCAATTTTGGCCGTAAACTCTAACTTGTTTGCAGAAATACTGTTTATTTTACAATAATTCAATCCATCATTAAGGTCCATGCTAAATTGATCTGAATAAATAATCACATATGTCCCAATGGTTCTGTTACCTGATAAGCTCAACTCCACCTGGTCATCATTATTTGATTTATAATCAACATAATCACTTGTTGTACCATAGTTAACGGTTCCATTAATCTTTTTCGGATCTTTTAATGTTTCTTCAGCAGTATAACCAGAGGTTACAATTTTATTTAACGTCCATTTCCCTAACATCTGGGCTTTTAAAGAAGTATCATCTTTCTTACAAGAAACAATAGTAGAGGCGATAAGTAAGAATAGGCTCAGAATAGTAATTTGTCTTTTCATAGTTAAATTTAGTTTTAAGATATCCATAATTAACGCCGTTTCAACAAATTTCGTACCGCCTTTCGAAAAAAATCAAATTTTGTTAAAGAATTTAATCCTCAAACTAAAAGCTAATCGCATACGTTAGTATTCATTTAGCAATCATTAATTGGTGTTTATCAGGTATAATTTATATTTTCGCAGAAACAAAAATGAAATACATGGAAGAATTCGAAGTAAGTGATGCATCTAAGAAAACCAAAACCGTTTATATCTCTACTATAATCAGTATTGCCTTGGTTTTACTAATGCTGGGGCTGCTTGGTTTGGTACTTGTACATGCCAAAAACCTATCTAACTATGTTAAAGAAAACATTGTTTTAAACATTATTGTTGATGAAGGTGCAAAAGAAGCGGATGTTTTGGCTTTCCAGAAAGAGTTAAATGCTAACCCGGCGGTAAAACAAACTCAATATGTAAATAAAGAGCTTGCCGCGAGAAATTTAACCCAGGATTTAGGTGAAGATTTTGTTAACTTTTTAGGATACAACCCACTAACGTCTACCTTCGATGTGTATTTAAAAGCAGAATTTGCGAACAATAAAAGCATCGATGCCTTAAAAGCAAGCATTTCTAAAAATCCCGTAGTTAAAGAGGTGGTTTACCAAAGCTCTTTAATTGATATGGTGAACAAAAATATTAGCACCATTGGCTTAATTATTTTGGCCTTTGCCGCACTACTATTAATTATTTCTATTGCACTGATTAACAACACCATAAGGCTAGCAATCTACTCACAACGCTTTTTAATTAAAAGTATGCAGTTAGTTGGTGCAACGAAAAACTTTATTCGACGTCCTTTCTTATTGTTTGCTGCTTTGCATGGCTTAATTGCGGCATTTATTGCCATCATTATTTTATTGGCAACTTTAATTTATGCACGCAAAGAAGTACCAGAGATTATTATTTTAAATAACTACCAGGAATTTGGCTTCGTATTTATAGGCCTCTTAATTGTAGGTATTTTTATTACAGGTATTAGTACATGGTTTGCGGTAAGCAGATATTTACGTTTAAAATCTTATCATCTTTATAGATAATGGCAGAAAAAAAAACAGGTCCGGTTGTAAAGGACGTTAAAAGCGAATTGGTTTTTACAAAAAAAAACTATCAGTTATTATTAATCAGCATTGCAATTGTTGCGGTTGGCTTTATATTAATGATGGGTACCACGGGTGATATTTATGATTTCAGAAGAACTTTATTGGCACCGATAGTGGTGTTGGCGGGTTTTGCTTTTGGCATTTATGCGATCCTAAAAAAATAATTTCATCTTAAAGGATTATACTTGAGAACGCTTAATCAATAAATTAAGCGTTCTCTTTATTTCTTATCTTTTCATATAAATATGAACTCTTTTGAAGCCATTGTCCTTGCCATTGTTGAAGGATTAACTGAATTTTTGCCTGTATCGAGCACCGGACACATGATTATTGCCTCATCGTTTATGGGCATTGCATCAGATCCATTTGTAAAACTATTTACCATTGCCATCCAATTGGGCGCTATAATGTCAGTGGTGGTACTCTATTTCAAAAGGTTCTTCAAATCAATAAACTTCTACATTAAACTATTAGTTGCATTTATTCCTGCAGCAATATTTGGCCTGCTATTAAGTAAAAAAATAGACGAATTACTGGAAAGCCCGATGGCTGTTGGTATTTCGCTATTAGTTGGTGGCATTATCTTATTATTTGTTGATAAATGGTATAACAAACCAACCATTAATGAAGAGGAGGAAGTAAACTATTTAACAGCGCTGAAAATAGGTTTCTTCCAATGTATTGCCATGATACCAGGCGTATCGCGTTCAGGAGCAACTATTGTTGGTGGTATGAGTCAGAAATTAAGCAGAAAGGTTGCCGCAGAATTTTCATTCTTCCTCGCAGTACCTACCATGTTTGCGGCAACAGCAAAAAAACTTTACGATTTTTATAAAGAAGGCAATACGATTACACATGATCAGACCAATCTTTTAATTATTGGTAATGTTGTTGCCTTTGTAGTGGCACTCTTAGCCATAAAAAGCTTCATTGGGTACTTAAATAAAAATGGTTTTAAAGTATTTGGATGGTATAGAATTGCTGCAGGTTTAATTATTATCATCCTGCTATTGAGTGGCCACAACTTACAAATTATATAATCCGTATCTTTGCGCAAAAAAGATTTGTGAGTACCGAAAATTCAAAATTTAAAGACTTCAATTTTGCTGAAGGCGAATTGCTCTTAATTAACAAACCATACAAATGGACTTCATTTGATGTGGTGGGCAAAATCCGTAATTCTTTAAAACCGCTAAAGCTAAAGGTTGGTCATGCCGGCACTTTAGATCCCCTTGCTACAGGCTTGTTGATCATCTGTACAGGCAAGCTTACCAAACAGATCGATACTTTTCAGGCTGAAGAGAAAGAATATACCGGAACAATGATTCTGGGCGCTACTACTCCATCATTCGATATGGAAACAGAAGTAGATCAGACTTTCGATATTAGCAAAGTTACAGAAGCTGAGATTTATGCAGCCTGTAAACCTTTTATTGGCGACATAGAACAATACCCACCTGCTCACTCTGCCGTAAAAGTAAATGGCGAACGTTTATACGTAAAAGCAAGATTAGGCGAGGAGGTTGAACTGCGTAAACGTTTTGTGAGTGTTCCAGCATTTGAAATTACACGAATTGAACTCCCTGAGATCGATTTTAGAATTGTATGCAGCAAAGGTACTTATATCCGCTCGTTAATATCCGATTTTGGCAAACAGTTAAATGGCGGAGCTTATCTTTCTAAACTTACCCGTACCCGAAGCGGAAACTTTTTGCTTAAAGATGCGTTTGAGGTATTAGAACTTGTTAATTATATTCGTAGCAAAAAAGAAGAAGCTAAAACTGAAGCAGAGGCATGAACCGCATCAAAAACAGGAACATCAGATTTATAAAAGAAATTCTTTTAATTATTGCAGGTGTAACTTCGGCATGTTTTGGCTTAAAAAGCTTTTTAATGCCCAGTCATTTTATTGATGGTGGTGTTACAGGGATTTCACTTTTGCTAAGCACCTTAACAGGCTGGAATTTATCGTACCTTATTGTTATCATTAATATTCCATTCGTTATTTTAGGTTATAGGCAAATTGGTAAAGGCTTTGCCCTTAAAACCGCTATCGCCATTGCGGCACTCTCGGTAGCTTTAATTTTTCTGCCCTTTCAGCCCATTACTCACGACAAATTATTGATCGCATTTTTTGGTGGTTTGTTTTTAGGTGGAGGAATTGGATTGGCCATGCGTGGTGGCTGTGTAATTGATGGAACAGAGGTTTTAGCTCTTTATATCAGTAAAAACAGCATTTTAACCGTTGGTAATATTATCCTGATCTTAAATATCATTATTTTTGCCTTTGCGGCTTATTACCTGAACATCGAAACCGCCTTATACGCGATTTTAACTTACTTATCCGCATCAAGCACGATAGATTTCATTGTAAACGGTATAGAACAATATACTGGTGTAACCATTATTTCAGAGCACCAGGAAGAGATTAAGGAATTCATCATCAAGGAAATGAAACGTGGGGTTACCATTTATAAAGGTGAGGGTGGTTATGGAGAAAAGAAAGATATCGATATTATTTTCACCGTTGTTACCAAACTAGAAATGAGCAAATTACAAACTGCCATTCGCCAGATTGATTCGGATGCCTTTGTAATACAACAACAAATTGCCGATTTAAAAGGCGGGGTGGTAAAACGCCATGCCTTACATTAATTTCCCATTCCATTGAAGATATATCATAACCTTTCGGATTTTAAAAAACTAGATAATGCCATTGTAACCATTGGCACTTTTGACGGTGTGCATTTCGGCCACCAAAAAATTATTAAACAACTGGTAGAAAAAGCAAAATCCGATAACGGAGAAAGCGTAATATTAACTTTTTTTCCACACCCGAGAATGATCATTGATCCTGAAAACCAGGAGCTAAAAATGATTAATACCATTAATGAAAAAGCCGAAATTTTAAAAGGTTTAGGTGTAGATCATTTAATCATCACGCCATTTACCAGAGATTTCTCTAATCAGCTGCCTGAAGATTATATAAAAAACACACTGGTGAACAATATTGGCACCAAGCATATTATTATTGGTTATGACCATCGCTTTGGTAAAGACCGTTCGGGCAACCTAAACGATTTGAAAGCTGCTGGCTTACATTATGGCTTTAGTGTAGAAGAAATTATGGAACAGGATATTCATGATGTTGCGGTAAGCTCGACGAAAATCCGTCAGGCACTTTTAGCAGGAGATGTAAGTTTGGCTAACGATTACCTAGGCTACCCTTTTTCTATTTTTGGAAGGGTAATTAAAGGTGATAAAATCGGCAGAACAATTGGTTTCCCAACAGCCAATATCTTTGTAGAAGAAACTTACAAACTGATTCCAGGCGATGGCATTTATGCAGTAACTGTAGAGATGAGTTCGGAGTTTAGAGTTGAGAGTTTAGAGGTTAAGCAACTCCAAACTCCAAGCCCCGCATTCAAAACTATCTACGAAGGCATGGCTTACATTGGGCAGCGGCCAACCATTAACGGAATGACCAGAAATATTGAGGTTAATATTTTCGATTTTAACCAAGAAATTTATGGACAGGATATTAAGATGAACTTTTTGAAATTCCTCCGTCATGATGTGAAATTTACCGGATTAGAAGCTTTAACTGTTCAATTACAAAAAGACAAGGAAGCAACTTTAGCTTATTTTAATGGGTAATTACTGCTCTGGATACAAAGTTAAATCACTAATAAATCTAAAATCTTTTAGATTATAAGTAAATAGTTTTAGCTTGGTTTCTATCGCTGTTGCGGCAATTAACGAATCAGGTATTGCAAGTCCATGGCTTAATTTAAAACTCTGCATTAAATTAATTGCAGTTAAGTTTATTCTTTCGTTAATTAATATAATACTAAATCTACTCAGTTTTTTATTGATAGTGTTAAGATCTAACTTATTAGTGGCTCCAAACAATAATTCCATTTTGGTAACGGATGAAATGATAACATTATCTAATTCTATAGCCGTTTCTAGTAACGCTGTTGCTGATGCATTCCTACTTTTATTTTTATCAAAATAATCTATTAATACATCCGTATCGCAAATTATTTTTTCCTTTGCCATGCAGTATTTCTTAATTCCTCAGCACTTAAATCCTTTCCTGTAAAAACATCATGTAATTCGGAGATATCAATCGATCCATCTCCAACGATTACAGGAATACCATTAATACTGACATCTTTTTTAACCTTTGTTTTAGCTTTATGATCCGCAACAGAAAAATTCAAGTATTTGCCTAATTCCTTAAGTGCCTCCAAAGTTTTATTGCTTTTATATTTAATCGTTACTTCTTTCATTAGATTCAACTTTTTTAATATTCGTTAATCATCTACATACAAATTTAATCAATATTTCTTATAATAATACTCATAGTGTTTGTGGCTAATAAGCATTATATCCGAAAGACTGCATCAATTTTAATCAGATTTTCCTTTCAAAAAAGCCTCATTTTCGTTATATTAGCAGCAATGAGGCTTTTTTACATCATCTTCTTTCTATCTATCTCCATTAATTTTGCGGTCTTCGCATCGCAGGAAAAAAGAAATGATGTACCATTTAAAAACACTAAAATAAGTTTCATTTCAAGCAAAAAAAACATCAAATCCAATTCTGATTTTAGTCAGGATAATGAGCAGATACAAAAGGATTTTATCAACAGTTCAATTGTAAAAATATCTTCAAGTGTTTGTGTTCTCCTGTCTTTTTTGTTATTCCTTTTTTTCAAGAACAAAACGATCAATGCAAAAGTTGTAATTAAGAGATTAAAATATAATTATTGTTGCCTGTTTAAGATGCTCTATCCAAAACATGTTTTTTGGTAAGTAATTTCATTTTTCAACCACTTCAATGTGGGTTTTTCAATAAAATGCCAGATATTAAATTATATCCGGAAATAAATTATTTAAACATCATTACCCATTTTTATAGATGCATTTACCCGATTTAATCGCCGATTTAGGATTAATCCTTGCTGCCGCAGGGATAACCACTCTCATATTTAAACGAATTAAACAGCCTCTGGTTCTGGGCTACATATTAGCTGGCCTGTTGGTGGGCTCACATTTAGATTTTTTCCCTTCTGTTACCGATACCAAGAGCATTAACATTTGGGGCGAAATTGGTGTAATTTTCCTTTTATTTAGCCTTGGTTTAGAATTCAGTTTCAAAAAACTGGTTAAAGTTGGTGGTTCGGCCTCCATCACCGCAATTGTAAAAGTCTTATTTATCATTTTGGCCGGTTATCTGGTTGGTAAAGGCATGGGCTGGAAAGATATGGACAGTCTATTTTTAGGTGGAATCTTATCTATATCATCAACCATGATTACCATTAAAGCTTTCGAAGAACTGGGCTTAAAACATAAAAAGTTTGCCGGTCTGGTTTTCGGGATTCTGATTGTTGAAGATCTGGTTGCCATTTTGTTATTGGTGTTGTTTTCTACTTTAGCGGTAAGTCAGCAATCAGCAGGTACAGAAATGCTGTATTCTATTTTAAAACTGGCTTTCTTTTTAGTGCTTTGGTTCTTAGGCGGAATATTTTTGGTTCCGTCATTCCTTAAAGCAACCAAGAAATTAATGAATGACGAAACCATGCTGGTTGTGTCCTTAGCCTTATGTTTGGTAATGGTATTATTGGCCGATAAGGTAGGCTTCTCTCCTGCTCTGGGTGCATTTATTATGGGTTCTATTTTAGCCGAAACCACGCAGGCCGAAAGAATAGAACACTTAACCAAATCGGTAAAGGATTTATTTGCTGCTGTTTTCTTTGTTTCGGTTGGTATGCTGATCGATCCTTCTATGCTGGTTAAATATGCAGTACCGATTATCGTTGCTACGTTAGTGATTATTTTAGGAAAAATCTTATTTACCATTTTAGGCGCGTTATTATCTGGTCAGCCGTTAAAAACTTCGGTACAATCGGGCATGAGTTTGGCACAAATTGGAGAGTTTTCATTCATCATTGCCTCATTAGGATTAACCCTTAAAGTAACAAGCGATTTCCTTTACCCTATTGCAGTAGCTGCAGCGGCAATTACTACATTTACTACGCCATATTTGATTAAACTATCAGAGCCTTTTTACCAGTATTTGAACCGTGCTTTACCAAAAAAATGGTTAGATGGAATCGAAAGGTACAGTTCCAGTACCGAAGGAATTACAACATTAAGCGATTGGAAGGTTTTATTGAGGTCTTATATTTTCAATACCATTATCCACTCCGTAATTATCATTGCGATCATCTTTTTAGCCTACAGGTACGTTCAGCCTTTTATTGTGAGCAATATTTCCAATAGTTTAACTTCTATTATTATCAGCGTTGTGGCTTCCTTTATTTTAATGTCGCCATTTTTATGGGCATTATCCATCCGAAGAATTCAACGAACAGCCTATTCTCACCTCTGGCTAAACAAAAAATATACCCGAGGCCCCTTAATAGCAATAGAATTTTTCAGAATTGCCTTAGGCATTTTCTTCGTAGGTTTTTTAATGTATGAGTTTTTTGATACCTGGATTGCTGCTGTGATCGCACTGGGCCTAATCATCTTAGGCATGGTTATCTTCTCCAGGAAACTGCAATCTTTTTACGATAAACTGGAAAGACGTTTCATGCTGAACTTAAATGCACGTGAGAGCCAAAAACCAAATATTTTGCCCTGGGATACCCACTTAACAGAACTCACTGTTTCTCCCGAATCGGAAGTGGTTGGAAAAACGCTTACCGAATTAATGATCAGGGAAAAATACGGTGTAAACATTGCACTAATAGAGCGTGGAAGAAATAACATTCCAACACCAGGAAGAGATGAACGGCTTTATCCGAACGATAAACTGCTGTTGATTGGTGCTGATGATCAATTGGCGGCTGTTAAAGCACTTTTAGAAGTTGATGCTCCAGAAACAGACGAAGAAAGTAATTTCCCGAATAAAGAAATGACCTTGCAAAAGGTAGTTGTTCATGCAGAATCGCCAGTTTATGGGTTAAGTATTAGAAATGCAGGTATCCGTGAAAAAGCACAGGCATTAGTTGTTGGTATAGAAAGAGGTACTGATCGGATATTGAATCCTTCCTCAGACTTTGTATTCGACAACGGTGATGTAATTTGGATTGTAGGGAACAATAAGAAGATTAAAGAGATTATTTAGTTAGTCCGAAGTCCTTAGTCAACAGTCTTTAGTCGATATGGACTTCTGACTCGGGACTTTTGACTAAGGACTAAAAAAGCTATCTTCGTGTATAACCTAACCTATGAAAGTTGACAGAGAAAAGAGTGAATTTCTTGATGACATGATTGAGCAATGGCAAAGCGATGGCTTAATTAATGATGAAACAGGCAATAAACTCCGTAAAAGTTATGAGGCCAAAAATTTCGATTGGTTACGCTTGGCACAATATGCTTTTTGGGTAGCTTTGGCTTGTGGTTTTATTGCACTTGGATCTTTATTAATTGATAACTCGATTTTAAACTACTTAAAAAGGGTTTACAACACACCAAATATTGTAATTGCTATAGTTTCTGGTGGGTTGGCGGCATGGCTTTATATTCTGGGTTTTAGAAGGAAAAAGAAATTGGCGCATTTAAAATTCAGCAATGAAGCGATCGTTTTTTCTGCAATTTTACTTACCGCTAATGCCATCGCTTATTTTGGAAAGGCACTGGATAATGGTTCTGGCAATTTCTCTATCCTTATTTTGATATCCGTTTTCATTTATGGCAGTTTAGGTTATATCTTCAATTCGCGTTTAATCTGGATTTTTGCTTTGATATCTTTAGGTGCCTGGTTTGGTACTGAAACAGGCTATTTAAGTCGATGGAATTATTACTTCCTTGGCATGAATTACCCTTTGCGCTTTGTAGTTTTCGGTGCGGCATTAACCGCAGCATCTTTCATCATGAAAGCTTTCCCCAAAACACAAAATTTTTTCCAGGTTACTTATATTGCTGGAATGGTTTATCTTTTTGTATCGCTTTGGGCTTTATCAGTATTCGGCAACTTTGCCAGTTTAGAAGAATGGTACAAGGTTAGGCAGCTAAGTTTGTTTTATTGGGCATTAATTTCAGGAGCTATTTGTGTAGCAAGTACTTTATTTGGCTTAAAATATCATGATGATATTGCCCGCGAATTCGGGATTACTTTTCTATTTATTAACCTTTACACACGTTATTTTGAGTATTTCTGGGACAGTTGGCATAAAGCTTTATTCTTTTCTGTATTGGCGGCCTCTTTTTGGCTAATTGGCAGAAAAGCAGAGAAAATCTGGAATGTAGAGTTTTTGAAGTAGAATCCTGAAATTAATTAAAATACGCTAGTCGTCATCTCGACCGTAGTGGAGAGATCTATAAATGATATTCAAAGATCTCTCCATTCCGCTGCGCTACAGTCGAGATGACGGACAGGTCTGCTGATTTTAAAAAGTCAGACAGTGTCTGACGAATCTGAAAGCATATCAATTCCCGATATAATGTTTTGGAAATTTAAAAAGAATTAAAATCAATGAAAATATACCAACAAGCTTTAGCGCTTAGAGAGAGAAGAAGGGGCTTCCATATCATTACCGATGAAATAGAAGATGCGCTACCTCAAATTGACGAGATTAACATTGGTATTTGCCAGGTTTTTATACAGCATACTTCTGCTTCGCTTACCATCAATGAGAATGCAGATCCTACAGTTCGGGTTGATTTTGAAATGTTCTTTAATAAAACCGTAAAGGAAAACGATCCCGATTATGAGCATGACTATGAAGGATCGGACGATATGCCTGCCCATTTAAAATCCGCACTTTTAGGCAGTTCTGTTACTATTCCGATTAGAAATGGCAGGCTGGCTCTTGGTACTTGGCAGGGCATTTATCTTTGCGAACATCGTAACCATGGCGGGCAAAGAAGATTAATGATTACCGCCTGGGGTGAATAAATCACTTTAAGCTTTCTTTTTTAACCTCTTTTTTAATTTCGGGATGGTTATCCTGAATAGATTTACCCTCAGTTTCTATCTCAATTTCTTTCGTGGTAACCGCGTAATGAGAAGGATAAATCTCAGATCCAAATGCAACGGCATAGGCTTTGGTAAATTCAGCACCAAAATATAAAATGATAGAAGAGTAATAAGTCCATAAAAGCACAACTACTAATGAGCCTGTTGCTCCATAAGTTCCTCCAACATTGCTTTGCCCTATGTAAATGGAAATGGCAAATTTACCGATCATAAATAGTAAAGCAGTAACTATCGCACCAGCAATTACATCACGCCATTTTATAATTGCATCGGGCAATACCTTAAATATTACACCGAATATTAATGAAATAACGGCTAAGGTTACAATTTGATTAAGGATGTAAAATACGATAACAGATATTTCGGCAAACCGGGCTTGCAAACGATTACTAAAGGCATCAAGTACAGATGTAACCGCTAATGAAACCAGCAGTACAAAGCCTAAACTGACAATTACAGAAAATGACAGGAACCGGTTTTGCAACAACTTCACCCATCCTCTTTTCGGTTTAGGTTTTAAACCCCAAATGGTATTAATAGAATCCTGGATATCGCCAAAAACGGTAGTGGCCCCAATTAATAGGGTTATGATCCCAACAATTAAAGCGATAGTACTTTTTCCATCCAAATAGGCATTTTTGATTAACTGTTGTAAGGAAATGGCCGATTCCCTGCCTAAAAATCCTTCAAGCTGGGCATAAACCTGGCCTTCGGCTATTTCTCGTCCTAAAAATATACCACACAAAGAAATAATAACTACGAGCAGTGGCGCCATAGAAAACACCGTATAATAGGCTAATGAGCCACTAAGTTTCGTTACTTTATGATTATTAAATCCTGTAAACGATGCTTTTAAAATGCCCCATATTCCTTTTAAAGTAATTTTATTCTTTGCCATAAACAAACTATTTAAGATGAGATACTCTAAACTTAAACCGCTTATTTTTTGAATTGTTTGTTAATTACTTAACGAATGCCTGCTGCAAAACAGCGAAATACAAAAAAAGCTCCGAATTTTGGTCGGAGCTTTTTCGTTTATCGATAGGGTGATTTTACATTATTTAGCCTTAATCCATAATGCAATATCGTTAACTAAAGTTTCGGATACACTTACAGCTGCTTGATACTGGGCCATTGTACCCTTTTCGGTTTGAGAACTTAACAAGTGATTTAAATCTGGGTAAAATTTAAGGACCACATTTTTCTTTTTACTCAAGGCAGCATTCCATAAATCAAAGTCTACTTTGCCTACCTGAAAATCATTACCGCCCTGCAATACATATATTTTAGGTTTCGAAAGGCTTTTTGCTACAGCAACCTGATTATAGGTATTCAAATCTGTCCAATATTTTGCAGGCAGTCCTAAAATTAAAGAATCGGGTTTTATAGTCGTTCCCAACTGTGAAATTCTACTTTTATCAATTTCCACATAAGCATCTGCAAGTTGCTTTTTAAAGGCAGCCGTTGTATCGTTTGCCTGATCGAACATATACTTATTCTGATCTACAATAATATCTGTTAGTTTTCTTGCAGGTGCTGCCGCCAAAATAATCCCTGCTAAATCAGGTGTAATGGTAGCCATTTTAGGTGCTAACATCCCCCCTAAACTGTGACCGAATATATAAACAGCTTTAGGATTAGCGCCAACAACAGTTTTTGCGAGTGCAATAGCTGCAGTTGCATCATCCAGCACTTCTTCTTTTACTGTAAACGCTTTATTAAATTCGTTCGGATAGATTAAGGTTCGTTTTACATAACGAACAGAAGCAATTCCTTTAGAGGCTAAACCGCCAGCCAGATCTTTAAAGGGTTTATTCGCACCAACGGTTTCATCCATATCGGCCGGACCAGAGCCATGTACAAAAACCACTACGGGGAAATTTTTAGCATTTTTTGGCGTGGTGATAATGGCCGCCAATTGTTTTCCTGCCGGACCAATGTATACAGACTTTTCTTTGTATAAACTGGTATCAACATAAGTCGGTTTTAAATAAGCGGCCGCCTTTCGAGAAGGTGCAAGGAAGATTCCCACTATTTTCTGTAGTTTATTAAAACCTAAGATAAAGTTCTGATCACCGTTGGCAAATTTACCTTCTACCGTTACCGCGAAAAATTCGCCCTGGGCTTTACTTTGAATGGCATCTAATGATTCTGCCTTTCCATATTTTGTTCCAATATCTCCCCAAAGTTTCTTTAAACTCTCTTCTGTTAATTTAGTTTTTAAAGTATCATCAAAGAAGGCGTGAGCATCTTTAAATTTCTCTTCCTGCAACAGTTTAAAAAAGTCGTTCGCACCATTGAAGAGCTGGATCACATTCTGAGAAAATGCTGAGGTTGTAAATAATAAAGCGATTATGAATAAAAGGCTCTTTTTCATCCGTGTGTTTTTGTTTAATGGTAATGAGATTTCATGATTTATCCTTTTCTGGATCTAAAAATCACGATGGTTTCATGTATTGTGTTTGGTTGTTTACAATACCCAAAGTTAACAATATTTGGTTCTGAAAAGCCGCTAACTAAACTAGCCGTTTAGTTTTAACTAATTTTAACATTTGATGCCAGTTTCTTCCATAAAATGTATGGGATAAACATAATTACCAGGGCAACAAGTGGAGCGATTAAAAGTGATATACCATCTCCAACAAATGCCCTGGACGCAAAAGCGCCAATAAAATTAATGGCAAAACCTGCATAGGCCCATTCCTTAATGGTCATAAATTTATTTTGCAAGATGGATGCTGCTCCCAGCAGTTTTGCAATACCAACAATGATAAGCAGATACATCGGGTAACCAAGGTGTTTAAGTGCTTCTTTGCCTGCTTCCTGTTGAGTAATTCCTCCAACGCCATCCATAATCATCATTAACGCAAAAATAATGGTGGCAATCCAATACCATGTTTTTAGCTTCTTCATATTTACCTGTTCTTATCGTAATTAATTAACCAATTATTCCCAAAGCGATCTGTTAAATCGCCAAAAATCGCTCCCCAAAATGTTTCCCGTAGCGGGTGCGAGGCCTTCCCTCCTGCTGAAAGTTTATGATAAAAAGACTGAGCCTCCTCTTCCGAATTACAATTCAGCATCATAGAAATCGAATTTCCCTTAATTAAGCCTCGTTCTTCTACCATATCTGTTGCCATAATCACCAAATCGTCTTTAGCTAAAACAGCATGCATAATACTCCGCTTCATATTATTGGGCATTTTTTCGGCAAGGGCTGATTCTTCAATCGTTTCGAGGGTTAATTCTCCCCCCAAACAATCCTGATAAAAAGTCATTGCTTCGCGGCAATTGCCATTAAAAGTCAGATATGAATTTATACTAGCCAATTGATTTTATTTTTTGATGCCTACCATTAAGCGCACATCGGTTTCGTTAATATACATTTCAAGGCAATAGCCGTTTGGATCGATGTTGGGTTGATCGAGCAGTTTTTCGAAGACCTTTCCTATTTGGCTAACATCTTTCATAAAATCTGGAATTAGCTCACTGATAAATGCTCCTTTCTTTATTGTAAAAGTTTCCAGATCAAATTTTTCGGCTTCTCCAGCTGTTATTTCTTCAACGGCAGCCCTGTAAATAATCTCCCTATTTTCGTTAGGTCTGCTTATCCCAAAATACCTGCGTTGCTTATCCAAGGGAAACAGGGCATGAAGTTTTTGGTGTGCAGCTAAAACCCCATTGGGGAAAGATTCGGCAGTAATGCACATCACCTTAATATCTTCATTTAAAATATACGCTTCCATTGTCATTATCGGAATTACCGCTTTAAAGATTTAACTGTAAACGATTAACAACACAAACATACGGGCAGAAATTAACAACCTTAACCTGCAGAAACGACAATTGCGGGGGTTGTTTACGACAAATAGCCTCGTTATATTTGAATTATGAAACATGTATCTATCTTAATTCCAGAGACTGCCGTGATCGAAGCCATTGCAGATCCCCGCTATCTATTTACCGCTGTTAATGAATTTTTACAGGCATCGGGCAAGCTTCCGCTTTTTAAAGTTGAGCTGATAGGGATGACGAAAGAAGTAAGGTTGAACAACAGCCTTTTCTCAGTTCACGCCGATAAACTGCTACATGAGGTTGAGCATACCGACCTTATCTTTGTGCCAGCCATTAGCGGCAATATAGGTTATGCAATGGAAGCCAATCAGGATCTACTGCCATGGATTATAAAACATCATGCTAAAGGTGCAGAAGTGGCCTCGCTGTGTATGGGTGCTTTTTTACTGGCTGCAACGGGTTTATTAGATGGACGGAAATGTTCTACGCATTGGCTGTTTGCCAATCAGTTTAGAGAGATGTTCCCTAAAGTAGAGCTAGTAGATGGCAGTATTATTACTGATGCTCAGGGTTTATACTCTAGCGGTGGTGCAAACTCTTACTGGAACTTACTTTTATACCTGGTTGAGAAACATACAGATAGGGATACCGCCATTTTAGCAGCTAAATACTTCGCTATTGATATCGATCGCGAAAGTCAGCTCGCATTTATGATGTTTCAAGGCCAAAAGGGCCATGAAGATGTAAAAATTAAAAAGGCGCAGGAATTTATTGATGGGAATTACCAAGACCGGATTACTGTAGATCAACTGGCAGATATGCTGGCATTGGGAAGAAGAAGTTTCGAACGGAGGTTTAAAAGTGCCACCAAAAATACAGTAATCGAATATATTCAAAGGGTTAAAATTGAAGCTGCCAAACGAAGTTTCGAATCAAGCATAAAAAATATAACTGAGGTAATGTTTGATGTAGGTTATACAGATACAAAATCGTTTAGAGATGTTTTCAAAAAAATTACCGGTTTAACACCAATTGAGTACCGGAACAAATACCATAAAGCCGTACCTGTTTTACAGGTGTAACGGCATTTGCAGAAAAAAAATAAAAAAATTTTAAGCTGTACACAATATATTCTATTTACAGCGTTTATGTATGTGAGAGCGTTAATTTAGATGACGGGGATACTGCCTTAGGGTGGAATCCCCGTTTCTTTTTTAGCAGAGGGCAAAGTGCATGGAGCAGAGCCCATGGCGATCAAATCTCCAAGCTCCGTGCCCTCTGCCATTAAGCACAAAAAAGGGACACTGTTAAAAAATGTCCCTTTTTAAGATATATGATGGAGTTAAGAATTTTAGCTTTCTTTATCAGTAAAATCAACTGGTTTCTTTTCAAAATACTGATCGAAGGTTTGCACTTTTTTAGGTTTTAGAATTACATACAGGCCTAATCCGATTAATATTAAAGCTGTACTGATTCTTGACAGGTCGAAATCAAAAATGGTTATCGCTTTAAGGGTAAATAAACCACCTATTATAGTTAATGCTAACCAGCTACTCCCTTGGAAGTTTTTACGGTAACCCATCCACAAACCGATACCTAACATAATGGTGTGCCATTTCAATATCCAATGCGGAACATCTATTCCTGAGTTCCTTAACAAGAACACCGAACCGATGGCGATGATTAAAATGCCTAGACCAAATTGTTTATCTGCGTGATTTTTTTTGATTAAATTTTCCATGACCGTTTGTTTTATGAATCAAATGTATCACGAATACCAGAGCTGGAGAATGGCTTTTCCCTAAGTTGTGATGTTTTATCGGTGAGTGAAATAAAACTGTCGGTAAAAAATTTAAGGGAATTTAAGAAAAGGGGAAATTATCGGTGAAATTGTTGATTAGTCCGAAGTCAGTAGTCCAGAGTCCGAAGTCGATTAATCGATTTAAACAATGAACCAATGGCTAATGAACCCGTGAACTAATAGCTATTCAAAAATGATGATATCTGTCCCTTCGCTCATAATTACTTTTGAAGTGATGTTAATAAATAAACCATGGGCCAATAATCCATTAATCTGATTGAGATCAGAAGATAGTTTTGCAGGATCATCAATGAGGCCAAAATCGGCGTCGATAATCAGGTTACCGTTATCGGTAATAAATGTTCGGCCTTCTACAGATCTCAATACACCACTTCCCCCTAGTTCATTAATTTGATCGGATACATATTGGCAGGCCAATGGTATTACTTCGATAGGGACGGTAAAAGCACCCAATTTTTTCACTTTTTTAGAAGCATCGGTAATGATGATGGCATTTTTACTCAGGGAAGCAATAATTTTCTCTCTAAACAGTGCCCCACCTCCGCCTTTAATCAGATCTAGTGATTCAGTGAATTCGTCAGCCCCATCAATACTAATGTCAATTTTGCTTAAACGCCCAAGATCAAGAATTTCGATGCCTAGTGATTTCGCAAGCTCTTCTGTTCGGATGGAACTTGCAGCTGCCTTTATCTTAAGTCCGTCTTTTACACGTTTGCCTAATTCGTTAATGGCAAAGGTTGTGGTAGATCCGGTACCCAGGCCTACTATATCGCCATCTTTAACAAATTTTACTGCAGCCAGGGCAGCAGCCAGTTTTTCTGCATCTTGTTGGGTTTTATCTATAGTAGCCATAGAGTAAAAATAGGTTTAAATGATAATATCCCAAAAAATGAAAAAAAAATTATAGCTGATGCAATAATTTCTTTTTATAGCGTTTATGTATATGAGAGCGTTAATTTAGATGATGGGGATTCTGCAATAGTGGAATCCCCATTTCTTTTAGATGATATTTTAATAGAAAGATCGTAAACATCATTAATGGCAATCCCGATGCGATGTGCAACAAAGAGTGAATAATTTTAAAAAAAAACGAAAGATTTGTTTACCTATTCTTTACCCTTTCTGTACACCAAGTTAACCCCAGCTTAACCCTTTGGTTACCTTTTCATTACCTTTTGGTTACCTAAAAGGTAAAGCCAGTGTCTTTTTTGGCACTTGCTGCGGTAAGTCAGGGCCGACGCTGCCCGCCAGCAGGCACCTAGGATAGGTATCTGTAACTATTATTGGCAGTAGGTTAATAATTCATATTTTATTGGGTAATGACAGGTCTTTCTACATCCTGTTGGGCCCTATCTGTAGTAGCATAAAGTAAGAATAGGTTTAAATGATAAACATCGCAAAAACGAAAAAAAAATTACAACTGATGCAATAAATCGTTTTTATAGCGTTTATGTATATGAGAGCGTTAATTTAGATGATGGGGATTCTGCAATAGTGGAATCCCCATTTCTTTTTGCTGTAAAACAAAAAACGGCTGATATTTCTACCAACCGTTTCCTAACAATTAAACTATCTTATTTATTTAAAGAATTTATCCAGCCTGCAATTTTTAAAGCTTCTGCTTTGGTTACTTGCGGCATTGGAGGCATTTCTGTTGAGTAACCCGGCCAATTTTGTGGTTGTGGGTTGTGGATCAACTGAAATATTTTCTCTGCTGAATACTTACGTTTTGCAATTTCTACGAATGGCGGGCCAATTTGTCTTTTGGTTTGATTATGACACGCCAGGCAAGTATTTTTAGTTAACAAACCCTCAACTTCTTTAAAGGTAGGTGCCTTAGCTGTAGCAGCAGGCTTAGCCGGAGTTGCCGTTCCTTTTGCTTCAGGTGTTTTTCCAGTTGTTGCCTTTGGTGCAGTTGTTTTCTTAGCAGGAACATTTACAGGTGCCGCCGAGTTTTTGGTACTCATTTCGCTGGCAGAAAGTTTATTTCCATCAGGAATTTGGTTCAAGGTGTAATAAGCTACCGGGTGAACCAAAGAATAAAAACCATCTTGCGATCTTAAACCATCTAATGTTAAGGTATGGATATAATATTGACGAAGGTTTTGTACAATAATTCTGGCTTTTAATCCATCTGCTGAGACTTTAACCCCAGAGATTTTTAGTTTCGCTGTATTTACAGGAGGTGAACCATATACTGGGTGATATTTGTAAATAAAACTTTCTGCGTCATATGAAGCTAAATCTTCAGCCGATTTACGATCAACAGGCATGGTAAATTCTACTTCAAAACCATCAGGCATTGCCCTAACGGCTTTCATTTCGAAAGGGGTTTTATTGTTGTATACCAATCTTTCTAAACCCTCGTTGGCATCACCTGCAGATCCCCAACCGCGGTTGGTTTCTCCAACAAATAATGAACCATCAGTACCCCACTCTAACCTCAATACGCCTGAACGGAAACCTTTACGGAAAAGGAAAGCAGCACCTTGTTCCTCACCTTTCACCGTCTCCATAAAAATCCGCGAAATGATACTCATTCCCTGATCGCCAACTAAAATCTGACCAGCGAACGGACCAAATGTATTTGCAGGAATTTTAACAGGTTCTGCAGAAGAAATTCCCAAAATACCATAAGGCAACCAAACTGATGGCAAACGTAATTCAGGGAATACTTTCTTCATTTCAAATAAGGTTTTAAACGTTTCGTTTACCCTATTCTCTGGCTTAATGTATCTTCCTTGTTCGTTTTTGGTTCTACGCTCGTCTATTTGCGAGTAAAAGAAATCTGATTGCAGTTTAACAGGAGAGTTTGGTAAGTTGGTCCATCTTAAACTGGCTGGATGACCCATAAAATCGCCTTTGTTTACTTTCCACAGGCCGCCAGAACCTACCCAGTCGCCCTGGTTTTCGGTATAATAGAATTGGCCGTCAATAGTGCCGATCCCCGCTGGCGAACGGAAACCCGCAGCATAAGGGCTCATTTTACCATCTTCAGTAATGTTCATGGCCCAACCACGCATTGGTACCCGACTTTCGGCACGCCACCATTCTTCATCGCCAAAGGCCACGTTTCCGGTAACCATAAAAGTACCATCGGGCATTAACTTCGGACCAAAACTATATTCGTGGTAGTGACCGCTTAAAGGCCATGCATAAATGGTTTCGTATACATCGGCTTTGCCATCCTGATCTTTATCAACCAATTTGGTCAATTCGCCACGTTGTGCCACATATAATGCACCATTTTTATAGGCGATGCCCAAAATTTCGTGCAAACCATAAGCAAATCTGCGCCAGTAAGGTTTAGCACTTGTAGGGTTTTCTACAATGTACACTTCTCCTCTACGGGTAGAAATGCCTAAATCGCCATTCGGTAGGGTGATCAGACCACCAACTTCTAAAATGGGACCTTCTGGTAAGCGTACTTTATTTATCTTGAAAAAATCTTCTTCTTTCGGTGTTTCTTGTGCAAAAACTGTAGTAAAGCTAAAACTTAATGCCAGTATTGCTAATTTTTTAAATGTATTTCTCATTGTCATTCTAATTAAAACAAAATGGTATAATTTAACTTAGTTCCAATAGCTACGATAACTTCTTTCTTGCCATCAACTTCTCTGATTACTGGTTTAGCAGATCCTTCAGCAAGTTGGATATAGTAAGATTTATCATCAATCAGGTATAAACCTTTGTCTACTTCCTCGATATTAGAAGCGGTTGCCAATAGGAAATATAGCTCTTTTGATGGTTTATCAACAGCAATCTCTCTGGTTAAACCTTGTCCATTTTCCATCACCTTAACGGCATCGGTAACATTTGTTCCATTAATGATGTACTTAAACTCCGGACGGTCTTGTTTATCCATTACATAACCTTTGGTTCTGAAACCAGTACCAGCCGTATCGGCAATCCATTTAGCCTGATCGTTCGCTAATTTTGAAATGGCCAAAATAGGTTTTTTAGTGAAACGGGTAACACTTCCCATAGCTCGCGAAGTTCCGTTTCCGCGGCCATCCCACATTGGTGTAGCATCTATAAAATCGCCATGCCATCCCTGTAATAATGTACCATTATCTAAATCGTAACTATAAGCAACTTTTTCTGGTCCACCTACCGAAATAGCATGTACCGAGCGTACTCTTGGCGCAACATCAACAAAACTTCTGATCATGTTGTTGCTTGCTGCTTCAATGTAGATTGGATCTGCTCCACCGTTTTGATTTGGTTTTGGAATTTCTGATAGTTCATTAATTTGGATATTTCTGAATGCTACCGAACCGTGATCACCTTGTAAGCGTAAAGGTCCCTTTGCTTTTTCAGCTCCTGCAGCTCCTCTGGTTGCACCAAATAATTCAACATTTTCATGAATCAACACACCGTTTAGTTCTACACTGATGATTTTAGCATTTTGGGTTTTCTTTCCTGATGCATCAAATTTTGGTGCCTGGAAGATAATTTTAATGTGCTGCCATAAACCTGGCGCCTTACTTGCATTCTGACGGGGAGCAACGCCACCAAACCCTTTCTCGGCTTCCGGTTTGCTATCGTCCCAGCGTTGATAAATACCACCATTGTTTGATGAACTTGGGTTTTTCAATCCCCATGAATCATCAATCTGAATTTCGTAATTACCTTGAAGATAAATACCTGAATTTGTTCCTTTTGCAGTTAAATAATCTAATTCTAATGCTATGTCACCATATTCGTTTATAGTGTATAAATCAGAACCTGCTTTTTTTGCTGTAGATTGATTGATCAATATTCCTTCGCCTCTGGTTGTTTTTAAAACATTTTCGGCGTTTAGATCGGCCACCACATTTTGGGCGAGTGACCATGAATTTGAAGGGTTTTTAAAGGCTGAAAGATCTTTTAGATCAATACGCTGGCCAAATGCCAACAGGGTTCCGCAAAGCCAGAAAATGGCTGTAAAACCCGTCTTTGAGATGTTCATATACTTGGTTTGTTAGTTTTAGTTTAATTAGGACTAAAGATTTTTCCTAAAAAATGAGGCTGTATCATAAAGTGTAAACTTAATCCGTCCTTCGACAGGCTCTCCGTAGGAGTCCTTTGGACAGGATGACAATTCTATAATTATGATACAGTCTCTATTGTTTCTATTTTTCTGTTGATAATGAATAAGGGAAATCAGCTGGGTTCGAACCTCTTGTTTTGTTAGGCATTGCTGTCATATTGAAATTTAGCACCGCACCTTTTTGCAAACCACTGTGGCTGATCCAATTTTTAGAATATGGCTTACCATTCATCTGCAATGATTGGACATAACGATTGTTATCGCTATTGGCCGCGGCATTAATCACAACAGTTTTACCATTTTCTAAAGTAACCGTTACCTTTTTAAACAAAGGGGCGCCTAAAACATACTGATCAACAGCTGGTGTTACCGGGTAGAAGCCCATTGCCGAGAAAACATACCAGGCAGAAGTTTGTCCGTTATCTTCGTCACCACAATATCCATCAGGAGTAGGTTTGTACATTCTGTTCATGGTTTCTCTCACCCAATATTGCGTTTTATAAGGCGCACCACCGTAGTTGTACAGGTAAATCATGTGTTGTATCGGTTGGTTACCATGTGCGTACTGGCCCATGTTTGCAATTTGCATTTCGCGAATTTCGTGAATTACACCACCGTAAGCACTCTCATCAAATACCGGAGGCATTGAAAAAACTGAATCCAGTTTGGTTACAAATTTACTATGGCCGCCCATTAATTTGGCCAATCCATCAACATCCTGGAAAACAGACCAGGTATAGTGCCAGCTATTGCCCTCGGTAAATGCACCACCCCATTTAAATGGACTGAATGGACTTTGGAAAGTTCCATCCTGATTTTTGCCACGCATTAAACCCGAAGCCGGATCGAACAGGTTCTTGTAGTTCATGGCTCTTTTCTTATAGATATCGATCTCTGATGCCGGTTTACCTAAAGCTCTTCCCAACTGGTAAATGGTAAAATCATCATAAGAATATTCTAATGTTTTAGCCGCATTTTCATTCTTTTTCACATCGAAAGGTACATAACCCAATTCGTTGTAATATTTAACACCATCGCGGCCAACGGCTTCCATTGGGCCTTCGTTGTTTGCACCATGTTTTAAAGCCTGCCACAACGTTTCGATATCGTAACCACGCATACCTTTAATATAAGCATCAGAAACCACCGAAGCTGAGTTGTTACCCACCATAATGTTTGCATAACCCGGGCTGCTCCACTCAGGCAACCAACCACCTTCTTTATAATCGTTGATTAAGCCTTGTTGCATTTCCTTGTTGATTGAAGGATAAACCAGGTTTAAGAAAGGATATAATGCCCTAAAAGTATCCCAGAAACCCGTTCCAGCAAACATGTACCCTGGCAAAACCTGCCCGTTGTAAGGACTCCAGTGTACAATCTGGTTTTGTGCATCAATTTCATATAATTTATTCGGGAAGAACAAGGTGCGGTACATGGCTGAATAGAAGGTACGGGTTTGGTCGATCGTACCACCTTCAACACTAATTTTGCTTAAAGTTTTGTTCCAGGTTGCTCTGCCCTTTGCTTTTGTAGCGTCGAAACCATCATTAGCCAACTCTCTTTTTAAGTTTAAATCGGCCTGTTCGAAACTGATAAAAGAAGAAGCAACTTTTGCAATTACCTGCTCACCTTTTTGTGTAGCGAAACCGATCACTGCACCAGCATGATCTACAGTTAATTCTAAATCTTTATCATTAAGTTTTTTATCATCCCAGGTTTTAGCCAACTTGAAATCTTTGTTGAAATAGATTACAAAGTAATTTTTGAAATTTTTAGGCAGTGGACCACGGGCATATTTAGTGGTATAACCAATAATTTTTCTTTCAGCTGGAATAATTTTAATATAAGATCCTTTATTCTGCGCATCAACTACTACATAAGCACTATCGGTTTTAGGGAAAGTAAACCTGAATTGAGCTGCTCTTTCTGTAGGCGTAATTTCGGTCGTTACATCAGCATCTGCTAAATAAACGCTATAATAATATGGTTTAGAAACCTCGGCTTTGTGGCTGAACCAGCTGGCGCGGTCATCATCAGTAAATCTTAATTTACCGGTAACAGGCATAATAGAGAAAGCGCCGTAATCGTTCATCCAAGGAGAAGGCTGATGTGTTTGTTTAAAGCCACGGATTTTGTCGGCATCGTAAACATAAGCCCATCCATCGCCGTTTTTACCAGTTTGTGGTGTCCACATGTTCATTCCCCAAGGCAAACCAATTGCCGGGTAGGTGTTCCCGTTAGATAGTGATGGATTGGATGCCGTTCCCATTAAAGGGTTTATCCAATCTACCGGATCTGTAATTTTGCCTATTGTTTGTGCGAAGCTGGTTGACGCCGCAACACTCAATAAGGCGATAAATAATCTTTTCATTTGTTGTGTTTGTGTTTTTTATATGCTTGTATTTAATTTAAACTTCCGAATTTTTAACGTAATCTGCCCAAAGTGCATCTAAATCTTTACCTGTTAATTTTGTCCAGATATCTTTGGTATAAGTGTGGTCCCTTAAAGAAGCATCAACGGTTTTAATCATACCTGGCTTTACACTTTTCTCCATCCAGGCAAAAAAACCTGCTGTAATGCGGTAGCTGTTTTTATAAGAATGATCTGGTTTTAGCGCAGGAAGCGACCATTTGGCACCTGCATTGTCTACGCCGAATTTATAGCGGGCATAATCGGCAATACCTTCGGTTAACCAACCTGGACCAACACTCCGGCCATAATCCTGTACGATGTGCATTACTTCATGGGTTACTACATCAATATCTTCAGGATGTTTCACCATCCAGATCGAACTGAAGGTTACTTTGCCATCAGCAGTTGCCGCCACACCTTGGTAAGCCGTATCTACAAAAAATTTCACTTCTTTTATGGTGGATGGATTATACTCTTTGGACAGTTTTGGGTAAACTTCGAAAAAAGTTTTGATTAGTCGTTTCTTCAACTGAGGGTCTAATTCCTTAAAATTGCTCTCGAACGATAAGGTATAACCACTCTTCTTTGTTATTTCCTGTGCTTCTAAATGAGTTAAAAAAGTCAAAATAAGCATTACGAAAATCGAAAAAGTAACTATTTTTTTCATCTGTTTATATTTTGTTTGTGACGGATTTTACTTTGGTTAGCGTGTTTAGTTCTGCAAAATAAATATAATATGTAAAACGATTTAGTAAATGATCAAAAATTTTACTTTAGTCATGATTATTTTTACAAAAAACGCACTAGAGAAGGCAAGTTTTTATTTGCACATAGCTTGTAAACTTGGCTTCTTTGTAAATTTTCTTCTAAAGTGGTCGTCATTTCGAGCGTAGTGCAACGGAGTCGAGAACCCGAAGGCTCAGCGAAGCTAAATCTATCTATATAGATCTCTCCATTCCACTGCGTTTCAGTCGAGAGGACGGTTTTTCTATGTAGATAAATTTCTTATTTTTTACTGCTATACGTAAGGCTTACCTTTTGCGGTTCTTTACTGTAATCTTCCCAAAGCTGGTCGACAGTTTTCCCTGTTAGGGCTGCCCAAGATTGCTCGCTGTATTGGTGCGCTCTTAACTGTTGATCTAAAGTAGCAATTAAGCCTGGTTTAACATTTTGCTCTAACCATGCAAAAAACCTTGCAGTAATACGGTAACTATTTTTATAACTCTGCTTTTCGTTATAATCTGGCAAACTCCATTTCGAGCCTACATTATCAACTCCATATTTATAGCGTACATAATCAGCAATGCCTTCGGTTAACCAAACCGGGCCGGCACTATAGCCATAGCCCTGCACAATATGCATGGTTTCGTGTGTTACCACATCAATATCGGTTGGGTGCGACTTCATGTAACCAGCACTAAACAAAATTCTATTTCCGCTTGCTTCTGCAACTGCTTTATAGGCTGTATCTACCACAAAAAGTACATCATGTGTAGATTTATCATTAAATGTCTTAACCAGGGTTGGATAGATTTCGAAATAAGTAGCAATTAGCTTCTTTCTTACCGTTGGATCTAAATTCGGATCTTTGCTGATAAATGTTAATTCATAGCCTTTGTGTTTTTCTTTACTGTAAGAAACCCAGTTTTTTGAAAGTGCAGAAAACATTTCCTTTTCGATTTTACCTTGCGATTTGTTTTTAACCCATTCACTGTTTACCTTAATTTCTCCAGCTTTGCCCTGTATTGTTGGAGTTTCTTCAGTTACCAAATCTAATACTACATTTCTTTTGGTACGGTATCCATCTGCCTGGGCAAATTTTGGGTAGACCTGAAAAAAAGCCGCCTTAAGTTTAGCATCTACTATAGCATTGGTAGCGCTGTCTTTATCGTTAATGGTAATTTTGTATTCTCTTTCTCTATTTTGAGCAAAAGTATTTGCACCTATAAAAGATATAAATGCGAGAATTAAAAACTTCTTAATCATGATTTGTTGGTGTATATTTTAATTTAAATATCCTTATCGTTAAACTTTAAAAGTGATTTAATACTACACTAAAACGTTTTATTAAACAATAATAAGTATAATATTGCAGATGAAAAATTAATTCCATTTTTTAATAAACTGAAGCAAAAAGATCAATAATTAAAAATATTCGATTGATTAATAGGATTGCCGTGAAAAAAGAGAGTTATGCTATAGAGAAAGACAAAAAGGAATAGACTGCAGGACTAATTGTGTTAAATCATGACCTGCAGTCCTCTCCTCAGATTAAGTTAAGCTTAAATCGCAGCAACTTGCAGCACCAATTAACGCTGCATGTTCTTTAAGTTCGGATATTTTTATTTCCGTGTCGATGCCGTTACCTTTTAAGGTTGCAATTAATTCGGGGGCAAAAGCACTAAAAGATTGCGCAATATTACCACCAACGATTACAGTGTCTATTTTGTGTTTATTAATAATAGGGATGAGGAACTGCGCCAGGTTATAGCCGAATTCCATAAAAACCATGGTTGCATGATGATCGGTTTCTACAATTTCTACCAGCTCTTTAACTCCTGCTACTACTTTTCCACTAAGTTGATTAAAACGTTTTACGAACCAGCGCGTAGATAAGTAATCTTCGGCAATTCCGTCTAAAAATTCGGAGTTCCAAAGGTCAGCATCAAAGGCTTTATAATTGAGACAAAGCGATGAGCCCAGGCCTGTACCGAGCGTTAAGCCCAACACACTGGCATTTCCTTTGGCAGCACCGGCAAAAACCTCACCTTGTAAAAAACCTGCTGCATCGTTTATAAAGTGAATATTCTCTACGGGAATATCCAACCTTTTGGATAATTCTTCTTTTACATTGATCTTGTAAAGTGATTTAAACTTATCCTGATCTTTAATTAATGAAATGCCTTCACTATAATTAAAAGGACCAGGCATGGCAATTCCAACATTCCGGGCACCGTTTTTAATATTTTTAAAAGCCTTATCGATAATATCGCACCACGCCGATAAAATCACTTCTCTACTCTCCTGCGAATTCACAGGGCTACGTTTGATAGAATCCTTCACCAAAGTTCTTGTTTCTAAATCCACCAATGCGGCCGTAATATGCGAGCCGCCAATATCTACACCTAATGCAACAGGCTTTTCCATTCTATATATATTTCTGTTATCTATTCTTTATCAATCTGAATTAATTCGCCAAAAGTAGCAATTCAATATTATTTACTGAGCGAAAATGGCTTATCTTCTTCTAATAACCCCCTGTTTAACGAAGGTTTAACATTCATCTCTAATTTTAACACCCCTCCTTTTAACAAATCGCTATGGTTTATAAAGTTTTTAGTATAATTTTTACCATTTAAGCTTGCCGATTTTATATAAACATTGGCAACGTTGTTGGCCGGTGCTTCGATGACGAATTTTTTGCCATTTTCTAAATTAATAGTCGTTTTTTTAAATACTGGGCTTCCTAAAACGTACTCCCCAGTACCTGGCGTTACGCTGTAAAACCCTAGTGCACTTAAAACATACCACGATGAAGTTTGCCCCTGGTCTTCATCTCCGGGATACCCATTTTCTGTGGCATTGTACAGTTTATGCATCACCTCACGGGCATAAAACTGTGCTTTCCAGGGTTGATTAGCATAATTATATAAATAAACCATATGCTGTATGGGCTGGTTTCCATGTGCATATTGGCCCATGTTAGCCATTACCATTTCGGTCATTTCATGAATCATCCCTCCATACGAACCTACATTTACTTTATTCGGTTCGCTGAAAACAGAATCGAGCTTGGCGATAAAATTGCTTTTCCCTCCCATCAGATTAATTAAACCTTTGGTATCTTGAAAAACTGACCATTGCCAATGCCATGCATTTCCTTCAGTAAATGGGCCTCCCCATTCCGTTGGGTCGAAATTTGGCGACCATTTTCCCGCTGCGTTCCTACCCCTCATAAAACGGGTAGAAGGATCATAAACATTTTTATAATTGTACATGGGTTTTTCAAAAAGCTCCATATAATGCTTATCTCCTATCATTTCTGCCAAATGGTAAGCGCAATAGTCATCGTAGGCATACTCTAGTGTTTTGGCTGTAGCTTCTCTGTATTTTGGATAAGGAACATAACCCAATTGATTATACTCGGTTACGCCATCCCTACCATTTGCCGGGCCCCATGGCCCCTTATTCATTGCTTCGTGATAATAAGCGTCTAGCGCTTTTTTCGGATCAAATGTTCTGATTCCTTTTGCCCAAGCATCGGTTAGTAAAGAAATTGCGTGGTTACCAATCATGCTTCCTGCTTCGCTAGGAAAAGACCATGACGGCAACCAACCACATTGCTCGTAAGCATCGAGCATAGCCTGCATATAACGGCCATGCATTTCTGGCTGCACCAATGAGTTTAGTGGAAATTGCGCACGGAAGGTATCCCAGAAACCGGTATCAGTAAACATATATCCATCATGTACTTTACCATCGTACGGACTAAAGTAATATGGTTTCCCGGCTTCATTTATTTCATAAAACTTTCTGGAGAATAGGCTTGCTCTAAAAAAGCAAGAATAAAAAGTTTCCATATCTGCTTTCGATCCGCCTTCTACTTCTATCTTACCAAGCGATTTATTCCACACCGCAGCAGCATGGGCTTTGGTATCTTCTAAAGTCTTATCGTTGCCCAGTTCTCTTTTTAAATTGAGTTCGGCCTGTTGTAAACTGATATAAGATGAAGCGGTTTTCACCTGCACCTTTGTCCCAGATTCGAACTGTACAAATGCGCCTTTTCCCAATCCTTCAGCAGAAATAGAGTCTTTTGCAATGGTATTACGTTTATTCTCCCAAGTTCCGTAAGATTTAATCGGTTGATCGAACTGGATTACGAAATAACTTTTCCAACCTCTTTTAAAACCTTCGCCATTGTTTACCCAGCCCGTTATTTTATTTTCTTTAGGATAGATCTGAACGCCGCTTAACCTGTTGTATCCGTCTAAAATTAAAAAGCTTCTTTTGCCTTTTGGATAGCTGAACCTGAGGTGTGCACCACGCTCAGATGGTGAAATTTCGGTGGTGATATCATTTTCGAATGTTACCTTATAATAGTTTGGTTTAGCAATCTCATCCTGATGGCTAAATTTAGTTTCGCGTTTATCTTCATTTACAATCAGTTCATCAACCATGGGCATTAAAGAAAATACCGCATAATCTCTCGTCCACGAACTGCATTGATGCGCTTGCTGAAAGCCTCTGATTTTATCTTTAAAATATTGATATTTCCAACCATCACCATTTCTACCTGTTTGGGGTGTCCAGGTGTGCATGCCAAATGGCAGTGCAGTTGTTGGATAAGTATTCCCTCGGGTGAGTTCGTGCTTAGAATTTGTGCCCTGAAGTGTATTAACGTAGTGAACCCAATCTTTTTCCTGTGCCAATAGGCCTTTGGTAGCCAAGCAGCATAAAATGGATGCGATTAATTTTAGTTTCATTTGTTTGTGTTTATTCTTCTTTCCAGCTGATATACCAAAACCAGACTGTATTTTAAAAAAAATCAGTAATTGCGAGCCTAGGTATAGGCGTGCAAATGCTGATTTATATGGTT
Source organism: Pedobacter psychrodurus (assembly GCF_004331735.1). Taxonomy (GTDB): domain Bacteria; phylum Bacteroidota; class Bacteroidia; order Sphingobacteriales; family Sphingobacteriaceae; genus Pedobacter; species Pedobacter psychrodurus. The sequence goes on from NZ_SJSO01000022.1 coordinate 39,646, forward strand.
ATTTAATATTCCATTTATCGGCCAACATTTTGATGAAATAACCGCCAACAACACTTCTCGCCTGAAAGCCTGTCATTTTTCCATTGGTGGTTTCATGCCAGTCGCTCAATGGCACCTTACTCTCTGTTTCGGTTGCAAAACGGTATATCGGGCTTATAAATTTTCGAAAATCTGTTTCGTTATCAGCCAAAGTAGCTGTCCACATAATCCAGTCAGACTTAGTATAAGTTCTACGGCTATCCAATGGCAATCCAAAATCTTTTTGTTTGGTTAAATAAAAGTTGATCTCCTTTTTATATACTTCTTTCGGAAAAAGATCGAGTTTTAAAAGCTTGTCCCAAACGAGGTTGTATTTCTGGCTCCAGGTATTCTTATCGTTAAAGGTTAAAGCATAATGATCGCCATCATCGGCAAGTTTCATCCAGTTCCGGGCCATTTGTAAAGCAGCGGTTCTGTATTTTGTAGCTACATCGGCCTTACCTAACAATTGCGCCATCTGTGCATAAGCACCTAAAGCTACAATGGCTTTTACCGATAAATTAGAATTTCTGGCCAAATGTCCCGCAAAATCGTCGGTACATAATTGATTGGCCGGATCGAAACCTTCTCTCAGCAGATAGTTTGCCCATACAGACATTACTTCCCAATGTTTCTCGGCATACTTTACATTTCCTTCTGCCTTGGTAATTGCAGCAGTTAAGATGATCATATTACCAGCCTCTTCTACAGGCATATCTTCGCCATAGGTTTGGCCGTTTGCTAAAGGATAAGTACCTAAATCGTGTGCAGCAAATGGTTTCTTCCATTTTCCACTTTCTGAATAATAAAAAATACCATTCAACATTCCTTTTAACAATTCGGGGTTGTAGACCAAAAACTGTGGCGCTGATGGATAAGTTACATCCACTGTATTGATTGATCCATTACTAAAATTTTCTTTCGATAGGAACAGAATATCCCCATTTGGGGCATATACGATTTTGTGCGCTGCAATAGCCTGTCTATAAGCCATTTTACACATATCAGCATATTCTTTTCCCCCGGATTTTTCTGCGTCGGCATATAGTTTAGCGTCAAAAATAGCACACTTGTTTTTTAACGAAGGATATTGGGTATTGGCCTCGGCCAATTGATCTTCAAACTGTTGGCTACCCGAAAGTCTCCAAACAGGTTGCAGCTTTTCGCCAAAGTATTCAACCGATTTCAGGTCATCATAACCCAACATCATATATTTATCTACTGGGGTTGAAGAAACCGAACCGAAAGGAATAATACTGCTTAAGTTTAGACTTTTCGAATTTAAAACCTGTGCTTGTTCAGGATATTTGGAATCGACGAAACTTTTTAAGCTTTCATTCTGTGTACCTATAAATTGAGTGGCATTAAACTTGGTGGGAACGGCCACATATAAATAGCCCCAATCAATACGCAGGTCATCTCCCCGTTTCTTTAACACTGGCTGCTCTACGGTTCCTGTTTTTAAGATAGAGAGATTGTTTTTCGAACTCTTCCATGCTGAAACACTTTGGTTTGGTGTATTTACGGCTAGGTTTGATGATGCACCAAAGAAAATATCTACACTGTGCGGCTTGCCATCAGTAGATTTTACGGCATAATTGATATAACTGATTGGCCTTGCTGTTAATTTAATATCGTTGAGTAATAATGGAGAAGTAAAACCTACCTGAAGTTCTACATGGCCACAGCTAAAAGTATAGCTGGTAGTCGTAGCCTTGATGGACACATTGGTTTGAGTAGCAGGAGCAATGTTTACATTATCTGCATCTTCTTCTACAAGCCCGGCATCTAAATACCTGCCGCCAGCTGTATTTTTAACGTAGATGGCCAATACATTTTTACCCTTTTGTAGAATTCCGTCTTTAATTGGCAGGTAGGTGTAGTCTGAAACCCAGCCATTTTTCTTATATATTACTTTTCCGTTTAAATAAACAATTACATTATCATCGTGATTGAGTTTTAAGTATTTTTTTGCAGCCGATACATTGGCTATATTGAAGGTTCTTCTAAAGTAAAGATCATCGCTATTCCATTTTGTTTTGGCAGAATTATCGTCTCCAAAAGGGGCTTCGGCTTTTTTCCAGGCATTATCGTTGTAACTGTTATTTTCCCAGCCTGCTTCAGGTTTATCGAAACTGTAACTAGCCTGATATTTTAATGCATCAGCAGCTGGGAGTATTTCTTTAAAGCTTTTACTTTCTTCGCCTAAAAACCGGTAAAATTTCCCGTCTACCTTGATAACACCTAGTAAAGATTGCTCCTTCCCCGTCCAATGTTTAGTTACCGATTGGTTAAGCCCATCCCCAAAAGACCAAATACTGAAATATGCATCATGTGTAATTAATGGATAAGCGGGTGCTTTATCTTGTGCTTTTGTAATTAAATTAAAAAAAAGACAAAGTGCTACTAAGGAAAGTTTTCTCATAAATTAATATTTGGTTTCATTGCAGTTGATAAAACGTTTTACCAGTTTATCTATCAAATATCTTATGCCAGGCTGGAAATAAGCTGCGGAAGATAATGCTGTTCAAAAGTGGATTTTCGGTTGTTAAACGCCAAATAAAGTAAAACGTTTTACTAATTCAATATTAAAGAAATATAAATCATATTTAAAATAGCTTAACGTAACATTTAAGTTACCAGAAACTAATGCCTGATAATTAGTTTAGCTGGAATAATGATCTCTTGATTCTCGAATTTAGTTTTGGTTGACAGTTGTTTAAGAATTAGCTTAATCACATTCTCTGCAATTTCTTCGAGTGGCTGCTGAACTGTTGAGATAGCTGGCGTATGCAGTTCGAAAGCTTCATGATCATCGTATGCAATAACAGCAAAGTCGTCTCCTATTTTCTTATTGATCTTCTTCAATACTTTTAAACCGCTAATCGCTAAATAATTGGTCGCAAATAATACTGCATCGATTTTTTTATTTACAAAGAGTTCTTTAATCTGAGCAATAGTATCGCTTTCTTCCTGGTTAAAATGAATCTTTAAAACCAGTTTGTCATCGTATTTAATTCCGTTATCCTCTAACGCTTTTTTATAACCATCATATCGCTCAATAATTTGTTCCACATTTATATCAGTGGTAACCAAGGCGATGTTCTTTTTACCCTGATCGATAAAACTCTGTATAGATTGGTATGAGGCAGTAAAATGATCAGCTCCAACATAGCTGGTATTAACGTCTGGCAAATTTCTATCGAACAGGATTACCGGGTTTCCATCATCCAGGAGCATCTGGATATCTTCTTCTATTCCTTTTATCGGGGAGATGATATAGGCATCAACTTTTCGCGATTTGAACATATTGATCAGTTCCTTCGCTTTATCAATACTGTTTTCTGTACTGGAATAAATAATTTTATATCCTCGCTTATAGGCTTTATCCTCGATTAACCTTGCAATCCTGGAAAAGAATGAATTGGAAATATCTTCGATAATTAAGCCAATGATATTGGAGTTCCCGGTTCTTAAACTTCTTGCAATCTGATTAGGCTTATAACCACTTTCTTCGATAATTTTTTCTACTTTCTCTATTACTGCTTCGCTTATCGATTTCTCTTTTGCTTTACCGTTAATAATGAATGAAACTGTGGTAATGGATACATTTGCTTTTACGGCTATATCTTTGATAGAAAGCGATTTCATTTGGTTGGATTTCTTTTAAGTTAATCAATTCAAAGCTAAATAAAAATTGCAGCTTTTAAATTTTGCCTATTATAGAAACGCAATTTAACATTTTTTATGTTAATCGTTTTAGAAACGCTTGTTAAAGGGCGGCACAGCATAAATATAAAAGCTTAAAACAACAAAAAGGCGCTTCAAATAGCGCCTTTTGTATCAAAATTAATATCCTGGGTTTTGTTTAATATTCTCGTTTAATGTTCTTTGAATTAAAGGAATTGGGAATATTTGTCTGAAAGCTGCAGAAGGAGTATGATCCCACCAACTTTCAGTATGAAATTTACCAAAACGAATTAAATCATCGCGACGGAAACCTTCAAATACAAATTCTCTACCTCTTTCGTTCAATAACTCATCAAGTGTTAAAGTTGCAGTTGTGTATTCATTTGCAGGCCAAGTCGCAGTCGTAAATGCACGTTTTTTGCAATCGTTAACCAACTGAACTGCTTGAGCATTTGCTGTACCACCATTTTTACGCATTAATGCTTCGGCTTTTGCAAAATAAACCCAAGTTAAGCGATATAAGTTCCAGTCTGTACAATTATAGTTAAGATCAATTGCAACAGGCAATCCACCTACCGTACCAGCAACGTTATTTCCTAATTTATATTTATTAAAACGAACACCACTGCTTTCTTCTCCTTCACTCATGTTAGAAACTGTAGAGCCTACTTTGGCACGACGAATTTCATCAACAAAATTAATTTGTTGACCATCGTACTCATTACCACCAGAAGCAAGTGCTTGCTGCCCATTGTCAAATCTAACTTGAGGGCCTTGTAATAACCAAGTTGTTTTTCTCAGATCATCATTATTATACTTTGTGTAGTTACCTGGAACCATTACCACTCCATTATTTCCATTTCTAGAACCGCCATAGATTCTGTCTTGTTGGAAATGGAAGAATTCACCTGTCCATGATGGTTGTGAGTTAGCTATTCTAAATTCATAAGCAATAGCAAAAATCACTTCTTTAGATAAATCATTTGTGCTTTTAAACTGATCGGTAATATTTGCATCAAGTTCCATATTTCCATTCTGTCCACCAGCTTCATTGTTAATTAATTTATCAGCAGCAGCTATACAGTCATCCCAACGAGCAGTTCCTGTCCAAACTTCAGCATTTAAGTAAAGCTCAACCAACATGGCATAACCACCAGCTTTAGTCATTCGGCCAATCATATTTCTTGATAAGTTTGGTGCCTTATCAATATTATCTTTGATTTCTTTTTCGATAAAAGCAAAAACTTCAGCACGCGGTCTAGTCTCTGGTTTTGCAGGAGTACCCACTTGGGTTACTATCGGAATGTTTCCAAAAAGATCCATCAATTTTAGATAGTGATATGCTCTTAAAAGCTTCAATTCAGCAATATAACCGTCTTTTTCTATTTGGGTTATGCCCATTTGCTCTAGGTTACGCTTTTCTAAGTTTTCGATTGGATCGTTACAGTATCCAACACCTCCATACATTAAAGACCAAGCGTTATTCAATGGTCCATCATCAACCAACCAAGTATGATAGTGTAAACGTTTCCATTTACCACCATCTTCTCCATGTCTTCCTTTTGTTGGCCAAGCCAACTGATCGCCAGAAAGTTCTGATGGTCTCCACCATCCATCTTGACCTGATGGTGTTGCCCAAGCATTTGCATGAGTATATGGCCTTAAAACCGCAGATATAACTTCGTTTTTGTTATTGTAATAATTATCAGTGATTAGCTGACTATATATCTTCTCGTCTAAGTTAGTACATGCATTAAATAATACAGGTGAAACCAAGAGCACAGATAGAATAATTTTTTTATATGTTTTCATTTTTCTTATTATTAAAATCCAAAATTAACACCGAACACAAAACTTCTGGTTGTTGGATAAGGACTTCTGGTATCAATACCTAAACTACGTCCATTAATTTCTTGACCTAAGCCCGTATCTTGAATCAAATCAGGATCATTACCTGTGTAACCAGTTAATAATGCCAGGTTTTGACCAACGGCATATACGCGTAAGCTTCTGAATGCCTTATCTTTAAATTTGAACGTATAACCTAAAGTTACCTCGTCAACTTTTAAGAAACTTCCGTTTTCAATATAATAATCAGAATACATATACGTATCATTGATTTCTGCATATTTAGTAAAAGCACTGTTTAATAAGTTACCCTGTGTTCCAAATTTGTTTCCATAAGATAAAGCAACAGTATTTAATACATCAAAGTCTAATTTACTTCTTAAGAAAATTCTCAAATCAAATTGCTTGTAAGTAAAAGTATTTCCTAGTGACAAGTAATATTTAGGAATTGCATTTCCAATAACCTGCAAATCAGTTTGATCTCGGAAAGGAGACGTATTAATTTGTGCATTTGGCACCGCTTGACCAGCACGATTAGTAAATAACCATTTACCATCTGGTGTGAAGCTGTTGAAACGTTTACCCCAGAACTCGCCAATGTTACGACCTTCGTATGTACGGAAAGCGTTACCGAGAGCACCTGCACCACCGATACTTCCAAATGATTCCATATCTCTTCTGAATTCATCATTTGAAAAAGTTACTAGCTTATTATCAATTGTACTTCCTGCAAAATCAACGTTCCATGAAAAGTCTTTATTCTTTATTGCTGCATAACTCAATGTCAATTCAATACCTTTTGCAGAAATTGTACCTACGTTAGTATAAATAGTACTTGCAACATATGGAGGTTGTGGAGAAGTATAGGTAAAAAGTAAATCTTCAATATCACGTTTGAAAACATCTACCGAGCCACTCAGTTTATTGTTGAACATGGCAAAATCCAAACCTAAGTTATATTCCTTTTTACGTTCCCATCTTAAATTTGGATTTGGATTACGTGATGGGCCATAAGTTTGTAACCATTGGTTTCCAGGGAAAGGATAAAGATTACCTGTACTTAAGGTTACTAAAGATGCATAGTTTGCAAAGCCAGAGTTACCAGTTTCGCCGTATCCTGCTCTAATTTTCAAGAAATTAAGCCATTTGGCATTTTCCATAAATTTCTCGCGGGTAATTTCCCATGATGCAGAAACTGCCGGAAAACTTGCCCATTTATTGTTCGTTCCAAATTTTGACGATCCCTCTCTTCTTAATACAGCCTCGAAGTTAACTTTACCATCGAAAGTATAATGCACACGACCAAATAAAGCTATTAAGGTATTATCGTTTTTATTACTGGCAATACCGATTCTATTTATTGCAACTGGTACACTGCCTAAGTTGTTTTCTTCGAAAATATCGTTTGTATAGCCGCGGTTGTTTGCGCTGAAAGATTCGTTTACTTCATAACGGTAAGAATAACCGATCATACCTGTTAAACGATGTTTATCTTTAATCGTTTTGCTATACTCAATTGTTGGCTCAAAGTTAAAGTTTTCGTTTAACTCAGTCCCTTTATAAGCATAACCACCACCTGGTGCATCACCATTTTCTACAGAATTTTGACTTCCAAGTAAACGATATTGATTATCAACAAACTGATTTCTCTGATAAGCAACAAATGCTGATGCTTTCAGATCTTTCATAATGTCAATGTCGATTTTACCATCAACAGAATAAGTTTGCTGATTTCTTTTACTTGTCTCTTGTGCTAAACGAGCAATCTCATTGGTAATATTTCTGGTAAATAAATAAGAACCGTTAGGATTATAATACGATTCAGTAGGATTTTTGGTTAAAACAGGTTCCCAGCCACCGCCACCTAATAAATTGGCTCTATTGATGTTCGAGGCAACATTAAACATCGCAGTAACTTTATCTTTAAAGCCCTTTTGTGTTAAGCTCATTCTAAATTGATACTGTTCTCTGCTGTTTTCTTTTGCAAAACCATCTAACTTATTGTAAGTAAATGATCCACGGTAGTTCGATTTATCGCTACCACCAGAAACCGATAAATTTTGATAGTTCGTTAAATTATCTTTATTGATAAGATCGTCGAAATAATTAAAGTCGCCTCCGTAATCTTGAGCAGTGTATTGTCCAGCTGCAATTTTTTCTCTGAATTGAGTTGCGCTCATGAAATCAGGACGCTCGTACAATGTTTCGTGTTTTGCGTAACCATTGTAACTGAATTGAGCAGCTCCTTTACGGCCTTTTTTAGTTGTAACCAAAATAACACCCGCATTAGCTCTGGTACCGTAAATTGCTGCCGCAGAACCATCTTTTAATACAGTAAAAGATTCGATATCATCTTGTTGCAATAAATCTAAATTACCACCAGGAATTCCATCAATTACAATAAGCGGGCTCGCTGTACCTGAAATTGAGGTAACACCACGAAGCTGAATAGCTACGCCACTGTTTGGGTTTGAGCTACTCCTGGTAATCTGTAAACCAGCAACTTTACCTTGTAATAAATCCAGCGCGTTTCTAGCACCACTTTGTCTGAATTGACTGGTGTCTACCTTAGTGATAGCAGATGTTAACTCTCTTTGACTACGGCTACCATAACCAACAACAACAACATCATCCAGTTTAGTATCAGCAGACACAACCAATTTGATATTTAATGTGGTTTGGTTAGCAATTGTGATGTTCTGGGTTGTATAGCCTATATAACCGATCCTTATCACATCACCTATATTTGCTTCTATACTAAATTTTCCAGTTGCATCGGTTACAACACCTTTGCCAGAAGTTACATTCTTAATACCTACGCCTGGGATAGGCTGGCTATTCTCATCAAGAACTGTCCCTGAAACGACCTTTTGTACCCGAGCATGTTCCAATATCCTGCTCTCGTTCAAGCGCCCTCCTGCAACTCCCAATTTTGCGTTCATTGAAAACGCAGGACTGTTTAGCAATACAATTGCAGCAGACAGCCCCGTAATTTTAAGTAAATTAATTTTCATTAGCGGTTTTGTTAAATTATAAATGATTGGTTATTTGTTTCCCTGGTAATATTTTATCTGCGATGGAAATGACCGGAATGAATTAGTTGCCGAACATTTCAGGTATTTTATTGATTTAAAGGTTTGATCTGATCATGACAGAAACTAACTCCAACAACTAAGTCCATTTCTACGTTTAGTGAAGCCCAGTTTAAACTGGGCATGAAGCTGCTATAATTCTCATAATAATCGGTTTGGTCAACCTAAAACGTTTTAGTCGATCAATTATAATAATTTAAAATTATAATAAAACGTTTTAGTAAGTAAAAAAAATATTACAATCGAGCGAAGGTCGATTTTTCCCTAGTCTCTAATGACTAAACGGGCGGGGATAATTACCTCTTCAGCAGGTGATTTACCTTTTGAAGAAAGCTGACTTAAAATGAGTTTAATGATGGTTTCGGCTATTTCCTCTAAAGGCTATTGAACAGCAGAAATACTAGGGGTATGCAGTTCGAATGCTTCATGATCATTATATGCGATAACCGCGAAATCATCTCCTACTTTTTTATTGATTTGTTTCAGCACTTTTAAACCGCTAATAATCAGATAATTGATTACAAGTAACACTGCATCATTTTTTTCATTTCCGAAGAGTTCTTTAATCTGGGCAATGGTTTCGCGCTCTTCCTGGTTAAAATGGATCTTTAAAACCAGGCTGCCATCATATTTGATTCCGTTATCCTCTAATGCTTTTTTATAACCATCGTATCGCTCAATAATTTGTTCCACATTTATATCAGTGGTAACCAAGGCAATATTCTTTTTACCCTGATTGATAAAACGCTGAATTGACTGGTATGAAGCATTAAAATGATCGGCTCCGACATAGCTGGTATTAAGGTCTGGCAAATTCCATCAAACAGGATTACCGGGGTCGCGTCATCCAGGAGCATTTGTACATCTTCTTCAATTCCTTTAATTGGCGTAATAATATAAGCATCAACCTTGCGCGATTTAAACATGTTGATTAATTCTTTCGCTTTATCTATATTGTTTTCGGCGCTGGAATAAATGATTTTTTATCCTCTTTTACAAGCTTTATCTTCTATTAACCTAGCTATTCTTGAAAAGAATGAATTGGAGATGTCTTCTATAATTAAGCCGATAATATTGGAGTTACCGGTTCTTAAACTTCGTGCAATCTGATTGGTTTATAACCACTTTCTTCGATAATTTTTTCTACTTTCTCTATTACTGCTTCGCTTATCGATTTCTCTTTGCTTTACCATTAATAATGAATGAAACTGTGGTAATGGATACATTTGCTTTTACGGCTATATCTTTGATAGAAAGCATTTCATTTGGTTGGATTTCTTTTGAGTTAATCAATTCAAAGCTAAATAAAAGTTGCAGCCTTTAATTCTGGCCGGTTATAAAAACGGAATTTAACATTTTTTATATTAATCGTTTTAGAAACGCTTGTTAAAGGGCAGCAGAGCATAAATATAAAGGCTTAGAACAGCAAAAGGCGCTGATTAGGCGCCTTTTGTATCAAAATTAATATCCTGGGTTTTGGGTGAGTTTAGCATTTAAATCTCGCTGTCTTTGTGGAATCGGGTATAAATTCCTAAAAGCTGATGATGGGGTATGATCCCACCATTTGCTTGTTGTAAATTTACCGAAACGGATGAGGTCATCTCTTCTAAAACCTTCGAAAATAAATTCTCTTCCCCGTTCTTCCAACAATTCATCTAAAGATAATGAAGCAGTTGTATACTCATGAGATGGCCAGGTAGCTTCGGTATATGCCCTTTTTTTACAGGTATTGATTAAGGTTACGGCATCTGCAGTTGCAACACCACCATTTTTGCGCATTATGGCTTCTGCTTTGGCAAAATAAATCCACGTTAAACGGTAAACGTTCCAATCGGCATTGTTATAATTTGGATCTGGTTCTACACGTACGCCATTAACAAAACCCGGTAAAGAGTTACCTAACTTATATTTGTTAAAACGGACACCGCTATTTTCTTCTCCTTCGCTCATGTTTGATACCGTAGAATTTTTGGTGTTCTTTTGGATGTTATCTACAAATGTTAGGGGTTTACCTGCATATTCTACGGTACCTAAAACCGGAGAGGCAGGATCAGTAAATTTAAACTGTGGGCCAAACAACAACCAGTTCGTCTTGCGAAGATCATCAGTTTTAAAGGTTTCATAAACTCCTGGAACCAACACAATACCATCATTGCCATTTCTACCCCCACCATAAATATCTCTTTGTGCAAAGTGATAAAACTCGCCTGTCCATGATGGTTCAAATTTGGCTCTTGTAAAATCATAAGCGATAGAGAAAATTACTTCTTTTGATAAATCGTTGGTGTTTTTAAACTGATCAGAAATATTCGGATCGAGGTCCATATTGCCGTTTTGACCACCTGCTTCGTTATTGATTAATTTATCGGCGGCAGCAATACATTCATCCCAACGTGGTGTACCTGTCCACACCTCAGCATTGAGGTACAATTCTACCAGCATGGCATAACCGCTTGCCTGGCTCATTCTACCCAATTGTGCTTTTGATAATTTAGGAACGTTGATAATGTTATCCTTTATTTCTTTTTCAATAAAGGCGAATACATCTTTCCGACTTGTTGAGGTCGGCAAAACCGGATTTGCAGGATCTACAATGTCGGTTGCCAACGGAATATTTCCAAACAGATCCATCAGTTTGAGATAGTGAAATGCACGAAGTAATTTTAATTCGGCAATATACCCGTCTTTTTCTTGTTGCGTAATGCCCATACTAGAAATATCTCTAGATCCAATATTTGAAATTGGATCATTGCAGTAGCCAATTCCACCATACATTAAGGCCCAGGCATTATTAATTCCACCTTCGTCTACTGTCCATGAGTGATAGTGCAATCTTTTCCATTTACCACCATCTTCGCCATGTGGCCCCTTTGTTGGCCAGGCCAACTGATCAGCAGAAAGCTCTGCCAAGCGCCACCAACCATCTTGCCCCGCTGGCGTTACCCAGGCATTGGCATGGGTATATGGCCTTAATACGGCAGAAATTACCTCGTTTTTATTGTTATAAAATTTTTCAGCCGGAATAACATCGTATGCATTCTCATCTAAGTTGGTGCAGGCAGATGCCATGCCAACAATTAGCGCAAGGGCTATATATATTATTGATTTGTTTTTCATTTTATTTTCTATTAAAACCCTACATTAACACCAAACAGAAATGATCTAGTACTTGGATAAGCACCGCGGCTATCTATGCCTGGGCCTAAACCTGTATCTTGAACGAAATCGGGGTCGTTACCCGTGTAACCGGTAATGGTTGCCAAATTTTGTCCGGTGGCATAAATACGCAGGTTACGGATGTATTTAGTTTTTAACTTAAAGTTATAACCAAGTGTAATCTCATCAATCTTCACATTTGTACCACTTTCTATATAATAGTCGGAGTACATGTAAGTATCTTTGATCTGGCTATATTTCCCGAACGCATCTCTTAAATAATTAGATCCGGTAATGGCTGGGTTACCATACGATAATGCGGTTGTATTTAAGATATCATAATCGAATTTACCTCTTAAAAAGATCCTGAAATCGAAATTCTTGTAGGTAAAGTTTGCAGTGTATGAGGCATAATATTTTGGAATGGCATTTCCGATTGGAGCAAGATCTGTTAAGTTTTTATCTTTTGAATAGTTGATCTGATCATTACGTACCGGAACACCATTTCTATTAAAGAACAACCATTTACCATTGGCATCGAAACCAGCAAAACGTTTACCATAGAAAATACCAACATCTTCCCCTTCGTAAGTGGTAATGGCATCTCCTAAATCTCCGGCACCGCCAATGCCACCAAATGTTTTGTATTTAACAGCAAAAGCGTCATTTGAATAAGAATTAAGCGTATTCTTAATGGTACTACCTGTAAAATCCATGCTAAACGTAAAGTCTTTGGTTTTTATGGCCTGATAGCTTAGGGCAAGCTCTATACCTCTTGATGAAATATTACCAACATTGGCATAGATTGTAGATTGTACATAAGGCGGCTGAGGTGTAATATAAGTATCCAACAAATCTTTAGTTGTTCTATCAAATACATCTAACGAACCCGTTAACTTACTATTAAACAAGGTAAAATCTGCACCGATATTGGTTTCTCGTTTTGATTCCCATTTAAGGAAAGGATTTGGATTAATTGTTGGTCCATAGGTTTCGCGGTAACTACCATCGGGATACAGATATTTACCACCGCCACCAAGTGTTACCCTTGATGCATTGTTGGCAAAACCTGAGTTACCGGTTACACCGTAACCCGCCCTTAATTTTAGGTAATTTACCCATTTCACATCCTTCATAAAACCTTCTTCGGTAACATTCCAACCCAATGAAACAGCGGGAAAATTTCCCCATTTGTTATTATCACCAAACCTGGAAGAACCTTCGTGCCTTAAAATTAATTGTAACAAGTACTTATTATCGTACGAGTAGTTAATCCTTCCAAAAAAGGCGATCAGGGTGTTGTCGTTTTTATAACTGTCCATGCCTGCTTTACCATCCGCTAATGCCTGGCCAGCGCCTAAATTATCTTCATTAAACTGATCATTTAAGAAACCACGGGTATTTGATTTTGCACCTTCTTCGATGTTATAGCGATAACTGTAACCTGCCAATGCAGTAAAAGAATGTTTATCGTCCACCGTTGTATTGTACTGTAAGGTTGGCTCGAAGGCATAACCCTGAGAAAGGAAATTATTTTTAAAGGCGTAACCTCCACTCGGGTAATCACTATTTTCTACCGAATTTTCACTCTTCAATTGTGCATAACCTCCATCAACAAAGTAATCTCTTTGCAATGACCCAAATACTGATGCTTTTAAACCTTTGACGATGTCGAAATCAGCTTTTAGATCAGCAGAAGTTGTTTGCTGTTTACGGTAACTGGTTTGGTTAAACAATTTTGCATATTGATTAGTACTCTGGTTATCATAATAGAATGAACCATCTGAATTATAAATCTGCTTTGTAGGATTTTTAGTTAATTCTTCTTCCCAACCACTTCCATTTAGTTCATTATCAAAAAATGATGAAGTAACTCCGTTAGAAAGTAAATTCGCATTATTAATATTGGTGGCTAGATTTAGCTGGATATTTAATTTGTCATCGAAACCCTTTTGATTGATATTTAACCTTCCGGTGTATTCTTTCCTACCGTTTTCTAAGGCGATACCCTGTAAATCTCGGAAGTTTAAACTTGCCCGATAGCTTGTTTTATCAGTTCCTCCAGATAATGCCAGGTTATGGTTTTGAGATAAATTATCATGATTAACCAATTTATTGTACAAATCTTCACTTCCACCATAATCTACTGCGTTAATTTCGCCAGCATTAATTTTAGCTCGAAACTCGTCTGCTGTTAAAAAGTCTAATCTATTTTGGATAAACTCCTTACGGATATAACTGGAATAAGTAAATGTAGGGGGACCTGCTTTTCCCTTTTTAGTGGTGATTAAAATTACACCTGCATTTGCACTTGTTCCATAAATTGCTGCGCCTGATCCATCTTTTAACACATCGACCGATAAGATATCATCTTGTTGCAACAGATCGGGATTACCACCTGGAATACCATCAATTACATAAAGCGGACTTGCGCTACCGGCTACAGAAACCACCCCACGCAATTGCACACTTGGCCCTGAATTGGGGTTTGAACTATTCGCCCGGGTTATGTTTAATCCTGCAACCTTACCTTGCACAAGGTCTAAGGCACTCCGGGCACCACTTTGCCGAAATTGTGAAGTATCCACGTGGGCAACTGATGAAGTAACTTCTTTTGTTTTTAATGTCCCATAACCAACCACTACTACTTCATCTAATTTTTGAGATTGTGATGGAACTAAGCTGATGGTTAATGGAGCAGCTCCATTACCCGCCGGAACAGATTTAGTTTGGTAACCGATATAACTAAATACCAGCACATCGGTTGGGGCAGTTACATTAATACTGAATTTACCATTTTCTTGTGTTACCGTACCACCTGTTTTACCCTGGATTTTAATCCCAACGCCAGGTAGACCGAGTTTCTGCTCATCTACAACAGTACCGGTAATTGTTTTCTGACCTGCAGATGTTGCAGGAGCAGCAGCTGTTGGCGCAGGTGCCGGGGCAGTAACCGGACGCGCACCACCCAAAGGATTTGCAGGAGCTTTTACCGTATCGGCGGGTTTTGCAACTGGCACTTTTTTGGTTGTGTCTTGTTTTTTAGTTGTGTCCTGCTGAAAATAATAGCGGTTAAAATTAATTTTTTCGCTTTTAATTTTTGCAAACAACTGGGGGCTTGAAAATAGGACCAGGCATAGGAAACCTGTCGTCCTGAGTAAAATGTTTTTCATTGGCACTCACTAGTTTAGTTTATAATTAGTTACGTAATGCGGCCAACATTTTTACCAAATTAATAAGAGCAATGAGATTAATTAGTGATAGTTAGGATTTCCGCAAAACGATTTAGTAACGCCTTAAAGGGCATTTTGTTTTAAACAAAATGAAAAAACTTTAAAATGTTACGTTTGCGGAAGTCCTAGTTTAGTGCAGATATTTCGAGATTAGCTTGGCTGTTTTTGCGGAAGCACCAGGTTTTCCCATAAGTAAAAGCAGCTCATCGTAATGTGTTAACATCTCATCCCTGCCAGCTCCTTCCAGGATAATTTTAAGTTCTTCGTTTACTTTTTGGGTGTTACAATCTTCCTGGATAAGTTCGGTTACAATCTTCTTATTTACGATAAGGTTAACGAGCGAAATGAACTTAATTTTTACCAACATCCTGGCAATGGCAATTGAAATGGTTCCACCCTTATAAACCACCACCTGCGGAACTTTAAACAAAGCAGTTTCTAGCGTAGCTGTTCCAGAAGCTACAATTGCAGCATGGGCATGGTGCAATAAATTATAGGTATTGTTAAAAAGCAAGTTAACTTTTTTATCTCCTGTAAACTGATGATAGTAACTTTCGGTAAAAGTTGGTGCAGCAGCAATGGCAAATACACAATCGGGATAACTTTCGGTAATGCTTAACATCACCGGCAATAAACGTTCTATTTCCTGCTTGCGGCTACCT
Source organism: Pedobacter psychrodurus (assembly GCF_004331735.1). Taxonomy (GTDB): domain Bacteria; phylum Bacteroidota; class Bacteroidia; order Sphingobacteriales; family Sphingobacteriaceae; genus Pedobacter; species Pedobacter psychrodurus. The sequence continues at coordinate 55,345 of NZ_SJSO01000022.1, forward strand.
GGCAACAAGGCGATAATTTTTCCATTTCCTAATTGATGGTTTTCGCGAAAATTTAGATCTGGTGTAAACTGCGCAATCTCGTCTAATAAAGGGTTGCCAACGTAATCTACCTCCATACCCCATTCCTTGTAGAAATCTACTTCGAAAGGCAAGATACAGAACATGTGATCGACAACCTTTTTGATTTTCAGCACCCGTTTTTGGTTCCAGGCCCAAACTTTAGGTGAAATATAATAACATACTTTTATGCCATTGGCTTTTGCGAACTCCGCAATTTTTAAGTTAAAACCCGGAAAATCGATCAGGATCAGCACATCGGGCTTCCATTGTAAAATATCGTTTTTGCAGGATTTGAGATTTCTGAAAATGGTTCTTAAATTTAGAATTACCTCGGTAAAGCCCATAAAAGCCATATCGGCATAGTGTTTAACTAGCGCTCCACCTTCGGCTTCCATTTTATCACCTCCGAAATACCTGAACATAGCTTCGCCATCCACAGCTTTTAAGGCTTTCATTAAATTGGCGCCATGTAAATCGCCTGAGGCTTCTCCGGCTACGAGGTAGTACTTCATGTTTTTTTTTATGTATAATGGAAGATGGAATTTTACCCTTTCATCCCTGATAAATATTTTTTTTTGTGTTATAACAAAATCGTCCTTGCGAGGAGGCACGGATTGTAAAACGAGCGATCGTCATTCCCGCGCAGGCGGGAATCTTAAAGCTAATTGCATTAGGATTCCCAATCAAGTTGGGAATGACGAACCGACTTGATCAGTCATTATCACTCTAGTATTTCCCTTAAAAAACTTTATATGCAAAAAACACAAAAGCGCACAAAAACGTTGCGGCTAATATACCTCTACCGATATTTTCTTTGTTGTATTTAAAAAAGTATTGCATGGTGTAAGCATTTATGGCAATACCACCAATATATAACAAATCTGCTTTAGCAAGGGATGCCACATGGTGGATAATGTACCAGGCAATAGCACAAAATATTGCTGGTACAAGCAAACCAATGCCCAAACCTATCCATACAGAATTATTTAATCTTTTTAACTGATCAATCATAATGGCAAGCGCTTAACCTAAATTAATGCCATCGGGCGCCGAAACTTTAGTGCCAGCAGGTTTCGAATCAGTATCGCCCATAAAATCCCAACTGTTTAAGGCCTGTATAGCATGATGCGCGGTTAAATCAAACTGAACCGGAACGATAGAAACATAATTATGTTCTAAAGCCCAAACATCGGTATCTTCCCCCTTATCGAAATTTTCAAAAACTCCTGTTAACCAATAGTATGGGCGTTTGTAAGGATCAGTTCTTTCATCAAATTCTTCCATCCACTTGGCATTAGCCTGGCGGCAAACCTTAACGCCTTTTAGATGATCACCTTTCGGGAAATTCACATTTAAAAGGGTTCCTTCTGGTAAACCATTTGCTAAAACTTGTTCACAGATGTTTTTAATGTATTTTTTGGTATGACTAAAATCGGCATCGGCTGCAAAATCATCTAAAGAGAAACCAATCGATGGAATCTTTTCTATTGCACCCTCTACTGCAGCAGACATGGTACCTGAATAGAGCACGTTAATCGAATTATTTAGTCCGTGGTTAATGCCTGATACGCACAAATCAGGTTTTTTACCCTTAAAAATCTTATTTACAGCAATTTTAACGCAATCAACCGGGGTTCCACTGCATTTATACATTTCTACACCTGCATAAAGATCAACCTTATCAAAACGGATCGGTTTACCTATGGTAATGGCATGCCCCATTCCACTTTGCGGACTATCTGGCGCAACAACTACCACATTGCCCAGCTCCTGCATTACTTCCATTAAATTTTTGATGCCTGTAGCTGTAATGCCATCATCATTTACAACTAAAATATTTGGTTTTACGCCCTGCTTTGTCATGCCGGTAAAAATACAGATTATAAATTCAAGGCACAATAAAGCAAGGTTTATATGCAAAAATCATTTATTCCTAGATTTTTAGTTTTGAAATCAAAATTATTTCATTCCCTGCAAGAAAGCATATATATTTGAATAAATAACTTATTAAAAATGAAGGCTGTATTTGAGATCACACTTAAACTAACAGGTACGCACTCATGATCATAAACCAAAACAAACAATGAAATTCAAACTATTTACTTTGGCTTGTTTTCTAATTACAGGTTCTTTAGCGAAAGCGCAAACTACCTATCAATGGAAAACAGGAACATCTGGTGGCTTTACCTACAAGTATGTAACCAACGATCCGACCAAAACACGTTTTTATACTTTAAAAAACGGTTTGACTGTAATTTTATCTCAAAATAACAAGGAGCCTAATATTACTTACAAAATGGCGGTAAGAGCCGGCAGTAATACCGATCCGCGTACCAATACCGGTTTGGCGCATTATTTAGAACACCTTTTATTTAAAGGAACAGATAAATTCGGATCGCTAAATTATGCCAAAGAAAAACCACTTTTAGATAAGATCGAAGCACTTTACGAAACTTACAACAAAACTACCGATCCGGCCAAACGCAAAGAGATTTATAAGGAAATTGATAAAACTTCGGGCGAAGCTTCTAATTATTCTATCGCAAACGAATACGATAAAATGATGAAATCGATCGGAAGTAACTCTACCAACGCCCACACCTCGGTAGAAGAAACCGTTTATGAAGAAGACCTTCCATCAAATGCCATTGATAAATTTTTGGCTGTGCAGGCAGAACGTTTCCGTGCCCCTGTTTTCCGCATCTTCCATACAGAGTTAGAAGCTGTTTATGAAGAGAAAAATATCGGTATGGACAATGATGGCCGTAAAATGTATGAGAAAATGCTGTATGCTTTGTTTCCTACGCATAACTACGGACAACAAACCACCATTGGTACTATTGAGCATTTAAAAAATCCCTCGTTAATCGAAATCAGAAAGTATTACAACAAATATTATGTGCCTAATAATATGGCCTTAATTATGAGTGGCGATATTAATTATGATGATTTAATCAAAAAAATCGATAAGGACTTCGCCTTTATGGCACCTAAGCCTTTATCGCTTTACAACCCTGCACCAGAAAAACCTTTAACACAGGTTCAAACGGTTGATATTTATGGTCCAAGTGCCGAAAACTTATATGTTGCTTACAGGGGTTTTGCCCAAAATACCCATCAAAGTTTATTACTGGATTTAATCGGCAGCATTTTGGCAAACGGGAAAGCGGGTTTAATGGATATCAACATTAATAAACAACAAAAAATGTTGAGGGCAGGTGCTGGTTATAACTCGATGAAAGATTATGGAATTTTCATTTTATCTGGCTCACCTAAAGCTGGCCAAAGTTTGGAAGAGGCCCAAAAATTATTATTAGAGCAGGTAGAATTGCTTAAAAAAGGCGAATTTGATGAAAGCCTAATTAAAGCAACAGTTGCTAACATCAAATTGGCCGAACTCCAAAGCTTTGACAATAATGATGTTCGTGCAGATTTCGCGATGAATGCCTTTATCCAAAACCGTGGTGCAGAATGGGATAAAACCCTGGCATCAACCGATGCGATGGCCAAAGTAACCAAAAAGGAAATTGTAGACTTTGCCAACAAGTTTTTCGTTAACAATTATGTTTCTATCTTAAAACACAAAGGTGAAGATAAGAGCATTGTTAAAGTAGAAAAACCAACCATTACTGCAGTAAAAACCAATGTTAATGAGGTTTCTCCATTTACAAAAGACATCATTGCTGCTCCGGTAAAACCCATCGCTCCTAAATTTTTAGACTATACCAAAGACCTTAATTTTGGCAAAGCAGGCATTGCTGATGTAATTACAGTTCAAAACACTGAAAACGGAATTTTCCGTATGGGTTACCGTTTTGATATGGGTTCTTACAACTATAAGTTATTGCCTTATGCTGCTCAATATTTAGCGTTCTTAAGTACTGATAAATATTCGGCAGAGGATATTAGTAAAGCATTTTACAACATTGCCTGTAGCTATAGCATAAATGTAGGTACTGATGTAACTACCGTTTCAATCAGTGGTTTACAAGAAAACTTTGATAAAGCGGTAGCCTTGTTAGAAGATGTACTGGCAAATTGTAAACCAAACGAAAAAGCCTTAGAAGATTTAAAAGGTCGTTTGTTAAAATCGAGAGATAACGCAAAATTAAATAAATCGTCAATTCTTGGTGGTTTAATGAGTTATGCACAATACGGTGCCGATAATCCTTTCAATTATGGATTAACTAATGATGAGATCAAAAATATGAAATCGGCAGATTTGATCTACATTTTACATAACCTGACCAATTACAAACACACCATTACTTATTACGGACCAAAAACATTAGCGGCATTTTCTGCTGATATTGTTAAAGCGCATCCATTGGCTAAAGAATTTACAGATGCTGCACCGATTAAGAAATTTGTGTACACCAAAACCGATTCGAACAAAGTTTACTTTGCCGATTATGATATGGTGCAGGCCGAAATACGTTGGGTACGCAACGGTGGCTTGTACGACCCGGCCAATGCAGCAAAAATCGCCTTGTTTAACAACTATTTCGGCGGCGGCATGGGCTCAGTAGTATTCCAAACCATCCGCGAATCTAAAGCTTTGGCTTATTCTACTTTTGCAGTATATTCTTCTCCAAATACCAAAGAAAAAGAAAATACCATTATCGCTTATGTAGGTACACAGGCAGATAAAATGAATGAAGCAGTTGCCGGTATGAATGAGTTATTAACCACTTTACCACAGTCTGATAAATCATTTGCATTATCAAAAACCAACTCATTAAATGGCTTAGAAACCAGCCGTATTACCAAAGATGGAATTATTTATAGCTATTTGGCCGATAAAAAATTAGGTTTCGATCACGACTCAAGGGTTGATGAATATGCTAACTTAAAACCATTGACTTTTAATGATGTAAAATCATTCCACCAAACCAATCTTTCGGGCAAACCTTACAGTTATTGTATCGTGGCTTCCGAAAAGAAAATCAATATGGCAGATTTAGCAAAATTTGGTCCGGTAACTAAACTAAGCCTGGAGCAGATTTTTGGATACTAAAAAGGTAGAGGGTAGGAAGGCGGAGGGTTTAAGGTAAAAACCTGATGCTTTAATATCAAAATTACTAGCGATTCCCGGAAACGGGGATCGCTTTTTTTATGGATTATTGGTTCATCAGCCAATGGTTGATTTGTCATTAGTAACAACATGGCTCAGAAACAAATTGTACGCTTGCATCTTCGTGATAAAAAACAAAATTCTTCCGTGTTAATCCGTGCCTCCGTGGCAAAAAAAGTTCATTGGTCATTGGTTTATTTGTTGCATAATGCAGAAAATTGTGCCTTCGTGTCTTAATGGTAAAAAACCAGTGCACCCAAAATTTCCTTCACCGAAAATTTAGCCCCGCAAACAAATTCATCTGCAGCACCATAATAGATCGTTAATTCGTCTCCATTAACGATGTGGCCATTTGTAAATACTACTTCTCCAAAGAAACCATGTAACTCATAATCTGCAGTTGGTACCATAATCGGTTCTTCGGTTCTGGCTAGCACTTTTGATGGATCATCGAGCGCCATTAAAAAAGCGCCTAAACAATATTGTTGTTTTTCATTTGCACCATGATATATTTCGAGCCAGCCGCCTGCAGTTTTTATTGGTGCTGCACCAGCGCCCACACGGGCACTATCCCAGCGGTTAGGCCTGGTTTTAATAATACACCTGTGTTTGCCCCAATGGATCCCATCAGGAGATTCGGCCAGCCAGATATAATTACCACCCAATGCTACACTGCTGGGGCGGTGCAAAGCGTAAAATTTACCGTTAATGCGTTCTTCAAATATGGCGCAATCTTTATTATGTGGTGGGATAATCATGCCATAACTTTGGAAAGTTTTCCAATCTTTTGTGGTACGCATCCCCACACCAACCCCATGTTCAGAAACTGCCGTAAAAGTTAAATAGTAAGTATCTCCGATTAAGGATACGCGGCAATCTTCAATTCCAAAAGCTTCATCTTCACTCTCTCCCTGCAATAAAGGGTAACCTTCTGGCTGATAAAAATGAAGACCATCATCACTACAAACCAATCTTAAATGAGATAATGTGGTTAAATAATCTGCCCCTTTATAACTGATCATCCGGGGATCACTGTCATTTAAATATGGATCACTTTCGTCGATTGCCAGAATTTCTATTCCATGTTCTTTTAATATCGGAAAAGAAATTACGCCTTCTTTCTGTTGAGGTCTTTCAGCTACCCGGATAAGCAGCCAGATTTTACCATCGAAAGTAAAAACACCTGGATTTAACAAGCATTCTATTTCCAACCCAGCGCTGCTAGGTATTAAATCTTTCGGAGAAAGTATTGGATTTTCGGAAAATCTTTTGGCAATATCGGCCATAAAAAAATGATGTTAAAACAAACAGGCGACCAAAATTTGACCGCCTGTTTTTCTATTGAATTGATATTATAATGAGTTTATCCATTTCACAAGTTCATCTCTTCCTTTTCCTGTTTTTTGTTGTAGTTTCCCCAACAATTCATCGTCTTGACCTTCTTCGTGTTTTAAATCATCATCTGTTAAATCAGCATAAGCTTGTTTAACCTTTCCTTTTATTTCATTCCACTTTCCTTTTAATTCTAACTTATCCATGCTCGTGTTTTTTTTGGATTTAAACAATGTAACTTTTAATCCATTAACAATTTTTGCCTCCCTTTGTTTTGATTTAAGCACATTAAACCAAACAATGACCTGATTTCATCATAGTTCACAAGGTTTTTTCCATATTTTTAGTTACATTAAGAGTATCATTTCTATGAATGATTAAAAATTATTAACTAAACTACCAATTTGATGAAAAAACTACTCTTATGTATGATTTTATCTTTCAGTGTAATTTCGTTTGCTTTCGCACAAGGCAAGGTAATTACCGGGAAAGTTACGTCAGCCTCAGGACCAATTCCTGGCGTTAGCGTATTTGTAAAAGGCTCGCCAGCTAACGGCACCCAAAGTGATGCTACCGGAGCTTTTAAATTAACCGTTTCAGACGATGCTAAAACACTTGTTTTTAGCTTTATCGGTTTCAAAACCAAAGAAGTGCCTATTACAGGGCAAAGCGTTAATGTAAGCCTTGATGAGGAAAACAATACGCTATCGGATGTGGTTGTAGTGGGTTATGGTACACAAAATAGAAGAGATGTAACGGGATCAATAGCGAAAGTTACAGCAGCTGATTTGAAAGACAAGCCTTTAACAACCATCGAAAGTGCTTTACAAGGCAAGGCACCTGGGGTATTTATCAACTCTAGTAGTGGTAAACTGGGTCAGGCACTCCAAATTCGGGTAAGGGGTATTTCTTCAATTTCGGCAAGTAACCAACCCTTATTTGTTATCGACGGCACGCCTGTGATTACTGATGCTTTAGGAACCTATACAGAGCCTGACAATCCGCTGGCTGCAATTAATCCTGACGATATTGAATCAATGGAAGTACTAAAAGATGCTGCAGCTGCAGCTATTTACGGAGCAAGAGCATCTAATGGTGTAGTATTAATTACAACGAAAAAAGGTAAAGAAGGAAAGACTAATGTTGATTTTGGTTACTATGCTGGCTTTAGTGATCCGACTAAGAAAAATCAATTCTTAAACGCGGCTCAATACAAACAATTGATGGAAGAATCATTTAAGAATTCTAATTATGATGGTGGTAATTACAGTAATTCTTCAGAGCTTTGGGAAGATTATACGGGAACTACAGATTGGGATGGCAATGTAGATGCCGACTGGGCAAATGCTGCTTTTAGAAGAGGCCATACTCAACAATATAACCTCAATATCAACGGTGGTGATGCAAAGACCAAGTTTATGTTATCTGGAAATTATAATGATAATAAAGGCATTATAATTGGTAACCGCTATGTCAGAACCGGAGGCAGATTAAGTTTAGACCACACGGTTTCAAATCTTCTAACAGTAGGAGGAAATATCAACATTTCAAAAGTAGATAATTATCGCGTATCCAACGACAATGCTTTCTCTAATCCACTTCAGTTAAATGCGTTACCTCCAATACAATCAATTTATGATGCTTCAGGAGAATTAAATAGTAGTACTGTTTATTACAACGGTCTGATAGATTTAGCAAATGGAAGTAATCTTTCTACTACTTATAGAACTTTCGCAACAGCTTTCGCAAGCCTAAAAATAACACCGAATTTAGTTTTCAGAAGTGAGTACGGTTTCGATTTAAATAGTCTTGAAGAAGAACTTTACTTAGGTTCAAAAACTCAAGATGGTGGTGGAACTTCGGGTTATGGTTCAGATTACAACGCTAAATCCATTAATTTCAACACCAATAATACCTTAACCTATACTAAAGTTTTCAATGAAAAACATAGCTTAAACGTATTAGGTGGTTTTACTTTTCAAGAAGCACAATTAAGATATGGAACAGTTACCGGTACAGGTTTCCCTTCAGATAAATTTACAAAAATTGCCAGTGCTGCTACAATATCGGCAGGTAGTTCCTTTGAATCAAAATATTCATTCGTATCTTATTTAGCCAGGGTTAATTACAAGTATGCCGATAAGTACTTAGTAAGTGCTTCAATTAGAACAGATGGTTCATCAAGATTTGGTTCAAACCAAAGATATGGAACGTTTCCAGCCGCTTCAATTGGCTGGATTGCATCTGAAGAGGACTTCTTAAAATCAAGCATATGGTTGAGTAATTTGAAACTTAGGGCAAGTTATGGCTTAACAGGTAATGCGGAGATTGGAAACTTTGCCTCGAGAACCCTATATGGCGGTGTTAATTATGCAGGTACTGCTGGCACTTTACCAAATCAATTAGGAGATCCAAATTTAACTTGGGAAAATACATCTAACTTCAATATTGGCTTAGATTTTGGAATATTGGCAGATCGTATCAATGGAACTGTAGAAGTATATAAAAAGAAAACAACCGATTTACTATTAAGTGTTCCTATTCCAGCAACAAATGGCTTCAGCTCTATTGTACAAAACATCGGAGATCTAGAAAACAAAGGTTTAGAACTTTCATTGAATACTAAAAACTTTGTAGGGGAATTTAAATGGAGTACATCTTTTAATATTTCGTTTAATAGAAATAAAATTCTACGTTTAGCTGGCCAGCCAATTTATCCAGGTGGAAGATATATTGGAAGAATCGCTGAAGGTGAGCCTTATGGTTACTTTTATGGAAAGGCCTATGCTGGTGTAGATACGAATAATGGGAATGCATTATATTATTTAGATGATAGCCGCACTACAACAACGACGGTATATAGCAGTGCAAAAGATCAAAAAATTGGCGATCCAAATCCTAATTTTTATGGTGGTTTTGGTAACAGGTTCTCTTATAAAAATTTCGATTTAGACATTCAAACACAATTTGTTTCTGGCAATGATATTTACAATGCTGCAGGTGGTTTCCAATCCGCAAATGGTGATTATTTCGACAATCAAACGATCGATCAAATGAACTATTGGACGACCTCTAACAGAATTACTTCAATCCCTCAACCTAGATTTGGTGCTTCAAATGGAACACGACCTTCCTCAAGATATATTCAGGATGGTTCTTATTTGAGAGTAAAAAGTGTAATATTCGGCTACAATGTACCTAAATCATTTATCACAAAATACAAGTTGCAAAATTTACGCGTTTATGCATCTGCTCAGAATTTATTCACAATAACAGGCTACAATGGCTACGATCCTGAAGTAAACACTACGTTCGCAGGAAGTGTTCAATTGGGTCACGATTTCTACACACCTCCTCAAGCAAGAACAATCACTTTTGGAGTTAATGTTGGATTTTAATTGTTATTTAAATACTAGAATTATGAAAAATTACTTAAAAAATATAATTGCTGGAGGCCTAATCTTATTAAGCATATCTTCTTGCAAAAAACAATTAGAAATTGAGCCAAAACAGTCCATCTCATCTGGTGTAGCGCTATCAAGTCCATCTGATGTTCAAAATGCACTAACAGGTGCTTATACAGTTTTAGCTTCTGGTGATTTATATGGAACCAATTTGGTTTTTTTGCCCGATATATATGCCAGCAATAACTACTTAAACTGGACAGGTACGTTTAGTACTTATAGAGATATATCTAATAAATCTATAATATCTACAAATGCAGATGTGCTTAGAACATGGACATCTGCATATAAAGCGATTAATGTTGCTAATACAGTTATCTCGGCATTAAGCGTAGTAACGGACCCTACTGCTAAGAGTACAATTGAAGGAAAAGCTTTATTTATTCGAGGAATAATGCATTTTGAATTAGTTAGACTTTATGCACTACCTTTCGATGCTACCGGAACAAATACTAATTTGGGCGTTCCAATTATAACAAAGGCAGTCCAAACTACTGATGATATTGTGTATTCAACTCCTAGAAACACTGTTTCTGAAGTATATACTGCAGTTGAAAATGACTTGAAAGCATCAATAACAAATTTGTCATCTGCAGATGACAAATATGCTTCCATGGCATTTTTGGCAAGAGTATATTTGCAGGAAGGCAAATATGCATTAGCTAGAGATATGGCTAATGATATCATAACTAGTAGCCCATATAGCTTGATTACTTCTTCTCTTGAAGTACCATTTAGAACAAAAAAATCATCAGAGGGAATTTTTGAGATTGCACAAAATGAGCAAAGTAATGCAGGTACATCTAACGACGGTTTAGCAACATTTTACTCTAGCTACCAAAACTCTACTGGCGGAGATGTTGGTAGAGGTGATGCAAGTGTAAATATCAATTTTTATAATTCTTTTGAGACTGGAGATAAAAGACAAACAGAATTAATATATGATGGTGATGGTGCAAAATCAGGGAAATTCACTAAGAAATGGTATGATTATTTTGGAAACATTCCTGTTGCCCGTATTACTGAACAGTATTTGATTAGAGCTGAATGTAATTTTAGATTAGGCACAACTATTGGAGCAACACCGGCAAGTGATATTAATGCATTAAGAACCCGAGCTGGTTTAGGTAATGTTGTACCAACTTTAGCAATTATTTTAAATGAGCGAGAAAAGGAATTAGATTATGAAGGATTCAGGCTTCATGACTATAAAAGAACTAAACGTTCGATTGGAACATTTTCTTATAATGATCCAAAACTTGTATTTCCAATTCCAGATCGTGAACTAAGTGCGAATAAGGGGTTAGTTCAAAATCCTGGGTATTAAATAATATAGCAAAAGATGCCAATCTGAGAATGATTGGCATTTTTGTTTACTATTGTTCTAAAAAAATAATAATTTGGTTTATTATTCACAACTTAATTTATCTTCCAGATTTTAGAGTTATTGCATGAGACAATATACTTGAAAAACCATTAGAATCTACAACTTTAAGTTTAATGTTAGAATTAATTAATTGTGTTCCAGTAGTTATTGTTTCAATTGTAATATGATTAGTCCCTTGTCCACTTGTTATTGTTCCAATACTTGACGGGACCGTCCATGTAAAAGTAACTCCATTCGTATTTGATCCCCAATATTCGTACTCTACTCCACGCCATATTGTATTTGGTCCAATTATTGTCCACGATATTTTTGGGTATAAATTCCATAATGCTACTGCATCTTTATTAGATAAAACTCCAGCTAAAGTATTATTTGGACCACTATTCATAATCGAATTTACATCTGTCCCACCAGCATTCGGAACCTCTATAGCATTTACTGCTGTACCAACATCATCTACCCCATAACTAGATTCCCCTACCTGAAGCCAATCTGTATGTCTAAAACCAATACAATGCCCAAACTCATGAGCAATTACAGTACTCATTTGATTAGGGTTTAGGCCATCATTTATCATACTTTGAGTATTAATCCTTACTAAATTGCCAGCACTCCCATTAAGTGGAGACCGAGCAAGACCATAACCGCTAATAGCTTCATTAACAATTAAAATATCATATGCTGCGCCAGAAACAATACTAAAAAAAATGCCCGCCTGTGTAACACTATTCCATAGACCAATTGCAGCATTTATCTCATTAGTTAAATTAGTTATCGATGGGTCTATAAAAATTCGAACATTAATTCGATTATCAGCGTTAACTAAATTTCCTGTATATGTTTGACTAATTTTTGAATCCCCAATAGCGGGTAAAGTACTCATTAATTTATCCTGTAAAATTAAGGGGGCTTCTACTTTTAAGCTTTTATTTACTGGTATTTTCATGTTTTTTGGAAAAGATATATCACCCTCAACAACATACTCATTTCCAATATCTATTATTGATGACTCAGAAAAACCTAAACTTTTTATGTATGAGAGTACTTCTTTTTTTTCATCGATTACTTGCATGTTATTATTGTCCTTTTTACATGACCCAGCTAATAGAATGACTAAGAGGCTTAAATTTAAAATTTTGTTTGTTTTCATTTTTACTTTTAGTTACCATGCCTAGTCTTACAAAACAGGCATTATTGTTTTTATATAACTACAAATTAACAATAAAAGCATTAGTAATCAATAAATTAAGAAAAAACACATTAAAGATCAGGATGTTGACTAATTGAAAAAAGCTATGTAACACCCAAAAGTATTGAATCATTTTATGGCTTAGCATTCACGATGCAAAAAGAACGCAAACAAATATTGGCAACATACCATGGAATTCTACCAGATTAGTTTTCCCAATTCCACAAAGGGAGATTGACGCAAATACAAAATTGGTTCAAAACCCAGGTTACTAGGAATAGCATGATAACAAAAATGGCCCCGAAAATCGGGGCCATTTTTGTTACTTTAAAATTATGATTAAAGCTTCTTCGTCGCTTCAATAATTTCTTCTACAATTCCTGGATCAAGCAGCGTAGATGTATCACCTAAATTACTGGTATCTCCTTCAGCAATCTTCCGTAGAATTCTACGCATAATTTTGCCGGAACGTGTTTTTGGCAAACCAGAAACAAACAATATTTTATCAGGCTTAGCAATCGCCCCAATTACGCGGGTAACCGTTTGTAAAATATCTTTTTTAGATAATTCTGCTTCGCCATGCATTTCTGGATAAATGACAAAAGCATAAATGCCCTGACCTTTTACATCGTGCGGATAACCCACAACAGCACTTTCTACCACACCGGCGTGCATATTAATGGCGTTTTCTACTTCCGCGGTACCAATTCTATGTCCTGAAACATTTAATACATCATCTACACGACCAGTAATTCGATAATAACCATCTTCATCACGCAAACAGCCATCACCAGTAAAATATAAATTCTCGTAAGTAGAGAAATAAGTTTGTTTGCAACGCTCATGATCGCCGTAAGTGGTACGCAACATGCCCGGCCAAGGGAATTTGATACAAAGATTTCCCATCACCCCGTTCCCTTCAATTTCATTACCATTTTCGTCTACCAAAATTGGCTGAATACCCGGTAAAGGCAGTGTAGCAAAACTAGGCTTGGTTGGTGTTACTGTAGCAATAGGCGAAATCATAATCCCTCCGGTTTCTGTTTGCCACCAGGTATCAACAATAGGCGCTTTCCCGCGACCTATTTTCTCGTCAAACCAATGCCATGCCTCTTCATTAATGGGCTCTCCTACCGAGCCTAAAACGCGGATTGAGCTTAAATCTTTATCTTTAAGAGGTTCTTCGCCATAACTCATTAAAGAACGGATAGCCGTAGGTGCTGTATATAATGTATTTACTTTATGTTTTTCTACAATATCCCAAAAGCGAGAAGGTGTTGGGTATGTTGGAATCCCCTCGAACAATACGGATGTTGCACCTTGCGATAGCGGTCCGTAAATAATATAAGAGTGGCCTGTAATCCAGCCGATATCGGCAGTACAGAAATATACCTCACCAGGCTGGTAATTAAACACATTTGAAAAGGTATACCCTGCATAAACCATATAACCTCCACAGGTATGCACCACACCTTTAGGTTTTCCGGTAGAGCCAGATGTGTAGAGAATGAACAGCATATCTTCTGCATCCATTTCTTCCGCTTCACAAATATCATTTACGTGCTTAACCTCATCTTCCCACCATACATCCCTACCTTTCAGCATCGAAACAGGTGTACGGATATGGGTTAACACGATGCATTTTTCTACGGTTGGGCAACCGATTAATGCATCATCAATTACCTCTTTTAAAGGAATCTGTTTATTGCCCCGATAAGAACCATCGGCAGTAATAACTACTTTACATTGCGAATCGTTAATCCGGTCGGCAATAGATTTAGCAGAAAATCCCCCAAAAATAACCGAGTGAACGGCACCAATTCTTGCGCAGGCTAAAACAGCAATAGCCAGTTCGGGTACCATTGGCATGTAAATACAAATACGGTCGCCTTTTTTAGCACCATTACGTTTTAAAACGTTGGCAAAGCGACAAACGCGTTCGTGCAACATTTTATAAGTATAAGTAACACTTTCTTCTTCAGGATTATTAGGTTCCCAAACAATAGCAGGTTTATCTCCATTGGTAGCCAAATGACGGTCTAAACAATTCTCGGTAATGTTAAGTTTGGCCCCTTCGAACCATTTAATATTCGGTTCGTTAAAGTTCCACGATAATACCTTAAACCAAGGCTTGCGCCATTGAAAGTTTTGCGCTACCTCGCCCCAAAACTGCTCTGGGTTTTCTACGCTTTTTTTATAATCTTCTTCGTATTGCTTAAAAGATGTAATTTGCATTGCTCGTTTTTATATTTTGGATTAGTGGCGGCTAATTTAAATAAATAATAATAAGGAGAAATAGTCTAATCGTATCAAAATGAATATCAAACGTTTGATCAGAAATATTTATTTTTAATAGATGTAATATATGAAGAATTTAATATTCGGCATTACAATCATTGCACAAACCTTTACTGCCTATAAATATTAATTATAAAAAATAATTAGCTAGGCTATTGTTGTTTACAATTATTATTCAGATATTTGCACACTCTTAAAAAAATTAAGCGGACGATATTAACAACTATATTTACAAGTCATGTCAAGAGTTTGTGATTTAACAGGAAAAAAAGCAATGGTAGGTAACAACGTTTCTCACTCAAACGTTAAAACCAAACGCAAATTTTACCCAAACCTACAACTTCAGAAATTTTATATTCCTGAAGAAAACCGTTGGATTACGTTGAAAGTTTCTACTTCAGCGATTAAAACCATCAATAAAGTGGGCATTAGCGAAGCAATTAACCGTTTCGTAAAAAAAGGATTTTTGTAAAAAACATTAACTGTTGAGATTAACAGTTTTCAATTTATATTAAAATGGCAAAAAAAGGTAACAGAGTTCAGGTTATTTTAGAATGTACTGAACATAAAGAAAGTGGCATGCCGGGTATGTCTAGATATATTTCTACCAAAAACCGTAAAAACACTACTGAAAGATTAGAATTGAAAAAATTCAATCCAGTATTGAGAAAAGTAACCGTACATAAAGAAATAAAATAATTGAATGAAGGATTGATTGAATGATTGAATTAAAAAATTCGCTCATTCTAACATTCTCTAATTCGATCATTAAAATTATAAGAACATGGCAAAGAAAGTAGTTGCAACCCTTAAAACAGGTACAGGTAAAGAATATTCGAAAGTAATTACAATGGTAAAATCAGCAAAAACTGGTGCTTACTCATTCAAAGAACTTATCGTACACAACGACCACGTAAAAGATGCTATTGCATCTAAATAAGGTTAATATTTTTTAATATTAAAAATATTAAAGGCCGTTCCGTTTTAACCGGAAGGGCTTTTTTTGTTAGTGAAATTTACGATAGGAAATAATTGATTATCTTTGAAAAAAGCATAACCATGGAAGCGTATAAGTTTAAGACAAAAGTTTCTGAAAATGGGACTATTGTTGTTCCTGACGGATTTGATGTAAAAAATAAAGAGGTCGAAGTCATTATTTTGGATGAAGTGATTCAAAACGCTCCAAAAAAGAACATGAAAGAATTTCTTGACAAGTTTTCG
Organism: Pedobacter psychrodurus; assembly: GCF_004331735.1. Classification (GTDB taxonomy): domain Bacteria; phylum Bacteroidota; class Bacteroidia; order Sphingobacteriales; family Sphingobacteriaceae; genus Pedobacter; species Pedobacter psychrodurus. The sequence continues at coordinate 71,370 of NZ_SJSO01000022.1, forward strand.
GGAGTATTAGAGGGGATTGATCCGGACAAAGCTAAATACGATTATCTTATGGATAAGCACAAATAATGAATATTCTATTTGATACCAATATTTTTATAGATGTTAGCCTTAAAAGACTTCCTTTTTTTGACGATTCTTTCGAGGCACTCAGCAAGGTGGACGGTATTAATATAAATGGGTTCATTTTAGCTTCAACTTTTACTGACATATATTATATCTGTAAAAAAAATATTGGTCATGATAAAACCATAGATATTCTTACTACACTTATAGGTACAATTAACATTCTTGGCATTAATAAAGATACCATCATCTTCGCAATCCATTCCAACTTTTCAGATTTTGAAGATGCTGTACAAAATGCTGCTGCAGAGCTAAATCAAATTGATCTTATCGTAACCAGAAATACAAAAGACTTTATTGGCAGTAAAATACCTGCACAAACACCTACCAATTTCCTAAAAAACATAACAAATAACTAATGGGTTTATTCGATTTTTTCAAAAAGAAAGAAACTGCCCCTGAAGCTCAGGAAGCGCTGGATAAAGGTTTAGAGAAAACTAAAGATGGTTTCTTTAATAAAATTACCAAAGCTGTAGCAGGAAAATCTTCTGTTGATGATGAAGTTCTCGATAATCTGGAAGAAGTTTTGGTCACTTCTGATGTAGGCGTAAGTACTACATTAAAAATCATCAAACGTATTGAAGAACGTGTTGCCAAAGATAAATACCTCAATACCTCAGAGCTAAATTTTATCCTGCGTGATGAAATCCAGTTACTTTTATCTGAAAACAATAGTAACGATTTCCGTCAGTTCGAATATGGCGATCATAAACCCTATGTAATTATGGTGGTTGGCGTAAATGGTGTTGGTAAAACAACTACTATCGGAAAGCTGGCGCATAAACTTAAAGAATCGGGACTTAAAGTAGTATTAGGCGCTGCCGATACCTTTAGAGCCGCAGCCGTTGATCAGATTAAACTTTGGGGCGAACGCGTTGGCGTGAGGGTTGTAGCACAAGCTATGGGCTCCGATCCTGCTTCAGTTGCTTTTGACACCTTACAGTCTGCTGTTTCCAGTGGTGAAGATGTAGTGATTATTGATACTGCCGGACGTTTACACAACAAAATCGGCTTGATGAACGAGTTGGGTAAAATTAAACAAGTGATGCAAAAGGTAGTACCAGGCGCACCGCACGAAATTTTATTAGTATTAGATGCCTCGACCGGACAAAATGCTTTTGAACAGTGCAAACAGTTTACCGAAGCTACTGATGTTAATGCATTGGCCATTACAAAATTAGATGGAACAGCGAAAGGTGGTGTAGTAATCGGAATTTCAGATCAGTTCAGAATTCCTGTTAAATATATTGGTGTAGGAGAAAAAATTGGCGACTTACAGCTTTTTGATAAGAAGGAGTTTGTGAATAGTTTGTTTAAATAATCTAATCAATCATTCGTCATTGCAAGGCACGAAGCAATCTTAATGCTATGGGTTATTTTAATTACGAGATTGCTTCGTGCCTCGCAATGACGTTGAACACGTAAAGCCAGCAAAATTAAAACAGGATTATTGATTAACTTTGGCAACACCAGCTGTGAGGTCAAAAGGATATCTGTGTAATCCTTTAAAATATCCACACCAGAATATCAGTGGAATCACCAAATCTGTGGAATCAAACCGCAAGGAGGGTGTAAATAACAATAATATGAATACCAAAATAGTAAGAAGTAAAAGCGCAGTTAAGCAACCTAAAATTAATGTAATTACATTAGGCTGTTCTAAAAACATATACGATTCGGAAGTATTGATGGGGCAGTTACGTGGCAACAACTTAAATGTTGTGCACGAATCAGACAAGATGGGCAAAGATGATATCGTTGTAATTAACACCTGCGGTTTTATCGATAATGCGAAACAAGAATCAATCGATACCATTCTACAGTTCAGTGAGCTGAAAGAAGCTGGTAAAATTGGCAAAGTAGTGGTTACAGGTTGTTTATCTGAACGCTACAAACCAGAATTAGAATCAGAAATTACCAACGTTGATGCCTTTTTCGGCACTAACGATCTGCAGAATATATTACATGAGTTAGGTGCCAATTACAAGCACGAGCTTATCGGCGAGCGTTTGCTAACCACCCCTTCTCATTTTGCCTATTTCAAAATTGCTGAAGGCTGTAACCGTCCTTGCTCTTTCTGTGCCATCCCTTTAATGCGTGGCAAACACTTGAGTAAACCAATGGAAGAGTTGGTTAACGAAGCTAAAATATTGGCTAAAAACGGCACAAAAGAACTGATTTTAATTGCCCAGGACCTTACCTACTATGGCTTAGATCTTTATGGCGTACGTAAGTTAGATGAACTGATGCGCCGTTTATCGGATGTTCCCGGAATCGAATGGATTCGTTTGCAATACGCCTACCCTTCTGGTTTCCCGATGGAAATTTTAGATGCCATGAACGAACGAGACAATATCTGCAAATACCTGGATATGCCATTGCAGCACATTACGGATAATATGCTAAAATCTATGCGTCGTGGTACCACCAAACAAAAAACCATCGATTTAGTGAATCAGATCAGGGATAAGGTGCCAAACATTGCCATGCGTACCACTTTAATTTGTGGCTACCCAGGCGAAACTGAACACGATTTCGAAGAAATGAAGGAATGGGTTGCAGAAACCAAATTCGATCGTTTAGGCTGTTTTACTTATTCGCACGAAGAAAAAACCCATGCGCATACTTTAGTAGATGATATCCCAGATGAAGTAAAACAGCAACGTGTAGATGATATTATGGAAATTCAACAAGGTATTTCTTTCGATATTAACCAAGAAAAAGTAGGTAAAACCTTTAAGGTGCTGGTAGATAAAAAAGAGGGTGATTTCTTTGTAGGAAGAACTGAATTTGATTCACCTGAGGTTGATAACGAAGTTTTAATCGATGCAGCTACAGGTTATGCCGCTAACGGAAGTTTTGTAAATGTAAAAATTGACCGGGCTGAAGATTTCGATCTTTACGGTACTATAGTATAAATTAAACCCTCCGTTTTGTTTATAAAAAAGAAGTCAAGTTTTAAAAACTTGACTTCTTTAAAATTACATTTTACTATTTTTTAGATGCAGGTCTGTTTTTAATCTGACTAGCTTTTAACCAAATTTTAGCCCCTTTCGAGTTCACATAATATTTTTCATTTTTTGCATTGATGTAAACATCAGATCCATCTGGTGCCATTTTACCTTTCCAGGTTTTATCAGCAACTTTCGAACTACCTTTTACCGCAACTTCGGCTGTTTTATTACCTACAGATTTAGCACCTTTACCAATTGCTTTTCCGGTATGATCTAATGCTTTACCAACTTCAGTTTTTTTCTTTTCTTGGGCGTTTACGTTAAAGGCTACACCTCCAAATAAGGCAAGCGTTAATAAACCCATTACTAATTTTCTTTTCATGACAGCTATATTTTATTTAAGTGATAACAGTTGATCTATTTGTTTTGTTTTATAGCTACACTTATTACTGAGGCTAACCATTGAGATAAAAAAATAAAGATCTGTTTTTGAAGCGCAAGGCCAGTACAACTATCAATTTCTGTTCCCGTCCTCCTCTATATCCCTAAGCTGCGCTCTGGGATGCCGCTTCGACCGGGGCTAAACAGCTACTGACTGCAAAGGAACTGAGAGCAAAGCTGCCCATTATTTACAGTTAATATACGCTATGGTTTTGTTCTACAGACCTTGGTTAAATAAACCTTATTGTAGCGGTTATCCTTTTTGTTGCACCAACTCGAAAGCAGCAATAATACCCACAAAAAGATAGAAGCGGAAAGAAGGACTGCCAGAACCTACAGAGCAATAATCCTGATTTACATAAAAAATTAAAATCTTTATTTTGGAGCGCAAGGTTCAGAGCAATTATTAACCATTGTTCCCGTTCTCCGCTATATCCCTACGCTACGCTCTGGGGATGCCGCTTCGACCGGGGCTAAACACTTTGGCACTACAAGAAAACACTAAATGCCCATTTAGTTCCTTGTAAGAATTCATTTTTTATTTCTTGCACAGCCTCTGCTTCAATAAACCTTATTGTAGCGGCTATCCTTTTTGTTGCACAACCTTGAAAGCAGCAACAACGCCCACAAAAAGATAAAAGCGGAAGGAGGACTGCCAGAACCTACAAAGCGATAATCCTGATTTACATAAAAAATTAAAATCTTTATTCTGGAGCGCAAGGTTCGGAGCAACTATTAACCTTTGTTCCCGTTCTCTGCTATATCCCTACGCTGCACTCTGGGGATGCCGCTTCGACCGGGGCTAGGCACTTCTGATCTGCCAGGGAACCGATACAAAGCTGCCCATTATTTACAGTTAATATACGCTATGGTTTTGTTCTACAGACCTTGGTTAAATAAACCTTATTGTAGCGGTTATCCTTTTTGTTGCACCAACTCGAAAGCAGCAATAATACCTACAAAAAGATAGAAGCGGAAAGAAGGGCTACCGAAGCGAAAAGCGGTGAATCTGCTTTCCAATGAAAAAATAAAATCTTATTTTGTAACGCAGAACATTACAACCATTAACATTTTTTCTTAATTTAATTTCTCCGCCAGTAATTTCATTTCGATATGCGGCGACCGGTTTTCGTAAATAATACTATGCACCGCCTTACAAATTGGCATATCTACATTGTATGCCTGGTTTTTAATATGCATGCATTTCACTGCATAATAGCCCTCGGCAATCATGTTCATTTCCAACTGTGCCGATTTTACGGTATATCCTTTCCCTATCATATTGCCAAAGGTACGGTTACGGCTAAATTGCGAATAAGCGGTTACCAATAAATCGCCCAGATAGGCAGATTCCATAATGTCGCGGTTAATGGGGTGAACAGCATCAACAAAACGTTTAATTTCACGGATCGCATTACTGATCAGTACAGCCTGAAAGTTATCGCCATAACCTATGCCATGACAAATGCCGCTGGCAACGGCATATATATTTTTTAAAACTGCAGCGTATTCCGTCCCAAAGATATCATCCGATACATTAGTTTTAATGTAACGGGTATTTAAAAATGAAGCAAATGTAGATGCTTTCTCCACGTCGGTACAGGCGATGGTTAAGTATGATAGTTTTTCTAAGGCTACTTCTTCGGCATGGCAAGGGCCACTCACTACTAAAATATCATGATAAGGAATACCATAATTTTGATGCAGAAATTCGCCAATAATCAGGTTATCTTCCGGAACGATCCCTTTAATGGCAGAAACAATCTTCTTCCCTTTTAAATCTTCTGCAGTGATGGTAGATAAAGTATCTTTTAGAAACGCTGCGGGGACATTTAAAATTACAAATTCAGCCGAGTTTATAATGGCATTAATATCAGAGGATATATTGTTCTCTTGCGTAAGTTTAATTTCAACAGCACTAATATAATTTGGATTATGCTTAAATTTTTTAATGTGCGCTATGGCTGCTTCATTACGCATCCACCAAAAAATTTCTTTTTCAGCTAAATTATCTGCAAGCATTTTTACAATGGCAGTCGCCCAGCTCCCGCCCCCTATCATTGCTATTTTAGGTACCATGTTTATAAAAAAGGTTTAAGGTAAAAGGTGTAAGGTTTAGGGTTCAGACCATTTGCCTTAAACCCTAAACCTTACACCTTAAACAACGCAAGTTACTATTTCTTGCGGGTAATTATAAACTACTTCTTAGCGTCTTTGTTAAACAACTGGTCTTTAGATGTTTTCTCTACAACCATTCCATCTTTTAATTTGTTTTGGATAGCTGAGTAAGGACCAGTAACAATTTCTGCCCCAGTTTTAACACCAGATTTCACAATAATGAACTGATCGTTTTGGATACCAGTAGTTACCTCTGTTTTTTTAACCTTTTTGGTTTTCGCGTCGTAAGCATAAATGTATTGTTTCACCTTTTTATCGGTTAATTTAGATTTTTGCTTATCAGTGTTTGCTTGGTTACCTTGGTTTTGGCTTGCATCAGCAGATTTTGCATTATCAGTAAATACCGCTTGGATTGGAATAGCCAAACCAGTTAACGATTCGCTTTCTATATCAACAGTAGCCGACATTCCTGGACGGAAGATAGATTGTTGTTTGCCTGCTAATTCTTCAGTAATTCTAATTTTTACCGAGAAATTCGTTACCTGATCTACTGAAGTAGATACAGCGGTACCTACTGCTGTTGATGAACTTGCAATTTCGGTTACCTCTCCTCTAAATTTTTTATCAGAAAAAGCATCAACCTCAATCGAAGCTTTATCTCCAACTTTAACGCGAGTAATATCATTTTCATTCACATCAACGTTAACCTCCATTGTTGATAGGTTAGAAATACGCATAATTTCTGTACCTGCCATTTGCGAAGTTCCTAAAATACGATCTCCCAATTCGATTGATAGTTTCGAAACCACTCCATCAACTGGTGCATAAATAGTAGTTTTAGCTAGGTTTGCACCTGCTTCTTTAACGTTTGCTCCAGTTTGTTCTAAGGTAAATTTAGCACCGGTTACATTTTCTTTTGCACTGGCTAAATTGGCTTTTGCTGTTAAAAAAGCAGCTTTTGCGGCATCAAATTCTGATGCTGAGATTACTTTTTTATTAAAAAGCTCAACATTCCGTTTGTAGGTTGCATCTGCATTTACAAAATTAGCTTGGTTTTGAGCCAATTGCTGTTGCGCTGCTGCAACGCTTGATCTTTGTGCATTAAAACTAGCTACAGTTCTTTCGTACCCTGATTGCAAAACATCAGGACGCACTTTACAAAGCAATTGACCGGCTTTAACAATATCGCCCTCTTTTACCTTTAATTCTACTACCTCTCCCGATACCTCAGAACTTAATTTAACTTCTGTTTCTGGCTGTATTTTACCACTTGCGGTTACTGTTTCTACAACAGTTTTATCTGATGCTTTTTCTGTAGTTACTTTTTCGGTTTTATCTCCTCCAATAACTCCGGCGAGTTTTAATATAACTAGAAGAGCTACGATAGCAACTACGGTAATAATAATATGCTTCAGTTTCATAATTTATTGTATTTCGTTTGTTTGTATTAAAGTTATCATGTTTAAGGTTGAAACGTTTAAAGTTGTACCCTATTCTTTCAGTATTTTAAGCTTAGAAAGTAATTTGTTTGCCTAAATAGTAATCTATTACTTTTGCTCTAAACAAAAGATCATATTTAGCCTGGATAAAATCTATCTCCGCTTTATTTCTATTAGTTTGGGCTGTGCTATAATCTAACGAGTTTACTAAACCAACATTATAACGCTGCTCAATTACATAAAAGGCATCTTTTTGCGCCTGAAATGCATTCTGTGTTGATGAATAACGGCTTTCTGCAGCCTTTAAATCATACACTGCCTGCGAGATTACCTTACTTAAATTATTCTTGGTAAGTTGCTCCTGCACCTGTGTATTCTGATAATTAATTTTTGCCTTTCTAACATTTGTCCGTGCCTGGAAACCATTAAAAATAGGAATCGAAAGATTTAATCCAACATATTGGTTAAAGTTATCCTCTATCTGAGAACCGAATGCCTGTTTACCTAAAACAGTTACAAAATCTGGTGTTACAACAGATTCGTTGGTTGTTAATGTTCTTCCAATTTCAGAGAATCCATTTGGGGTAACAGAAACCACTCTACTTCTACCACTCGAAAAATTCGATCCTAAACCACCTCCGATAGACAATCTTGGATAATAAGATGATTTTGCAACACTGATTCCTCTTAATGCAGCTTCAGTTCTTAACGATGCTAACTTAATATCCGGGAAACTAGTTACCGCACTGGTAAAAATTGTATTAATATCATAACTGTTCTGCAAAGAATAATTTTCTGCAATAACCGGAGCCTTTACTTCAAACCTGTTTTCTGGTTGCATTTCCATCAATTGATTTAAAGTTAAATAAGATACCGATAATGTATTTTGAGCATTTGTAGTATTCAATTCGGCAGTTGCCACCTGAGATTTTGCCTGCGAAATATCGGCTAAAGTTTTATTACCAGCATCTAGTAAAGCTTGTTCCCTTTTTAAGGTCTGCTTAGCTACATCTAACTGTTGTTGCGAGGCCGCCAATAAATCTTTATTATACAATATCTGCATGTATGAAGTTACCACCTGTAAAATTAAATCATTTTTAATTTTCTCTACATTAGTTTGATCGGCAGCAAGCAAAAGTTTGTTCTGTCTGATCTGGTTTATCTTTTGAAAACCCTGAAAGAGATCTGCACTTGCTGTTACACTTCCATTTGCGGATGAAAATTGTTGTGAAATAAACTGATTGGTTGATGGATCGATGCTACGGCCAAAGTTTTTATTGTAGTTTGCTGAGCCGTTAAGCGTTGGTAAAAGCGCATTTTTAGATTGACTTAACGTTTCATTGCTTAAAGCGGCACTAAAAGCAGCCTGTTTGATCTGTAAATTATTTTTAAGGGTATTATCTACTGCCTGTTGGATGGTTAAAACTTGCTGGGCATTAACATTAGTGGCAAAACCGAGCGCAATAACAAAAGCAAAACCGGTAACTAACTTCTTCTTGGTAAACATCTTCATAATTTGTTTCAAATCTATATAAACAACTTTAATAATTTCAATCTGTACAGGCATTTAGTAACTTTGTAGCTAAAATGTACCTGATCAAATCACCGCTTCTGCTAAAATGGTATTATCCATCACTCTTATGGAATAAATCCCGCACCGAAAAAGTTATTTATTTGACCTTTGACGATGGACCTATACCCAATGTTACAGATTTTGTATTAAAAACTTTAAAAGTCTTTAATGCTAAAGCTACATTTTTTTGCATTGGCGAAAATATTGTAAAACACCCCGAAGTTTTTGAACGTGTAAAAAACGACGGACATGCCATTGGCAACCATACTTTCAATCACCTAAAAGGCTGGAAAACCGATAATGAAACCTACCTTCAAAATACAATAAAATGCCAAGAACTTACACAAACCGATCTTTTCCGCCCACCTTACGGGAGAATTAAGAAGTCGCAAATTTCAAATCTCAAATCTCAAATCTCAAATCTCAACATCGTAATGTGGGATGTACTCAGTGGCGATTTTGACACTAAACTCTCGCCCGAAAAATGTTATCAAAACGTGATTAAACATACCGAAAATGGCTCTATAATTGTATTTCACGATAGTTTAAAAGCATTCGATCGTTTATCTTACACACTTCCCAAAGTATTGGCTTATTTTACTGATAAAGGTTTTACATTTTTAACATTGTAGACCCGAGCTAATCTTATGCCAAGCCTTTAGCAACGACACAAAGTACTGATTAACAAAAAGTTAATAGATATTAAATTAAAATGATGTTCAAAATCGTACAAATCTGTCCGATAATGAACGGTTAAAACAGGTATTAAGATCCTATCGTTTATAACTACTTTTTACCTTACTAACAGCAGCCTGATTAACATTAATTTGTAGCGCCCAGTTTTTAGCTTCTTTTTTTGACGTGATCGTCATCAGGCTGTATCATATTTGTAATTCCATTCGAATTTGTCACGTTGAGCTTCCCGAAAAATCGGGACAAGTAGTCGAAACGCCTTTCGAGATATTTAAAGAGGTCCTTCGACAGGCTACCATTGACAGATCTTTTGAGAAAGGTCGTCATTGCGAGGAACGAAGCAATCTTAAAGCGCACGCTAAATCCGATAGCTATCGGATCAGGGTGATGATTATAATATAAATCTGGTAAGAATGGAGATTTAAGTTATACCAGGCACTCAAAAAACACTCACTAAATCGCAAAACCCAGCTCATGATTTATAAGTTTTTTATGACCTTTAATCCACATCTTTTTTCGTAGTTTAGAACCATTCCAAATTGTTTAATCACCTGCCTAAATTGCATTTAAGGGTTGTTTTTTGCTATTTTTGTTTTAACCAAAAAATTGAGCCTTATTGGTTCAGTTAACGCAAATTAATGTACAAAAGCAGTATTCTTTTTTGTAAAGAGCGGGTGTTTGTTGCACAATCTAATAGCAAAAAGAATAAAATATCTAAGATGAGTATTTATAACGATTATATCCAGGAGATTGAAGAAAGGAAAACCCAAGGTCTTCACCCTAAACCTATTGATGGAGCTGAATTATTGAGTGAAATTATCACTCAAATCAAAAATGTAAACAATATTAACAGAGAAGATGCTGTTAACTTTTTCATATACAATACCCTTCCAGGCACTACAGGTGCGGCTGTTGTAAAAGCACAGTTCTTAAAAGAAATTATTTTAGCGGAAACTGTTGTTACAGAAATTACACCTGATTTTGCTTTCGAATTGTTGTCGCACATGAAGGGCGGACCTTCTATTAAAGTTTTATTAGACATCGCTCTGGCTGATAATGGCGATAAAGCTAAAAAAGCAGCAGATGTACTTAAAACACAAGTTTTCTTGTACGATGCCGATACAGAGCGTTTGAAAGACGCTTACAACAACGGCAATGATATCGCTAAACAAATATTAGAGAGCTACGCTAATGCCGAATTTTTCACAAAACTTCCTGAAGTAGCAGAAGAAATCAAAGTGGTAACTTTTGTAGCTGGTATTGGCGATATTTCAACCGATTTATTGTCTCCAGGTAACCAGGCACACTCTCGTTCAGATCGTGAATTGCATGGTAAATGTATGATTACGCCAGAGGCTCAGGAGCAAATCAAAGCACTACAAGCACAACATCCAGATAAAAGTGTGATGTTGGTAGCTGAGAAAGGCACTATGGGTGTAGGTTCTTCACGTATGTCGGGTGTAAACAATGTGGCACTTTGGACGGGTAAGCGATCTAGCCCTTATGTCCCATTTGTAAACATCGCTCCAATTGTAGGCGGTACTAATGGTATTTCGCCAATTTTCTTAACAACAGTTGATGTAACTGGTGGTATTGGTATCGACCTTCAAAACTGGGTAAAGAAAAGCGATGAGCATGGTAATGTTATCCGTAACGAAAAAGACGAGCCAATTTTAGAACAAGTGTTTTCTATTGAAACAGGAACTGTTCTTACCATCAATACAAAAACAAAAAAATTATATAACGGCGACCAAGAGTTAATTGATATTTCAAAAGCATTGACGCCTCAAAAAATGGAATTTATGAAAGCGGGGGGCTCTTACGCCATCGTTTTTGGTAAAAAAATCCAAACTTTTGCAGCTAGAATTTTAAACGTCGAAGCACCATTAGTGTTTGCACCAGCAAAAGAAGTATCAATTGAAGGACAAGGCTTAACCGCTGTAGAAAAAATATTCAATAGAAATGCAGTAGGTTTAGCACCTGGAAAGGTTTTACATGCTGGTTCTGACGTTCGCGTAGAAGTAAATATAGTAGGTTCTCAAGATACTACTGGTTTAATGACCGCTCAAGAATTAGAGGCAATGGCTGCTACAGTTATTTCTCCAATTGTTGATGGCGCTTATCAATCAGGTTGTCATACTGCATCTGTTTGGGATAAAAAAGCTCAGGCAAACATCCCTAAATTGATGAAATTCATGAATGAGTTCGGTTTAATTACCGCTCGTGATCCCAAAGGCGAATATCATTCAATGACAGATGTTATCCATAAAGTTTTGAACGACATCACAATCGACGAATGGGCAATCATTATCGGCGGTGACTCGCATACACGCATGTCTAAAGGCGTAGCTTTCGGTGCCGATTCGGGTACGGTTGCATTAGCATTGGCAACCGGAGAGGCTTCTATGCCGATTCCTGATTCGGTTAAAGTTACGTTTCAAGGTCAAATGCAAGAACACATGGATTTCCGTGATGTAGTTCATGCAACACAACTGCAAATGCTGCACCAGTTTGGTGGAGAAAATGTATTCCAGGGTCGTATCATCGAGGTACACATCGGTACTTTATTAGCCGACCAGGCCTTTACTTTTACAGACTGGACAGCAGAGATGAAAGCAAAAGCATCTATCTGTATTTCACAAGACGATACTTTAATCCAATCTTTAGAAATCGCTAAAAAGCGTATCCAAATCATGATAGACAAAGGTATGGACAACCATAACCAGGTACTTCAGGGATTGATTAATAAAGCGAACAAACGTATTGAGGAAATTAAAACTGGTATCAAGCCAGCTTTAATGCCAGATGATAATGCCAAATACTATGCTGAAGTAGTAATTGATCTGGATATCATTAACGAGCCAATGATTGCCGATCCAGATGTGAATAACGTAGATGTTTCTAAACGTTATACCCACGATACAATCAGAGACTTAACTTTCTATGGTGGTGATAAAAAAGTAGATCTTGGTTTCGTTGGCTCATGTATGGTACATAAGGATGACTTGAAAATCGTTTCTCAAATGTTGAAAAACGTGGAGAATAAAACCGGTAAAGTAGAGTTCAAAGCACCATTGGTAGTTGCCGCTCCTACCTACAATATCATTGATGAGTTGAAAGCAGAAGGCGATTGGGAATACTTACAAAAATACTCTGGATTTGAGTTCAGTGATGCTTTACCTAAAAGTTCAGCACGCACGGAATATGAGAACATCATGTACTTAGAACGCCCAGGTTGTAACCTTTGTATGGGTAACCAGGAGAAAGCGGCTAAAGGCGATACCGTAATGGCTACGTCAACCCGTTTATTCCAGGGCCGTGTGGTAGAAGATAAGGATGGTAAAAAAGGAGAGTCATTATTGGCATCTACACCAGTAGTGGTTCTGTCTGCTATCTTAGGTCGTATTCCAAGTATTGAAGAATATAAAGTAGCAGTAGAAGGCATCAACTTAACAAAGTTTACCCCTATTTCTACGAAACAATAAGAAACAAATAAACATATTACTTGTTAACAAACAACGAGGCTATCTGACACACCGGATAGCCTTTTTGTTTATGTAAAATTTTGCATAGAATGTTTTTAAATAACACAATTTGACAAATCTCAAAAACAAGTCTGTTAAAAATTGTTTAATTTAGATAGTCTCATTATTGACAATAATTATTAAAAAATAAAGTATGGCTTTTGATATAGAAATGATCAAAAAGGTTTACGCAAACTTTGGCAGCCGCGTTGAGGCGGCACGTAAAGTAGTTGGTAGACCTTTAACATTATCTGAAAAAATATTGTATGCACACCTTTGGGATGGAGATCCTAAAACGGCATTTAAACGTGGTGCTGATTATGTAGATTTTGCACCAGATCGCGTTGCGATGCAGGATGCCACTGCGCAAATGGCTTTATTGCAGTTTATGCAGGCTGGACGTCCACAAGTGGCTGTTCCTTCTACAGTTCATTGTGATCACTTAATTACGGCTAAAGAAGGTGCTGCAATAGATTTACCTCATGCTAAAACAGAAAGTGCTGAAGTTTTTGATTTCTTATCTTCAGTATCGAACAAATATGGTATCGGTTTCTGGAAACCAGGTGCAGGTATTATTCACCAGGTAGTTTTAGAAAATTATGCTTTCCCAGGCGGAATGATGATCGGAACCGACTCACACACTGTAAATGCAGGTGGTTTGGGTATGGTTGCTATTGGTGTTGGTGGTGCTGATGCCTGTGATGTAATGGCAGGTTTACCTTGGGAGCTTAAATTCCCTAAATTAATCGGCGTAAAATTAACAGGAAAATTAAATGGCTGGACTGCTGCTAAAGATGTAATTCTTAAAGTTGCTGGTATTCTTACTGTAAAAGGTGGTACAGGTGCAATTGTAGAATATTTTGGCGATGGCGCGGTTAACTTAAGCTGCACTGGTAAAGGTACCATTTGTAATATGGGTGCCGAAATTGGCGCTACTACTTCAACTTTCGGTTACGATGAAAGCATGGAGCGTTATTTACGCGCTACCGGTAGAAGTGAAGTTGCTGATGAAGCAAACAAAATAAAGGAATATTTAACTGGTGATGATGAAGTTTATGCAGATCCGGAAAATTATTTCGATCAGGTTATTGAAATTAATCTTGATGAATTAGAGCCTTATTTAAATGGTCCTTTTACACCAGATTTAGCTACTCCGGTTTCTCAGATGAAAGTTGAGGCAGAGAAAAATGGCTGGCCTTTAAAAGTAGAATGGGGCTTAATCGGTTCTTGTACCAACTCTTCATACGAGGATTTATCAAGAGCAGCTTCTATCGCTAACCAGGCTATTGCAAAAGGTTTAGTTACTAAATCGGCTTTTGGTATCAATCCAGGATCTGAGCAGGTACGTTACACTGCAGATCGCGATGGTTTCTTAAAAACTTTCGAAGATTTAGATGCAACAATCTTCACTAACGCCTGCGGACCATGTATCGGGATGTGGGACCGTACCGGTGCAGAAAAAGCAGAAAAAAATACAATCGTACATTCGTTTAACAGAAACTTTGCTAAACGCGCCGATGGTAACCCGAATACTTTTGCCTTCGTAGCTTCGCCAGAAATGGTTGCCGCAATTGCAATTTCAGGTAATTTAGGTTTCAATCCATTAACCGATACGTTAACAAACGATAAAGGCGAACAGGTTAAATTAGATCCACCTACAGGTGATGAATTACCAACAAAAGGATTCGCAGTAGAAGATGCCGGTTTCCAGGCCCCAGCGGCTGATGGTTCAAAAGTTGAGGTTTTGGTTTCTCCAACATCGCACCGTTTACAATTATTAGATCCATTTACCCCTTGGGAAGGTACAGATTTAAAAGGTTTGAAACTTTTAATCAAAGCCAAAGGTAAATGTACAACAGATCATATCTCGATGGCTGGTCCATGGTTAAAATTCCGTGGTCACTTAGATAACATTTCTAACAACATGCTTATTGGTGCAGTTAACTACTTCAACGACAAAACTGATACTGTTAAAAATGAATTAACTGGCGAATACGGTCCTGTTCCTGCAACTCAACGCGATTATAAAGCGGCTGGTTTAGGATCTATCGTTGTTGGTGATGAAAACTATGGCGAAGGTTCATCTCGTGAGCACGCAGCTATGGAACCTCGTCACTTAGGTGTTCGTGCTGTATTGGTAAAATCTTTTGCCCGTATCCACGAAACTAACCTGAAGAAACAAGGTATGTTAGGTTTAACCTTTGCAGATAAAGATGATTACGATAAAATATTAGAAGACGATACCATCGATATCTTGGGCTTAACAGAATTTACGCCAGACCAACCATTAACATTGGTTTTACACCATGCAGATGGTACTGAAGAGCAGTTCTTGGTTAACCACAGTTACAATGCTCAACAAATTGAGTGGTTTGTTGCTGGTGGTGCACTAAATATCATCAGAAGAGACGCTGCTGCTAAAGCTGCACTTTAATAGTCCAGAGTCTTTAGTCCTAAGTCTAGAGTCTAAAATATCAATCCCGTTCTGTTAAATCAGGGCGGGATTTTTTGTTACCAGATAGTTTTAAGATTTCTTTCTTTTTTTTGGAAAGCAGTTGCAGCAGTTCTTGGGTTGGGGTTGGTCCCGCTAATGCTGCTGCTGTTTGAAGAAACCAGCATCCGCGTATATCGGGTTTAGATGGCAGAGACAGGGACAATTTCACCTAAAAGTACTTTACCAATAATGGGTTGCTTGAACACTATGAGGGAAGACTTTGCCTTCCTTGCAGAAAATGAACTCTCTAGCCCCAGGCGCAGCGGCATCCCTGAAGCGCAGCGTAAGGATACAGCGAAGCATGGGAACAAACCTTAATAGCCTTACTGGCCCAGCGCTTCAAATGAGATAATAAATAATTGCCTTATTTTTTGGAAAGCAGTTGCAGCAGTTCTTAGGTTTGGGTTAGCCCCGCTAATGCTGCTGGTTGAAGAAACCAGCATTCGCGTATATCGGGTTTAGATGGCAGAGACAGGGACAATTTCACCTAAAAAGTACTTTATAAATAATGGGTTGCTGGAACACTATGAGGGAAGACTTTGCCTTCCTTGCAGACAATGAACTCTTCTAGCCCCAGGCGCAGCGGCATCCCTGAAGCGCAGCGTAAGGATACAGCGAAGCATGGGAACAAACCTTAATAGCCTTACTGGCCCAGCGCTTCAAATGAGATAATAAATAATTGCCTTATTTTTTGGAAAGCAGTTGCAGTAGTTCTTAGGTTTGGGTTAGCCCCGCTAATGCTGCTGCTGGTTGAAGAAACCAGCATTCGCGTATATCGGGTTTAGTTTACTTAAGACTGTTCTAATCATTCAAACTCATAACCGCAATCGTAGCAGTGATGACATTTATTGGCCTTAATGGGTGTAGTTAGGGTTAAAAAGGCAAGTATAGTTGCCCAAATACTATATTTTTTATCAGTAGCCATTCCATAACCCACATTTTTAGATCCACATTTTTCGCAAACCGTTTTATCATCTCCAGATTCATCTTTTTCAATGATTTCGTTTGATTCAAAAGCCAAGCTATGATCTTCAGCCAATAAAGCATTGATAGCTTCCACATCTCTTTCAAAAACAATAAGTTTTACCCCACCAATGGCCTGATTGTAAAGTGGATTTAGTGTTGCAACATTTTCATCCGCCAGGAAACATGCAAACTCACTATCTTCCAATTTAGCTTTAATAATATTGGCCTCCATCGGATTGTAATAGGTGCTGTAAACTACTGTTCTATCATTCATCATCCAAACATAAGAATTTGTTTAATTAATGACAGATAAAATACCTTCCTAACAACTAATTATTTAGGAATTCTTTCCACCAATATCCAGAATCTTTAATGGTGCGTTCCTGCGTTTTAAAATCGTTATAGATCAGTCCAAACCTTGCCGTAAAGCCCTCTGCCCATTCAAAATTATCCATTAATGTCCAGGCCATATAACCAGTTACATTTATGCCATCCTTTTTGAGTTTTAGCAGTGCATTTAAATAAAGTTTAAAATATTCAATCCGCTCAGGGTCTTCTACCTTGCCATTGATCAATTTATCATGATAAGCAGCGCCATTCTCTGTGATCAGGATATTTTTGATATTTGGGTAAGCGGCGAATTGTTTAACGATATTATAAAAACTATCTGCATTTACCTCCCAGCCCATTGCGGTATGGGGCTTTTTTCTACTTTTGGCTTTTACTTCCCAAGCCTGAATAACCGGAATAAAGGCATTATATTTAACTACCAGTGGAAAATAATTTTGAAGACCAATAAAGTCAAAATCGAATTTCATTCGTTCATGAAGTCGCCAGGTACCATATTCGATCTGAAATTTCTCTAACACATCCCAGTTAGCAGTCGGAAAACCCATTCCCTGTGTCGGTTCTACAAAAAGACGGTTCATTAGGCAATCAACCCGCTTTGCAGCAAGAATATCACTATCACTTTGGGTACTTGGAATTACTTCCGAGCAAGAAAAAGTAGTACCGATATTAGCCTTGCTAATTTCCGCGCGTAAAATCTTGCCCCCATCCGCCTGGGCCAGTGCAGTATGTAACACCGCTGAAAAGAAATTACCTAATCCTGTTTTCCCTGGGGCATGAACGCCAAGCATATACCCCAAAGAAGTATAACCGAAAGGCTCATTCAAAACAATCCAGTTTTTTACCTTATCGCCATATTCTAAAGCACAAATGCTCACAAAAGCATTAAAAGCAGCGTTAATGCTAAAGCTTGTCCAGCCGCCCTCATCTTCTAAAGCTTGCGGCAAATCCCAATGATAAAGTGTTACGTAGGGCGTAATTCCATGGGTTAAACACTCATCAATAAGATTGTGGTAAAAACGGATACCCTCCTGGTTAATCTCTCCCCTGCCAGCAGGTAAAATCCGCGACCAGGCAATAGAAAATCTAAAAACTTTAAAGCCGAGCAGTTTAACCAAAGCGACATCTTCGGCATATCGGTGATAAAAATCGCAGGCTGGATCTAGTTTATGGTTCTTTTTTATTTTACCATTTTTTGCGGTAAAGGTATCCCAAATGGAAGGGCCTTTACCATATTGGGTGGCTGTACCTTCTATTTGAGCCGCAGCGGTAGCCACACCCCACAAAAAATTCTGACCAAAATCACTTGCCTTAATCATTCGTTATCAATTAATTGCCATAAGTTGCAAGTTTAATATTAACAAATCATTAACAAGGAATAGAAAAGACTTTTTGTCTACATTTAAATTGGTTAATATTTGCGATAATTCTGCGATGTCTGTCAGATGGTAACATCCGACTGCACATTTAATTCATTAAGCGAGCAACTACGGCGCTTTAACTATCGTAGTATCTTGGGCAAGTTTGGGCACAGTGTAATTTCCGGTATCTAAACTTACTTTAGGCAATAGTTTTTTTATACTGGCTAAATCTGCTTTACCTATACCGGTTTGATATACATACAGAAATTTTAAATTTTTGAGTTTCTTTAATTGATTAATCCCTTTTGCAGTAATTTTTGTCCCGACCAAACTTAATGATTGTAGTTGATCCAAATCTTTCAGCGATGCTAAACCTGCATCTGTAATTTGGGTATTATTTAGGTTTAACCTCGTTAGGTTCTTGCAATCCTTTATTGCAGTTAAGGTTTGATCGTTTACTTTATTGTTTTCTAACTTAAGCCAAAGGAGCTGTTTTTCGACTGATTTTATCAAATCCAAAACATCTTTCCCCATCGATTGGGCATTGATAAAATTCGCCGAAAGATAGTTGGTATTCTGGGCAACAGGAAATACGGTAATCCCTGCATCAGTAAACTTTTTCAATACTTTATTATCAACTGCCGAAACCTCTTTGCTTGGAATATCACTGGCTTTGATTTGCTCGGCCCCGCTTTCGCCTTTTTGCAGGCTGGCTAAAATTGTTTTAATATTTTCTGGCTGAGGGAGATCTTTAAATTTCTTTTTAAAATCGGCACCATTATCAATCCACCATTTTAACAAGGCAATCTCGTTGGTGGTGAGTTGAGGCTTTTCTTTAGGCGCCATATGGTCTTCATCATTCAATGGCAATAAAATTCGCTTCATCAGCTCACTATCGTCGGCTTTACCCTTAACAATGGTGTGCCCATCTTCTCCACCTTTTAAAATATATTCTTCCTGGTCCAGTCTCAGCTTACCTTTCTGCTTTTCGCTGCCATGGCAACTATAACACCTATTTTGAAAGAGTGGCTGGATGGCATTTTGGTAAACAAAGGCTTCCTGAACATTGGGAATTGGTGGAATGGCTGCGCCGCCTTTTGTACTGCCTGCTTTTAACGGCGCAGTTAAATAATCAGAACCGTGGGTTAAAGAACCTCCCAGATGGCCCGTAATCGAAATGAGCACGATAAGAACCACAGCAATTGTGCCCAATATTGCATTCGATTTAACCTTTTGGTAAATGACCCACAATATAAAAGACAATACAGCAACACTAATGCCCATCCATTGATGATTGCTCACCAGCTTCCCATCATAATCGCCGCCATTGGCTAACAAATAACCAGTAATGCAAGATACTACAGCACTTAACGCACCCAAGAGCAGCATAATAGGAATAGCTGGTTTTAGATTGATAAATTTTGCGGCAAATGATAAGAGAATACAAATACAGCCAAGTAACAAAATCCCTATAGGAAGGTGAACAAAAACCGGGTGAAAGCGGCCAAAAAATTCTAACATCTTATTGATATCTCTTTCTTAATAAATTCATCATGTAAACATTTATTGCCCATTGATCGGCAACGGGTTGGCGTGTATAAGGCAAGGTAGGCATATAATCAGCCGGGCCAAATTCGGTAAGAATGGTCATGCGTTCGCCGTTTTTCTTTTTCCTAGCTATAATTTTGTCCCACCAGGCCAAGTGTGCTTCTACCACTTTTGCCCATTCTGGTGCCCTTGGATCGTTTACCTGTGGTCCTTCTGGGTGCCCAACCCGCGAGTGGATATGTTCTGCTTTTTCTAAAATAAAATCGATGGTTTGTTTCTGATCAGATAATAAACTTTCGTGCACATTGCACCAATGCGAAATATCTAAAGTAAACCTCAATTCTGGATTTTTCACAGCAAAATTTTTGGCAACATGCGCTGCAAACATCATGCGGCTACGGTGCGTTTCGTGATAAATCGGGATGCCCGACGATTTGCTTTTTGCTGTTGCGTAATCGATAATCTGTTTGTTTTCTTCATAAGTGAAATAATCTTTTCCCGAATGGCAATTGATGTAAACTGGTTTTTGATAAGTATTGGCACAAATGGCATCTAAACTTTTTTTGAAAGAAGTTAAATGCTCAGTTATATTGGCTTGCGATCCGGCGCATAAAAACCCAATTTCTAATTTATATTTCTTAACCGCATCAAAAAGTTCTTTTATCGCTTTATCTTCACCTGGCCACCATACTTCAATACCTTCATATCCTTCTTTTTTTGCTGCTGCACAAAATTCATCTCTTGTACCCCCAAAACCCCAATCGGTTTGCATAAATAATAATTCGTAGCCCACTTTTGCTTTTATATTTTTAAGTTCGTTGGCACTCATGTTTTGGATAGGGGCTAAAATTGAAGCTGCCGTTACAACAGCTGTATTTTGTAAAAATTTTCTTCTGGTTTGGTTCATATAATTGAATGAGTGAATTATTGAATGAGTGAATGGTTTATCGGTAATTGATTATTGTTTCTTGGTTATTAATCTACCTGTTATGCCACAATTTCCGTAATCACCTTACCTGCCACATCTGTTAGCCTAAACGGCCGTCCTTGGAAAGGATAAGTAAATTGTTCATGATCAAAGCCCAACTGGTTTAAAATAGTAGCTTGAATATCGAAAGCATCCACTTTTCCACTTACAGCACTGTAACCAATTTCATCTGTTTCTCCGTGTGTAAATCCTTTTTTCACACCACCGCCTGCCATCCATATGGTAAATGCTTCTGTATGGTGATCTCTACCTTTAAATGGATTTTGTATGCCATTTCTGTTTTCCATCATTGGCGTACGTCCAAATTCTCCTCCCCAAACTACTAAAGTTTCTTCTAATAAACCGCGTTGTTTTAAATCAAGCAGTAAAGCTGTAATTGGCCTGTCAATACTTCTGCATTTATTTTTTAATCCAATGTTTAACGAGTTGTTCGGGTTATCTCCGTGTGCATCCCAGCCCCAATCGAACAACTGGATATAGCGTACGCCTTTTTCTACCAATTTACGGGCAAGCAGTACATTATTGGCAAAACAAGCTTTACCAGGTTGTGTGCCATACATTTCGTGTATGTAGGCTGGCTCATCGTTAATATTCATTACTTCAGGTGCCGAAATCTGCATGCGGTAAGCCATTTCATATTGTGCTATCCGCGATAAAATTTCGGGATCGTTATACTCTTGATATTGTTGCTCGTTGGCTTTATTAATGGCTTCGATAGAGGCTTTTCTCAAATCGCGGTTCATGCCATCCGGATCTTTTATAAACAATACGGGGTCTCCTTCGCTTCGGCATTGTACACCTTGATAAACAGATGGTAAAAAACCACTTCCCCAAACACTTTTTCCCGCATCAGGGAAACTTCCTCCACTGGTAAGTACTACATATCCGGGCAAATTTTGGTTTTCTGATCCTAAACCATAGGTTACCCAGCTTCCCATACTTGGCCTACCCAATCGCGGCGAACCCGTATGCACCAACAGTTGCGCTGGAGCATGGTTAAATTGATCTGTTTTTACAGCTTTTAAAAAGCTTACCTCATCTACCATGGTAGAAAAGTGCGGTAAATTATCACTCACCAAGGTACCCGACTGGCCATATTTGGCAAAATTGGCCTGTGGCCCTAACATTTTAGGTACTCCAGTTATAAAAGCAAATTTTTTACCTGCGAGTAATGATGGAGGGCAATCCTGTCCGTCCATTTTCATTAGCTCTGGTTTAAAATCAAACAATTCTAACTGAGATGGAGCGCCTGCCATGTGCAAATAAATTACACTTCGGGCCTTACCTACAAGTGGTGGAGATTTTGGTAATAATGGATGCGCAGGATCGTAAGCGATCTTGGTTTGTGGACTCGAAAAAAGATTACCACAGCTACCCAATAACGAACCCATTGCCAAAGCACCCAAACCCATCGCACTTTCTTTTAAAAAATGGCGTCGTGAGTGCAGGTGTGCATTTGCTTCATGTGCTTCTTTAATTAACCTATGTGCATTTAATTCGTCTCTTGTCATAACCGATCAAATCAATTTTTGGTAACCACTTCATCCAGATTAAGCATTGCATTGGCAACGAGTACCATTGCCGCATCTTCTGGCTTAAATTTCTTTTGCTTATCACCCATAAATGCCGATACACTAGCCGAATTTTTTCTAAACTCGCCAAAGGCTTTGGCATACAGGTCTTCAAATACTTTTAATCTATTTTGAGGGATCGTTTTGTATAAGATCAATTCATAACCCTTTGCAATTTTAGATTTGCTGGTACTTCCGCCCACTTTTCCCATACGTACCGCCAGTTTTCTGGCTAAATCGATATAAACACTATCGTTTAAGGTTACCAGGGCTTGTAAAGGGGTATTGGTACGGATACGGCGCGGACTGCAAACCACTCTCGATGCACCATCAAAGGCAATAGCTGATGGATACGGGGCTGTTCTTTTCCAATAGGTATAAATTCCCCTGCGGTATTGTTCTTCTCCACCACTTAACACCCATTTAGCACCACTATAAGGCGAAAACCAGATTCCTTCAGGCTGCCAAGGCATTACCGGCGGTCCGTACATTTTATTACTTAATACCCCACAAACAGCAAGGCTTTGATCTCTTATTTGCTCGGCACTTAACCTGATCCGGGAACCCCTGGCGTAAAATTTATTAAACAGATCTTTTTCTTTCAGTTCTTCCGTTACCTTACTATCTTGTCTGTAAGTAGCCATCATCACCAGTTCCTTCAACATTTTTTTAACGCTCCAGTTGTATTTATACATAAACTGATAAGCCATAAAATCTAATAGTTCCTGGTGGGTTGGGGCCATTCCCTGGGTGCCCATATCTTCTAAGGTTTCTACCAAACCTGCTCCATACAACTGCTCCCACAATCTGTTCACCATTGTTCTCGATACGAGCGGATTTCTTTTATCGGCAAGCCACATGGCTAAACCCATTCTGTTATTGGGTGCATTTTTAGGCATAGCAAAAGCCAAAGAATTAGGCACACCAACTTTAACTTCTTTGCCCTTCGAAGTCCACGCACCACGCTCAAACACATAGTTTTTGCGCTGCATGCTCAATGGATTCTCGACCATAATTGGCGTTGTGGGTACCTGTGCATTCATTAAATCGGTAAATCTTTTTTTGTTGGCCAAATACTCAGGTTTGCCCTTTCCAGGAAACTGTTTGGTAAAATAAAACCAATCGAAGTACACCATAAATTCGTCAGGATTTTTTACTGAAGGATTGGTATACTTTAAATACACATCTTTTACCCCACTTTGTTTAGCAAAATCTATTTCTACATTTTCATAACCTTTAGTTTGAGCCAGTTTCCACGATTTTAGAAGAGGGCCATTTGGCGAACCTAAATGTAAGCTCATTGTACCATTCGGTTTACTGCAGTTGTAGCGCAAAATCAACTGATCAACATGGTTAAGATCGACCGATTTTAACCGTGCAGATGAGCTATTTTTAAAATATAGCGCAATATTATTATTACCGATTACCGAATTCACCAATTCATCGGCTGTAGTAGAGTTTATTGCAGGCTGGCCGGTTTTCAAGAATAAATCAACTTCAGCAGCTCTTTCTTTACCCGTAACAGTTTTAACCCAGCTGGTTAAATGATCGAGCTCGTTTTTAAGGCTATCATTAAAATCTTTAAGCAAAGGATACTCTGCTGAAACGTCTTCATCTCTTGTATTGTTAAAATACGACATGAATTTATAATATTCATCATGTTTAAAGGGATCGTATGGGTGGCTATGGCATTGTACGCAAGAAAAAGTTGTACTCATTAATCCTTCCCAGGTGGCGTTTACACGGTCTAAAACCGCCGCCGTTCTAAACTCTTCATTATTGGTTCCCCCCTCATCATTGGTTGGGGTATTTCTGCTAAAAGCGGTAGCAATATATTGTGCATCGGTTGGATTTGGAAATAAATCACCAGCAATCTGATCGGTAATAAACTGATCATAAGGTATATCACGGTTAAAGGCTTTAATCACCCAGTCGCGATAGCTCCAGATGTTTCGATTAGGATCGCTCTCGTAACCTTTAGTATCGGCATAACGTGCTATATCCAGCCACATCGATGCCCAGCGTTCGCCAAATTTAGGCGAAGCCAGCAAACTATCAACCAGCACATTGTAAGCCGCCTGCTCATCTTTACTGTTTAAATAAAATTTGGCCAGTTTGTCTGAAGGATAAGTACCAATCAAATCTAAACTTACTCTCCTTAATAAGGTAGCCTTATCAGCAGTTTTAGACGGCTCAAGTTTATTTTCTTCTAGTTTTGCAAAAATAAATTTATCCAGATCGTTGCGTACCCAACTGTTATCTACATCTGGTACTTCTGTTGGTTTTACACTTACATAAGCCCAATGGTCCCCCCATTTTGCACCTTGTTTTATCCAAGC
This sequence comes from Pedobacter psychrodurus, assembly GCF_004331735.1. Taxonomy (GTDB): domain Bacteria; phylum Bacteroidota; class Bacteroidia; order Sphingobacteriales; family Sphingobacteriaceae; genus Pedobacter; species Pedobacter psychrodurus. The sequence continues at coordinate 95,850 of NZ_SJSO01000022.1, forward strand.
GCTAAGCATATCAATTTCATCATTATTTAAAGCGGGATGTTTATACGGCATCCTTTCTTCCGGATCGTTAGATTTTAGGCGTTTAATAAACTCGCTATCTTCGGGGTTGCCAGGAATAATGGCTGGTTTACCACTTTTGGTGTTCGCCAGGGCTTCTTCTCGAAACAATACACTAAAGCCGCCCTGCTGCTTAACACCCCCATGGCACGAAATACACTTTTTATTCAAAATAGGTTTAACCTGTGCGTTAAAATCAATCTGTTTCTCCGAAGAAAAAAGCGAAAAGGCAATTAAGGCGATTACAACCAGCACAAAGCCAGAGGCAAATAGAATTTTCTTGTTCAATAACATTTGGTTAAAAATAAACTTAAACTAATTGCTAGCAGTTTTGTATTTGTATACAAAGTTAAACTAAGCTAAACAATAATCAAAATTATAATAAAGATGATCGTTAGACTAATAGGCTATTTATCGTTTCCTTTAAACCAAAGATCAAGAAAAATATAAAACATAAAAATGTATTAACTTGCTCAAAAAATGGATTATATTACTTTTTATTAAGCATTAAACATGGAGAAACCTCTGGTTAAACCGAAAAACAGTTTTGATTTACTAAAATCCATCATCATTCCAAAGAATGTACTTTTAAAACAATGTATGGAGAACGGAATCATCAGCAATATGTTCATTACCGACATTGGCTATTACCGTAAGGCACTGCACCACTATATAAAAAGGAATAATGGTGCAGAACAACACATTTTAATTTATTGCGTAGAGGGAATGGGAACCGCAGAATTTCAGGGTACTGTATATCATATCGAAGCTGGAAATTTCATCATCATCCCAAAAAAAACACTGCATATTTATCAAGCCGATCCCACTTTACCATGGACAATTTATTGGTTCCATTTTTCGGGTAGCGGTGCTGATGCCTTAGTAGCACAATTACAGAATTATAAGGGATATGCCGGATTTAGTGAAGAACGAAACACCATTTTTACTACCATTTATAACCGCCTTGAAAGGGGTTTTAGTAAAGAGAATATTATTTATGCCAATTTATGTTTCCACCAGTACATTGCCGAAGTTGTTTATACCGATAAACATCTTGTTAATGATAAAATTATGGAACCCGATAAGGTGGAAGAGGTTATAGATTTTATGCGAAACAACATCGAAAAAACACTTACCCTAAAAGAAATGGCTTTGGCTGTTTACCTATCGCCATCATATTTATCGGCTATATTTAAAAAGAAAACAGGAACCTCGCCCATCGATTACTTTAACCAGCTTAAAATTCAGAAAACTACACAGTATTTGCTTTTTACCAATCTGCGAATTAACGAAATTGCACTAAAAATAGGCATCAGCGACCCTTATTATTTTAGCCGCCTTTTTTCGAGCATTATGGGTATTTCACCAAAACAATACCGTGATAATAGATTTAATTGATGTAGAATTCTTCGTGCAGTCAGATGTTGTCATCTGACTGAATAAGATAAATTTTTACCTTTAAAATGCTTTTACCAGGGGCTGACTAAAAAGGGTATAAGAAAGTACAGCCGTTGCTTGAAAAAGCAGCGGCTGTTTAGTAAATTTAAGTGCGAAAGAAATTTACTATATGGCTAAGATACAAAGTTCAGCACAATTCAAAAGCTACCAACCTCAACAAATTCTATTATTACCTCCTTCGCTTGATGAGTTAATCGAAGAACATGATCTTGTAAGGGTGGTTAACCTTGTTGTTGATTCGCTGGATATCAGCGGGCTGATCAACCAATACAAAGGCGGTGGAACAACAGCTTATCATCCGCGGATGTTATTGAAG
>NZ_SJSO01000023.1 GCF_004331735.1 Pedobacter psychrodurus
TGTTGGGATAACGCAGTTGCAGAGAGTTTCTTTAAAACTATAAAAACAGAAATGATATACCAGCAGATATATAAAACAAGATCGAAGGCCAGTTTAGCCATTTTTGAATATATAGAGGTATGGTATAATAGAAAAAGAAGACACTCTTTTTTGGGGTACTTATCGCCATTAGAGTTTGCAAACAGCTCAATAAACCCTAAAATCGCAGCTTAAAAAAGAAAAAAATCTAAAGTAATGCTTCTCAATAAAAATAATAATATGACAACAAAAAATCTCTAGTAGACTATTGCAATTCCACAACCTCATAACGATGCGTAAAAAAATGAGCAGATTAGTCAGTAAAATAAACAGTAAAAACATGTTCACCACTTTCTTCATGATAATCGATACGAAAGCCATAAAGGTTACAGATTTGTTTGGTTATGGCTAAACCCAGACCCAACCCTTCTGAATCTACAGATTTTGAAAAACGATCGAAAATTTTGGTTTGTAAATGACTGGATTTCCCTGAATTGGAAATGGTTAGGGCCTGCTCATCCAGTTTAATATGAATGTGCCCACCACTTACATTATGCCGTACCGCATTGCTAAAAAGATTGTTCAGCAAAATATCAGCAAGGTACCTGCTCATTTTGATCTCTATAGGCACAAGTTTTTCAGTTAACACCAGTCCGTCCTTTTCCAATAACTCCTGAAACTGGCGGCTTTTTGCTTCTATCATTTCTTTGAGTTCGATATGCTGAAAATCGGGGATCAGGTTATTTTCAATTTTGGCCAGCAACAATAAAGATTGATGCAATCTTGATAATCTGCCTGTGGCATAGTAAATATCTTCCAGCAGCGACCCTTGTTGCGCGGTAAATGATTCCGTTTGCAATAAAGAATCTAATTTAGAATTGATTACGGCCAAGGGGGTCATCATTTCATGCGAAGCATTATCGGTAAAACTCTTAAGTTCTTTATAATCTTGCCGTACCCTTTTGGCCATTGCATTTACAGATTTATTTAGCTCGTTAAACTCATCAATTTTAGTTGGTTCGTGCTCAATTGTTTCCATCCGCGTTACCTCGAAAGATTTCATTCCGTTCAAAATAGAATAAAAAGGACGCCAAAGCCTGTTCAGTACAAATCTATTGATCAGCAATAAGGATAAGAGCAAAACAACCGTAATTCCAAGCGTTATTAAAAGGATGATTCTAATGAGGTCTTCTGATTCTACCCTCGATTTGGTTATCGTTACCTCAATGGTTTTACTATCTAAGTGTACAACCGTAATCAGACTTCTACCAGGTTCATTTTCACGTTCTTTCGGGTTAAAATAAATCGTGTTTAGAAATTCTCTTTCAGAAACAGTCCCATTTAGGGCTTTATAAGATATCTGTTGATCGAGATAACTTGCAGGTAAAGGAAGTTTATGAAAAGTATTTACATATTGGTTAATTTCATTCTCTTCGACCGCTAAATCACGATCTAATTTTTCTGTTAAAATAAAATGGATTACAACATAGTAAATAATCCCTGTAATAATTAATACGACGATGGAGGTTAAAATATTTGCCCGGTTATAACGGCAGGAGAGTTTCATATATCGCCAAATTTATAGCCAATTCCATAAACAGAATGAAGATAATCAGCTGATCCGGCTTCGAGTAGTTTTTTACGGAGATTTTTAACGTGGGTATAAATAAAATCGAAATCATCAGACATATCCATTTCATCTCCCCAAAGGTGTTCGGCCATGGCATTTTTAGTTACCACTTTATTGCGGTTAGAAAGAAAATAAACCAATAGATCGAACTCTTTTTTGGTGAGCATTACTTGATTGCCTTTAACGGTAATTTTCATCGCTGAAACATCCACGGTTATCTCGTTGAAAAGAATAATATTGTTGCCATCAAAATTCTTTCTACGCACAATGGCACTTACCCGGGCCTTAAGTTCTGATAAGTGGAATGGTTTAACTAAATAATCATCGGCCCCTAAATCAAGCCCGGCAAGTTTATCATCTAACGAATGGCGGGCAGAAATAATCAATACACCATCTCTTTTTTTTAGTTGTTTAATTTTGGTTAATAATTCCAGTCCTTCGCCACCAGGCAAGCCCAAATCTAAAAGAATACAATCGTAACTATAGAGTGATATTTTTTCATTTGCAGCAGCAAAATCTGAAGCATGCTCGCAAATGTTACCCTCTCCGGTAAAATAGGCAAGGATACTCTCTAATAAAGCCTGTTCATCTTCAATGACTAAAATTTTCATTGCTTGTTAATTTGTGAATTAATTGTACATAAAGTAATCATTTAAACCGGAAAGTTAAAAACGCCTTTCCAAACCTGTTAGGTTAAATCCCTATATCTATCGCCAAATAAACATCGCAATATTATCAGTCAATTCTGAAGAAAAACTGTAGTATAAAGTACTGTTATTGAGTTTAGATTGATCAGTTTCAATTTTATTAAATAAATATTAGAAGCTAATCTTCAAAGCAATAACCTACTACAGCCTACAATGAGCATAATATTAGTAAATTGTTAAGTACAATACTTAAATGATACCTTTAAATCCTAACCAAACCTTCAGAATTCCTTCAGAATTGAAACTTACCTTCGCCAACTATAACGCCTGGCAAGTCAAATTCAAAATTGGATTCATCATTAACTATGAGCATTAAAGAAAAAACAAATAAATTACTCAATCATAGATTTGGACCAGTTTTTTTAGTTACAGTACTATTATGTGCCATATCGCTGATTACGAGGCTCTCTTTATTAATTTATAGTGCATCATCTGTTGATTGGTCGATACTTAACCTACTTAAAATTCTGGTTATTGGTCTATTTTATGACCTTGCTGCTGCATCTTTTGCGGTAATTCCAATTGTAATTTACCTATGGTTGCTCCCATCTAAATCGTACGGCAGCAAATTAAACAAGATATTATTGTTCATCTATTTTTTCTTTGTTGTTTTCACGCTAATCTTCAATGCCATTTCAGAATGGTTCTTTTGGGAGGAATTTTCGGTCCGTTATAACTTTATAGCGGTCGATTACCTGGTGTATACCACGGAGGTTATTGGAAATATCCGCCAATCTTACCCAATTAATAGCATTATGGTTGGTTTGGTGATCATCACAGCGCTAATCGTTTATCTTATAAGAAAACCAATCACAACATCTACCACCACTAAAATCGGTTTTGGCAAGCGGACAAAAATTGCACTGGTACTTTTGTGCCTGCCTGTGCTTACCTATTTTGGGGTGAGCCATAAATTAAAATACCTGAGCAAAAACCAATATGTAAACGAGCTTTCGGGCAACGGCATGTACGATTTCGGATTTGCTTTTTGGAATAATCAGCTCGATTACAATACTTTTTACAAAACGATCCCGATTAAAAGTGCTGAATCTATTCTGAGCAATCTCCTTCAACAAGATCCTATTGCCAAAAACGGAGCATTTAAAAATACGTCAAGAACCATTAATAACGCAGGCATCGAAAACAAAATGAATGTGGTACTAATTAGCGTAGAGAGCTTAAGTGCAGAGTTTTTATCTGCATTTGGCAATACCCAGCACATTACACCTCAACTCGATTCGCTCGCCAAAAAAGGCCTACTTTTCAATAACCTGTACGCCTCAGGAACGCGCACGGTACGTGGCCTTGAAGCACTTTCACTTTGCATCCCGCCTACTCCAGGGCAATCGATCGTAAAACGCCCCGATAATAAAAACCTCTTCACTTTAGGCAGCATATTCCGTTCAAAAGGCTATAACAGCAGATTTATCTATGGTGGTTATGGGTATTTTGATAATATGAACGAATTCTTTTCTAACAATGGTTATGAGGTAACAGATAGAAGTGCATTACAGGATTCAGAAATTCATTATTCGAATATCTGGGGTGTTGCCGACGAAGATTTATTCACGCTATCATTACGAGAACTGGATAAAGATTATAAAGACAAGAAACCCTTTTTCGCACAGATTATGACGGTTTCGAACCACCGTCCCTATACTTACCCAGAAGGAAGGATTGACATCCCATCGCATACAGGTAGAGAAGGTGCAGTTAAATATACCGATTACGCTATTGGTAAATTTATACGCGAAGCAAAACAGAAACCATGGTTTTCGAATACCCTATTCGTAATTGTAGCCGATCATTGTGCTTCGAGTGCAGGTAAAGTAGAGTTACCGGTAGATAAATACCACATCCCAATGATTTTTTACAGTCCAGGGCACATTGCACCGGGCAAATTCGGGAAACTAACCGCACAGATTGATATCGGTCCAAGCATTTTGAGTTACCTGAATTTCAGTTACGACAGTAAGTTTTTCGGTCAGGATGTGTTTAAAATGAAAGACAGCGATGAAAGGGCTTTTATAAGCACCTATCAAAGCTTAGGTTACATTAAAGATAACAAATTGGTTATCCTCAACTCCAATAAAAAAGCATTTACTTATAGGCCAGATTTTATTACTGGAAATGCGGTAACTATACCAACAGATCAGAAATTGATCAACGAAGCGATTTCCAATTATCAAATGGCTTCTTACCTGTATCAAAATGGCCTGTATGGCTTCGAATCTAAAAAGAAATAATATTAGCTTAACTAAATAAACCATGGGCATAAATATTGGCTTGATAATCTGGAAAGAGATGAAAGCAAAATCCATAAGCAGGGAACAACTTGCCCAGGAAATTGGCGTTAGTAAACACCGTGTGGGTACTATACTCAAATCGGCCTCGATAGATACCGATATCTTAACCCGGATTTCTATTGCGCTTGGTATTAATTTTTTCGAATACTATCGTAAAGATGAAGATCTGACAAAGTTTGAAATTGATACCGCTGCACAAAGTGACCAGGAACTTAACGAGCTAAAAATTTTAATCAAAGAAAAAAACAGATTGCTAGAACTTTATGACGAAACCATTAAAAGCCAAAAGAAAATTATTGCCACTTTAGAAAATCTGCGGGAATTATAAATTTAGCACCTATTTACTCAGCTCTAGCTGGTAATTCCTCTCTTTAAGCATTTCTGGGTGATTCAATAATTCTTCATCACTTAAATCGGTTTCCTGCTCGCTCAATTTAAAATCGATCGTATCGGTTATTGCACTACTGATGTTGAGCAAATGGTCAATTTCAGGATCAATTAAGAATTCTAAAAGTTCAAATACAGCACACCCAGCGTTTAGTGCGTAACTACCCAGCGGATCGGTAAACTCTTCTATATCTGGCAAAACTTCTTCCAATTCGGCTAAAAGCAGATTCACTTTTTCTTCGTCTGAGGTATTAGAAACTGAATCTTTACAGTATTGAATGGCTTTTTTTAGTATTTCTGGATCACCCCAGTGAAACTCATTGTAAAAATCGACATAATCAGCTAAAAGCCTTTCGCAGATATTTACGCCAAAATTAATAAGCCGATCCTTAGATAGAAGTGATAATTGATCGCTCAGGCGTTCGTAAAATTGGGTAGAATCCATTATTTGGGTTATGCGATTAATCGAGACAAAATTACATTCTTAAGGATTAAGATTATTACAAATAATAAAAACTTTCAAATCGGTCCCCTGATTTCGTTCTTCACCCCTGATTTTATATTTATATCTTAGTAAGTACAAAAATCTATCTTACATGAAAAACAAAAAATCATCACTCTTACTATTTCTCGCGGTATTAACGTTACAGTTCAATATTGTTAAAGCACAAACAAAAATCGGCATCAAGGCTGGCATGAATCTCAGCAATGTAATCATGAAAGACAACGATGGTCATCAAATGGCAACACAATCTATACCCGGGTTTCATGTAGGGGCTAATGTAGAAATTTTAGTAGCAGATGATTTTTATCTTCAGCCGGGTGTACTCTATTCAACAAAAGGTTTTAAACAACAAAATGGTTTTGCTTACAGCACCAATTTCAGGGCTACGGCATCCTATGTAGAAGTGCCTGTTAATTTACTATATAAACCAAAGCTAGCAGTAGGACATCTCATTTTAGGTGCAGGACCTTATATCGCCTATGGAACCGGTGGAACATGGAGATCAGACACCAATATCCAGATCGGAGATGTAGTGGGCACTAACGTTGGAAAAATTATATTCAGAAAAGATTTATCTGATGGAGAATATGAGGCATATTTATATGGTAAACCGCTCGATTACGGCATCAATTTCTTGGTTGGATACGAGTTTTTCAATCAACTTTCCATTCAGTTTAATGCCCAAACGGGATTAGCAAACTTAGAACCACAATATGGTGGGGTAAAACAGGGCGGTAAATTAAAGAATACCGGTTTTGGCATCTCCATAGGTTATAAACTGGATTATTAGGGCACTCCTATTTCAGCACCAGTTAAATAATGGCAGCAAAGGCAATTAGTTTTCATATTTTGAAGACCGATTGCCACTGCACCTATAAGCGAATAAGATTATCCCAACTTCCACTTTTCAACCAGTTTTGCGTTGAAACTGTCTTCTTCTTTAACATTAGGTTGCCCTTTTCCGGTTGTAATTAAATTATATAAACTATTGGTGATGTAATTCGTCCAAGCCTCCTTACAGATTTCAAAACACTCATCGTGTGGAACCAAACTTTCGTGCACAAATGTAATTTCTGTTTGATTACCTTTTTTCGAAACCGTAAAAGTAGGTTTACTTCCAATCCATTCATTTTTATCGGTAGTGAATTTGAAATAGTTATCCATTACCTCCCAAACTACTTTTTGATCAGGAATTAACTCAATCAATTTCATTTTGCAGTAATGCACATCCTGATAGTGATAGATAAATTCAGCGTTAAGTTCGTTGGTCGCCCCTTCAATACTGGCCGACCACCATGCCCGAAGGTTGGTGATTGCTTTAAATGCTTCCTGAGGGCTTTGATCTACCAAAATGGTAGCTGTGAAATCTTGATTATCCATGGCTCTACTTGTTTTAAAAACTTAAGAAATAACATTATATGCCAAAGTTAACATACTGACAGCTAATTGATAGGATGCGTAGCGGACATTATAGCGGGTAGAACTGGACAAATTGCTACGATTCTGCTACATTTGTGAATATGCAATTACCTCCTCAGCATTTACTTCAGGGATTGGTGAAACACTATTTAATTATAGATCAAAAAACCAGTGCACAGCAGTGTTACCGGATGTTTTCTGATGGTAACCCAGGCATTGTTTTTCATTTAAAAGATCCATTTTTGCAGTGTGATGAAGAAAATCTAACCGCGCAGCTTCAGCCCCAAAGTTTTGTTTATGGTCAACTCACTCATCACAATACCATAGTTGCTAATGGCAATTTGAAGATGATCGTTGTGGTTTTAGAACCTTATGCCCTATTTACCCATTTTCGTACCGCAGCTTATGAATTAAATGATCATACCATACCGCTGGAAGATTTGTTTGGACAGGAAGCCCGCAACTTACAAGAACAAATTCTTACAGCTTTAACAACAGGTGCCGCCATTGGTATTATTGAAAATTTCTTATTAAAACGTGTGACTTCGCGAAGGCACTTGACAGCCGATTTTAGGATGGCAATGAAACTGATCTATCAGCATCAGGGCATAATTAGCATAGAAGATTTACTCAAAATATTGCCCATGACCGAAAGGCAGTTAGAACGTAAATTCCGTGAACATATTGGCACCTCTCCTAAAAGCTTTGCCGATACGATTAAGTTTCAGCACTTCTTAAAATTGCTTCAAAAACAGCCTCATAAAAAGAAAATAGCTGATTTGATTTACGAATCTGGCTATTATGATCATGCCCACCTTAACCATAATTTCAGAAAAATGACCGGGTTTACGCCTACCCTTTATAAAGACACAACCCAAATGCTGGCGATAAATCTCATGCCTGTTCACTAATATCTTTGTCGGTTTTATACAAATTTTTCGGGGTTGCACTAGTTAGCTTTGAACAGTTTAGCATTAAATACCTTTAAAATGAAAAATTTCAAAATAGCCACGACACAGTTCGAAAATAAAAGCGGCGATAAAGCGTATAACCTTTCTGTAATTAAGCAACTAACCAAACAAGCTGCAAACCAAGGTGCGCAGGCAATTGCCTTCCACGAATGCTCAATAACAGGCTACACCTTTGCGAGGCATCTTTCTAAACCACAGATGCTTGAGCTCGCAGAATTTGTACCTCAAGGCCCAAGCGTTACGCAGTTAATCGAATTTGCCAAAGAATTCAATATCGCTATTCTTGCCGGACTATTCGAAAAAGACGAAAACGATAACCTATTTAAGGCTTACGTTTGTGTAGACGGAACAGGTTTAATTGCCAAACACCGTAAGCTGCATCCATTCATAAACCCTCATCTTTCACCAGGCACTGCATTTACGGTATTCAATCTCTATGGCTGGAAATGTGGTATCCTGATTTGTTATGACAACAACATTATCGAAAACGTGAGGGCTACCACACTGCTGGGTGCACAAATTATCTTTATGCCACACGTAACCATGTGCACACCCTCTACCCGACCTGGAGCAGGTTTTGTAGCCGCTAAACTTTGGAAAAACAAGGAGGAAAATAGTGATTTATTACGTACTGAATTTGATGGATTAAAAGGCCGCCAATGGCTAATGAAATGGTTACCGGCCCGAGCCTACGACAATGGAATATATGCCATTTTTGCCAATCCAATTGGAATGGATTACGATCAACTTAAAAATGGATGTTCGATGATTATCGATCCTTTTGGTGATATCATGGCCGAATGCAGGTCTTTAAATAATGAACTTGTGATAGCAGAATTAAGTCCCGCCCCACTTACAGCTGCTGGGGGATACCGATATATCCAAGCCAGAAAACCTGAGCTATATAAAGATATAATAGGCGAGGTACATGAAAGCAATCAACAGGTTTCTTGGCTTAAAAAGGAAAATATCGATCTGTAAAACAAAAATGAAGCTTAGCATTGATGCTTACCTCCGTTACAGCTATCCAAATCAATCAGGCAACATTAAAATGCTGTCTGATTGATTATTAAAATTTTAATTTATTTAAAAAAACAGGCTTCATCAGAAATGTAGCGAAGATTTATTTTTTTCAGGATAATTTTATCGATGAAAAGTTTTGCTTGAACAACCCGTCGATATAGGTCAACATTTGGATATTGTTCCATCATCGGTAACCGTCTAATTTTTCTGTTTTAGAAAATTAGGAATAATTTTAAGCTCCGCTTGATATAAATGATAAAAATACCAGAGGTATTGACGGTAACTAAAGCGCTAATGATAATGGTCTAAACGAAAAAAGCCTCACATTTCTGTGAGGCTTTTCGTGATCCCGCTGGGATTTGCACCTGGTGCAAAAATCAGCGTTTAAATAGTATTTCTGCGGTTTTAGATTTTCACTCACCTAATCTCTCACCATTTTTTTCGATACGTTTTAGCTGCAATTGCTATAGTATAAATATAATCATTATTTTTAAAAATGAAAAGGATTTTAAATTACTAATCAATTTGCGGTTCGACTCCGGCACTGGGTTCAATTGAACAAAACAATTATACCAATCTTCATTTAGTTCTAATGTTTCAACTTTCTCTCTGAATAGTTTCTAAAGGAAAGTAGTAAAGCGTTGTAGAGATTAGTTTCTTGCAAAATTTTTTGCTGTTAGTTTCAATACGCAACTTAACTGGTTTCCATGATTACCTGTAATTTAATTTCCAATTGTATGTTTCATTAATACTTTCTAGTAAGTATATTAAAATTTGTTAATTTTTTTTCAAAACATTTGCAAATAACCATTTCATGACTTAGATTTAGTAATATAAATCTCTCAAAATGAATAAATTAACTCTACTTGTCATTCTGGTGGCGCTTTTTATTTTCTACTTTCAGCCCACAAATGCGCAAAATGCACCAAAATCAACCATTACCAAAACAAGGCAGAAAATTATTGATCGCCATAACGAATTGGTTTTCTTCCTTTCTGATTCTTGCTATTGTAAAGATCTGGGGCAAAAATGTGACTTAAAGAAGCAGTATTACCAGGGTTCTCAATTCATTTCTACCTATTCGATGAACAGACTAATTCGGCAGGATCTTTCGAAAATCACGCTTGACGAACAGGGCTTGCCTGCAATCGGGAATTATGCCTCCCTGAAATATTCAGAGGAAGATACTAAAATAGCTTTAAATGCTTCTTTTGCCAATCCTTTCAAAAAAACGAAAGAAACCGATCCTATTCGCTGGGTGCTTTCTGCAAATATCAAAGCAGGTGTTTCAGATGGTATTTCTTCCCTTTTTGAAAATAAAAATGCCAGCAGCGGGACAGGAATCAAGCTCAAAGCATCTTTCCTGTCCCGAAAAACACAGTATGTGAACGAATCTCAATTCAACTGCACGACCACCAAATTATACCGGAGCTATCTGTATAAAGATTACAATATGGCGATGAAGGATCCTACGGCATCTGTAGCAATCAAGCGAAATGAATTTAACACAAAAATTGAAAAGTTCAGCAGAACTATTGCTGCCCTGGACATGCTGATTATCGACAAAAAAAAGGACATCATTGATAGTTTAGAGCTGGCAAGGCTTGCGTTAATTTCTGATGAGGTCAAATTTCTTAAGGATAAAAACATACCTCTTTTAGATACGAATCTAACTCCAGAACAATTGAAGGCTAAATTATTACACCAGAATGAGAGAACCGCATATGAACTTAACAAGCGTCGTTCAATTCTGGATAAGCAATTTAAAGAATTACCCGACCAGACCATCGCTTCATTAATAAAATCTAGAGAGGATGCCGATAATGCGTTGACATTATTGAGAATAGACTTCCGGAAATTTGAGACGGAGAAAGTTAAATTGGATAGCGCTAATGTAATTGACAACACGTATGCACAGTTGCTGGCAATAGAAACGAAAGATATAAAATGGGACTATTTTAAAGTCAAGTGGTTTGATATAGACGTCAGTTTAAGTGGCGACACATATAAAATGTATACTGCCAATACCTTGGTCACTGAAAAGCTTGATGAAAAAAATTTTAGCACCTGGTCTGTAGGTTTTAGCGGCAATTATTTCCAGTCAGGCCGAGCAGACGGCAATGGTAAGAATGGCTATTTTTTTAAATGGGGGTACTATATCAGCAACGACAATAATTTTGATGGAACAACACCCAAAGAGGTAGTAAATACCATCACAAAAGAAGAAAATGGCGTAAAGCGGGAAATTATTTCTAAAACGAAGGCCTTTGAGGGGCCGCTTGTGGAGACGTTCAGCCATAATGCTGCGGTTCACTGGTCTAAATATTTAAATGTTAAACAGTCGACCTCATTCAATCTTTATTCTACAGCTAAATTTGGTTTCGAAGACAATCCCACAAAAATAGAATACAAACCCGATTGGATGATAGGAACAGGGGTTACGTTTAGCTTGCTCAATAAAGACAAAGCTACTTCATTTCTTAACCTCCAGTTATTCTTGAATTTTTCAGATGTGCTGAATGTTGAAAAAGATGAAAAAACACAGTTTTATGATCGTCATCAGTTAGGGATCAAGATCGGGATTCCGTTTAATAGTATTTTTTTATAAACAAATAATTTATTCATTATGCTCGATTTCAAAGAAAAACTCGCCCAGTTTAAAAAGGATAATAAAGGGGCTGCCTGTTTCTACGCTCCAGCTTCCGATTCTAAATTTTGTGGGGGTCAGCTTACGCAAGCAGAGGCCATCAAATTTGCTTCAGTTCAGGGCTTAACGCTATTGGATTGGCAACAAGGTAAAAGCTGCAGTCAGATGAACTGCAAATAGTTTCTGATGATGACTGCTATTGGCAGATGCTGAACTCAAATGTAATGCTCAACCCCTCAGAATCCGGGGAAGAAGGGAGTCCATTGCAATACTTAGAAGGCCAGTTGCTGTTTTAAGGGATATTTACTCGAAAAAGTTTGAATAATAAACTTGTAGGACTAGCATATTTAAAACTAGATTCTCTCCATTATTGTCTCGCAGCTTAGCAAGGATGATTTTGCGGAATCTAATCGCAAGTTCAAATTGCCATCCGCTACTAATTTTATATCGTTAATTGTCACACAGTCTTTTGCATGAGCAATTAGGTCATCTACAGTCTTACAGCCTTTTTCCTTAAAATGAGCATCACATTGATCAATAAAATTTTGATGGCTTTCGTAAGGCATCGTAGCCTTTAGATAATCTATACAATGATAGATGTCGATAACCTTTTCGTGCAGGTCGAAGTCTTTTGTTAAAAAATATAGCTCGTTAAAGCCAAGTTCTTTGAAAATGTCTGCATTCAACGATGGTAGCATATTAAATTTATGATGGTTGTAGATCGTGTCATGATTGGGATATGTCTGGATATCTGTTTTCAAAGCTAACGTGTCTTTGATATAGGCCTGAAGGCCCGGTTTTATTACATTCTTGATATAGGCCACAAAAATTTCCCTCTTTTTCTTTCTTTCCCAAGCCATTAATCCTAGACGCCACCCTTCGGCTAAAATTAAGGCAATGACTGCACCTAAGAAACCACTTAAAAGATTGTTTATATCCATCAGATTATTGTTCTTGTTTTTTTATTGCAGGAATTAGATCCTTTTCGATAAACTGATTAGGCTTCCAACCTCCAATTAATTTGTCCAGGTAAAAATTATCGACAGCAGATAGCCCTAAGCCAACTGCTGTACCGATTCCGCCAGCACCCAAAACATCCAGTGCGATTCCGATACCTTCGAAAATCACAAATCTTGTTGCTTTTGTTGGCAATTTGTCTGCTATTGTTTTCTCCGAAACGGCCTTATGGTATTCCCAAATTATGTTTTTGTCTTCCGGTATTTTTAACAACCAGTCCCTAAATTTATCGGCCGTTTCCAAGATTTCTAATAGCTCTTTTTTAGAAATCATACCGCTCATAAATGCATCGCCAATTGAATGGCAATTTTCTAGAATATATTCACCAAATAAGTGAAGATTTTCTTCACTTTTTGATCTTCGTCGAATCAAGTCTTCAAGTTGTTGACTAATGAAATCAGAATAGAGCTTGCTTGTTACAAGTTCGCTTTCAAAGTGTGAGGCAATAAAAATGTCGCCCTGGGATTCAGAGAGCGCCAATAGGAATCCGCTGTAATTGAAATCATGATGATCATCACCTTTCATTTCCTTGCTCAATTCATTCAATTTTATAATGTCCATATTGGTATTCAGGGTATAGGCATCAAAAGGACCGAAAGAATTATCTTTTATGATTTCTATTGATAACTCGTCTGGAAGCTGAAACTGTGGAAGCCTTGCATTTATATAAATTGGGAGCAGCTTTTTTAACAGACTCTCATTTTCGAAGTCAGCTTTTATTTGTTCAGTTATGTCTTGAGTATATTGAAAAGGTTGTGTGATTTTAGAAAAATGGTCTGAAAATTTTTGATTGCTAGCACTATTTCTAACAGTTTCTCTATGAGCCTCATAAAGTATAGTTGAATAGCTTTTACCTTTGCCTTCAAACAGACCAATACCATATTTGTCACCTGGGAAAGACATCGAACCTAGTATATTCTCTCTCACCCTTAATTCAATGCGTCCAGAAGTAATTAATTCAGTTAAAAAATCTTCTCCAAAGTATCTTAATAAAGTAATGAGTTCTTCTTTGTGCACTAATACTATGACTTTACCATAGAACAACATACTGTCGAGCAAGAAAGAAATATCAACTTTCTGAGTATCTTTTTCTTTGGATTTTATACAAATTTTTTGGAACATTTTTTATAATTTAAGTAGTTCTTGGAATTGACTCGCGTACATGTTTCATTCAACAGCTATTTCCAGGAGTTTTTCGTTTATTTCAAAGGAGGTGTAATCAGGGGCATCAACTAATCCATCTTCTATCCAGCTGATCCACCCAAGATAATCGGATTTTTTGCAGGCTATTGTTTTTAAGTGCGATTTAATTTTTGACCTGTAATCTGATACCACTTTATTTAGCCAGTTCTTTTCAGTTTCAGACGATTGGTCAATTCTATGTCTATATTGGATTATTTTCCATAAATCAAACAGGCATAATACCAGTGTTTCTTTATCTCGGTTGACGTTCACTTGTGGGAGGGATATTCCTGGTATGTCCATAATCATTTCCTGATCAGGAATCTGAAGAAGCGGGGTAAGGTCAGCAAGGTCTGCATCATATCCGTCCAGAATGCGTTGAATTTGTATGAAAAATTCTTTTTGTACCCTAAATGCACCAATGGTAACACCTTGTTGCACACGAACAATCGTAAAGAAATCCGCAGTCAAATCTGCTAAGGGTGCCAACAGTATCAGAAGGGACTGCATTGTTTCAGAACCACTTAAATCACTTCCTTCAACAGCAAAAGTTGCATATGTTAACGTGTAGGTTTCTTTCAACCTCACTGGTGGGTAAAATTTAAAATCACTGGTTGCAGTCAGATTTTTCAATATTTCTCTCAAAGCGGAAACGCCCTTATTTTCCTGGGTTTTCCACCATTCTGAAACCGCAAGCTTTCCAACGCGAACTGCTTTTCTTGTCTCCAGGGGTATATGTGCAATATAGTACGTCATGCTGTGATACAATTGGTAATGCTGCTCTATCTCGCTTTTAACTAGCTCGTCCGTTCGGAAATATGAAAAAGATCCGTTTTCAATATCTTTAAATGCCTGTTGCATATCATTCAGGCCAAAAAGAGCATCTTTGAAATTTATCAGGACGAGATTTTGCTTCTGTTGATCTTCTGCTGTAAATAAATTCACAAGCTGTGCTCTCACATTGGACAGAGCAGATAGCCAGCTTTTCACAGCTTTTTCTTGTTCGGAGAATTTTCCAATCCTAAAAGATTTTCTTTCGAAGTTTGGATATTTTTTTGAGGAAGCGTATTGTAAATTTAAAGTTTTGCTAATAGAGTCAATTTGAATGGCATGTGTTTTTGCTTTTTCTCTTCTCCCTTCTAAAAGTGATTCAATGTATCTGGAAACATTTTTAACATATTGCAGGTTTACCTTTCTGAACTCAACAAGGTGTGATTGCCATTCATAAGCTGAATCCGCTTTATAGTTGTCGGATATGACAGAAATCCAAATTTGGTTCAAATGCACATCAAAATTATTGGTGATGTTCTCGGGTGGCATCTCTTTATGAGCAGTCTGCAATACCGCAGAGATTAAATCTGCACTAGGAAAAGGCAACATGATGGCATCAGTGCAGTAGCGTTGATATCCGGGTAAAAAGCTATAAACTTCGCTAATACGGTTCACGCTAAGATCATTTGCTTTTTGAACGTCATCACCAGACAGTATATATTCCATGATCAAGTTATCTCCATCCTCATACAGTGTAGGTGTATCAGTTTTGATCTTTAAATAACTTAAAATGTGACTTTTATGACTCTTCAGGAACTTCGCGTATTGAACAGGCTCTTTAATCCTTAAAGTACTGAAAATTTCTCTGGCCTGCTGAAAATCCATATCTTGTAAAAAACGGATCATTTGTTCTGGTTCAATTTTCAGATCGATATTGAACTCTATCTCTAGCTTTTTAAACCATAAGGACAGGAATTCCAATCCGATGAATGATTTATTTTTGCTGTCTTGGCTTTTGATTGCTGTCGCAAGCGCCGTAGCAAATTTGTAAACATCCGTGTCAGTTAATTTAAACGTGCTGAGTTGTTTCTTTTTATCAAGCAGGTGGTTTAGCGCAGCCTGCATATCAGGCGGCAAAGTGTCTGCAAGATTTTCGAAAAGATCAGAATTGAGAAAAGGAATACTGTTCATAATGAACAGGTCGATACCTCCTGATTCAAATGCGGCATCAAAGACTAAACGATTATTAAGCCAATACCGTTGTGGTTCACTATGAATCACTCCATCAAGTGCTGTGACCATTTCTGCATAGTCACCTTTCGACAGGTATTCAGCAAAGTGCTCAAAGAATACTTTCGCTTCTTCGGCCTGAAGTATTAACGGTGCATTGATGAAAAAGTCATACTTAAGTTCACTTTGAATCAGTGGATAAATTTTTATAAGTGTTTCGTCTATGCCCACAAATTGATGAAGTAAGTCTGTGAGATGCTGAGAACGAACAGGATGTAAACCAATTACGTTTTTATGGTTAAAGTTTACAAAATACTCATTCTCCAATGTTTGGAGTACGTGTTGCCTGTCAGAGCTAAAACCGATGTTGTCGTTAATGTATTTTAGCAGTTTCTTCGTCTCAATGGAGAGCTGTAAACAATCTGCTACTGCGATGATGCGCAAAATTTCTATTTTGGCTAATGGCGAATCTTCTTGATTCAGAGTTTTAATCTGGTGAGCCAAGCGTTCGTGAATCATTTGGCCGCGGGTTAGTAAAAAAGTATACTCAATTAATAGACCCTTTTCATGTATAACTTCCCACGCAGGTTCCCAGCTATTGATTTCTGGACTGAGTTTCCCTTTAGATTTTAGCTGCAAGAATATGTCCTTAGCCTCCACGTAGGTCAAAAAAATGTCAATAATCTGAATGCTAAGTTTAGAAAGATCCGCTCCATACCTTTGCCAATCCTCGAAACGGCTGGTTAGTAGATATTTAACCGGTAGGCCGGAAGTTTTGTCTGCGAGCATTCCCCAGTCTTTGATCTGGGCGGACAAGCCATCAATTACAACAACTGGAAGTTGGCCTTGTTGAACTTTGACTGTAAGTAGTTCAATTAGGGAGTTGACCTGTTCCCAATTGTTGCAACTGTTCAATTGGTAAACGTGATGGATTGGATTGAGGCGGTGACTGACCTGCCATGCGATCGTTGATTTACCTTGACCACTGGATGATCTGATGAGGGTGATGTCATTAGTCTCAAGACTTTCGAACACTTCTTTTTCCCATTTCTTGCGTCTGGCAGGTAATCCATTTGTAATGTGAACAGGTTTACATGCTTTACCATCAAAGTAGTCATCTAAATTGGTAGCTGGTTGTTGGGTAAAAGATATTTCGCTAAGCCATTCGTTTTTGAGCGCTTCATTTACTGGAGCTTTAGAAAAAGCGTCTCTCACCTCAGTAAATAAGGTGACCAGATCATTATGAAAAATACATTTGCGTTCAATAGACCAATTGAAAACATGAAAGAACAAGCTTCGCAAAAAGATACTTTCTGTTCCAAGATTAACATTCCATTTGCCCCGTAGATCATCCAGAATCCTCTTCATCAAGGTTTCTATATTAATCTGCTCAAAAGAAATGCTTTTTAGAAAACTTTCTAAGTCCACGCTTTTTGACGCAGTTATAGTATTGAGCCGTTCTGTCCAATAATTAAGATTTGTCCCAGCTATTGTCCCACGAGCAAGGGCCGCTAAACTGTCTTCCTTGATGTTCATGTTGTGCACAAGCTTAAACTGGCTGGTGGAGTCAGCAGCGTAGACCTCCAAGAAATTTTGAAGGACACCCATTGCCCAAAAAGTAGAAGCGTTCAAACTATTTTGCGAGGTCTTCAGCTGGATGTATTGGCACGAATTCAGCTCTAGTTGGGGT
This sequence comes from Pedobacter psychrodurus, assembly GCF_004331735.1. Lineage (GTDB taxonomy): Bacteria > Bacteroidota > Bacteroidia > Sphingobacteriales > Sphingobacteriaceae > Pedobacter > Pedobacter psychrodurus. The sequence goes on from NZ_SJSO01000023.1 coordinate 17,504, forward strand.
ATGTTCAAATCAAGATCCTCGATCCCTTCAAGACGAATATGATTTCCTGTTTCATCGTTTTGTAAGTGGTCGAGAATTTTAGAAACAGAATATAAAACCTGAAAATTTATCCCGCGCAAATTGATTGCGCCGCCAGTTCTTTTTTTTGCTAATAGTTGAAGATATTGTAAGGATAACTCGCTTTGCTCATTTTTTATTTTCATCCTAGTTTATCGAAGGGTAGATAGTTAATTAAAATTATTTTCGTTAAAGGACTAAATTACCAAAAATATCACTGGAATTTCCAATTCTCATATTGTTATAACTCCGCAATACCTGGATGACTCGAGCTGTATTAGACCAATTAATAAGGCTATTTTAGGACCTGGAGCATCTTCAATCGCTTGACTTTTCATACGAAAAGACCATCGGATCTCTCGCGGGTTCGCCGGCTATGGTAAACCAGTCCGCTTGCCAGAAGTCAGCAGGCTGGATTCTGGTGCCTCTCAAGCCAAAATTAATTGGGTCATTGGGTAGGACCAACCATTCCAAATCCTTGCTGGTTAATTCGTAGGCTCTGACAAAATCGGGATTATCGGATAATTCTTGAAGCAACATTCTTGGACATATCAGAATTAGGCTGTGATAGGGATGTTTACTCTCGCAGATTCTGCATATCTGCATTTGAAAGAGGTTGTTGAGAACAAAAGCAGTTTCACCAGGTGAATTTGCTCTTTTCAGCGTCGTATTACAGCTGAACCTGAATTCATAAATCCCGGTACTAATCTCTCGAAGCAGGGGGTGTGGAATTTTCATTTCAAACAGGTATCTGGTTTCGGTATAGGCTTCCGTGCAAGGCTGTAAAAGTTCCGGCTGCATTCCCGATGCCCATTCCATTGCTCGGGATTTCGATTCCGAAAAGGCCAGGTAATCAGATATCCTAAAATAAACCTTTTCAAGTTTTTTCTTGTGGTCGATATGCTCTTTAATGGTTCTCAGCAACGTTTTCTTCTCAATGTTTTGTGGATCCGAGCCAGCGCCAAAGGCGCTTGAAGTCAGCCCCTCGGATCGATAACTGCCCGGTTTGGTCTTGGTGTTATAAATGCTGTCGCCACGGAATAAAGTTAAAATGCTACCTTCAGGTAACTCTTTCTCAGAATTGTTCATGTAGTAAAAGCCATTATGTTAACGGTTGTACCCTTTGTGATATCGGTTTTGTTTAAAGTCGTTGCCGTCCTTCCAGACTAGCGACAATTCGCAATCCTGATGGTAGGTCTCCTGGTTGCCCTGGCCGGTAAATTTTGCAGTTTTAAAAGTAAATACAGACCATACTATTTTGTAGCCATGTTGTTTCAGTTTTTTATTCAGCAGGGTCTGATCAACCAGTAACATTTGCTGATGGTCATAAAAACTTTCGCCAACTTCACTAAAAACTCCAACAATATCTCCCTTGTTATTCAGTAAAACCTTACCGTTGCCACTGGTAATTGCCAACCATTCCCGCAATTGTTTGGCTGGCATAATATAGGTTTGTTCCGCATGTTTTTCCGTTGTTGTGACCTTCGAAATGGCCGCCATCGCGTCATAGCCACTATATTCCGCTAAGGGGTCATCCTCCTCAATCCATTTCATCCAAATGGCATCAATGGGTGAGATATAAAAGTCCACGTCCGGAGTGGCGTGCAGGTAGTCAATTTTGAAATCAGATTTTTTATAGAAGTCCGGCTGGTTTGTTGTATTAATCAGTGCATCAAACTGGGATTCTTTGATTAGAAAGGCCTTGCTTTTGAAACTTACCCTACCATAACCATTGGGTTCAATAACAGTGGTATCATTGTCCAATACCAGCCATTTTTTGCGAGGGACAACATCTGCCATTAATTTTAAGGTGGAAGAAGTTATTTCATACCATGGTTTGAGTTCAAAGTCAGCAGGTGATTCTACCCATGCTTTCAGCTGTACAACGTGATCGTTTTCCGTTAACAGGAGTTTACTCGCAATCACATTAGGTAATATCCATGCTGATCGAACCTCGGGAAATAGTGTTTTATTTTTAATATCATTAGCCGGATTTTTCAGTGTAAGAAATTTACCGTAGTCGAGGATCTTATCTTTTGAAAAATCCGATTGAAAAGGAAGATAGTCGGCGAGGTAACCCTTAATATGATTAACAGCCAGCCAGGTATATTTTTCTGGGTAGGTCGAAATTTCGCTTAAAGATCCGTGGGATTCCCCTGTGAAACTGCTTAGGCCTGTATCTTCCCATCCGAGCGATTTGATGTAAGCGATGGCAGCGGATATCGCAAATTCCAGTGGGCCAAGATTAAGCTTTAAGCGGGAATTGTAAAGCGTTAGAAACTTTTTTGTTGGAGAATTCTGGGATTCCGAGCCATAGTTAAGTAATTTCTCATAGCTGTACTTAATGACATACCATGCTAAATCCCCAACAATTGGCTTTCGCTGATCTTCAGATCCTGTTGCTTTTCCTATGTCAAGGGGTAGGTATTCAAAAGTTTTTACATATGGGGGCCTTGCATTTTTAAGGTCTGCATTATTCAGCTGGCCCAGCATTAGTGCCCGTTCCAAAAATGAGCGGCAGCCATGTCTAATTGTAGCATTTTTGATTTTAATGATAGCTTCGGGCGCAAATACATGTTCTAAGATCCATTCGGAAAGGTTCTTATATTCAAATGTAGGAACGGATTGTAAGGAGGCTACACCCATTAATATCAGAGCGAGATCTTCGTCTAATTGTGGGTCATATTTATTAAACAAGAGTTCCATTATAGACTGGAAGCCGGCAAGGTTCACATAAGCCCAATTGGTTAGTTGGGTTTTGGCATAATCCCGATACAAGTTGTCTACGGAAGTTAGGCTCCAGGCAAAAATCAGCGGCAGGTCATCAAATTTTTGCGTAAGCTCAAGTTCAATATGAATTAAGTGATCCGCAATGCGGATCCCATCTGCATCTTGGGCATAATCGGGCCCTGACCAGAGAAGGTCACGTTGGAAGGTTGAGGAATAACCAGCCAAAATCCCGTGCAGGTACATCGTATCGAAAGGGGCATTGGGGACACCCAGTGACTGCATGATCCAATCCTCAAAAATCTGATCGCGGCCCTGGAATGACTGTTTAAATTCGAGCTTACCTTCCTCTATATAGGTTTCCGCAATTTCAGGTACCTCAGGAATATTCTTTAGGGTGATTTCCCTTAATTTCGGCTGTCCAAGATTGCCCCAGAGGGCATCTGTACCTGGGGTAATCCCATGGTCACGCATGAGGATCTCCGCAGCCATGTCAATGATTTCATTGCGCTGCTTCAGTTCTTCAGGATATTGTTTAACCTGCTGATTTACAAAATCATTAACAATCTGGTTGGCCAGGATAAATTCAAGAATGGACTCATAGGTCGGCTTATAAAAATATTCATCGACTATAGTACCGGGTTGTTGGACCTTATCCAGCAGCAGGATACCATGTTCGCACAGGGCATTCAGAATGTTCCTGACCTCCTTTTTTTTGATTCCAGAGATACGCTTGGCGATATATTCGACGGTAAATTCCTGCTCCATTTGATGTTGGTCGAAAATCAATAGGGCGATTAGGGTCATGGTCTTATCCAGCACCTGGTCCTGCTCCCGCCATGTGGAACCATAAGCCTCATTGATTTCTTTTTGAATGCCCAGCAGCTGTAACTTGATTAGTTTGGTTAGTGAAGTTGTCAGCGGTATATCCTGGCCGCGCTGATCTTTGTATTCGGTACAAAATAGCTTAACGGCAAGTATATTTTTAAGTTTTAATTTTATCCATTGGTCATCCGGGGCATTGTAGGCATCTACATATTTCTTGAATAATACGCGATGGTCTACATCCCCGATCGGTGGCAATTTGTAAAATTTAGCTGGAAAATCTCTGCTCAGCTCTGCGTTATCCCCAAAGCTATTGCGGCAGCTGATGACAAACTGCAACCTCGGAAATTTCCCGATCTGGGCCGGCAGTGAATTGATGATGGGTACCCATCTCTCCCAGTCAATGCGTTTGACTTCATCGATACCGTCCAAGCAGATCACTGTTTTAATGGGCTCAAAAAGGGCAGATGTTTTATTTTTTTCTGCCCGGTCTACTTCACAGGCATGTGCCAAGGCTTCCAGAGCGGAGAGTATTTCTTCCTCTTCCCAACCTGAAAAGCTCGAGAAGCCATCTTTGAGTATGCTGCCAAGACTTTTACTGACGGCATCTTTGGCCTGAATGATCACTGCAGGGTATTGGTGCTTTAGGAGTTGTTCGGTCGCATTGCAGAGTGCATGTGTTTTACCTGTTCCCGCATTTCCTGAAAAGATAAGATAACGCAGTTTGGAGGCCTGGATATCTTCTTTCACTTCCCTAAAATCAACATTGGCGAACAAAGACTGCAAACTCTGGAGCTCGTTTTTCAAGGTTTCCGGCAGGCCAATATTATTCAAATCCTGATAAAACTCGTCAGTCGAGAGCCGATCCGGAAGCTGTAGGGACAAATCGATTTTGCCCTTGTTTACTGCTGAAATACCTTTATCAATAATTCTGATGGAATTGTTCAGGCTCTGCTTCAGCGCCGCACCTAGACCCTGATTAAGCTCTTTCTCGATGACAGATATATGAGTCTGGATTTCTTGTAGGCTACTGTTGACCTTTTTGAGTTTGGTCTCCAGCTGAGTTCTGAAATTAGCACTGTAAAGATGTTTTTCAATTCTTTCTTGGATAAATCCAGACACGTGTAAATCTGGAACATATCTGGATAAAAGCCAGCCTTTCATGGACAAATCGAGACGGTGAACGAGCTTTTCAAAATCTATAACGGATTTATCAAACCAAAGTTTACGCGTCCCTATATTTTCAAATCGTTCAAGTTCCTTATTCAACTCATGCTCGCCCCAAAATACAATTTTCAAGCCCTTGTAAAGCGCTTTGGATCTGGTGATAATTCCTTGGGTTTTGCTATAATCCGTTGCTTTAGCTGTTGCGTTAGTTTTTTTATTGATGATTTTGATATTAGTCAAACTACGGGGTATGCAAACAATATAAAGCTTCAATGTTTTGCGCACATTTCGTGCTGTTGCAATCGATCCTTCAATTTCTGTCACCTGTGTCGTTGACAGCTTTTCTGTAAAATACTTTGCCTGTAAACCGATAAATTTCCCATCTTTCATCTCACCATAGGCTTCCACACCACCATCGCCTCCATCCCCGTTAACCACTACAAAATCGATTAAATCTGCCCCATGTTCTCGGCGCAGCCAACGCTCGAACAGTTGATTACATAAGGCTTCAAAAGCTTGGTCCGGAGCGGAATGATGAGTGTTAATTGCTTTATAGTTCATTTTATGAATGGTCTAATGGACAATGATCAGATTAAAATAACCTAGTCTGCAAGCTAATGTATTTATTCTAAGATTAGAAAAACAATAGTCTATTTAAAAATTTTTATGTTCATAAAAATGGATCTATTAAATCGAATCTTAAACAACTCCCAAATTTACTCCCTATAGACAAGTAAGGCTACTAAACCTGATTTGCCTTGACTGAAGAATAAGCGCGAAGGTTTCAATCGTCTTATAGTGATAGATTATATCAACAAAGATTGAAATTTTCCCAACGTAATCCTATAAACTACGATCATGCACTTTAATCAATTTACTACATTTGTAATTTATTTATAGTTAACATATGAGTTCATCAACTACCCCATATTTTCCAATAGTAGGCTACGATGCAGAATTGAATACTTATGCTAATATTGGAACTGCATTTTTCATTAACGAAAATGGATATTATGTAACAGCTGCCCATACCATCAGGAAGCCAGGAAGAGTTTTTTTTGCAGTTATTAATAGAGTTTTTATCCCATTACTCAAACCACTGCTGGTTTTAGATAAAGACCTTTTCGATCAGGGGCCACCTGAACACCATGATTTATGTATAGGAAAACTTGAAGTGGAAGATTCAGATTTTTATGCCTTCAAACCATCTGCTGAATTAATAAGCGAAGACGATTTAGTATTTAAAGGTTTTTCGAATCTAGCGTATCAAGATAATGTCAATCCAAATCGAGGAACTCGCCAATGTGTAATAGATGATGCAAAAGCGCATGCCGCTAAGTATGGTTATTCGGAGGATCACGAGCTAAGCAGAATCAAAAAGTCCATACTTACTGGGAAATTTGACTGCCTAAATGCGAATAAAATAACTGCGCTTAGTAAACCAGGGCTGGTAACGAACGTTATAACATTTCTACTTACAACCAACATACCTCATAAAGAAGAGATAAGGCTTAATCCGATTTCGAATAACGGATTCGATCCTTCTGGATATAGTGGAGGACCAATATTTCATAACGGAGCAGTAGTTGCTATGCTGATTACGAAGAATATAGGAATATCGTCTGAATTTATTATGGATAAATTAGACGAGGTAGGTGTAAATTATTATCTATTTAATCAGCAACCTGCCAAATAAACTGGCGAAGAATTTTACTGGCGGATGTGCCAAAAGAATACCAAACACCATCTCAAAGGACAATGAAGCAAAAGAGCTATACCAACTTTAATCCCCCATGTTTTTGATGCTCAAATATACAAAAACTGGTGCAATTGAAGGAGAAAAAGATAACCAAAGGCGGATCTGTGACTATTTGCTCAAAACCGATCTTCCGAATTACCTGCCAACTACATTTTTCGAGGTGAAAAAAGAAAGTGTTCAGCTGATGGCCCATAAGCACCGTAAACATCCAAAACTGAGCGAGGAGGTCAACCGGCATTTGGAACAGCTGGACAACTACCAACTTTATACCGAAGTTGCCGAGAACTGGGGAGAACTGGCTTTGAAGATTGGCTATCAAACTCAGAATTATGATTTTCAGCTACTTGCCGGCCGCTCGGTAGAAAAGGAGGAGTATCTTGATGTGTTCAAATCCAAGTTGCAGAGGCGCTATCATGGTATTGACGAATTTACTTTTGAAGAACTTGAGGAAATCAATTACATCCATCTTGAGCAACTACAAAAGCTGCGAGTTCAGCTCTAATCAATGTTGCGGAAATTTAGCGGAAAGAAATCAATGGTATCCTTGAGGTTCCCAGTGTCCGCCGTTTTGCATTGGTTGCTTTTACGTCTGATACAGATCCGAACTGAAGATAGAGGAAGATGCCATAGCGAAGATTACGAGAATTTTTTAGCGCCACGTCGCTCCCAAGTGAAAGCGCGGGTGTTTGACATCAGCTTTAAAACATTTTTCCCTAAATTCGCTAAACCAAATCGTTTTCCGAATGAAAAATATTGCGCTCTTAGTTGGAAACCATTTCAACGACCTTGGTACAGGTGTTACCTGGACCAACCTTCTAAATAAAATAACGGATTTTTGTGGCGTTTCGCAGCAGATTGTTTTTCATGACAAAAAACCTTTTCCTTTGCTTTACGAAGAAATTTTCTTGAGTGCCCTGCAACGCAATGGCCGTATAGAGGAAAAAGCTCTAAAAATATTTATCGCAGAACAAGTAGCAAAAATAACCCAAAATGAAATCCACGAGGCTATTCGTGCGTTGCAGCCGGCACATGTAATGACCACCAATTATGATTATTCACTGCAGGGAATAGCGCCTGCAAAGAACCTCGGTATTGTCAATGAGACGTTGTATAGCATCTTCAGGAAGAATGAATGTGATCGCACGACCTACTGGCACCTACACGGTGAAAGCAATTATCCACTTTCGATCAATCTTGGTTATGAGCATTACTGCGGACAGTTACAGAACATGCGCAATTATGTCGTTAATGGTACTTCTTACCAGAGCAGACTGGTTAAAAAGGATCCACTTGAAAAAAGGCTCGCAGAGAAGGGTAGTCTGGCAATCCAGTCTTGGATTGACCTTTTCTTTACCCATGATGTCCATATCTTCGGACTGGGACTGGATTTTGTAGAAAATGACCTTTGGTGGCTATTGACCTATAGGGCAAGGAGTAAGTTCTACAAGAATAAGATACAGATCAAAAACAAGATCTATTATTACATCCCCAAAGATTATGTTTCCTCCTCACAGTATAAGCTCGATCTGTTCAAAGCGAACAACGTGGAGATTGTACAGTTACCAATGCCCAGTAAGCTCGAATATTACCGGTCAGTCATACAGTATATCCACGAGATTTGAAAATTCAGGTTATTTTAAGTGTTGACGGTATCTTTTATTGAATTAATTAGTAAAGTTGCAATTAAACACCTGTCTATTAGGAGTTAAACCCTACCATGATCTTACACTCCTTGAGTTCACAATAACCCAGATTAAAAGCGAAATAGTAGATACCTGCTTTGGTTTTGAGCTGGGCTGGTTAAGTCTTTGAAATTGAAATTGGCTTCGATCAGTTTGAATTTGCTGAACGCAATTGCGCGGTTTTCAAACGGATGCTGACGTGGTGGAGAATGGACACTATTATAATTAACCAATAGAAAAAACGATGAACATAACAATTTAGAGCAGTTAGAAGAAACGCTCAAATTGCAAACTTTTAGGAAACACCTCATCAAGAGGATAGAAGTCAAACTTACGTTAGGTTTTTCAGACGAACAAATGGAAGAATATGATATCTGCATTTTAAAAATCGCTTCTTTTCTTTTGATCTAATTAATATAATGGGTTAAATTTTCAATATATTTAAGAATCAGCGCTTAAACATGATTAATTTATGCAAAATTTAGCCAATTTTTTAGTTCGTTTACAGACGTTCGAACTCCGCATCATTACTAAGGCTGAATTGAAAAGTCCAATAAAACAAGATGGAAATAAGCCAGCTTATAGCCTTGTCCATGAAACACATTACTATGATTCTTTTACTTATAAGAGTGAAATCAGGGTATTAAAAGACATGGCATTAATTGATCTGCTATCTCTTAATGACATCAGTTTAAAAAGAGAATTTGAACAGCTCAAAAAATTAAAGGAAAGGTTTAAACTAATATGGACAAATTTCCACGAACATTACGGTGAGCTTAGAGCGGAATATCCCAGCAACTTCATATTTTCGATTCAACTCGATTACTTGTTCATCGTTAACAACCTGCAATCAGACTACAAGGATATTTATATAGGCGATGAGTTTGTGGAAAGTCTGCACGATACATTAAAGATTAGGGACAAATTCTTAAGTGAACTGGTCAGCGAAATTGATGAAATCCTACATCCTCGTGAAACGTTCGAAGAATGGATGGTCAAACAGGAAAATCAACCAGAACAAGTTGAAGATGCTACGGCAGAGCTATCCCCAAAAATCCCATATAATCCCGATGCGGGTCGGCCAAAATTCAATCATCAGTATATCAATGACTTTTTGCAAATCCTAAGGACTTATTTTTCAAAGGAACATTTCAGCCAACTAGCAGCTCTTATAAAAGCGGACGAGCAACCTGCAAGCCAGATGATCTTCAACGGAAACAGTAATATGCTTGCCGATGCTTTTAAGCAGCTCTATGAAGCTAACCTGATTGTGGGATGCAATAAGGCAGAACTTGAAAAATGGATTCTAAAACACTTCTTATATAGCAATGGAGATAAGGTAAACGAATATTCGGAGGGCTGGCTCAGTGCGATAATATCTTCCGATACCAAGGTCTGCAAATCACCAATTTTAGAGGTAAGGATGAAAGACAAAGTTCCTTTTCTGGTTCCAACAGTCCGAAACAAAAAAAACAGTAAATATTAGTAGGGAAACGGTAAGGATGCAGTTTAACGTGTTGTAACCCTACAAAACAAGCGACTATCATTGCGGTATCAAAACAAAAGATACCGCTTATGAAGTACACATTTGAAGAACTACCGCAGGCCATTAGCGTACTGCACGAAAAGGTAGATTATATTAAAGACCTGTTGCTGGAAAACAGGTTGCAAAATTCCCAACGTCCCCGAGACGATTTATTGACCATCAGACAGGCTGCCGAATTTCTTAGCCTGTCCGTACCCACGCTTTACACCAAAGTAAGCCGGAAGGAAATCCCCGTTAACAAGCGGGGCAAAAGACTGTATTTCTCCACAGTGGAACTATCCGAATGGGTAAGATCGGGAAAGAAGAAAACCAGGGAAGAAATCTATTCCCCAACGAACGGTATCCCACCACCAATATAACTACCTATCCCTATAGCCAAGCAGATACATATCCATATAGCAACATAGATATATATCCACATAACCATGGTTTATGTGTAACAATAACCACTGGCACAGCATGATAATTCGGTACAGCCCAAAGGGTTGTGGCGCTTTCATGGGTGTAGTCATTGGCGGTAGAAAGGCGGTTCAGGCAGTCAGTCCCCTTTTCAGGGGCTGAGCAAGCGGAAGTTGGGCAGAGCCCTACTTGCTTGCCCTTACGCTATCGCTACAGGGGTTTCAAGTAGCCTCCGGGGCTACTTTGAGGCTTTGCAAGCCTTTTAAGAACCATAAACGGTATACTTTCAGGTATACCAATTAGCTAAACTAGCAGATAAGCAGTTAGCCAGCTAATTAGATATATGATTAGCCAGCTAATCAGCAAATTAAAACATTAGAGAGGAGTGCAATTTATGAAAATGGACATCATCACAATGGAAGACCTCCGCCAGTTCAAAACCGAACTGTTGCAGGAAATGAAAGACATTATCGGACAAGGGATGGAACACCAGCAAAACGGCGAATGGCTAAGAAGTGCGCAGGTGCGCAAAATGCTGAACATATCACCAGGTACTTTACAGAACCTGCGCATCAACGGAACATTACCGTTCCGCAAAGTTGGAGGTACGATGTATTACAGCCGGGTACAAATAGAAAAAATATTGAAAGGAGAATAACATGAAGAACTATCTGAACATACAACGCCATGCCCTTAGTGGATATTTTGAACGGGTGGCACTGGAAAGCCGATTTTATGCCACACACATCAGCCTGCTGATGGCATTGTTCTACTACAGCGATAGCGATGCGCCTGAAAAAACCTTTCAGGTCAGCAGGCCAAAACTGATGCGGTTCTCCCGCATCAGGTCTATTGCCACCTACCATAAAAACATCAAAGACCTTGTAGAATACGGCTACATAGAATACAATCCTTCATGGCACCCGCAAAGAGGTACTCGAGTAAGATTTATTATCGAAATACCAAACCATCCTTAAACATTCAGGATATGGAGGATATCAATACAAAATCGGTGCGCTACCCAGTAGCCACCGATATAAAACTGGAAAAGATTGCCCTCAAGCTGGGCAGGACAAAAAAAACGACCGTCATACAAATGGTAGAGTATTTCTACCGGAGCAAGAAAGACCCCTTAGACCTGAATGACGAACTGCTGAAAAAAGAGCTGGTCAACGGAAATAACCGAATTATTGGCTTTTTCAAAACGCAGGAAAAAGATTTCCTGTTGCCTATCTTCAGCGATTCGGGTACACTAGTGACAATAGCAAAACAACACACACTGTACATTAAGGACATTGGCAAGTTTATGGCGCAGGATCTTGAAAATACGAAAAAGCTTGCAGAGGGTATGACAGCACTCCAGCGTGGTATTGCCAAAACACAGACCCATATGGAAGACAAAGCGTTGCTGAAATTACGATTTAGCAAGATACTCGAATATTACATCACACAAAGGGAATCGCTGGGCTGGACTACGGCCAATGTTAAAAAAGAGGAACTGCAAGCCCATGTCAGGCAATCGTTGGAAAATCTATAGCTTATGTTCATCAACATCACCACATCAGAAACGGGAGACAATAAGGGCAGCAGCGGTGCGCTGGTCAATTACCTTGAAAAAGAGAACCAGATGCAGATTGAAAAAGGAAAAGGTCTGGAACAGGAAAATTGGTTTAACGGCACAGGTTACGAAATCCGCAGGCAGGAAGTCAGGATGAAGATAGACGGCAACATTGCCAAACTTGGACGCATTGATAGTAAATTTTTTCTAATCAACATCAGTCCGAGCCAAAAGGAACTGGCGCACCTTTACGAGAAATACGGCAAAGAAGGTACAAAGGAAAAGCTAAAGGAATTTGCTGTGAGGGTAATGGACGAATACGCCAAAAACTTTAAGAGGACAGGCGTTAACAGCCATAAAGATTTGCTCTGGTATGGCAAGCACGAAAACTATCGTTATTACAAACACACAGATAAGGAAGTAAAGGATGGAACAAGGCAAAAGGGCGAGCGCAAAGATGGAAGACAGGATCATATTCAGATCATTGTCAGCCGTAAGGACATTACAAATAGAATTAAGCTTAGCCCGCAGAATACCTCCAAGGGAAATAACAAAGTGCATTCCGCCAAGCTTGGCGAATTTAACCGAACAGCTTTCAAACAGTCTGGTGAAAGTCTTTTTGATGCGTTTTTTGGGTTTGACAGAGGGTTAAAAGATACCCTTGCCTATGCTAATACGATGAAAAATGGAACAGCGGAACAAAAAATGCTGATGAGAATTTTGGATGGCATTCAACACCGAAATATTAATTTATCTCAACCGCTCAAAGAACTCACTATCGGAGTAGCAGACGGCTTATTTGAAAATGTTGGCCAAATGGTAAGTTCTATAGGTGAATTTGGTGCTGATTTACTCAGCATTTTGATGGAACCAGTTTATGATTCACCTCAGACAAATCCGGTAGAGGAGGCAGAAAAACGCAGAAGAAAAAAAGCAAGTAGGGATATTTCACACGGACATAGTTTATAATTTGATATAAAATAAAGGCTTTACGGTTTCCCGTTTTGATACGGCTATAATCATATCTACATTAGTAGATATTTAATAACTAATCATGGTCAAAACTAATAAAACATTTTTCGGCTTAATAAGTCGATTCACATTCGTAATTCTGACATGCACAATTATTTTATCCAGCTGCACCACCAATTACTATTTAGTTAGTTCTGGTGAGGAAACACCTGTTTATTCGCAGCCCAACGAAAATAATTCTACAGCTATTATTCCAGCTAATAGGCCTTTTATTTATTGGGGAAAAGGTAAGCGAGCAAAAACAAAATATGGTCAGATTAATGGATATAGCGCATACTTAACAAGCTGGCGTAAGTTGGCAAAGCTTAACAAAAAGCAACTTACGGCACTAACTTTTAATGATGATGCAGGGTATTCTTACAATCAAGTTTCAAATTCAACATATGGAGGTGGTATCAGTAGCAAAAAATCTTCCACTTCTTCGGGTGGAACGGTTCATATAAAAGGATACACTCGCAAAGACGGTACTTACGTCAGACCTCACACTAGATCAGCACCAAGGAGACATTAAATCATGGGTAAGAGAAAAACTTGGTCGATAAAAGAGGAGCTTCTAACTAAATCTCGAGAAGCAATGCTTAGTGCTGTACAAATTTTTAATAATCCGAATATTCACTTTAAATCAGAAACATATATTGTTCTGTCAACCATTTCCTGGACATATCTTTTGCACGCTTATTTTAGAGATAAGGGTATAGAATATAGGTATCATACGGTTAAGAATGGTAGGAAACGGTACGATAGAACTAAGCGTAAAGCGTATAAATTTTATGAGCTGGAAAGATGTCTAAATTGCGATGAATCACCTGTAGAATCGATAGTGGCGGCAAATCTGCGATTCTTAATTGGTTTAAGACATGAAATTGAACATCAGATGACTAATAAAATAGATGAATACCTAAGTGCAAGATTTCAGGCTTGTTGCCTGAATTATAATGATGCTATTAAATCGTTATTTGATACAAAGTATGGTATTGATAAGCATCTTTCATTTTCGCTACAGTTTTCTTCGATCAAAGATGAGCATGCGGCGCAACTTAGGCAATTTACGGATCTCCCTCAAAATATATCAGCTTATATTAATGCATTTGACGATGGTTTAACTGAACAGGAATTTAATGACAGTCGCTTTGCTTACAGGGTTCTTTATGTACCAAAGATCGTTAATAAGAAAGGTCAAGCTGATAAGGTTATTGAATTTCTGAAAGCTGATTCACCTGCTGCACAGCACATTAATAAAGAATATGTTGTGATAAAAGATCGTGAATTGAAAAAACATCTTCCAACGCAAATATGTAAATCAATGCAAGCGAAAGGCTTTACTAAATTTAAAATGTACCAACATACACAACTCTGGCAATCCCTTAATGCTAAAGGCGTAGGAAAAGGATTTGGAGTTCAAGTTGAAAACATGTGGTACTGGTACGAAAAGTGGGTGGAGGTTGTTGAGATGCATTGCAATGAAAACAAAGAAAGATATATTTAATGCACTTATTTTAAATTGTTATAAAATTTCATCCCCACCGTTAGTTGACCACTGATTTACCTAAATATGTTTACATGAATAATATGAATCTATTTTCCCTTTAGAATTTCTATTTTTTCACGTTCGCTGGCAAGTAGTCGCTCATAAAGCTCGACAACTTTATCAAGTGGATTGTAGTGGCATTGATAATTGTACTGATATGCAGATGCATTATCATGCATATTTTGGATATGGAATATTAGAACCTCTTCACTGAAATTCTTTATTGCATCAGCACTCACACCTAGCACACCTGCAATTTTTTCCAACATTACATCTTCAACTTCCTCACTCTGCTCGATTTTAGAAATCGTCTGCTGGCTTACGCCTAGTTCAATAGCAAGAAAATCTTGTTTTATACCACGTATTTCCCTGATGCGGCTGATCTTTCTGCCGATGTGCACTTTGTTAGATTTTGTAGGCGTTTCCATAAAGCAAATATAATAAATTCCTAATATAGTAATGAACCAATGTATTGTAGTAAGATACCAGCTTTAGTGGTAGGTTACGGCACTGCCGTACAGCATTTTTGATCTAATAAATCAAAAATGTCACGATTATGGAAACACAATTCTCGCAATCTGGTCACATCCAGAAAGAAACCTTTTCGGCCTTTATCAAAGAGCTGGTTCAAAAATTCAAGCCCGAGCAAATCTATAGCTTTGGGAAAAACATCTATTTTAAAGTCAATGACGGGTGTTTTATAGAAGACCACCATACAGAAAACTATCATTATTTTTTGTTGATGGTAACCGAAAGCGTTACCAGAATTGAACACGAGGTGCAGGACTTTGCCAATAATCATTATCCGTTCGGCAAGATCACCATATTGGCTCATGGGAAAGAAACTATTACGGATGCAATAAAGGCCAATAACAGGTTTTTCATCACCATTTATAACGAGAGCGAGATTCTTTATAGTCGGGATGGTATGGTGCAGCGCACTCATATCATAAATTTTATACCCACCCAAGGAGCAGTAAAAGCCCAAAAACATTACAATCACCGCTCTACATTGGCAACAGGTTTTTTAAAAAGTGCAAAAGAATGCTTAACGAACCAACATTACAATCTAAGCGCATTCATGGCGCATCAGGTTGCAGAGCAATGCTGTATTGCTTTGATAAGGGTTCATCTGGCATACCGTTCTGATATACACAACCTGTATAGACAGCTTCGGTTGTGCGATAGCTTTTCTCCGGCACCATCAAGCCTCTTCTTAACGGGCAGGGAAGATGATAAACGGCTCTTTGATATTATGGTAAAAAGTTATTCCGCTGCACGTTACAAAGATGATTTTAAGGTTGAACAAGCCGATGCGGAACAAATATTCACCCGTGTTTCCACCTTTTTAAAGCTCACTAAAATTATGTGCGGTGACAAGATAAATTCCCTTGCAACTGTGGCGGAATCCTACACACAATTAAAAAAAGAAAGAGAGGTGGTTTATGGAGGATAAAACTATTCCATCGATGAACTTTTTTCATTTGCCCTTTCCGCCAAATACAAGGATACTTACAGAAAATACACTGAACCAATATTCCGAGATCAGAAAACCCAAAAGGGGTTATTTTCCCATTAAAATCAGAAAGATATCTTTCAGCAATGAACTGCTTGTAATCGGTGTAATTCTGGATAAAGAGCCTGAAGAACTAGTTTATATTAAGGTCACCACATCCGAACTACTGGTAAGTTGCAGCGTTGATACCCATGAAAACTATTTGAGCCGATATGCTTATTTTTCGCTTAACCAACTGATGTACTATTACACTGAGTATAATTTCGAGGACTATTATTGGCCGGGATTTTTTGATCAGGAAACAGGGGGATCTAAGTATCTGATGATCCATAAGTCAAAGGACAGTTTACATGTATCATCGAAAGTGAGATATAAAGGCTTATATAAACCTGGAAAACAACTCCCTGTAGTATCTGCAAAGAGAGCGGAGCTACGGAAAGCAGTTCATTCAATTCAAGAACAGCCACCTAGAGAAACCCATACGGTGTTGGGTTTCTGTTTGGCAGATAACAACAATGAAAGGTTCCGAACAAATCATTATCCCTTTCTAATTCCTTATATAGGGATTTTGAACAAGGCTAAAACCGAGGTAAGAAGCTTTACAACATACGTGCTTAATGAAATGCAACTTTCTGAAATCGATCTTTCGGACGAACAACAAAACCTCCTTGAGATTTGCTTCGAAATGAAGAAAATAGCCTTGGTTGCCAGCCCGGAATATAAAGAAGACGCTTATAAGCTTTCTGAAAAAAGGAAACAGAACCAAAATAATTTCAATCAGCTTTTTGAGCTCTGGCAAAAGGCGCTTCCTTTACTTTCAGGAAGGTTGTACACACACTACAGTTATACATATGGAATGCGTAATGTAAAGGGCAAGCCAAGAAGATCGTATATGACGCCATGCGGCTTTAATAATGAAACACCAGAAATCTGTTTTCTATGGAAAGACATGGGGGATTATTATAAACTGGAACTTCGATTAATGCTTCAAGGAAGAATACATCCGCTACAATATTACTTCAATACCGCTTTCTTTGCTATGCTGAGCTACAGCCCGAGAAAATATGTGCTATTGAACTCTGTTGAAGATAGCAAACTGGTCAGTTATTTTCAGCAAAGCCAATTTCAGCTCTTAGTACTAAAGAAACACTATGACGGTGATTTTAAAGATTTTGTAGATCAATTAAGAAGGGTATATAGTTTCATCAATAAATAAAATGTTATGGAAGAAATTTTAAAGGCTTTAAATTATCAACCTGTTGATATTTCCGATGAAGATCTTGATAATCCTGTGCCGTCAATTACTTATTTTTTCGTGAACCATCCGATTCACGAATCCCGTACTAAGCTTTGGAAGCTATACGAGGGGTGGATTCATTTCGCTGCTGAATCTCCTGAAGGCGAGGAACTAACAGATATGTTATTTTTTTATAATCAATTGGTGGAACTGCTGAACCTATGTTATGTATTTACCAAAAAAATGGAATTAAATAGCGATATTATCAATCAAAAACCATAAATAGGATTTACCCAAATAATGCCTGCAAACTGGCCGTCCCGCATTTTCGGCCTGCGGAACGGCCTCCGCACTGGGCTGTTGCTGTTCCCGCTTTTGGCATATACGGAGAAGACAGTAACAGAAAACTACCGATCAGCATGAATACTTTGAACATTTAAATCGCCTTTTATTGCTTATTGAGCCTATAATAGAGGATTTGGAGAGAAAAAAAATTCATTTAATCTGGTGTCAAAAATCAAGGTGATTTTAAATTAGATCACCTTCACCGGATTTTAATAGAACAAAAAATCTGGCCGATATGAAAATTATACGTATTGCTACAATATTCTCTAATCAAATTCCATTTCATCGTTTAGTTCTTCTGATGCTTCGATCTCAAAGCTCGAAATTTCTTGGAAGTTGTTTGAGGTGATGAGGTTAACCTCAAACCATACCTGCTTTTCAAGTTGCGCAGCAACATAATGATTATTCCAATCATGATCATAGATACTTAAAGTACCTTCTTCAAGGTGATACGCTTCCGATTTATCAACGAAGACATCCAATTGGCAAGTGAGGGAAACTTTTAGCGAGATCGAAATCTCTTCTTCGGAAAGTATTTCAGCCTCGATGGCTGAATAATCGAAATCCTCGTGCATCATATCGATAGTGGGATCTTCAAAAATATCGCCAAGTCCGACTTCCGAACTATTAAAAGCTTTGAAAGAAAGCTTGTCTAGTATCAGCTTTTCAACTTCTCTCCTGAATGTGGATGATGCATATATCGGATCTTTGAAGAACGCCAGGGTTTCATCGGAAATGATCTTATCTGTATGTGTGGTAAGTTCGGAAGAGGCATCATCCAAGGTTTTTACGATCTTCACGGCAATATCCGGAACGCCGATTTCCTCCAGCTCCGCGGCCAGGTCATCATGCAGGTCGAACTTGTCACTATTACAGAAATCGGTATGGTTACTTGAGACTAGGATCACCTTTGGCTTTACAATTCCCTCATGCTCGGAAAATTTAAGCATGATATCCATTATGTTCGCCCAGATCGTAGCATCTTGGTAGCCGACACCCGCACTGTTGAACGGTTTTATCCGCTTGACAGCTTTTTTCAAGATTTCATGTTGTTGGTCCCTTGAAGGAAGTTTCAATATTTCTGCACCAAGTTCCTTTATCCGTTTCCTAAGCTTGGGCAAATAATCTGCAACTATCTCTTCTGCGGTTTCAACTTCTGTTTCATTCAGAACTAATGTCTCCGTTTCGTCGTCAAGAATCTTAGCTGCGCGTTTAAGATCCTTGAGGGCCTTCGCGGTATTTTCCGAATAGTGCTTGGCCATTTCTTCAATGACCACCCTCGGAAAGCATACCCTGTAACCTTGGTCTTTAGCCTTGCTGGTCAGCTTTACGATCCCCGCATTTTTAAGCTTAAGGTCAGCATTGACCGAGCTGGTATCGATGATGATATACATGTTCTTCCCTATTTGTTAAGCTTTTCACTAAGCTATAAAATAAAGCCAATATGTAGAACCAAGCTTTATAAATTTCGGGTCATAATGATATTTACGTGTTATCACAGGATTAGCGATTTAACAGCGTCTCTTTATCCAGCACTCGTTTTCCTTAATTTGAGAAATGTGTAATTCAATGGTGCGTCTTGATTATCCTCGTATTTGCGGAATTCAGAACTGTTTATGTCTTCAAATGGGGATAGTTTGAAGATGTTGTACAAGTTCATTATTTTTGAAATGCAGGCTGGAAACTTATGCTCATCTTCAAGCGGATGTTTATCTTTGTTCATGCCACTCTCTGAAATTTTCAATACAAGAGAACATGCCTATATCATATTGGGCATCGTTTTTCTAATTTTTATTTGCTTAAACAGTGGCATGCGTAAGGATCTTAAGCCCGTTCTTAGTGCATTAATTATAAGACACTTTTTAATTATTTATGCAATAACAATAATATATACCGGAATATGTGCTGCACTACTCTCTAAAGTGGAGATGTGGGATTTTAGCATGTTAAAAGACACAGCAATCTGGATGATTTTTGCTGCATTGCCCGCGATGTACAAGGCTGGAAGAACACCTGATATAAAACAATATTTTAAGACCATACTAGTCGAGCTAGCCCAGATTACGGTCTTGTTGGAATTCATCATGGGGCTGCATACTTATGATCTATGGAAGGAATTGTTATTAGCTGTACTTGTCTTGTTCCTAAAAGGTCTGATCTCCTATAGCCAAAAGCCGGAAGATGTGCAGGTTCATAAGATCTTCAAAAAAGTCGACACAGCAATCTCTTTAGGAATAATTCTATTGGTTTGCATATATCTATACAAGCATTTCTTGGAGTACTGGACACTCGCTTATTTGGAACAATTCGTCTTACCAGTGGAATTAACTCTGATGCTGACTCCATTTTTATACCTGCTAATAGTTTACATGAGGTTTGAAGAAACCTTCACCACAATCAATAGCCGAATCAAGCCCCACAAACTCTTAATTTTTACAAAGTGGATGCTTATGCTTCATTTCTTTAATAACCTTGCAGGCATAAAAAGGTGGGAGCAGCAGTTTTTTATGCGTCGGCCAGTAACTAAGCAGGATGTTCTAAATTCAATAAAGGATGTTAAAGAACTTCAAGCAGCTGAGGCGAATCCACCAGAAGTGCTCTTAACTAATGGCTGGTCACCGTATCTTTCAAGGGACTTTATGAGGGTGCATTTGCTTAGCGCAGGTCAATACGTAAATCATTACGACGATTCCTGGGGTGCCATATCATCAACCTTACATCTTTCAGATGATTATTTGGCCAATGACCTTATATACGAGGTAACTGGAACAAAGACAGTTGTTACGCAAATTGAACTGATTTTAAAAGTTTTTGACCGCAGTAAAAAAGGAAACGCCCATGAGGTATTTGCTAAATATCTTAAACACCTGTTTGAAGAAGTTTTCCCCGGGAAAACTGTGCCAGTCGAGTTAATCAATAGAATTCTCAAGGGAAAGGCTTATCAAATGTCATACAATACTTATCTACTAGTATGTGATTTAGACCAATATGACAATCACTTAAATTCTTATAACCTTAAGTTTGCGATCCGGCACCCAAACCATGTAGCTTAGTGCTATTTCTCTTTTTTAAATCTTGGACTTTTGATTTTCTGATGCTGTTTGAATCTATTCCGTTGGTATAAAAGGAAGAAGTATTACGAAATGAATTATCGCATTGCCCCTGTATTGACAATTCATGAACAGCTCTCGAACTTTTTCGATAATTTATAAGTTCTTGATAGAAATATGCCTAAAGTATACTTGGTAATGTGCCAATTGATATATTGGATTTACAAGAATTTGGTTCAAATAATACTCGCTAATAATGTTCAAAAAAAATGAGGTTCATCGGTAATACTTTGAACACAGTTAAACCGCATTTAATCGCAAAAAGTGCTTAAAAAAATCGAGATCAAAGTGTTCGATACCGATTAGTACAGTTCGTCGGGTTTGAACCCAATGCGTGTCCTTTTCGGCACTGGCAGTTCCTGTTTCTCCAGCAGTTCGTCTAGGTAGCGGAAAACTATTCCCATGTTTTTGTCTTGGTTATCCAGTTTCCCTTTAATCTTTTCAATTTCCAGCCTGATCTCTGTATTGTCCGACAGCACATGGCGCATTTTAGTGAAAATGCGAATGATCTGGATGTTTACCTCAATAGCCCTTATACTGTTTAATACACTGGAAAGCATTGCCACGCCCTGTTCGGTAAAGGCCATGATGTTATATTTGGAGTGCGCGCCGTGTCTTAAGGTGCCAAATTGGCTCCTTAAGATTTTCTGTTCCTCCGTATTCAACTCAAACATGAAATCTTCGGGAAAACGTTCCGCATTCCTTTTTACCTGCCGCTTTAGCTGTTTGGTTTCCACTCCGTATAACTTCGCCAGATCGGAATCCAGCATCACTTTATGTTCTCTTATCATGTAAATCTGGTTCATAACCAGTTCATCAGAAATTTTGATCTTTGTTTCCATCTTATTTATCAAGTATTTAAAACGGTCGGTAGATGAGCTGCCGACCGGATCGGATTAAATTGAAGCGAATATTTGTCTTAAAGGTGCCATGTCGCTGCTTACCTTTTCATCCAGCATTTTTGCATAAAGTTGGGTGGTGCGTATATTGGTATGCCCCATCATTTTAGATACGCTTTCAATAGGTACACCGTTCAGAAGGGTAACAGTAGTGGCAAAAGTGCGCTTGGCAATCCGGTTGCCCAACGTTTTGACGATGCCCGACAGGGCGGCAATCTCCACCAAATACTCGTTCATTTTTTGATTGCTGGAAATTGGCAGCGCCCTGTTCTGATTGACACAGAAAGGGTGATCTTTATACCTTTCCAGAATATCAGCAGCTATTGGGATAAGCGGAACGGCTACAGGCGTACCAGTTTTTTTGCGATAGCTGAACAGCCACTTTTCCCCGTCGATACCTATACGTATGTCGGTTTGTTTGAGTTTTTGCACATCGGCGTAGGACAGCCCCGTATAACAGCTAAACAGGAAGAAGTCCCGAACTTGCGTAAGTCTTGCTGTACTGTATTTTTTGCCCGCAATGTTTTGCAGTTCATCCGCAGTAAGGTACTCCCTTTGTACAAGTTTTGATTTCAACTTATAACCAAAGAAGGGGTCAGTGATGATCCATTTATTTCTAAGACATATACGGACAATTTTCCCCAGATTCTTAAGGTGCTTACTGGCAGTATTGGTATCATTATCCTTTGAAGTGTGCAGGTAGAAATCAAAACCATCAATAAACTCATGGTCTATATGTCGGATGTTGAGGTCACCTGTTTGATATTTGAATAAAAGATATTCTTTAACGTGCTTTTCAAGTACCTTAAATCGCCTCAAAGTGCCTTCCGCATAATCTTCCTTTTCTACAAGTGCGGCCATGTTTGTATTATGGATTTTAATAGCTTCCATAATGGTGTGTGTTTTTTCTGCCTTGCCCAGATACTTGCATTTAACGCCTTCAGCGGATATCTCTGCGTCTTCTACGCATAAAGCGGTATGGGCAGCAGTAACGCCCGCTTTCATTTTGTCAAGATAGGAATTGAAGGTTTTGGCATCTTCCTTTGTGCCGGTCATATGGCCTGCTTTGGTGTTCCACAATTCCGGTTCACATTTTCTGCTGGCGGACATTTCCACAGGTTTTCCGTCAACGGTAATCCTTAGATAAACAGGAACAGCACCTTTAAGATAGTTTTTTGGTTTCTTCAGGTAGAAGAGCAGACTGAAATTAGTTTTCATAATCGACTGATTTAAAGTTAACAAAGTTAGCCTTGCAGTCTAATCGTATCAAGTCGTTCAATGATTGAACTTTCTGTAAGTCAATAACTTACGTTGTTTTCAGTGAGTATACCACTCTGTAAAACTACTCACCGAATCACTCACTTTTTTTATGCGATTTATTGCATATTTTGGTGTTTCCGGTAAACGAAAAAAGCTTGCAATCCTTTGATTTGCAAGCTTTTACGTAGTTTTGATACTATCTTCTGTGATCCCGCTGGGATTCGAACCCAGGACCACTACATTAAAAGTGTAATGCTCTACCAGCTGAGCTACGGAATCATTTTGTCCCTTTCGAGGCTGCGAAGTTAGAAATTAAATTCATTCCTGCAAAGGACAAAGTCAATCTATTTAATAAAAACTTAACATTTACTAAACAACAAACAGTTAAATATTTATTATTCATATGGTTAAGCATAATTAAAAAAATATCTTTTTTCTTTCTTTTCATCTGCTTTGTTGCAAAAACCGACAAATAAGTTAAGTAGTCTTCTTAATAAGAATCCAATTATTATTTCAGACTGTTATAAATGGCACATGCAAAAAAGGTTTGCATAACAATTTGGGACAAAAACCTACCGAAAAAATTATTTTTATCGTAGATTCTAGCCATATTACCTCCGTGGTTAATCTGTAGCGGAGCTAAACGTTTACCAATCTCTGTAAGGTATTCTTTGTATTCTTTTAAATATTGTGCTTCTTTACTCCTAACCTGTAAACCTTTAATGTTCTGTAACCAAAATGGATAACCGCCAAATTCCCATTCGGCACACACATATGGACTAGGGCGAAGTAATACTCGTAATCCTTCTTCTTTTGCGATACGTACAAATTCGGCAATATCATTATTGCCAGAAAAATCAAACTGATCTTTCTGTGGTTCGTGTACATTCCAAAAAACATAAGTACCAATGGTATTTAAACCCATCGCTTTAGCCATTTTCATTCTATCCCGCCAGGCTTCTCTGGGTATACGGGGGTAATGCATTTCTCCAGAAATGATCTGAAAGGGTTTATTATCAAGCAGAAAAATAGAATCTGCGAGTTTAAAAGTGTGCTGAACCTGTGCAAAGGCACCAAAGCTGGCAGAACAAGTAATTAAAATTACTTTAATCATCACGTGTTTGAGGGTAGGTTTCATTTAAGATGTATTAAGTATTTAAAAAATTTAAAGCATAGTTTTCCCATATCGATTTATAAAGTGCTTTTCAGCTCAAAACAAAATGATTGGGATAAAAAAAATAAGGAGCGCTATAATTCCATACTAAGAAAATTAATTACTTAGTATGGTGGTTACAGATTTAGCAGGAACACGAATATGTTTCGTATCCTTATATTGTTTATAAGGTGATAAATTGTATTCGGCTGAAGTAACATAGGTTTGCACAAAATTTTGCTTATTTTCTTTTACGTCAATATCCAGATCAAGATCGTTTTCTGTTGGATTAACGGCTACCGTTATGAGTTTTTTATTTTGCAAATAAGACGATACATAAACCTGTGGCACTTTTCCTTCAATTGTTTTAACCTGAAGCCTTTTACTACCAGCACCAATAAAACGGCTATAATTGCCTAAAGCCCATAACATTTTACTATCATACACCTGTCCATCTGTTTTATTTTTATCGATATAAACCAGTCCATCTTTATAATCGCCCGCCGATACGGCCAACCACCACTGCCATGAGGTAGCATTCGATAAAACCAGATCGTGATGAATTAGCCTTGCAATAAACAAAGCAGTTACCATACCCAAGTCACGCTTTTCGCCTTTAAGCACATCATCACCAAGCACACAGTATTCAGACATCCAATACCTTAAACCTTTTATTTGGGCTACTGCTTCTGCTGTTTTTTTACGGGTATTTATAAATTTTTGTTCAGGACTTGTTGTAAAATAGCTATGACCAGAAATAGATTGATCTATATTGGACAGGTTGCCTACATAATTCGGAGATGAAGCATTAAAGAATTGATATACCTGATTTCCCTTCGCGGTGTTCCCATTATCGTATAAGTAATCGAGCTGGCCTGCCTCTCCTACCTGTATTTTGGTTTTGATCTGATTTTTAGCGAATGCGTCATTTACACCTTTATAAAGCTGGGCAAGTTCAGCGTTGTTATATGGGCAGCCCTCCTGGTTGTGTTCATTCCATTTCCACTGTGGCTCATTTGCAGGGCTGAGGTAATCCAGTTTTATGCCAGTTGTTTTTTTTATTCCATTAATTGTGGCTACGAGATCGGCAGAAAATTCGGGAAGTTTATCAAAATTCAGGTTGCAGTTACCATCAGTAGAATATGCTTTGCCGTTTTTGGTAAACCGTACATGTGGACTGTTTACAAAGCCGATAAACTGTTTTACGCCACGGGTTTTGGCGGCCTTTAAAAACCAGGTTTGTCCTGGCATTGCATTCCAATCATAACTACCATCCGATTGCAGAAAAGCGTATTGACGACGCCATTCGTCGCCAATATCACTTGCCTTACCTTGCGCGGCACTGCCACCACCAATACTGAAACGCCACATGTTAAGACCAATACCAAGAGGCTGACCCGTATTTGTAGTTTGGGTACTAAAAAGCAAATCGGCCATCTTATCCTTTTTCTCTGCAGGCCATAATCCAGCAAATTGACAAGTCCATGCATCAGAAGCACCAAAGCCTTCTATGGTTTGGAATGTGATGGTTGGATCGATTTCTATTTTTACAACTTCTTGTGCAAGAGCAGTTCCGCCGTAGAAAAACAAGGCCAGACAGATAAAAAAACGGTTAAGGTGTTGATATGACTTTATCATATAAAATTTAATTTCTATTTATTAATAACCAGGGTTTTGCTGCAATTTACCACCTGAAGCTAAAATTTCTGCTCTAGGTATTGGCAACCAATAATGTTTGGTTTCAAACTTACGCCATCTAAAGCAACTTTAGGTGTATAAGTAAATCCAGTACCTGTTTTGGTAATAATCATTCCACCAGCAGGTTTGTTTTCGGTTACATCTGCAATTCTCCATCTTCTTACATCATAAAAACGATGTTCTTCGAAAGCAAGTTCTACCCTACGCTCATAAAGAACCGCATCGCGCATTTGTGCCTGGGTGAGTCCAACTGCCAATGCAGGCATATTCACATCTGGCCTTGCCTTAACCATATTTATGGCTTGTCTTGCCCACATTGTTGATCCGGCAGGAACAGCATCAGGTCCGTAAGCTTCGTTTGCAGCTTCAGCATAATTAAGCAAAATTTCTGCATATCTAAAATATATCCAAGGTTGAAAACCTGCATTACCCCAGGGATTTTGCAATGGATAGGCATTATTCATAAATTTTTTAAGGTAATATCCTGTTTTGGTTGTATTCCAGTTGTCATTTCCATCTTTACTATCTTTCCCGCCAGGAATAAAGGTTTCTACATTACGCTCACGGTTACAGCCCCATTATATAAAATGGTTGCGGCAAAACGCGGATCAAGGTCTTTGTAAGTTTATTGCTATTGTAGACAGAAGTAGGGTCGGTAATCGGTTTTCCATTGGCCATTTCGTAATCATCTACGAGGTTCTGCATAGGCAGATTTCCGCCCCAACCGCCGTAACCATTCGGTCCGTTAGCTATTTCTAAATGAGTGTGGTTTGCATTTTTTGTAAACACCCTCGCAAAAATAATTTCATTACTTTGATCGGTTAAGAATTTTGCAACTTGAATCTAAAAAAAAGAGGCCGATTAAAACCGACCTCTTTACACTAATCACTACTAACTAACTAAAATTTAACTGAATTGAGATTCTTATCTACTAAAATGCCTTCACCAATCTTAAGCCCGAACTGTAGCTTGCGTTTTGCCTTTAATTTCAGGATAAACAGATCAGTTGTTTCATTTAGCGCATCTTTTTCGCCGATGTTTACAAAGGTTGGATACAAAACCTTAGCGCCATTGGTGTGCAGGCGATCGTTGGTCAGGTTATCCATCTGTTTGGTGTTTAAAGGCTGAACGCTTACAAAATCATAATCCTGTGCATTGTATGGTAGGGTAAAACTTAAAGCATTTACTGATTTCAGGTTTATTCCCTTTACTTTAATTTCGACGATTTCGTCTTTATTGTAAGCTTGTTTAGCAGTACTGATTTCCAGTTTACCTCCAATTTTATCAATTTTAGCATTTTTAACACCTCCTTCAAGCTGTGTAGCCACCACCGAAACATCATAAGCATCAATCAGGTTATTTTTGTTAATATCACCATTGCTGATATAACCTTCAAAATCGGCATCACCTTTTCTTAAACCGGTATAATTGATGTAAGAGGTTAAATCGTTCCTATCAATTAAACGGTCGTTATTGATATCGCCTGGAAGATAACTTTCGGTACCAGGAACCTTAAATACATACAGCTCTCTGCCTGAACCAAAACCACCTACTCCATCAGCAACAGCAATTTTGATGTAACGGGCAGCAGGATGTGCTGTGAAATTGAATATTTTAATTTCGTCATTATTGGCCCATTCAAATGCACCAGCCTCTGTCCAGCTTTCTTTATTGTTGCTGTAAAATACTTTACCTTTTAATAAAATTCCATTCCCTCTTCCCGTACGCGGCAGGTAATGGAATTTATCCAGTTGATTGATCGATTTCAGATCGAGAATCATATCAAAAGGAACTGCCTTGGCGCCCCATTTGGTATGCCAGGTATTGCCTTCATCATAATCGAACAATTTATTGATGCCAGAGCCACCTTGATTTTCTACAGTAGTTTCGGCTACAATACCCTGAATAGCAAACTCTAAAGGATTGGTTTTAGTAGTGGCTTTGATTTCGGTCCAATCAGAATAACCATCTTTGTTTACCGCTCGTAGTTTAAATGAATAAGCTGTTTCAGGCAATAACCCATCAAATAACAAAGTAGTATCGCGGATCGTGGTATAATGCATATCATTAAAATCGATTTCATAAAAATCTGCATTGCTTACTTTGATCCAGCTTGGGCTAAGCGTATAAGCTTCTCTGTTTTTATCACTTACCCTTGCATTAGCAGGAGCAGTTAATTTCCCTGTTGACAAACGTTGTTTATCTGCAGGTTCAAATTTAAATCCATCTATGCTAAGTGTTACTGGATTGATGGTAATATCGGTAGATTGAAGTTTAACCAGCAATTGAGGATTTTTAACCATTGCCACTTTTTCAAACTCGCTTCCTTTTGTAGCAAAACGGTTTAAGTTTGGTAAAGCATCGAAGAAATAAACGTTAGACTGTTTTAAAAACTCGTCTTTTGACTTTACTTCTGTCAATTTTATTTTACTGTTCCCAACTTTTGCGGTTAACCTTTTGGATCTTTCGGTAACGTTGATTACAAATTCTGTTGTTTTTTCTTTCACAAAGCCATCAAAATCGCCCTTTGTAGGATGAATGGTAACCAAGGCATTGTTTTTTTGATCCAGTTCTGATTCGATTAAAGTAGAAGCACCCTTTCCTAATTTGTAGGCTTCTGTTGCACCGTCATCATCATATTCAGTAAATGACGTTTTTCCAAAAGGATATAATTCATAGATACGGTTTGCTTTGTTGATTTCAGAAACGTTGTTATTCGGATTCGTCATCGGGATAATAGCACCATTTTTAACAAAAACAGGCAATTTCCATAACGGCGAGTCAAAACTATTGAGAATGCTATTTCCTGTGTATTTTTCTCCGGTGAAATAATCAATCCATATTCCTTCTGGCAAATAAATACCATTGCGGATATCGTTACCTTTCTCGTCTGATTTGGTAGCCTGATAAATTGGCGCTACTAAGAAAGAAGGTCCATATAGATATTGATATTGTGTTGAAGTACCTTTTGTGTAGGCATTTGGATACTCCAGAAACATCGCCCTGATGATTGGCAAGCCGGTAACGGCTTCTCTTGCCACGCTATAAGTATACGGAATCAGCTCTGATTTAAGTTTTAAATAATTGCGGTTGATCGAAGCTACAGGTTCGCCCAATGCGTGTGGATATTTTTCGTTAGCGCCCCAACCGTCCATATTTAATTCCATTGGCGTAAAGGTTTTCCATTGGAAATCGCGGGTGTTGATGGTTAGGTTTTTACCACCAAAAATGCCATCCATATCGGAACTAATATTAGGCTGACCTGATAAACCAGAACCTAAATAAGTAGGGATGTGGAAACGGATATATTCCCAAACGCCGCCAGTTTGATCACCCGACCAAATACCGGCATAACGTTGTGTACCTGCCCAACCATCTAATGAAATGATAAATGGACGGCTGCTATTGCCATAATAAGGCATAATCTGCGCTACATCGGCAACACCATTCAACCCGAACGAGTAACCGGCACCAACCCATGCCACATCGGTTTTTAATACCCGAACACCAGCATCTCTGGCTTCTTTAATAATATCACGCTGTAATAATGGACTCACTTCGGATTTAGGGTGAAGATCGGATTGTGTCCAAAGTCCAATTTCTACACCATTTTTACGGGCATAATCGCCAAAACTCTTTAGGTTCTGAATATTGCCATCTAATGTTTCGGTTTGGCCATAACCTGCGCCATAACCATCATTTGGAAGTACCCAGCCCAAAGGCATATCATGTTTTTTATATCGATCAATCACTGCACGGGCCGAAAATTGGTAGTTATTTTTTTCACCATTAAGCGATTCTTTTATACCACCATTATCTTTCTGACTTTCTTTATAGCGTTTACCATCTTCAAATAAAGTTCCCTTTTCATCTTCTTTCCAAAAATCGCGGTTGTAAGCGTTTAAATGCCCTTGATAGAAACCAAATTTTGGCAACAAAATCGGATTTCCGGTAAGTTGATAAAAATCGTTTAGTAAAGGTACTGCTCCATCGTTAACCATAAAAAAGGCATCCAGGTAATCGGTTTCGTGTGCCAATTTCACCAATCCTTTTTCTTTAGCGCCAAAATTGTAGCTCCCTTTACTGAAGGTATGCCACATCACCGCGTAACCATTGGTAGACCAATAATAAGGTGTTGGCGACGCTACTCCCCCATCTGTCCAGGAGTTTTGGTTCTCGATAGCAATATTTTTTCCCTTGTGCGAGAAACGGCCGTTCTGTACACCACCGCCATAAAAATATTCCTGTGGGTTTTCTTTTAAGCTAAGGGTTACTTTTCCTTTCTCGAATTGGATCGGTGCTAATTCTTCCACAGCAACAGTTTGTGTTGCAAGGTTGATAATTTTGATCAGGGAAGTATTTTTATCGAAAAGAACAGTGATCTTGCCCGTAGATATGAATAGTTGATTATTCTCATCTTTAATATCCAGTTTTGAAACTGGTCTGCGTGGGTTTTCCACTAAAATTTTGGCTTCTGGTTTTGCTTCCGGATCGCGTATAAAACCTCCTGTAGGATCTTCGAAAAGGCGGAAAATATTATCGCCATAAAAATCTAAGGTTAAGCGTTGGTTATCAGAAAGCAATAATTCTATTGTAGTGGTATTAATCTTTGTTGCACTAAGCACTTTGGTAACCTTTTGTGCTACCTGATCGATTTTCTGAGCGGCTGGTTGAGCAGCAATAAAAAACGGAACGGCAATTAAAAAAAACGCAAATGCCAAAACAACGCTTTTAGATTGATTTTTGGAACTGGTTATTTTAAAGTTTTTGAAAAAATAATGCGGGGTCATTAAAAGTTAAATTTGGTTATGTGTTTATATGTTGAACAAGCTAATAGGTTTAGTTGCTATGGGATAAAGTTAACAAACACATTAAAGGAACTAGCGCATTTTTGAGGACAAAAACCGCGCAATCGTTTGCCTATCTAATTTTTTACCAGAGAGGGTGTTCTGTTTTTTTCATTATTAAGAAGTTTAGGACATTAAGGCTTTAGAATAAGCAAAGGATCAACGACCAAGATCCAATTACCGATGAATCATGATCAGAAAAATTATTCGGTTAGCGAAATTACGGGTACTGCAGTCATCTCTTTACAAGTATGAGCGGCTTATCAAATAACTGTCTTGCCGTATAGGCTACAATATTTACAGAACTTCACTAAACTACCTACACATAAAAACCAATATTATCAAAAAAAACACAAAGCGCGTAATCGTCTGTTTTTAGTACGATTTAGCCGTAAAACATTGATTACTTAGATTTTAAATGAATGTATCTTTATATTACAAACTTAATAAAGGATCGAATGGCAAGCATTTTGCAAGTGTTTGGAAAATTGCTTATAATAAATGAATTTCCAAATACCACAATCCTACAGCTGTGTAATTATAGATAACAGCCAAATAGATGTAAAAATACTGGAGCACTTTGTTTCCAAAATAGATAAACTCCAACTTAAAGGAAGTTTTACGGATGCAATAGATGCCATGGCCGCCTTTTGGACTTACGGAAAAATTGATTTCCTATTGCTGGATATCCAAATGGATATCTCAGGAATTGATGTAGCCAGAATGCTTCGAAACAGCGTAAAATTTGTCGTATTTGTAAGTGCCGAAGGTAATAAGGCTATTGATGCTTTTGATAAGGGCAACTGTTTTTTACTTAAACCCCTCAATTTTAAAAAATTTGAAGATACCGTGAATCAGTTGATTCTGGCTGAACATAATAACAAAGAAATGCTTTTGTGAATAGCTCGCTGATGATACCCGCTTTCTTTTTACCATTAAGGAATTAAGACCATTAAGTTTTTAAGCACAAGTAAAAGAAGGTACATCATTTTTGCTTTGAGCGTTAGTTTTCAACCCCTATCTTTCTTACCATTAAGGAATTAAGACGATTAAGTTTTTAAGCACAAGTGAAAGTAGGTACTTCATTCTGATCCAATAGCCATCGGATTTATTTTATTAGCAGTTTTATTGTTTTAAAGGCCTAATAGCTACTTCGTGGTCAGAATCTTTCAGGCTGAGATATTTTTTAGCCACGCAAGCACGGATGTACACGGAAGTTAATTTACCTATTTGCTTTGGTCTTTCAGCTTTTTGCTTTAGTCTTTTATCTTTAGTCTTTCAGCCCTATCTTTCTTAAATATCCGAATAGTCTGTTGGGTAAACAAATTTAGTATCGTTTTTAGAAACATTGTGCTGATACTCTGGCATTGCAGAAAGTTTCTTCCAATAATCATCTGCAGAGAATGCCTTCCAGTGCGCATCTCTATCTGTTTTATTTTCGAAAGTGGTTAAATACATTAAATTAGGCATACGGCTGCCGGCAATTACTTCTCCATAAAATACGGCATTAAAATTTAACCTTTTAAATAAACCGATTTCATCGCCTTTATTAAACATTTGAACTTTATTCTGAAAATATTTCTCCGTAGGGGCTTCGTAACTTCTTAATTCGTACACCCGTTCTTTCATTGGAGATTTTAGATTAGGCAGCATAAAATGAGGGGCATCTTCAAAAGCTTTTAAAACAATAGATTCTAACCGTTCGAAAGGAGCTTCGGTAAAGACTGCATCCAGATAGGTTTTACCATCAGCGGCGTATTTTTTGTCTTTTGCCAGCTTTTTATCCAGCTCTAAAATTCCATTCAATGATTGTAAAGGGATAAATACATAAATAAGTTTTTCTGTAACTAAAGCCTGATCACCTACAATTGGTTTAAACACGCCTACTTTTGCAATTCCACAGCGGTGCAATGCGGGTAAATATGCTTTTTGCAAATAATCATCTACCGTTTTTTCTTGAGCATCGGTTTTCAAATGGTAAATTTTGATCTGATAGAAATCTATCTTTGATGCATTAACAGCAAATACGTTAGATAATAGCACGAGTAAAAACAGACAGGAAATTTTAATTCTTTGCGACATGGTTAAAGGATATTTAGATACAATGCGTCAAAGTAACAATTTATTTTTTAATGATTGAATAACAGAATGAGTGAATTTTGAATGAACTAATCTACTTTGAAAGATTCGGATTTGGTGGTTCGGCATTAAGTAAATGTTTCACAAAGAAATCGCGTTTACGCCTGCGTCCGTAAATACCACCATCACTGTGCCCCATGCCCGGAATACTTAAAATATCGAAATCTTTATTTGCTTTGATCAATGCATCAGCAAGTCGGTAGGTCGATTCTGGTGGTACATTTTCATCGGCTTCGCCAACAATTAAAAATAGATTACCCAGTAATTTACCTGCATTTGTAATGTTAGATTGTTCTCCATAGTGCGGCCCTACGGGATAGCCCATCCATTGTTCGTTCCACCATTGTTTATCGATACGGTTATCGTGACAGCCACAAGCAGAAACCGCAGCTTTGTAAAACTCGGGATGAAATAACAGCGCACCTGTTGAGCTTTGTCCACCCGCCGAAGTACCATAAATCCCTACTTTTGAAATATCAGCATTTGGATACTTAACCGCCATGGCTTTCAACCATAATATCCTGTCGGGGAAACCTGCATCGGCTATATTTTTCCAACATACATCATGAAAAGCTTTTGATCGGTTGGCGGTACCCATTCCATCAATCTGTACCACAATAAAGCCTAACTCAGCAATGCTCTGCATTTCGCTGGCTGGCAAGAAACTTTTAGGCACAAAACTATCATGAGGACCTGCATAAATATTTTCGATAACAGGATAAGTCTTACTCGCATCCATTTTTGAGGGAAAACAAACTATGCCCCAAATATCAGTTATGCCATCTCTTCCTTTGGCCACAAACACTTCAGGCAGTTTAACACCGGTAGCCAAATAAGCAGCTGCTTGCCCATGCTCTATTTCGTTTATTTTTCTGGTACTTGCAGTCAACCTTAACTCACTAATGGGTGGTACATTTACCTGAGAATAGGTATCAATATAATATTTACGATCAGGAGAAAAGCTGAGGTTATGGTTACCTTTTTCGGGCGTGAGGTTTACCAGGCCCTTTCCATCAAACCCGATTCTGTAGTAATGAATAAAATAAGGATCTTCGCCCGCATTCATTCCATTTGCCCTAAACCAAACCTGGCGTTTTACGATATCTACACTATCAATATCTTTAACTACGTAATTCCCTTTGGTAATTAAGTCTTGCTTTCCGGTTAAGGCATTTACCAAATAAAGATGTTGCCATCCATCTTGCTCACTCGTCCATAATATTTCATTTGTTTTGGGCAGGTATCTTGTATAGATACGATTTTCATAAATGAAGGTTTTGGTTTTCTCGTCGATAATGTTTTTAGTTTTTCCCGTTAAAACATCTACTTCAATTACCCTGAAACGCTGATGGCCGCGGTCTACTTTTTCATAAGTATAATAGCGGCTGTTATTACCTCGCCAATGCAATTCTGGTGCGCCAAAGAAATCTATCGGATCAGCATCTACTTTAATCGCCGTTTTAGCTACTATGTTAAAAACATAGGGTTGATAAGCAGTAAAATCATCGCCAGGCTGCGCATATTCTCTCGATTTTAATTCACCACGCGTGGTACCGGGAACAGAACTTAATACATAATGTACTTTTTTAATCTCTTTCGGATCAATTTTGTAGGCAACTATATTTTTTCCATCGGGCGACCATGCAAATTCGCCATAAGGTTTATCGGCATTACCATCGGTACTCAATTGGGTTTCTGCTTTTGTTGCCAGATCAATCACGAACAGGTTGCCACCACGGATCAGGATTTCGCTTTTGCCATCTGGCGATTTCCTTGATTCGCGGTTTCGTTGCCAGCGTGATCTCCGTTGCTGTAAAGGCCTTTTGGCATTGTAGCGATAAATACTGGTATCGTTTGTATGGGTTAAACTATAATCGTTCAGATTTAATTGATACCAGTTATTTTGTATTTTTAATTTTGCGGTATTGCCCTCATCGGCGAAATAAAGCTCTGTAAACTGAAGCTTTAATGGATTTTGTTTTTTACCAGTAATCTTTTCGATGTTCTGCGCAAGTTTATCATGATCAAATGCAGCTTTGCGTTTACCTGTTGCAGCATCTACATCATAATATTCCCATGTTCTGTTTGGAAGATTCTTTTTATACCAAAATGCGCTTCCATCTTTTTTCCAGAAAGGAATAAGATCATTATTGGTTGGAATATTACGTAATGCGGTATCCAGTTTAGTGGATAATTGGTAAGCATTTGCCATTTCAGCAGCACTTGGCGTATAAGGCTGTAAACCAGCTTGCTGTGCCAGCACCTGAAAAGAAACAAAACTTAATAGGATGAAGGCTATTGATTTTTTAGCGGTCGCGTAAATGGTCATTACAGATTTTTTATGGTAAAGTAGGGCTACGATTTTACAGATTCCTTTTAGATTTTGATGAATAACATCAATATTTTAACTGCTCACATCAACTGTATCTTTTGTTTTTAAATCCTGCCGGGCGATACTCCCTTTAATCAGGTAATAAATCGGTATACCAATTAAAGTGATGATTAATCCAGGCCAGGTAAATTTGGGTTTAAAAATAATTAGTAATATGCAAAAGGCCAGTCCCATTACCATATAGATGATTGGTAGTACAGGATAACCAAAGGCTTTGTAAGGCCGTTCGGCATCTGGTCGTTTTTTACGAAGGATAAAAATCCCAAAAATGGTGAGCATATAAAACATCACCACCACAAAAGAAATCATATCCAACAGGTCTCCATATTTTCCGCTAATACACCATAAACAAGCAAAAATACATTGAATCCATAGTCCAAATCCAGGAACCGCATTTTTGTTGAGCGTACCAACTTTTTTAAAGAAAAGGCCGTCTTTGGCCATTGAGTAATACACCCTGGCACCAGCCATAATTAAACCGTTGTTACAACCGAAAGTCGAAACCATAATCATTAATGCGATAATGATGGTACCAGCTGTACCGAAAATATGGTTGGCAGCAGAAACTGCCACCCGATCTTTATCAGCATAGGCAATATCGTGTAATGAAAGTACACCTGTATACATCACATTTGTAAGGATGTAGAGCACTGTTACGATAATGGTTCCTAAGGCTAAACTCAAACCAATATTGCGTGCAGGGTTTTTAATTTCGCCGGCAATAAAGGTTACGTTGTGCCAGGAATCGCTACTAAATATCGAACCTACCATCGCAGCGGCAATGGCACCGAAAGCAGCCAAAGTAGTATAAGAACCAATATTTCCATCGGCAGATAGTGGTCCTAAAACCCACATATTTTCCCAGTTGGTTTTCCAGATTCCTTTATCCAAAAAGAAAAGCCCAAATGCAATGAGGCCAAACAAACTTAACAATTTGGCCACTGTAAAGGTCGTTTGAATCATTTTACCGCCGTTTACCCCTCTATTATTAATATAGGTAAGTAATATAATTATCCCAATGGCCAATAGTTGTGCCGGTGAGATGGTAAAGAAACCCAAATCGATGGCTACTAAATCTTCACTTAGTTCGGGCACGAGATAAGCCGTAAACTTGGCAAATGCCACACCCACGGCGGCAATAGTTGCGGTTTGGATTACCGTAAAAAAACTCCAGCCATATAAAAAACTGATCAGTGGGTTGTATGCTTCTTTTAAATAAATATACTGTCCGCCCGCCTTTGGAAACATGGCACTTAATTCACCATAACTCAATGCTGCAGTAAGCGTCATAAAGCCTGTAATTAACCAAACCACTAACAGCCAGCCAGAACTGCCTACATTTCGGGTAATATCTGCACTTACAATAAAAATACCCGACCCGATCATACTTCCGGCTACAAGCATTGTTGCATCCATCAATTTAAGTGAGGGTTTAAACTGTGTGGTTTCTTTTTCAATCATGTGTTCTGTTGCTTGGTGGTTCAAATGGTTTTGTGATTTTGATTTATTTAAGCTGATCGTAAAAATGCCATGAGGTTTTAAAATCGCGTGTTAATGGCTGATTGGTTAAAGTAGCCCTAATCATCTCTACAGGGATTAAATTTTCTTTAATCACAGCATCGTGAAAAGCTTTAAAGCTCATCTTACCACTATCAACCAGTTCTTTTTTAAGGGCAAAAAGCTGGAGACCACCAGTAAGGTAAGCTACCTGGTACAGAGGACTATAATCGCCTTTGAAAGATCTGCGCACTTCACCTTCTGCATTGGCACGTTCGTGCCCTACCCGATCAACCAAGAAATCGACACACTGCTGAGGGGTCCATTTGCCAAGATGAAAGTTTAGCGAAAAAAGAATCCTGGCGCAACGGTGCATGCGCCAGAAAAGCATCCCCATTTTTTCTTCAGGCGTTTTGGCGAAACCTTTATCATAAAGTAAAAGTTCCCAGTATAATGGCCAGCCTTCTATACTAAAAGGTGTTTGAAAAGGATCGCGATAGCTTTTGTAACGGTTATTGATAAAATATTGATAATGGTGACCAGGTAAGAGTTCGTGCTGTACTGTTCCTCTTGAAAAATAAGGATTATTACCACGCATACTCATTAACTTATCACCTTCCTCCATCGTATTGGTTGGATAGGAAATACTGATTTCGCGCCCACCGGTAAAAAATGGATTCACCAATTGGCGTTCGGCCGACATCATTACCATACCCCAGGTTTCTTCTGCCAGTGGCGGAATATTGATCAGATCATTAGCTTTTATAAAGCTTAAGGCATCATCCTGTAGTTTTACAATCAACTCTGGTTGTTTACCTAAGGGCACGTAACTATTCTTGATTTTTTCCTGCGCTTTTTTCCAGTCATTTCCGAAGCCCATTGCTGCTGATGCTTTCAAAAGCTCATCATCGCAAAACTTAAATTCTTTTTCGGCAAGCTTGATCAGTTCTTCCGGTGTATATGGAATAAGCTCTGCATTTAATTGCCTGATCAGCTCTTCCCTTCCAATAGGGTTTCCCTTAATTTCTGGTTTATCTAATTTTGCAACAGGAACAGCATCTCCGCTATCGTTAAAAAGTTTAGCGTAATTAGTTAAGGCAAAGTCTAATCTTTGGTAAGGTTTAGGTACCCACCAGGTAAAACCAGGCTCATAATCCATATAGAACTGGTAAAAACCCTTTAAACGGTGCTTTAAACTCAAGGTTATGGCCGCTGCCATTTTAAGCTGATCGGGTTTGAGTATTCCTTTCTTAAAATTTAGATTTAGGATATCAACCTGCTTCGCAATTTCGTCCATCTGGGCCGCCAATAAAGAGCCTTCCTTATAAGTACCTCTTCTTCTTAATTTTTCGAGCGCATAAATCGCATCGGCAAAGGTAAAATACTTCGACAGGGCATTATAGTCTGTTTCCTCTTTACCTAAGAGCCAAACTGAAGATTCTATCTGTTTTTTAAGGAGAATGTAATCTACTTTGCCATAAACACTAAATCCTTCAAATTTGGCCGATTTTAACTTACTGAAATAATCGTTATTGATATCCTGCAGGCGTTTTCTTTGTTCAGGACTTTTAAAGGTAGTCATCGGAAAAGAATAAGTACCTCCTGCAGAATAAGGATAGTAGAAATCGTTAATGGCATCTACATCCTTTTGGTAACCCACTATCAGCGTACCCATTTCGCTGGTTTGCTCATACAAGCTTTCATTTGATGTTTGAGCTAATACAAAAGTGCCTGATAACAGGCTTACCATGAATAAAAGGGCGAAAAACTTTAATTTGTTTTGCATTTGGTTTGGTTAAATTTGGCAAATAGCATTTGCCTCCACTTGAAAAAATGGCTAGCTTTTTTTTTAAAAAATAAGATGTTTTTTTGCTTAGGCGCCTACATAGCTCACCCTGCTTACATTATTATAAGTATCGATATATGCTCTTGGCGATTGACCAATAATGCTTTTAAATACCCGGTTGAAATTGGTAATGCTATTGAAACCAGCTTTATAGGCCACGCCTGAAATGCAATCGGCTTTTTCTCCCGAAATGAGGCTTTTACAGGCATCGTTGATTCTAACTTCATTTAAAAAAGATACAAAGGTATGTCCTGTATGTTTCTTAAAATACCTGCAGAAGGCCTGCGGAGTCATAAACGCAGCATTGGCTACATCTTCTAACGAAATTTGATTATTGTAGTTTTCGGTGATGAAGTTAATGATCTTACTTAATCGCATACCTTCATTTTCGGTTACGTTAGAAGAATACATATCTGAGCATAACGATTCTACATTCTCATTTAAATCCTGAAGGCTGTTAACCAATTTCAGAAAGTTAAATAACACATCAACTCCTGATGCCTGGTGAACATTGAACATTTTGGTTACCATGTTTTTAGTAAAAGCAGCAGGAATTTTAAAACCGTGTTTGTTTTTAGCTAAAAAACCACTGGCCATCTTCATTTCGGGAAGATTGAACAAAGCGGCTAAAATACCGTTAGGATTAAAGTAAATAGAACATGCTTTGATCGTTTTATTGTTATCAGCAGAGAAATATTCGGGGTTACTTTTAAAAAGATGTGGCAGTTTTGCCCCAATTACAAAAACATCGCCCGATCGGAAAGCATGCATATCATTCCCCGCAATTAATGTCCCCTCTCCTTTTTCTATGTAAGTAATCTGCCATTCATCATGTCGGTGCAGATATTGATAAAAATATGGAAGTTCAATATGTTCCGATATCACACTCTTGTCATCAGGAACAAGCATTGTAAATGGTAATACTTTCATAATTTTGGTTTAGTTAGTTGAGTTTGATTACGAATTGAATGTATAAATATTAACTCAAATAAACCAATAAAACTCAAATAAGGTTAAAATCCTGCTATAACTTGATAATATATGACGGATTTTGTGATGAATTCGGTAGCTAATAAATCACTACATATTTAGTTAACCAACTGTAAAGCAATAGCTAAAGCAGTTAATTTAAACCAGTAAAGCCCGCTATTTTTGGATTAACAGGTTATTTTAGCATTTTTTGAAGGAAATTATGAAGAAACTCGGTTACCTCAAGGAAGTCAAGTTTTTAAAACTGACTTCCTTTATATTATCTAGCTACTGCAAATGGCTCTGTTTTTAGATCGGTAGCCATGCCTGAAGCAATCTGGCTCACCAATAAACCCGTTGCCGGACCTAAACTTAAACCCATCATACCGTGGCCAGTAGCGATGATTAGATTTTCTCTTTTTTCGCTTCTGCCAATATATGGCAAACCATCAGGTGATGACGGACGGAAACCATACCAGATATCTTTTTCTGCTGGAAGTGCAGGTTTTAAATCTGGAAAATAAGCTGGAACCGATTCTACAATTCCTTTAACCCTTTGCATATTAATGCGGGAATTAATTTTATCTAACTCCATTGTGCCGCCATACCTAATCTGTCCGTTCATTGGTGTAATGGCCACTCTGGCTTCACATAGCAATGCCGGAATAGTTAAACGTTGCTGAGGTTCTGGCTCCATAAAAGAATAACCTTTACCTGGCATTATAGATATTTTAACATCGGCCATTTTAGCCACAGCAGGCGACCACGAACCTGTTGCCAAAACGTACTGATCGGCTTCCCAGGCGGTATTGCCAGTAAAAACCTTAATAACGCGATTGCCAACCGCTTCAATTTTATCAACCTCTTTGCCACGTTCTATCTTAACACCATTATTTAATAAATACTTAATCAAAGCATTCATCAACTTTGTTGGATAAAGATGTGCATCGCAACGATAATGTACCGCTCCTAAAACATCTAACTTTAAATCAGGTTGTAGTGCGTGGCACTCATCGGCAGTTAGTACAGCCATATCTAAGCCCAATTCAATTGCCCTTGCAGCTAAATGCGCTTCTTCTTCTCCTGCTTTTTCTGTTTTATAAAATGCCAGAATACCATTGTTAGTTAATTCGAAATCAAAATCAGGCTCTTTTGCCAAGCCTTCATATAGTTTTTTACTAAGCAGCGATAAATCGCGCAGTGGCGCTGCCGATTGGCTTACGTGTTTTGCCGTGGCATGTTTCATAAATTTCAAACCCCAATTAATGAGGTTTCCATTTAAAGATGGGCGAACATAAAACGGACTTTTACTGTCAAACATCCAGCGGATGCCCTGTTTTATCATACCTGGTGCAGCTAAGGGTACAAAATGGCTTGGTACAATCATCCCGGCATTACCAAAAGAGCAGTTGTCGGTAATATCTCCTTTATCCAAAACTGTTACTTCATAGCCTTTTTTCTGCAGATAATACGCTGAAGTTAGGCCTACAATTCCACCGCCTATAATTAATACTTTCGACATTCTTTTAATTTATACTGCTGATATTCATTTTAAAAACTCACTAAATCACCTGAAATCCGTGGGCATATGGATCGTCTTCGGCGTCGATTTTTATGGTATTGTAACCAAATACCTTAGCCCAACCTTCCACACTTGGAATAATAGCCTTGATGCCATTAAGATCCACTTCTTCCTCTACTCTACCTGTAAACTTGCTGCCAATAAAACTTTCGTGGATAAAATCTTCCCCTTGTTTTAATTTTCCTTTGGCGTGCCATTGGGCCATGCGGGCAGATGTTCCTGTTCCACATGGCGACCGATCGATGGCTTTATCGCCATAAAAGACTGCATTCCTGGCGGTTGCTATAGGATCGATTGTTTTTCCGGTCCACAATACGTGGCTACAGCCATTTATCGTCGGATCTAAAGGATGTACAAAAGTATATTGTTCGTTGATGCGTTTTCTAATGGTCTGACTCCAGGTAATCAGTTGCGAAGCGGTATAGTTTTCCAGTCCCGGGAAATTTTCCTGCGGGTCTACAATTGCGTAGAAATTTCCACCGTAAGCCACATCAAAAGTAAGCATACCTAAATCTGGGCATTCTACCTGAAGATTTTCAGCAGCCAGATAAGATGCCACATTTTTCAGTTTAACAGACTTTACTTTTTTTCCTTCCTGTTTGTATTCGATCAATACCAATCCGGCTGGAGCCTCCATCCTGATCACTCCCGGTATTTTAGGCTGAATTAATCCTTCTTCTATAGCGATGGTAATGGTGCCGATAGTGCCGTGACCGCACATTGGGAGGCAGCCACTGGTTTCGATAAAAAGCACAGCTACATCATTAGCGGGATCGTGAGGTGGATAAAGAATACTGCCCGACATCATGTCATGACCGCGTGGCTCGAACATTAAACCTGTTCTAATCCAATCGAATTCTTTCAAAAAATGCTGGCGCTTTTCGCTCATGTTTGAGCCAATAAGCGGAGGACCGCCACCTGCAACTAACCTCACCGGATTTCCGCAAGTATGTGCATCTACACAAAAAAAAGTTTTACTCATGAGATTTCGTTAATTTTTGATTTATCGTTCTAAAAATACCTAAAGGATTTCCATCTTTCAATTCATCAGGCAATAATTCCTGCTCCCAATCCTGATAAGCAAATGGCCTTGCAAAACGATTAATTGCAGTAGAACCAACTGAGGTGAAACGGCTATCATTAGTAGCAGGGAATGGCCCACCATGTTGCATGGCTGCACAAACTTCGACACCTGTAGGCACACCATTTAAAATAATCCTTCCGGTTTTATCAGTCAATTTATTTACTAAAACTTGATAATGTTGAAGTTCCTGTTTTTCGGCCATTAAGGTAACGGTGAGCTGCCCTTCCAATACATCAATGGCTTTTTCGAGTTCAGCAATATCCTGAGCAACAACTAAGAGCGAGTACGGACCAAAAATTTCTTCACGAAGTTTTGGGTTTTTAATAAAATCGGCAGCACTTACCTGCGCAATTTTCGCTTCTGATTGATTTTGAAGCTCACTATTTTTCACAGTTGATGCCGATAAAAGCGCAACGCCACCTTCATTTACTACCTCAGCAGAAAGTTTACCATAATTATTGGCGATGCCTTCGGTAAGCATGGTTGCTGATGGAATAGTTGA
Organism: Pedobacter psychrodurus; assembly: GCF_004331735.1. Lineage (GTDB taxonomy): Bacteria > Bacteroidota > Bacteroidia > Sphingobacteriales > Sphingobacteriaceae > Pedobacter > Pedobacter psychrodurus. Next base: position 59,860 of record NZ_SJSO01000023.1, read on the forward strand.
AATTGCCTCTTTTAAAACGGCTTTAAAATTTTCGAGTGCCGGCGATTGAACCGCTAACAATAAACCCGGGTTGGTACAAAACTGACCAGCACCCAAAGTAATGGATGCCGCATATTTTTTAGCCAGTTCTTCTGCCTGGTTTTCTATGGCCTTTGGAAGAAAAATTACCGGATTAATGCTTCCCATTTCGGCAAAAACCGGAATAGGTTGCTCGCGTTGTTGCGCAAGATTAATCAATGCCATACCACCTTTAAACGAACCTGTAAAGGTTACCGCTTTAGTTAAAGGGTGTTGAACCAAACTGGTGCCAATAGTATAACCATCATCATACAACAAAGAGAAAATACCTTTAGGCATTCCCGTTTTTTCTGCAGCTTTGATGATGGCACCACCTACCAAAGCACTGGTTCCATAATGTGCGGGATGTGCTTTAACCACCACTGGGCAACCAGAAGCTAATGCTGATGCGGTATCGCCACCTGCAACTGAAAAAGCAAGCGGAAAATTGCTTGCACCAAAAACAACTACTGGCCCGATAGGGATCAGCATTCGTCTAATATCAGGTCGTGGCAAAGGTTGTCTTTCAGGCAGTGCAGTATCAATAATTGCATCAACCCAAGAGCCTTCAGCAACGAGATTAGCAAATAACCTTAACTGCCCGGTAGTTCTACCCAACTCTCCCTGTAAACGGCCCAGTGGCAAACCACTTTCTGCCGAAGCCCTGTTTACCAGTTCTTCGCCAAGGTTGGCAATTTCATCGGCAATGGCATTTAAAAAAGCAGCTTTAAGGTCTTTGCTTAGATTTCTATAGCTTTGAAAAGCCAATGTTGCAGATGTTAAGGCATCATTAACAAGGCGCTCGCTAGCTTTAAAAAACTCCCCGTCAAGCGTTAATCCCGTTGCGGGATTAACAGCTTTAAGGCTTTTTTCATTAACTTCTACATAAGTGCTGGCTACAATATTTTTTCCGTTCATATTTGGTTTTTAAACTATTTGCCCCAACTACCTGCTGGTAATTCTGGACGAACAGCTAATGCATCGTTAATAATTTTCAATACTTTTTCTCTTTCTGCTCCGTTTATCGGTAAACGTGGTGCACGAACTGCTTCCGTACCAAGTCCTGTAGCTACTTCTGCAAGTTTAATATACTGAACCAGTTTAGCGTGAATATCTAATTCAAGCACAGGTAAAAACCAACGGTAAATCGTTAGGGCCTCAGCGATGCGGTTTTCTTTAATCAACCTAAAAATAGCAACGGTTTCTCTTGGGAAAGCATCAACCAAGCCTGCAACCCATCCGTGAGCACCCATTACAATACTTTCCATTGCCAATGGATCTACACCTGTAAAAATCTTGAAGCGATCGCCAAAGCGGTTGATTAATCTAGTTACGTTAGAAACATCCCTTGTTGATTCTTTTATCGCCTGAATATTAATATATTTGGTCAAAACCTCGAACATATCTAACGTTACTTCTATTTTATAATCAACAGGGTTGTTATAAATCATAATCGGCAGGCTTGTGCTTTCCGCAATTGCACCAAAAAAGGCCAAAGTTTCGTCTGGCGCAGCGTTGTAGCGCATTGGTGGCAATAACATTAAACCTTGTGCGCCAAGCGATTCAGCTTTCAGGGCTACTTCAATTGCTTTTTTTGTGGTCGACTCTGCAATGTTCAATAAAACAGGTACGCGGCCATTTACTACGGTTAAGGTATGCGATAACAGACCGAACTTTTCTTCATCGGTTAGTACACTGGCTTCGCCAAGCGATCCACCTAAAATAATACCTTCTGCCCCAGCTTCTAACTGAGCCTCGATATTTAAATCAAAAGCCGGAAAATCTAATTCATCGTTTGCCGTAAACTTAGTTGTTACAGCAGGGAAAACCCCAGTCCATTTAATACTCATTGTAATCTTATGTTTTTAATAATTATGGTAAAAAAATTAATGCCGTTGATTAACCCAAAATTTAGTTTAATCTGTCAAAACATCATTTAACTAAATTATCAGCGATAAATCCGTTAAACGATAGTCAAAGATAATGGATCATTGTCCGGTTATATTATTGGATTTTAACCGATAATGGCCATAAATACGCCATTTGAATCAGACAAGACAGAATGAGAAAGATGATGGCTTTGCCCGAAATTTCAGACAGTACAAAAATGGTATCCTTCCGAAAAAAGATACCATTACACAAATCAGTCGGATGTTGCCATCCAACTGTATTATATTTTACGATGATTTTATTTTGTGTTTTTTACTTTTAGGTAATACATAAATTCGATACCCGTTTTCGTAAACAAAACATCCTGACCTTTAGCCAAAACCACTTGTTGCCAGTTTTGCGCAGGAATAATTTTAAGGGTTTTAACCCCATCTTTTTTTAAGGATAATGGCAGATTAAAACCTTTAACACAATCACTGTAACGATAAAAGGCCTTACCATCTTTCAAATAATATTCGAATGTTGGTACCTGAGTGGTGCGCAGATATTGATCGAAAACTTTAGCATAATTGTAACCAGCTTTTTTAGAAATATAATTTTCGATCTGAGCAGTAGTTACCGTTTTATGGTAAAAGGTTTGGTTGAGCCCACGTAATATCGATCTAAAAAGTTCGTCGTTATTTAAACTATGCCTAATGGCGTGTAACATATTCCCTCCTTTTGGATACATATCGCCGCTACCCTGTGCATTTACTCCATATACCGGAATAATTTGGGTATCGTTCCTGATGCCTTTTCTAATCCCGAAATTGTATTCGTTACCTGCTTTATTGCCAAAAATATAATCAACAAAAAGTGTTTCGCTATAGTTGGTAAATCCTTCGTGCACCCACATATCGGCCAGATCATTAGTGGTAATATTATTGCCGAACCATTCGTGCCCGCTTTCGTGGATGATGATAAAATCCCATTTCAAGCCCCAACCATCGCCAGACATATCTCTGCCCATGTAGCCAAATTTATAGCGGTTACCGTATGAAACTGCCGATTGGTGCTCCATTCCGGTGTGGGAAGCATCGATAAGTTGATAACCATCTTCATAAAAAGGATACGGACCAAACCAATGCTCCATACTTTTCATCATTTTATGCACCTGATCGGGCATATAGGTTTTCGCTTTTGGATAATTGTAATCGAGCACCCAATAGTTTACATCAAGTGCACCTTTTTCACCAGCATATTTCTCCTTAAAATTAACATACTTGCCTATGTAAGGGATAATACAATAATTACTGATTGGATTTTTAACATTATACTGATAGGTTGTTGTACCATCATGGTTATCCTTCTTAAATATCAGTCGCCCGTTCCCTACCGCTACCAATGTATCAGGAACCGTCATTGTTAAAGAAGCGCCCATGTTGGGTTCGTCACTTTGATGATCTTTATTTGGATACCAAACAGAAGCACCTAAACCCTGGCAGGCAACCGTCATCCATGGGCGCGAAAGTGAATCGGTGGTGAAGATAAAACCACCATCCCAAGGCGCTCTTTTTGCCTGGTGTACCTTTCCGTGGTAAAAAATATGGACGTTATTTAGTGCCGATAACTTTTGGGTTGGAACATGCACATACCAAACACTGCCAACATGCTCGAATTTTAACTTAGCTTTTCCATTGTATAAAACACTATCGATAATTAATGGCTCTTGCAGATCGATCTGCATGCGCGTACTGCCATTGTTATTACCAACTACCTTGTACACAATTTTATTCGAGCCCGTTATACTTTTATCATTATAATCGGGCTTAACAGAAAGTTCGTAACGCTGTACATCCCACCAGGTACGTTCGGCATTTAAGCTTCCTCTCAAGGTATCGGCCAAAGTGTAAACCTTTTTAGGGCTTTGCGCAAAAAGTATTGTACTGAACAATACTAAGATCATTGTTAAGGTTATAAATGTTAATTTTCTCATTTTTTGCTGGTTATCATGTTGCAATAGCATATTATTAATTTGAAAAGCAATTGCTGTACTTATCGGTTAGTTCGGTCCTGCTATCCCTCCTCCCGATGAAACCTATGAAACAAGCAAGCACACAATAAAAGACAAAGTATACCGTGCTTAAATCGGGATCCGTTCTATCAGGTTTATTTAACCTAGTTCTGTGCTTCTGCCCAAAGTCTCTAGCCCTGACAGAAGCGGGCATTCCGATCCTTTACCGATAAATCGGCACTGAATTAGCATCGGAATAAAGCGGATGGCAGGACTATCCTTTAAAAAAAATCGAAAAGACCTACGCTCCAAAACAAAAACATAGCCATATTAAAAAGTCTATGTTTTTTCATCTTTTCTTTAATGCTTCTTGTCGATTATAATATTTAAAAAAATTTGAAAAGCAGTTGCAGTATTTTATCGGTTAGTTCAGCCCTGCTATCTCTCCAGCTCCGATAAAGGATCGGGAGCATCCGTTCTATCAGGTTTATTTAACCTTGGTTTCTGCTAAACACCTCTTTCCCGTTCTGTGCTTCAAGCCCAAGTTTTTAGCCCTGACAGGAGCGAGCATCCCGATTTTTTTATCGGGATAAAGCGGATGGCAGGACTATCCTTTAAAAAAATCGAAAGGCCCTGCGCTCCAAAACAAAAAACATCGGTTATTCAAAATAACCATCTTTGCTAATAAGCCACACTTCTGATTGATTCGATTTCATCTGTGGTTAAGGCTAAATGTTTACCCAACATTCTACTTCCATTTTCGGTTACCAGAAAATCATCTTCAACCCTGATGCCACTAAAGTTTCTGAACTGCTCCAGTTTATCGTAGTTAATGAATTCGGTAAACTGTTTAGCTGCTTTCCAACGGTCTATCAGTTCGGGAATAATATAAACACCAGGCTCTACCGTTAACACATAACCTGCTTCGAGTGCTTTACCTAACCTTAACGATTTCAATCCAAACTGGGTGGTATTTTTAGTCAGCTCATCTGTATAACCTACATACTGCTCGCCTAAATCTTCCATATCGTGTACATCTAAACCCATCATATGGCCTGTACCACACTGAAAGAACATAGCATGCGCACCAGCCTGCACCGCATCGTCGATATTACCTTTCATCAGGCCAATATATTTTAAACCTTGTGCCAGCATTTTACACGAAGTCAAATGCACATCTAAATATCTTACGCCTGGCGCCAACATGTTTTTGCCATGCGTGTAAGCATTCAAGACAATATTGTAGACATCTTTTTGCTCAGCACTAAACTTTTTGCCTACCGGAAAAGTACGCGTAAGATCGCCAGCATAGCCCATTGCCGTTTCTACTCCAGAGTCATTTAAAACCATTTGTCCATCTCGAAGTTGGTTACCATGGTAATGGTTGTGCAAAATTTCGCCACGAACAGTTAAAATAACCGGATAAGCCAGATTACCACCCGAAGCTAACGCAGCACCTTGAATTTTTGCAGCAAGTTCACGTTCGTACATGCCAGGTTTTACCTGCTGCATCACCATTAAATGAATATCAGCCGATATCGCTGCTGCCCGGTCCAGCTCTTCAATTTCTTCAACTGATTTAATCGACCGCTGTGCAACAACAGCTTTAATAAAGTTAAGCGATGCTTTCTCTTTAAGCTGATCGACAGGCAAATTAAGCCAATTGGCCAATTTGATTTTATTCTCTGAACGGTAAGGAGGTAAAAAATGGATGCTACGTTTTTGCGCTTGATATTGCTTAAGATATGTATCGAGCTGAGCTAAAGGTAAAACCTTGGTCAGGCCTGCATCCAAACTTTTTTCTTCAAGTGTTTTCTGTCTGCCCATCCAAACGATATCATCAATTCCCATTTCATCGCCGAAAAGAATTACCTGATCTTCATCAAGGTCAATAATAGCACTCAATGATGGTTCACTAATCCCAAAATAATATAAAAAGGTACTATCCTGCCTAAAATGGTAGGTATTGTCTTTATAATTCATTGGGCTCTCTTCATTACCCAAAAAGAGTAATATTCCCGCATTAATCTTTGATTTTAATGCTGCTCTTCGTTGGAGGTAGACTTTCTTTTCAAACATATTATTTTGTGTTAGGCAAATATCCCAAAAGCGTTCTTTATCCAATAACAATTAAATTGAATGGCTAAAATATGGGTTATATCTGCAAATTATAAGCTATGGTAATGGCACAAAAATCACAATAAATTTCTGGTTCGCGAAAAATAAGGGTAAAATCTGCACACTAAGGGTGGTTAAAGAAAGTTTGTAAACAGCGCTAACCATTTTTAGCCACGGAAACACGGAAGACACAAAACATTTATGGAGATTCTTTTGTCATTCTGAGCGCAGCGAAGAATCTTTAAACAAATCGCCAACTTTAGCCACAGCCACAGAAAGACAATTTCCCAAATTTCGTGTTAATCTGTGCTTCCGTGGCAAAACCAAATTCCAAGGTTGATGGCGCACTAATCTTAGAATAAATCGAAATAACAAATGTGCTCAAATCAAAACATGTTTTTATTGGGGATAAAATCGCCTTTCTCAATGCATCGTCGCTACAAACAAGAACGATCTAAACCATTTAAATGGACAATATGACTATTTAAATTTATATTACTTTAAAATACAAAATTTTGAATTTGTTCATATAAAGTATTAATAGAGCTATAATTTAAGTGACATCAATGCTTTTCAATTCATAAATCACACACAATAACCATGAAATTTTACACCAATAAATTGATATACAAAGGCTATGAATAGCTTATATCAATTTATTAAACTAGTAAAACACCTATATAATTGGTTATCAATATTAATGAACAAAAAATAGCCTCGTAAATTTTACATTACGAGGCCAGGACAGTAGATGAATTGATATTATTTTTGAAGTATAATTTCAGTTAGATGTTCTTTTGAAAGTGGAAACTGATATGCTCCCCTCTTCTTCTTGTTATTACCTTTTACCGAATAAATACCTACACCATTAACTTTTGCAGGCTGAGCTAATCTTAACACGGCATTGGGTGTATAATCATTTGCTTTGTTCAATTTCAAATGGATTTCGCCACTTGAGGCATTATAATCGACCTCATCAATCGTTCCTGCATCAAGGGTAACCCATAATCCTGCAGGGGCGATATAAACCGACGATTTTGCTGCAGTGGTTAACTTAACACTGATGATGTTGCCTGCTTTGTTTAGATTACCGCCAAAAGCCAACCAACCAAATTCTGGATGTAGTAAAATATAAGATGAAGTATTTACAGCATAACCAAAAAAGCCAGAGCCGTAATCGCCACTAATACCATCATTTTTTAAGGTGGATGGATAGGCATGAAAGGCCGCAGGTGCAAAACCTTCTTGGGTGATATTGGAAATCGATCCGAGTAAACCACCATAGCCTGTGCGTAACAGATAAAAATCATCTGGATGTTTACGATAATCCATCAATACAGGAATGGCATTGAGTGCTGAACCATAATGATGGATCATCCGTTCAATACGAGAAAGCTTACCTCCGTAAAGGAAATCCCAGTACCGACGGGCATTGCCATTGTATGCCCAATGCGGCACCACAGGCATATAAGCCAGTATCGCATCAAGCGTTACATTCGCCTTATCTTGATAGCCAAAATAGCTCGACCATACATAAACCTCTTCTTGACCTGTAGAGTCCCAAGGCATTTCACTTCCAAAGGGATATTGTAAAGTACGCCAGTGATTGGCTCGCTTTTTCATTTCATTTTCTAACCTGGTTGCTTCTTCTGTTAATCCTTCATTCTTAAGGTCGGTTAAGATGAGATAGAAGACTGTACCTTCCATTTGGCCAAACTGTGCATAATAAGGCGCAATATTAACCATAGCCATACCTGTTTCAGCGGCATCAATAAGGTGTTGTTTCCAGCTCTGCTGCTCCACAAGACCGCTATAATTACGTGCCAATCGGTACATTACCCAATGGGCTGCTGCAACATGCGGATAGTTATAAGACCGGCCAAGGTTATCAGCTTCTTTTTTGGGCCATGCAGACCATGTTTTAAAATTGATATTTGCGGCATATGTATCTTTAGGGAGCGAATCTGGCGCATAGTAGAACAAGCTCTTTTTTACGCCATATTTCTGAGGACCAGTTTTGAGCTGTATTCTCCCAAACATTACACTATCTACAAATTGTTTTAGTTTATCAACTTCTTCTTTTTTGGGTTGTACCAATTGCTTCATTATTGCACCCAGCCACGAACCGGCTCCGCCTTCGTCGCTTAAACCAGCAATCCATGCCCGGTTGTCTTGCGTTACCTGTTGCTGTTTTTCATTATCATAAGTAATAACAGACGGACTTCGTTCAAAAATAGGGTCGGCCTGGTTAAACCATTGCTTGGTTGTTAAAAAACTCCCATAATTAGCAATCACATCACTTTCGGCTTCAATTACCTTATAATTTATGCTTTGCTCCAAGCCATCTTCATAAGTAATAGATAATCTTGCTCTTCCCCAGGTATTCGCCTTTATTGAATAACTTTTCCAACCATTTTTAGTTAAACCCGAAGCACTTACTTTTAGGGCATTTTCGGGTTGAACCTGAATAGTTTTAATCTTTTTAGGGTAGTTAACAAATAATTTCCCTTCCACATCTTTGGGCAATACATAACCTGGAACTGATATCACTACTGGTCTTTTATTTTCAATCAGTTTGCTTTCAATATTTTTCGCTGTTCCGGAAAGGATAAACTGAAGGGCATAACTTCTAGTTTCTCCAGACTTTAAAATGGTTGATGTTGGCGTATTCCATTGTTCGGCGTTTTTCCATTCATTTTCGGCATAAGCTTTACTGTACACCATCCACTCGTAAAATCCTTCGAAAGCTATTCCACGAGGGGTACGGTCATCGTTAAGAGGATTATAGGCCTCAAATGGCGTATGGCCCACTGGTGCTACAATTAAAGATGGGGCGTGTCCACTTAACCTGGTTACCTGTAAATAACCAGCATCTTTACCGATATATGGATCGTAAAAAACATTTTTGGCATGGGTTTGCTCTAATGTTCGGCTCTCTAAAATATTATCGAAAATCATCGGAATACCTAGCGCACCAATTTCTATGTTTTTATTGGTCTTGTTTTTCAGTTCGAAGCGGAGCACCAGCTTTCCGTTCAACATTTCCCAGGTCCTTTTAACCTGCAGCGGCATATCGGCCGGAAGTGTTGTAGCGAGATCGGCAGCAGCGAGTACATTTTTACCTATCGGAATATTTTTCACAGGACTTCGTTTTGCCGCCGTGCTGTAGCTTTTCCAAGTTTCTTCACCAACGTAGCGTAATTTTAAGTTGATATCGCCCAAATGGTACAAACCATCTGAACTACGCACTTTTAAACTATCGCTGGGTACAAAATCGAAATCTTTAACCGTTTTAGGCTGAAGTCCTGCCACAGTTTGGGATGACTTAACGAGCTTTAGATTAAACGCTCCGGCATTGTAGGTTGAAAATCCATTTTCGAGGCCCAAGGTGGATGGCTTTTTACCTAAAGCAATCCATGGCGATTGAGCCAGAAGTACCTCAATATTTAGAAAAGATAAAATACAACAAAATATTGCTTTAAAAGTTATTATGGATAAACTTCTCTTCTTTTGTGGTTTGATAATCATGATGACAAAGCGAATTAGGGATATGGTTAAATCAAAAATAAAATTTAAAAGATAAAGACGGCAGCGAACTTAAAAATAGCGCAAAATTGGTAAAGAATTGGTGTATTTATGGGGAGTCTGGCGGTAAGTGGATGGCGGGAGTGAAGGTGAATAGCAGGAAGCATGATGAACAAAATAGGTTCCCGCAGATTACGCAAAGCACGCAGATTTAATTATTCACCTGAGGGGAAACCCAACCCATTGGCACTACACTGAATACCTAAACGTGATTGCAGCGGTCCCGATGTAAAATCAGGATAAGCGGAAAGCGCGACTGACATGGATTGAAATACAGGAATTGCTTTCCTATCCTTTGGCACTATTATCGACAAACTAGATAGAGTAGTCGTCATCCGATAGCTATCGGATGGGAGGCACGAAGCAATCGTTGTAAGATTGCTTCGTTGGCTGAAAAAGCCTTCTCGCAATGACGATCCCCTGAGAGGTCAGTTTTTTTTTAGAAAAACATTGGAATGGAGATGACATTTACTCACCGTAACGTCATTCCCAACCCGATAGCTATCGGGTTGATTGGGAATCATAATGCCTTGGTAAGGTTTGTAAACCGCATTAAGATTCCCGCCTGCGCGGGAATGACGACCATTCTTTAGAATCATTGGTAGACAATGATTAAATAGGCTGACATTTCACTTTCAACCATTCAGCTTCTTCATCAGATAATATGGGTTGAAGCTTTTCAAACACCATTTGATTGTATCGATTTAACCAGGCGATCTGATCTGGCGCTAGAAGTGCTTTATTTATGATGGTAGTATCGATAAAACATAAGGTTAAGGTTTCGAAAGTGAGAAAATCGCCAAATTCACTATTGCCCTGAGGAATACATAAAACAAGATTTTCGATACGTACACCATGTTTTCCTGGGCGATAAATTCCAGGCTCGATGGAGGTTACCATACCTGGCTTAAAGGCAATATCTACATTAGCTGGACTAATATTCTGAGGTCCTTCATGTACATTCAGAAAAAAACCAATACCGTGACCAGTTCCATGACCAAAATTTATGGCATGTTCCCACAGCGGTTTTCTACAGATGGAATCGATTTGATAACCTTTGGTCCCTTCAGGAAAAATCAGTTTAGAACCTTCTATCAGGCCTTTTAGCACCAAGGTATAATCGTCGGCCTGGCTTGATGAACAATTACCGATAGGCATTACCCTGGTAATATCGGTTGTACCATACAAATACTGACCTCCAGAATCGACAAGAAACAAACCATCAGCTAAAATTTCCTGATTGCTTTCTGCTGTTACACTATAATGCGGCAATGCACCATTTGCATTGTAACCGGCAATGGTATTAAAACTTAAACCAACGAAAGATGTTTGTTCGGCTCTAAAAGTGGCCAATTTCTCTGCTGCAGACCATTCTGTAATCCTTTCTTTTCCTAAATGATCTTCCATCCATTTAAAGAATTTAGTTAAAGCCACCCCATCGTTTAACATCGCCTTACCGATATGATTAATTTCAGTATTATTCTTTAAACTCTTTAAATGTGTACTTGGATTAATGCCTGAAATGATTTTTGTATTAGGAGGCAAGCACTGATACAAACCAAAACAAGTGCGTTTTGGATCGATAAAAACCTGTGCATCTTTTGGCAGATTTTTTAATGCTTCGGTCACCTTATAATAGGGATGTAAAGTTATGCCCTGTTGATTTAAAATATTGATATCCGTTTGTAACAATTTTTGTGTGTTGATGAAGAGTTTTACATCAGCAGGTGCAATTAAAGCAAAACTTAAAACCACAGGATTATAATCTACATCTTTTCCCCTTAGGTTAAAAAGCCAGGCAATATCATCAAGGGATGAGATGAAATGATAATCTGCACCATTTAATTTTAATGCATCTCTTACCTGGTTTATTTTAGCTGAAATGGTAAGACCTGCAGCTTCTTCGCCAATTAAAAAGGCATTTGCTTGTGGCAGCCCTACCCTATCGGTCCAAATGGTGCTGATAAAATCAACATCAATTATTTCTATTTCACGCTGGGTCAAACTATTCTGCATCTCAAGGGCTAATGCCACTGTAATGAGCTGGTGGTTAAAGCCAACTTTTGCACCCTTTGGTAAAACTTCGAGCAACCAATTGATGTACTCGGAGGTATGCGGCACTTTTAATTTTACCAATTCGTAACCGGTACCGCTCAATTGTGTTTCGGCCTGCGTAAAATATCTCGAATCGGTCCATAAACCTGCGAAATTTTGAGTAATGACCAGCGTACCAGCAGAACCTGTAAATCCACAGGCAAAAGGAATAGCTTTATAATGTGCTGGTAAATATTCACTGATGTGAGGATCTGCCGCTGTAATAATATAAGCATCTACTTTTTTAGCAACCATTAATTGGCGTAAGGCCTGCAATTTTTCTACAAAGATCATGTTGAGGAAGAGTTTTTGTCGGGCCAAATTTAAATATTACCACGATATCTGCAACCTGCGATTTTGAAATTGGTCTACCACATTTTTTTATTATTTTTTGGTAGCAGTGTTTGATAAATTAAAAGAGTTCATAATAAAATACATTAAGAACAAAAAAAGTGCTAATTCTTTAATTTAGAATAGCACTTTTTTCTTACCAAAGTGTAAAATGGGTAGCCTTTTATATTCATTCATAAAAATAGGCTATAGTAACGATCATATTTGAAGGATTAAACATACCGATCAATTGCCGGAGTCTTAACCACCTCATAACAATCTGATTTCTGAAAGCAACGTACTTTAAAAACAAGAGCAGATTCTCTTTGTGCCAGCGCATGAATACCCAATGTAAAGCGTTGTTGAAAACGCTTGGGGCAAGCCTCTTTATGGCAAATTATTTCATAACGGTCTACATTTTCTACGACCACATCAAGCACATACTTTGGCCACTGTTTTTTTATCAAATTTGGCAACCAGCTAAACTGCTGCATGTTAATCAAATCCCCGATCCCTTCAATTGCTTTTGCCGGAATATCTCCACCTACAATCTGGCTCCAGCTCCCTTCAACTTCATCAATAATACCCAGCACTTTACATCCAGAAAGCACCAACCATGGATCTTCCATGCTGGCCCTCATTAACTGATAGGATACATCTTCTAAAAATTCCTGTTCAAAAAGGTAATTAAGTTCGATCATAAGCTATTTTCATTTTTTATCGGCAGATTATTAAGTCGTATCAGTTTATCAATTGTCCCAGCAAAACGTTTCATTGAGATCGGTTTGCCAAGATAACATTCAAAGCTAGAATCTATTTTTCTCACATCATTTTCGAGGTAAGCAGATGCATAAATCACAAACCTGGCTTTCGAGCGGAGATGCTGAGATAATTCAGTTCCCTTCATTCCATCCATATCTATATCTAAAAAAAGAAAATCGATTTTATCGCAAGCGCTAATTATTCTTAAGGCATCAAAAGGATTATTAAAGGCACTAAACAATTTTAAAAAACGAATATCTTCAATATAATCGTGAAGTACATCGATCGCGTGCTGTTCATCATCAACAATTGCACAGCTGTAATACATAGGCAAATTAAGATTGGCTGCACAAAGCTTAACAATGCAGACCTCAATTCCTATAACCATCCACAAAAAAGGTAAAAGTACGGTAGCTTGAGACATATTAATGAGACAGTTTACCAACAAACACCTTATTTCATGGCATAGATTAGCCATGAGTCAATTGAAACATGGCTAATTGCTTTAAAGTTTAATTTTAACAAAGTATAAACGATTTCTATCAACTGAATTTGTTAAAGGCAATATTTTTTGAGCAAAGCCACTTGCACCATTATCCACCACACCAAAATCATCATCGTTAGAAATTACGAGGATATTGCCAGGCAGTAAGGCTAAGCCTTCTGCTTTATCGTGCGGATAAATGGAAGGTAAATCTTTCAACAGATCTAAAACCACAGTTTTGCTTACTGGGATAATGCCCGCAGTGCTTAAACCAGCAGCATTATTTAATTCTTCTACCGTTTTGCCACCATAAAGTTTACCTGTTGCGCCATTGCTGGCATCAGAAATATCAGTAGCCCCACTCAGGTCTATTTTGAAAACTTTTTTAAATGTTGCCGGGTTGGCCGCTGCGCCACCATACAATCCATCACGTTCGATGGTTAAGAAAGTAGTGCTGTTAACGGCAACAATATCGCTCACACCTGTTAAAGTAACGTTATCCATCAAATAAGCGTATTGCTTGGTTGCTCCAGTTGCGATATCAAAAGTCAAAATCCTCAACACAACCGAATTGGCAACTGCAGTTTTAGACGGATTGTACATTGGCGACTGCATCATGCCTACCAAAGTTTTTCCATCTGGGGAAATGGCCAGGCCTTCCATGCCACGGTTTGCTCTTCTATTGGCAAATACAGCTGGGATTTTACGCCCGCCCGTTGCTGTTCCAAATGGGTTAATACGCTCTATTGTTTTACCTGATGCATCGAAATGTACAATATGCGGTCCGTATTCATCGCTGATCCAAAATGATCCATCAGCTGCTCTTACCAAGCCTTCTGAGTCGATTCCGTCGGCACTTGGAGCAATCACCTGTCCATTTAAGTCGTAAGCAGTTTCACCAGAAGCCCCCATTCCCGCAGGGTTTGGAAGTCCGTTTAATTTGTTACCAGATGTATTTTTAAGTTCGATAGTTTGTTCGAGCACCAATTTCCCGTCTTTCAATCTGAATTTTCCGATCTGTGGATCAAAATCAGGTTTTCCGATGATGATCGAATTTGCGATCTGTCCGGCAACGTTCGAACCTCTATCGGTTAGCATATAAAAAACATCCGGCGCATTGGGATCGGCGGCAACTGCTGACCCAAAACCTCCGTTATACACTTTTACGCCAGCGGCTGTGGTGAAAAGCACCGAAGGATCGGAAACTTCGGCAACAGCAGGATAGGTAAATTCTGCGGGGGTTTCTTCAAGGTTTTTCTTACACGATACCATACCGATAGATACGGCTACTATTAGGGTTAGTAGTTCTTTCTTCATTTAATTAGGAATATTTAACGAACAAAGCAAGCATACAGATATGAAGCCTGTGTTAAGGCAATAACAATAATAGTTCTCCCACAAGGTTATGCAATCTTAAAAAGCAACTGTTATTTTAATTGCTTTCGACCATTAAGAAGTTAAGGACATTAAGCTTGTTAGTAAATTCAAATGCGAGCGTCATTCCCAACTTGATTGGGAACCACGGAGTGCTCATGAATGCCTCTGAATAAAAGGAAAACTGATGAATAATCGTAATGCCATGACCAGGCACTATTGCATTAAGATCCCCGTCTGCACGGGGATGACGAATCTTGAAAATTTATATCATTAATAACTCACATAATTCTCTTCAAAACTGCCATCTGCGTATAAATCGATAAGTCCATAACCTGGTGCGGTTTCTCTTCTGTTGCCTTCCCACCAAGCGCCCGATACGGCACCGTTACAAAGATAGGTAACACTGTTGTACACCACTTTATCGCGCATATGCAAGTGGCCACTTAAACACAGTTTTACGTTAGGATGCTGATAAAAAAGATTGATAATTTTGGCCGTATCGGTATGCATATCGCCACCCAGCATGGTCCATTTATTAACAATATCATCTTCTATCATTAAAAGTGCAGTAAGGATTGGAATGTGCGACATTACCATTACAGGCATGGTAGAACTGGTCGTTTCCAGTTCGTTTTTTAGCCATGTTAACTGTTCATCTCCCAATTTGCCAATATACCAGGTATTGTCGATATCCAGGTGGGTACTATCCAGCACAATAATCTTCCATCCGTTCTGCACCAAACTATAATAAGGCTTAACCAGCTGCAATTTATCCATGGCATATTTCTTCCCGTAAAAAACATCGCCTTTGGTGTTTTCGTTCCACCAGATATCGTGATTGCCCAAACAGTAGTGCACAGGAAGGTTACATTCGTTCTTCATCATTTCGTTTACCAGTTTCCATTGATCGTTTATAGTACCGATGTTTTCCTTGTTCATATCAAAAACGATATCTCCCCCATTTAAAACCAGATCAACCTTGGGCGATTGCGACTGCAGATGATGCAGGCATTTAACAAACTTGGCGGGCGCATTAAATTGATTTTTAAGATGTACATCGGTAATATGTGCTACCCTTAAAACGGGCTTCTTATCCATTGCCGATGAAAGTGCGGGCATTGTTGGTAGCAAAAATAGGCCACCTATATTTTTAAGTGCAGATCTTCTTTCCATTATATTCTTTTTATCGTTTCAAAACTAGCATTACCATGTTGCTTTAATATTACCAAAAAAGCGGTGCTGTGGTATACAGACACCGCCATGGGAATTTATTAGGCTTATTCTCTTGATTTATTGAATTTTCTTTAAACGATAAGCTTCGATGATTTTATAAAAAATCTGATGGTTAGGATATACGCCGATAAAGGCTTCCGAACCAGGACCGTAGGCAAATACGGGCACCATAATATTGGTATGGTCATCTGTACTGAAATTGCCACGAACAGTTCCTTTTCTATAAGAAGCATCCAGGAGCGACAGTCCTCCGGTTTCATGATCGGCCGTTACAATGACCAAAGTTTCACCATCCTGATCGGCAAACTTTAAGGCTTCACCAACCAGGCGGTCAAAATCTTGTTGTTCGGTTACCGCGAAGGGCAAATCGTTTGCATGCCCGCCATGATCGATCTGTGCCCCTTCTGCCATGATAAAAAATCCTTTTTTATTTTTCGAGAGCAGTTCAACCGTTTTTAAGAACGAAGTTTTCAGCATTTCTCCCCGGCCTTCCAATATTTTCCGCGTAGCCGAATCGTCTAAAAGTACCACTTGTTTATCTGCATTTGAGGCAACAAAACTTTTTAGGTCTTTCTGTATGGTATAACCTTTGGCCGAGATTTTATCCATCAATTTTTGGTCTGGATTTTCGGTAAAACTTTTGCGTTTCGAACCAACTAGAATATCAACATGACCGTTTTGAAAATCGGCTGCAATTTCCTTCGTCATAGATCGTTCAAGCTGATGAGCATAAAACGCTGCAGGCGTAGCATCGGTAATATCGCCACTACTGATAATCCCGCTTGTAATACCATAAGGCGCCAAAATATCAGGAATAGACTGAAGTGGTTTACCGATAGAATCGACGCTGATGTAGCGATTATTGGTTTTATGCCCTGTAGCCATAGCCGTTGCACCTGCTGCAGAATCAGTAAAATCTGAATTCGAAGCTTCGGTGCGAGATAGGCCAAGATGTTTAATCGTGATGATGTTGGATTGACCAAAATTAGCACTCAAGCCTGCCTGAATCTGTGCCAGTCCCATTCCATCTCCGATCAAAAGAATTACATTTTTGGCTTTAGTTTTTAGTCCGTCGCTTTTGTAAGTTGGCTGATAAGGCCTGTAGGCCTTCGGGTTGCTGTACTCGAGCTTAACCCTGTTCTGGTAAAAATCTTTTAGCAATGCGGGATGATCAGTTCCGATCCAATCAACCCCCATGTGTTCCAATTCTTTCCAACTGTTCGGACTATCTTTAGTTGCCCAAAAACGAAAAGGTTTACCCATTGCGTGTGCTTTGCCAATCACCGCTTTCATCTTGTCTAAATCGGTTGGCGTTGGGGTTCCTTTTCCATTCCATACCGAATAATGAGAAATATCATCGCTGATCATCCCAATATGCTTTAGCTGATCACTTGTGTATGTATTTGCAGGACGGCCATCGAAACTGATGAGCGATGGGTAATCCTTAAACTTTTCGGCAGGCGGAACAGCCCCGCTCATTACAATTTTAATAGCTGAAGGATTGATCTGATGATCGAAAACAGATTCATTACCCTTTAAATCGGCCAGTAATTTCGGGATTACGTGTTCATAATCTTCTTTTATATCGATTACCAACTGAAGTTTTTGTTTCGGATCGGGATAAGGATGGTTGGCATGGTCTTTAAAAAAGGCCACCAATGGATCGATATACAATTTCTTCAATGTTTTGCCCGGCGTAATTTCACCGCTTTCGTGGGCAACAAACAACTCGCCATTACGGTAAAACACATCTGCCTCAATAGACCCCATGCCTGCATAATAGGCCTCCAACAGAGGAATCTGCTGTTTATAATCGTTATGACTATGTCCATTACCAACATTCAGTTTCTGCTGAGCAGAAACTGAATGTACACCTAAACCCAATAATAAAAAGAGGATCAGTTTATTCTGTTTTACCATCCTACGTTCTGTTTAATTACGCCCGCACTGTTATCAATTTCTCTTTGTGGTACTGCCCATACATCATGTACCTGTGGGTTGAATGTTCTGGCAGGCCAGATTACAGTTCCATCAAAATCGTGCAAAGGTTTTGCATAAGCTGCCTGTGCATCGCCCCATCTTACCAGATCGCGGTGGCGGTCGGCCCATTCTCCGGCGAGTTCGTTGCGGCGTTCGCGTTTAAGGTCGTCGATAGTCATTCCTGTTTTGGCGCCTAAACCTGCACGTAGCCTGATTTTGTTTAATTCGGTATCGCCGGCTCCTGCACCACTAAGGTTAATTGCAGCTTCTGCCTTAATCAGCAAAACTTCGGCATAACGCATTAAAGGCACATTTAAATCTGTTGTGCCATTGTCACCATTCGGATTCACATGTGTTGGAATTGGATTAGCATAGGAAAACGGCTCCATATATTTTTTAAACTGGTAATTTGAAGTCGCTCCTGCATCTTTGGTAAAGCTGCGCTCAGCACCAAAGAACATAAATTTATCGCCCGGTTTTAAAATGGTGGCTTCACGGCGCTGATCGCCAGTTTCATAAGAATCGTAAAGTTCTTTGGTGGGTAAATAATAACCCCATCCGTTATAAATTCCCCAGGCTTTATTGGTTAACATTACGCCCGGAAGCTTACTACCCCAGCCTGTTCCGCCCCCACTTGGCGTACACACCACCGACCAGATATATTCTTTCGACCAGTTGTTTGATGCTTTAAACACATCGGCAAAACCTGTATTCACTAAATCGTGCTGTCCTGAACTAATCACCATGTCGGCATATTTAGCGGCATTGGCATAATCTTTTTTGTACAGATACACTTTAGATAAGTAGGCCCATGCAGCCGTTTTATGTGCTTTACCGTAGTCGGCAGGTTTCATTGCCGAAAACAACGGAAGGTTATCGGCCGCTTTTAATAAAAGTGAAATGATATAATCGTAGTTTTCGTTTACATTTTTTGCACGGGCAATAGGCTGAGCGGGATCACTCTCTGGTGTTACAATGGGCACTCCGGCTTTATCGTTACCGTAATTTGCGGCCAATTGGAAATAAACCAGTCCGGCGTTAAAATAAGCATCGCCAATAATTTGTTTTTTCAAGACTTCATCCATTGCAATGGTGGGCACATTGATAATGATATCATTGGCGCGTTTCACGATGGCATAACGCATGCTCCATTGGGTTTCGGTGTAACCTCCGCCAACATAAGTACGGTTAAAATTTTTGATATTATCGGCCTCTGGTTTGTTACGTCCGGTAACCATATCATCGCTGGCATTTATAAACCAGAACATCCCACGGCCGTAAAAGTCTTCAGCATTATAATTTTCGTACATCCCGCCTTCGGCTTTTAATGCATCTTCTTTTGTTTTCCAGAAGTTTTGTGCCGATGGAGATCCTTCGGGAACAATATCAAGCTCTTTTGTGCATGAAGAGAAAAAAGCAAGGGCGGCAAATGCCATATATTTTAAATTCGTTTTCATTGTTGTTTTGTGATTATAGATTTACACTTAAACCAAAGATAAAACTGCGTGCCTGAGGGTAACGACCAACATCCAATCCGTTGTTATCCATTCCGATTTCCGGATCAAAGCCTGAATAATCAGTAATGGTAAAGAGATTGTTTGCCGTGGCATAAATTCTTACCGCTCCGGTTTTTAACTTATTCGTCAGCGATTTTGGCAAACTGTAACCCAGGGTTACGTTGCGGATGCGCAGGTAAGAACCATCTTCGATATAAAAATCGGAAGCATTAAAGTTTCCATTGGCATCACTTGTTGAAATAATCGGCACTTTACCACCCGGGTTCTCTGGCGACCAGGCATCGAGAATACCTACCAGTTTGTTGTAAGAAGGCCCACTAGCACTATAAGTAGTACGTTTTACCGCATTAAACAATTTATTACCCTGTACGCCTTGTGCAAAAATATTAAAATCGAAATTTTTATAACTTGCATTAAAGCTCAATCCGTAAGAGAAATCAGGGTAAGCACTGCCAGCGAAATAACGGTCTTTACCATCAATAGATCCATCCCCATTAATATCAACAAATTTAAAATCACCAGCTTTTGCATTCGGCTGGATCTTAGTTCCCTTAGCATTTTTATAGTTATCAGCTTCCGCCTGACTCTGGAAAATACCATCCGTTTTTAATACATAGTAACTGTACAAAGGTTGACCAACCCTGATGGTAAGCGGTGCAAGCTCGTTACGGAAATTCGTACCCACAGCAATGTTTTCTAATCCCGGTGCCAGTTCCTGTACTTTGTTGTTAATTTTAGTTAAAGTAGCGTTTACACTATAAGTAAATGCTGCATTTTTATTGCTATTATAAGTTAAACCCAATTCTAAACCTTTATCTTTTACAATACCAGCATTAATGGTCTGCGTATTTAAACCCGCTGTTCCAGGTAGCGATCTGGTTAAGATCATCTTATTGGTTTCTTTGATAAAATAATCAGCATTAAGGCTTAATCTGCCAAAAACTGCCACATCAAGACCAAAGTTTGTTTGTTTTGATTCTGCCCATGTTAAATCTTTGTTAGCCAAAACGGTCTGTACATAACCATTTTGTAAAGTTGGTGTCTGTCCGAAATAACTTTGAGTGGCACTTAACAATGGATTTACTGCAGAAGCATTAAGCGATCCTAAATTACCCAAAATACCATAACTACCTCTTAGCTTCAATTCGTTTAACCAGGTTGCATCTTTAAGAAAATCTTCTTTGCTCACTACCCAGCCCAGCGAAGCTGACCCGTAATTTTTGGTCCTGTTATTTTTACTGAGCAGCGATGATCCATCACGACGACCGATTAACGACAATAAATATTTTTCTTTGTAATTATAATTGGCCCTTAAAAATAATGAAGAAAGTGCCTGTTCATACATCCCACTAACTGAAGGCTGAATAACTGTTGCATTAACCAGGTACCTGTATTGAGGCGATTCGTCATCAAAACCTGCTCCTGAAGCCGACAAACTATTACTTTTAGTTTTCTGGAAAGAATAACCACCGGTAAGATCTAACTGATGACTACCAAAAGTTGCTTTATAACTTAAAACCTGCTCAGCAAGGAAATCTTTAGCACGGCTACTGCTTTCCTGTAAACTATTGCTCAATACCGGCTTTCCTACTTCTGGCCTTTTTGGCGTAAAGCTTTTAAATGCGGCATCAGTTTTAGTGATACTTAAGTTAGACCTAAAAGTTAAACCTTTGGCCAGTTTTATGTTAGCGTAAGGATTAACCACTAAAACATTTACAGGATTGTTGATATCGATACGTTGCAGATCGGCAACCGGATTAACAATATCTCCATAATCGCCTGCATACTGTCCGCCTGGTAAACCGGCAAAGCTGCCATCGGCATTATAAGGTGTTCCATTGGTTGGATAATAAATGGCCGAAAGTAAAGCACCGGTATAATCGCTACTGGTATTTGCACCGTTTCCATTGGTACTACTATAGGATAAGTTTTCGCCAACTTTTAACCAATTGGTTACCTCATGCTCGGTATTGATCCTAAAATTGTAGCGTTTAGTTTTGGTATTTAACACAATGCCTTCTGCATTACGGTAATTGAAACTTAGGTAATAATTAGATTTTTCGCTACCACCATTTATTGCAGCGTTGTAATCCTGTAACATTCCATCTCTAAAAACTTCGTCCATCCAGTTGGTGCGGGTAGTCTGTCCATCAGGATATTTCGAAGCATCAAAAGCCGGTAATATTGTAGTACCACCGTTTTTGGCAGCAGTTGCGGCCACCTGTGCGCGTTGCTGGGCATTTAATGGTTCCAGTTTTCTCCAGGCGCTCTGTTGCCCTACTTTGGCATCGAAACTGATCTGCATTTTACCACTTTTCCCTTTTTTGGTGGTTACCAATACTACCCCACCTGATGCCCTTGCACCATAAATGGCTGCAGATGCATCTTTTAACACAGAAATAGATTCGATATCGTTAGGATTGAGTTGTGGTGTACCAGAAAATATAGATCCATCGATTACGTATAATACATTTTCTCCGTTAATACCTCCCGCACCGCGGATATTAATACGTGGAGGAGAAGTTGGGTCGCCACCTTCGTTGCTTACAATTACTCCTGGAGATTTTCCGGCCAATACCTCTCCTACACTGTTCAGTGAACGCGAAGAAAGTTTATCCAATCCAACAATGCTGATTGCACCTGTTAAGGTTTCTTTTTTCTGTGTTCCGTAACCTACTACAACCACTTCAGCAAGCATTGAACGTTCTTCACTCAAAACCAGATTAATAACCTGATTTTCGCCCACTTTTACTTCTTTGGTACGGTAACCGATCATGGAGAACGATAGCACTGCATCAGCACCCACTTCAATGCGGTAAGCACCGTTTCCATCGGTTATGGTCCCGCTTTGCGTGCCTAGTACCTTTACCGAAACGCCTGGCAAGGTTACCCCTGTAGAATCGCGTACTACCCCAGTTACGATGCGGTCTGGCTTATTAGAAACGGCATTGTTCAATATTACATATTCACCTTTTTCTAAAACCTGTAAACCAAGCCTATCGAGCAATGACCTTACAGGTTCTGTTGTGAAATCGCCACTCACAAACGTATTTTTCTGTTGAAGCTGATCAGGATTATAGACAAAGCTAAGTCCGGTGCGCGACTCAATTTCTTTGATAATTTCGGTCATTTTACGGCCTTTGTTAATCGTAATGCTGACTGTGGTTTTCTCTAATTTTTGTGCCATACCTGCCGAGGCCAGGATTGAGCTGCAAAATATGCAGAGGATTGAAAATGTTAAACATGAGTATTTCATGACCTTATAAAGAGCTGATGTCCTCTTAGCGGAGGTTGGTTTCATTTGTTTGATTTGTTTTTTTTAAAGCTTTTAATTACGCTGGCTCTTTGGCCAGAAAGAAAGATTACGGTGGCCAGTCTAACTGGTACCGCTAAGTATTTCTATATTACCTGCTCATCTCATCTGTATATATTAAATGTTTTATGATTTTTTGATCCGTTAAACTTGAGGTGGTGCAGACTGCAAATGATATCCAAAATCTCTTCTGGCGATTGCCTGCTGCTGAAAACGGCTGTGCTTTTAAGTTTGTTCAAAGCACTATCGCTCAGCGAAATCTTGATGCTGTACACATACTGGAGTTTGTTGATTACCTGTTCTAAGCTTGCACCGTCAAAAGCGAGTTCGATAAAAGCTACAGCTTTGGTTTTGCCAATGGCAGCTCGGCCGGCGCTTTTATCATAGGTTAAAAACTCATCTTTAATCAATGTACCCAGATTTCCTTTTTTGTTGCTCACTGCAACCTTTCCGGTAACTACGGCAACTTCGATATGTTTGCTAGCCTGATAAGACTTAACCTTGAAAGAGGTCCCCAGCACCCTAATGTCGACCCCGGATGTGGTGTGTACCGTAAATGGTCTTTTTTCCTGATGGGCAATATCAAAAAAAGCTTCACCTTCTTTTAATGCGATCTGGCGGTTGTTTGAATCAAATGCTTTAGGATAGCAAAGTTTTGCAGAAGGTTCCAACAAAACCATTGAACCATCTGATAAGGTAATGCGCTTCCGTTCTGCGCTTCCAGTAATTACGGTAATCTCGTTTTCAAGCTTTATTGGAGCATGGAGTCTCCAAATGCTTATTCCCAGTGTAACAATGATAAGTATGGCGGCGGCAATCCTGATAAAAGACTGGAGTTTGAATACCTTGCCATGTTTTGGCTTTTCGTGCATAGCAGTCTGAAGGTGAGCAAACATTTGTTCTCCTATCGCTGCTTTTCGATCATCGCTCAATTCAATATTTTCCTGATTGAGCGTGGCATACCACTCTTCAACTTTTTTTTGCTCTTGCGGACTTGCCTGCTTATCGAGATATTTCTGCAGCAGCTCCTTTGCCTGTTCTTCTGTCATTTAAATACATGTCAGTTGAAAAGCAGATTGGTACTAACCAAAAATGTTATCTAAAAATTAACTTTATGTTAAGCCGATTAAAGTCGCAATGAGCAGAATATAGGAAAGACTTTTTTTGAGCAGTTTAAGCGCCGCGGAAATCTGATTTTTTACCGTTTGTACAGAAAGGTCTAGTTCAGTAGCTATTTCTTTGATGGATTTTTCCTGTTTTCGGCTCATCGAGAATACCAATTGCATTTTTTCAGGTAAAAGTGCAATGGCGGCATCAACTTCTAAATGAAGTTCTTTTAAGATCAGTTTATCATCAGCCGCGGCAGTATGTTGCTCATTCATTAAGGTAGTAAGTGCAGTTTGGTGTTGTTCCTTAATGCTACCCGATCTGAAATAATTAATCACCTTATATTTCACAGCACCATGCAGGTAACCACCGAGACTTCCCGTTAGGTTAATTGCTGTTCGGTTCTCCCAGAGGGATATAAAAATTTCCTGTGTAATGTCCTGCGCCAGCGCTTCTTCACCCGTTTTTTTCAGTGCAACATCAAAAACATCCTCCCAATAGATCCGGTAGATCTCCTCCATAGCCTGATGGTCTCCAAGCTGTAAAGATGAAAATAATGAATTGTCCAAGGGATGCCGTTTTATAAAGGGCAAAGCTAACGGCCCTATATTCCCTTAATATTAATAAATCTTAAAGAGTAGAAGTAGATGGGAGAATTTTAATCCTATGTGAGAGATAGCGCGCTACCCTGTCGATTACTAGATGGCCTTTCTCCTATAGATCGATCGTCATTCCCACGCAGGTGGGAATCCTAATGCAATATGCTTTAAGATTCCCAATCATCTGAGAATGATGTAACGCTAAATAGATTTCTATAAAAGTAAAAGCGTTTAATTGAGATTATCGTATCAGGATTAACTCAAGTCATTTTACCCAAACAACCCAGCAAAAATTTTATTCGAATGTAATTTTGCCTGATGATTGTAAATATGCGAGGTGCTCATGATCTCATTTACACCATATTTTGTTACAAAAGCGGCTAAATTTTCTTTAATGGTTTCGGCACTGCCAATAAATGAATAATACAACATCTGTTCTACCGCTTCTTTTTCCAACTGATCCCAATAAGTATTCACATCATCAACTGCAGGCTTTAATAATTCTCTTTTACCTGTAATTACACCCAAGAACATACGCTTTACTGAACTTGATAAACGTTCAGCTTCGGCATCGGTATCGGCAGCAACCACATTTACACAAGCCATTACATAAGGCTCCTGTAAAAATGCAGATGGCTTAAAGTTATTTCTGTAAATGGAAATGGCCTGTTCGAAATAGGTTGGTGCAAAATGACTGGCAAAAGCATAAGGAAGACCTTTTTCTGCTGCTAAGCGTGCACTATCGGTGCTCGAACCCAAAATCCAGATCGGAATATCCAATCCTTCGCCTGGAATAGCCCTTACGCTCGCACGATTATTATCAGCAGAAAAAAACTGTTGTAATTTATCAATATCTCTGGGAAAACTATGAACAGCACTAAAATTTTCACCACGAATGGCCATTGCCGTAACCTGATCGGTTCCAGGTGCCCTGCCCAACCCCAGGTCGATACGGTTGGGATAAAGGGAGGCTAACGTACCAAATTGTTCGGCAACAATTAATGGTGCGTGATTGGGCAGCATAATGCCTCCAGAACCTACGCGGATGCTATGGGTGCCACCAGCAATATAACCGATAAGCACCGCCGTTGCCGAACTGGCTACGCCAGCCATGTTATGGTGTTCGGCAAACCAGTAACGTGTATAACCTAAAGTTTCAGACTGTTTAGCTAAATCGAGGCTTGTTTTAAAGGTATCTGCAGCAGTAAAACCGTCTAAAACGGTTGCAAGATCGAGAACGGAATAAAGTACGTTTTTTAATAAGTGATCAGCCATAAATTAAAGGGATAAAAATCTATGCTGCAAAAATATCTTTAATAAAACCAAGTCGTGTTTATCTGAATATATATGACGTTTAGCCAACACTAATCAGTTCAGAAGGTATAATGCATGGGAGCTATGCAAAAATGAGAGCGTTAATTAGACAACCGGGACTACATAGATGTAGGAGTATATATATTCTTGTAACAAAACGAACTAACCTGCGCTCTTAGCTTGATTAAAACCAATAATTCGATTAACAAAACCATTAAAGGCGGAGTATATTTTTTATAGGTATTCTAATATTTTTATGGATTGTAGCTAGTGCCCGCATCTTGTAAACTTAATTGACACATTTTTGCGTTAAATTAGTAAATAAGAAAAAGACTTAAAATTAATCCGTATAGATAGTACCCTTTTCGGTACGAAAAGGCGTAATTTCGTTATAAGAGAAACAGATTTTTGAAGATGATTAAGTGCATAGCCATAGACGACCAGTTCAGTTCCTTAGCGGGGCTACAAAAATATATTGAGGATACTCCAAACATGCGACTCGTTCAGCAATATACTGATCCAATTACTGCTTTAAGGGAGCTGGTCAACTCAGAAACGGTTGATGTAATTTTTATGGATGTGGAAATGCCCCAGATTTCTGGTTTGGAGCTAGCTAAGGCCATCCGCTTCAGAACCAGGAAACTCATCTTCACCACTTCGCACCAAGAATACGCTTTTGATGCTTTTGAAGCTGCAGGAGACGCTTATTTGCTTAAACCATACAGCTATGCCAAATTTGCCACTACTATTACCCGGCTTTTTGGACAGGAAATGATTGGTGGTGCCAATGAAGATTATTTCCTAGTTAAAAACAAAGAAGAGGAACACCGTGCGGTAATGGTTAAATATGAAGATATTATTGCTTTTGAAAGTTTTCACAATTACATTAAAATACATACTGTAGAAAAAGTAATTATTGCTTACTTAAGTTTAAAAGATGTTCGGGAACAGCTTAGTATTAAAAAAGGCTTTATACAGTTACACCGTGGCTATATTGTGGCCATTGATAAGATGTTGTATGTGGATGGCAACCGTATTACCATGAACAACCACATTAGCTTTACCGTTGGAGATATTTTTTATAACGAATTTAAAAATTTTATTTCTGAAAGATTAATCATCAGTAGCCGTAAAAAATAACGGCTACTGATGAAAACATTCAATAATTTTAAATTATACCTGTATTCGTAACAAATGTTGTGGTGGTTGGTTCGGAGGTGGTTGGCTCACCTAACTTTCCACTATTTTTTTTTTTAAATACAAAAAGTGTTCTTTTAGCTAATTTTTGAGTTTTCATAATTTGTTTTTTTTCGAAAACTAGCGGCGATAACACCTTATAACTTTAAGTGTTACACAAATAGTAAATAAGTCTTTATGAATAGGTTAAAATGGAGCAACAGTATGTTGCGAAACTGGCTGTATACTTACCGGATACACATAATTGCATGGTCGGTATTTATAATCTGGGAAACTGTTATGGTTGTTTATTTTATTGGTATGTTAGGCACATTTGGCAACTATGCCATTCATTATACTATTAATATCACCTTATTTTACACCTATGCTTTACTGATAGAGAAAGCAACAGCGTTCCCTAATGAAGCGGTATGGAAAGTTCCCTTAGTTGTTATCCTCACAATCTTGACTTATTTGGGTATAGTTACCGGCGTTGACATTCTGCTAAATACTTATACCAACATTTTACCTGGAAAATTACCAGGTCTTAAGATCAGAATAACCAAGGTACTCTATAGAGGTTCGTTTTTCCTTCTTTTTTCTACAGGTTATTATTTCTTAAAACGGTTCATCAAAGAAAAAGCAGAAAAATCCCGTATCGAAAAACAGCGTTTTCAAATGCTGATTGATAAGGAAAAAATGGATAAAGAGCTAGCCATGTCTAAGAATGCTTTTATGAAAGCACAAATTAATCCCCATCTCCTTTTTAATACATTTGAGTTTGTACACCAGAAACTAAACACCTACTCTCCAGAAGACGCCAAAGTAATGCTTTATCTTTCTGATATGATGCGTTTTGCCGCCAATACTCAGCACAATGAAGGCTACGTATATCTGAGTGAGGAAATTTCGCAATGCGAAAACCTGATTGGTTTACACCGCATTACCCAAGGTGCAATTTATATTGAGCTTGCCAGCGGACCTGACCTTGGTGAGATTAAATTAATTCCGCTTGTTTTGCTTACTATTTTGGAAAATATGTTTAAACATGGAAACCTTAATGATATAGAAAATAAAGCCACTATAGATGTTTACACCTTTGATGGCAAACTGCATATCGAAAGCCGTAATTTACCGAGATTGATAAAAAGCAATGTAGGTTTTGGCTCAGGGATGGATAATATCCGTAACCGATTAAAATATGCTTACCAACAAAATGCCGAAATGAATGCAGGAATTGACGAAGAAGGTTTCTATACTTTAAGCATAAATATTTCCTTAAATGCATTAATAACAGAATCTGAAGATAAAAAAACTGAACAAACTATGCATGTTTAACAAAAGAAATTCTCTGAAATAAGAAAACTTCCCTTAACACATTTTCACCTCTAAAAAAATATTATCGATTTCATTAGTTTAATGTAACAAAATTATTACTATATTAAACCATCCTAATTGACGTTCTGATATTTAGATAAATCTTCATTGATGAATTATGTATAAATCTTTACCAAATAGATTAAAAAAATGAGAAAGGGTACAATATGCTATGTAGATCAGAATAGTGGACATGGTATTATTAAAGATGAAAATGAACAGAGAATTCAATTCTTTTTAATGAATCTCCAGGAAGAAGTCAGGCTCAATGATGAAATTTCTTTTGAAATCGAGCTAACGGCAAGAGGACTTGTTGCAACACAAATACATGTAGTTAACACTACAGAATTAACCTCTTAATAGTGCCCTAATAAAACCTAGAGGCGATGCTAAATCTAATAAAAGAAAATTAATGGTTTTAAACCTAATGTACTATCATTTGTCCTAATGATATGTTCATTAAATCGAAAAGATTTTATAGTAAAATAGGTTTAATTGGGAGTTTATCTGCGATATTTTTGCTTCTTTCCAATGCTTCACCAAATTCGACATACCAAGCTGTAAAAATAATGCGTTGGAATGTGGGCGATACACTTCGCGAGGCAATAGTTTACATCCCTAACAACGCAAAAGTAAAAGCAACACCAATTGTGTTTGTTTTTCACGGACATGGCGGTACGATGGGAAATATGTTTAGGAGCAGGGGCTTTGAAAAACTCTGGCCAGAGGCAATTATAGTATGCCCACAGGGATTGAATACTCCAGGGCAATTAACAGACCCAGCGGGTAAACTACCAGGTTGGCAGAAAGCACCAGGTGATATGAATGATCGTGATCTCCATTTTTTCGATGCGATGCTGAAAACACTCCAGCAAGATTACCATACAGATAATCAATGTATTTATGCACCCGGGCATTCCAATGGAGGTGGGTTTACTTATTTACTTTGGGCAACCCGAGGTGATGTATTTACCGCTGTTGCGCCATCTGCTGCTGTAGCTGGCCGGATAGTTAACTTGCTTAAACCTAAGCCAGCAATGCATATTATGGGCGAACAAGATCCATTAGTAAAACCAGAATGGCAAAGGGCAATGTGCAATAAGATTTTAAAAATTGATGGGTGTAGCAAAACCGGAGAATCTTATGCAACTTATGCCACATATTATCCTTCAGATACAAAAACACCGGTGGTACTGTACCAACATCCCGGAGGACATGTTTACCCACAGGAAGCAAATACAGTTGTAATTAAATTTTTTAAGGGTATAACAAAGCCTTAGGATTGCACGGACATAAAATAGTAATATCAATACGATTCTAACGGATAAATACTAAAACAAAAAGGCCACAATATCCATTGAGGCCTTTCCTTATCAACTAACTAAACTTGTATAATACTAACCAAATATTTACACTACAAAAATATAGACAGCATATAAACCCAGTATTAACTTTACATTAAATACTGGATATTTAACATGAAGTAAAATCCCTATTTCTAATCCAAGATTACCATTTCTGAATGGGCGGATTACTGAGTTCTTCTTTCTTTTGGTTAAGTTCCTTTGTAAAATCCTCGCTAAAATCGTGATTATAAACTTTAAAAAGGATGGTCCATTCATCCTTAATCATAGCAGGTACAAATTTTTCAAACATTTTTTCAAATGATCTGAAATTTACAAAGGGTTTGCAGATTACCATATATTCAGTATCTGAATTCACTATAATATCTTCAATAAGCTTTGGCCATCTTAATTTAATCTCGTTCGGCAAATGTTCATATTGCTGCCGATCAATAAACAGTCCAATATTTTGTATAAGTGCTTCAGATAAAGACTTGCCTAACGATGATTTCCATTCACCATCTTCTTTTGCTATCCTTGCCAATACCTGATCATGATCAAGAACAGTCCATGGCTCACCTCTAGAAAGCTGGATAAGCTGGAAATGCATAAGATCGCCATTAGGCAGATTAAAGAAAAAGTCGAGTTCGATCATTAATAATGGGGTGGTACTGGGTATCGCAAAATCAAAAGTATAGAACTATTTGCAAAGCAGAAAATTAAAAGCTTATACTATTTCGGCTCTATAAATTTTAAACTGTTAAGTCACAGAATTGTGTATTTCTTAAGTATTAAATAACTGTTAAATAAAAAATTGATTTTTATCATCAAATAAATTTCAAAAACACGCTAAAAACGTAATATTAAACATACAAAAAGTTTAATTTCATCAATTATGAATGTATCTTTGCTGCATGAAAAGTGCAAAATCAACCGCTCTAGTATTTCTTTTAATTACCTCATTTTCTTGCTTATCAATTCATGTTCTTGCTCAAAACAAGCAAACAAAACAACCTGGTATTTTTGAGAATACAGATAGATTGAATGGGAACGATATGATTGAGCGACTAGCTGCTCAACGCAGTGCATTTAATAAAAATCGTTCGAAGAATAGCCTCCCAAAGGCAGAATATATCATCAACAGGAATAACTTAACCCTCATTAACTTTAATGGCTTAGATTATGCTGTAAAAAACAATAGGGTAATAGGCATACAGGGACTAAATCTTTCGGATGAAGCATTGAACCAAATAACAGAAAAATTGGTTCTTTTAGACAGTATCCAGTTTAATCATAATGAGCGGTCAAATACCGAACACTTTAATCCAAACGTTGATTTTCAAAAGGTCAGGAATATCGACCGTCAATTTATGCTTACGCTTAAAATGTTATCGAGCACGGTGAGAGACATAGCTGCACTTACTAAAAATGATAATCCATCTTTAACCGTTGAGACCAACGTTGCAAAAATGCGTTTACCAAATATTGATAAGGCTGCAGAAAAATCAAGCATGCAATCGCTGGTGGTATTATCGAAATAACAGCAGGTTATATTTCTTATTTTAAGAGGGACAAATACTAAATCAATTTGTATGCTTTTCTGAATATACTTCTGCAATCTGAGCAGAAAGATATTTAAAAGCAAGCGGCATTTCGGTAGCAGCATTTTTAATGCTTCCTTCTATAAAGATGAAACCTTTATAATTTATTTTGTGCAAGGCTCTTAAATAAGGCTTAAAATCGTCGCCCATAACACCTGGCAACGACCTGTTTTGTTTTTCGGCAACCTCAGAAAATGCAACCAATGCACCAGCTTCAATAATTTCATTTGGAGATTCTCCTTCACGCATCATATGAAATATATCAGCATTAAGCCTGAAATTTGGATGACCAATCTCCCTTACAATCTCTGCAGCTGACTTTAATGATGTAATAAAATTAGTTTCGGTGGTTTCGAGGTTTTCTAACAAAATTGTAACCTTATATTTTCCAGCAATTTGTCCTAGCTTTTTGCCCAAACTAACAAAATCAGATTTTGCCTTCATAATATTATAATCTGCGGGAATACTCCTTGCACCCGAGCTGCCCAAAACAATAAACTTGATCCCAGCCTGCTGAGCTCTTGAAAGAACAGTTTCAGTATAAGCTAAAACCTTGGCCTCATCTACCTCCGGGCCAGCTATTTTTATACTTGCCGGATAAAAAAGATTGCAGGTTAACACTTTGCATTTTGCAGCTTTAATCTTTTTTAAATTGGCACGAAACTGATCATCTGTTAATGCAGGAGAAAGTATCTTCGGAACAGATTCGCCAATCATTTTAAAACCCGAAGCATAAGCTAAACTATCCTGTGTTAAACCAGATACAATTCCTAAACGCGGATATGCCTGTTTATCAGAAATAAAACTACAAAAACCGATATAAAGCAGGCAGGTAAAATAAGCTAGATAGCTAGATTTCGTACTTCTCATATTATTCTTAAAATTATTTGGTCAAAAAAAATGTAATCTCAAAATCCCCCTCTCCTATCAGTTGAATAGCTTAACCTAACAGTTTGAGAATTCTTGTTTAAAGATAATATAAAATCTGACCATTTGGTTTTGCACTAACAGAATTAGGGATGGTGAGGAAAACTGAATAAACAAAAGCTTTTATTGATCAAATACAAAAATAACTTCGGCCATTCGGCAGTTTTTAAATCCAGTTCGTCGACAATTTACCTGCGTTGGTATAATAGCGGCATTTCTACTGCAACGTTTTTGGGGTAGTGGCGTCTTATCTACAAAACAATCACAAAATATTAATTAAAAATATAAACAACAGCATTATGAAAACCTCAATCAAAATCCTAACAAAATCGCTTTTAGCAGCTATCGTTTTAAGTTCTTCTATTTTCTCTACAAGCGTAATGGCTGATGAGAAACAACCAAATAAAGTTTCTGCACCTAAAAACGTGAACCAAGTTATCGTAAGCGGAAATGTAGAAGTTACCTTAGTTCAAAGAGAGAAAGAAGGTATTAGCTACAATGATGACAATTCTGGCAAAGTAAAAGTAACCCAGGATGGATATGCATTAAAAATCAGTTCAGAAGACAAAGAAGTGGCCAAGATTACGCTTTATGTTAATAATATCTACAGAGTTAAGGCATCTGATAATGCTGTTGTAAAAACGCTTGGCAAATTCGATTTAAAATATCTACAGGTATTTTTAAAAGGAAATGCGGTTGCAGAAATCAATTCGGATACAGAGAGTTTATATACCGTAATCGAAAACAATGCCGATCTAAAACTGAGCGGCGCTACCGAAAGACATACTTTGGTAATGGGTAAAACGCAAAAATTAAACCTTGATAGATTTGCTGCACTAACAACAGAAATGAGTAACCCAGATACAGATGCATTGCAAACTGTTGCATTGGCAAAATAATAATGAAACAAAAAGAGTAAAAAAAGCGACAGTGATGTCGCTTTTTTTTTGCGAAAAGAAGTTATATCACTATTGCTGGTTATTGACGGTGAGCCCAGTGTTGTCAGCCTGAGCCAGCTTGTACGGAGCTTAGCCGAAGTAATGACCTTTACTGGTCGAAAAAAAAACATTTATCCTTCGACAGGCTATCAATGACAGATCTCTTTAGGAAGGTCGTCATTCCCGCGCATGCGGGAATCTTAAAGCGACCGGAAAACCCTACCAAGGCATTACGATTCCCAATCGAGTTGGGAATGACGCTACGA
The DNA here is from genome assembly GCF_004331735.1 of Pedobacter psychrodurus. Classification (GTDB taxonomy): domain Bacteria; phylum Bacteroidota; class Bacteroidia; order Sphingobacteriales; family Sphingobacteriaceae; genus Pedobacter; species Pedobacter psychrodurus. The sequence goes on from NZ_SJSO01000023.1 coordinate 93,241, forward strand.
TATGTACGATGAGCTGGAATTGCAATAGTCTACTAGAGATTTTTTGTTGTCATATTATTATTTTTATTGAGAAGCATTACTTTAGATTTTTTTCTTTTTTAAGCTGCGATTTTAGGGTTTATTGAGCTGTTTGCAAACTCTAATGGCGATAAGTACCCCAAAAAAGAGTGTCTTCTTTTTCTATTATACCATACCTCTATATATTCAAAAATGGCTAAACTGGCCTTCGATCTTGTTTTATATATCTGCTGGTATATCATTTCTGTTTTTATAGTTTTAAAGAAACTCTCTGCAACTGCGTTATCCCAACAGT
>NZ_SJSO01000024.1 GCF_004331735.1 Pedobacter psychrodurus
AGGTAAAACCAGGGTACACCGGATGGCTAATAAAGAGCTTAAAAGATTGCTGCATATGTGTGCATTATCTCTAATTCAACATAATGCGGAATTCAAAACATATTATAATAGAAAAAAGGATGAAGGGAAGCATAGCATGAGCATAATTAATGCTGTTAGAAACAAGATAGCACTAAGAGTTGCTGCAGTTATAAAAAATCAAGCCAGCTATAAAAATAACTATAATATGGCTGCTTAAAATTTGTTTTTATCATAACAATCATGCTGATCCGATAGCTATCGGATTTATTTCAGCATCTATCATGCTACAAAGACCCTGAAATAAATTTACTCCGTAGCTTTCCGCTTCGCTACAGGTCAGGGTGACGAATCTGGTAGTATCCTTAAAAGCTGTGGGTTTATTCACAAAAAAATCCCGTTCAGCATTGCCAAACAGGATTCAAATTTATTTTAGTTAATGATTATTCGTTTACAACACCCATCGCACAGAATTTATCAATTCTTTGTTCGATCAGTTTATCCGTTTTTAGTTTGCCTAAAGCAGCTAAATCTTTAATAAGGTAGTCTTTTAAAGTTCTGCCCATTAACTCTGGATCTTGATGCGCACCTCCAAGTGGCTCTGGAATAATGCCATCGATTAGTTTGTTGCCAAACATATCATCAGAAGTTAATTTTAGGCACTCAGCAGCTTTCTCTTTAAAATCCCAGCTTCTCCATAAAATAGATGAACAAGATTCAGGAGAGATTACCGAGTACCAGGTGTGCTCTAACATATAAACTTTATCGCCGATACCAATACCCAAAGCTCCTCCGGAAGCACCTTCACCTATTACAATGCAGATAATAGGTACGCGTAGAATAGACATTTCCAATAAGTTTCTGGCAATAGCTTCACCTTGTCCACGTTCTTCTGCCTCTAAACCAGGGTAAGCACCCATAGTATCGATAAAAGAAACAACCGGTTTATTAAATTTTTCAGCCAAACGCATTAAACGTAATGCTTTGCGGTAACCTTCTGGGTTGGCCATACCGAAATTGCGGAACTGACGCTCTTTAGTATTTTTACCTTTTTGGTGACCAATAACCATTACCGTTTGACCATTTATAGAAGCAAAACCGCCAATAATTGCTTTATCGTCTTTAACCGTTCTATCGCCATGCATTTCAATAAAATCATCACAGATCATATTGATGTAATCGAGGGTTTGCGGGCGATCGGCATGACGGCTCATCTGAACCTTATTCCAACCGGTTAAATTTTTATATAAGTTATTGGTAGTTTCATCTAATTTACCATCAAGCTCGTCTAAAGTGGCAGACATATCTACCTTAGTTTTTTCGGCAACTTGCTTAACCTTTTCTATCTGCTGAACTAAATCGGCAATAGGTTTTTCAAAATCGAATGATGTTTTTATTTGCTGCATAATTGAACCACAAAAATAAGTAATTATTTTTAGTTTGTAGTGAACAGTTTTTTGTTTGCAATTTTGAAGGGAATAAATCTCTTTAGCGTATAGGCAAATCAGCATTGCAAATAAACCATTTATTCTTTCCCTTTTTTGATTTGGAAAGCAATTACAGTAGTTTTTCGGTTACGGCACCCCCGCCCCCGTTTCTGCCGATAGAAAAATCGGCATCTCACTCCGGTCGGGTTTAGATTACGTCTGTTCTTGCAACTATGAGGGGTTTCCGTGCCACCGTCCTAACCTATCTAGCCCTGATTGAAGCGGCATACTTTTTTATAGCACTAACTTCAAATATCCTGTCATGCTGAGGCACGAAGCATCTCTCTCCTATGAAAAAGATGCTTCGTGCCTCAGCATGACACCAACAATAAAAAAGATATAGCTGCAAAGCAGGACTAACGATAATCAATACACTGCAAAGCGCTCCAAACAAATCGAAAATTACTTTTAAGAGTTCGCAACTAACTAGCGCGGTGCGAAGAAATCTTTGAGCGATTTATTTGGATTCGATTCAAAGATTTCTCCATGTCGCTACGCTTCAGTCGAAATGACGTATGAATAAATTAAAATTTCGCAGCCTCGCCTGCTTTTGGTAAGGCTTTTTTGATAAACTCACGAATATGGTTATTCGCCGTTTTAAGATCATCTTTACGTAAATACATCATGTGCCCACTCCGGTAACCTTCCCAACTCATACGGTCTTGCAGTTTGCCTGCAGCATCTAACTGCCACATGCTGTATTTCGCGTTGAAATAATCGCAGGCACCATCGTAATAACCCGATTGCACCAATAAATGCAGATACGGATTTTGAGCCATGGCCTGACGCAAGTTATCGCCGGTCTGGTCGCCGGTTTTGTCCCATGGGTAAACGGAACCGAACATATTGTATTTTAAATCGGTTTTATAATTCAGCTCATTACGGATGTACATATTGATGGCTGGCGTAAAGGAATGCAACCAGGAAGTTAATTCTGCATTGTAATCTGGTCCTTCGCCAGCACTCATTTTATCGATGCCACGATAACGCGAATCTAACCTGCCAACAGTAAAGCCTTTATCTCTCAATAATTCTTTCCAAAAGAAATCGGTTGGTACGTTGAGGTTATAATCTAAAATTACTTTTTCTGAAAGACCAGAGTAACGGGCCATTTTTACGGCAATGGCTTTCTTTTTGTCAGCAGTTAACATCCCACCCTGCGAAATAGCAGGGATTAGCTCATTAATAGTAAAACTTTCAACTTCTGGAAGCATCGCCGTTAAATCTTTGCCTTGTAAATCGGCCGCCAGGGCTTTATGGTACCAGGCTGTAGCTGCAAAATACGGCAAACGCAAAGCTGCATCAACAGGACCGCTACGTTCAATGCCGAGCTCTGTTGGTGAAACCAATACCACACCGTTTAAATACATCCACTGGCTGTTCTGCAGCTCTAAAGCCAAGCCCGAAACGCGTGTGGTACCATAACTTTCGCCAATTAAAAATTTTGGAGAGGCCCATCGGTTATTGCGGGTTACAAAAGTATTAATCCACTCGGCCAGGTATTTAATATCGGCACGTACACCAAAAAACTTATTTGTAGGAATATCTTTACTCACCGCCCTCGAATAACCTGTATTAACCGGATCGATGTAGATAATATCGGCAACATCTAAAATAGAATATGGATTTTCTTTATAACCATAAGGCTGCACGGGATAACCTTCGTCATCAATATTCAAAACCACAGGACCGGTATAGGCGATGTGCATCCAAACTGAAGCTGAACCTGGGCCGCCGTTAAAAGAGATTACTAAAGGTCGCTTATCACGATTTTGCACATCGCTGCGTTCGTAATAAGTATAAAATAAGCCTGCAATTGGTTTTCCATCTTCATCCCAAACCGGTAATGTACCTGTAGTGGCCTTGTATGGAACTGCCTTGCCATCGATATTTACAGCATGATTGGTCACTACCGAACTCTCCACTTTAATGGTTCTTTCGTTTGCCGAAGATTTAGGTTCGTCTTTAACGGTAACCTGGGTAGTGGTTACGGTTTCTTTAGATTGGCTTTTTCTTGGTCCCTGTTGTGCATATGCAAAAACGCTTATGCTTAAAAATGTAGCAAGTATAAATCTGAATTTCATTGTTTTGGTTTGGTTTCTAAATATCAAACTATTGTGCCGTTTATCAAAAAGCGCATTAGAAATGTTACTATAAAAGAAAAAGTCTTGGCGTTTGCCAAGACTTTTTTATTCAATTTATATCGACGTTCAGGATTAACCAATTAGCGTTTCTGCCGAGGCACTATATATTTGCCAACCTATAGAAGTGTTCCCGGTAACGGTAACGTATATATAGTATTCGTATGTACCATCAGAAATGTACCCTTCAAATTTATCAACGTTAATAGTGCCTCCGGAATGAGAAACACTTGTTAAGTTAACCGTGCCAACACCTTGTATGGTAGCCACAATATTGGTATACAGCTGGCCTGTATTATACTGGATACTGGCAACTCCTGGCACACTATTATCTGCAGTAAAATCTTTTGTAACAACTATTGGTGGAAGATGCTTTTTTGTGCTTTTCGCTGCATCCGATTTAAAACTGCTAAATAAACAAATGGCGGTTGCCATTAAAAATACAAAATAACGCGTTGTTGTTTTCATGTTTTTAAGATTTATGGTTTTAGGATTTATTTTTTGGTTGCTGCTAAAATAATCTCGTATAGATATTTACCTGGTCTGTTTATCCTAGTATTAAACCTAACGTTTAACTTAACCGGTCTTTTGCTCCAAGTACCATAAGGCAATTGCGAAGGTGGGCCCCAAGTTGCAGCACTCGCTGTATCTATTGAAGCAATATTGTTGGCATTAAGCCTATAGTAACAATTTATACCATTGCTTTGCGTATCCCAGTAAAGTGCTGGGAAAGGGCTTGTTGCATAATCGTACAATACTGCAGTATCGGTAACTGTAGTTTTATAGGCAAAAGTAGCCAACGATTTAAGATAACTATTTCCACTTGGCCTTAGCTTATATTCGGAAGGTGTAAATAAGGCGCCATTTTTATCTTTAAACTTAAGTACCACCTGATTTGGAAAATCGGCAATCCGTTTAATTTTTAACCAAGCGGTGGTTGAACGGCCGATTGTAGCATCAATCCAATCAGCGTCATAGGCAAATCTTACTGCCGTCTCGCTATTTGCTTCAACGGCTAATGCATATGGTGCATTAATGTATTCATACTCAACTTGCGGAGCAAGAATTATTGTACAGATATTATTGTAAACTTTGGTACCATTTGGGTTTTCAACCTGAATATCTAATAGATATTCTCCCGGAGGGATATTGTTACTCCCCTCGTTAAAAACCATCTGACCACTCACTGGCGCAACTTCAAAAGGTGTTTTTTTAACCCTCGATCTTTTTGCATTGATTAAAGCAAGTGTAGTATCGGTTCTAGGATCATAGGGTAGTTTCCATATGTCTATTTCGTATTCCTTGAAAAATTCTTCTGCACGCTTACCTGTTGCTTTGTTACGAACATTTAGCAAGGTTACTTTAAATGGCGGTGTAGATGCATCAGGAATTAAACCTTGCGAAAGGTAAAATGAGCCTGCATTTACCCTTAAAGGATTTGAAGAATAACGCAGGTAATCGCTTAAAAAACCTTCTTTTACTTTTTTACAGGCATTAAAGCCTATCCCAGCAATGATAAGGCACAATATGCCTCCGAATAAATATATCTTTTTCATAAAAATTGCTTTAAAAATCTTTTACTTTAAATGTCCATGGATGTGAGTTGCTCAGTACATGAACAATACCGTTTGTGGTTTCGATACCTGATGTTTGGCAAACAGTACTTCTATCCAATAAGCTTTCATCACCGCTTGGATCTTCCATTTTACCATTAACCATAACATCTCTGTCGCCTAAAACTTTTATAAAATAAACCAGTTTGGCATCGTTGGTTATAATCCCATCTACCAGGTAGCCAGTTGTTTTGGTATAGGATATAATGAAACTTTCGGCAGGAGCAACAACAGAATGATGGATCTTACCTTCTTCGGTAAGCTGTGCGTACGAAATTTTACCTTTAAAAACGTAGATACCCAACGAATCGCGGAGCATTGCAGGTGTAAAATATTTAAATAGAGAATCCAATGTATATTTTTTGTTCTCATCAATCTGACGGGCTTCGTCGCGTTTAATGTTCAGAAAATTATTAATTGAATAATTGTTTGGAACAAAGAAAGTAACATTTCCATTTATTACGTCTTTTAAACCAGCCTTATCAATTACCATCAGGGTGGTATCGAAAACTTTTTTAGGATGTGATTTCAGGAAATCGTAGGTATTAAAATTCACCTTTGGGTTACTTAGTCCGCCATCAATAATGCCGTTTCCTTTTTTACAACTAATGAATACGGCCATAGCTGCAAAAATTATAAATATGTATTTTTTCATGTTGTATCTTATTAGTATTTACCTTTCCAGAATTCGGTTTGGTTAATGAGGTTATTGTTCTGAAGAATGCTGTTAGCAATCGGCCATCTCCAGCCTTTAAGTGCTTTTCGGGCATCAGTAAGCCAAATCGGACTACGATTCATCCTTACACCATCAAAGAAATTCTGACCTTCGCCGGCAAGTTCACGAACGCGTTCGTTCATAATATCGATTTTTAAAAGGTTGCCCACAGCACTGCTTCCACCTGTATTGGCTCTCACCCGAACAACATTTAGAGCTGTTTTTGCCTCAGTATCTCTTGTTAATGCATTTAATGCTTCTGCTTTTAACAGATACATATCTGCCAGGCGGTAAATGATCAGGTTACTTTCGATATAAGGTTCTGTAGGGGTTTTGTATCCAACATCGCTGTATTTTATTAAAAGATCGATATCGGCACTGCTGCTATAACCATAAAATTTCTCTAACCTTACATCTGCTGTATTAGGGTATATATTAAACAGGAAATCCGAATTGATGTAGTATAATGGCTTGCTGAAACTATTTGTATAAGGTTCCATTAAAGTCTGAAAACCGATACCACCATAGAAGTACGCTTCCTTTTTTGCATTAGAAGAAGGAATTACAAAAATATTCTCTTTCGAATTTGCATTTTTAAACGGCATTCTGATATTATCTGCTGTTTCCAGTCCATAGGCATCAACCCTGTTGATAATCGAATCGGTATAGGCTAGTGTTTTGGCATATTCATGACGCCAGGCAGTTACGTGGGCCAATAAGCCTAAAGCAGCTCCCTTATTTGCCCTTACCCTTTGGTATTGAGCTGTACCTTCAAAAGTCATCAATGCCGAAGCTTTACCCGCATCGCTAATGACCTGATCGGTAATTTTTTCTTCGGGCGATTGCGCCAGAAGCTTAATCTGTTCGGCAGTATAAATAGGTTCGTTTTGCAGGGGTACTTCTCCCCAAACCCTTGCCATATAGAAATAGCATAAACCACGTAAGAAATAGGCTTCGCCAACTATATAATTTTTGGCTTTGGCACCTCCTGCAAATGATGCATCTGGTATTGATGGTGTTTTATCGATCACCAAATTACAAACGTTTATTACCTTATACCAGTTGGTCCAGGTGTGTGCACCACCTTCGCGATAGTAAACCGCGTTTAAACCACCATTTACATAAGGGCCCTGCATGTTGGTATCATCTGTTTTAAACTCGCCATACGGTAAGTCGCCCCAAATAAAGAAGGCATTATCGGTATACAAACTTGTTCTTAAAAGTCCATATGCGCCGCTTATGGCACCCTGAGCATCTGCTTCAGTTTTCCAGAATTTATCATCATAAGTTGCATTATCCAATTCATTATCTAAAGCCTTTTTACAGGATGGGGCTATGAGTATGATCAGTAGTGTGGCCATTACCAGCAAACTACTTCTTGTTTTTTTATATTTCGTTTTCATCTGCTTAATTTTTAAAATTCTACCTGGATACCTAGTGTGTATTTTTTCGGGATGGGATATCCATCACCAAAATCGTAGCCCTGGGCATTTACAGCTTCGGCATCAATTCCAGAGAATTTCTGGAACATCACCAGATTATCTGCCATGGCGTAAAGTTTTAGGCGGTTAATGCTAAGTTTTTTCATCCACGGATTACTTTTTGGTACAAAATCATAACCCAGGTTTACGTTCTTTATCCTTACATACCAGCCTGGTTCTACATAAAAAGTTTGATTACTTCTGAATACATATAAGCCTGCAAAAGGATTTAAGGCAGGAAAAGTTGCATTATCACCTGCCGCTCTCCAGTAATTATATTGTTCATAATCGCCAATAGATGCTCTTGCCAGGTCTTCTGGATTACCATAAAACAATCCGTTCGATAATCTTTGTGCCAGGGTATTGTTCACAATAGTTCTGCCCAAAGTAAAAGTGGTGAAGATCGACAAAGAGAAGTTTTTATACCTGAAAGCATTGTTAATACCCCCTGTGGCTTTCGGATTTGGATCGCCATAAAAGGTAATATCGTTTTCACCATTATTATCAGATATTTTGTAATCTCCGCTAATGTCTCTCCATTTTGGCATCCCTAAAATCAATGTTCCCCATTTGGTACTTCCTACCTGCCCGGTATACGGATTTACCAACAGGTCGTTTATGGAATTAATTACCCCATCGGTAATATACATTTGATACATATTTAACGGCTTACCCACAACATAGATAGTACCGTTGCTGTACAAATCGCGGTTTCCGTTTGGAAGTGCGGTAACAATGTTTCTATTGAATGAGATGTTAATAGAAGGGCTCCATTGAAAAGCAGATTCAGGTTTAAAAACCCTACCAGAAATTTGAAATTCAAGTCCTGAGTTTCGAACACCAGCAGCATTACTCAATGATGTACTAAAGCCCGACGTTTCAGGAACCAATACTTTTAACATTTGCCCTGTTGTGTTTCTGATATAAGCATCAGCGGTTATACTTAGGCGGTGTTTGAAGAGATCTACATCAAGGCCGATGTTGGTTTGTGAAGATTCTTCCCATGTTAAGTTATTATTGGTTAACTTATTAAAGTTTGGATAAATTACAGGAACGCCATCGTATGTTCCGGCGCTACTACCGTTGTAACCTGCCCCACCCAGCGAAAAGCTGTTATAACGGTCGTTATCGCCAATACTGGCTTCATCACCACTCAAACCCCAGCTAAACCTAACTTTTGCCAAATCGATCCACGAAATATTTTTCATGAAATTTTCTTCTGTTGCTACCCAAGCTGCAGAAAAAGATGGAAAAACTGCCCATCTATTATCGCGCCCAAATCTTGATGAAGCATCAGCCCTGAGATACGAATCGAAAAGATATTTTTCTTTATAATCGTAATGCGCACTACCAAAGAAAGATAGTTTTGCATATGTAGAATGATCGGATCCTCCACTCAGATCACCTTGGGCCACACCCGATACAACTTTTATATTATCATTCGGGATGCCCTCACCAGCAACAGATAACGATTGGTTATCACGGCTCTCGAAAGCCTGACCAGCAAGAAAATTGATATTGTGGGTTTCGTTGATGCTAAAATTATATAACAGGGTATTGGTGATCAAATATTTTAACCCTTCACTAAAACCAGAATACGCATAGGCTCTGCCGTTGTATTCGCTTCTGGCCGGACTAAAAAAATCGCGTTTGGATGAACTATAGTTAATTGCACCTTCAGTATTAAAAGAGAGATTTTTAACAATATTGTAAGTGAGTTTGGTTACAATACTCACATTATTATCGGCATTGCTGTTCCGTACCGTTTCGTAGGGTGCCTCTATATCGGCCCTATCCTGATCGGACAAGTAAAATAAAGAAGAAGGCATACCAACAGGATTAATCTTGAAAGCATTGCGGTAGCCTTGTTCTTCTGGACGGACTCTGCCAACCATTCTTAATCCTCTACTTAACCTTAACGAGGTTTGCATCTGGAATTTCTCGCTAAAGTTTGCGCCTAAATTGGCGTTTATTGAATAACGTTCATAACCGGTGGCTTTAATAATTCCCTTTTCATTGTAATGGCCAACACCAACGCGGTAATTGAATTTTTCACTCCCTCCTGAAACGGCTAAATCCTGATTAGATACTGTTCCATTTTGATAAAATAAATCCTGCCAATTGTTATTGTTGTTAAATGATGGATTTAAACTGTCTGTCAACATAATCGGAACCTGGTTTCTGATCTGCGTTGGATTTCCATAATTGTAGATCAGGTCCAGCTTCCTCCTTCTCTCTTCAGCCCCGATAACCGTTTCCAAAAAATCTGGCTTTTTAACTATTCCATAATAGGTATTAAAGCTTACTTTTGGAACCCCTGCAATACCTCTTTTGGTTTTGATCAGGATAACTCCATTTGCACCCCTCGAGCCATAGATAGCTGCCGCCGATGCGTCTTTTAACACATCTATAGATTCTACGTCGTTTGGATTTAGAGAGGTTAGAAAGTTGGTTCCGGTTTGCGTAAAGGCTTCAACTTCATCTTCAGATATTGGTAAGCCATCTATCACATAAAGTGGATTACTAAAAGCCCGGTCGCCATCAAATTCTCCTGCAGACATAATCCTTGTATTTCCGCGCACCATTAAAGAGGTACTCACACCTGGCTGTCCAGTAAAATTCTGAACGTTTACACCCGGTAATTTACCTTGCAAAAGTACATCAACACTTGCTGCTGGTAGATTTTCAATATCCTTACTGGTTACTGTTGAGAGCGCAGCGGTAGAGTTTTTCCGTTTTATCTGTTGGTATCCCACCACAAGAACATCAGTTAGTGATTGTTGATCGGGATTAAGGCTGACGTTAATTTCGCTGCGCCCGTTTACCTGAACTTCTTTTAGCTTATAGCCTACGTAGCTAAAAATCAGTACAGCATCATTCCCCGCAGTAAGGTTGTAACGCCCGTTACCGTCGGTACTCACAGTTGTTGTTGCGTTTTTTACTCTTACTGATACGCCAGGTAATGATTGGCCATCATCGGCCCCCTTGACAATTCCGGTTATTTTTAACTGAGCAGCTACGGATGTAGCGGCCAGTAGAAAAACGACAAAAAAGCCGATTTTTCGGATGTAAAATTTGGTCATAGAAATTTATTTTGTTGAGATTAGTTGCTTTATAGTAATTGTTACAACAAGTGTAACAAGTGATTATTTGAGGACGTTTGTTTGTTAGTTACCTAAAGATAAGGTCAAAAAAATAACATTTTCCACCAAAAGAATGCGCAAACGTTTGATTTCTATTGAATAAAAACAGCCTAAAATACCACCTAAAAACATAGTAGAAAGCTATTTAAGGTATATTTTGAGGAATTACTACAAGATTCGAAACAGAATTTCTGGTGAGTTTTAAATTGACGCAAAATGCAGCACAAACGTTTGCTTAAAACATTAATTAAAAATGCGGAGAACAAAAAAGCCGACACTGCATATAACAATGTCGGCTGGTAAAAACTGATTTAATCGAGACGGGTTATAGTTTAATTTTTTTTTATCATTTTAAGGCCAAAATCTCTTTATCTGATAACACCTTGTTCCAAACTTGTAATTCATCTAACTTTCCTTTAAATCCACCGATTATTTGAAGTGGAAAAAACAAAGTTTCCGATTTGCGTACTTTCGTTTTGTCTTTATCTGTAAACACGATCCAGTTATCATACAATCGTTTTTCTAGTTTGCCATTTACGTAAAGACTAGTGCCTTTATTGGTTCCGGTTATAACTATATGTGTCCAACTGTTATCAGGCAAAGCATATCCAAAATCGATATCATAACCTTCTCTCGAAAATCCAAGTTTGCCTGTACCTGTTTGTTTTAATTTTACAGTTGCGTTAGGCGATTTGAATAGCACCGCACCATCCGAATTGTTATTGGCAGGATTTACCCAAAAAGAAACCGTATAATTATATCCTATTTCTGTGTAAGGTAACCTGGCATAACTATCTTTTCCTGAAAATGATAAAGCATTGTTTGAATATCCTTTTGCGTAAACAGCGCCAGTAGTTTTGATTTGATTGTCCTTTTTATCAAAATTAAATTGGGCTATAAATGGCGCATCGTTTTTAGAAAGTTTTCCACTGATGTTTAGCGATGGTCCCTCTCCTATCTTTTTGCTTAAAACATTAAAATCATCGAACTTTAAAGTTGGATTACTTCCTCCCCACATCTTTTGTGCTAATACCTGCATTGCTGGGAATACCCTGTCGTGTACATCCTTTTCCGTAATCCCATTGCCCACAATATCATTCCACACGGCAAAAGAACCACCTAATATAGTAGGATCGCCAGGTTGAAACTGAACGTTTCCAATCATCGAAGGTGTCCATTTATTATAAAGATTTTTAGTATTGAGGTAATCGTAATAATAGCCCGCTGCTGGTACAATATACAACCATCCATCAGGCGTACTAATTTGCTTATACCCCAATTTCTTCATTTCAATAGGATTGGCATAACCGTTATACCAGGTATTCATCACCACGTTTTCTACTTTTACAGGAGTAGTGCCCTTTGCATGTGTTAACGCTCCCCAAAGCCTAACATCTTTCCCAAAACCTTCTACATATTTAATCATGCGATCGGTAAAAGCCCTAAAAACTTCTGCATCTTTTTTAGCATATTCATCTGTACCAATGTGAACCGCTTTACCTGTAAACACTGGCGTGCTACCAGAAATATATTCTTTAAATACATTTTCCATAACCGTATAACTAAGTGGGTTATGGAGATCAAGATGGTCCATACCATATGCTTTACTGCCAATTTCGGGAACTACTTTGGTAAAGGCCAGCGCATGTGCGGGTGCATCAATTTCTGGAATAATTCGAACTGCATAGTCATTGGCTAACTCTTGTAAACCTATAAATTCCTTTTTGGTATAGGAACCATCTTTTGCTGTTAATCCTGGATAGGTTGTATTTTCTAAACGGAAAGCCGAATAGGTATCGGCCCAATTATCGTTGAAGTATTTTTTAAAGCCATTATCATTTAGGTGAATCTGAAAATCGTTCATTTTGTAATAAGACATGAATTTCACATAATCTCTTAAAAACTGCAGGCTAAAGAACTTACGGCCTACATCGAGCACAAATCCGCGCACCTTAAACTCTGGATAATCTCTTGCTAATCCTTTTGGAATGGCATTTTTCTGTTCCAGTAGTTGCAATAGCGTTCTCGTTCCCCAGAACAATCCCTGATATTTTACCGCACTAATGGTAACATATTCATCCGTATTAAAGTAATAACCTTCTTCGCCAATGCTTTTATCTTTTGCGTTTAAGGTTAAAAAAACATCCCCTTTCTTAGGCTTACCTTTCACAATCAACAGGTTAAAACCTAACAGATCTTTCAGCTCTTGTTTTAAAATATTTGCAGCGCTCTGCAACTGTTTTTCATTCTCGGCGTTTAAAACGATTCTGCTAGAGGCTGCTAAAAAGAATTCGCCTTTGGCACCGTGCCATTCGCGTAAAGCAGGAATTACAAAAGGTTGTGGGTTAATACCTCCATCAGGAAATTTGCCTGGAACAACGATCTGTTTAGCTACATCATACTTTATCGTATCACTTACCTGACTAATCAGCTCGAAGTACAAGTTCACATTTGTTGCAACCAATGGAGTAGTTATGCTTCCAGATTCATCAATAATTGGTGTGCGATTACTTCCTTTGAATACCAGCGAATAACCTTTCGGACTTTCGGGGAAAACAACTTTCTTATCGCCAGCTTTTATCTCTTTAACATTAGGCACCGATTGAATAACTGTGCTGTCGGTTTGACCGAATAAAAGACTTTGAGCAGTGATAATGAAACCAATAGTAAATAGAATGCTTTTCATGTGTAAATAATGAATTATTATAATTAGCGTTTAGCGTATTCCGTTAAGCACATTACAGTTTTAATACTGAAGATGATGCGCTTATGAGCTAAAGATAAACTAAACTTCTTTATACGCTCAAGTAAGCTTTGCGCAAACGTTTGATGAAAATGCAGTAGAAAACAATAGAACAAAAAAGCCGACACTGCATAAGCAATGTCGGCTGGTAAAAAACCGGGATGATAAAAATTATTTATCCCACCAAACTTTTCCCACTAGCTTATCGCCTCCGGGAACAGCGGCCGATGCAGCTTTATAGTTTACTGCATTAGTAACGCCTTCGAAAAGCGGATAAGGAAACCGACGTGGAATTGAACCGCCAGTATTGGTATTTGGATATACAATAGGTACTAGTGCCGGAATACCTGTTCTTCTCCAGTTCGACCAGGCTTCATAAAAATCGAGCATGGTAATGGTGTGCGCCCAATATTGAGTACCGATCATTTCTAAACCATTGGCCGCTACATATGGATGGGCCGTTAAATAAGCCGCAGCATCTGTTCCACTTACAGCCATTGATGCATCGTATTGAGAAAGATAGGTCATTGCAGACGTCACCCCAGCATTATAATGCGTAGCTGCCGAACCTCCAATACCATAACGTTGTGCCGCTTCTGCCCAAAGCAATTCGGTTTCTGCATAGGTAAGGATAAAAGTATTGCCATCTCTTTTTAACATACCTGGGTTTGGAGAAGAATAATCGGTAAAATCAGTGTAAGAAGCATCCTGACGAACATCTCTGCCTGCAATACCACTTAAATCTTTACCATTTGGCATCCCTTTTTGTACCGCAGGGTTTGTAACGAAAGCAGGGTTCTGAACCTTGGTTCCATCGGTTAAATATAATTTGGTTACCGCTACCTTGCCCAAACGAGGGTCGTTATTCGTTTTTAAATAATTGATGAAGGTACTGCTCCACCTGGTGTAATAGTTCTCCTGACCACCATCGCCCAATAAAACCTGTGCGTTTCTGTTCTGTGTTACACGGGCACCATTGCTATCATGTTTAAACAAAGCGTTATCCGCATCACCAGTCATGGTTTTACCAACTGCTTTGTTGATATAAGTTTGCGCTAAAGTGGCGTCGGCCTTGGTTAACCTCATTGCCATGCGTAACATTAAACTATTTCCAAAACGTTTCCATTTTGCAATGTCGCCAGCAAAAACAAGATCGCCTGTTACGTTATCACCACTGGCATTTAAGGCAGTACTAGCCTCATCAACCTCTTTTAACAAATCGGTATAAATAGCTTGTTGTGCATCGTATTTAGGATATAAATTTGCAGTATAGTATCCTCTTCCTGCATCAAAATAGGGTATATCGCCATATAAGTCCGTTAATCGCTCAAAAATAAGGGCTTTCCAGATCCTACCCATCTGGTAAACGTTATTATACTGGGTTTTTCCTTTGGTAAACTCAACTAAATCTGCAGCATATTTAACCTGATCGGGATAAGCTTTTTCCCAATATGCGGCCGTATAACCTTCATTAAGCATATATTTATCACCTGCCCAATAACCAATTACCGACGACATGCCTTGCATCATGGTAGATGCATAGATTAAATTCCCCCGCCAGGTTTCGTAAGCAAAATCGATGCTTCCGGTATAATTTAACTGAGCTGTAGATAAAAGAAAGTTTGGATTGTATTGCTCTTGTCCAACTGATGTTGGATCTGTATTAATTTTTTCAAAGTCTTTGGTACAACCAGCTATCAGGGCTAATCCAGATAATAAAAGTGGTACGTATAATTTTATGATCGTTTTCATTTTAAATTCGTTTAAAGGATTATAACTTAACACTTAAATTTAAACCGTAGGTGCGCACTGGTGGTACTCCACCCAGCTCCATACCCGGAATGGTTGCATTATAGCTCGATTCAGGATCGATGTTGTCTGTTTTCTTCATCAGGATGAATAAATTACGGCCAACAAAACTCACATTTAAACCTTTAATCTTATTATTGAATATTTTTCCAGGGAAATTATAGCCCAGAATAACTTGTCTGAATTTGATAAAACTTGCATCCTGAACAAACTGTTTTGATACATTATTGGCAAAAGTGCTGTAATAATTTGCTGCATTTATGCCTAAAGCATCGCGATTTTCTAAAGTAGCCTGGTGCAAACCAAACACATAACCATAATAATCCGTTGCAGAGAAAATTTTACCGCCCCATTTACCATCAATCAGGAATGAAAAGTTAACACCTTTATAGTTAAACTCGTTATTCCAACCGGCAGTCCACTTATTATAGGCCGAGCCATAAGGTTTCAACTCCCCTCTTTCAGGAATACCATTGGTGTCTTTTATAATATTACCGTTGGCATCGTATTTATAATCGTAAGCCATTACCTGTGCAATAGCCAATCCTTCTAAATTTTGTAAAAAACCTACGTTACTTCTTGAAGTTGCCAATGGTTGTGATGCAGTTCCTGGAGCTAATGTAATTACCTTGTTATCGTTATAAGATCCATTTACACTAGATGTCCAGCTGAAATCTTTATTCTTTAAAACAACGCCCGATACTAAGGCTTCAACACCACGGTTTTGCAACTTGCCAATATTTAAAAATGCCCCGTTATAACCGGTTGTGGTTGAAGTAGGAACGGCAAGGATTTCATCTTTCGATTTTTTGTTGTACCAGGTAAAATCAACACTAAGGCGATCACCAAAAAACCTCATCTCTGTACCGATTTCCAGCTCACTGGCACTTGAAGCTTTTAGTGTAGCGTTTGGGATTGCAGCATTCACAATATTTCCGAGCGAGCTACCATTAATGGTTTCACTGCGCAAATTATAGTAAAGCTGTGTTTGGAAAGGACTAGTTGCCTGACCAACGTTTGCATAACCTGCCCTTAATTTACCAAAACTCAAAAAAGACGGTTTCCATAATTCTGTAAAAACAAATGAACCACTTATGGATGGATAAATCGTATTTAATTTATTATCTCTTCCGGGTGTTGCCAAGGTAGAAAACCAATCGTTACGCGCGCTTCCTGTTAAATATAAAATATCTTTATAGGTTACTTCTAACGTTCCATAAACGGATTGTGTTTCCTGATCGGTCTGATAAACTCCAACTGCTTTCCCCCCGGTATTAGCTAAATTATAAACACCAAAAATCTGGAAAGATCCACCGGTATTGGTGGTTCCTGCACCTTTGGTGCGGCGGTAACTTGCACCAAAATTAGGGGTAATTGAAAAATCATCTATTTTAAAAGATTTACCAATTAATGCATCCACATTGATATCGGAGAATTTACTAATCTGTTCGGTATAACCTCCGTCGGCATCATAAGCTGTACCAGATGGCGTAACTGCAACGTAATTATCATTATAAGAATCTCTACCGGCACGTGCTTGTAAAAACAATCCATTATCGAAGGTATATTTTGCACTAATAGAACTCAATAAACGTTCTCTTTTGGTATTGTGAATAAAATCATAAGCAGCAAACCAAGGGTTGGTAGCGTAGGTATTACCTGTATTGTATGAAAGCTCAGTTCCATCAGGTTTTTTACCAGGCTTTAGCGTTTCAATATTTACACTGGTTGGTAAAAATGCTGCATTATAATTGGCATTACCTGCACCATCTGAAACCATTGGTCTATTTTTGGCCTGTTCTAAAATATAGTTGAAACGTGCATCGATAACTAAGTTCTTTATTGGATCGAAAGTACCCGATAGCGTAAAATTTTGTCTGTTTAAGCCAGAGTTAGGCACAACCGATCTATTGGTTAAATCACTTGCCGATAAGCGCATTACTCCACCAGTAAACGATTTGTTTAATGCCAGGGTATTTGTAAAAGTTCCTCCCGTTCTATAAAAATCTTCAATGTTATCCTCTTGGGCAGAATAAGGTCTGCTTACCCCATCAAACTGAACCACATTAGAACCATCTAATCTGGCACCCCAGCTCGAACTTCCGGTAGAAGCAGCAGCCAATTGCGTCGCCGGTTTCTGGCCATTTACCCCTTGCCCGTATATATATTGCCAGTTGGTTCTATCCATAACCTGTTCGGCAACATAATTACTGCTAAACTCAATATTGTTCCCTTTCCCGCTTTTTGTGGTGATTAGAATTACGCCTGCTTTTGCTCTATTACCATAAAGCGCTGAAGCTGCGGCACCTTTAAGTACCGAAATACTTTCAATATCATCAGGGTTTAAGTTACTAATCGCATCTCCTAAATCGGGTGCATTATCGTATTGACCTCCATTGTTGCCAATACCAATTGTGCTGCCAAAACCAACTGGCGCACTTTCCATCGGAATACCATTTACGACATATAATGGCTGACTTGATGGGCCTAAGCTGGATACACCACGAATAGTAACGTTTGTTGCGGCTCCGGCACCACCCGAAGTACCTGCAATATCTAAACCTGCTACCTTACCCACCAAAGAGTTGGTAATGTTATTTTCACGGGCCTGCGTTAAGGTTTCGCCACCAATTTGTGTAACCGAATAACCTAAGGCTCTTCTTTCTTTTTTAATACCTAGAGCCGTAACCACCACATCAGTAAGCTGTTTGGTATCTTCTGATAGTACAATATCGATATTGGTCTGCGAGCCGATAGCAATTTCCTTGGTTTGAAAACCAGCATAAGAAATTACCAGAATTGCATTTTCAGGTGCATTTAAAGCAAATTTACCGTTCACATCGGTAGAAGTACCTATACCTGTTCCTTTTACCCTAACTGTTGCTCCGGGCAAAGCACCTCCAAGTGCATCTTTCACCGTGCCCGCAATTGGGACTTCTTTATTTTTGCTAATCACAATCAAGCCACCATCAGAAACAGAATATTTTAGGTTCGTTCTGTTTAAAATGGCTGCCAATACATCAGTAACCAAAGTATTGGTTACAGTAATGCTTACATCCTTGTTTACCGGGACGTAAGAAGAGCTGTAAACAAAATGGTAACTGCTTTGCTGCTCAATAATCTGTAATACCCTGGCTAGCTTTGTTTTCTTAACATCTAAAGAAATTTTTTCCTGAGAAAAAACCGATGCCGAAACATTAAGACAGGTAATGAAAACCATAATACAGGCTAGTTTCATTAGCATAATGAATTTTAGAAGCGCTTTATATTTTGGGCGCCCTTGCAGTAAGTAATAATAAATCATATTTTTGTTTTTTTGGTTGCATAAAGTTCTTGGCAGCAATCTGTTTGCGCATAAACTGCCATTAATTAATCAAAAGAGAAATTTGTAAGGGCGGTGCTCCAACACCGTCCTTTTTTCTTTCTATTTCGAGATGGTTACCTGTTTTCCTTTTATCTCATATTTAAAATTATTTTCGGTTGCTTTTAAAGCGTGTAAAACTTCTTCAATGCTTTCGTTTGTTATGGTTGCCGTAAAACGGTATTTTTCTATTGAAGGATCTGTAAATTTGATTTCTACGTTATACCATTTTTCTAAAACATTCTTAATCTCATCAAAATCCTGATCATATATTTCGATCCGGTTCTGTGTCCATGCGGTTTCTACAATGGTACTATCTTTAATCTTTGTGTAATGATTGATCGTAATTTCGGGCGGTAAGGCCGTAGTTTTAAGCAATTTGCTTTTTTGTTGCGCCGGAACACTCTTGTAAAAAGTAACTTTCTGACTTGGTTTTAAAGTAATGGTTCCACCGTTTCCATTTACGGCCTCCATGGTAATTAGGCCACGGATTAAAGTGGCTTCTGATGTTATTTCATCAGGATACGCTTTCACATTAAAAGCAGTACCGAGTACATTGATGTTAAAATCGGTTGTGTGCACTTTAAAAGGTTTATTTTTATCATGGGTTACATCAAAAAAAGCCTCGCCTGTTAAGGTCACCTCCCTAAACTGATCGTTAAAACCTTTGGTAACGGATAAAGAGCTTTTAGCGTTTAATATTACCGATGTCCCATCCTGAAGCTTAATTTTTTTACGTTCACCACTTTTGGTAGTAAAAGTATAAACCTCTTGTACAGCGTTTTTTGTATTACTATCATTAAAGTATGTTTTATAAACGAACACCGAGCCAAGCACTAAAACTAATGCTGCTGCAATTTTAAACCATAAATAACGGTTCAGTTTAACTACTTCCGCCTCAGGAAACATAGTTTCCTTCAAACTTTCTGTCTGTTTATTTAATGGGCGTTTATTCCCGCTTAATATCACGTAAAGTTTTTTTGCTTCTGCAATTACTAAAGCCTGCTCAGGGTGGGCATTAATGTACTTTTCCCAATATCCAATGCAAAGCTTATCTGTTGCAGCGCAATACTGCTGAAAAGTGCTATCGACAAGAAAATCTTCTGCATTGAATTTACTTCTATCAACCATTCTAATTTGCCTTTTATATATCAGTGCCCAAAAGCTTTACTTTTTCCTAAGGAAATTTTAACTTTTTTTTAATATAGCGGAATATGTGCCCTGAATGAGAATACAATGAAGAAATTTAATTTGCAGGAATGCTAATTTTAAAGTTTATAAAGGGTCTGGTAAATATTTTATTGTTTAAATAATCTCTTTTTCTGGGAAAGCAATTGCAGAAGCTCTTCGGTAAATGTTAGCCCTGCCATCCACTTTATCTCACTACGTTCGATGCCCGCTGCTGTCAGGTTTAGGTGGCGTAGGCTGTTTTACTATTGAGGATTGCAAGGTGCAAAATAAATACCTTATTGTTTTTAAGTCGGTTACATTACCAAGAGCACCAACCCGTTGTTTCTAAACCCGGTAGTAACGGAAATCCTTTTTATTGCCTATAACCAAGATTAAAACTGTACATATTGCCGGCAGCGTTAAATTGCAATAAAAAGATTGGAGTGCATAACGGGGCTACAGCACCTACGGAGACTGGAATGTTTGTTTTCAAAATATAAAACCCACTATCTCAAACTGGCAGACTGTGAGAATAGAAAGACTTCAGAAGTTTTAAGTTATTAATTTTTTGGGCGTTTGAACACGCTATCCGCTGTATCTTTTGGCTCTCCTTGGACGGGCTCAGGATGACACCAAAAGGATGCCACTCCTATCGTTAACGCAAAGCACACCATAAACAACTTCAAAAACATAAAATAGAGACTTTTAACCTAATATTTCCGAAGTTTTGCCACCTCACACTCCAGCTAAACTTCGGAAATAATTTTACGCGTTAAATTCTTTCCTTAGGATTTTAAGTGCATCATAAATGGTGTTATAGGCCGTTTTAATGGTCTGATTGCTCTGCTCGGCAATCTGTTCGTAGCTTAATCCGTCGAAAAACTTTAAATGGATCAGCTGTTTTTGGCGAAAAGTTAGTTTTTCGAGGGCATTTTTAAGCTGATGTTGCACCAGTTCATCACTTTGCACCTTAACAATAAACTCTTCATAACTCATTTCCATCCAATCGCCATCGGCCCCAGCATTAAAAAGCGCATCGTTAATTTTGCGCTTTCTTTCTAATATCCTGAGCAGTTTGCGTTTAAGGAAGGTACGCAGGTAAGCCTCAATATTATCAACACGGGTTAGACTTTCATGTTTCTCCCAAATGGTGGTAAAAACAAGATCGGTAGCTTCACTGGAAGTATCGGCATCTGCACAAACCCTGATCCCGAAATTTACAAGCGGGTAATAAAGCTCCTTGTAGAGATCAAAAAACGCATCTTTATCGCCAACCCGTAATCGTTCCCATAATAAGTGATGCGCTAGTTTACTGTTCATTAACCTGTTAGTTGTTATCGCAATATTAACTAAAAACAACAAGATTATTACTTACAGATTTTTACTTTAAAGCTATTTTACTGAAAATGTGATATTCTCCCGGCGCTAAAGCTCTGTTATAGCTATTTGATAAAAGGTTAATGCTGCTTCCAACGGCATCGACCCAAGTGCCCGACGAACCAAAATCAATATTGGCCGTTTGGCTCACCACATCAAAATTCCCCACCACTACAACCGTATTTGCACCCTCTATTAGTTTAATATATTTGATTCCACCAGTCAGGTTATAAGTAGAATTGGTTGAATTAAAAATGCTGTTATTCTTTTTCAACCTGATAAACTTAGCATAAGCATCGTACAAAGCTTTACGGTTGGGATCGGTATAATAATCCCATTTAATTGGTTTTTCTCCCGTTCTTCCATTAAAATCGATGTTGATATCGTAACCAAGCTCACCAAACTGCCAAATCATTTTCGGGCCCGGGATGCTAAACAAGAAAGCCGCGACCAATTCTTCTCTTTTTAAAGAAGTAGCTAAGTTTCCTTTAATTATATAACTGCCTAACGCATTACCATAGCTAATGTTTTTAAAATTCAACCTTTCCTCATCATGACTTTCGCCATATCCAACCAAATTTTCAGACTTCGTAAACCCATGATTGGCATAAAAACCCCATTGAAAATTAGAATTATCTAACCAACCCATTGTTGCCTCATTCATGTTATAATTCATGTTGTTCCAGAGCATCATTCCGTCATCGGCCAAAACCTTTTCTTCTGATTCTTCTGCAAAATGCTCCAAAATCACATAAAAATTAGGATCTATAGTTTTAATGTAGCCATTGTAGTCTTTCCAGGTAGCAATCCTACCAGCATCATATAGTCTAAATTGGGCATCATCAGTTGACGATTTCTGTGTAAATCCTTTTGACAGATCGAAACGGAAGCCATCAATTTTATATTGTTGCATCCAAAACTTCATTACATCTTTAGAGAATTTTTTAGTGGCTGGGCTTTCATGATTAAAATCATAACCTACATTAAATGGATGTTTGGCATCAACATTAAACCATGGGCTATTTGTAGTGGGTTTTGAGCCATCAAAATACAATTGTACCATTGGTGACTGACCGAAAGAATGGTTCAACACCATATCCATAATTACGGCAATCCCCCTTCCATGGCATTCATCGATAAAGTTTTGCAGCGCGGTTTTAGTCCCATAATATTTATCTGGTGCAAAATAAAATGATGGATTATAACCCCAGCTTAAATTCCCTTCAAACTCATTTACCGGCATTAATTCAATTGCATTGATACCCAAACCAATTAAATAATCGAGTTTGGCCAATGTAGAGGCATAATTATGATCGGTGGTAAAATCGCGGATCAGCAATTCGTAAATCACCAAATCATTTTTATTTGGACGGGAAAAACTAGTATTTTTCCAAGTGTAAGTTGGCTGGTTAGCTTGCATAACACTTAGAATTCCTGTTGTTTTACCTGTAGGATAGGCTTTTAAATTTGGGTACGTTGCCGCAGTAATATATTTATCGTTGTCAGGATCAAGTATTTTCTCGCAATAAGGATCAGCCACCTTTAAGTTTCCATCTACAAAAAACTGATAGGCATATTCTGTATTCGGGTTTAAATTATCTACCTGAACCCACCAATAATTTCCATCGGGCGTATTTTTCATTGTTGCTGAAGTGGCAGACCAATCGTTAAATTCGCCAATTAGCACAACTGATTTTTTGCCAGGGGCATATAAGGTTACAATTGCTGATGTACCCTTATTAATAAATACCACACCATCTTTGGCCCCTACAGGTAAATCTGCTGTTTGGTTCGTTTGCGTTGGTTCTAGGCCGTCATCTGTTGATGCTTTTTTACAGGCGCTATTAAGCGTTATTACCAATAGCAATAGGTAGACAATCTTTTTTGCTTTATTCGTTTCGTGCAGACACGAACCGAGGCGGTAAATTATTTTTTTCATTTGGTTAAAAAATTTTAAGGTTTAATACAAAAAGTGCTTATTCTGGTTCGTGGAGACACAAACTAGGGAGATAGACATAACTTATCCGCCTCGGTCAGTGTTTCCACAGACCGAAATTATATCGTATTGGAATTATATCACATTGGTCTGTAAGGACACAGACCAAGGAATATCTTTAAACCGATCTATTTTCTTCTACTCCAAGCTTTGAAGCTAAAACTTCATCTGTTTTTTTAGTTTCCTTAATGAAAATATAACAGATAATAGCTGCTAAAACCATTAATCCCCCACCGATCTGAACAGCTAAAAGTCTATCGTTATTTAATACATTGCGCATTAACCAACCGAAACCTAACGAGGCAATAATCTCTGGCAGTACAATAAAAAAGTTGAAAATGCCCATGTAGATCCCGATTTTATCTTTGGGTAAAGATCCACTCAACATGGCGTAAGGCATAGAAAGAATGCTGGCCCAGGCAATCCCCACTCCCGTCATACAGAGATAAAGCATATTCTTATCATGCACCCATGCCACACTGATTAAACCGATTGCCCCACAGATTAAGCATAAAGCATGTGTGGTTTTTCGCCCTAATGCATCGGCAATTTTAGGTAGCACTAATGCAAACAGAAAAGTAATTACGCTGTAATAAGCAAGGGTTAAACTTCCAAAATCGGCACCTTGTGCATAAACCGGGTCGGCAGCATCTTTTCCACCAAAAACATTAACGGCAACGGCCGTGGTATAATAAAACCACATTAAAAATAAACCTGGCCAGGTAAAAAACTGAACCAAAGAAACAATCTGCATTCTTTTGGGCATATTCCTTAGGGCATGAAAAATTTCCCTCGCACCACCACCAAAACCTTTATTGCTTTCTTTTACTTTTTCTTTAAAATCTACATCCTGAGGTGGATATTCTTTAGTGGTAAAAACCGTCCATAATACGGCAGCGAAGAAGAAAAAAGCGCCGATATAAAAAGAGAACTTTACGTTTTCTGGAATACTCCCCTGTGCTGCGGTATTGGTTAAGTGGAATACATTGTTCATAATCCAAGGTAAGGCCGAGGCTACACTTCCGCCCAAACCGATCATCATACTCTGCATAATAAAACCTCTGTTCACCTGACTATCGGGTAATTTATCGGTAACAAATGCACGGAAAGGTTCCATTGCAATGTTCCCAAAAACATCCAGAATCCAAAGCAAACCAGCTGCCATCCAAAGCACACTGCTATGTGGCATAAAGATTAAGGCAATGCTACTCACAATGGCCCCGATCATAAAATATGGCCTTCTTCTACCCCATTTTGGGTGCCAGGTACGATCGCTTAAATATCCAATGATTGGCTGCACAAATAAACCAGTTAAGGGCGCGGCCAAAAACAATAATGGAACCTGATCGGGATTGGCACCCAGGTTTTCGTAAATACGGCCCATGTTTGCACGCTGTAAATCCCAACCGAACTGAATCCCAAAAAAACCAACGCTCATGTTAATGATCTGTACGAGTGTTAATTTTGGGTTCTCGAATATTGTTTTTAAGCTCATTGTATTTGGTTTAGTTTTTAACCGCAAAGGGCACAGAGTGAAGAAGCAAAGAGACGCAAAGCAGAAATTAAAATCAGATCTCTGCTTACTTTGAGAAGCACTTAGCGTTCTTTGCGGTTAATTCATTTTTTTATCTTAAAATTCAATCACCTGTGCACTAACTGGCGCAAGGGTTACGGGTATGCTTGTTCCCGCTGGGATATTTAACTTTCTGTCTGTTAACAGATCTGTAACCGGAGCTGAATGTTTAACTTTTAAAATCTGATCAGGGATTTCGATATTGGCAGTTAAGGTTTGTGTCCGATCAAAATTGGCCACTACCAATAAACGTTGTTTACCAGAGTAACGGATAAAAGCATACATGCGATTATTCATATTACCTGCAATAGGAACCTCATAAATTTCACCATTAATTACGGCATCGCTCGTTGAAGTAACCTTTAATAACTGTTGATAATAGGCGCGTAATTTCTGTTCATTTTCAGCTAATTGTTTGCCATCAAAAGCACCATGATTCATCCATTTCTGATGGTTGGGAACACCCCAATAATCGAAAATAGTGGTTCGGTTATCATCTCCCCCAAATCCTTCCATACCTTTTCCGGGTTCACCAACTTCCTGTCCGAAATAAAGCATCACGGCACCAGCGCCCAATGTTGCCGAAACAACCATTGCAGGTAAAGCCAGCTCGGCCTTGCCCGCAAATCCTGGTGATGCAATACGTTCTTCATCGTGGTTTTCTAAAAAGCGCAACATGTGTTTGCCAAAACCGGCACTCTCTACCTGCCACACCTGTTTAATAGCAGCTACATCTGCAGTTGGTTCATTTCTGATAAGTTTTTTAAGTCCATCATACAAACCCACTTTATCGTAGAGGTAATCGAATTTGCCTTCGTCTAAATATTGTTTGTAAACTTTTGGGTTGTAGGCTTCGCCCAGAAAAATTAAATCGGGATTAACTTTTTTCACTTGTGGAATTACCCAGTTCCAGAACGCAATAGGTACCATTTCAGCCATATCACATCTAAAACCATCAACCCCTTTATTGGTCCAGTAGGTTAAAATATCGCGCATTTTTAGCCAAACCGGTGGAATGGGATCGAAATATTGTTTTTCACTGTTCTGGTAATCTACACCATAGTTCAATTTAATGGTTTCGTACCAATCATCGTATTTAGGTTGTGCAGAAAACACATTGTTTCCTGTTGCTTTTGCTGGGTTCTCATCAAACTTACCATCCTGTAAAACCGAAATTGGTGTTTGCTTTGTTCCACTTGTTGGTGCTGCAAAGGGCTGACCAGGGTTATAGTAATAATCGTTCCTGGCACTAAAAGCCTTGGTTACATCATCCTCGGCTCCAAAATCGATTACATTTTTTGGTTTTGCATAGGAATGATAACTTCTGGCTACGTGATTGGGAACAAAATCGATCAGCACCTTTAAGTTTTTGGCATGTGTTCTTTTCACCAGCGCTTCAAACTCCTTCATCCTGTTTTTAACATCAACAGCCAGATCGGGATCTACATCGTAATAATCGCGGATGGCATAAGGAGATCCTGCTCTACCCTTTACCACATCGGCATCATCGACCTTAATTCCGTAGGCAGAATAATCTGTCAAGCTAGCATGGGCAAGTGCTCCGGTATACCAAACATAGTTGACATGGAGTTCTTTTATACCATCTAAAGCTTTGTCGGTAATATCGTTAAACTTACCAGAACCATTTTGTTCAATTGTTCCGTAAGGCGTATTAGTAGTATTTTTATTCCCAAATAAGCGGGGCAATAACTGATAAATAACGATCTGCTTATCGTTCATTTTTGTATGCTGTTTTTGTGCAAAGGATGATAGTGAAAATAGTAAAAAGAAAACATAAAATATGCAGGTCCTCCCCCTCCCCCCTCTAGAGGGGGACAAATGAGACGTTGAACTGCTCCTTCGTTTCGTTAAACCCAGTGGCTTTAACCTTCTACCTTCAACCTTTAAACCCTCAACCTTTCTCATACCAATTCTGCGTTATTTACTTCAATTTCGGTATTTCCGGCCAATTTATAAATATGGTTTCTGATGCCGATTTCTAAATCTATTGTCGCGTTGTTTTTAATATTAATACCATTTTCGGTAATATTGATCTTTAAGGTAGCTCCCCTGAAGCCGATGGTAAACGAAAAAGATTTCCATTTGCCAGGTAAGAAAGGATTAAACTGCAGTTTTCCGTCACGCACACGCATACCCGCAAAACCTTCTACCACACTCATCCAGGTTCCTGCCATCGAAGTGATGTGCAAACCATCTTCGGTATCGTTGTTGTAATCATCTAAATCTAAACGGGCGGTACGTAAATAGAATTCATAAGCACGTGCTTCATCATTTAATTTCGCAGCTAAAATACTGTGTACACAAGGTGATAATGAACTTTCGTGCACGGTACGGGGTTCATAAAAATCGAAGTTACGTTTCAAAGTATCCAGATCGTAATCTTCTTCAAAGAAATATAATCCCTGTAATACATCGGCCTGTTTAATGAAACATGATCGTAAAATCCTGTCCCAGCTCCATTTTTGGTTAATTGGTCGTTCGCTGGCTGGCAGGTCTTTAACCAAAGTTTGTTCTTTGTCTAAATAACCGTCCTGTTGTAAGAAAATGCCTAATTTTTCATCTTGTGGATAATACATTTTCTCGATGATATCTGCCCATTCGGCAAATTCCTTTTGGTCGAAATTTAAGCTTTTTAACAGGCTGTTATATTTTTCAGGTTGCTGCGCCTTCACTACTCCGGCAGCCTCGGTTGCATACTTCATACACCATGTAGCCAAAATATTGGTGTACCAGTTGTTGTTTACGTTGTTCTCGTACTCGTTTGGACCAGTTACGCCAAGCATTACATATTGCTGTTTATCGTTGCTCCAATTAACGCGTTGTTTCCAGAAACGGGCAATACCAATCAACACTTCTAAACCAAAATCAGAAAGATAACTTTCATCACCAGTGTAGCGAATGTAATTGAAAATGGCAAAAGCGATGGCGCCATTACGGTGGATTTCTTCGAAAGTAATTTCCCATTCGTTGTGGCATTCCTCACCGTTCATCGTTACCATTGGATACAGTGCGGCACCATCTTTAAAACCTAATTTCGCTGCATTTTCAATCGCTTTGCCTAATTGTTTATGGCGATACACCAACAGGTTTTTACTTACTTCCTGTGGAGCAGTTGCCAGGTAAAACGGCACACAATAAGCTTCGGTATCCCAATAGGTTGAGCCACCGTATTTTTCACCGGTGAAACCCTTCGGACCAATATTCAATCGATCATCTTTACCGGTATAGGTTTGAAAAAGCTGAAAAATATTGAAACGAATAGCCTGTTGGGCTGAAACATCACCTTCGATTATGATATCACTTTCTTCCCATTTGCTTGCCCAGGCTTCGGTTTGTTCTTTTAATAAAGTATCAAAACCCTTGGCAGATGCTTTGGCAATTACCG
Organism: Pedobacter psychrodurus; assembly: GCF_004331735.1. GTDB lineage: Bacteria > Bacteroidota > Bacteroidia > Sphingobacteriales > Sphingobacteriaceae > Pedobacter > Pedobacter psychrodurus. The sequence goes on from NZ_SJSO01000024.1 coordinate 28,034, forward strand.
ATTTTGTTTCTTTTAAAAGTGATTCTTTTGGGTAATTTTCTGAAGATAAATTCGCCACGATTTTAACCAGAGTGATCTCTTCGTTTGCTTTAACATCAAGAGAAAAAGTTTGTCCAACGAATTTCTCTTTGCGAACTGGCTCTGGATTAATATCTAATTTCTCCGCAATTTTATACAGTTCGATATTACTCCCTGTACAAACTTCAAATTCTGTTTTCTTTGTCCTTAATTTGATGTAGGCTTCCGTTCCCGAAATTTCATCTGTAATTTTATCCCAGAATTTTTCGTCGTAGTTACTGTCCTGATTTTTAACATCGCCATCAATAAAAGGCATTAATGTTAATTTACCATCGAAATTTAATGGGGTAATGCTATAGCGGATTGCTCCTACCTCATCATCTGCAATGCTGCAAAAACGGGTAGATTTAACTTTTAGGGTTTTGCCGCTTTTTAATTTCGCTGTAAAAGTACGCTCTAAATATCCTGCATGCATATTCAGCACACGTTTAAAATCACTTACCTCAGCGGTTGCCAGATCAAGAATTTCATCGTCTAGTTTTACTTCAATACCAACCCAGTTTGCCGCGTTTAGTACTTTGGCAAAATACTCCGGATACCCATTTTTCCACCAACCCACACGGGTTTTATCTGGATAATAAACGCCTGCAACATAGTTCCCAAGTAAGGTCTCTCCGGTATAAGTTTCTTCAAAATTGGCGCGCTGGCCCATACGGCCATTACCCAAGCTGAAAATACTTTCCGAAATTTTATTTAAATGTGGATCAAAGCCTTCTTCGATAATATTCCACTCATCTGCTTTAATGTAGTTCTTCATCCTTTTTACTTTCGTCATTGCGAGGCACGAAGCAATCTCCTTTCAGAGCTTTCATCCTCACAATTGATTTGAATTTCTTTCGTTTTAAGATTGCTTCGTGCCTCGCAATGACGGCTTCAGCGAACCTATAAATTCTCTAAATCTTTAACTGTTAATTTGTCTAATCCGCTTACAACCACATCTGCCTGGCTAAGCACACTTTTTTCGCCAATACCGATGGCTTTCATTCCGCCTCTTTTTGCAGCTTCTACACCTGCAACAGCATCTTCAAAAACTACACATTCATCAGGTTTAAAGCCTAAAAGTTCAGCCCCTTTTAAAAATACTTCTGGGTCGGGCTTTGATTTGGTGACCATGTTTCCGTCAACAATTTCATCGAAGAAATGGGCAAGGTCGGTTTTCTCTAAAATAATTCCTGAGTTTTTACTTGCCGAGCCTAAAGCCAGTTTATAACCGGCTTTGTGAATCGCTGTTAAGAAATCAACCGTTCCGGGCAAAACTTCGGCCGGTGTCATCTTAGTAATCATATCTACATACCAGCTATTTTTCAAACTAGCGAGTTCTTCCTTTTCAGTATCGGTTTTTTCTACTCCACCCCAGGCAAGGATTTTATTCAAACTTTCTACGCGACTAACGCCTTTCAACTGTTCGTTCTGCTCTTCTGTAAAATCGAAACCCATGGTATTGGCCAAACGTTTCCAGGCTTTGTAGTGATAAACTGCGGTATCTACCAGTACACCATCGAGGTCAAAAAGACAGGCTTTGATTTGAGATTTGAGATCTGAGATTTGAGATTTGAGATTTTCTTGCATCTTTATTATAATTTTTTAGTAAGTATCAGGTTTCAAGACGTAGCTTTATTTTTGGCAAATGGCAATTACCTTCCGCCTTAAACCTTCAACCTTTTACCTTAAATCAAACACCAGAGTGGTCTTAGCAGGTACTTTAATGTTTTTAAAATCGATGTTTTCGCCGGTAATTACATTTTTAGCAGCTGTAATGCCTGTTGTTCTTTCGGCAAAACGATCAGTATTTAATATTTTTTCTTTTTCGGTATTGTTTACAATAACCATTACAGTTCCCTTTGGTTCGGTATTGTAGCGGAAATAAACATAAATATCATCCTGCGGAACAAACTGCATCAATTTTCCTGTTTGTAAAGCCGGACTTTTTTTACGGAAATTTGCCAGGGTTTTAACAAAGTTGAAGGCTTCATTCTCTTTGTTAGTCCGGCCATCGGTAATAAATTTGTTTTTTTTATCACCTTCCCAGCCACCAGGAAAATCGGAACGGATTAAACCATCGGGATTAGAAAAGTTTTTCATCAGGATTTCAGTTCCGTAGTACATTTCCGGAATGCCCCGCATGGTTAACAGGATGCTCATTCCCATTTTATATTTATCAAAATCTTCGCCAACCATCGAATAGAATCGGCTCATATCGTGGTTATCTAAAAAGATGCAGTTGGTATTTGGGTTTTTATACAGGAAATCGTGGGCCAATGTTGCGTACAAACGATTAATTCCGTCTACCCAACCGTTTTTGCCGTTTATTCCTTCGTATATAGCATCTTTTAAAGTGGCATCGGTTATGCCCTGTAAGTGTGTATCAAAACCACGGTTAACGGTATTGCCACCAGTAAAAAAGGCCTGGTTAGCCACCGCGGTTACCAATGTTTCGCCAAAAACGGATAAATGCGGGAATTCTGCCTGAACTTTTAATGCCCAATCGGCCATATAAACCGGATCATTATATCCGTAAGTATCCAAACGTAAACCATCAATGCCAGCATATTCGATCCACCATATATGGTTTTGAGTTAGGTAGTTCTGCACATAAGGATTGGTCTGGTTTAAATCGGGCATTGAAGGCACAAACCAACCATCTAACATCTGTTTACGATCTGCCGCAGAGGCGTGTACATCCATCACGGTCTGATCGCGGTAACTCGTTTGGGTGTATTTTGGCCATTGGTTTAACCAGCTTTTCATCGGTAAATCTTTATAAAACCAATGCTGCGTACCAATATGGTTGTGTACGATATCTTTAATCACTTTTAATCCTTTGACATGGGCAATCTCTACATACTTTTTGTAAAGTGCATTCGTACCATAACGGGGATCTATTTTATAGTGATCGGTTACCGCATAGCCGTGATAAGAAGCTTGTGGCATATCATTTTCTACTTCTGGAGTCATCCAAACTGTAGTTACACCTAAATCTTTCAGGTAATCGAGATGGTTAATTACGCCTTGTATATCGCCACCATGACGGTAATACATGCTATCGCGGTTTAATGCCGTTTCAGTTAAACCCTGAACCACATCGTTGCTTTTATCGCCGTTCGAAAAACGATCGGGCATGAGCAGATAAATAAAATCTTTGTTGGTTACCCCTTGAATCCTACCCGCGCTTTTATTGCGGTTTTTTAATTCGTAAGTGTAACTGAATATCTTTTTGCCGTTTAGGGAGAAGTGGATTGGGAAACTTCCGGATTTTACGGTAGTGGTAAGTGTTAAATCGAGAAATAGATAATTGGGATTTTCTACTTTATTTACCTTAACGAGTTTAACCCCTGGATAAGTTAAGGTCACGGTGGTATTGGCAATGTTATCGCCGTGCACCAGCAATTGTAATTTAGGATTGTGCATCCCAACGTACCAGAACATCGGCTCTACACGCTCAAGCTTTTGGGCAAAGAGATTGCTACTGCTAAACAGTACGATAAGGATAATGAACATTTTTTTAAATCCCTGCGCATTTGCGTGGACTTTAGTTTGAGCATTAAAGGAAGAAGGAATAATGGAAAGAAAGGTAGCAGAGGTAAGCGATTTGATCATGCTAAAACTTTTTAATGATTTTAAAATCCTGCAGAAATCAAAAGATTTCTACAGGAATAGTTTAGTTAATGATTAATTTTTAACCATGGTGTATGATCCGGTTTTACCATCAGCATTAACGGTTAAGGTTAAAGTATAGGTTCCGGCATCGGTTACCATGATATCAGCGCCATTGTTGCCGATACTGGTTGTCCAATCGTGGTTTAATCTGAATTTAAAAGCACCAGCTGTTAAAGCAATTTTAGCTTGCCAGGTACCTTTTCCATCATTAATAAATTTTAAATCGGTATCTACCGCCCAATTACTGCCAGGAATTGCATTACCAATAACAGACCAATAATCAGCTTTTGCAATGGTATAAGTTTTCTTATTTAAATCAACTGTGAGTAGTTTGAACTCTGCAGATACTGAACTGATATCGCCGCCAGAGGTACTGATTGTACCGCCACCAGCATCGCCATAAGCTACATCCCATTTTTTTTCTGGGGTAATTTTGAATGGGCTACCGTCAAACTTAATGATCCCTGTATAAACGCCATTACTGGTTAAGGATACCAAACTGTCAGCTGTTGCCGGATTCCAGCCCTGATAATTACCAGGTACATAAATCCATGCAGATGCTAAATATGGTGTAGCGGTTAAAGTAATTACATTTGAATAGGTCATGGCATTTGCTGCAGCACCCGATTTCAACCTCACTTCTACCTGTGCTGGTGTACCGATGGTTGCACCAAGAGCTAACATCATGGTATTAAAATCGTTTACAGTTGGCGAATATGAAGTTGTACTCACTACATACTCTTTAGGCGAAGCAAAGTTTTTTCCTTTAATATCAAACTGAATGGTAGACGTTACCGGTACGGTGTAACCTGTTACCGTTGATGCCGGAAATGTTAAGGATAACGCTGGCTTGGTTCCGTTTGCCTGTACCAAGCTTAAGCTAGTAGCCGAAGCGGTAAGTGTACCCGCAGGGCTAACATTCGAAACAGTCTGCGTTTCGTCTTTTTTGCAAGACCAAAGCGATACCGCTAAACAGCATACCGCTAAGGATTTAAATAATATTGATTTCATATGCGATGAAGATTAATAACCAGTGTTTTGAACCAGATTCGGATTTGCAATTAAATCGGCATTTGGAATCGGATATAGATTACGGTAAGCAGGCAAACTAGTACCAGCTTTTACGCCACCTTTAAACGGCCATAAATAAGTAGCTCCGGCAAATTTGCCATAACGGATTAAATCTGTACGGCGGTGTCCTTCCCAATAAAGCTCGCGACCTCTTTCATCTAAATAAAAATCAGTTGTTAAAGCAGCAGCAACAAGATTACCGCTGGTATTGCCATAAGCACGTTGACGTAAGGCGTTCACATAAGTTAAAGCTTGTGCTACTGACCCCCCCGAGCCTCCTCTGGCAACGGCTTCTCCATAAATAAGATACTGCTCTGCCAAACGGAAAAGGGCAAAATCTAAAGAACTGAATGTTCCGTTTAATGATGCAGGGGTGGTACCGCCTGATGTTAAATTTTTAAACTTGGTAACCTTTAAACCATCATTAGGATCTGAAATGGCATCTATTGTTGCCTTTGGGCCAACAAAAATACCACGTTTATCAATAGATCCAGTGGTATTTGGAAATAAGGCTGGCAAATTCTGACGGGTACGGTTACCCGCCCATCCACCAAGTGGCACTCCATAATCACTAGCCAGCATGCCTGCCGCATCGGCCGAGGCATACACCGCTGCATTGATCAGAAAAGTAGTACCTCCAAAGTTTGTTCCACTCACACCATCATAATTAATGGTTAATATATTTTCGGTGTTTCCTATATTGTTATCTGCTTTGAACAGGTTGGCATAACTTGGGTTTAAAGCATAACTGGCTGCAATAACTTTGCTCGAATAAGTAATCGCTTCTGTATATTTTGCGGTACCGGCATAAACCTGGGCGTTTAAATATAATCTGGCCAATAATGCCCAATCTGCTCCTTTATCTGCACGGCCATACTCGTTAGCACGTGGCTCAGCAAGGTCGACTTCTATTGCTTTCAATTCTGATTCTACATAAGAAAACAATGCTGCACGCTGAATCTGTTTAGGGTTAACCTTTCCAATTTCATCGGCTTCAGTTACAAATGGCGGATTTCCAAATGCATCTAACAATACCCAATACTGGTAGGCACGTAAGAAACGGGCTTCTGCACGGTAACGTGCAACATTAGTTGCATCGGCTCCGGTAATATTACGGGAAGCCAATTTATCGGCAGTACTTTGGCGTAAATAATCGTTAACCAGGGTAATCTGCGAGATACTGCGTGAGTATAAACCTCTTAAAAACTGATTATCGGTAGACCAGGTAGCATTGTCTAATTCTGGAATGCCTGTATCGCCCCAATTACATACCGCCTCATCTGTTACCAGCTCTTGAGAGGTCCAAAATAACCTTAAAAAATCTGCGAAACCTGAGTTTAAGCCACCAACATCACTGTTATCTGAACCCGATGGACTTGTTAATCCATAATTTGCATATAACCTCACCAACTGTTGTTTGTAACCTGCAGGCGTAGCGTAAGCAATATCTGCTGTTACATCATTGGTTGGTGTTAGATTTAATGCTTCTTTTTTGCATGCGTTTAATGATAGCACTAAAACCGCCGATGCCAATATTATTTTAAATGAGTTTTTCATTGTCTTCTTCTATTAAAAACCAACGTTTAAACCTAGCGTGTATGTTCTTGGGCGTGGATACAGGTTATAATCGATACCTGTAGCTAATTCTGGATCAAGACCTTTGTATTTCGTTACAACGAAAACATTCTGGCAGTTTGCCGAAATTCTCATGGTTGTTGTTCCATCTTTAGATAGTTTGCCAATGTTATAGGCTAAACCTAAATTATCCATTTTCAGAAAGGATGCATTCTTGATATAGTAATCGCTTAGGTATTGTGTAGTGGTAAAACCCGTATTCAATAGATCGCTGCTGGCGTTATTAAGAATACCCACTGTACTCAATAGGTTTGATTTGATACCAAAGTTCGAACTCACGTTATCATAAACGTAATTACCTAAACTGGCTCTTAAAACCGTATTAATGCTCCATTTTTTGTAGGTAAACGAGGTATTAAAACCAAAAGTGAATTGAGGATCTGGCGATTTATAGAAATACTGATCATCAGTTGTGATGGTGCCATCGCCATTTAAATCCTGGAAAACACCTTCTAATGGTTTACCACTTACATCATAAACCTGTTTGTACACAAAATACATTTGAGGAATCTGATTAACCGCATTGTATTTTAAGTGGATTCCTGTTCCTCCTGTGATATCCCCAGCATCAATTTTGAATCCTGAGTTAGGGTTCAAAGTTAAATTGGTTACCTTTCTTTTGTTATAAGATGCGTTTATACCGAAATCCCAAATGGTATTTTCAGTTTTAATGGCCGTAAAATTTAAGCTTACTTCTGCGCCTCTTACATCCATATTACCTACGTTAGTAACCAGTTCATTGCTAAAGTTTGTTCCTACCGGGATAGTAATCTTACTTAATAAATCGGTAGTTTTTTTATAATAAACATCAATGCTACCATACAATCTTCCGCCTAAAAATCCATAATCTAAACCAGCATTATAAGTCGTGGTGCTTTCCCATCTCAAATCAGGATCATATCCGGCTGGGGCATAATAATTATAAAAAGTATTACCAATCTGATATTGACCTGTATTGCTGTTGGCGTAGTATTTAGCGATGTAATTATAGTTACCAATATCGCCACCATCCTTATTACCTGTTTCGCCATAACTTAATCTCAATTTCAGATCAGAAAGCACTTTGCTGTCTTTAAGGAAATTTTCTCCGATAATTCTCCAGGTAAAGCCTACTGAAGGGAAATATCCCCAACGGTTGCTTTCCGCAAATTTTGAAGAAGCATCAGCACGCATCGTGGCCGATAGGATATATTTTTCTGCTAGTGTATAGTTAAATCTTCCGTAGTAAGAAAGCATTTTATTACGTTCTACTGAAAATGGGAAAACTGGTGTAACAATTGGCGCACCTAAACCTGTGTAGTTAGTGAAATTATAACTAGTAGTTGCATTATCATAATAACCATAACCAGCAGTTACATCAAATCTACTTTTAATGCTTTCTACCGTATGTGCATAATTTAAATAGAACTCAGAAAATTTATCAGCTCCGGTTTTTAAAGCCCTTGAAAATGAGCCGTTTGTTGATGCAGCTTGTGCCGCGTAGGTTGGCACCGTGATGCTACCATAACCTTTAGATACATCGTAACCAAGATTTAAGTTCGCATGCAACTCAGGTAAAAAGTGAAATGAATAATCGAATTTAGCATTACCTACACTCCTTGCGGCGTTACCATTATTATCCTGTAACCTAATTAATGCAACAGGGTTACGAGGTGCATTCGGATTTGGAACCATTGCACTTCCTGTACCTTGTGTCCATTCGAAATAGTTACCGTATTTATTATCTGCGTAAATTGGTTGCGTTGGATCGAACTGAATGGCTGAATTGATTGCACCAGCATTTGCAAAATGCGAATCGGTTAACGATCCTTTTAAGTTTAAATCGATTTTTAAATGATCTTTAAACAATCTTGGCGACAAGGTAATTGAACCAGTTCCACGTTTTAACTTATCGGTAATCAATAAACCATCCTGATCTAAATAACCCGCAGAAACACGGTAAGGCACGCCTTTGAATGAACCTGCGATACTCAGATTATTATCGGAGGTAAATGCATGCTGATAAATAGCATCCTGCCAATCGGTATTTGCCGTTCCCAGCAAACTTTTTTGCGTTGCATTGCCGTTTGCATTAACATAAGCACGAACCTGGTCAGCAGAAAGTATATCTACTTTTCTGGCAACCGTTGCAATGGAATTATTGGTGCTGAAGTTTATTACAGGTGCACCAGAACCACCTTTTTTAGTGGTAATTAAAATTACCCCGTTCGATGCTCTTGAACCATAAATAGCTGTTGCATTTGCATCTTTCAGTACGGTAAAGGTTTCTATATCGTTCGGATTGATTAAACTTAACGGACTTGGTGCATTATCGATGGTATTACCGCTAAATGGCACACCATCAATTACGATTAATGGATCGTTACTGGCATTAAGTGATGCTCCGCCACGGATACGGATCTGGCTACCTACTCCAGGTTGACCGCTGTTAGAGATGATGTTCACCCCTGCTACCTTACCCTGAATTAATTGCTCAGGTGTTGTGATCGCGCCTTTTTGAAAATCTTTCGAATTTACAGTGGTAATAGATCCGGTTAGGTTTTTCTTTTCTGCAGTACCATAACCGATTACCACAACCTCGTTCAGTTTTTGTGCATCGGGTACCAATTGAAAATTAACAGTAGCATTTGCTGAAATGCTTACGGCTTTATCTAGGGTTTGATAACCGACAAAACTTGCAGATAAAGTTATCGAACCGTTCGATAAACCTGCTAGTTTATAATTACCATTCTCATCAGTCGATGTACTTCTTGTAGTTCCTTTTACAACTACAGAAGCACCGGGTAATGGTAGGCCGGTTTCATCAAGCACTTTACCAGATACCGATCCGGTTTGTGCTTTTACCATTAATGCTGAAAAAACCAACAGCACCAAAAGCCCCTGTTTTAACAGGTAAAATACTCTCATATTTGAAGCTCGTTTAAGTATAAAAATTTGGTTAAATATTATAGTGATTTACACATAGGCCTAATTTACAGCTGATAATGATATTTCAAAATTTATTTAAAAAATATATTTCGGGTCGAAATTGCAGCGGGAAAATCAACATAAAAATTAGCTTTTTGTTACTAGTAAAAAACTACATTAAATAATTGTTAATATTATAATTACTTAATAATCAGCATACTATAATTGTTAAATTTCAATTTAAAGTGTAACTATTACACTAAGTCATTTTTAAGGCTTTTTTCGGGAACGTTCCCGAAAAAATTAGATCAAATTTCAGTCATCTTTCGGGAACGTTCCCGAAAATCGATCGAAATTCTGCGTATTTTACACTAAGTGAAGAAATTTTTTGAAAATTTTAAGCTGAAAATGGTCCTGTGTTTAAGGGCTTTTTTACCCATTTATGGTCGAGTTCCGCTTGATAATTTTAGACTCCAAAACCACTTCGTTTGGCAGGTTCTTATCGGCATGATCATCTAGAATAGTAAACAATAATTTAGCCGCTTCCTCTCCTATTTCGGTAGCTGGTTGAGTGATGGTGGTTAGTGAGGGATTTAACAAAGGGGCAATTTCCAAACTGGAGAAACTGATTACCTTTAAATCTTTGGGAATGTTGATATTGAGATCGTAACAAGCATAGTAAGTGGCAAAGGCCAAACGCTCTACTGAGGTAAAAACACCATCGGGTTTTAATTGCGTTAAAGCTTGTTTGATGATAATGCTATTTTCTTCATAACTGTTGCTGCAATCCACTATCAGGTTTTCTTCAAAAGGAATCTGGTGTTTGGCCAGCGCATCCAGATAGCCCTGCATACGGGTTTTACCTATAGATAAACTTTTATTTACCACCAGGTAGGCAATTCTACTGCAGCCCTGCTCTATTAAATGTTCTGTTGCCAGAAAACTGCTGTTATAATCATTTGTAATTACCCTTGGGGTATCAATGTCTTCGTAAATCCGATCGAAAAATACCAACGGTAATCTTTTACTTCCAAATTTATTGAGGTAATTATGATCGTTGGCTTCTCCTGAAACCGACATTACAATACCATCGGCCCTACCGTTGTGTAAGTGGCGGATAAAAGTTACTTCTTTTTTATAATCATCATCCGTTACATAAATCAGAATATGGTAACCATTTTCTCTGGCTACGCGTTCAATACCGTGAATGGCCTGCGAGAAATAATTATTAGCCAATTCGGGTACAATAACCGCAATGGTTTTACTTTTTTGCTCCCTTAAATTACTGGCGTAATGGTTGGGCTGATAGTTTAATTCTTTTGCTTTGGCTAATATACGCGCTTTGGTAGCACCATTAATGTCACTATTATCCCTAAAAGCCCTAGAAATTGTAGAAGTAGATAAATTTAAAGCTTCTGCTAACTTCTTAATATTAATACTATCCATTTTTGGCTATTAAACCCAATTAATTTGAATTAATGCTGTAAATATAAACTTTAAATGTCCGAAATATTTTATAAGCTTTAAAATTATGCATTTCGTCTTCAATTTATATGCGGTTAGGCAATCGGCCCTGAAATCCTATCTCAAAAGTCTTTGATCGCCCTAATGGTAAAATTTTTTAAATAAATATTCATTTTTTTTAAAACAAAAAGCATCTTTACCGCTTTAATAATTATACGCTATTGATCATCTTCTCATTTTACCGATTGCAAAACAAAACCAGATGAAATAAAATTACAAAATGGGAAATAAGAAAATACTCATCGCCGATGATGATGAAGGAATTGTTGATGCTGTGACGATGATTTTGGAAGTGATGGGTTATGATGTTGAGTTTACGTATGATGGCGGAGCAGTAATAGATGCAGTAAAAAACAAGCCAGATTTGATTTTGCTCGATATCTGGATGAGTGGACACGATGGCAGAGATATATGCAAACAGCTTAAAAACGATCCGCAATACAAGCAAATCCCCATTTTAATGATCTCGGCGAGTAGAGACATCAGGCAATCTGCGCTGGATGCAGGTGCGAATGATTTTATGGAAAAACCATTTGAGATGGATTCGTTACTGAACAGGGTAGCAACTTTATTAAATTAGAAATAAAAAATTGGGAGAAGGGTTTAAGGTGTAAGGCTAGAACCACCACAAAACATTAATTTCTTAATTCTAAAACCTACACAGTTTTTTGACCACCTAAGACACCTCATTACATCAAAACGCTACAAATAGAGGTTTTATCTTAATGCCCTTAAATCCTTAATGATAAAAAAACATAAAACATGAAGGTAAGGTCAACTAAGTTTGATTTAATCTTATTTGCTAAAAGATCCTGAAACAAATCCGATAGCTATCGGATCAGGATGACGACAGTGTATAAAAGCAGTATTATCTAACCCTACCACACTAATCTTAAGCCATTCATCCTAAAACACTTAGCGTTTATTCAATTTCCTTAAAATAAATCCTTTCAGGCAATTGTTTAAAAACAAACTCCGTTACCTGGCAAAGCCAAAGTTTATGGTTTTTAAATTCCCCTCTAAAGTTTTCTAACAGGTAGTCTCCACCACCGCCCAAATTCTTTTCACGCACATAAACAAGATCTAAAATCTCGGCACTTTCAATAGGCGCATCAGCCATCAGTAATTTGCATTCGCTTTCGGCAGTGGCTATCCAGTTTAATAATTCATCGGCGCCTTCTACCATTTGCAAGTCGGCAATATCTCCACCCCATTCTGGTATATCGGCATACCATTCATGCTTTGCATTTTTATAAAAACGAATTGCTCTCTCCATATTTTGTAAAGAAAAAAAATCTAGATCAATTATCCTGATAAAAATAACGAAATTTAGATCATTGCATGCCTGATTCAACTCCACCGGTTTTAAGAAAAATAATTCATATTGATATGGATGCGTTTTATGCATCTGTAGAGCAACGCGATTTTCCCGAATACCGTGACAAACCCATAGTGGTTGGTGGCAAGCCCGATAGCCGCGGTGTGGTAGCTACGGCAAGTTACGAGGCACGCCAATATGGAATCCGCTCGGCAATGTCGTGCAGTAAAGCTTACCAGCTTTGTCCAACAGCAATTTTCGTATATCCACGTTTTGATGCTTATACTGCAGTTTCGAAAGCGATTAGGGAAATTTTTAGTCGGTACACTGATATTATAGAGCCTCTATCCTTGGATGAAGCCTATCTTGATGTCACTGAAGATAAGCTCGGAATTGGATCAGCTATTGATATTGCTCAATCCATTAAAGATGCCATTAAAAATGAGTTAAACTTAACCGCCTCGGCAGGCGTATCGATCAATAAATTTGTGGCAAAAGTAGCTTCAGACATGAACAAACCAGATGGTTTAACTTTTATTGGCCCTTCCAAAATTGAAACTTTTATGGAAAAACTCCCGGTAGAAAAATTCTTTGGGGTAGGCAAAGTTACCGGAGCCAAAATGAAGGCCATGCAGATTAATACAGGTGCCGATTTAAAAAAACTAACAGAAGCACAGCTTATTGCTCAATTCGGGAAATCGGGAAGATTTTATTATAAAATTGTCCGTGGTATTGATGATCGCCCCGTTCAGTCACACCGCGAAACCAAATCAGTGGGTGCAGAAGATACCTTTTCGGAAGATACCAATGAAGATTCGGTGATGCACGATCTGTTAAAACAGATCAGTGAAACGGTAGCCAAACGTTTGGAAAAATGTCAGCTAAGGGGAAAAACGGTAACCTTAAAAATTAAGTTTGCCGATTTTAAACTGATTACCCGCAGCCGCTCTTTCCCTGCACCGATTAACAAAGCGGAGGTAATTTATGCAGAAGCGATTAAACTTTTGGAAGAGGCAGCTATCGGCCTAACCCAGGTGAGGCTTTTGGGCATTACCTTATCTCGGTTTTATGATGATGTGGAAATCGAAAAGCCTGAAAGCAATCAGCTGGAATTTGAGTTTTGATGATTAATGTTTAATACATGAATTTCCTAATTTAAAAAGCCAATTTCCATTTGGAGCGCAATGCCTGTACAAAAATACTAAGTTTCTTCCTGTTTTGCGCTTATACGCTTCGCGGCCTCGTTCCTCGTCGCTGCAGGGTAACGCTTCAATCAGGGCTAGGTGGCCAAAACAGCATTTCATTTTTAAGGTTGCAGGGTGCATTAACCTTTGTTCTTAAACCTGACAGCAGCGGTTCTGATCCTTCATCGGAAGAGCGAATGGCGGGACCAAAGACCGCCAAGAATCACAGGCCAACCATTTCCTAATCATATCTTTCTTGCTTTACGGAATAACACTTTATTTCGGTCGGTGAGACACCAACCGATAGGATAACACTTTGCTGGGTGCAGAAACCTTTGTGCCTAAACCCGACAGGAGCGGTTCCGATCCTTCATCGGAAGTAGCGAATGGCGGGACTAAAAGCAGCCAAGAACCACAAGCCACTCATTTCCTAATCATACCTTTCTTACTTTATGGAATAACACATCATTTCGGTCGGTGAGACACCAACCGATAGGATAAGTTAACACCCCGTCCTACGGACACCCCTCTGAAGAGGGGAATAAAAAAGGTCCTACAATTTAATGTAGAACCTTTGATTGTTAATTTTAAGGGATAAGATTTTATTTACCGGCTAACTTATCAGCAAGCATTTTCATGTAAAAACCCCCCACCACACTGCGGGCTTTAAAGTTATCGCGGATACCGGTATTTGAATCATAAAAATCGTTCAAAGGCACTCTCGATTCGGTTTCAATAGCATGCTTGTAAACGGGATGAACCAAAGCCTCGAATTCTCTTTGTGTTGGTGCAAAAGTAGCGGTCCACAAAATCCAGTCATTTTTAGTGTAGGCCTTTCTGCTATCCAAGGGAATACCATATTTATTTTGTTTAGTCAGGTAATATTTGGTTTCTGTTTCATATATTTTTTGTGGAAACAGGTTTAACTTCAGCACCTTATCCCAAACCAGGTTATACTTTTGGCTCCAGGTATTTTTATTATCAAAAGTTAAGGCGTAGTGATCGCCAGCATCGGCCATTTCTATCCATTTTGGCACCATACTTTCGGCAATAGTCCTATATTTTTTAGCTACATCATCATAACCTAAGGTTTGCGCCATCTGCGCATAACAGGCAATACCTACAATCGCTTTTACCGATAAGTTGGCATTACGGGCCAGGTGACCAGCAAAATCATCGGTACATAATTGTGTTTTTGGATCTAATCCCTCTTTCGTTAAATAATCAACCCAGGTGGTTAAGGTTTTCCAATGTGCTTTGGCATAATCGGCATTTCCCTGTGCTTTGGCAATTGCAGCAGTTAAAATAATCATGTTACCCGATTCTTCAACCGGCATTGGCTCACCATAAGTTTGTCCGTTTGCTAATGGGTAAGTTCCCAGGTCATGAGCTGCCCAAGGGTGAGGATATTTTCCGCTTTCGCTGAAATAGAAAATACCGTTCAACATGCCCTGTAATAACTCGGGGTTATAAATCAGGTACAATGGTGCCGAAGGGTAAGTTACATCGACGGTGTTGATGAAACCACCACTGTTGTTTTCTTTAGATAACCATAAAATTTCACCTTGCGGGCTCTTTACCAAAGTATGTGCAGCAATGCTCTGGCGATAACCTAAAACACATAAATCGGCGTATTCTTTACCACCCGATTTTAAGGCATCGGAATATAAAGTTTTGTTAAAAGCCTCGCACTTTTGAATCACGGTTTTGTACTCGTCTGCAGCAGCAGTTAATTGACCTTCGATGGTTTCCTTACCTGAAGTATTCCACCACGGCCTTAAATTTTTGTTAAAGTATTGAACGGAATAAATTTCATCATAGCCTAGTTCAACGTATTTTTCTACCGCAGCTTTACCTACTGTTCCAAAAGGGATAACGGTATTTAATGCGAGCATTTTGCCCTGTTTAGCAGTTGAAGCCGAATTGCCTTTTCTAAAAGCATCGGCAGCGTCTTTTTCGGCCGTTACAAACTGGATGGCATTGCTTGTTTTTGGCGCAGCCACATAAAAGTAACCCCAATCGATCCGCATGTCATCACTTGCTTTTTGAAGAACTGGCTGTTCTACTGTGCCTGTTTTTAATACTGATAATTTAACAGTACTATATTTGCTTGCCGTAACTTCTTGTGTAGGACGATAAACCGCAATGTTTGATGATGCACTGAGGTATACTTTTACCTGGTGTGTTTTACCGTCATTTGCTTTTACCTGATAGGAAACATAAGAAACCGGACGTGCAAATAAACCCAAATCGTTCATTAACAAGGGAGAGGTAAAGGTTAATTTTAGATCTATTTTGCCGCAAGTGAAGTTGTAAATAGTCTGCGTAGCATTAATATCAACACTTTTTTGCCTGGCTACCTGTACTTTTTCGGCATTATCTTTTAACCGATCTACCAAACCAAAATCGAGGAAGCGACCACCAGCGGTATTAATGAGGTGGATGGCAATTACATTCGATCCGGCTTTTAAAGCACTTTTATCGCTATTACTTAGGGCAATATATTGGAAATTATTGGTCCAGCCTTCTTTGGTGTAAATTTTCTTCCCGTTTAAGTAAACCTCAATATTATCATCGTGATTGATCTTTAAAAACAATTCGTTTATTGATGCGGGGTTAGCTATGTTAAAGGTTCTTCTTACCCAGATATCGTGCGATTTCCATAATGTTTTTACATTTTTGGCATCATCTCCTATTGGTGCATTACCTGCTTGCCAGTTGCTGGCCGTGTAGTTTGCAGCTTTCCAATCGCCCTGAGGTTCGGTTTCTGTATATTTTACTTCGTAACCATTTTCATCTGAAGCAGGTACAACCGTTTTGTAGGTAGTGGTTTCTTTACCTAAAAAGCGATAAATACCACCATCAACATTAATCATTCCTAAAAGAGAATGATCGGCACCCGTCCAATGCTGGGTAGAAGATTCGTTTAATTTATCAGTATTAGACCAAATACTAAAATAGGTATTGTGCGTAATTAAGGGATAAGCCGGGGCTTTTCGCTCCTGGGCCTTTAGCAAACCGCCTACAAACATGCAGCCCAGTATGCCTAAGAATTTTAAAGTGTTGGTTTTGTTCATAATTTGTGTGTGTATTGAAATCTGATTTATATTCTGGTTAGATTTAACGCTAGTTAAACGTTTTACTAAAGTATAAATATAATTTACTTTTTGCAAGGGATGGCGGTTTTTTAATTGTCTAAATGACATTTAAAATTAAACCTTCAAAAAAATACATGAAGTGATTAAGCTCCATGTATCTTTCAAATTGTGCATAACACCTATAATAAACTAAGGTTGTTTTTTGTTGATTGTCCACTCGCCCAATTGAAACACGCGGCTTCCTCTGTTCGATTTGATGTAAAGGCGATAAAACTTATAAGCAACATAATTATCGAAGTGGAAAAGTTTAGTTTGTTTTCTACTCGGACCATCATTTGTATTCTCCCAAGGGCATACCGTAACCGTATGTAAATCGGTATACTGGATACCATCTAACGAGCCCTGCAAAATCCAGAACCTTGGATCGCGGTCTGCGGCATCATTACCAGAGGTTAATGTATACGCGCCCACTATCTGTGGAGTATTTAGCTCGAAGGTACATTTTTGTGTACCATCGAAACCAGCTTGTAGGAATTTTGTATTTATATCCTGATCAACCAGTTTTTTGGAGCCTTCGCCAGAATCGGCACCTGCGCCAGCCTCCAGGTTAACTGAAAATTTACCACCAATGGTTTTCATGTAATTTTCGCCACAAATGGAGTAATTTATTGTCGGATCGACCACACTAAGCATCACTTCTTTTGCTGCAGTATAACCCTGGCCATTTCTTGTAGTTAAGGTTACCTTATATTTTCCAGGGAAACGGTAAGTATGCTTTGGGTTTACCTCAACAGAGGTACTGTCATCGCCAAATTGCCACAATAAACCTTTATAATTTGTAGCGCTTCCGGTAAACTGGTACTCTAAAAATTTCAATGTATCGGGTTTTACAAAGGTAAAACCAGCCGTAGGCTTTGGTTCTTCCACCTCTGGAACAATCTCTACGGTTTCACTTTTTTTACATTTCACCATTAATACCACAATTAGTAGTAAAAGTGAGCATATACCCAATAATCTTTTCATATTACTTTTCATATCTATTCAAGTTTAAGGAGTTGGAAATAATTGTGTTCTTGGTACGGCACGTTTACCTGTTATACCTGCCGATGGAACTTCATATTCGAGATATGCTTGTTGCCCGCCAACATTTTCGCGGTGATGTGCTTCAATTTTATATCTGATACCACGTTCTAAACGGATGGTTGCTTTTCGCTCTGGTTTATCCCACTGTGTGGTATAATCGTCGATGATGGCTTTTCCATTAATAAATAATCGCGATCCATCATCCCAACGGGTTTGATAGAAAACATAATCGCCCCTTACTGGTGCCAGGAACTCGCCAACCCATTTGGTAGCGAAATTATCTCTACTCAAAGAAGCGCCAGCAGTGTTTTTTACATTATCTGGCCAACCATCGCCCCCGAATTCGATTGTACCATCTACGCGGGTTGCAAAAGGCTCACGCCCGTCATCTGGTGCCAATTGTGTATTGGTGTAATATTTAGCAATTAAACCTGTTCCTTTTCCAATAATTGGCGAATTGTTATCCAGGTTTACATTGGGATCAATCACCACAATTACTTTTCCTTTTGTAGGATGGATAACATGGTTGGTATTATCGCTAAGGCTTAAGGCAAAAGCGAATTTTTTATTGGCCACAATGTTTGCATCGAACACAGGCCAAGGAATAGATAACCTCACCGTGGCATTCGTCGCGCCTGTATTAAATCTCACCAAAGTATCGATGGTAAAATCTTTTGCAGCCAGGTGGATCACATTACTGAGTGTTCCTGCCGACAATAAAGTTGCAATGGTATCTATATTATCCTTAATTTTTACGTTAAAGGCTGTAGAAGGTGCATTATCTAAACTGATAATGAGTGGAATCGTAACCCCAGCAGGTCCAACCTGATAATTAGGTCCTTGAGTTACATTATAAATACCCCCACCCTCAAAATTTAAAAAATGGATGTCGGTAGATTTTAATAATTCTTCGGTATTGATGATGACCAGGATATTCGATTTACCATTGGCAATTTTATTGCCTTTACCCGGCGCTGAAAGTTTTAAGGCAAAAACCACTTTCTTACCAAAATAACGCTCCAATACCGAGCGGCGAACAATGGCTATTCCTTCTGCATTATCTGTTCCGTACGATACATTAATTACGTTTGGATATTCTACAGCCGATGAGGGCATAAGTACAGCATTGGTTAAACCACCAGTATTAATTAATTGTGTTACGGTATCATTATTTAAGGTTAACCCTACCTGAAAAGCTTCTTCAGCTGCTCCTGAGAGCGAAATTTTGAAGGGAACTTTAACAAACTGGTTATCTATTGATACATTGCCCACAACAATTCCTTCGCCAGTAATACTTTTGCTTGCCGTAGGTGGTAGATCCAAATCGTCTATTTGAGATTCTTTACAAGAATAGGCAACAATCATGATTGTTAAGCCCATTAATACGGTGTATATAATTTTTTTCATTTTCGATATTTAAATTATCAATATTCTTGTTTATTGGTCTAACCAAACCCTACCATCAAGGGCCCATTGCTGGTTATTGGCAATTTTTAGCCAGTTAACCATTTGCGCTGGTATATCTGCTGTTTGGGGAACCAAAAGCGCTAAAGAGCTGGTTGAAGGTGGACAGATTAAATCGTTAAAATTTTCCCAAACGTATGGTCCCTGTAATTTAAAATCGCGGGCCTGTGAAGAAAGATCGATCATCTTATCGCCATTGCCATCGGTAGCTGGCCAGTAACCTACCAAAAAGTTGTAAGAAGGATGACTTTGATCGATGGATGTTTCGCAAGAATATTGCTCAATTACACCATCTGGTACAGCTAGTTTAAAGAAACGGATATCAGTTACATAATAATCAGGCTCTCCATGCCCCTGGCCATTTAAATAACCCAGTTTCAGTGCGTTTGCATTGGCTAAAGAACCCGATCCGGTGATTTCTAACTCGTTGTTAAATTTTCCGTTGGTATAGGTGCGGATAAACCTTTGGTTACCGCGTTGTTCTAATTTAACCGAAAGATTTTCCCATCTGCCCTGAACAATATCTGCGCCTCTACATTGACGATAATCGCCATCTTTTGTGCCTCTCCATTCGAAATACCAATAACGGTCTTCTAAATAAATAACCCAACCCACACCTGGGTGCCCGCTAGACCACTCGTTTCTTTTACCCAAAATACTAGGGTATGAGATCTGCTCTCTGTTCTTTTTAACTTTAAGCTCGATGGTCATTTTAGTGGTATCGTCTATATTGTAAACAGTTGCATCTTCACTGGCCACTTCTGCCCTAATGGCTGTACCGGTCATTTTTACGGTTTTGCCCAAATACCTGTTACCGGTAAAAGGCTTTACCAGAATCCGTTTATTATAAGCATCGCTATAGTAAATGATAAAAGCATTGTTTGCCGGTTTACTAAAAATGGTTTGATCATCGGTATTGGGCGGAAGTGTAAATGCACCGCCATCGCTCGAAGCGATAATAACCAGCCAATCTTCGTTAACATAATTAGGCCGTTTTTTTAATGCAGCCATAATCTCACCCACTCCAGTATCAAATTTTTCTATTGCCAATTTATAGTTCGGGGATGAATTGTCGTAACCATATTGGACACCAGCTTTATCCACATCGGTAAAATGGCCTAAAATTACTGAGGCCGTATCGGTGTTTAAATCGTTAATTACCGCAGCTTTAACCAGATCATCGCTGCTTACCAAAGTGCTGATATCTGCACCTGTTGTTAATGATTTAAAAACGGTAGATGAGGTATGTGCCACAATTTTGGTCTGCGGCCTGCTCTCTTTAATTCTTTTGAATATTACAGGGTAATTCTGCAGGTTGTTATTGGTCAGGTTATCATCATTTACCAGGTGTTTCGCCTTTTTCACCCCAGTTAACATGCTTGCCCAGTTACTGGCATTCTGCGTGGCATCGGGTTCGTTTAAGCTTACCCAGCTGTAAACTGAATGTGGTAAAAGCGCCGTAATATTTGGGATATTAGCAGCTGCTACCGATTGTCCCCTTGCTCCATCAACAACCAAGTATAAAATCTTACGACTTCCGTACCTTACTTTTGTGGTATCGGTACCGTCTTTATCTATAAGTTTTCTATCGAAATCTTTATTGCAGGAAAATATGGCTGTTGTAATTACTGTGGCCATTAAACCCAGCAGTAATTTATATTTTTTCGTCATGCTCATCTTAATTTATATTTAATTGGCTTCTGGTTATTATTCGATAGTTACCCTAACGATGTTATAGAAAGGTTGGTTATCAAAGCGGCTAAAACCTCCGATTAATAACAGTGCTTTTTTGCCATCTGCAGATTTCGTTTCAATCACATCAGAAAGGCCTCCTGAAAATGGTCCGGTAGCATTATATCCAGGGGCAAGCAACCCTGCTGGTGTAAGCACCATAAAACCGTTTCTGGTTACGTTATTATACTTTTTAAAACCACCACTTACTACGATTAATCCTCCCGAAATCTGGCGAGCAAAATAAGGGTAGCCGCCTTCAAAGAATTTAGCAGTAAAAGATTCATCCAGGCTGCCATCTTCATTAATTAGTGCCATCCCATTTACCGGTTTACCGTTGTATTTTGTAAAGGCGCCCGTAATCAAGTATTTCCTGGTGGTAGCATTATAGGTAAGTGATGTTATTCCATTATCTACGCCACTACCCGGGTTAAAGCTTGCATCTTTAGTGCCATTGGCATTTAACCTTAAAATACGTACTGCTGGTTGATCATCGAAGGTGCTGAAGTTTCCAAATACCATCAATTTTTCGAGGTTGGCTGCATCGGTATGCATATAGGTATCAATAGGGCCATTTGCACTCACATTACCTTTATTGGTTGCGGTATTAAAACGATAGGTCTTATCTAATGAACCATCTAAATTGAACCTTAAAATCTGGCGGATTTCGGTACTATCCAGAATTACGGTATCTCTGCTAAAGTCGTAATTGTCTTTATCGTAAGTTCTTTTTACGTAATACCTAAAGTTACCCGTGGCTAAAATTTTGCCTTGATGTGGGTAAATTCGATTAATGTATTCGTTGGTACCGCCGTTAAATTTAGGGAACCATTTTTGGGTAACCGTATCGGTTAAGGTTGGTTTACGCTTGGTTTGGATTTTAATGGTATCAATAGCCCCGTTTGGATACAAACTGGTTATATTACTGATATTTTCTGAACGCTGATTATAACCGCTAAATCCACCGGCGATGATAAAACGGCCACCAATTTCTATTACTCTTGATAGCGAGCCATTTGCGCCTCTACCCGTTCTAAAAGTACGGTCGTAATCGCCATCTAAAGAGGTTCTGGCAATTCTATTAATTGGTGTGATTAACCCTTTATTATCGTAGTTATTAAAACCACCAAGTACAAGTGCCCTTCCATCAAGCATTTCGTAAAACTGACTTACGTAGCCATTTGTGCCGGCTGTTGCCTTAAAAGTGATATCGTTTTTGATCAGACCTGACACAATAAACTGCGGACCTAAAATCAACTGATCGCCAATAGCGATTGAGGTGATTCCAGTACTTCCGGCTTCTGGAACCTTAACCACAATAGTAGATTCGGTAACGCTAAGCACTTCTGCTTTTTCGCCGTTAAACATAAACGTTAACTTATCTTTAAAGGGCAGTAAACCTTTTACCTGTACGGTTACGGTGGTACCTACAATCCCTTCTGATGGAACAGGCAATAAAGTTTGGCTAATGGTTATACCCAGTGGTGCTTTACCATCTGCATATGGATCTGCGCCCAATTCTTCTTCTTGCTTACATCCCTGTATAACTAAGGAGCATAGAAAAAATACGATTAGCATGTATTTTATTTTTTTCATGATTCTATTCTTTTAAATTATAACAGGCTAATTATTTATTACTTGGTGTTAACCCAGTGTTATATACATCATTAAAAAACTCATATAAATTGAAACCCAGGTATGCGCCCTGGTGCCTTAACGAGTGCACCATTCCGTTGGTTGGTTTAATATCAGATGATGCTACATAATTTGGGTACCAGTTATCGTTAGGTTTTGATACATCGGGGATATAAGAGAGCACAAGCTGCCTGTAACCAATATATTTAATTCCGTTGGCATCATAAAAAACTACCCCAATGTTGGCTACGTCGTTATTGTAATCGTAGTGCAGGGCGCCTGGATAAATACTTCTCAGGTTCAGATCTATCTGTGGATAATCTTTTAACATGTTTACCCCTTTAAACATATAACGTTGCAGGTATTTCCGCCAAATGGCCGGACTGATCTGATCGAGGGTTTTTACTGTATCTCTTCCCGATTCATAAAGTAATTGATTTAACGATTCGAACTTTGGATTTCTATCTCTTTCGTTGGTGTGAATATTGCCGATCGTTTTTCTCACTACGTCATCATCAAAAGCAAAAAAAGTGAAATTCTCTGAACTAAACTGTTGTTCTATACCGGCCAGTTTTACAATTTGGGCCACCGTATCAAAAGGAACTTTTTTGGCCTGTAGGTACTGCATCATATTCCCGTCAAACTCTGCCTTCGCCTTACCTCCATCTATATAATACTCATCACGCTTACAGGCATTTAAAACAAGTAAAAGTGCTGCACATGCAATAATTAGCTTTTTCATATCTTGTATAATTTCTATTTAAAATTAATTACCACCATTAACCCAATAATCGTTTAACCGCATAAATGGATTGTTATTTAAAGCATTTCCGCTTATTGGCCAGGTCCACGCGCCACGACTAAATTTATCTGACGTGAGTACGTTGTACGACCATTGGCTGCTTAAAATTCTCTTGGTGCGCACCAAATCGAAATAATGGTGTCCTTCCCCTATTAATTCTCTAGATCTTTCGTAAAAAATAAAATCCTTTAATGTAGAGCCTCCGCCACCAGCATATTTCGATGCCTGTGCTCTATCTCTTATCATATTTACCAGCTTAATGGCTTCGGTATCTTCTCCTAAATTGGCAAGCGCTTCTGCCGCCAGTAAAATTTCGCCACCATACCTAAAAATCATAAACGTATTATCAGGGTTGGCATCTTCTTCACCTGTAGAGAAAGAATTCTGCGCAAATTTTAACATCATAAATTTCCCGTTATCGGCAAAAATATCTTCGTTAAACCAGGTCGTAATTCTCTTATCGCTACCATCCAGAAAAATTTTCTGCATATACTCACCTCTGAAATAGGCAAAACTTACACGGTGGGTATATTCTGGTCTTTTATATGGATAATGCAAAAACATATCGGCAACCGGCGCTGTATTGGTATTTTGATCGCCATAGTTTATACTGCGGTAAAATTCGAATAAGCTCTCGTCTGATCTTCCTTTAATTACAGTAGCCCATTCTGTAATCGGCAATAATCTGTATGCGCCGCTGGCAATCATTTCGCGTCCCAAATCGGCAGTTTCCTGGTAGTACTTTTTCGAATTGTTCGCATCAAAACCTGCATTCCACATGTTCATTTCCATAATTAAGGCAATAATGCTTCCGCGGCTGGCCCTAACACCTTTTAAAGATGGATCGGTATAGGTCCAGGGAATTTGATTTTTATAGGTTTTAAGATCAGCTATACATTTGTTTAATACTGAAACAAAGTTTTCGCGTGGCAAAGCTGTAGAATGGAAGGCATCGGTATAATACACTACATCGCCATATAACCTTACCATGATAAAATAGCTTAGCGAACGGATAAACGCAGCTTCGGCTTTATACTGATTTTTCTGTAAATCGGATAATCCGGGCACACCTTCGTCCAGCTTCGCAATTAAAATGTTGGCGCCTTGTATGGCACGATAATAATCGGTCCAATCGGTAATTCTGTTGAAGTTGTAAAAATCCCATGGACGACCGCCTGCCAATAAACCTAAGAGGTTGTTTTTACCCAAAATTTCAACAAACTCGCGGGCTGGGGCTAAATCAGACTGGCTTTCGTATAATACTTCGCCAGAGCGGTACTCGCCTGTTGCTCCTATAAAATGCGTTTCGTTAAACTTACCGAAAACAATACGCGATAAATCGTAAATATTTGCTTCTACATCTTCTTTAGATTGAAAGAAGTTATTTCCTGATAACTTATCTAAAGGTTGGATATCCAGAAACTTTTTACAAGCAGGCAATGAAAACGATGCTGCTAAAATCAAAGAATAAATGATAAACTTTTTCATAATAATATCTATTAATTGCCTGTATTAAGTTCTAACTGTACACCAAGGTTATAAGTACGCGGAACAGGATATCCTGTAGAAATATCGCGCCCCAATGTGGTTACGTTTTCAGGATTTGGCCCGGTGTACTTAGAGAAAGTAATTAAGTTATCTGTAGAGGCATATACTCTTAAACTGCTCATTCCGAAACGGGCGATAAACTTTTTATCGAACATGTAGGAAAGAGTTACATTACTTACTTTTAAATAGGTTCCGCTTTCTTGCCAAAGTGTTTGATCGGCCCTTAGTGGTTGAATCTGATCAAATCTTTTGTAATCATACGGATAAGGGTATTTTGCAACATCACCAGGTTTCGTCCAGATATTAAGGTCGTTTAATGGCACCACCGATTGTAGTGAATAAGGATCGCGCATAATGGCTATTCTATCGGCCAGGGCATTATTCAAAATAGTTCTGTCGGCCGTATAAGTAGCATAAACATTTAAGCCCCATTTTTTATACCTGATGTTGGTAGAAAGACCGCCCGTAATTAAAGGCTGAGAATTACCCGTAACTTCATAATCGCGGCCATCTAAAATATAATCTCCGTTTACGTCTTTCATCATCGGATCACCGCCTAAGAAAAACTGTCCGTTAGATTGATACCTCTTACCCGTTACAGGGTCGGTTGGCACATCGGCATCGGTTTGATAAACGCCCTGGTTTATCCTTAAGTAGTTAGACAGTGTGTTTCTACCTACCCGGTAAACGTTGTGCTGCAGGTAACCAGAACCATCAAATTTAATGAACTGCCCATTATACTCTGCCGGAAGTTTTAACAGCACATCGCGGTTAAGTGCACCATTTACCGAAACAGAAACATCAAAATCCTTGCTCGCTATTGGTCTCACGGTAATCATGATCTCCGATCCATAATTGGCAATACCTAAATCGTTACTCGCCAGTTTATTAAATCCGGTAGTATTCGATAAAAGCCTATCGAATAACAAATTATCAACCTTTTTAAAATAAGTATCGAAGTTTACCGAGATTTTATCGTTAAATAACCCCAAATCGAAACCTAAATTGTACTGGCTTGTTGTGGTTGGTTTTAAGTTAGGGTTTGGAATAATATTATAATCGATTCCAATGGTTGGGTTGTTGTTAAAGTTATTGTTCAGGTTATAAATACCATAAATACTTTGGAGATTACCTGTTGGTACAATATTTTGCCCCCAGGTTAACCTCAAGCTACCATACGATAACCATTTCATATCGGCCAGCCAGTTCTCTTTGTTAAAATTCCATCTTAAACCAATGGAAGGGTTTTTAGAATATGGATTTTCCAATCCACTGGATGAGGTACCATCTAAACGGTAAGAAAATTCGGCTACATATTTTTTATCATAATCGTACGATACTGAACCTGCGAACGATGCGATGGTTGCGTTTCTGTAGTTAGACAATACACCTCCACCACGCGAGTAATAGGCATCGTAACCTAATGGTCCCTGTAACTGATCGTTAGGTGTTCTTTCCTGGCGGGTAACACCAGCCTGGGCACCTTGTTTGTAAATTTCGTTAAAGGTATTTACGAAAAGACTGTGTTTTTCGCCAAAGGTTTTGGCGTAGGTAATCCCATTTCTATTGTACAACTGGAAATTTCTGCCTACATAATCGTATACTTTAGCAAACTGGCCATTTGCCGCCGCTGGCGTAAAGGTAGATTCGGTATCGGAAGTATAATCGTAACTTAAAGTAGAAGATACGGCCAAACCAGGAATAAACTCGTAACGTGCTTCTACGTTAGTTCTTAAGTTTCTGGAGTTGTTATCGTTTAATGTTTGTAATGCCGATAAAACCCCTCCCGATGCCTGATAGAAAGATGGTGGTGGCAATAAGGTAGATACCTGACCGTTTGCAGCTACACCCGATTGTAATAAACCAACACCATTTCCTTTATTCTGCTTTCCTACCGAGCCGTTAATAAAACCAAAAAATCTAAACTTATCGTTTGGCTTAAACTCCATATTCATGTTGAGGTTGTAACGGTTATAGCCTGTGTTTTTTATTACTCCTTTTTCGGTGTAATAACCTAGATTGGCTTTATAGTTAAACCTAGGATCGCCACCATCTAAAGCCAGGTTATGACTTTGGTTATAGGTATTTTGGAAAAATACATCCTGCCAATCGGTAGAGTTGTTCCAGTATGCGTTTAAACTATCGGCAAGGAATGAAGTATTAGAAATTCTCCTGATATCATCAACATTGGACGCATTTAAAATAATCTGCTGGATTTTTAATGATCTTTCCGAATTACCGCCCAAAGTTTCGCGAAGTTTTGGTGGGGTTTTAACAAAGAAATTGGATACATATCTAATCCTTGGCACTTTAGAGTTACCTCTTTTGGTCGTGATAATAATTACCCCGTATGCCCCTCGCGAACCATACATGGAGGTTGCTTGCGCATCTTTTAAAATCTGGATGTTTTCGATATCTTCCTGAGGGATTAATGAAAGTGGACTCACACCCGGCCCTTGACTCTGAAAACCAAACTCCGCAGCTTTATCTGCATCTAACGGAACGCCATCAATTATATACAATGGTGAAGTTGGCTGTAAAAATGATTCGTTACCACTGCCCGAGATACTTAAACTTGATAATCCACGAACCTGCACCGAACCCCTAAAACCTGGCGCACCGGTATTGTTCTGAATGTTTAATCCTGGCACTTTACCCTGTAAAAGTTGCTCTACGTTAGAAACCGGTATATCCTGAACCTCTTTTGCCTGAATTAAAACTGATGATCCTGTAGTGGTTTGTTTAGACCTTTTCTGGTAAGCCACAATAACAATCTGATCCAGCTCTTTGCGGTCTTCAGAAATGGTTACAGTGATGTTATTTTGATTGGTAATTTTTACACGCTGTGTATTGTAACCAATAAATTTGAATATTAAGGTAGAACCCTCGGGTACGTTAACTGAAAATTTTCCGCTGCCGTTGGTTTGGGTTAAACCTTTATTGGTGCTCTCTAAAATAATAGATACACCCGGAACACCTTGTTTTGTTTCTTTATCAACAACGGTACCATTCACAAGGTTAAATTTCTCCTGCGAAAAAGCACTGGTGCCAAGCATTATACACACCACAAGTAATGTATAAAAAAGTATATTTCTTTTCATAATATTAGCTTTAAATATTGCCTATTCGCTGATAAATTTTGGATTATCTGTTTTGAAGTGAAATACAATTTCCCAATCTCCAGCCTGGTAAATGGCAAAATCGACCCCGAAGTTGGCAATGATACGCCCACCACCAAAAGAGCCTCTGGAGTAACTCAACTGTGCCTTTGCTCTCGAGCCTCCTGGCGCGTAAAAGGTTGGAATTTCTACCAATGGAATTGGATAGGCTACATCGTACTGCACATACTTATCCGTTTTCTGCATGTTAAAACCATGTATCATTTTATCCCAAACGGTTTCGTTAAAAGACGATGGATTAATTTCAACCCCATCTTTATTTAATACTTTAATGCGGAGCGAATGTCCATTCCCACCTGTAAACGGACGGATATATACCACTACATCTTTTTGATCGTTGTTACTGATCAGATTTTTGTTGCTTGTAGCGCCAATTACATTGTTTAGGTATGGACGGATGTAATCTCTCAGATTTTTATCTAAAGGAAATTTAGGATCGGGAGCAGGCAAACCGGTGTAAGCATTAAAATCGTTAGAAGGTTCGTAAGGTCTTTCTCTAAAAGGTCTGATCTGTAAATCTCTGATCAAACGTTCTCCACCGGTATTTTTAATCTTCACATCAAAAAAGCGGGTATCCTGAGAGAAGTTTGTACTATCAATTGGTCTTGGTTTGATTAACTGGTTGGTAGATGAGCCCCAAAGTATAAACTCTCCTGAAGAACGTACCTCAAACAAAGGGTGCACTTCTATCTTTCTTTTAGCCTCTATTTCTGCCAGGCTTTTTTCTAACCCGGTATATGGAGCAATGAACACGTAAGTGGGTACTTTCTGAAAAATATCGGTAACCGGTTTACCATCGCCAAAGCGTGCATTTACAATTTCGAAGGTAATAGGCTGGGTAGAATTATCGCCATTAAAACCTCCCATTAGGTTGGTTCTGCCAATAATCGGTTCAAATACTTTATTACTAAAGTTTACATTATTACTCAGGTAATCTTTTTCTTCAGGCAGATCGTATAGTTTTTTGCATCCGCTAAAAGCAATTAATGCAAACAAAACCACAACCATTTCTATTTTTACGATTGACTTCATAAGTTTCGTTATTTTATTTTTTCTATGTCCCATCACCCTAGTTCGATTTGTTTATAGTCCATTCTGCAAGCTGGAAGGTACCACCACTTCTTAGCTCCGTAATATTTATGCGGTAGTATAGGTACGCAGTGGTATTGGTACATCTAAAAACTTTTTGCTGATACCTTTCTTCGAAAAAGAAATTAGTCACCCGGTGTAACTCGGTCCAGTTAACACCATCCTGCGAGCCTTCATAAGTCCAGGCTTTTGGATCTCTTTCTACCGCATCGTTTGCCGAAATTAAAGTGTAAACCGACGATACTTCCGGCGTTTTAAGTTTAAACTGCATGGTTAAAAATCCTTGCAGATCGCATAAAAACTTAGTATGATCGTCCCCATCGATAACTTTTTTAGAGTTTTCTCCACTGGTTGGTCCACCGCCATTTTCGCGGTTAGCAGAGAAAGTACCACCTACTGTAACCATTAAGTTTGGCGGAGGCGGAATAAAAGTTAAGCGGGTAACAAAACCATCGAAACCGAAAATATGATCGGGACTAATTACATGCACAATACCATTTTTGGTTTTGATATTGTTTGATGCAGTTGTACTTGTAGACCAGTTTCTGATAAATTTGCTCTTTTTGGTATTGCTAAACTGAATCACTTCCGGACCGGCTCCCACCTCGCCCGAGGCAGAGCCTCTCACCGATTTGGCATGCATGGGATAAGCTACCTTAGCACTGGTTAAATTAAGTCCATCCTGCAGTTTTAAAGAATCAGAAGGTTTTACGCCCCTAATAATATAATAAGAAACCATGGTATCCAACTGGATTCCATCAATATTCGATAGAAATAGCGGGTCTTTATCCGATTGCTTTCTTAAAGTATTTAAGTTCCTTAATGCCAGCTGAAAACTAGGGTTGGTTACCGCAAAAAGCGTTACATTACTATCGGTAAGGGTTTTCTTTAAGCCCATTCTATCAACCGCTACAATTAACGAGTCGTATACCCCTGGCTTGCTTTTTAAATATTCGTATATGTTACCATTATATGGTACGGCGGTATCTTCTACATCGTAGTAACCCCCATTCTTTTTACAAGCCGAATAAATGATGGTGAATAACAAGAGTATTGTTAGCACACCAATATATTTTATAAAATTTTTCATATCAATATTATTTAGCGCCAGTAAGGGTTCTGAGTTAATAAACTGTTTTGAGAGATCAGCCTGCGCGATATTGGCCAGTAGATCCCGCCCGAATTGATGAGGTTCATAAACTTGGCATCGTTCTGTTTAATTTTATTGTATCTAATTAAGTCGTACCACCTATGGCCTTCTCCCAATAGTTCGCGGTGTCTTTCTTCGAATATAATTTTGATAATATCATCTTTACTGAAATCGAATTTTATTTCAGTATCAACAGGTAAACGCCTGCTCATTACCTGCTTCAACTCATCAGTCGCTCCTTGCTGATCACCTAAAACGGATAGTGCTTCGGCCCTTAACAATACAATATCTTCTAACCGGGTAAAGATTAAGGCACTGGTAAAATACCTGAAGTTTGGATCGGTACCGCCGCCCTGAATAACCTTTATTTTACTGAATATTGGATATTTACCATTTAAATTGATGAAATACCTGTCGAATTTCGATTGGCCCAACGTATCAATTGAGAATCTTTCGTCTTTCGCCAGATTGAAATATTTTAAGATCGAATCTTTTGGCAGATAGATATCAGGAACCGATTTGGTAATAACTGGCTCTGCAAGGGTCAATTCTTCAATATGCCCGGTTGATGAACCATCGATATGCCCATAATCTGAATTAAAACCAAACATTTGTCGGGTATTTTTATTGTAGAAAAACCCGTTTGAGTTGCTTAAATCGGTAGTTGAGGTAAAACCACCACCGCTTCGGCCATAGTTATCTTCAACAAATTTGGTGTATTTGGCAACACTGGCATAATCTGCATTCCAGGCGGCAACGTGCGATAGTACTGCGTAAGCCGTAACTTTAGTAGCCAAAGCGCCTCCCCATCTTCCTCCATTTTCATTATAATAATCGCCCGGCTGCTGAATATCGTTTCCACTATAAATAAATGGCAGATCGGCCGCGGCCCTTAACATTTCAGATTCCACCCAGGCTAAAACCTTAGCTTGTTTTTCTCTGGGTTTATTTTCGAAAGCTCCTTCGTTTGAAGAGATGATAAAAGGAATATCGCCCCAGATACGTACCATGTAGAAA
The DNA here is from genome assembly GCF_004331735.1 of Pedobacter psychrodurus. Lineage (GTDB taxonomy): Bacteria > Bacteroidota > Bacteroidia > Sphingobacteriales > Sphingobacteriaceae > Pedobacter > Pedobacter psychrodurus. The sequence goes on from NZ_SJSO01000024.1 coordinate 59,204, forward strand.
TAAGCAAACGCCCTTAAAAACCTGGCTTGGGCAATATCTACCGTCATGTTATTATCCGAGTAGCGTTTATCCGTTGCTTTAACGTGTGCAATATTTTCCAGAAAAACATTAGCACCATTAACAATGGCATAAAACCGGGTCCAATCAGAAAGCGATTCTACCACAGGATAAGATGCATTTAAATTGTTGCTGATAACCGCTTTTAAATCCTGTCTTTTCGGACTTGTAAATTCGCCTGGTCTTACATCGCCATAAATCCAGTGGCTGTTGTTGTCAGAAAGTGCAGCTCTGGTTAACGCATAAACCCCCAGAATTCCGGCGCGGGCATCCTCTACCGTATTCCACATATTTTTTTCGCCTACCACCCTACTCGAGTCGGTTTCTAATGCTTTATTACAGCTGGTTAAAGCCATTACAGCAAGCAGAAATGCGTATAATATATTTTTCATCGTTATTGATGTATTTTTAGTAGCTATTTCCATATTATAATTCCATTTTAACTCCTAAAGTGTATGTTCTTGGTATGGGTTGACCATAGCCGGTATCGATGCCGTCATAGCTTACCAATTCCGGATCTTGCCCAGTATATGGCGTGATGACAAATACATTGCTTACCGTACCGTAAACAAAGAATTTATTAATCTTTATATTTCTCTTTTTCAACAGGTTACCTAGCTCATAACCTACTGATACCGATCTTAATTTCAAGAATGAGGCATTTTCTAAGAAAAGATCCTGATCTAAACGGTAAGGAATAACGGTACTCCAAGGATTGTATAGCGGATATTTGCTATAATCGCCACGTTTTTCCCAAAAAGTAATTTCTTTCACCGAGCTTACATCGGTATTACCTTCGCGGTTAACAAAATCAAAACGGCTAGCCATTTCCTGGTTAATCAGCTTCCTGCCCAGATTGAAGTATAAATTGGTGCTCAGGCTCCAGTTGCCATAGGTAAAAGCGTTATCAAAACCACCCGAAAGCGTTGGCAATGAGTGCCCTTTTAATACTTTGTCTTTTTCATCAATTACATTATCTCCATTTTGGTCTTTCCATCTCGGATCGCCGGCTTTTAATGCCTGTCCATTATACTTTAATGGCTGACCATTTACTTCCGGAACTTGTGCAGTAGAAGTATAGATGCCCTCATTTTCTAACAACCAATATTGATCTACCGGTTCTCCAACTCTTAATAACCTGTTTCCGATTATAATTTCATTTAAGCCTCTTGGCAGTGCTTTTAAGGTGTTGCTATTGTGGTTAAAATTCAATGAAGAATTCCATGAGAATTTATTTTTAGCCATTACCAATGCGTGGATGGATAAATCCACGCCTGTATTGCTCACATCCATGCCGCTTTCTATTGATTGTTTGTAACCATATTCTGCATACGATGGAATACCGATCAACTGGTTTTGATCAGCCTTGGTGTAAAAATCGACTGAAACATGCAGGCGGTTTTTTAGCATGGCTACATCAGCCCCGATATTTAACTGATCTGAATAGGCCCATGGCACGCCATAACCCACCCAGCCAAACGAATATGGCCTGGTAAGTACACCGAAGGCATTGTATCCCGGCACGGTTAAATTGCCTGTGTAACCAACTGAAGCGGTATATTGCGGCCCCTGGGCATAATTATCGTAGGTAAACGTTCTGCCTAAACGGCCAACGCTTGCCCTTAAAACTAAATCATCAACCAATCTGGTATCCTTTAACCATTCGTTTTTAACATTCCATGCTGCAGCGATTACCGGAGAATAAAACCAGCGTTTGGTTGGTTGTGCGTTAGATGATCCATCTAAACGTAATGTTCCGGATACGAAATACTTATCATTATACGAATAGTTTACTTTACCATAAAATGATAACAGGTTATCTGCTGTTTTATCTAAAAAGCGATAGGTAAGTTCTCTGGGAAATGCTTTTGGTACCAGGTAATTAGGATTATCACCCCCGTTTGGTAATTTTGGATCAGAATCCAATAAGTTAATTTTAATATAATCATTGGCACCTTTATACGCATAAGCATAGTTGTACTTATAAATATCCCACATCATCGATTGGCCTAGCTCTACATGGAAATCATGTGCGGTATTAAGCTTGAAATCGTAAGATGCTTTATTATCAATCATTAACCGTTGGTTAAAGCCATAATAGTTTGAGGCATAGCTATTGCCCTGCAATAAGGTTCTGGCATAAAATATATCCCTGTAACCTTCATTATAATCTACATTAAAAGCCGATGATAATTTAACCTTGCCCAGTGTAGCCACTAATTTGGCATACCCCTGGATCAGGTTGGTTTTATTATCATCAAAACCTTTGCTGTATTCATTTAAATAACTGGCATAATAATCTTTATTGGGCGCAGGTGGCGCACTCAAATCAGGAAAGTAATTAATCTGTGCAAACCTATCTCTAAGTGTTCTGTTTCTATCACGGTTTAATCGGTTACCGTTAATCATGGCAGAAAAAAGCAACCATTTAACCGGACGCATGTTGATATTGAACATGGCGCTGTAACGGTCTAAACCCGTACCATCGGCAACACTCTGACTTTTTGCATTACCTAACGAAAATCTAAAATTCGCACGGTCTGACCCACCTGTCAGGCCAAAATTTATACCGTATATCAATGCGTTTTTATAATATAAATCGGTCCAGTTAGATTTACCACTGTATACATTATTAAGCGAATCGCTTAAATAAACAGGATATTCTTCATCATCAGAATACCTGCCATTGGTTGTATAAATATCATAGAACCTTTGTCTGAATTCATTTTCATATTTACCATTAATGGTATTAACCGTTGGCTTTTGCACCATACCGATATATGAATTAAAGCTAATACTCCTCGAATTGCCCGAAGCCGCTTTTGAGGTTAACACAATAACACCGTTTACTCCCCTGGGGCCATAAATGGATGATCCTGCCAAATCACTCAATACCTCTACAGATGCAATGTTATTGATATCGATTCCGGCAAGAAGGTTAGTTGCCGGACCAATTCTGTTAAAATCGTACTGTTGAATATCGAAGGCAAATGGATGCTCTCCGATTAAGGGAATTCCATCCAATACCACTAATGGCTGTACGGCATATAAATCCTTTTTTGACAGTAGTGGCATAGCTGCACCCCTAATGATCATATTCTGGATAGAGCCAGGTTCGCCAGATGGTTCTTGTACATATAAGCCCGCATAATTTCCTTTTAGGTTTTGCTGTAAGGAAATAGCAGGAAACAGAGAAAGATCTTTAACATCTTTCCGCACACCTCCAGACAATTTATTGTAAATTGTTTTGAGTTTAATTTGTTCCAAGCTGTCTTTCCTTAAAGAGTCTTTTGGCGATACATACTTAATTTTAGTTGTATCCTGCAGAACAAAAAGATTGGTAGTTAGGCCTTTATGAAGTTTTTTGCCCGCCGAAAAAACAGGTAAAACGTTTAATGTAAACGCGGCAAAAAAAACAAGGCACGCCCATAAGTATCGCATAGTTAATGGATCTTTAATTGGTAAAAAAAATGATTTCTAAAACTTATTTTTTCGGAAACGGCATGATATGTCCTAGGTTAAAAAGACAGGTACTTCGGTAGTAATAGTTAGGGGTTCTCATAAAATTTAGTATTTGGTTAATTCAAATATATACTATACTAAAACGTTTTAATAACAAATTGTCATTTTTATGAAATTTTTATAAAAAAGCGCAATAATATTTAATTCTATTAAAATAATTGTCAGCCAGACAGGTAAAAAAATAAATATTATCAGAATACCCTAAAAAATTAACATCCTATAAAACAGTATGTAAGGATGTTTTTAGCCAGTAATTACAATAAATAGAACAATTTTATGTTGCTATTTTCTTAAAATACTTAAACGTTTTAGTAAAAACATGGAATTTGGAGAAAGCAGTAAAATTAAACTGCCAATAATTGTTTTGGGATGAGGATAGCTATTGCCGTATTTTACTCTACAAGACTAGCTTCATTATAAGTGTGGCTTACACCATAAAAAACGAAAGGTTAAATTAATTTATTTTTCGGTAGCCACCCGATAGGTAGGATCTTCTATAATGTTTACTTCTATAATCTGATCTGCATTTTTCAGCAAGCGCTTACAGTCGTCGCTCAGGTGCTTTAATTGGAGTTTCTTATCAATCGAACGGTAGCGTTCGGTTAGTTTATTCAGCGCATCAATGCCCGACATATCAAAAACCCGGCTGTGCTTAAAATCAATTATGATATGTTGCGGATCTTGGGCTACATCAAACAGCTCATTAAAATTAGCAATCGATCCAAAAAACAGGGGGCCGAATATTTCATAGGTTTTTACACCACTGGCATCGATATATTTAGTGGCACGTATCCGTTTAGAACTTTCCCAGGCGAAAACAAGCGCCGAAATAATTACACCTATTAATACAGCAAGGGCCAGGTTATGCAGCCAAACTGTAATTACAGCCACCAGAATACCAATGATAATATCCTGCGCAGGCATTTTATTAATCACTTTAAAGCTCATCCATTCAAAAGTACCAATGGCTACCATCATCATTACACCAACCAGCGCTGCCATGGGTACACGATCTATTACCGGAGCACCTACCAAAATAATAACCAATATAGTTAGGGCAGCAATAATACCCGATAATCTAGCCCTGGCACCTGCCGAAAGGTTAACCAGTGTTTGGGCAATCATTGGGCAACCACCCATGCCCGTAAAAAAGCCGTTTGCAATATTGGCAATTCCTTGAGCAATACTCTCTCTGTTCCTATCGCCTTTGGTTTCTGTAATTTCATCAACCAGATTTAAGGTAAGCAGGCCTTCGGTTAAGCCCACACCTGCCATAATAAGTGCATAAGGAAAAATGATCTTTAGCATATCCAGATTCAGCGGCACTTTCGGAATATGGAATGGAGGGAAACCCCCATTAACTGAAGCAATATTCTTAACCAGTTTGGTATCGATTCCAAAACATAAAACGATAAGAAAAACCACAATAATAGCCACCAGTGAGGATGGAATGGCTTTGGTTATTTTAGGAAGAATCATCACTATGGCAACCGTAACCAATACCAAAGCCAACATGATATATAAAGGTGTGCCGCTCAACCACACTATCCTGCCATTAACAAGAGTTTTGAACTGCTCCAGCTGTGACATAAAAATAATAACCGCCAAACCGTTAACGAAGCCGAACATTACGGGCTGTGGAACAAGCCTGACAAACTTACCCAGTTTAAACAGCCCCACCACAATCTGGATTACCCCGGCTAAAGCTACTGCGGCAAAAACATACTCTATGCCCTGGGTTTTCATTAAAGCGATAAGTACAATTACTGTTGCACCTGCCCCACCAGAAACCAAACCTGGCCTACCGCCTAAAACGGCCGTAACCAAACCCATAATAAAGGCTGCGTATAAACCTGTTAAAGGAGGGAAACCCGCAAGGATAGCAAATGATAATGATTCCGGGATCATGGTCATGGCCACCGTTAAACCTGCAAGAATTTCAGTTTTATAATTTATTTTCTTAGAAAAATCGAAAAGTTGCAGGTAGGGTTTCATCAGCTAAATTATTTGCAGCTGCAAATATCTAAATTAAGAGAACATTAGTGCTAAAATAAATATCAGCGCTGAATAAGTTCAGTATCAGCGGAGCAAATAAATATTTATAATGGATTGTAAATCCGTAGTGATTAGGAGACTGTATCATAAATATAGAATTGTCATCCTGAGGATTAATTTATTGTATAAAAATCAATATTAATGACATATATAATTGATTATTTTTTACCCTACAGCTCATGCTTTCCTCGGCTCACCGCCGCCTATTGGCTCTTTCTTTTTGGTGTCAAAAAGAAACAAAAAACACCGGCTGAAAATTTTTCTTTCGAAGCTAGTAGGTTGGCTTGGGCAGTGCAGCCCGAAAAATTTGTTAGGCCGGATTTAAGTAGAACGGGGATACGGTGCTACGGCCTAGTTGGACGGAAATACGCAATCGACATAAACCACTCATATTTAAATGATTATAAAATAACGTCAATGGTAGAGGTTAGAATTTTTCAAATACATCGGAGTGTTGATGACAGATTCGTAACTTTATCAAGCCTTCTGCTGCTTGTTGAGTAAGCACGTAATATACTTATTATCAATAATTTACAAAAACTTTCATTGATAGTGCAGTCGAAGGACCTGTTTAGATATCTAGAAAGACGTTTCGACAAGCTCTCCGTAGGAGTCCTTTGGACAACGTGACAAATTCGAATGGAATTACAAATATGATACAGCCTCCAACAAGCGCTAATATTATTTAAACAAACTTTTCCCAGCTTCCGAAAAACCTAAGTCGATAAAACTTCTGGTCGACCATTTAATCTTAAGCGGAATACCCGCATCTCCTATGGTTTCTTTACTCACATCCTTACCTGTACCATAATTGATCTGCGCAAAAGGATTTTTATCAATATTGAGTACCAGAAGTAATCTACTACCTTTTTGCAGCTGCCTGCTGAATACCCTTGATCGGTAAAAAGGCATGGTTTCTAATTTGCCAGGCTTAAGCAATTTCCTTTTGCTCATATCGTATGCATAGCTAGCTCTTCCTAAATAATAAGAAAGCTGAAAATATTCTCCAGAGGGGGTAACCTCATACAGAACCAAGCCTACATCCATATCCTTTTTATTGATAATGGCGCTAAGTTCTCCCTGTAGCGCACCTGACACTGAAACGGCCTGATTAAACGGCTTCGTGATAAAGAAAAGTCCATTGGATTTGTCGATTTCTTTTTTGATGATCGGATCAGGGTAATAATCGTTGTAGAATGTGGCTCTGTCTGCCAAATCAACCTGCTGATGCATAAAAACTTGTTTAGCTGGCTTTTGCTCAGACAGTAACATCGTTCCGTTTATACTATCCAGATAAAACCGCACATAGTGATCTTCCATCTGTGCCAGTGCAGGAGCATGCTTCCATTTATTTGCACCCATTACCTCAAAATTGATCTTATCTTTTAGCAGTGCTGGTTTATTTCCGCCTTTAAGGATATAATCGAGCCATTGGAAAGTGATTTCGCGGGTATTGATCAGTGCAATTGAATCCACTTCATAGTCCCTCAGCTTGGCAACACCACCTACCTGTGATCCAAAATGATCGTAAGGGCCTATAATTAAATAATGTTCGGCCGAGGAATTATACTTATAATGTTCGCGGAGGTATTCTAATGCCGAAACCTGCCCATCGTCGTAATAGCCGGTAATACTGAGCACTGGAATATTGATGTATTTAAAATCCTTGCCATAAGGCACCATCGACTGCCAGTAAGCGTCATAATCGGGGTGACTAAGCCATTTCTGTAACAGTGGATTTGGTGTACCATCAATGCTATCGATCTTGTTATAAGCGGCCCCGCTTTCCCACCAATTAAACTTCATGCTACGCCAGCGAGCATTGTCGTTATTTACCGCATCATCGGTATATTTATTGTTGGTAATATAAAAAGCCCATTGGTAATTGGCGGTTATAAAAACATTATTTTCCATGGGCAAGCCAAGCCCTGGAATAGCGGCAACATAGGGCACAATAGTTTTAAGTGCTGGATGCAGGTGTTTAGCCGCTGCCCATTGTGCAAAACCCGAATAACTACCCCCATACATCCCTACCCTGCCATCGCTCCACGATTGTTTGATAATCCAATCGATAACTGCGTTTATATCCTGTGCTTCATGCTCGTAAGGCGCTGGCTTATCAGGGCTCAGTCGTTTTCCTCTCGCATCGGCCACAATGCCTATGTAGCCGTGATCGGCAGCGTATTTGGCTTCCATCAGGCTTTTGTTGGTATTGGAATAGATAAAATAAAAGAGTGCGGCAGGTAATTTCTCCTGTACACCTTTTTTCCTCACCACCACAGCCGATAAAGTGATGCCGTATTTGGTTTTAATCATCACACTATCGTTGATGATGTAATTGACGGCATCGGGTAAGGTTAGTTTTTGCTGTGCAAAGGTTTCCATGCCCGTTGCGAGGCATAGCACAGCCACACCCAGTTTTACTAAGTTTATTTTCATGATCAAAAAATTATAATTTATGTTTTAATGAGGCTCCTTAATTTAACAGCCTGCCTTTCTGATATTCTGATTAAGTTTCCCGTTTTAAGTTCTACAAACATCCCCTCATCATCTTTTTTTACCGAACTGATGTAGTCGAGATTAAATAATACACTTCTGCTGGCCCTAAAAAATCTTTCACAATCGGGGTTTTCTTCGATTTTGTTTAAGGATGTTTTGAGCAATACCTGCTCTTGCCCGAAAAAGAGCCGAGCGTAATTCTCTACCGACTCGATCAGGTGCACATCTTTCCATTTAATGAGGTGGTGTGTGCTCCTATCCTTTACAAAAATAGCTGCGCCATCATTCGCACCAATCTTTTCTATGGCTTTATCCATTGCACTTTTAAAGCGTTCTTCCCGTACCGGCTTCATCAGGTAATCCATGGCGCTTATTTCAAAAGCCTGTATCGCATAGCTATCGAAAGCGGTCACAAAAATCACCTGTGGCACATGCGCCAAATTTTCTAACAGATCAAAACCTGAACGACCAGGCATCTGTATATCCAAAAAAATCAGGTCGGGTTTTAAAAGGCCGATAAGCTGTTCGGCTTCATCAGCATTGGCAGCCTCGCCCAATATGGTAACCTGTGGGTAGCTTTTCAGCATCCTGGCCAGTTCTTGCCTTGCGCCACGTTCATCGTCAACAATCAGTGTCCTAATATTTCTCATCTGATTGGGATTTTAATTTCGGCGCAAACCTTTTGCTCCATTTCATACAGGTTAAAAGATGCATGGTGCTGGTAACTAAGGCCGAGCCGTTCTTTCAGGTTCTGAAGCCCTATGCCTGCCACCGTTTTATCCTGTTTCAACTTGCCAGGGTTCAAAACACGGATGCTTATAAATCCATTCTGCTCATTAACGATTACTTCAATCTTTCCACCCTGCTTTTCTAATGAAATTCCATGTTTTACCGCATTTTCGACCAATGTTTGAATGCATAGGCGTGGCACCATTAGCCCAGAGCGCGAAATATCGATGTCCAACTCGTATTGTAATCTTTCTTCCATCCTCAAACCTTCCAGCTCCAGGTAATCTCTCACGAGGTCTATTTCTTCATTTAACCTGATCAGCATAGCACTGCCTTTATACAATCCACTGCGCAACAGCTCGCCTAGTAGATCGATTGCCCTACCTGCATTATCAGGACGGGTGTACACCAAAGATTTTATGTTATTGAGTGCATTAAATAAAAAATGAGGATTTAACTGAGCAGAAAGATTATCCAGTTGCGATTGTTTAAAGCTAAGCGCTAATCTGGTATTTTCTACCGATAAGCGGATTTCTCTTTTTGCATAGTGGTAAAGGTGGTAGGCCAAAAGCCATATGGCAATTAAGCGGATACCGGCAACAAAAATACCCGCTGCATTTAAACTAAAAAAATCAGCAAACGACTGTAGTGGATGGCTTAGAAACAGCAACCTTACCAGGTACAACTTACTAATGGTAACTACGGTATAAAAAATACCCATCACCGGAATAACAATCAACATCCGCCAGATCAGTTTCTCGAGCGCCAGGTCTTGCCAACGGTTTTTATTCGCAAAATTATGGTACAAATGGGTAATCAAAATGTACATTGCCACATCCGAAATAAACTGTACAACAGCGATATCGAACCTGAAACTACCCGCGGCAGACCAACCTTGAAATGTCCAATACAAAGCAGCCACTGACCAACCGATTAGCTGACATTTCCAATAAAGCGACATATAGGGTTTCTTTTCCAAAATTTTTCTGTTCCAAACAAAGCAACGAAAACTAATTTTAAGAAAAAAGATAAAGTACAGGAACGTAGGCTTTTGGGGGATGAGTGGTTTTTAGTCTAGAGTCCAGAGTCTATTGCTTGAGAGAAACCAACATGCCCTTGTGCGCTTCATGCCTTGGTGGTTAAAGGATGGAAAATGGATTAGTCGGAAGTCCGGGGTCCGAAGTCTATTGCGCGAAAGAAACAGACATGCCTTGGTGCTCTTCGTGCCTTAGTGGCTAAAGGCTGGAAAATGGATTAGTCCGAAGTTGGGAGTCCGGGGTCCGAAGTCCATTGCGTGCGAGGAACCAACATGCCTTGGTGCTCTTCGTGCCTTGGTGGTTAAAGGATGGATAATGCATTAGTCCGAAGTTGGGAGTCCGGGGTCCGAAGTCTATTGCGCGAAAGAAACAGACATGCCTTTGTGCCCTCCGTGCCTTGGTGGCTAAAGGATGGAAAATGTAAGAGGGATGATGGAATTGATTCTGCGCTGATTAGCGAAATCTGCGGGAGAAATAACTGGTTAAAACGGATTGCAAATCCGTAGGACTTGGGTCTGGATTGCAAATCCTGACCAACTCAATTCAACAACTGCTTTTTAAAGGTATTCGGACTAATACCCACTTCTTTTTTAAATAAACGTGAGAAATAAGAGAGGTTCTCAAATCCCAGTGCATAAGCAATCTCTGAAACCGACCTATCTTCACCGATCAAACGATTTTTTGCTTCAGATATCAGGTATATATGGATATGTTCTAAGGCCGTTTTTCCACTTTCCTGTTTTAAGACATCTGTTAAGTAGCCTGCCGAAATATTTAAACGTTCTGCCATATCATGTACTGACGGTAAACCTTTAGTGGCCAATAATCCATTAGCCACGTATTTATTTATTTCTTCATTAAACCTGGTTACTGTTTTGCCCGAAATTTCTGTGCGGTTAAGAAATTGCCTTTTATAAAAACGTTGACTGTACTTAAGCAAAGTATCTACATTGGCCAAAATCAATTCGCGACTATATTCATCCTGGTTGTTTCGGTATTCGGTTTCAATTTTATGATACAGCTCCCATACGGTGCTTTCTTCACTGGGCGAAAGATGTAGCGCTTCGTTGGTCTCGTAATCGAAGTAGTGGTATTTTTTGATGATATCATGTAATACATGTCCATTCAAAAAATCTTCGTGAATAAAAATCAAAAAGCCATCTTCATCCATCTCCAGGTTTTTCATTTCGATTACCTGATGAGGTTTAAAAAACATCATCGAGCCACTCTCGTGGTCGTATTTTGTACGCCCATAAAGGATATGACCTGCAATAATCTTTTTAAAACCGATCATATAGAAATCGCTCGTAAATTCGCGGTCGCCCATGGAACACATATGGTCGCATTTGTAAATGCTAAACAATGGGTTCTCAGGCGGCGGAAATGCATTTTCTCTGTGCAATTCGGCCAAATTTTTATAGTGTTTCATTCCTTTAAATGGTAATTAACTACAAGCTACACAATTACCCCGTACAGCCTGTAGTTAAATTTTTTAATGATTTATTAATGACCGTGCGCATCGGCAGCTACAGTAGCCCATTCGTCAAATTCGGCCAGGCGTTCTGCATAAACCTGTTTAACACCAGGTAAGGCTACTTTGCCCAATAAGAAATGTAAAGGAGGTTTAGGACTGTCAATAAGCGCCAATACCGCAGGTACCGTTGCCTCTGGTTTACCCCAACTATCGGGTGTTGAAGCATCAAAAAATGCTTTCTTAACTGGCGCATACACTTCTAAAGGTTCTGTTTGGAAAGCTGAAGCACCCGACCAATCGGTAGAAAAACCATTTGGTTCGATTAAACTTACATTAATACCAAAACCCTTTACCTCCTGAGCTAGCGTTTCGCTTAAGCCATTTACGGCGTATTTAGATGCGTTGTATAGGCCAAGCACAGGTAAACTTACCAAACCCAGAAAACTCGATACCTGAATAATATGTCCGGCTTTTTGTTCGCGCATTACCGGAACAACAGCCTGGGTTACCCAAAGCAGTCCGAAAAAGTTTGTTTCCATTTGTGCGCGTGCCTGTTGCTCGGTGGTTTCCTCTATTGCACCAAACAAACCAAAGCCAGCATTATTGATCAATACATCAATATGGCCAAAATGCTGTTTTACCTTTTCTACCACTGCAAAACAGGCGTCCCTATCGTTAACATCAAGTTGAACTGGCAACACGGCATCGCCATAAGCTTCTACCAGATCGTTTAAATCAGCTGTATTTCTTGCAGTTGCAGCTACTTTATCGCCACGCTCTAAAAGGGCCTTTGCCCAGATTTTACCAAAGCCACGTGAGGCACCGGTAATTAAAATTATTTTCGACATTTTTTTCTTTGTTAAATATTGATAACAAAGGTATTGGCTGGTGCGGAGAGCAATTTATACAAAACACGGAAGTATTAGCACATTTTAAGGTTTAGATAAATGATCTGTGCGCATATTTAACAATAACCTGAAAGAACTGTATTGAGGCATTTGGAATATCAGTAATTATTTCATTGCCAAATCAGGATTTTCAATAATGAAGCGATTAAATTAGGGCATGGGCACAAAACTATCAGTATGTTGTAGCGTCTATCGGTATCTTTACGTTTTAGGAAAAACCATTAATCTAAAAAACCACTCACCTATGAAAAACCTACTTTTTCTTTTTGTAGCCTTCGCATTTGTTTCTTGTAAAAAATCGGAAAGATATGGTCCGCTGAACTTAAAAAACGGACAGGAGGTTGAATTGCTGGTAAGCCATCGTTATAATGCTGATAATGATCTGCTTTTAAAGTTGCCCGGCAATGTAGATGCTGGTGCTTCGCTATCGGGTTTTGACCAAAGGGAACCCGGTTATAGCTACCGTGTTAAAGCCAGGTTCAACCGTGATAAAGAGCCACTTCAAGACGGGCCTGAATATTATTTTGTTTTCGAAAAGATAATTAGCAAAGAGCAGTATAAAGGAAGTGAATCTTTCACCGTACAACTCATTACCAATTACGTTGTGGGCGGGCCAAATATTAGGCTAAGCAAAACAGGGAACGATTATTATATGATTCCAGATAAGTTACAGCTCACTTATGCAAACAGTACCGTACAGAATGAACTTGAAGAAATCTGGCTAAATGCACAGGAAATCCGTGCAAACTGGCAGAAAGGTCAGCAACCGAAATGGAAAGCCATTAAAGCTACAGTGGTACACGATCCACAAAAGCTTGGGAAGGCCTATTTGGTACAACAGATACAGTTTTTTGATTAATAGAAAATACAAAAGGAGAATGTTCGAAAGGCATTCTCCTTTTTGGTTTTAAGTAAAGCCCAGGATTTATATTAATTAACTGATCTGTTCAGTGCGCATATGCTGGTTCGGTTTTTTCATATCCCACTTTTGTTTAACTTAAATATATTTTTCATCAGCAGCCACTTTTCTCCAGGCTTTGCCAAGGGTAGTGCCTGCTGATATTTCCACATCAGTTTTTCCCACTCTTTCACTTTAGGGTTAGCAATATCCATGGCTGTCTTTTTTTCAAAACTGAAATCATCCTCAGTTTCCATGATCATGAACAAACGGTTCGAGATGCGGTATATTTCCATTTCAACAACACCCGATTCGATAATACTCCGCTTAACTTCAGGCCAGCCATTAAGGTGATAAGCTTCATATTCTGCTATGAGTTTTGGATCATCAACGAGATCTAGCGCCAGACAATATCTTTTCATTTTTTACTTTAAAATGCCAGCGGCTCTTCTATTTTTTGAATTCTATTTTGAAACCAGTTACCAACCAGGCCGGATAATCTGCGGGTTTGGTAATCACAAGTGCATCATCTTCCTGCACCCACTTTAATTTACCTTTACTGCCCAACAGCCTAACCGATGTAATGGGCTTCTCCAGGTATTTCGATTTGCGCCCAAGTAAGGTCATCCTGATACTTTCTGTTGGCACATTCAAACAGAAAGCAAAAAGATTGCCTTCCTTTGTGGTATATCTGATATCGGTAGATTGATATATACCAGAATCTGTTAAGCCACCAAAGTGGCCCTTTTTCTGGTTTGATTTAATGGTAGAAGGCCCTTCTCCATATACTTTCCATGGTCTCGATGCATAAATGCCTTCTCCATTCAATTTGGTCCAGTCACCAATTTCAGTAACAATTTTAACCACATCTGGCTCCAAATCTCCCTCTGGAGTCTGTACAACATTGATCAGCAGATTCCCGTTTTTACTTACAATATCGATCAAAAGCTGGGCAATTTCATTCGCACTTTTGTATTTCTGCCCGGTTCTATAATACCAATCTCCTATCGAAGTATCGGTTTGCCACGGAAACGGGCTGATCGAATCCAATACCCCGCGCTCCACATCTTGTGCCCATTTACCTTCAGATGGCTCTTTTGGCGTATATACCGCCTCAAGCTTGCCTTTATTTTTGGCCATATCCTGATTGTAATAGTGTGCAAGCATTGTACGTCCTGTATCATCGAATGGGAGCTTACTATCTGAATAAAGCAGGTCGGGATGATAATTATCGATCAATTCATTAACATTTTCCAACCATTGTTTATGCCAGCCAGTATTGTTGGTCAGCCACTCTTTCATATCGGTCGAATCAGCAGGTAAATGATAAAGATCGGAATATTGCGGATCGCGCCCATCATAGGCAATCCCTGCAAACTGCCCAGTTTTGTCTGCGCCATGACTAGGCTGAAACCAGTTGAAACTGGCAGCCAGATGCTCCGAAATGCCAAAACGAAGTCCTTCTTTTTTTGCCGCCTTTTGCCATAAACCAACTACATCCTTATGTGGTCCCATATTTACCGAATTCCACTTATGGATTTTGGAGTTCCATAAAAAGAAATTATCATGGTGTGAGCCCATCGTTACAAAATATTTGGCTCCAGCTTTTTTATATAGGACCATTAGCTGCTCAGGGTTCCATTTCTCAGCTTTCCATAAAGGGATAATATCTTTGTATCCAAATTTAGATGGAGGGCCATAAGTGGCCACATGGTATTTATTTTGTTGACTGCCCTGTATATACATATTCTTGGCATACCAATCGCCCTGCCTGGGAACCGCCTGAGGGCCCCAATGCGACCAGATCCCAAATTTGGCATCTCTGAACCAGTCTGGATATTTGTACTGCTTTAAAGATTCATCGGTAGGTTTAAAAATTCCCTTTTCTACCTTATCCGTTTTTTGTTGTGCTTTGAGGTTAAGACCCAGGGAAAACGCCATAAGGCTAACTATTAATGTTTTTTTCATCTTCCTATATTTGGTTAATAATCAAAAATAGATAACGTATCCGTTCTATACTTGAAATAATTAGACTATTTGTTGTAAAAATCCGACATTTAAGGAATGATCAGAAGAGCATTACAAAACACCTTTTCCCTGCTGAATGTAGATTATGTAAAACTCAGCCCAAAATGGGATTACAGAAATGTGATCAGCCCTTACTACCGCATATATTATATCGATGAAGGATCGGGAGAGTTATCTGATCAATCAGATTTTTTGAAACTCGAGCCAGGATATCTTTATATCATACCCAGTTTTACCCTTTGTAACCTCTGCTGCAAAGATCATTTAAGCCAATATTTCGTCCAGTTTTTTGAAGAATCTATTGACGGAGTTTCACTTTTTTCCCAACGCCGTTCTATTTCAAAAATTACGGCCACACCGCTCGACATTGATCTTTTCAAACGACTGCTCGAAATTAATCCAGGCCGGGGCATCAATAGGTCAGACGATCCTAAAGTATATGAGAAAAACATCTTTTATAAAGAATACCAGGAGCTGAACAATCAGCAGCACTTAGCCAGTTATATGGAAACCCAGGGCATATTGCTTCAATTAATGGGGCGTTTCCTCAAATCTCAACTACATCTCGGACAGGGAATTCAACACTTTCCAATTAAAATTACCGAAACAATCGGACATATTTTAGTTAACCTGCATCAGGAATTATCAGTGACTGCATTGGCTGCACGCGTAAACCAGCACCCAGATTATTTCTCGCGTCAGTTTAAAACTTTCACGGGAGAACGTCCTGTAAATTATATACTTGGCAAACGGATAGAGCGTGCACAGTATCTATTGGCCACCAGCCGATTAACCTATTCTGAAATTGCAACCCAAATCGGTTTTGATTCCCTTTCTTACTTTTCAAAATCATTTAAGAAACTCACCGGGATGTCGCCACGTACCTATAAAAAACAACTGTATAAGGTAGGTTAAGGATGGATGATGTAAGATGATACTAAAAGCCTCCATCTACACAGCTAATATCCCCAGGAAAATAACGCTGTGCGCGCTGTGCTTTCACTCTGTGATCTCTGTGTTAAAAAATGGAGATATTAAATCTTTTGGTCTGCATAGGCAACATCGTAAAGATGGTTTGGCTTTAAATAGATCACATCATTTTGAAAATCAAAAACCGTATTGAATCTTTTCAGAATATCTGTTCCCAGGTAATGAACATTAACACCAGGCATGGGTTTATTTTGTTCCATCACCTGAGCTGGAACGTTTTTCAATTCAAAATTACCAATCTTCAAACTTTGCAGTTTTACGGTGGTCACCGGTACTTCATTACCTCTTGCTCCATGCATAATTACCTTTTTAATCACCTCCATTTTTTCGGTTGGAAACCGCATTTCCCGCAGCAAATCGTTATCAAGCATAGCCGTGCGCTGATAACCTAAATCGAAGAAAAACAGGCTTTTATTTTTGACCCCGCTTTGCGAAATTTCACTTTCTATAAAAGGTTTGTTTTTGATATAAGTGATCTTAAACCTGGTGTATTGTTTATCTTGTAAAATCTGCTTGGGCATAGTAGAATGCACCATCATTCTGTTCTGATCATAATCTAAAGCTACAATCATTCCGTCGAATATATCCCACCCCAGCAGGCCATCGGTCTCGTTCCCGGCCAATTCAATATCATAAATTTTGCTCTTGTAAGTGTGGTTTCCGATTTTTATACCATAATCTGTGTTATAAAGCTTAGGTTTCGACTTCACTTTTTTCTCCAGTGCAGCGTTGGTAAGGTCTATGTCATTTGCTCCTGAATCAAAATTCAACAACAGGGAATCAGTACCGTTAAAAACAACCGGCAAGAAATTCGTATTGTATTTATTCACAAAAAAAGGAATTGAATCATGAATTTCGGGCGACACTTTACTGAAGTTTTTTAGCACAGGAGCGGTAATTTGGGTAAGGCACGAATCTTTGCCGTTTAACAAAACAATAAACTCCTTTTTCTGCCCGGGGCTAATGTTAAAAACAATCGAATCAATATCTGTTTTGAATTTTATGCTTTTGGATTTTGTGAACTTACCGGTTGTAAATACATCTGGTTTTATTTTGGGATTGATGTACCAGTTCGATACAGCATTATCCTGTTCGTAAATTTTTGCCTGGTTAGCACCCGCATTTACAATTGGTAATTTCTTTTGAGCAAAAGTATAAAAAGGAAGCAAGAGTGTTAAAACAGGCAATATTCGATTCATGGGCAGTTAATAGATTTAAAAGTTTAGGGCTTGCAAATAATTGACAGTTAATGGCTGCTATCGGAAACTAAAGATATAAAGAATTATAAATCGTTGTAAGGCTTCATACATTTAAAATTTTTGAGTGATTTGCCTTGAACAGGCATTTCAAATTAGTTAGACTTCGCATAAGTCGCGTTCAACCCCTTAACTTGTCGTTTTTGCACATTAATACCTGCCTGGGTTTATTATAACTTTGAATAAACTAAATCAGAAAACAATATGGCAACTCAAATTTTCGTGAACCTATCCGTTAGCGACCTTAACAAGTCGGTGGAGTTTTTCACCAAACTTGGTTATACTTTTAACCCGCAATTTACCAACGAGAAAGCAACCTGTATGATCATCAGCGATACCATTTACGTGATGCTGCTTACCAAAACCTTTTTTCAGACTTTTACTACAAAAGAAATTGTAGATGCACATAAAGCAATAGAAACTTCCATTGCCTTATCGGCCGATAGTAAAGATGCCGTTAACGAAATGGTAGATAAAGCTGTAGCTGCTGGTGCCACAATACCCAATCCAGCTACCGATTATGGCTTTATGTACCAACATAGTTTTGACGATCTTGATGGCCACCATTGGGAATATGTATGGATGGACCCAAATGGAACACATGAACAGCAAGGGTAATTATATTTAACCTTAGGTAAAAAGGGCAAGCGACTGATTTTTCGTGCTTGTCCTTTTCTGATTCTTATTACTATAAAAGATTCTACTTCAACAGTACAATCGTATTTTTAAATCTCCCATGCCAAATATTTAGTCAAAATTTCATTGTAACTTGAAAGGTAGGGTATGGTTAAATAAACGCCATTGGGTAGAAAAAGTAGCTTAGTGGGATAACTTTTGACTTTAAAATCGTGCTCCACTTTCCCATCCGACATTAAAACAGGGTAAGTATACTTCTCTTTAGTCATGAAATCATCTACATTTTTCTTTTTATCATAACAGGCAATGGTGCTTACCTGGAGCTTTTTTGGATCTGGGTTTTTTAGATGTATGGCTTCGATTTCACCAATTTCACTAACGCATGAGCCACACCAGGTGCCCCAGAAGTCTACAAACACAAATTTGTTTGCCTGATCTGCATTGGTTACGGTTGCCCCCTTACGCTCTTTCAGCGAAAAATTAGGCACTGTAGGCAACTTGCGTTTTAAAGCTCCACTAAAAAATGTTTTAAAGTCACCTGCAGGATATGATTTTAAATAGCTTGCTTTTAATGGTGCATAACGTTCCGGTTCGAGAATAACCATATCAACCTCTTTATTCAATTTATCTTCAATGCTCATGCTGGCAGCGCCGCCGGCAGCCAGGTACAGATCGGTATAAGGAACAAAAGCTGTGAATTTATATTCTTGCTTTAAGCCATTATTATTATCGATCAGGTCTTGTTGTGTCGGAAGATAATCAGCCGCCATCTGCAGGTAAACAATCTCGGTATTCTTCTGCAACTGGCTTTTTCGGTAATAGGCATCTGCAAGATTTTTTTTATATACAATCTTGTTTGGTGCAATGAAGTGCTCGAGTGTAAAAGAACCTACATTTGGTATTACACCAGAATTGATTTCGTCTATTCTTTTCCTAATCAGGTCAATGGTATAATCTATATAAGCAATTTTTACGGAATCGGGCACCTGTTTTTTGACCAACTCATCGTAAATCATGATCCTGTACCTACCCGCCTTATCAAATAACGAGCTAAACTGCGTATTGGCCACATCAGTAAGCTCGTTTTGGGTTTCAGCAAGTTTGGCCTTGGCATAAGTTTTCATTCCTTTCATCATCTCGGTTGCAATGGGAATTTGTAGGGCTTCAATTTGCTTGATAATGCCTAATGCGTTTTGCAGCGAATCCTTGCTCTTAATCCTATAAATCAAGGCACCAAAAGTATCGTGTATGTTGCTGCTGGTATTCTCCATATTCAAAGGATAAAATTCTTCTCCTCTAAATTTTGTAAACGAGAGTTCAATCGCCCTTTTTACATGGCGAAGGTCGCCTTTCTCAAGGTCGATTCCCATTTTGCATTCGATATCATTAGATCCTGGAAGGTAATCATAAGGAACCTTTTGCAGAAGCTCCCAATAACCGGTACTGGTATAGGCTAATACACCCAGTTTTGCGCCAAGGTAATCATAATCATCCTTTGCAAAGCCCTTATCCAAAGAGTCGAGCGATTTCACAATCCTACTTTCAACCGTTTGATCTCCTTTCACACTATTGAATAGATCAGCCAGTTCCTGAATTTTCCGCTTTGCCTTGTTTATGGGTAGGTAATATTTAGCATAACCTAATTTTTCTTTCGCCTCTGTGAATAATTGTGATGATGAGTGGTTTACTTTTCCATCAAGTGCAACCAGGTTATATTTAACAATGTCATGATCTGTAACCTTTTTATGATCAGCAAAAGAAGAATCAGTTGTTGTTGTTTCAATTATGTAAGATTGGTTTAGCCCATTATCGTTAGCGGCGAACTTCCCTATTCTTTTGAAAAAAGGGGTGTGTATTTTAAAATATTCGTCCGTAAATATCCCATCAACAAGCTCACTGTGTTTTTGTCCTCCCATTGGGATGGGCACAATATTAAGTTTCGCCAAGATGGCTTGTTTAATTTTTGGCAAGCCATACACCTGAAGAATGTTACCATCTATATCTATTTCCAGTTCATAGGATGATAACGTGAGTACCTTATTTGCAATAGCCATAAAGTCTTTTTGTTGCTCCTTAAAAGGCAACCTTGAATCCTGGAGGCTATGATCCTGTCTTAAAAACATTTCGGGAGATGCCTTTAATCTATAGATGTCATTTTTCAGGCTTAAAACCTCAAAATTGGTTTTCCAGTACTCATAACTTTCATAACCATATGAGCTGATAGGTCCATCAACAGTACTTGTGGCATCGTAACTGAATTTTTGGCCTTGTTTTAGTTTTAAACTTTGTGCATAGCCTACTTTAAGCGTAAGCAACAGCATTATGGAGAGTGTAAATTTCATCGAATGTTCTGCCCAAATATAGAAAATTGCTGATCAATTATGTACACCAAAAAACCACACTAAAGCTATTTATTAAATAGATAATTAAGTAATATGTAGATAGAACATACCTAAATGTACAAAAGAGTAAAACTAATTTTTTATCTCAAAAATTGTAAAAAAAGCGAATAGTTTAATTATTTGCTTTGAAGCTCCCTCTGCTGAGCTACCCGATATAAAATCGGGTCTTTTACTCCCAAGCGACCTCTGATTAATCCCGCTCATGCGGGACTTTAACCAGCTGAGCTAAGAAGAAATATTTATTTTAAAAAGTCATTAACGCAAAAAACCCATAACTTTCGTTGTGGGTTTTGGCTCCCTCTGCTGGGCTTCAGACACATTCTAGCCACAGTAAATGGCACTATAGATAATCTTTTAATTCTTCTTTAAGCTTATGATAAGCTGCTAATTTATTCGCTATGATTACTTCCTCTGATAGTTGTTTAACTTTGATCTGTGGAGATAAATTATCACTTTCGGTTATTGAGATTGTTACGGTATCTCCTATTGCCAATGGGCGACTAAGCCATTTAAGCGGGATTTGTTTTACTGAATCAAGACCTGATACATCAAGATTAAGTGATTCTGTGTTATCCAGCGTTCTTTTTACCCAAGTTAAGATTGCAGTTAGCACGCCAAATTCTGCATTGACTTTACTAGTGGCAATTTTCTGACCATTTAGGTCTATTTCGAAGGCAGGATTTTGCATAGGTTTAATATAAATTATGTTTGTGAGTATATAAAACTTCTCATGGTATACATTCATCCGCTCCCTCTGCTGGGCTCCCCGATGTAAAATTTGGATAAACTTCTCGCCCAGCCCCAAACGCAAAAAACCACAACTTTCGTTGTGGTTTTTAAAGCTCCCTCTGCTGGGCTCGAACCAGCGACCCTCTGATTAACAGTCAGATGCTCTAACCAGCTGAGCTAAGAAGGAATATTTATTTATTCTGGTTGTGTTTTCAGTAATACTGATCAAAATCCTCTGATCTCTTCCTACCCTCTGATTAATCCCGCACCTGCGGGACTCAACCAGCTGAGCTAAGAAGGAGTACTGGTCGTTTCCTAAAACGAGGCTTATTTACACTTTGCAGTTAAATACCCTTCTTCGTTTTGGGAGTGCAATATTAGCGCTTTTAAACTATTTATGCAAAAATTAATTCAATTATTATTTTAGAAAACGATCCTCGCTTTACGGTGGAGGATCGTTTTGCATATTTTAAACTGAATATCAGATTGTTAACAATTACGGTTTAACAATCCAAGGTGCCAGATTAATATCGTCAGTTCCGTTATATTGACGGAGTAAAGCCTGTTTTAGGTTTTCGCCGTTGGTTGTTCTTTCAATAGTAGGATACTGAAAACGTTTCGGAATCCTTTGGCTGTTGCCCGTACCTGGTCCTACCTGGAAATCAGGGATACCTGTTCTGCGGTATTGATAATAAGCTTCGAAACCTGAGTTACGGAAATAAGCCAGGTACTTTTGGGTAAGAATCTGTGTTAAACCCGAAGTTGTATTGCCTGCATATTTTATAACAGGTTGTGCATAATAATCCGTCTCGAATGTGAAGTTTACATTGTAGGTTTCAAATTCGCCTAATTTACCGTCCTTTTTCAAAAAGGTCACCACATTGCTGCCATCTTTAATGCCGTAGAAAGCAATAGAAGCCTGGATACCTTTTTTATACCAGCTTTCGGCATCGCCCGTCGCCCAGCCACGGTTAATACCTTCAGCCTTGATAAAACACAGTTCAGGATAAGAAATGATAAAGGTATTCTCGGCAGTATAACCACTGTAATATCGGTTGCGGCCAATAAGCGAATATAAACCTTTCTGTACCTTATCGAACATTACCCCCTGATCTTCACCAGAGTTTGCGCCTATAAAATTGCGGTAATCGGTAATGGCATAACCATTGGCTTCTGCTACCCCTCTTGCGGGCTCAGCAACCATATAAGCCCGGGGATCTTTATAGCTCGAAAGTGTATTTAAATAGGTTCCCGCCATGTTATAACGCAAAGCATCATTACCAAAATTATCCTTGTTGTTTGGGTATTTGTTAAAACTTTCATTGTATACAAACTGCAAGTTATCGGCCATGCTATCCATTACCGGGTATTTGCTTGCATTGCCCAATACCGCAGCAAACTGTTGTTTTACCTGCAGATCGGCATCGTTTACTTTGGCACTCAACTGGATCAATGTTCTTAATTTAAAGGTGTTTACTACCTTCTGCCAGGCCATCAGGTCGTTTTTAAGATAGATATCGCCTTTTAATTCTTTGTTTCCTGCAGCAATTAAAGCCGTTAAATCATTGTTCGATTCTTCTAACCAGGTTAACGACTGTTTAAAAATATCTTTTTGAGTATCGTACTTTGGAGTAAGGTTGCCGAAACCTTTTAGGGCTTCCGTCATCGGTAGATCGCCTACCTTCAAACTCATTTTCACAAAGAAATACGCTTTAAAGAATTTAGCCAAAGCCAGGTAAGGTTTAGCTACTGCACCACCTAAACGGTTGGCTTCTTCTTCCATTTTTACCACGTTTTTTAAAGTAGTATAATCTAAAGTAGCGCCAGTCCAATCGTAATTATTGTTGGCGTAGTAGAAATAATTGGCAGCTGTGTATTGGTTCCATCTTTCTGAGCCCGAAAACGGTGCTTCGTACATGTCGAACAAAATACCGTTCAACAATAAGTTCGGCGGAACAGTTTCGGCCTGGTTTGGATTTTTAAAATTTTCTTCAAATTCTTTCTTACATCCGCCACAAACAGCAACGATGATGAAGAGGAACAGGATTTTATATATTGATTTCATGTTATAGCGATTAAAAAGTAACATTAAGGTTAAAGCCTACACTTCTGGTAGTTGGTGTTTGCAGCGTAGAAGTACCTTCTCTACCCGAATACTGATCTACATCCACATCGTTATAGGTAGAATTGATAAAGTACAACAGGTTACGCCCTACTACCGAAATATTGGCCGATTTGATAAACGTGCGCTCCAATAATTTTTTAGGCAACTGGTAACCAAAGGTTACTTCGCGTAATTTGGCGTAGGTACGGCTCATCATGGTGTTTTCTTTGGCACCGTAAAAAACGCCCAGATAATCTTGCAACAGCTGCGGGGTCGTGTTTGGTGCGAAAGTAAGATCGCCGTAATTGGTAATTACACCTGTAACCGGATCGAAATTAAGTTTACCGCCATTGGCAATAACTACACCATCACCTACCCATGTACCTTTGTAAGTTGGATCGTTTACGCGCAGGTAATCCTGATATCTGGCTTCGCCCATTTTACCCTGAACAGTTTCGATCTGACGACCGCCCTGAAACGATTTTAACCTTACGTAATCTTGCATTACTCCACCAACTTTACCATCTAACTGGAAGCTAAAGGAGAAATTCTCATACCTGAATTTGTTACCGATGCTCCATACCCAGTTTGGATCGGCATGGCCTAACAACTGGCTAACCGGTAACGAAACCGGGGTTCCGCTTGAAGTATGGATCACCTGTCCGCTTGGTGTTTTGGCCAATACCGAACCATAAATATTGTCGATGCGATCGCCTGTTTTAAAGAACTGATCAACCGATGTTTCGCCCGGAGCAAGTTCTTTATAAATCTGCTTGTAGGTAGACCAGTTGATCATTACATCCCAACCAAATTTATCGGTTAAAATCGGTGCGCCAGATAAACTTAACTCCATACCACTGTTTTGCGTTTTACGACCGTTGATGGTATTGGTTTGATAACCTGTAGCTGCTGAGATATTTTGTCTGATAATCTTCGGTCCATCAATATACCTGAAATAAGTAGCCTCGAAACCTAACCTGTTTTTCAAAAACTTCAGATCTATACCACCTTCGTAATTGGTTCTGCTCTGTGCTTTTACCGCATTCAGATCGATCAGGTTATTGGTATAATAAGCACCGGTTTGATTATTGTAAGTTGGCCTGATGCTATATGGCGAAGAAAGACCATAACCAGGGCCACCATATGATGAAGTATATTCTGCACCATAACCGATCGGATAACTCTGCAATGGCGTGGCACCAATGAATTCCTGTGTACCCAAACCTGGATCTTTAACATTGGCATACGATGCTCTTATTTTTGCAAATGAAATAAAAGCAGGCATTTTTACGTAGTCGGAAATTACCGAACTTAATGAAACCGAAGGATAAAAGGCCGAGTTGTTGCCCGGAGGAAGTGCAGAGTTTTTATCTACACGGCCGGTGGTATTGATATTCAGGTACTTTTTAAAGCTTAAATCAACCGAGTAAAAAGCACTTAACACCAACATATTAGAGTTGAAATCGAAAGCTTTTACCGGGTTTTTAGAGTTCGAGAAGTTATATACATTCGGAACGTTTAAATAATCGGTAGTGGTAAAACTAGAGTTGTAACTGAAGTTACGGGCGTTACCGCCACCAAAAGCACTGATTTCGAACAGGTCGCCAACGTTTTTATTGTATTTCAAAATCAACTGCGTATTGTTTTCGAACATGCTACGGCGATCTTCCCTATAATCGCCTAAACCTTCTTCACGTCCGTAAGGGTGAGCAGAAAACGGCATTTTCTCGGTTCTTAACTGATCGTAGGTCGAAATCTGTGTTTTTAACAATACATCCAATCCTTTGGTTACATTATAGTTTAATGAAGCATAACCGTTAATATCATTCTTTTTATGTCCGCGCAACCATTCGTACGACATAAAATAAGGATTATGGTAACGTTGGTATTCAGCATAGATAGACTGGATGCCCTCTTTGCCTGGCTGCCAGTAGTTTTTCATATCGTCGATATTCCAATCGGCACCGCCCCAAAGCGTCATGTTATAAATCACACTGTTCGGGCCATAGTTTACATCTGGTATATTATCAGAAAACTGACGGCTGTAATTGATATAGGCTTCGGCCCTTAATTTCGGACTAATGTTATAAGAACCACTTACATTAAAGTTGTTGATATTTAATTGTGTGTTCGGTATAATTCCCTTTTGGTAATTATTAGAAATAGAAACCCTTAAATTATACTTATCAGTTGCAGAAGATAAAGCAATGTTGTTTGCAGATAGCAATCCGGTTTGGATAAAACGCTTTAAGTTATCCTTTCCACGTGCTACCCATGGCGTACCCTGGCGCACACCGTTTACAATCGGACTATCGTACTGAGGGATTAATTGCCCTTCGAATTTAGGGCCCCAGATATCATAATCACCATCATTTAAACCACCACCTTTTCCATCGCCAAATGAATAAGCACTGTGTCCTCCTGGTCCGTACTCGTCCTGGCTTTTTGGTAAGGCGATAAATCCTTTGTTAAACTGCGTGCTCGAATTTAGTTCTACCGTAAAACCTTTATCGCTCAGTTTACCTCTTTTAGTAGTGATTAATAATGCCCCATTATAAGCCTGATAACCATATAGTGCCGCAGCTGCCGGGCCTTTAAGTACGGTATACGTGTCGATATCATCGGGATTGATGTTCCAGGTATCCGAATTGATCGGCACCCCATCTACCACCACTAAATTAACATCGTTACCGCGAAGGTACAGTGACGAACGACCCAAAAGCTCTGAAGATACACCAACAGTTAAACCGGCAACCTTACCCACCAATCCATTTACCGGATTAGCTTCTCTGGCTTTCACCAGATCGGCACCTTTTACCTCCTGAATGGCATAACCCAGGTTTCTTTTCTCTTTACGGATACCGAGGGCGGTAACCACCACCTCGTTTAGGTTTTTCGAATCTGTTGTCAAAGTTATGGTTAGGTTTGCACCTGTGACCTGAACCTCTTGCTGAAGAAATCCGATAGAACTAAAAACAAGCGTTTCGCCTGTTTTGGCATCGAGGGTAAAGCGGCCTGATAAATCGGTTGAGGTAGCTTTTTTAGTGCCTTTTACCAGTACACTAACCCCGGGGATTGGCTGTTGTGCATCGTCTTTAACCAGACCAGCAATTTTCGTTTGTGCCCATGTAAAATAAGGCGTGAGGCATAATAGCAGCAAAGCTACCATGCACATCTTCATCTTGTAGAGATGTTTCATTTATCTATAAAATTTTTAAGGTTTATAGATGCAATATTAAGATGTGCATGTTAGCCCAATGCCAACTAATAGTTAACAAAAAGCATTGTTTTTGTTTAGTATTTGTTAACTAAATATTTTCTTAATACTTTCCGCCGCATAGCCTGCACTGGCGGTCATTCCTTTGCCACCGATAGCTGTACGGATGTGAATGCGATCGTCGAGATCGTAAGTTACAATATGTTTTGTTGGGTGCTGCGGATAAAATCCGGCCCAGGTACTTTGCAGTTTGCGCACATCGAAATCAACAATCCGAGCGGCTTCTTCGAGCATCAGCTCATTAATGTGATGGCTTAAATCGAAACCAAGATCGTCGAAATGATTTACATCGGCATACACATGTGAATCGCCAATAATGATCGTATTATCTGCTGCTTTTTTAAACAGGATATGAATACCCCATTTTTTCAGCTCTTCGTAATGTGCAGGAGTTTTAATGCTTTTGAAAGAAGGGCAATAGTGCTCAAAACTTTCGTAGCGCCTGGTGGTGAGTCCTGTTAAAATATTACCTGCTAAAGCCACCTCTGGCATAGGGATACTGCGCATCATCTGTAGTTTACTTACCACGATTCCGCTTTCACTAAACAGTTCCGGATAAAGCAATTTAAATTCGTAACCGTTGCAAATAATAGCTTTTTCGGCAGTAAAAAGTTCGGCATTGTTTCTTAAACCTACCGCTACACCAGTGCCTTTACTTTCGCAGGCGGTAACCGGGCTGTTGTATTTAAGTGTGTACTGCGCAAACTTAGTCTGCATATATTTGTGCAGGCGGTGGATCATTTGATCTGGTGCTACACTAATTTCCTGTGGAAAAAAGATGGCTTCTTTGGCATAAGAAGATTTAATAGCAGGATATTTCTTTAAAACCGCTGCCTGACTGAGCAATTCTGTTTCGTAACCGATGGTATCGTAATGTGCTTTAAGCTCGTGGATTAAGGTTTGCTCATCGTTATCCGAGGCGATGTACACACTACCATTTTGCTGCACAGAAATATCAAACTCCTGCTGGATAGATTTATAAATCTCTAAACCGGCAACACCGTATTCGAACCATTCGGCTTCCATACCTGAGGGTACCACCTGACCAAAATTGCGCACAGTAGCGCCTACCGGAAAATTGTCTTTTTCGAGCTGCAATACCGATTTGCCTGAAAGTAAAGCATGGTAAGTATGGAATGTTCCTAAAATCCCTCCACCAATTACAATAAGATCGAAATGTTTATCCATTGTTTATTTTTTTGGCTGATGCCAGGATGTTTTTAAATCCATCTGGCATCAATGTTATTAATATTTATTTTAACTACGCTAATGACTATCATTAACAAATTCCAACAACCAAGTCGTCATTGCGAGAAGGCTTTTTCAGCCGACGAAGCAATCTTAATCCGAGCGCTAGTAGCGAGAGTTGTAAGATTGCTTCGTGCCTCGCAATGACGAAACTACTCATTACGACCCAGCCTAACTTTTTTACCCTTATCTCTTTATTTCCCTGTTAAAGCCAACTGCTCCACTTTCGGCATCTTTTTATTTGTAGCCAGGGTTTTTCGTCTAAAGTAAATCAGCGAAAGCACACTACATACCCCGCCAATTAATGGTATGGCAAACAAACACTGTTTAAAAAAGTGCATCCAGCTGGTATTCGTTTCACCGAACTCATGAAACAGGAGTATCGAAAAACTACCTACGTAACCAATGGAATCGGCCACATACATAATAAAACCGATGTTGCTTTTGTAATGAAAATTGGCAATCATCCGTTCAAAGAATATGGCATTATATGGAATGTAGGCCATATACAGCCCCATCCCTAATAAAGCCATCCAGCTAACAGGTCCAATATGCCCCCTATCGAAAAAGAATGTACTCACTCCAATTAGCAAACAGCCCGAAATAATCATGATATGGATAACGGTGAAGGCTTTGAGGTTATCTTTGATCAAGATCAAAAGCCCCATCATCACCAATACCACAACCGAAATCAGGGTATCAATCTGCGTGTAGATATGGTTGTTATGAATGCCTAAACCGTTCCAGATTTCCACTTCAAAGTTGTCGCGCATATCGCGGATACAGGTAAGCAATACGTAAATAATAATGGTTAAAATAATGCCCGGTAAAAATGTAGTGATAAACTTTCTGCGCTGTTTCGCATCCATTGGCACCCGTTTGGTACGTAGCTCCTGATCTTCTTTTGAAGGCGGTGGGATAACCTCCAGGCAAAAAACAAAAAGGAACAGCGGAAGCAGGAAAACCAGTCCGGTAAGAAAAGGCATCCAATAATCGCTTACCGAAGCAAAAGACATCAGCGTACGTGCTACCGTTTTAACAAAACCAGAGGCAAATATTAAACTGATCGACATTAATGCACCCATAAATTCAGTTGTTTTTCTTCCTTCCAAATAGCTGAAGACCAAACCCCAGATCATGCCCAAAGGGAAACCATTGAGGAAAAGGAATACAATATTGTAGGGAGCAGGCACCAATGCAAATCCGAGCAGTGCGAGCCAAGAAAAGAGAATCAGAAAAATGATGCTCCTTGCCCGGTTACTTTTCCCCGATTCGGAAATAAAACGGATACCATAAAACTTACTCAAGGTATAACCTACCATTTGCGCGATAACCAACCAAACTTTATAATCGATATGCAGAAATTCCTGATGCTCAAAAGTAGCAGAGGCAAAAGCTTTGCGAAAGGCATACATACTCGTATAACAACCAAATGCTGCTATACCACCAAGCATTGTAATTAACCAATAAGGCCAATGAAGTGCTTTTTTGCGGGCAAGATGAAGTAAACTCATCTTAGTATCTGCTTTATTGTGTTTAAACCTCTGGTTAAATTATCAATACGGCTACGCTCATCACTAAAACCTGGCATGGCCTTTTGAAAATCCAGCCCCAGCCAATATCTGTCTTTAACGTTTGTGCCCACCCTACCGGGCACCACTAATTTGATTGACATATATATTTCATTTAAATAAACAATAGTAAACATTGTTTATTATTTGTAAACAAAATAAAGGTTATCAAATTGTTAAGTTTTTACCGTGTAGGGCTTGCATCTTATTTCGTAAAAGCCTCTAAAACTGGTCTTCCTCTCCAACTTTGCGGTTGCTGCAAACCCATTAACCAGGCCAACGTTGCTGCCGTATCGTAGGTAATGATCGCATCCTTTAATTCGTGGTTTTTGCGTACACCAGGCCCTGAGATAATCCATGGGATCTGCACTTCATCGAGCGATTTACCGCCATGACCTTTACCCTTACCTCCGTGATCGGATGTAATCAGGATAACGGTTTCATCGGCTATACCCGCATCATTAACCGCTTTTACAATTTTACCAATCCGCTGATCTACCTGCTCCAGTTGTTTGTAATAAGCAGGTGTACGGTGACCGATTGAATGCCCTGTACCGTCAGGTTCGTCTAAATGCAGGAAGGTAAAATAAGGTTTTTCTTTTTTGATAATCGCAACAGCAGTATCAGTACAAAAATCATCTTTATCATTTCCGCTAACGATGATGTTTACTGCTTCTTTTTCAAATAAATAGCCAATACCACTCCAACTATACACAATAGCGGTTTTAGCCTCTTTTTTTTGATCTCTGATTACGCTAAATATCCCTGGAAACAAACCATAAGATGTTTTGGTGATAGATGGAATTTCGGGAACCTTACTGTCCCATTCGGTATAACCATGTTCGGTTGGCCCAGCGCCCATTAATAAGGAGGCCCAGTTTACAGCACTGGAAGATGGTAATACACAGCGTGCCTGCGTGGTCCATGAACCATTGGCCATTAATGCTTTAAGATTAGGCATATTCGCCTCCGGCAAAGCGTAGCCACCAAAACCATCGCAACCAATTAAGATCACGTGTTTAATTTTTTTTGATTGTGCCTGCGCAAATACACATAAACAAAGTAACACTAAAGTACTTTTCAAAAACTTTTTCATATTCATATTTTTTTACAACCAAACCTAAGATTGATTTATGAAGGTGAAGATAAATATTTGTTAAGTATTAATAAACTTTGTTTATTAAAATTACTCGAAAAAATAAATTACCAGCAACAGCGCCTTGCTATCGCCAACATTAACTGGGGTATGTGAAAGCCTTCCATCGAAAAGCATGGAGTCTCCTTTTTCGAGTATAATTTTCTTTTTCGAAAACTGATATTCCACCTTACCTTCTATCATGTATTTAAACTCGAAGGCTTCGGTTTTTACCATTGGGCGATGCGCATTTACCTCGAGCTCGAGCAGCACAAAATCGGCAGTAGAAAATTTAATATTCTTGGTTAAAATACGCGAGTAGTTAAAACCTATGGCTTGTTCCTTTTCAAACTTCTGGTATTGATCTTTTCGTTTCACCAGAACGGGGGCATCTTTTTTATGAAAATTGATGTCCTTAAAAAAGCTGTTCAGGTCTATTTGCAGACTTTTAATAATATCCATTAATACCATTAAAGATGGAATGGTTCGGCTATTTTCGATCTGAGAAATCAGCCCCTTGCTTACCTCTGCTTTATCTGCAAGTTCCTGAACGGTAATACCCAGTTCTTTACGTCTTTCTTTAATTTTAAGGCTTATCTGTAAAAGAATTTCTTCTTGCATATGCTAAAATCGTGTTAATAACGCTAATGTATTATTTTATTCCTACATCTAAATCAACAATCGCATAAGTTACGGAATTACATTTTTTTTTAACATGCTTATAAAAACCTATCGCCGCCATTTTTTTGGCGGCGATAGCAAAAATTTAACGGTAATGTCCAGGTACCCAATACCGACCGCCGTGAGGGCCAATATTATAATGCCCGCGCACCCAGTGTGCCCTTGGCGCACGTGCACTAACGACGCATGCACTAAAATTAACCGCCATAACCAATAAGAGCAATACATTTACAATCCTTTTCATAACCTAACCTTTTAAAGTGAAAAAATAAATCAAGCTTTATGCTGTGTGTTTAATTTGGACGGAGGAAGGATAGAAAAGGTTTAATTGGTTATGCCAGAAAGATTTTCCTTGTTTTCAGTGTTTCCACGGCCAAATGAATGGACGGACGTGGCTACCCTTCGACTCCGATATCATTGACAGGCTCCAATAGAAAGATCGTCTTTTCCGCGTAGGCCTATCGTGTGGACACATCTTTTACTATTGATTTTTTTAGGCATTTTGCTGACCAACTTTAATAAAGTACAGGCTTTACCGAAGAACGCCGTCAATCTCAAGTGGCAGCAGAATCAAAAAAACAGATGCAGAAAAGAACAAATAGCACTACCAAGCCTGAAACGCAGTGGTTTTGTGTTCGAAGTTTGTAAAAACTTTCACTTAGCAATACCAACACAAAACAAAGTGCCGCTGTTTTTTTGATGAGCGCGGGGCGGTGACAAGCCACATTGCTAGATTGACAAAGCGCTTTGGGTAC
>NZ_SJSO01000025.1 GCF_004331735.1 Pedobacter psychrodurus
ATCGTGTGGACACATCTTTTACTATTGATTTTTTTAGGCATTTTGCTGACCAACTTTAATAAAGTACAGGCTTTACCGAAGAACGCCGTCAATCTCAAGTGGCAGCAGAATCAAAAAAACAGATGCAGAAAAGAACAAATAGCACTACCAAGCCTGAAACGCAGTGGTTTTGTGTTCGAAGTTTGTAAAAACTTTCACTTAGCAATACCAACACAAAACAAAGTGCCGCTGTTTTTTTGATGAGCGCGGGGCGGTGACAAGCCACATTGCTAGATTGACAAAGCGCTTTGGGTACTTTGACGCTCCAAAGTACCATGCCCTAGCGGCAAAGAGCGAAAAAAAATCAACATTTATCTTCAAAATATAGTTTTTAAGGAATCAGTGCTTGTTAATAGCAGGAAAGATGCTGACCACGAAGTAGCTATTAAGCCTTTAAAACGCTAATAAAGATGTGTCCACACGATAGGTGTAGGCGGGAACCACGAAGCTCAGCGAAGCTAATCTTAAAGCTTATGGCATTACGATTCCCAATCAAGTTGGGAATGACGATTCCTCACACCTTGTCATCATCGCTCCAATGCTTTTCTAAAAAGCTGAAACCCTCGAAATGACGAGCGAGCTAGCAGATAAACAAAAAACGGTCCAACCTTATTTTAGGTCAGACCGTTATATTATTTAAAAAAGATTAGAAACTATATCTCAATCCCAATTGCATTTGGTAACGCGAGGCAAAGAAATCTTTCGAATAAGAGGTTACATCTTTTTGTGCAAAGGTGTACACCGGATATGTTGTTGGTGTGCCTGCCGTTGCAACCTTTATACCTACGCTTGCCATTGAGTTATAGGTATTAGGAGAGAAATATTGAATTCCCCAATCTTTATTTACCAAATTGGTCAGGTTAATAATATCGTAAGTTAAAGTAAGTACATGTGGGTGTTTTCCTTTTGCCACTTGAATATCCTGAGAGAAACGGAAATCGGCCTGAACATTCCAAGGGGTACGTGCACCGTTACGTTCGGTAAAATCGCCACGACGTTTGCTTAGGTATTTGTCGCTATTGATATAGTCATCAAATGCTGCAGCCTGTGCAATTCCTGTTGCATTGTTCGCAAAGAATTTCTGTGTTTCGCCTACAGCCGGGATATACAATAAACTTACGGTTTGGCCGGTTCCGTTAATACGGGTATTAACTAAACCCAAAGAATATAGCGAACCTGATTGTCCGCTAAAGAATAACGAAAAGTTCGATACGTATTTACCGTTTTTAGCCCAATCTAATCTATAATTAATGGTCGAAATAATCCTGTTACGGATATCGAAGTTAGAATATGCCAATGCTGGGGTATTTGGATTAAGGGCTTGGTTTAACTGCCAGTTAGATTCCATTGAGTTACGGATACCATTGGCAATATCTTTCGATCTTCCGTAGGTATATGCCACCATCATATCTAAACCAATAGGAAGTGATTTACTTACCTGAGCGGTTAAGCTATATTTATATC
Organism: Pedobacter psychrodurus; assembly: GCF_004331735.1. Classification (GTDB taxonomy): domain Bacteria; phylum Bacteroidota; class Bacteroidia; order Sphingobacteriales; family Sphingobacteriaceae; genus Pedobacter; species Pedobacter psychrodurus. Next base: position 1,504 of record NZ_SJSO01000025.1, read on the forward strand.
CTTTATCAGTGTTCGATAATAGGTAAGCATTGGTATACAATGGGTTGATTTTGGTACCTGAATAAATAGGCTGTTGTTTTTGGGTATCATAAGCCATGTACGTAGGGTTATCAACATAGTTGATCTGCTGAAACTGCACGTCTTTGATCACCTGGCTAAAAATACCCTCGATGGTAAATTTCCACTGATCGTCTGTTTTATAATCGAAGGCCAAATTACTCCTCCATGCTTTTGGCATTTTAAAGTTGTTATCAACTAAATCTACCTGAGTAGCGCCGTTTGCATCTTTAACATTAATTCCTTGTTTAGTTACATAACCTGCTTCGCCACTACCTGTTAAGGCATCTTTGATTGGATCTGAACCTGCTGCAGGTGTTACTATTTTCGTAGGGTCTGCATTTGTATAAACATACGACTTATCAAAAGCACCGTAGTTTACACCATTATTGTAATATGCATAACCAATCCATGCAAAAGGAACACGACTGGTAAATAAGCCTGTACCACCACGCATAATTAAACTTTGGTTGCCCAATACATCGAAATTAAAGCCAACTCGTGGTGAGATCTGAATTTTATTCAGGAATTTCCCTGTAATAGATGATGGCTGGGTATAGGTATAAGTTGTTCCGTAATTTTTATCAACCGGAGAATTTGTTGTTTTTGTACTCAATGAAGGCATATCAGGCAGATTTGCCATATCGAAACGTAAACCTGGTGTTAATTTTAACCGGTCGCCTATACGAATTTCATCCTGACCGTAAACGCTATACATATTCACATTAAACTGTGCTGTTGGGTTAGCAATAATATTATCACGGCTATTATCAGCATAGTTATAACTGGTACGCACCCTGTTTGGCTGGTTGGCCAGGAAGTCTGCTACACTGCTATAGGCCACGCGGCCGTTCCATGAGTTAACGAAACCATAATTGATGTTGTAAAATTCATTGTGCGTACCAAAGGTGAAGGTATGGTTGCCTTTGCTAAAGGTATAGTTATCGGTAAACTCAAAAGTATTTTGTTTCATGTTAAAGATACTGGCCTCACGGTCGGTACCTAAAAACAATGTTCCACCGTTCGAAGCAATTTCAATCTGCGGTAAAGCTGGATTCGATAGCGGATCACGATAATCATGAACGGTAGAATAACCTACAATTAAGTTATTGGTAGCCGAATTTCCAAAACGTGTTTTCAGGTCAGCCACTGTAGAACTCTGATTATTGTTCTGTCTGAAGTCAATGCCGCCAAACCTGAAGTTAGACTGATCTCTTTCTAAGTTTGTGGCTTTCGAAATGATGGTATTGTTCCTGATCGTTAACTGGTTATTTTCGTTGATATTCCAGTCTAAACGGTTAAAAAACTTATTCGATTGCGAATAAATATTGTAATTTCCGAATGAACCGGCATCTATACCGTAAGCATTTTTCATGCGGTCTGAGATCTGCTGTGCCTCCGATAAGGTAAGCAATTTCATGTCTGACGATCCTGCACCTAAAATTACCGGATCCTGACGGCGTGTAATTTCCTCATTGGTAAAGAAGAACAATTTGTTTTTTATAATCGGAAAACCAACACGGAAACCAGTTTGGTAATCGTGAAAAGCGGAAGGCTCTTTGCTGTTATCGCCGATTTTATTTCTACCGATTAAAGAGGCATTACGGCCATAGCCATAAACCGAACCCACTACCTCATTGGTACCACCACGGGTAACGGCGTTAATGCTACCACCTAAAAAGTTACCCACTTTAACATCATACGGAGAAAGTAAAACGGTAACATCCTGAATGGCATCAAGCGAAACCGGATTGGTCCGTGTACTGCTGCCAGGCATACCCGAGCTTCCACTCTGGCCACCTAATGAAGGACTAAAACCAATGGCATCATTATTAATGGCTCCATCAATAGTCACGTTGTTGTATCTGAAGTTCGTTCCACCAAAGGTATTGTCTTTACTGCCTTGAGGAGTAACTCTGGTTACATCCTGCAAACTGCGGTTCATGGTTGGCAGGGTTTTAATCTGACCTTCGCCAATACTGGTACCTGCACCCGATTTTGCCCCCCCTTTTTGGCCTTTAACACTTACATCGGCCAATTGGTTACCTTGCTCCTGAAGATCAAGATCGAGTCTTACATCCGAACCTAAGGTTAAATAAATATGCTCTTTTACTACCGGGCTATAACCTACAAAAGTTACAGTAATTTTGTATGGCCCGCCTGGATTTAAGTTGCCAATGCGATAAAGCCCGTTCTCGTTTGATAAACCCTTAGATACAGTACCCGTTGGAACATGCACCATAACGATGGTTGCACCCGGGATTGTTCCCTTAGCATCTTTTATCTTTCCATTAATACTAGAAGTTGTAACCTGTGCCTGAGCAAATGCGACCAGGAGCATTAAGGCACTCGCTAGGAATAGTATGCGTGATTTCATTTTCTGTTGTTTTATTTTGATGCAAAACAACAGCCTTAATGTTAATTAAATATTAACAATAAATTAAGTTTAACACTATGTTAACAATTTGAAAATCAGAACAATACAATAGGAAAACAATTCCTTAACAACCAATATTTCAGGCCGGAATATAACGAAGAATAGAAAACTCAAAGGTGAAAATGAAAGATGAAGATTGGATGAAGTTTGGATTAGCCGAAGTCCTTAGTCAGGAGTCTGAATCTCGGTAACTAGCCATGCGTTTGGAACTGGGCGTTTGGAGTCGATTGACCGATTTAAACAATTAACAACTGAACAAGTTTGCGTGCCATGCTAACCAATACACCAATGACAACTATTGAACTAACGAACCGATGACTGAACCCATGAACACATCTATTATCTTTGCAGCCATGACAATTAGATTAGCCTTAACAGCAGATATTCCCAAAATAATGCACTTGATAAGCAAGGTTGTACCATTAATGCGTGCTGTAGGAAATTTCCAGTGGGGAGATGACTACCCGAACCCTGAGGTATTTGCCAACGATATTGCTATCGGCCAGTTGTGGGTGGCTGAGCTGGATGACAAACTCGTTGGTGTTTCTGCCATTACTACCGATCAAGATCCCGAGTATGCCGATGCAGGTTGGGATATTAACGAGAAAGCAATTGTTACACACCGTTTAGCAGTAGACCCCGACTGCCAGGGCATGGGTGTTGCCAAGGCTTTAATGAACCAGGCGGAAGCGGTAGCAAAAGCTTCGGGTATTTCTATTTTAAGAGTGGATACCAATAGCGAAAACATGGCCACCCAAGCACTTTTCCCGAAAATTGGTTATCAGTTTAGTGGTGAAATTAGCCTGGCTAAACGACCTGGGCTACGTTTCTTCTGCTACCAAAAGTTATTGTAATTACTTGCCTACACCCTTAACAAACCACGAAATGCTCTTGCAGCGTAATACGATTGTGCACCATTGTGGTAAACAAATACATGATCGTAACGGCGATCACCAAAAAGGGCGCCACCCAATCTTCTAATTTCCGGAGGGGTAACAATCCAGCTCGATGTTTTGGTATCGAACTTTCCGAGTTGCTGCAAAAAGCGGTACTGTTCTTCTTTTAAGAGTTCTACACCCATCAAAGCAGCCATATCAATAGCATTATTTTCTGGTTGATGCTCTTTTCTTGATTCTAGTCCTTCCAAATCATAACAAGTACTTCTTCGGCCTTTAGGGCTTTCTGCCGAACAATCGTAAAAAATGTATTCGCCTGTTTCTTTATCGTAATCAACAACATCAGGTTCTCCACCGGTTACTTCCATTTCATCAAGTACCCATAGTTTTTCGGCATTAGCTTCTAACTTCGCCTGCACCTTGGTCCATTCCAGTCCCTTATGGCGGTTCATATTCTTCTCGAAACGGACTTTTAAAGTATGGAGGAGTTCTTTGGCCTGTTCAGGCGATAACTCTTTTTTATTGTTATTTATTTTACTCATCAGTTTTATTTTTGGTTAAAAATCTTGCCGTCTATAATTCTATCCTAATCAAATATAAGGCTTACCCTGTCCATCAGTACCACTTTTTTTACTAAATAGGTTTGGAGCGCAGGGCCTGTACAAAATTATTAAGTTTCTTCCCGTTTTCTGCTTTTACGCTTCGCTTCCTCGTACCTCGTTGCTGCAGGGTAACGCTTCAACTGGGGCTAGGTGGCCAAAAACAGCATTTCATTTTTCGGGCTACAAGGTGCACAAACCCTTGTTCCTAAACCAGACAGCAGCGGTTCCGATTCTTCATCTGATTAGCGAATGGCGGGGCTAAAGATGCCAAGAACCACAAGCCGCTCATTTCCTAATTTGAAAAACACTAATTTCTACCTGGAGCACAGCGCCTTTACACTACATTAAAAGATCCTTCGACTACGATACTATTGACAGATTCCTATAGAAAGGTCGTCATTGCGAGGAACGAAGCAATCTTAATGCGCACGCTAGTAGCGATCGTTGTAAGATTGCTTCGTCGGCTGAAAAAGCCTTCTCGCAATGACGATTCTTCGCAGCCTATCACCGCAAAAAACACCTCTGTCATCTATTTTGATTTTTATACATAAATTATCCCTAAGGATGACAAACCAATGGTTAATTTACACACATCTCAAATGATAACATCTGACACCACGAAATAGGGAAACGACTAGTCATTCAATCCTTTTCCATTAAGAATTTGCGGCATAAATTTTTCAACTCTTGCCTCACGGGTCTTAGCTTGTTTGGGTGCAGTAAAATGAAGCAGATACCCTCTTTGCCGGCCAGGCGTTAATGCTTCGAATGCAGTTTTTAAAGCGGGAATATGATCTAACTTACTTTGAAACTCTACCGGGATGGCATATTCTGCGGTTTTCTTCAAATCTACTTTTAAACCAGCTTTTTCTACCTCAATGGCTTCATAAATATAAGTCTTCAGAATAGGTTTTAATTCCACTATTTCGAGGGCATTGATAAAGCGCACCTGTTTTGCCGATTGTACATTCTTCGTTTGTTGGATCAAGATCCCAGCGGCATCATTCAATAAAACGCCCTTAAAAAACAAAAATGCACAGTATTCTTTAAAATCATGTATTAAAACAATGTTGCTATCGTACAAGGTATAACAGGGCACTCCCCATTTTAATTCTTCATCTAGCCCACAATCCTGAGCAATTGTTCTCAACAACTCCAGCTCCTCCTGCCATTTTTTGGCTTTGTTAAAATAAAAATCAACTTTTGGATTCGTTTTCATATCAGTCGAATTTGTTTGTTCCTTTGCCCTGTTCCTTCCTTATGGTTTAAATTATTTAAATTAACTGAAATAATTTTCCTATCCGCAGGCCTAAAATACCACGACAGTACAGTTAGCACGAGTAATAACATTGGTCCAAAATATGCCGAAAAACTATTGTCCCTAACAGCCAAATGTGAGAAAACAGCACCAGACATGGCAAAGAAAAAACCTGCATAAGCCCATTCTTTCAGTAACGTAAATTTAGGAATTAGCAAAGCAATAACACCCAAAATTTTCCAAATCCCCAATATCGTCAGGAAATAGGTTGGATAACCCAGGTGGGTAAATAAGGCCACTTCCTCTTTCATTTTTAAAATCTGCACAATTCCAGTTGATAACATGCCAAGCGACAGCCAAACGGTGGCAATCCAATAGATAATTTTATTTCTCTTTGTCATGATGTATTATTTTATTTGTTTTAAAATGTCTTCTAAACGGTTGTGCGCCATGTTAATGCCTTGAGCAAAAGGTAAGACGAGTATTTGATCCCTTACCGCTACCGATCTGTAAACCACATGCATGGTGAGTTTACTCCTATCATCGGTTAGTTTTTCGAAGGTTAAAAACTCGAGCTGAACCCCAAAAGGTGTATGCTCCATTTCGAATGTCCGCGTAATTTTTTCTTCAGGAACAAACTCGTGTATCACTCCGGTGGCCACAAAAGCTACATTTCCTTTCGCATCAGCAGTTTCGAACTGGTAACTGCCATACTTTTTGTTTTCAAGTTTCAGCACTTTTGTCCCCATCCATTGTACTATAATTTCAGGCTCAACATAAGCCTTAAAAAGCAATGCTACAGGTAGATCAAATTCTCTGGTAATGATCATTTCCTGTTTGCCATTTTCGGCATCAATTTTTGTTTTCTGCTCCATGTTAGTCTATTTGCTTGGTTTATAGTTTTTCATGATATCTTCCAGTTTATTAAATCTGTCGTCCCACATTTTGCGGAATGGCTCAATAAAATCTGCAATTTCTTTCATTTTTTTTGCGTTCGTGTGGTAGTGGATTTCTCTGCCGTTTTGCTTTTGTTCTAATAATTCGCACTCGGTGAGGATTTGCAGGTGTTTTGAAACAGTTGGCCTAGCCGTGTCGAAATTGGTGGCTATTGCACCAGCCGTCATTGATTGTGAAGCAACTAAAAGCAATATAGCCCTTCTTGTAGGGTCGGCAATGGCCTGAAATACATCTCTTCTTAAATTCATTATGTAGCTATTTGACTACAAATATAACGTAGCCATTTAACTACGCAAATTTTTAGCAAAGTTTTTTTTAGCAAGGCTTTCTTCAACAGATCGTCATAAAGCTTGATTTCATCAGTCATGTCCATTAAAGCATCAAGATTTTGCTTGTAAAATTGAATATATTTGATCGGTGCGGTGCACGCAAAAAGAAAATTAATTAGCGGAGAAAAGCTCCTAACAATTATGAAAACATATAAAGTATATCAAATAGATGCTTTCACAAAAGAGAGATTTAGTGGAAATCCAGCGGGCGTAGTTGTAAATGCCGATGGGTTGACCGATGCTCAAATGCAACAGATTGCCAAAGAATTAAACAATTCTGAAACGGCTTTTCTCTTTTCTCCTGACGATAATGACTCTGATGGCTTAATCAGGTATTTTACACCAACATCGGAAGTTCCGATTTGTGGTCACGCTACAATTGCCGCCATGTACGCTAAAGCTATTGAACACAATTTAGACGCTTGTATTTTGAGATATAAAACTAAGATTGGCACTTTACCTTTTGAGATCGTTAAGAAAAATGAGGATTACCAAATTATAATGCCCCAAGGTAAATTTGAACTTAGCCCTAAATTTGATAACATAACAACCAAACAAATATTATCAGCACTTGGACTTGATTATGCTGATACTGACGAAAGATGCCCGGTTCAGATTGCTTCTACAGGTCATTCGAAAGTTATGATTGGTATAAAAAGTAGAGAAAAGCTAAACAATCTGAACCCAAATTACAATAGTTTGATTGACCTAAGTAAACAGATTAATTGCAATGGCTATTTTGTGTTCACATTTGACTCGGATGATAATGACGTATTAACATACGGGAGAATGTTTGCCCCAGCAATCGGAATAAATGAAGATCCGGTTACAGGTAATGCAAATAGACCATTAGGTGGATATCTAATACAACATAAAATCGTTGATTTTAAGGATAGCCTCTTCGAATTCAATGGTAAATGTGTATTTCAGTGAAAGTGACCCCTCTGTTCCGGGCCAAACTGGCCACCAATTTGGTTACCGGATGATGCGAATCTAGTTCCTTTCCCTCTGAACAAATATACACTTCGGATCCAAATCCATTTTCCTCAACACTTTTCGGTTTAATCCGTCTCCCTGCCCGATTTATCCTCAATTTAGACCTTTCTAAAGACCCAAAACCATTCCGGAGGCACTGTAACGCTTAAAAAACGCTGTAATCCCTTCAAAATAGCGAAGCGACCGTAGTCCACCCTGAATTGCTGATATGCTCCCAGGAGCGATTATTTTATGCAGAAACTAAAAGATTATTCCCAAAAGCAAGTCGTAAAAAAAGCTGATCGAAAGATCAGAACGGCCAGTTTGCCCCGGAACAGGTGGTCACTTTAAAGCGGAATGGGGTGACAGTTTAAACCCGGAACGGGCGGCCATTTTTGCCGAAATGCCCACAAATGCTCAATTGTGACCAAATATGGATTAATTCTTTTGCTACAACAGTCAATTCATAATCAACTCTTGGCGGAACTTCGGCATAAACGATGCGGTTCACTAACACATCCTTTTCAAACTCTCGCAAGTGTAACATCAACATCCGCTCTGTAACTCCTGTTATCAATTTCTTTATTTCACCAATAGTAGCCTGCCCTCTTTGAGTTTACATAGAATGTGCAACTTCGTTTTACCGCCGATTTTGGAGAAGGCGTATGTTAGATCGCAGCCTTCAGTTATGCATTTTTCATTCTGCATGCGCGTAGATTTTTTCTTTTTATCGCCATTAATTACAAATTTGTGAGCACTAAAAGCAACGATATTAGTGCCTTAATTTTAGGCTTCTGTAACGAAAAACCACCTACATACAACGTATTTTAGACTATTTATGTAAACAAAAGTGATGCTAGCTATTTTGACAACCGAAATGCATACATTTATAAATCAATACATTATTATGAAAATTGATATTATAATGTATTGGTTTATAAAACTAAATTCACATGATACATAAATTAACGCCTAAGCTCTTTCTTATTAGTCTGTGCCTTTTTCTTGGGTTCTTTACTATTTTTAATTCTTGCAAAAAAACTCAAAAAACAGAGGACCCCATTTCGAATGCTAGGGACTGGTATTCTAAGAGCAATTTAAACGGTACGCAACTTCTATCGAGCAAAGGCACGAGCCAACAAATCAAACAAGAGCTGGACTGGAGTAGCGCAAGTACATTCCAGCTTGAAAGTGGAAGCGACGTAGTAAGCGTTCCTGTAAAAATGGTTTTAGGCAAAGGGGCTCTTGGTGGGAGTTATATGCTATTAATTGACAAACTAAAAAATAACTATAGAGTACAGGTAGCTTACAGCCCCGAAAAAGAGTATTTTAAAGGGCTTACTACTGATGTTGGTATGAGAGATGTTTATAAACAGACGACCAGTAGTAATTTTATAAACGCACCACGTCTAAGCAACAAAGATAAACTGATGGCCATTACTTGCACAAGCTGGTATATGGTTACAACTTATTATACTTATGATGGAAACTTAGCAGGTACCTCATCAAGATATCTTTTTCAGAGTTGTAGTGGAGATTTGGGTGACTATCCGGAACCTGACTATGGTGGGCCGGTAGATTGTCAAGGAGTCGTTGCTGGAGGAGCTTATGCGACTGATTGTGGTTGCATTGGAGGAACTACTGGGATAACATCATGTCCGCTGAGAGAAATTGTAGACAGTGTCTCAAACACATGTTTAAAAGCCCAGCTAAATACAGCTAGAAATGCTCAGACAACTATTAGAAATATGCTGAACGAAACTTTCGGTGGACCTAGTGAATTTGAAAGCTTACATTTAAAGTTTAAGGATGTTACAACTTTAGCCGATAATGTTTCTGGAGATGCAGGAAGAGAAACTGCGACGTCAGTTTATTTCAATATTCGATTAAACCAGAATAAATTACCTGGCTATTCAAAAGAGTATATTTTGAGTACAATTTACCACGAGATTTTGCACGCATATCTGTTCAGCAAAATGGAAAAAGGTCCTGATGGAAGATTTCACATTTCAACCCAACACGATGATATGGCCAATAAATATCTTACACTAATGACCGGGGCTTTAAAAATTGCCTTTCCAAATATTAGTGATCAGGAAGCTTGGGCACTCAGCTGGGGAGGATTAGAAGAAACAGATCTATATACAAAAAAACTAACTCAGGCACAAAGGGATGCAATAACAGTTACGAACAGAAGGCATACAAATAAATTAGCAACTGACAAACAGGGAACATATTGTGATTAATTATGAGATATATATTATTTATTTTTGTTGCGTTATTAAGTAATGTAGCATTTGGTCAGAAAACGCCTCAGTTACCTGTGTTTATAAGCCAGTGTGTTGTAAAAGGTACTAAAGGAAATGCCTATGTAAATACAAAAAAGAATTTTGCACACTTTTTTGCAATAGCACTTTCTTTTGATTCAAAGGGAAAAATTGATACGCTGTACTACTCAAGTAAACTGAATCCAGAAACAAAAAAAATATTTGCTTTAGACACTTCTTTTTTGAAAAAAATTAAAACATACAATTTTAACTTTAAAGAATATGCCTCTAAGACTGTGCTTTTTTCTTATTATTGTTATAATGCAACAGATGATTCCGTTGAGTATAAAAACGGGTTTTTAAACAGCATTGGGGATTTTATTCCTGAGGCGATTCATGAAAAACCTGTAATCGTATTAAAACCCATAATTGACGCAGGTCTTCCGTCTGCTCATGGAAATATTAAGTAGCAATTTTTAGTCTTTACTATTGCTAGCTTTTGGCTTTCTATTATCTTAATTTATTGTGTATTTCAGCGAGCAATTGCCGGAATCCCCAACATTCATTAGGGGCGTTAATAGCATTAGAGAAAAACGTTGTTCTCTATATAATGCAAGCGATATTGTTGTGAACCCCAACAGGATCACAACAATATCAAAATAAGTGGTACTTCTTGTTTCAGATTACATACCTGATTAACAGCCAATTAGGGACGGAAAAAGAAAGGGCAAACGAGAATTTCTTCTGTTTGCCCTCTATGGCTCCCTCTGCTGGGCTCGAACCAGCGACCCTCTGATTAACAGTCAGATGCTCTAACCAGCTGAGCTAAGAAGGAGTACTGGTCGTTTCCTAAAACGAGGTTCGCTGTACTTTGCAGCACGCATAGCCTTGTTCGTTTTGGGAATGCAATATTAGGGCTTTTAAATTATTTATGCAATATTTGCAGTGAAAAATTTTAAAAAAAAATTAACACATAGATATGAGCCTGATAATCATAGGTACTGTAGCTTTTGATGCTATTGAAACTCCTTTCGGAAAAACGGATAAAATTGTTGGTGGAGCAGCAACTTACGCAAGTTTAGCGGCTTCTTACTTTTATAATAAAGCAAAAATTGTAGCAGTAGTAGGTGATGATTTTCATCAATCAGACATCGACACCTTCACCACACACGGTATTGATACCGAAGGATTACAGATTAAAGCAGGTGAAAAATCATTTTTCTGGTCAGGAAAATACCATAACGACATGAATAGCCGCGATACTTTAATTACAGAATTGAATGTATTGGAAAATTTCGACCCGATTATCCCAGAGCGCTATCAAGACTGCGAATTCCTAATGTTAGGCAACCTAACCCCGCAGGTGCAGCAAACGGTAATCAAACGCCTTAAAAACCGCCCGAAATTAATCGTAATGGACACCATGAACTTCTGGATGGATATTATGATGGATGATTTATTGGAAACCATTAAAATGGTAGATGTATTAACGATTAATGATGCAGAAGCGCGTCAGTTATCGGGTGAATACTCACTGGTTAAAGCAGCAAAGAAAATCCTTGCCATGGGCCCAAAATATTTGATCATTAAAAAAGGTGAACATGGTGCATTGTTATTCCACGAAGATCAGATTTTCTCAGCTCCGGCTTTGCCTTTGGCAGAAGTATTTGATCCAACGGGTGCTGGCGATACTTTTGCAGGAGGTTTTATCGGTTATTTGGCTAAAGTAGGCACAATCAACTTCAATAACATGAAAAACGCGATCATTTATGGCTCTGCACTGGCTTCTTTCTGTGTAGAGAAATTTGGAACGGAAAGGTTATTAAATTTAACCGATGAAGAAGTTGCGGCAAGAATTCAAGAATTTGTAAGCTTAAGTGCTTTTACGATAGAAGCTTAGTCAGTTAGCAATGGGCGATTTTCAGTTGCCAGTCTAATAGCATATAACTTTAGCCTCAGATTTTAAGATTAGTTTCTTATAAATCTGGGGCTTTATTATTGAGTAAAATCTTTGCACCGAACAATCTACCCTAACAAAAATCAATTTGGTGTAGCCAGTATAGCTATAGGTACAAATTTTTCAAAAACAGCTTCGGTGTGGGGTGCATCGGGCAGTTCGTCTGTCAAATCCTGTCCGGCCCAGTGCTCATAATGTTTACCGTTTCGCCACAGTCTGCTATCGGTCATATCGTAAATCAAACCTTTATAAGCCACCCATATTTGAGGTTTGTCCTGCCCATTGCGTAAGGCGAGTTGCTGTTTGGTGTAGCTGGGTAAATCCATTTAATTAATTTCGGGTTGAAGATAAACAAAAAGGTATTTAACCATGTAAGAAATGTAAGTGCCATATAGGCTTATATTTTCTTCAATGCCTTATATGGTTTAATTAGCTGTTCTTTTGAAGCACAAGGTCGCTACAAAACACCAAGTTCCTTCCCGTTTTCCGCTTTTACGCTTCGCTGCCTCGTACCTCGTTGCTGCAGGGTAACGCTTCAACCGCGGCTAGTTGGCCACGACAGCATTTCATTTTTGAGGATGCAGGGTGCAAAAGCCATTGTTTCTAAACCCGATTGTAATGAATCCCGACGTTAAGTCGGGAGTAATGGAAAGCGGGACTGAACCCGCCAAGAGCTACTGAACATTCGTTTTCCAAAAAAAAATAAACAATTTTATTTTACGTTTGGCTTTCACCACCCTTGCTTTTAAAAACTTCGTACAGGTAAATATTCATTAGCAAAAGCCCCATTAAATAAAAATGATCTTCGAAAGGAATAGTACCCACTCTAAAACCAAGGTTTTGCTTATCGTTATACATCACCACGGGGATAGAGGTTAAAAACCCATTTACAATATAAAAAGGAATAAGCGAAACCAGGTAGGCCCTATAGAATTTGTACATAAACCTGAACTCCACATTTAGATATTCTACATAAGCCAGCACCATAAATAAAAAGCCAAAATTGATCAGCGTATACCACCTGTTATAACCAAAAAATAAAATGGCCACACAAAGTCCGAGGAACAGATTACTCAAGGCCAAACTATACTTCTGCAGATCGTTTTTGGGGAAATAGGCGTTTAAACATTCGTAAATAAACACACAGGCATAAGGAACGGTTAAAAAGAAGAGGATCTCTTCTAAAGGTAGCCCCAAAAGATTCACGCCAATAATGTAATCGGGATTAAAAGACCATACATTGAGTTTGGTAAACAGGATATCCCAAATTAAAAACACCAGGCCTGTAATTAATATTGAAGGCAATACAAACTTCCATTTGCTAAAAAAATGAACCTTTTTATCGAATGATAAAACAAAGGGAAAGAAAATTACAGCAAAATTGATAATTAGGTAGGTATAATTCATTCTACAGGTGTTTTGTCAAAATTTTAACTTCAGCTGGGGTGCATTTTTTACTGTCGATCATAAATTTAGCTACGTTTTTAACCAGTTCGCGATCGGCAAGACCAAAATTTTCATTTTGATAATGTTTAACAATCTCTTTTTTATCCTGAGCTAAATCTTTACTGAAACCGAGAAAGGAAGGTGTATAAAATTCAATCGAAAACCGCATAAAGCGGATCTCCATATTTTCCTTATCCATATTAATTGCTTTTTGCATGGTTTTGAGCGATCGGCTCACATACTTGATCTTGTTGTAGGGATTCCACGAGTGCTTGGCTTTAAGCGCCTCCAACGTTCCCATGTAACCGGTTATTAGGGCGGTTTTATTGGGCAGTTTGTTTAGCTTGGCAAATAACGAGTCAGTTAGCTTTGAGTTTTCTACCGCCTTAACCATATTAGTTTTTAATATCGCAATTTCTTGGGTAGATAACTGGGCGTAAGTAATATGGCTTGCTGCAAATAGCAGAAAAAATATAATGCGTAGTTTAATCATGAGATGTGACAAAGGTAAGAAATCTATCAAGAGTTCTCTTGGCAGATATTCACTCTTCAACATTAAGAAATTAAGGACATTAAGACAATCCATCTTAACTTTCTTAACTCCTTAATGGTAAAACATATACTTTATTAAGCACCTATACTCTACAGGCTTTAAAAATTCTTCGCCATGCTCAGAATAATAGAATATTAGAATAACAAAAACAAAACGCAATAAAATTCCTTTATTTACACCATGGAGAAAAAACCCACAGTTACCATTATTGGTGCCGGCTTTGCAGGTTTGGCTGCTGCAGCTTTATTGGCTAAAGATGGTTGTGATGTTACAGTTATCGAAAAAAACGAAATGGCCGGTGGCAGGGCACGGAGCTGGCAAAAAGACGGCTTTCTTTTCGATATGGGTCCGAGTTGGTACTGGATGCCAGATGTTTTCGAAAACTATTACAACTTATTCGGCAAAACTGCTTCTGATTTTTACACGCTAGAAAGATTAAATCCTTCTTATCGTATTTATTTTGGCAAACAGGATACGATTGATGTTCCAGCAACATTGGAAGATTTATATGCTTTATTTGAGAAGCTAGAACCAGGAAGCAGCAAAAACTTAAAACATTTTCTCGATCAGGCCAAATACAAATATGATGTGGGCATGAACGAGTATGTTTTTAAACCTTCGCATAGCGTAATGGAATATTTCGATCCGAGATTAGCCATTAGCGGCATTAAGCTACAACTTTTGGGGAATATGCGGAAACATGTGCACCATTTGTTCAAAAACGATTGGTTGAGGAAACTTTTAGAATTCCCGGTCTTATTTTTAGGAGCCACGCCACAAAACACCCCTGCCTTATACAGTTTGATGAACTATGCTGACCTTGTTTTAGGCACATGGTATCCTATGGGCGGTATGCACAAAATTGTGACGGCCATGCAGCACATAGCTGAAAGCGAGGGCGTGAAATTTATTTTCAATACGGAGGTAACCAAAATTGAAGTAAAAAACAACCTGGCAGAGTATGTAGTTACGAATAGGGGCAGCTTTAAAAGCGACTTTGTGGTGGGCAATGCCGATTATCACCATATAGATCAACACCTTTTTGATAAACCTTACCGTAATTACAGTGAAAAGTATTGGAATGAAAGGACCATGGCTCCATCCTGCCTTTTATTCTATGTTGGATTAAATAAAAAGCTAAACAACATATTACACCATAACTTATTCTTTGATGAAGATTTTGATCAACATGCCGAAGAAATCTATACCAATCCACAATGGCCATCAAAACCACTCTTTTATGCCTGTTGCCCATCGGTTACCGATCCAGGTGTTGCACCAGAAGGCTGCGAGAACCTTTTCTTTTTAATTCCAGTTGCTCCCGATTTAGCAGATAACGAAAGCAAAAGAGAAGAATACTTTAATTTACTGATCGAGCGCTTTAAAGATTTAACCGGAAACGATATTGCCGATAACATTTTGTTTAAACGCAGTTATGCCATGAACGATTTTGTAGCAGATTACCATGCTTTTAAAGGAAATGCGTATGGATTAGCAAACACTTTGAAACAGACGGCTTTTTTAAAACCGAAGATGAAAAGTAAGGTAACAAATTTTTTATATACCGGACAATTAACCGTTCCGGGGCCTGGTGTACCACCTGCAATCATCTCAGGGCAAGTGGTAGCAAAAGAAATAAAAAAAAAGTTAAAAAAAGCTTGACAAATTTAAAATTTCCCTTATCTTTATAACCACAAAACAAAAACACTGCATTAAAGCTTTAAAACACACAATCGTTCGGGCTTTGCATTTGTTTCGAAATAAGAGAGAAGGCGAATTGTTGAAAGAAAAAATAAGAATCAACTAACCAAATATATGATAAGCAAAAAGGCCTGAATTTTTCAGGCCTTTTGCTTTTTACGGTACTTTGTAAATAACTAGTTTCAAATCTGGCCTTCATTTCAGAATCCTTATCGAAAAGATGCTGAAATAAATCCGATAGCTATCGGATCAGTATGACGATCAATTTGAAAAATCAGCATGATCGGAATGGGGACTTGGTGGTTCGTCATCCCGGATTAATTCGGGATCGTAATAGAATATGCTTTAAGATTCCCACCTGCGTGGGAATGAAGTAGCTATAAACAAAAAAGGCCCAGATAAATCTGAGCCTCTAGTTTTTCGATGGATGTATCTTAAGCCACTTCTGATGTGGCAATTTCTTTCGAGTAAGTTTTCAAATATTTCTTAAGGATTCCTCTTGCTACGTGGATACGCGTTTTTACTGTCCCAATCGGAATAGCTAACATATCTGCAATTTCATGGTACTTATACCCCTCAAAATAACGGATAAAAGGAACATAATACTCCTCTGGTAATTGTGAAAGGGCTTTATCAATATCGCCCAGTACAAATTTACTCTCAGCCTGATTTTTAGTTGCGCTAAATGAAAGATTTGCAGAAGAAATATCCTCACTCTGCGTAATTAATGTATTAGTTTTCACCAATCGGCGATAGTTATTAATGAAAGTATTTTTCATGATGGTAAACAACCAACCTTTTAAATTCGTACCCTCTTTAAACTTATTGTAATAAGTGATCGCTTTCAGCATGGTATCCTGAACTAAATCATTTGCGTCTTCTGCGTCTTTAGTAAAATTTAAAGCATAAGATCTAAGCGATACCGAGTGATGATTAACCAGATGATTGAATTCAAATTTTGTCATGATATTTAGCTTTAGGTAGTAAAAAAAACAAATGAATTATTATCAATTCACTTAAACCTAAACAAACTTAGTACCAAAATTTTCTGGCACGGTGCCAAAAGCGTACAACCATGCAAGAGCAAGCTTTCGTCACAGAATATTTACTTCTCTTTCTAAAGTGACTCCAAAAGTAGACTTTACACTGTCTATAATCTGTTCAGAAAAATTATACACTTCTGTGCCAGTTGCATGTCCGTGGTTAACTAAAACCAAAGCCTGGTTTTTCCAGGTACCTGTTTGGCCGAGCACTTTACCCTTCCAGCCACATTGCTCAATTAACCAGCCTGCTGCCAATTTAATTTTATCATCAGCTGTAGGATAGTGTACCACATCAGGGTGTTTTGCCACAATATTGGCAAATTCATATTTTTCGATCACTGGATTTTTAAAGAAACTACCTGCGTTACCAATAGTAGACGGATCGGGCAATTTGCTTACACGGATATGCGATACAGCGGCAGAAACATCGGCAATATTCGGCTTTTCGATTCCCCTGTTCAACAACTCGGTTTCAATAGCACCATAGGAAGTATTAATTTTTGCTTCTGCCGACAAACGAAAAGTAACAGCCGTAATAATATACTGACCTTTCAGCTCACCTTTAAAAATACTTTCGCGGTAACCGAAGTGGCAATCATCATAACTAAAGGTTTTAATTTTTCCTCTTTTGATTTCAAATGCGGTACAACTTTCGAAAACGTCTTTAAGCTCTACACCATAAGCACCGATATTCTGTATGGGCGATGCACCAACCGTACCGGGGATCAGGCTTAAGTTTTCTACACCTGCAAAATGATGCCCAACACAGTAGTTTACAAAATCGTTCCATACTTCGCCAGCACCGGCAGTTACCAAAACTTTACCATCAATAATTTCGGATTGAATGCCTTTGATGCTGATTTTAACGACTAATCCGTTATAATCCTGAGTAAACAACACATTACTTCCCCCACCAATAACCAGGAGCTTTTGAGATTTTACGATCTCGTTTTTAAACAGCCTGGCCAAATCTGCTTCAGAAAATACCTCAGCAAAGTAGCTTGCCTTAACATCGATACCAAACGAATTATATGGTTTTAACGAAATATTTTCCTGGATTTGAAGCATGTTGATTTTGTGTTATGCTGCAAATTAAAATAAAAAATAGTTAAGGAACGATTTTGGTAATCCCCTTATCAAAATTAAAACTTAAAACTTCAGGTTTCTCTCCCTCAACAGCTACACCAGAAAGTTTCCAGCCAATAAAAGCGGGTTTCATTTTTGCAAGGTCTAAAAGGCGATATCTTTCTTCAGTGAGTTTAGCACTAATTAACCCTACGCTATCCGATTCTGCCTGACTCAAGTGCTCGATTTGACTTTCCAGTGCAGCTAAGGTAACATCCAACTCATTTCCTTTTTTTAGGCTATCGGCATAAGCCCGAGGAGAAATATTGTAAAGGCTATCTAATCTTGAACCGTTAAAATTCAGTTCCTGATTACTGTTTTCGTATTTAGACTCTACAAGTGCAATAGCGCGGTCTTTATCCGTCTTTTTGCCGCATGATGTGATTACAACTAGTGATAAAAGCACAAAAGCATAGTAAATTTTTCTCATGGCAGAGGTTAAAAAATATTTTAATCAATTTGTATTAAGTTTTTCCGCACAAACAACAGCCCAAAGGCCTTTCCTTTTTCCTTCCCTCTATTTTTATGGTGAATTTTATGCGCTTTCCGTACAGCCTGCAAATAGGTGTTATTACTTTTGAAAGTTTTAAAACGCCTATGCACAAACCAATCATGCACTACAAAATAAATCATGCCATATAAGCTAATGCCTAAACCAACAAAAAATCGATAATTTAAACTATCTCGATCTACATACATTAAAAATAAGGATACCGTAGCAAAAAGAACAGCGAACAAATCGTTCCATTCGAAAAATGATTTTGCCTTTTGGTGGTGACTTTTATGCATAAACCATAGTGGCCCATGGAATAAATACTTGTGTATAAACCAAGACAAACACTCCATTGAAATAATGGTAAAGAGTACAATAATGATGTTGATTAATACTGACAAGTTTCTAAATGATTGGTTTGTAAAGATATATAAACAGACCGAGAATCAAAATTGTGTCATAAAACTGTAAGCTTAACGCGCTTTTTAATAAACCTTTCATGACAAATCATTTTTTAGCACTATTTTTGACTAAAATATTAAAAAAGTCAGAAAGTAGAAAAGTAAAATGATTGTAGCCGATAAAAAGAGAGAGCAAATTATTGATGGTGCTATAAAACGCTTTATCCATTTTGGTATTGGTAAAACCACAATGAATGATATAGCAGAAGACCTTTCTGTTTCCAAACCATCGCTTTATTATTATTTCCCAGATAAGAAGCATTTAATTATTGGAGTGATAGAAAGGGTATTTAACGACTTCTTTGAGTTGATCAAAAAGAAATACAATCCCGATCAGCCTTTAGAAGACATCCTTTTCAGTACGATAGAAGTGAGGAACACTTTCTTCCAAAAATATTACATGTTAAGGATTACCGAAGGTATTCCTGATCTGTTAAACGATGATATAATAAAAGGCAAGTTACAAGCCCTTAAAGGCTCTGAGAAAGAATTCTTTGCAGAAATTTTTACTCAGGCCAAAACAAAAGGAGAAATAGAGCACGATGATACTGCCCACGTTGCAGAACTTTATCTGGAAAGTTTGATGGGCCTTTGCACGATGTGCATTATGGAAACAGGCAAAGATCTTTTCCCGGATAAAAAAGCATTTAACAGAATGACGCTGAAACAAAAAAACCTCACTACCATATTTGTAAGAGGTTTAAGATGTTCAGAATGAAATACTACGGCCGAAACATTGATAAAACCAATTGTAAACGGGCCACAAATTTTAAATAGATAAGAACCCAAAAACAAAAAAACAATACATTATGCTTAGAGTAAAAATGGTAAAATTAATGCTCATACTTATTATCGGCTCGGCTTTACCGCAGTTGGTAGTTGCTCAGCAGCAAGTTACCTTAAAAGATGCGCTAACCTATGCGCTCCAAAACAACACCAAGATTCGAAACTCGAAACTGGATATTGAAGGCGGAAGATACAAGGTAGAGGAAGTTAGGGCGCAGGCCTTACCTCAATTAACAGGAAATGTTGGTTTAACATACAACCCTATTATTGGCCAATTGGTTGCTAATTTCGGCGGACAGACACAGGCGATCAAATTAGGCCAGAACTGGAATTCGACAGCAGGTGTTCAGCTTTCGCAACAATTGTTTAACCAACAGGTTTTTACAGGCTTGCAAGCGGCAAGATCCAGTGAGGAATATTACAACCTTACTTCGAAATTAACAGAAGAGCAGATTATCGAACTGGTTGCCAACAACTATTACCAAGTATTGGTAAATAGGCAGCAGTTAAATGTAATCGATACCAACATCAAAAATGTGAATATTGTAGAAAAAATTGTCTCAAACCAGTTTAAAAATGGTTTGGCCAGGAAAATCGATGTTGACCGTATTACTGTAAATTTAACTAACCTGAATACACAACGCGAGCAGGTGATCAATGCCATTACCCAATTGGAGAATCAGTTAAAATTCTCGATGGGTATGCCGGTTTCTACGCCGATCAGCTTACCTTTTACCGAATTAACAGAGGTAACTACCTTACCTGTATTTACAGATTCTATCGATCTGGCAAACAGAACAGAGGTTAAACTTTTGGATAATCAGGATAAACTTCTATCACTGCAAAGAAAGGCATACGTTGCTGAATATTATCCATCTCTGGCTTTAACAGGTAATTATACCTACTCGAGCCAAAGTGATGGCTTCGATTTCTTAAAATCTAATGCTGCTGCAATTGGATATGGTGCATCGGCGGTTGGTTTAACTTTAAAAGTGCCAATTTTTAATGGCTTTTTAACACGTTCAAAAATTCGCCAGGCAGATGTGGATATTAAAAAAGCAAGAGAGAGCAGAAAAGAATCTGTAAACTCGTTAAACCTGGCTTATGAGAACGCGAAAATCCAATTGCGGAACAACATCAACACTATTAAATCGCAACGTAAAAATGCGGATTTAGCCCAGGAAATTTACAAAAGCACACAAAACAATTATAACAATGGCTTAGCTTCTTTAACCGATCTTCTGGATACAGAAAATGCACTTACTGAGGCACAGAACAGCTATACACAGGCTTTATTGAATTACAAAATAGCCGAAATACAATTAATAAAATCAAACGGAAATATTAAATCGCTAGTACAATAGAAATGAAAAGAGTAATTACCATAATTATCGTAATTGTTATTGCCCTTGGTGCAATAGCTTATGTTTTAAGCAACAATAAAAAGAAGAACGAAGAAAAAACTGCTTTCATTGCTAAAGGTGGTGGTGCTGTTGCCGTTCGTGTTGCAGAAGTAGAAAGAAAAGCTGTGAATTTAGATTTCAGTGCAAACGGAAACTTTATTCCTAAACAAGAACTTAACTTCTTATCAGAAAATGCAGGTCGTGTTACTGCTATTTATGTTGATGAAGGTGACCGCGTAAGTAAAGGGCAGGTTTTAGCCCGTGTTGATGCCGAAATTATCAATACAGATAGAGAAACTGCTGAGGCTACCTACCAAAATGCGGTAAGGGATGAGGCCAGATACCAAAGCTCATTCTCAACTGGCGGGGTTACCCAACAGCAGTTAGATCAGGCTAAGTTGGCGACAAGAAATGCAAAGTTTCGCTTACAGGCTTCACAAAGGAGATTAAGTGATGCCAACATTAAATCGCCTATTAGCGGTATCGTAAACAAAAGATACATCGAAGTTGGTGCTTTTGTTAATACTCAGGGTACGCAATTGTTCGAGTTGGTTGATGTTTCTAAATTAAAACTAAAAGTAAACGTTAACGAATCGCAGGTTGCTAATCTTAAAATCGGCGATCAGATCGAGATTAAATCTTCGGTTTTCCCAACTGATAATTTCTCCGGAAAAGTAACTTTCATCGCTGCTAAAGCCGATGCAACCTTAAACTTCCCGATTGAAATTGAAGTAGAGAACAGTCACAAAAACACTTTAAAAGCGGGTATGTACGGTACTGCGGTATTTAAGTTCCCTAAACAGGCGCCAAGCATCCTTATTCCACGTACATCGTTTGTGGGTAGTGTGAGCAGCAACCAGGTTTTTGTATTGGATAAAGCTAACAATACCTCTAAAACACGTAATGTGGTAGCTGGTCGTATTTTAGGAGACAATGTGGAGATTCTTGATGGCTTAAAAGAAGGTGAGACTGTAATTATCAGTGGTCAGATTAATTTAGCTGAAGGTACTGCAGTAAGTATCGTAAAATAAGTTAGAAAGATTTATTCGGCTTTAAAAACGCGATACGCCAATCGCAAAACGCAATACTAATTAAAATGAAGATAACAGATATATCTATAAAAAGGCCTTCGCTGGTGATTGTGGTGTTTACCGCATTAACCTTGCTTGGGCTACTAAGTTACTTTTCGTTGGGTTATGAATTACTTCCAAAATTCTCTAACAACGTAGTATCTATTTCGACCATCTACCCTGGTGCTTCACCAAATGAGGTTGAAAATACCGTAACCAAAAAGATTGAGGATGCGGTATCATCGATGGAAAACATTAAAAAGATCAACTCTGTATCGTTCGAGAGTTTATCAACGGTTACCATTACCTTAACAGATAAGGCCAACATCGATATTTCATTGAATGATGCGCAACGTAAAGTAAATGCCATTCTTTCTAATTTACCTGAAGATGTAAAAACACCATCTTTAAGTAAATTCTCTTTAGATGATTTACCGGTTATTACGATGACTGCATCTGCAAACATGGATGATATAACCTTTTACGATTTAATTGATAAACGTATTGCTCCGGTTATTTCAAGGGTTACGGGTGTTGCTCAGGTTAACTTAATTGGTGGTTCAGAACGTGAAATCCAGGTTTCGCTAGATGCTGACAAGTTACAAGGTTACAATCTTTCTGTACCTCAGGTGCAGCAACTAATTTTAAGTTCTAACTTAGATTTCCCTACCGGAAGTGTTAAAACACAAAATCAGGATGTTTTAATTCGTTTATCGGGTAAATACAGAAGTATTGAAGAATTAAGAAATCTGGTTTTAACCACTTCGAAAGATGGTGCGCAGATCCGTTTGGGTGATATAGCCGATGTTCAGGATTCGAAAAAAGAAACCGAAAAACTGGCACGTGTTGATCGTAAAGCATCCATCGCAATCCAGATTATCAAACAAAGTGATGCAAATGCAGTAGAGGTAAGTAAAGGTACACATGCCATTATTGCTAAACTTAAAGATGAATATAAAGCCAATAATCTCGACATTAAAATTGTAAACGACAGTTCGATTTTCACACTAGAATCTGCAGATGCCGTTATCCACGATTTAATCCTTGCGGTTGTTTTGGTGGCTTTCGTAATGCTTTTCTTCCTGCACAGTTTACGTAATGCGTTAATTGTAATGGTATCCATCCCAGCATCATTAATTGCTACGTTTATTGGGATCAGCTTATTTGGTTTCACCTTAAACCTAATGTCATTACTAGGACTGTCCCTGGTGGTAGGTATCCTGGTGGATGATGCCATTGTGGTATTGGAGAATATCCAGCGACACATGGAGATGGGTAAAAACAAAGTAAGGGCTGCCTCTGATGCAACACGTGAAATTGGATTTACGGTAGTATCTATTACCTTGGTAATTGTGGTGGTATTCTTCCCTATCGCAATCAGCTCGGGCTTGGTATCTAATATTCTACGTCAGTTCTGTGTGGTGGTAATTATTGCAACATTACTTTCATTGGTGGCTTCATTCACTATTGTTCCGTTACTTTTCTCACGTTTTGGAAAGTTAGAGCATATAGAAGGCAAAAACATGTTTGGGCGATTTATTTTATGGTTCGAAAAACAGCTTAAAAAATTCACGATTTGGATTACCAGCATTTTAACATGGTCTTTAAACCATAAAAGACGTACCATTTTAGCAGTAGTCGTATTATTCGTTGCTGCAATGTGGTTAGCCGGAGCAGGTTTTATTGGATCGGAGTTTTTCCCTAAATCTGATAAAGGCGAGTTCTTAATCCAAATAGAATTACCTAAGGATGCTCCGTTAGAGCAAACCAACTTCTTTACCCAAAGAGCAGAGGCTTACTTAAGTAAACAACCTGAAATTATCCAGTTAATTACTACAGTAGGTCAGGCGAGTGGCGATTTCGGTGGAACCCAGGCAACAGCATACAAATCAGAGATTAATGTGAAACTGGTTGAGCGGGATAAACGCGAAGGCATGTCTTCAGATATTTTTGCCACAAAAATGAGTCGTGCTTTGGCAAAAGAATTAGTTGGAGCTAAAGTTAAAACCGTTCCGATCAGTATTTTGGGCATTGCTGAAAATGCGCCTATCAGCTTGGTGGTAATGGGTTCTAACTTGGATAGTGCTCTAAAATATGCCGAAGGTGCTCAAAAGGTGCTTAGAACAATTCCTGGAGCTACGGAGATTAAATTATCGGTAGAAAAAGGAACACCTGAGATTAATGTTCAGGTAGACCGCGATAAGATGTCGGCAGTTGGCTTAACGCTACAAACTGTTGGTTCTACCATGCAAACTGCATTTGCGGGTAATACCGATGGTAAATATAGAAAAGGCGAGTACGAATACGACATTAATATTCAATATCAGGATTTTAACAGAAAAAATATTGATGATGTGCGCAACCTGATTTTTGTAAACGCTGA
Source organism: Pedobacter psychrodurus (assembly GCF_004331735.1). Taxonomy (GTDB): domain Bacteria; phylum Bacteroidota; class Bacteroidia; order Sphingobacteriales; family Sphingobacteriaceae; genus Pedobacter; species Pedobacter psychrodurus. Next base: position 25,703 of record NZ_SJSO01000025.1, read on the forward strand.
AGGCAAACAGATTAAGTTATCGCAATTTGCAAATATTACCGAAGGTTCAGGCCCGAGTCAGTTGGAACGCTTAAACAAATCGACATCTGTATCCGTTCAAGCACAATCAATCGGTAGACCAACAGGAACCGTGGTTGCTGAGTTCCAGGCGAAACTGGAAGAAATGCAAAAAAATGGTAAACTAAAAGCGCCAATCGGCGTAAGCTATACCTGGGCTGGAGATCAGGAAAACCAAAGTGAAGGTTTTGGTACTTTAGGTATTGCTTTATTGGCTTCAATTATTTTGGTATACCTGATTATGGTAGCACTTTATGATAGTTTTGTTTACCCTTTTGTGGTGATGTTCTCGTTACCGCTGGCTTTAATCGGAGCTTTCTTAGCATTGGCCTTAACCAATAACTCAATCGGTATTTTTACCATTTTAGGTTTTATTATGCTAATGGGTTTAGTAGCCAAGAATGCGATCATTTTGGTCGATTTCACCAACCATATGAAAGCTGAAGGAAAATCTACCATAGAAGCGCTAATTCTGGCTAACCATGCACGTTTACGCCCGATTTTGATGACCACTATTGCCATGATATTTGGTATGCTTCCAATTGCATTAGCAAGTGGTGCAGGTGCCGAATGGAAAAATGGTTTGGCATGGGTTATCGTAGGTGGATTAACCAGTTCATTATTCTTAACCCTGATCGTTGTACCGGTAGTTTACTTAATTTTCGATATTATGTTGGATAAGTTAGGTTTCAACAAAAAAGTTAAAACAATCGATGAGCTGATGGTAGAACCATACGACCACAAAGATGTGCTCGAATATGATGTGGATCTAAAACATTAATAAATATCCAGATTAACAATCAATTAGCCCCGACCCCAAATCGGGGCTTTTTTGTTGAGTTCCAAACGTAACACGCCGCCATGGTTCGTGTCCCCACGAACCACCACTATTTATATGAAGTTTTATCCAAGAAGTCTAGTTTAAACGGACAAAGTGCTAGTGGAAACTTGACTTCTTTTTAAATGCTGCGCAGATAATTATACAATGTTGTCTTCAAACAAATTATGTTACAACATTGTATATTAGGCATTATGTTTAAATTCATTTTTAGCCTATTCCTGATCTGCTCTTCCCTTTTGGTTAATGCTCAACACCCTCCTGTTTTTCCGGCGATGACTACAGATTCGAGCTCTATTAAGCTCTATAACCTAGACATCACCCTGGTAAAATACAGTTACAAACCTAATGGCATTAAATTTTTAGTCGTACATGATAATGAAGATACCGGTGTAAAAGCAGGCTTTGATTATATTCGTTGGAGCGGCGGCGAACTCATCGACAGTCAATATGGTGGTGTAAGAGATTATTATTTCACCTATATGGATGATCAATATCGTATAGATCCTAACGCCATTTATACCGAAGTAGGTGTAAAAACACGGTTAAAAAAAGATTTTTTCAGCTCTAATGAAGTTGAAAAAGCGATACTTAATGCGGGCAAACAAATAGTGGATTTTTACGACCCAAAAGCTACAGGTTATTTTTTAACGCTGCATAACAATGCTGATGGTGGTTTTGGTATTTCTTCTTATTTGCCAGGATATGATTTAGCCAGCACGGCCGATTCGGTTTATATTAACTTCCAGATGGATGGCGATGATCTTGTTTACGTAACCGAGCCCAGGTTATTCAAGAGCCTAAAAAAAGCGAATGTGAATGTAATTCTCCAATCTAAATTTGTTTCCAACGATGGCTCTCTTTCGGTTTACGCCATGCAGAATAATATTCCTTATATTAATGTTGAAGTACAACATGGGCATCAGGAAGAAAATTTAAGGTTAATCGAACTGGCTATTGCAGCCCTAAAAGAACATGGATTGGTGAAGAAAGAATAGGACAAAAGTAGTAATCGTTACCCTGTAGCTACGACTGCACTCGAAATGAAAATGATTGTTTTAAAATTAGGAAATGATTGGCCTGTGGTTCTTGGAGGGCACCAGTCCCGCTTTATGCTTTATCCCGATCAAAAAATCGGGATGTTCGCTCCAATCGGGTTTACGAACAAGGGTTTGTGCACCCTGCAACCCCAAAAATGAAATACTGTTTAGGCCCATTAGCCCCGGTTGAAGCGTTACCCAATGTTATTAAGTTAAGCATACGAGTTGTCAGTCTGAGCCTGTCGAAGACCTTTGCTAGTCGAAAACAAAAAAATATTTGTCCTTCGACAGGCTCAGGATGACAATATTTTTTGCTTTCTCTTTAACTTAATGACATTGAGCATTACCCTGCAGCAACGAGTTACGAGGAAGCGAAGCGTAAAACGGAAAGGAACTTTCCGCTATGCACAAGCGGCGCGCTCCAAATATTGAATACATTTTTATTTAAAAATGAAAGCCCTGCTATACCTCTCTGTTAATCAATTCAAATCGTTAAGCCGATCCCAGTCTAGTTTATCGCTTTTATTTTTGTGATCAGGAAAGTAATCAGCAAACCAAAAACAGAAATTATCCCGAAAGAATAACGCAGGCTTGATAGTTGCGAAACATAACCTATTAATGGCGGGCCAAACAAAAATGCAAAATAACCGATACTCGAAACCATGGTTATGGCTTTACCAGCAGGTACTTTTTTATTGTTACCGGCAATGCTATATACCATTGGTACAATACTCGAAACACCCAGACCAATAAGCATAAAGCCAAAAATGGCAACAATTACGTTTGGAAATATTACGGCAAGCGCCATGCCTATCGATATAATGGCGCCACTGATTTGCAGGAGATTTTTCCGCCCGAATTTACCGATTAAAAACACCCCTAAAAATCTTCCGCTTGCCATCATAAACATGAATGATGCATAACCAATAATTGCCTTATTATGAGGTAATTTCACAACATCTTCAAAATAAATAGCACTCCAATCGAACATTGTCCCTTCGGTGGCCATACTACAAAATGCGATAACGCCTAACAATACTAAAATACCCTGCGGCATGGTAAAAAACTTTGTTTTCTCTACTACAGCATCTGGTTTATTATAGTTTAGCAACTTTTTCCAGTTAAGTGCAACATTGCTTAAGGATATCAGCGCAATAATCCAGAAATGGGTATACATGCCTAATTTTAGGTTAACCAATCCAAGGGCAATTAAAGCCCCGGCTAAATTACCAATACTCCAAGCCCCATGGAAAGAACTCATAATGGGTTTACCGTAATAATTTTCACCTGCGACACCTTGTGTGTTTAATGCAATATTACAAAGGTTACCGGTTATACCAAACAGTACCAAAAAAGCAGCCAACTGCCAACCAGTGGTGGCTAATGCTAAAAAAGTTAATGCAATTGCATAAAGTGGCGCAGTCGCCACAAGCATTTTCTTACTGCCAAAATGAGTGGTTAATTTTGCCGAAAAAAACATTGTAATAATCTGCCCTGCAGGCAATGCAAATAGAATAGATCCTAATTCTGCATCATTTAAACCCATCGAAGCTTTAAAAGTGGGTATCCTGCTGGCCCAACTTGCAAAACAGACTCCTTGCATAAAGTAAAAGGCAGATATGGCAAAACGTACTTGTTTTGGAGAGCTTTGTGCTAATACAGGTTTATCTTCTTGTTTTCTTAATATCCCCTGTTCTTGCGTACTGTCTTCCAAAATGATGTGTTAAATTATAGATCGAACTGCAAAGTTCCTTAAATCAATTGGAAATACCGACAATTTTTTAACATTTTATCAAAATATTTACAGCCAACCGGGTTAAAATCTTAGATTTTCCATTTTTCCAGTTCATAAGCACTATCCCAAAACATCCATTCTAAACGGGTTGCCATTTTAAAAACAGACAGCATTTTTTGTTGAGTTGCTGCATTACACTGCGCTGCCAGTTGATCGGCAATATTGATCGCTTTTTCTACTGCTAAAGCAAATTCGACGCCCGCATACATATCGATCCACCTTTTATAAGGATTCTGATCGCCATTTTGCTGCGCAAAAATATGATCGCCCACTGCCTTATAGATCCAGAAGCATGGCAAAACAGCGGCTACTGCAACTTCTACATTGGCATACGCGGCCTGACTGAGGATATAATTGGTATACAAAAGTGTAGATGGGGTGGGTTGCACTTCGTTAGCTAAACCAAATTCTACAAAATAACTTTCGTGCAAACTACGTTCGGCAAAAATTGCACCAGTAGAAAATCCGGCAAAAGCCATCACCAAATCTGCATCTTGCATTCGGCTACTAATCGTACTTAAAGTTCTGCCAAACTCCAAAAGGTAGTAAGCATCTTGAGCCAAATAAAAGATAAACTTTTCTGCGGGTAAGGTGCCATTACTTAATTCGGTATTGAAAGGCATTTCTAAAATTTTGGCATAAATTGGTTTTACGCTGTCCCATGCCTGTTCGCTCCACTTCATTGAATGATTAATTTTAAAGGTTCGAAAAAGTGGTTTAATGGGCCGTTGCCCTTGCCGGTTTTTACTTCGCTACCAGTTTTTAACGCTTCACTGATATAGTTTTTTGCATTTTTAATTGCGACTAGTAAAGCATTACCCTTAGCCATTTCGGCAGCAATGGCAGAAGAAAGCGTACAACCTGTTCCATGTAGATTTTCAGAAGCAATAAAGGCACTTTCTAATATAACGGGAGCATCGTTTTCAGCAATAAAGACGTCGTAAATGATTGGCCCGATTAAATGCCCTCCTTTTATTAAAACGGCTTTCGCCCCTTTTCCTATAATTTTTCTACCCGCAGCAATCATGTCATCGAGGTTATGAATCTCTTGCCCCGAAAGGATAATCGCCTCATCTATATTTGGGGTAACCAGTGTTACCAGCGGGAATAATTTTTCAACCAATTGGGTAACCGTATCAGCTTCGATCAACCTATCGCCGCTGGTGGCTACCATAACAGGATCTAAAATAATGGGGACGTATTGATTATAAATTTTTAATTCCTTTTCAATTACCTGCACCACTTGGGCACGATTAATCATTCCGATTTTAATAGCTACGGGCACTATATCTTCTAATACAGCTTGTAACTGATCTTTAATAATTTCGGCTGGAATGCCATGCACCGACCGCACGCCCATTGTATTTTGTGCTGTTACTGCCGTAATTACCGAGGTACCAAAGCAACCCAAAGCAGAAAAGGTTTTTAAATCGGCCTGAATGCCTGCACCGCCTCCACTATCTGAACCCGCTATTGTTAATACATTAATATAATTCATTGCTAAAGACTTCATTTTGTTATACAACTTCAGGAGTCTTCAAATGCAGGATGCATTATACGCAATTTTTGCAGACAAACTAATTTCCTACGCCGGCATTATCCGGATCAGGTTCATTTATATGGCATAGGGTGTAAGGTTTAGGGCATAGGATTTCACCTTCCGCCTTTTACCTTTTACTTTAACCTATAAAATGGGTATGTTCTCAGCCAACTTATTTTGAAGGCACCCCTAAAGTTTTATTTTGTATCGCAATATAGGACTTAATTTTTAGAGCCTGTTTAAAAATGATATAGTTTTTTACTTGGCAAAAATATAGTGCAGTCCCGAATTTTCGGGAGAGAGATCTTTTAAAGAAGATTGATGTATCGCCTTTCGTAGATTTCTCAATTTCGCCACCGATGAAAAACCGGCGGGCTTCAGTCGAAATGACGACAAGAGAAAAAACAAAAAACCCCGATTTCGCATCGGGGTTAAACATAATAATTAATAAAGGGATAGAGAGACTATATTTTATCGGGCTGAAAGAACTTCACTGTTCCGTCTGCTTCGTTTGAAACAATTAACAAACTTCTTCCATTTGGGCTATCTTTTGGCTTAACAAATAGCAAACCTTCAGGGGCGTCGCCTGTAGCGAACAATTGCACAAATTTTGGTGCTGTTGGAATGGTTAAATCATAAATAGCAATCATATCTGCACGTTCCATACCAATAAAAGCTAAGGTTTGCCCATTTACCTGGGCAACGACTACACTTTCTACCTCTACACCTTTATTATCAGAACGGTCATCATCATATTTACCTGCATCAATTACATGTTGCTCTAAGTCTTTACCGATGTTAGCTACCAAAGCGCCGGTATTTGCATTAATAATGCTTACACTTCTTCCCCCTGTTGAGTATAATTCCTGATATACTTTGTTGGCTCCAACTAAAGTATAACCAACGGTATTTGTTACTGTAAGCCTACCTAAATTGGCATCTAACTGTAGCGTTGCAGCGTTAGGGAATTTAATCGGGTCTAAAACAAGATCTTTTACACGTACTTCTTCTTTTGCATCTTTTGGTGTATAATCTTGCCTGGTATCGCCTTCGTTGGCTAAAGCCAGGTAGGCAGTACCGCCAGCAGTAAAATACGAAATTGCATCTGGCAGATAAAAAGCTTTGATTGGCCAAGTGCCTAAAACTTTTTTACTGTCTTTATCGCTTACATCAAAAGCATTGTCGGCTAGACTGATATCTCTAGTGCCTAACGGATTTATTTTAGTAATTGTTCCTGCAACAATATCTACCTCGGCAACGCCGTTGTTTTCTTGTAAGGTAACGTATGCTTTTTTAGAATCAGCGCTTACTGCAATATATTCGGGTTCGATATCTTGTGTAAAACTCGCATTTAAACCATAAATCCTGAATCCACCCGAAAGCAAAGTTGCTTTTTGTGTTTCAAAAGCGGCGAAATCTAATGTTTTAACCGAATAATTATCTTTTATATTGATGATGGAGATGGTTCCTTTTGGATCAACCGTATAAGCAAGACTTGGTTCACCTTCGTTAGCTGATAAAATGTAATTTCCATCTGGACTGAAAGTAACCATATCGGGCATGGCACCTACGGTGATTTTTTTAACTTCTTCTAAAGTTGACGTTTTTAATACTACTACATCGCCATTCCCTTGTTTATCTGAACCATCTAAAGCGATTGCCAATAAACCATTACTTACCGCTACGCTATTAATACCAGCATTACTTGCAAAGGTTAAGGTCTGCAATTTTGTAACAGTTGGATATTTGCTCATATCAACTACATCAACTTTGGTGCCTCCATCATTGCTTACTACAAATAATCTTTTTGTTAATGGGTCGTATGCAGAAATTTCTGAAGCAAATTCTCCACCTAAATCAATGGAAGCAGTTTCTTTAAAGCTGTCGATTTTTTCAGGAACGATAGCTTCTACTGGAGGATCTACAATCGGATCATCAGTTGGATCTTTTTTGCAGGCAGTAAATGCCAACGACGCAATAAGGATTGCACCAAATAGTTTTTTACAGTTCATGGTTTATTTAATATCTGAACCGCAAAAATAGAGGCGCATAACGTTAATTTTTAGGCGTTGTTTGTTATCATTTTATTAAGAAAATATAAAGACCAATGCAAAAAGATTAAAGCTACCAGACTAAAGTAAAAAAGCCGACAATTTCTTATCGGCTTTAGGTTTTTGCATGAGGGATAGGAGTGTAAATCTCCCGATTTATCGGGAATTAACGTATAGCCCGACCCTTGCGCAGCTTGGGGCATGCCCAAAATATTAAACTTTAATTAATCGACCTTAACACCGACCTATCGATTAAATATGTATCGCTCTATTATCAGTTGCGGCAAGTGCAGCTTCTTTTAAGGCTTCGGTATAAGTTGGATGCGCATGGCAAGTACGTGCAATATCTTCGGCAGATGCACGGAATTCCATGGCAATAACCGCTTCTGCAATCATATCAGCAGCACGCGGGCCGATCATGTGTACACCTAAAACTTCATCGGTAGCGGCATCGGCTAATACCTTAATGAAGCCATCGGTATCCATACTCGCTTTTGCACGTCCGCTGGCTTTGAAAGGGAATGAACCAGTTTTATACTTAACACCTTTTTCTTTTAGCTGTTCTTCTGTTAAACCTACAGAAGCAACCTCTGGCCAGGTGTATACCACACCAGGGACTAAGTTATAATTGATATGTGGTTTCTGACCTGCAATAGTTTCGGCAACGTATGTACCTTCATCTTCTGCTTTGTGCGCCAACATAGCACCAGTAATTACATCACCAATAGCATAAACACCTTTCACCGAAGTTTCTAAATGCTCATTAACCGGAATTTTCTTACCTCTTTCTTCTACCGTGATTCCGATTTTATCTAAACCTAAACCTTCGCTATATGCTGTACGGCCAACAGCAACGATACAATAATCGGCTTCTAAAGAAATGGTTTCGCCTTTTGGTGTTTCGGCATTAACCGTTACGGTTTTACCTTTAGTGGTAGCACCGGTAACTTTATGGCCCATGTAAAACTCCATGCCTAATGTTTTCTTTAACACTCGTTGAAGTTCTTTACCCAAACCAGCATCCATCGTACCGATAATAGATGGCAAAAACTCAACAACAGAAACCTTTGTGCCTAAACGGGCATATACCGAACCTAACTCTAAACCGATTACACCACCACCGATTACCACCATGGTTTTTGGCACTTCTTTAATGTTTAAAGCCTCAGTTGAAGTAATGATGCGTTTTTTATCAATGGGTAAAAACGGTAAAGCTGTTGGTTTAGAACCTGTAGCAATGATTACATTTTTAGCTGATAATGTTTCTGTAGAACCATCGGCTTTAGTTACCAGGATAGTATTTTTATCTACAAAAGAACCAACGCCTTCGAAAGAATCGATTTTATTTTTCTTGAACAAATAAGTGATACCGGCTGTATTTTGAGCAACAACATCGTCTTTACGGGCGATCATTTGTTTCATATCAACCTTTAAATCTTTTAAGTTGATACCATGGGTAGTGAACGTATGAGCAGCGTTATGAAAATGCTCTGAAGAATCTAATAAAGCCTTAGACGGGATACAGCCTACATTTAAGCAGGTACCACCAAAAGTTTTATATTTTTCAACAACTGCAGTTTTTAAACCTAACTGAGCACAACGGATTGCGCCTACATAACCGCCCGGCCCTGAACCGATAACAACGACATCGTATTGCATAATTTTATGAGAATTTTGATTAGCCAAATGTAGGGAAAAAAGGCGGAATGCTGAAAGTCGATTAGGCAATAGAAATCGGTTTCTTAGTCATTGGTTTATCAGTTGTTGGTTCTTCGCCGATACCTGATGCCCCAATAGATCAAATATTGAAGATCAATAAGATAATGCAATAAAAGTTCAAAAGCCCATAGGTTGATGAGCGTATGAAAACATTTTACTTTAAGACTATAAAATGTTTTACCTAACCCAAACAAACCCAATGGACTAATGAACGAGACTCAATTAAGCGTTATCAGTTTGTAGTTGGCAATTTTCAACTATGAATTACCCACCAATGAACCAACCTACAAACTTAACGATGCTGATGCACTTAAGATTGCGCCGCTAGATGTGCCCTCTCTTTTTAATTCTCCATCTACATAAATTTGCACTTTTAACGTAGAATTAGCATTGGCGCCTGTTGCATTTGCAGCAATGTTTAAAGAAATGGTTCCTGCTGGCACCGTAATCTCCTGACTTGTCCAGGTAGTTCCGCTAAGGCTCGTTGCGGTGGTAATTTGTGAATCGTAGCCATAAACTACAGCACTAATGTTGCTACCTGCCGATGCTTCGAGTTTAAAAACTACCTTGTGTGAAGATTTTGATGGCGATTCTCCCCCATCTTTTTTACACGACATTAAACCTGTAAATAACACTAAGGCAAAAAAAGAAAGTACAAATGTTTTAATTTTGATGTTTTTCATAATTATATTTAAAAAAATAGAACTACAAATAAACAAATGAGCACTTTGCTTTACAATAACCATATAATACCATTTTTTTCTACCTGATTTCAGGTATATTCTGGGTTTAATTTCTGATTGAGAAATAAACCGTGCATTTTTAGATTAATGAGAAATTATATCATCTTTCTGGCACTCCTTATTTTCTATTCGTTGAATAGCCGGGCCCAGCTGCAACCAGCCGACCAGCAATATACCGACAGTCTAAGCCGCATCGTAAGTGGAAACTTCCGCGATAGCCTTAAAGCCGAGGCTGGTTTTAAACTAACCGATTTCTGGGTAGATCATGATAGTTCCAAAGCAGTATTATACTTGAACAAGGCAAGAACCTGGAGCAAAAAGTATCCTTTACTGCTAGCCAGGTCTTATTGGTACGAATCTTTAATTTACCAAGGCCGGAATTACACAAAAGCCGAAAAGTTACTCATCCATGCCGATTCGTTATTAAGCAAGTTTAATACAAAAGCTATTTACCGGCTGCGATCGATGGTTTGGCACAACTATGGTTTGATACAACAGCACAAAGACGATCTTAAAGCAACACTCGATATACTGATCAACCGCGTTTTACCACTTTCTAAAAAGGCTGGCGACAAAAACTTTTTAGGCACAGAATACGTCTCTATCGGAACGATTTTTACAAACCTTGGCCAATACGAAAAAGCTGCACCTTACTTGCAGCAAGGTTTAAATGCCTTAAAAGATACTTCTCCTGATAAGTATTATCTACTCATTAATGCGCACCTAACTACTGCAGGAAACTATTATCATCTAAAAAACTATAGTCTCACCAAAAAACACCTCGATCTGGCCAAAACAATACTGGATAAATCAGACCATGTGGCTATAGGCTACCCGATGGCAATATTTTGGCTCGACTACTACAAAAGCACCACACGCTATTTAATTAACACCAAACAATACACCCTTGCTTTGTTAGATGCAGATAAAGCCATTAAACTGGCCGAAAAGCTAACCGACAATTATTCTTTACAGGAAGTAATATTTGAGAAATACAGAATCCTTTTTAAACAGAAAAATTTTGTTCTGGCTAAAAAAACGTTGCTGCAAATTATCGATCAGCCAGAAATAAATACATTGGCAACAAATAAGCTCAAATTAGCAGAAGCGCTTGCAGAAGTAAATTACGCCAGCGGCAATATTAAAGAGGCTTATAACTGGATAAAAAAGAGCAAATTATTAAACGACAGCCTAAATGAAAGTAAACTAAAAGAAGATATTAATGCGTTAGAAATTAAATATAAAAATGCAGAAAACCAGAAAAAAATAGCCAGTTTAAATGCAGAAAAGAAACAAAATGCATTAATTATAAAGAACAATAAAACAACAACCTTTCTATTAATTGCAGCATCTTTCTTTCTGCTAATCATCGTTATCCTTTTGTATTTTTACTTTAGGGGCTATAAAAAGCTTGCGGAGCAAAGGAGTATAAACTATAAACAGAAAGTGGCCGAATTACAACAAAAACAGCAATTGGAAATTAGCAGGGCCATGCTAAATGCCGAAGAAAAAGAAAGAAACAGGGTAGCGCAGGATTTACATGATGGACTTGGCGGAATGTTATCAGGTTTAAAAATTAACTTATCCAATTGGGCAAAACACAGGGAAATGCAGCTGCCTGATGCAGAGCTACAAAGAATTGTTAATCAACTGGATAATTCTGTAACAGAATTAAGGCACATTGCCCGGAATATGATGCCACAAACATTATTAAAATTCGGATTAGAAACGGCCTTAAAAGACCTGGCAGAATCGGCGATGAGCAATCATATGCATATCGATTTTCAAGCACTCAATATCCCTAAACATATTGCCCTTGAAGAACAGATAATTATTTACAGGATTGTACAGGAAATACTCACCAACACACTAAAGCATGCTCAGGCATCTGAAGTAGTTTTACAGTGCAGCGAAAACAAAAACTGGTTTTATATCACAGTTGAGGACAATGGAATTGGCTTTGATGCCTTAACCTATAAAAAGGGATTAGGAGTAGAAAACATTAAAAATAGGGTAGCCTATCTTAAGGGCACTTTCGAAATCGATTCGCACCCTGGCAATGGTACAACTATAAATATCGAAATCCCCATCAGTTATGAATAATATGATTAAACTAGCTGTTGTTGATGACCATCCAATTGTTATACAAGGAATCGTTTCCTTAATCAACAACCTTGAAAACATGCAGGTAGTAGGCAGTTTTCAATCAGGCAGCGCATTAATTTCCTTTTTAAATACCCACGAAATAGATATTGTGCTGCTCGATGTTATGTTGCCAGATGTAAATGGAATTGAACTATGTGCGCAGGTTAAAAAGTTATCGCCTAAAACGATCGTTATTGCCATTAGCAATCATACCGAAAGAAGCATCATTATGCAGATTTTACAAAATGGGGCGAGTGGTTACATTTTAAAAAATGCTTCGGTAGAGGAGCTAAAAAACGGTATCGAAACTGCGCTTAGAGGAGAACTGGCCTTTAGCAAAGAAGTTATTGAAATTATTGCTAAACCTTCGGTAAATGATTTAAAAGGACGACCAAAATTCACCAAACGCGAAAAACAGATCCTTCAATTAATCGCACAGGGAAAAACAACCGCCAGCATCGCAGAAGAGCTTTTTCTAAGTCCATTAACCATCGAAACCCATCGCCGCAACATGATGCAAAAACTCGATGTTAAAAACGCGATAGAACTGATAAACATTGCTACAGAGCAGTTATTAATTTGATGGATTCAACCCAAAACTAGTGCCTTAAACGCTTTGTCCAAAAGTGAGTAAATTGCTATCTGGATCAAGCATTGCAAATTCTTTTTGCCCCCATGGTTTGGTTTGCAGGCTCCCATTCGGATGAATGCTTTGTTTAGTATCAAGCATAGATTTGTACAGCCCTTCTATATCATTAGTGCGGATATAAACCTGCCCATAGTTTTCTTTCGGATCAAGTGTTTCGAATAGGAAAAAGTGAATCTGAATATTGTCTTTTTGCACCATCAGGTAATCCTTAAAATCGGCGCTCCCAATGTCTTTAAAGCCTAATTTATTTACATAAAAATCTCTGGTGATTTCTTTATCACGCATTGGAAGTTTTGGGTTAATCTCTGTTAGCATATTTTTTTTATTTCAAAAATCGGTATTTTTCTGAAAAGCTGAACTTGATCCAGATCAGGAAATTTAATGATTTGCCCTCACCCTACTCAATGTTTCAGGGGCGATCTTAAGATATGAAGCGATCATTTTGACCGGAAAAACCTGCACGATGAGCGGCTTAGCATTTTTGATGTAATTGTATTTTTGGATAGGATTTAACGCATTGTCAAAAAGATAAGTTCTATTGTTTGTCTGGTCAAAAATCTTAGCCAAGCTTAAAAAAGATTGCGACCTGGCAATCAGACCATGCAGATTAATTAAACTCAATTCTAGCACATCCGACTTCTCAAATGCTTTGATCGTGGTATCTGATGGCACTTGATTGATCAGACTAGGATGATTGAACATCCACTCCTGGGGCAAATGCAGGTCGATGATGGTTTCTGTCATGTTGTTAAACTGGAATTGAAAAAAAGATCCAGATAAAATGAAATAAACAGATTGACAGATTTCACCCAGATGCAAGAGCACGTCATTTTTATGGAACGACTTTCGGATAGTATGCTCTTCAAAAAGAAGCACATCGTTAGCAGAAAATTGCCCAACACTGTTTAAAATCTCCTGAGTTGACATATTAACATTAGATCAATCCTTTTTCCAGTATAAATGCTTTGGCATTTGCAAAGCTGAGGAACAATTCATCAGCGATCTTCAGTTTTTGGTGTGCACGCACATTACTTTGGATAGCATAACAGATAATGCCCGCCGCTAAAGCCGATTTAACACCATTTAGGGTATCTTCAAAAACAATGCACTCTTCTTTTTTTACACCCAATCGTTCCACACAAAGATTATAACTTTCAGGATCGGGCTTAGATTTGCTTACATCTGTTCTGGTAATAAACAAACTGAAATACTTGGCCAAACCGTTCCGCTCAAAAACAGCTTCAACATCAATTTTAGGACTGGCGGTAACCACTGCAAGCGTAAGTCCTTTTTCATAAACAAATTGGATAAATTCTAATGCATAAGGCATTAAAGCAATATCAGTTGTTCTGAAACCATCAAAAGTTATTTTTTCTCTCCTGTTGATAAAGCCTTCCAATTCTTCCTCAATTTTGTATCGGTCTATTATGGTCTTTGCATTTTTCGGCAGGGGAATTCCAGCGTAATTTGTTAACCAGTCACTAAAATCAAGCGCCACTTCATACTCACGTAAAAACTTGTTCCAACAATCGAAATGAAATCGCTCAGAATCAATTAATGTACCATCTAAATCAAATAGTAACGCTTTTATTTTACTCATTATATATTTTTAACAGGAATTAGTTTTATGGAATTACCTCAAACAATAAAAATTGCTGCACCTGCGATTTTCCAAAGTTATTGTCTACACAGAAAATTAAAGAGTTATGTCCATTAGGCAATTTTGGACCAAAGGTAACACCTTCAAAATTATCGATATGTATATTTAAAGCATCAAAATCGAAAAGCAATTTCTTGGTTAGCGGCCTTGGTGGATTTTGCACAAAAGAGCTATTATCGATTTCATTTTCAGCACCAAGCAAATCAACCAGGTAAAGTTTTAAAAAGGTATGATCATCGTGCCCTTTTGCCCAGGCCCTTTCCATTACCAAAAGGGTATGATTGTTAACCGCTAATATTTCGGAGATTCCGTTTACATTCCAATCGTTTTCAACCGTAGGTTTAACCGGCATTGCGCCAAGGTTATAAGCATATTGGGCGATATTCTTTTTGGTAGCAACATCGAATTTTAAAATCCGCGTTAAGGCTTTATCATATTCAAAAGTGGCCTGAGGGCCATCTTGGTAAAGTGGCTCTTCTAAGCTGGCATATAATATTTTGTACTGATCGGCATAAGTTAAACCTTCAAATAAGGCATTTTTGCGCGGTCCACTTTCGGTTTTTGTAAAGTAAAAACCTTTAGGCATTGGGATGGTATCTAAGAACTTTCCTGCTGTAGAAATAAAGGTTAAACCAGGCTGAACAATCGTTGTATCTCCGTTCTTAAACAACCGTTCCCCCTCACTGCTCCAAAGCAATTGTTTGGTTAACGGGTTATAACGAATCGATTCGCCATCAGGTTTTACACTTTTATCAGTACCGTACTGAGGATATTGTTTCCCATTTTCTTGCAGCATATAAGTAACACCAGTTACACGAATGGTATCTATCTTATTTTCTTTAATATCAATCTGTGCAGTATAAATTCTTGCCGGACTGCGCTGCGACGGATCATCACTGATCATGTAATATTGGTTCTGCTTTACATCGTAATCAATCCCCGATAAACCACCAACAACCGTATTTTGGAAAATTGGATTTAACGGCATAATATATTCATCCAAAAACTTTACAGACGAAATACTGGCCTCATTTTGCTTAACCACAGCATACTTTGTTGCAGAACAAGATGAGAGCACAATAGCAAGAACTGAATACACAAAGAAGAGCTGGGATACAGGTTTCAAATCGAAATGTTTAGACCGTAAAAATATGGATTTTTGGTCGCTCGAGATATGTCATCCTGAATTTATTTTACTGTGCCTTTCCGCTGCGCTATAGGTCAGGGTCATGGTTGTGGTGTCAGATATTACCATCTGACATGGAGTGCATTTAATAACCCGATGAATCAATTTTCAATAAAATTAAACAAAAACAGCCGGATGGGAACATCCGACTGCACATTATACCAAAACAGATACTCAAGATTTGTCGTCATTCCCGCGCAGGCCTATCGTGTAGACACATCTTTTGGTTTGGGTTTTTTATGCATTTTGCTAACCAACTTTAATAAAACACAGATTTTGCCGAAGAACGCCGTCAATCCCAAGTGGCAGGAAAATCAAAAAAACAATTGCAGAATAGAACAAATATTACTACCAAACCTTAAACGCAGTGGTTTTGTGTTCATAAGCGCTGAGTGAAAACTTTCGTGAGAATTGAACACAAAACAAAGTGCTACTGTTTTTTTGATGAGCGTGGGTGGTGAGGAGCCACATTGCCGGATTGACAAAGCGCTTTGGGTACTTTGGCGCTCCAAAGTACCATGCCTCCGCGGCAAAGAGCGGAAAAAAAATCAACTTTGTGTTTAAACTATAGTTTTTGAGGAATCAGTATTATTTGATAGCAGGAAAGATGCTGAAATAAATCCGATAGCTATCGGATCAGCATGACGACCGCTTTAGGAATATACGCCTAAACCAAACACGGGCTAACAAAGATGTGTCCACACGATAGGCGCAGGCGGGAATCTTAAAGTGTGCGGTATTAAGATTCCCGTACGTGGTGTCAGATGTTACCATCTAACACCGATAAAATAAAGATTAAAACAATTTACCTATTACGCGATAAGTAATATTTGTTCCATCTACTATTTCTTCATAATAAACATCATCGGGCGAAACAAAATACTTTTCGTTTTTAATAGTTACCTCTCTGCAACCTTCTGGCAGTTGATTAATGATATCACCTATATTATGTGTATCAACCGGGCCATCAGTTGTGTTTAAAATACCGTCTTTTCCAGCAACCACATATACGGTTTTACCATCAGCATTTTCTTTCTGAGTATAATAAACGCCTTTATATTCGTAATAATCAACACCGTTAATGGTAACCAGATTGGCATCCGACGGTAAATTCGGAACCTCAGCACCAACCGGTGGGGTTACCACTTCGTATTGACTATTGTTTTGCTGATAGAACAATCCACCAGAGTAATAAAACTGGTTAGCACCATAATAAAACGGATAATATCCATAAGGCAAAACCCCAATCCTGAAGCCTAAAAACGGTCTGTAAAAATTATAATAGCTATAATATGGCCTGTAATAAGATCTTCCATATCCCGGGCGATAACCATAACCTGGCCTACCATAACCTGCACCTGGACGATAACCTGGCCTGTTATAACTGTAATTGGGTCTTGGAGGGCGACCTCCGTTGCTAGGCGCATAACTACCTCTACTTGGCGCATGCATAGATGGTTGTCTGGAAATAGAACCACCACCCCTAGATGGGCTTATCGAACCAGATCTACCACCTCCAGAAGAACCTCCACTCCTACTTGGTCGCTGTGCCGAAACAGTCTCAATACTCAAAGTTGCTATCATCGCTGCTGCAGCGAAAACAACCAATCCTTTATTTAATAACCTATTCATTATTTTGTGTTTATTTCGATTATATATATGACGGTGAAAACGCTTAAAAGATTATCCCTTAACAATATTTAACCAAATTTTGATAAAGTGATGACGAACAGAGGATTTAATGGCAAAGCACATCATGCTTCCATGATTACCTCTATACTAACAAACCTTTTACGGGCTATTTTTTCTAATCAATCGTTAATCACCTATATTTAAATTTTATTCCTAAAACTAGCTTAAATGAACCTTATAAGAATTTTCAGTCTTTTATTTTGTCTGTTTGTTTCTAATGAATTAATAGCCCAGCAAATCGATTCGGCATATGTTAGAGAAAATTACACCAAAATCGAACGCCAAATCCCTATGCGCGACGGGGTTAAACTATTCACTTCCATTTATGTACCCAAAAATCAAACCAAAAAATATCCGTTTTTAATTAACCGTACGCCTTATACCGTTGCGCCTTATGGAGAAGATAAATATAAACTAAGCTTAGGTAATTTTCCGGCGATGATGCGCGAAGGATTTATTTTTGTATATCAAGATGTAAGGGGCCGATGGATGAGCGAGGGCACTTTTGCCGATATCCGTCCCCAACTGGTTGGAAAAAAGTCTAAAACCGCTATTGATGAGAGCACCGATACCTACGATACCATCGATTGGTTGGTTAAAAATGTAAAAGGCAACAATGGAAATGCCGGTATTTATGGCATTTCGTACCCTGGTTTTTATTCTACCACTTCATTGCCAAATGCACATCCCGCTTTAAAAGCCGTTTCGCCTCAGGCACCCGTTACCGACTGGTTTATGGGCGATGATTTCCATCATCGTGGTACATTGTTCCTAATGGATGCATTCAGTTTTATGGGCAGCTTTGGTGTTCCAAGGCCTAAACCGATTACACCAGATAAAGGACCTAAAGGTTTTCAGTTCCCTATTCAGGATAATTACCGCTTCTATTTAGAGGCTGGATCGGTTAAAAATTTAAAGGACAGGTATTTTGCCGACAGCATTAAATTTTGGAATGATTTATTTAAACATCCGAATTTAGATACCTTCTGGAAAGCACGTTTAATTACCCCACATTTAACCAATGTAAAACCTGCGGTGATGGTGGTGGGTGGCTTTTTTGATGCAGAAGATGCCTATGGAACTTTTGATACTTACAAAGCAATTGAGCAACAGAATCCTGGTGCCAATAATATCCTGGTTGCAGGTCCTTGGTTTCATGGCGGCTGGGTACGCAGTGATGGTTCTTATTTTGGTGATATTCCCTTCGGCAAAACCACCAGTATTGATTACCAACAACAATACGAGCTTCCTTTCTTTAAACATTATTTAAAAGGTGAAGGAGATTTTAATGCTGCAGAAGCCAATATTTTTGTTACTGGAAGCAACGAATGGAAAAAGTTCAAAACATGGCCGCCACAAGAAGTAGAAAACAAAAACCTGTATTTACAACCCAATGGAAAACTCAGTTTCGAAAAAGTGGGCAGAACCGATAGCTGGGATGAATATGTGAGCGACCCGAATAATCCGGTTCCTTACCAGGATGGCATCCAAGCCAAACGTACACGCGAATATATGATCGATGATCAGCGTTTTGCTGCCCGCCGTCCGGATGTAAAAACTTATCAAACTGATGCTTTAACAGAAGACATTACCCTAACTGGCCCTGTTTTAGCCAACTTAGTGGTTTCTACTACCGGAACAGATGCCGATTATGTAGTTAAACTGATTGATGTTTATCCTGAAGATGCACCCAATCCAGAACCTAACCCTAAAAACCTACTAATGGGTGGTTACGAAATGCTGGTGCGAGGAGAAATTATGCGTGGAAAATACCGCAACAGTTTCGAAAAACCCGAGCCCTTTGTTCCTGGCGCCATTACCAAAGTAAATTACCCATTGCCAGATGTAGCGCATACCTTCAAAAAAGGACATAAAATTATGATCCAGATTCAAAACTCATGGTTCCCCTTAGCCGATCGCAATCCGCAGAAATTTATGGATATCTATCAGGCAGAACCGCAGGATTTCCAGAAAGCTACGCATAAGATTTATCATGATGTAAACAACAGCTCGTTTATTACGGTATCAGTGTTGAAGTAAAATATTGGGCTCTTAATCCCGCGGTTCGTCATTCCCAATCAACCCGATAGCTATCGGGTTGATTGGGAATCTTAAAGCATTACGATTCTCGCCTGCGCGGGAATGACGACTGAGTTTAAAATAAATGGCAAATAACTGCAGCCTTGGTTCGTGTCACCACAAACCAAACACATGAATAACTAACTTACTATAATAAAATGAAATACTTTAAACTCATCATCATCCTGCTTTCAGCATCCTCTGCCTTTGCGCAAAGCGATTCAGGATATCCAAAAGCCAATTACACCAAAAAAGAAGTTTATATCCCTATGCGCGATGGCACTAAACTCTTTACTGCCATTTACACTCCAAAAGACGCAACCAAGGATAAAAAGTATCCGATGATGATGCAGCGTACCTGTTATAGCGTTGCCCCCTATGGCGAAGATAAATTCCCTGCAAAATTAGGCCCGTCAGAATTGATGATGAAAGAGGGTTATATCATGGTGTATCAGGATGTACGTGGCCGATGGAAAAGCGAAGGTACCTGGACCAACATGACGCCAGTTATCGACAATAAAAAAAGCAAGAAAGATGTTGATGAAGGTTCCGATACTTATGATACCATCGATTGGTTGGTTAAAAACGTGACCAATAACAATGGCAAAGTTGGCCAGTGGGGAATTTCTTATCCGGGCTTTTATACTGCTGCAGGAATTTTAAGCAATCACCCTGCTTTAAAAGCCTCATCGCCACAAGCGCCAATTTCAGATTTCTTTTTTGATGATTTCCACCACAACGGATCATTTTTACAGAGTTATTTCATGACTTTTCCGGTATTTGGCGTGCAGAAAACCGATACTACCGCTAAAGCTTGGTACAACAACCAGTTAATCCTTCCAAAAACGAAAGATGGTTATCAGTTTGCTTTAGATTTAGGTCCTTTAAGCAATGCCGACAAATATTACAAGGACAATTTCTTCTGGCAAGAAACCGTTAACCACCCAAACTACGATGAGTTTTGGCAAAAACGTGGATTATTAAAACATTATAATACTGTTAAACCCGCAGTGATGGTGGTTGGTGGATGGTATGATGCTGAAGATCTATCGGGCCCGTTAAACATTTATAAAACCATCGAAAAGAAAAACCCTAATGCTTACAACACGATTGTGATGGGACCATTTGGGCATGGAAGATGGAGCCGCGAAACTGGCCATACCATGCATAGCAACGTGTATTTCGGAGATAGCATTGCTACCTTCTACCAGAAAGAAATTGAAGCTAAATTCTTTAATCACTTTTTAAAAGGCAATGGCGATAAAAACTCTGGCTTGCCTGAAGCCTATATGTTCGATACCGGTAAAAAACAATGGGAAACTTTTGCTAACTGGCCAACAGAAAAGGCGACTAAACAAAAATTATATCTGGGTGCCGATGGTAAACTCAGCATGACTGCGCCTGGTGCAGCAGGTTCTGTAAACTATATCAGCGATCCGGCAAAACCAGTTCCATATACCGAAGATTTAACCACAACATTGGGCTTTACGCCACACAATTATATGAGCGAAGACCAACGCTTTGCGGGTAGAAGACCAGATGTGTTGGTGTATCAAACCGATGTATTGGATAACGATATTACCTTAGGTGGAGAAATAATGTCGCATCTTAAAATTTCAACTACGGGTACCGATGCAGATTTTATCGTAAAACTGATCGATGTTTATCCGGCCGATGAGCCTAACAACCCTTACATGCCAAACAAGAATATCATTTTGAGCAATTACTGGCAAATGGTACGTTCGGAAGTTATGCCGGCCCGTTTCCGAAACAGCTTTGAAAAACCAGAGGCTTTGGTGGCAAATCAAAAAACGGACGTGAACTTTCAATTGCAGGATATATTACACACTTTTAAAAAAGGACACCGGATTATGATCCAGGTGCAGAGCACAGCATTCCCTCTATTTGCGCGTAACCCACAAAAATTTGTAGAGAATCCTTATAAAGCAACGGAAGCTGATTATATTAAAGCTACACAAACTGTATTTAACGATAGTTTTATCGAAGTTGATTTGATAAAATAATTTGATAAGCTCACGCTTGTTTCTAACGAGTGTGCAATTGTCAATCGTTTTTAACGATTCACAAAAACATAACAAATGAAAAAATTACTATCTGCCTCGGTCCGTGTCCTCACGAACCGAAAGCAATGGTTAAACAATAAAAATAAATGAAAAAGTTACTATTCATTCTTGCTACTACCCTCAGCATTTCAGCTACACAGGCACAAATGCTCGGCAAAAACCAGGTAAACTCAAGAGCCGATAGCCTCCGGGGCACACTTACCCCATTACGTACTTGTTACGATATCAATTATTACCACTTGGATGTGAAAATAGATATCGACCAAAAATCTGTTAGCGGAAGTAATGAATTTGCTTTCACAGCCACACAAGATTTCACTAAACTCCAGTTCGATCTTTTTGATAACCTTAAAGTAGAAAAGGTGGTATATAAAGGTGTCGATTTACCTTTTACCCGAGAATATAATGCTGTTTTTATAACCTTTCCTAAAGCAGTTAAAAAAGGAAGCAAAGATAAATTCACTGTTTTCTATTCAGGCAATCCTACGGTGGCTAAAACACCACCTTGGGATGGTGGTTTTATCTTCAAAAAAGATGAAGCAGGTAATCCATTTGTGTCGGTGGCTTGCCAAGGACTTGGAGCAAGTGTATGGTGGCCAAATAAAGATCACCAAAGCGATGAGGTAGATAGTATGTTAATCAGCATCACTATACCCAAAACATTGCAGGAAATATCTAACGGAAGATTGAGAAATACGGTTGATAAAGCTGATGGTTACAAACAATACAATTGGTTTGTAGGCAATCCCATTAATAATTATGATGTAACCTTTTACATCGGCAAATATGCGCATTGGCAAGATAGCTATGATGGCGAAGACGGAAAACTGAGTATCGATTATTGGGCATTACAAACCGATAGTGCCAAAGCCCGCCCACATTGGGATGCCGATGTTAAGCCCATGCTAAAATGTTTCGAATATTGGTTTGGCCCCTACCCATGGTACAAAGATGGCTACAAACTGGTTCAGGCGCCACATTTAGGCATGGAACACCAGAGTGCCGTAGCCTATGGCAATCAGTTTAAGCCAGGTTATTTAGGTAAAGATTTGAGCGGTACCGGCCATGGCTTAAAATGGGATTTCATCACCATCCACGAGAGCGGCCACGAATGGTTCGGCAACAGCATCACCTCAAAAGATATTGCCGATATGTGGATCCATGAAGCCTTTACCAATTATTCTGAAGTATTGTTTACCGAATGTACAGAGAATAAAGCGGCCGCAGATGAATATGTAATCGGATTACAGAAAATTATCCAAAACGATATACCGGTAATTGGCCCTTACGGTGTAAACAAAGAAGGCTCCGGCGATATGTATCCAAAAGGGGCAAACCTGATCAGCACCATCCGCCAGCTGATCAATAACGATGAAAAATTCAGACAGATCTTGCGCGGATTGGGTAAAACATTCTATCACAAAACCGTAACCACCGCCGAAATCGAAAATTACATAGCCAAACAAAGCGGACTTAAATTGAATAAAGTTTTCGATCAGTATTTACGTTATACCAAAATTCCTGTTTTAGAATATAAAATCAACAATGGTACTTTATCTTACCGTTGGGTAACCGATGTTAAGGGTTTTGACATGCCTGTACGTGTAATATTAAAAACAGATGCTTACACCTTGATTAAACCTACAAACGATTGGAAAACCATCAAGGTAGATACCAGCATAAATGCAGATAACTTTAAACACGATCCGTTGTTTTATGTTAACCTTAAAAAAGGATAATTTGATCTGCAGAGAAGTCAAGTTTCAAAAACTTGACTTCTCTTAATTGCCCAAAAAGGCCATCAGTAATGCCAAATTTGCAAGTCGCTATAGAGGGGAATTCTTGTCATCCTGAGAAGAGTGTATATATAAATTTTCACTTTATGCAACTTTTCGGTAAAACGATCGTCTTATAAGAAAAGCTCATTATTCATCTAAAAAAATAAAATCTATACCCATGAAAAAAGTATTTGCCATATTATTAGCATCCCTAACATTAACCTCTAGTATTAATGTAATTGCAAAAGATCAAACACACATCAAGTCATCAAAATACAATAGTGATGAAAGAGATGTAGCCAACTTTACCTCAGTTGCGGGTGCAGGCCCAATCAATATTGTAATCACATTAGGTTCAAAAGCAAGTTGCCGTTTAGAAGGCGATGCTGATGCCATTGCTTCCATTGTAACCGAAGTAAAAGGAAATGCACTCATTATCCGCCCGGAAACTAGTATTACCAGCTGGTCTAGAAAATACGAAGACAAAAAAATAACCGCTTACGTTACTGTACTTTCGCTAAAAAGCTTAACCATGAATGGATCTGGAGCAATGACGGTAAATGGCAAAGTTAGTGCAGGCGATTTCGCAACCGTTTTAAGCGGCTCTGGTAGCATAAAAGTAAATGCCGATGTTGACGATTTTAGCGGCGTAATTAGCGGATCAGGATCAATCAACATCAATGGCAATGCAGATCATGCTAAAGTAGTGATCAGCAGTTCGGGTACTTTCGGTGGAAAATCTTTTGCAGTAAAAACCTTATCTACAACCATCAGCGGATCGGGAACAGTAAACATTGCGGTAGATGAAAGCATTAGAGCAGTAATCAGTGGATCAGGAAGTGTAAATTACTCTGGTAACGCATCTGTAGAGAAAACCATTGTTGGCTCAGGAAGAGTAAGGAAAATATAGTAAATCAATATTTATTAAATGAAACGTCTCGGAGAAATTCGGGGCGTTTTTTGTTTATTGTTATCTGGCTTTTCAGCTTTAAACATTTATATTCGTTTATAAACATTTTAAATAATTCCTTAAAATTTATCTATGCTTACCGAAACCTTAAAAACACTTTTCAACCGAGATTTAAGCAAGTTGAAATCAGAAATCGGGTCGTATGAAAACGAAGCGAGCCTATGGGTTATAAATAAAAGCATAGCAAACTCAGCAGGTAATCTCTGCCTGCATTTAATCGGAAACTTAAACACTTACATTGGCGCAACTTTGTGCGACAGTAATTATACCCGAAACCGCGAATTGGAGTTTTCATTAAAAGGCATCCCAAAGCAGGAGCTCATCAAAATGATCGAAGAAACCACCACTACCGTTAGCGAAACGCTCGATAAAATAACCGATGAACAACTCAATAGCGAATACCCTATGCTGGTATTTCAGGAGAAAACATCAACCGAATTTTTCTTGGTTCACCTTACTACACATTTAACTTACCATTTAGGGCAGATCAACTACCATAGAAGACTATTGGATGCTTAATTTATTCTCGTCATTGCGAACAGAAGCATGGGACTGTGCGCAAGAGTGAAGCAATCTTTTTAGTAAAATACATGAATGAAAAATCACCACATGATACAACAACCCTTTGCCCAACACGCAACCGAAATATTAAAAAACGATGAATCTGTTATCGGCTTAGCCGTTGGTGGCTCGTGGCTCAGCAACGAGATCGATGAATTTTCAGATCTCGATCTGATCCTCATTACCAGAGAAAAAGTATCAGCCGATAAATCGAAAATGCTGCAATATGCGAATCGCCTTGGCGAAATGATCTCTGCTTTTACAGGTGAACATGTCGGCGAACCTCGCCTATTGATCTGCCTTTACGACAACCCACTATTACATGTCGATATTAAGTTTTTAACCTTGGATGAATTTGCCTCAAGAGTTGAAAACCCAATACTATTAATTGATAGAGACTGTCAATTACAGAAAATCCTCGATCAAACTGAGGCTAAATTTCCCTACCCCGATTATCAATGGATTGAAGACCGTTTTTGGACCTGGATGCATTACGCCCTCTTAAAAATCGGCAGAGGTGAATATCTGGAAGCCTTAGATTTCTTTGGCTTTTTAAGAATGGTGGTATTTGGTCCTTTGCTGCACATCAAAAACAACAACCTACCACGGGGTGTGCGTAAAGTAGAAACGCAGCTCCCGGCGGAAGATTTTAATCGGCTAAAGAGCACCATCGCCGAATACAATAAAGCATCTTTAATTACTTCGCTAGAAAATGCGATAGCGCTTTATAAAAACCTGAGAGTTAATTTGTATGCTGAAAACATTAAACAGAATGAAAAGGCAGAAAGTGTGGTAATACAATATTTAGCCAAGATAAAAGACAGTCGCTTAGAATGATAAATTAGATAATATAACATTCCCCGTGTTTCCGTGGCAATTTTAAATTGCACCTAAAACAAAAAAGGAGGCTTAAACCTCTTTCCATATCTTTTAAAACTGAAATCCAATCAGCCACATATTTTCAATGTAGTTAATTTTCTGACTGGCTTTATCTAGCTCATCCCAACCAGTGGTATGTACATTTGTTAAATTGGTAGCGCCAAACTTGGTGGTATTCTGTAGATAAACGTTTTTCCAAACATAAAACTTAAGACCAACTTTCGCCGAAACACCATAACCAGAAATACTAAAATGGTTATTTCTGCCTTGGCCAAAAAGACGTACATCAGAACGTGGTACCATTAAGCCGCCGCCCAACCCGGTTTCTAAAGTTAAAGAAGTATTTCCACCCGGTGCTACCCAGATATCGTCGTAACGCTCAATCTCTATATTTGCATAGTTAAAGCCATCGGTATGCTCATAAGTAAGCATACTTTCCTTCACATTAATGTTTTGTCCATTATAATCGCCAGCTAAAGCACCTGTAGGTGCATTTTCATGCGAAATATTTGCACCGATGTGACCAGTAATCGCAACCGTTTGTGGGATATCCATCACATATTTCATGTGGTCCCAACCGATAGAGATGCTATAATTATCTTTGATAAAATATCCGGCTCGGATGTTATACTGTGGTACAGTGATTAGCCCAGGATTTAAATAAGCCCAGCTTAATTTCGATTGTCTATCGTGTGCAACTACATCTTTCAAGGTAAAATCGTAGTTAGGTCCTTGAAACCTGATATCGCTTTTACCATACCAGGAACTATTATATCCCCAGTGAAAATAAAAATCACCTTTACGGGAAAATTTCCTTTTGTGCTCAGGATTGAATAAACTTTTTGATGTTGGCGTATTATTGGTTGAAGAGGTTTTAATCTCTTGTGCCTGCATCCGCTTGCCAAACAAGAGTGCTAAAAATAGAATGGTAAATCTTTTCACGCGGCAAATTGAGCAAAAAGACCAATCAATTACAACAGCTTTAACATTTTGTAAGAGTTGCTCTACAAAAAATGACTTTAAAACATTAAAACCTAGTGTAAACGGCCAACTGAATAATGTTATTAACCGTATTGTTCGAAACGCCATGAGTAGCCTGGTTCATATACCCAGCTTCCAGATCAAACTGCTTCGAAAAACGATAACCTGCAGCGAGGTATAACCTGTTCTGATCAAAAACACTATTGTTAATTTTATCCTTATTCTGAATATTTAAAAACACCTCGTTCTGCAAAGCCACAAATGGCCCTTTGGTAAACGTTGGTTGGGTTTTCTGTAACGGTTGGATCAACCTGAAGAAATAGCGGAAACGCTGTGAAAATACATCTTCACCCGTACGCCTGATAAAACGTTGTTCTACCCTAAACCTGTGACTGGCAAAAACCGATTTTATTTTGTGGCTGTAGATGTACTGCTCAAAAATACGGTGCTCATGCAAGGTAAGATCAGGAGTTCCTTCAAGCTCGGTGTGTGTAGTTTGCCATAAATACCCTAAAGCTACATTATGTTTATTGTTAATAAAATATTGTAATGCCGGACGCACTAATGTATTCCTCAAATAACCCCAATCATCGGCCGAGCGTAATTGAACATCGAATTGAAGGCCCCATTTATCATTAAACTTGGTGTTGTTCAAGAACATAAACCAACCCGAGTTTTGATGTTGGGTTTGTGCAGAAAGCTCTCCAGATACCATGATGACGAACACCAGGGCAGACAATACTATTTTTTTCATAAAGTGATAAACCGGTTTTATCTGTGTGGCGCTAAATTAATAGAAAATGGACAAAGCAAATAATTTAACTTTAAATTAATCCTCAAAAAAGATGTTATACTCCTATCTTTAAGATTTAATTCATTGAAAATCATATGCGTTTTCTTTTAGGAATTTTGTTACTCCTGATTTTGACCGGAGCAAAAGCTCAGAACTTTACGGGTACCTGGAATTTTAAGTATCGTCCTTATCCCACGGCTTTACCAATTAATATGCAAATGAATATTGGCAAAGCAACTGAAAAGATGCTTTATCCAGCCAACTTAAAAATTACAAATGGAGATTTTATATTTAGTTATGAGCTCTTGCTTGTTAAAAAAAACAGCACCCAACTGGGCATTGGTCGAAATAAATACCCGATAATAGAAACCCCTTTTAAAATTAAACAGTGGATGCCCTACCTAAATGGCGTACTTACGCTGGGTAAATCCAAAACCGGACAAGCACAATTGAGTTTGCAACGGATGTGGATCGATAACTTTGGGCTTTTTATGCGGGGTTTAGATGAGGGCGATGAAATTTACGAAAGCTCAAAAGTAAATATGAGGGATCTTTTATATCGCGAAAAGATTACCTTAATAAAAACAAATTCAACGCCCTGGACAGATCCTCATATTCCCAGGATAGTGGCTCCTACCAAAAAAAATAACATTTATTATGGCATTTACGATCCAATTACCACAAAAGATAGCGTTGTTACCCTGGCCATACAGGATGAAGAGCTTATAGATGCAGACACCATAACACTGATTCAGAATGGCAGGATGATTTTAAACAAACATGCCATTGATGAGAAAAAATTTAGCCATGAGCTACACTTAGATACAGGAATGAATACGCTTGCACTTTTTGCAGATAATTATGGCCGCAAGCCGCCAAATACCGGAAATTTGATTGTTAAAACAAGCGAAAACATGTATAGTTTTGATTTTTCAAACCGCTCAAATGCTTTTGCAACTTTTCTGGTGGCTAAGTTTTACAGCGCATATTCAAAACCTACGTTATCAGATAATCAACCCATAAGCAATGAGCCTGTAGAAATACAAAAGAAAAAAATTGCTCCAGAAAAAACCCTAGACAGAAACACCGATGTTATTGCAAAAATGCAAGTTGAAAACAAGCAAATAGAACTTGAAATTTGGGACGGCCAGGTAGAAGATGGAGATACTGTATCTTTAAAACTTAATAACGAATGGGTCCATCAAAAAATTGCAGTTAAAAAAACATCCAAGCGGTTTTATCTAACATTGCAACCAGGCAAAAACACTTTATTGTTTCGAGCAGATAATTTAGGAAGTGTCCCACCAAATACAGCTGTGCTTTGCATTTACTATGGCGATAAAACACGGACAGTTTACCTGGATACCGATATGAAAAGAGATAATATTCTAAATATAGAATTTAGATCTAAAACGAATTAAACAAATGTAAAAGCTTATTATTTAAAATTCATTTAACGTTAAACGATTAAAAATTTATCTTCGTTAAAGATTTGGGCATTATGGTATTTTCAATATCCTTAAAATTGCGCTTATTTTAACATTACAAAACGTAAAATAGAACAAAAATGATTATCGAACCTAGAATGAGGGGCTTTATCTGTTTAACCGCACACCCTGATGGTTGCGCACAAAACGTGAAGAATCAAATTGAATATGTAAAATCTAAAGGAGCTATAGATGGTCCTAAAAAAGTATTGGTAATTGGCGCTTCAACCGGTTTTGGTTTAGCTTCGCGTATTGCTGCTGCTTATGGATCTGGCGCTTCTACAATTGGCGTATTTTTCGAAAAAGCACCTTCTGAAGGCAAAACTGCATCACCAGGTTGGTACAATAGTGCAGCTTTTGAAAAAGAAGCCCATGCTGCTGGTTTATATGCAAAAAGCATTAATGGCGACGCATTCTCTAAAGAAATTAAAGAAAAAACGATTGAATTGATCAAAGCTGATCTTGGTCAGGTTGATTTAATAATTTATAGCCTGGCATCTCCAGTTCGGAAACATCCTGATACCGAAGTGCTCCATCGCTCTACCTTAAAACCTATCGGTGGAACTTATACCAATAAAACTGTCGATTTCCATACCGGTAATGTTACCGAAATTTCTATCGAAGCCGCTACAGAAGAAGATATTGCCAATACCGTTGCTGTAATGGGTGGCGAAGATTGGGCCATGTGGATTGATGCCTTAAAAGCAGAAAACCTGCTTGCAGATGGTGCAACAACAGTAGCTTATTCGTATATCGGCCCTGCTTTAACCGAACCAGTATACCGCAAAGGAACTATTGGAAGAGCCAAAGATGACTTAGAAGCAACTGCTTTTAAAATCAGTGATAAATTAAAAGATATTGATGGCAAGGCTTATGTATCGGTTAATAAAGCATTAGTAACACAGGCAAGTTCTGCTATCCCTGTAATTCCATTATATATTTCATTGTTGTACAAAGTAATGAAAGCAGAAGGTATCCACGAAGGCACAATTGAGCAGATCCAACGTTTATATGCTGATCGTTTATATAGTGGCAGCCCTGTTCCTGTTGATGAAAAAGGAAGAATTAGAATCGACGATTGGGAAATGCGTGAAGATATCCAGGCTAAAGTTGCCGAACTTTGGAAAGAAGCAACAACCGAAACTTTGCCAGCAATAGGTGATTTACCAGGTTACAGATCTGATTTCTTAAGCTTATTTGGTTTCGAAATTGATAAAGTTGATTATCAAAAAGATGCCCAGGAAGTGGTAGAGATTGAAGGTTTAGTAGATTAATAGGATCGTCATTTCGACTGAAGTGCAACGGAATGGAGAAATCTATAACTTTGCCTAAAATACGATTACAATAAACGGCTGGCCCTATAGCCAGCCATTTTTATACCCAACCTATATGAACTTCGAATTACAACCCACCTTAGAAAACGATTTAATTACAATAGTTCCCTTAAAGGAAGAAGATTTTGAAGCCCTTTTTGCAGTAGCATCCGATCCATTACTCTGGGAGCAGCATCCCAACAAAGACCGCTATAAAAGAGAGGTTTTCGAAAACTTCTTTAAAGGTGCAATAGAATCGAAGGGTGCTTTTATCGTTTATGAAAAAGAAACCAACAAAGTTGTGGGCAGTTCCAGGTACTACGAACTAGATGAAACAAACCATTCAGTTGCCGTTGGTTATACTTTTATTGGAAGAGATTTTTGGGGAAAAGGCCACAACGCCGCATTAAAAAAATTAATGCTCGATTACGCCTTTCAGTTTGTAGATAAAATAATATTACACATCGGCGCAACAAATTTCCGTTCGCAAAAAGCTACAGAAAAATTAGGTGCATCAAAAATTGGTGAGCTTGAGGTAGCCTATTATGGTGAAGACATAAAACTGAATTTTATTTATCAGGTAGATAAAACAAACTGGAACAAGAGCTAAATACATCTTTTTGCGAACTTAACTTGCTGTATATATAAAAGTTATGGCACTCGTTTGACCAATTCTAACGCATCACCTTCTGGAATAAAATCGTGTTTCTGCTTTAGTATTGTTATATTTGTATAATTCTGACATTCTCGTCACGCATAAAACAAAACAATTAAATAAAATATGGCTAAATCTCAAGCAACTTACAGTAAAAAAGAGAACGAAAAAAAACGATTAAAAAAACAAAAAGACAAACAAGAGAAAAAAGAAGAGCGTCAATCTAATGCAAAAAAAGGTTTAGCTCTTGAAGAAATGTTTGCATACGTTGATGAAAATGGTAACATTTCGTCTACTCCACCAGATCCAAAAAAGAAGAAAGTATTCAACATTGAGGATGTACAAATTGGTATTACAAGACAAGAAGATATAATCGATGAAAACCCTATTAAAAAAGGAACAGTTACTTTCTTTAACGATAGCAAAGGTTACGGTTTTATTAAAAACACAGAAACTCAAGATAGTATTTTTGTTCACGCTAACGGTTTGGTAACTCAAATTAAAGAAGGCGATAAAGTAACTTTTGAAGTGGAAATGGGACAAAAAGGTCCAACTGCTGTTAAAGTATCGAAGGTTTAATAACCTAACAATTCTCTTTTTGCAATCTCAATTGCAAAACATGATTAAAATTCTGCAGAAAATTTGTTCTGCTGCGCTAGGTTTTATAACCATTTATAATTCCGTCTATTTAAGCATAAAACCTTGCGCATAATTTTACTCTTATTCTATTTATTTTAGAAAATCAGGTTTCAATGTGCATTGGCCAATTCGGTCCCGCCATCGCTATTAGTCCTCATTTCGCTGCGCTTTCATTCCGGGCTATTCGCTTTGTCGGGTTTAGGTGGCTAGAACAATAGCTTTTTTTAATGGATAAAATACCTGAATGAATATTTGCATGATAAAAAGAACAATATTTTTCAGGTTAAAAATTATTGCAGTCGCAATTGCTTACGCCTGATAGATTTTTTCGATAGTAGCATAATCCTTTGTTAATAAACCCGATAACAACGGTAGCCCCCGATTTTTCTTCGGGGCTAAAGTGTATAGCGGGACAGGTTTTGCCCTGAAATACTGACGCTCATTTCCAAAAAAATAAAAAAATGATAATCTCGGTGTGGAATTTGTGCATGGCTTACATCATTACAGTACACACAAAGAAAAATATAATATGAAAAAGTTAATAGCACTTGCACTGGTTGCATTTTTAGGATTATCATCAGCGATGGCTCAACAAGTAGATTTACGCAGAAAAATTAATGTTAGCGGAACTGCAGAAACAGAAGTAACACCCGATATTATTTATATAGGCATTTCACTTAAAGAATACCTAAACGGAAAGAAAAAAGTAGACATTACAGAATTGGAAAAACAATTGTATGCCGCTGTACAAAAAGCGGGCATTGCAAAAGAAAATTTAACCATCAGCAATTTAAGCAGCTGGAATTATGCTACAGAAAAAAAGAAAAACCCCGATTTCTTAGCCAGCAAACAATACCGCTTAAAAGTTAGCGATCTAAACAAGTTTAATGCAATATTAGAATCGATAGATGCCAAAGGAATTGCCAATACAAATATTGAAAGCTACGATTATTCTAAAATTGAAACCTTAAAAAAAGAGCTTAAAATTAAAGCCTTATTGGCCGCAAAAGAAAAAGCAGCTTACATGGTAGAAGCATTAGGCGATAAATTAGGTGGTGTAATTGAGATACAAGATGGTGGAGACAATGTAATACAACCTGTTTATAGAAATTATGCAATGAAAGCTGAAATGGCTGATGCCGCTGGCGCTCCTGAAATCGATTTCAAAAAAATTAAGCTGAATTTCACAGTAAATGCCATTTTCGAGATCAAATAAGAATTTTAACAGTTAAATTAATGCTTTTTAAAACCTACCAGAACATTTTGGTAGGTTTTTTGTTAGGTAGAGGTCGAACACTAAAAAATTAGATATTATGAAAAAATTCATCTACACGTTAGCCTTGGTATTCTCTCTAGGCATTAGTTTTAATTCAGCTCAGGCAGCTGATAAACCTGCGAAAAACCCAACAGAATTAACTGCAGAACAAGCAGTGAAACTGGAAAGAATTAAAACCCGTGTTGAAGAGATCAGAGACATGGACAAATCGAACTTAACGAGAGCAGAACGTAAAGCTTTACGTAGCGAGTTAAGAGAGTTAAAAGGTCAAGCCCGTGCAGTTTCTGGAGGTGTTTACCTTTCAGTTGGCGCTATCATTATCATCATTTTATTGTTGATCTTGATTTTATAATCATTACAAAAAAACACACCTATATATAAAAACAAAAAGCTTTGCATTACTGCAAAGCTTTTTTTATGCCCATCTTGCGAAGTTTACCCGGCTTTGTGCGAAAGAGAACTTCGCAAGTCGGCCCCGGCGCAAAACTATCGAAGTTACACCACACAGGCTCTTGAAACTTCTCTAGTTACTCCGACTAATCAATAATATCAAATCCTGTATACTTGACTAAAGCTTCTGGAATTTTAATCCCATCCTCGGTTTGGTAGTTTTCTAAAATAGAAGCTACAATACGCGGCAAAGCCAATGCACTTCCATTTAATGAGTGTGCCAGCTGTGCTTTACCTTCTTTTCCTTTAAAGCGTAATTTCAAACGGTTAGTCTGATAAGTTTCGAAATTTGAAACAGAAGAAACTTCTAACCAGCGCTCTTGCGCTGCACTCCAAACCTCCATATCGTAAGTCATGGCAGAAGTAAAACCCATATCGCCTCCGCATAAACGTAACACACGGTAGTGTAATCCAAGTTCTTGCAAAAGAGACTGAACATATTGGCTCATATCCTCTAAAGTTTCGTAAGATTTATCAGGATGTGTAATCTGTACTACTTCAACCTTATCAAACTGGTGTAAACGGTTTAAACCGCGTACGTGCGCACCGTAAGAACCAGCTTCTCTACGGAAACAAGGCGTATAAGCGGTATTTTTAATGGGAAGATCTTCTTCTTTAACAATTACATCACGGTATAAATTGGTTACCGGAACTTCGGCAGTTGGAATTAAATATAAATCATCAACTGTTGAATGGTACATCTGCCCTTCTTTATCGGGTAACTGTCCGGTACCAAAACCTGAAGCTGCATTAACCAAATGAGGTACCTGCATTTCTTTATAACCTGCCGCAGTAGCATGATCTAAAAAGAAATTGATCAGTGCACGTTGTAATTTTGCACCTTTTCCTTTATATACCGGAAAACCAGCGCCGGTAATTTTTACGCCCAATTCGAAATCGATAATATCATATTTCGCAGCAAGCTCCCAATGCGGTAAAGCTTTGTTTGGTAATTGAGCAGGCTCACCATGTGTTAGAACAATCTCGTTCTCTTCTGCTGTAGATCCCTGCTTCACTAAATGATAAGGCAAATTTGGCAATTGAACAATTAAATTGTGTTGAGCTGCTTCCAACTCGTTTAATTTATCGCTCAGGTTTTTGATATTTTCTTTATGAGAAGCAGTTTGTGCCTTAATAGCCTCAGCTTCCTCTTTTTTTCCAGTACGCATTAAATCGCCAATTTGTTTGGCAGCTGCATTCGCTTCAGCAGAAATACTATCCAAGGAAGTTTGTGTAGAACGGCGGTCCTCATCTATTTTGATGATTTCATCTACCAGTTCTGGCTGTTTAAAATTACGGATACTTAAACGTTCTAAAACTTTCTCTCTATTTTCGCGGATATAGTTAACTTGCAGCATTATTTAATTTTTTAAGCAAAGATAATAATTAAGTCGTCATTGCGAACGCAGTGCGGCAATCTCTCAACAAAAAGATTGCTTCGTCGTTCCTCCTCGCAATGACGGACACAGAAAATATGGATGGCAAACTATTTCTCGTACCAACGCCTATAGGCAATTTGGAGGATATGACCTTTAGGGCGATCCGTATATTAAAAGAATGCGATTTAATCCTCGCCGAAGATACCCGTACCAGTGCCCCGATGCTCAAGCATTTTGGTATCGATAAAAGAGTTTTCTCGCACCATCAGCATAATGAACATAAGGCAACTTCAGAAATCATCAAGTTTTTAAATGAAGGGCAAAAGATTGCCTTAATATCTGATGCTGGAACACCTGCCATTTCCGATCCGGGTTTCTTCCTGGTACGCGAAGCGATTAAAAATGATATTGCCGTAGAGTGTTTGCCCGGTGCAACGGCTTTTGTACCTGCTTTAGTTAACTCAGGCTTACCTGCCGATGCATTTTGTTTTGAAGGTTTTTTGCCAGTTAAAAAAGGCAGACAAACAAAGTTCAAAAAATTGGCGGAGGAAGACCGCACCATTATACTTTATGAAAGCCCACACCGTTTATTAAAAACTTTAGAGGAGTTTGCACAGTATCTTGGAGCTGACAGACAGGCATCGGTGAGTAGAGAGCTTACCAAGATGTTCGAAGAAACCGTTCGCGGAACTTTGGTAGAAATAAAATCACATTTTGAAAACAATACTTTAAAAGGAGAATTTGTAATTTGCATAGCGGGGAAGCCCAACATTAAAAGCAAAAACAAATATGAGGCTGCTGAAGAGTAGCATCAAAAACGTAACCAACACAACAATTTAAAAATATTATGATTAGCATAGATAGATTTCTAAGTGACGAACAAGACCCAAAAGCGGTTGAAAAAGTTATTGGAAAATTAAACGACCTTTTAACAGCAGGTGAAGAACTTTTATATTTAGCCGTACAAAAAAAACCAGCAGTAAACTTGTTGCCAGATAGCATCGCGATTTCTAACAAGCGCATTTTTTATTGCGAGCCAGGTAATTTAGGCTTAACCATGAACTTCAAAGATATTTCATGGAAAAGCATTAAAGAGGTTTCGTTTAAAGAAGAATTTTTTGGTTCTAAATTTATTTGTGTACCACAGCATGGTGAAAATATCGTAACCGAATTTATTCCGAAAGTACAGGCACGCAAGTTACATCAGGCTGCAAACCAACAATTGGAAGAGTATAAGGAAATGCTTCGTCAGCAAAAACTGGAAGAAAACAGGGCGACGGCTTCTCCAATCAATTTAAATGCTCAACCCCTTGACGAAATCCCTGCTTATGAACCAACTCCAGAACCAGTTCAACCCGTTATTCAGCTTGCTGAAGTAGTGGAAGAACCAGAAGACGAAACCACACTAAAATTACGCAAACTTAAAACTTTGTACGATAAACACCTGATTACTCAGGAAGAATACGAAGCTAAAAAAGCAAATATTTTAGAAAGTTTGTAAGTAAACCCCTGTCATGCTGAGGCACGAAGCATCTTTAACACAACCGTACTGCACTTAAGTTAACGAAAACAAGGTCAGTTTTCTGTCGCATAGAGATTCTTCCTGCGTCAGAATGACAAGTAATCTTATATGAAATCTAAACAAACCTACCTCCTCGCCCTCTTAAGTGCATTTTTACTTTGGCTAGCCTGGCCACCAATGCCTTTTACCACGCCATTGTTGTTGATCGGTTTGGTTCCCTTATTCATTGCTCTCGATTCCATTTCTGAAAATGCGATTAAAAAACAGGGAAAAAGAATTTTCTTAACTGCAGGTTTAACTTTTTTAGTTTGGAATACGGCATCAATTTATTGGGTGTACAATGCTATAAGTGCTTATAATGGCCCTGCCGTAGCCTTACCTGTTTCTTTAATTCCTTACGGATTAGGGGCACTTTTGATGACTTTTGCCTTCTGGTTATATTATCGTTTAGGAAAATACGTTAACAAAAAAATTGCCTACCTGGGATTAATCGCCTTTTACATCGGTTTAGAATATTTACAGCAAACCTGGGATTTAGCTTTCCCATGGATGACTTTAGGAAATGGTTTGGCTGGAATGCACCAATTGGCTCAATGGTATGATCATACTGGTGTTTACGGCGGTTCATTATGGATTTTAGTGAGCAATATTTTAGCATTTGAGGCATATAAAAAATTCAAATCCCATACTGGTTATTTAAGATTTAGAACGGCTGGAATCTGGGCTTTGGTTGTGATTATTCCCATTAGCATTTCATTAACCAAATACTTTACTGCTGAGCAGAAAGGTACGCCGAGTAATGTAGTGGTGGTCCAACCCAATATCGATCCTTACCAGAAACTGGAAAGCATACCGGTTTCTGAACAGATCAAAATTTTAACACACCTTTCCGATTCGGTTGGGCAAACCAATACTGAATATTTTATCTGGCCAGAAACAGCCATACCGAGCCGAGCCGACGAAGATCAGATCAGATCTAATCCTGATTTTTATACCCTTCAAAGTTTTTTAGGCAAATACAAAAACGGAACACTAATTACCGGAATTGAAAGCAAAAAAATCTACCAGACTAAAAAAACACTTTCAGCAAAGTATGATCCGCAAAGCAATCAGTATTGGGATAATTTTAACACGGCCATGCAGATAGAAAACTCTGCAAATGTTCAGTTCTACCATAAATCAAAGCTGGTTCCTGGTGTAGAAAAAATGCCATTCCCTAAAGTATTCTCCTTTTTGGATGGTGTTTTCGCCCAATTAGGCGGAGCAGTTGGCGGATGGGGTTGGCAAGAAAAACCTGAAGTACTATATGCACAAAGTGGAATCGGGGTTGCACCTGTAATCTGTTATGAAAGCCTTTGGGGTGAATGGGTTGGACAATCGGTTAAAGATGGCGCACAATTTATCGCTGTTATTACCAACGATGCCTGGTGGGGAAATACCTCGGGCAAAGATCAACACATGATGTACGCTAAACTAAGGGCAATTGAAACCCACCGTGATGTAGCCCGCTCAGCAAATACTGGCATATCTTGCTTCATCAATCAACGTGGCGATGTAACACAAAACACCAAATGGTGGACAAGAACTGCAATTAAAGCAAACATTAATTTAAATGATGAGATTACTTTTTATGTAAAAAGTGGAGATATTATTGCAAAAATATTGAGTGTTTTGGCAGTTATCTTAGCCTTGATTATTCCTTATAGAAAATGGGTAAAAAAATAAAAACCCATCATTAAATTTCTAATTATAAAAACATGCAACAGTTTAAAAACCTTAGGTGGTCTGTTTTATTATTACTGCTCGCTTTAAATTTTGGCTGCGATCAGATTTCTAAAAAAATTGTGCGTACCGAGATCAGCGATTACGAACATATCAGCATCATAAAAGACCGTTTTACCTTAACCAAAGTAGAAAATAGCGGTGCATTTTTAAGTCTTGGCGATAATATGCCCTATATTTTTAGGCTCATTATTTTAACCGGCTTACCATTACTATTTTTGGGCTACGGGCTATATTTCTTGTTTGCCAAACGTAATTTACCAATCAGCATGCAAATTGCCTTATGTTTTCTGATAGGTGGTGGTATTGGCAACCTATATGATCGGATTGTACATGGATCGGTTACCGATTTTATGCATATGGATTTTTACCTCTTCCAAACAGGTGTTTTCAATTTTGCTGATGTTTCGATCATGATTGGCGTAGGGATATTGCTTTTCCAATCAATTAGAAGTAATAAACTAAAACAGCAAATAGATTAGGGCAAAAGACAGGATTGCGATATGCTAATTAAAAATACAAAAAAATATGCATTAAAAATACATATTTGTATTTTTTGTATTATATTTATGGATGTAATATTCAATTACAGCATATTACGATCTAACCAAAAACCTAAACTATGAAAAACTTATTCAAAAAAACTGCGCTGATTGCATTGCTATCAGTAGTCATTATCTCATGCTCGAAAAAAAATGAGATGCCAGCTGATCTGGAAAATGAAACCACTCAGAATCAAAAAGTTCTTGCCTACATCAAAAATCTTGGATTTTCAGATGCCCAGATTGTAGAAAGTGGAGATAATTATGTTGTAGATGGTGACATCGTATTTGCTAAAAATATGGAAGTTCCTGCAGATAATGGAAAAGCGATAACAGAACAATATTACAATGGCTATATTGTAACCAACAGTACTAACATCCGTGTTAAAATCGACCCTTCGATAAACAGTATGATCAGTGAAATCAATTCTGCGATCAACCAGTGGAATACAGTACCTAATTCTAAACTCAAATTTGTGATTACAACAGGTACCGTTTATGATATCCTAATTAAAGTAGATAATACAATTGGAAGTTCTACTTGTGGACAAGCTTATTTATCAACCTCTAACGGTAAAGCTGGCAATACCATTTGGATTAACCGCAATCTGATTCAAAACAATTCTTTTGCACAACGTACAAGAACCATAACGCATGAATTTGGGCATACCATTTCATTTAGGCATACCAATCAATCTACAACCATTAATGTACCTGGGTTTGGAGGAACCGACGCACTGTCATTAATGAACGGCGGGCAATGTGGAAGCGGTGCAACTGTTTTATCGGCAAAGGATAAACAGGCTACCGCAGTATTATACCCTTTATAATTAAAAATCAGATAAATAACCTAAAAAGATCGTAATGCAATGGAAGCTGTTTCTCTGAAGCAGCTTCTTTTTTTGAAACAATATTTGGAAATGATTTTAATACAAGGATTTCTTAACAAAGAATTGCCACCTTTAAACAAACATATTTTTATCTTTAGGTGTTAAACAATCTAAAAATAAAATCCAATCATGAAAAGAAATGCAACAGCCGTATGGCAAGGTTCTATTAAAGAAGGTAATGGTAACATCACTACCCAAAGTACCACTTTAAATAATACTCAATATTCTTTTAATTCTCGCTTCGCAGAAGGTGTTGGCACAAATCCGGAGGAATTAATTGCTGCTGCACACGCAGGCTGTTTTACCATGAAATTATCAGCTAACTTAACTGAAGCAGGATTTACAGCAGATAAACTGGAAACCAAATGCGAAATTAACCTCGATCCATCTAAAGGTGAAATTGTAGAATCACATTTAACCCTAACCGCTTCTGTACCAAATTTAACACAGGAAAAGTTTGATGAATTGGTTGCTGATGCAGAAAAAAACTGCCCGATTTCTAAATTATTAAACACAACGATTACTGTTGATGCTACTTTAGCATAACAGTATAAAATTTGTCATGCTGAGGCACGAAGTATCTGGAACCGATAAGGCGGATCCTTTGTACCTCAGCACGACAGCTTATCCATAGTTACGGCAAAAAAATATAAAATTAATTGTATAACTTAGTTTTACAATCTAAGTTAACATGAAAAAATTGCTCTTATTTTTAAGTATTGTTTTATTCTTAAGCAGTTGTGTCTCTTTTAGCAGCAAAAAGGAAAGAACATTTAGTACAGTTGCTGCTATTGAAAATACTAAAATCGAGGATGCTGCTTCTGAGCAGGATCTATTTCATATTGCCAGTTTTGATACTGATGCAGCGGTAAGGAAACTCGCCGTTAGCAAGCTAAGCAATCAAGCAAACCTATTTCATGTAGCCAGTTTTGATACCGATATTGCCGTAAGAAAACTTGCCGTTAGCAAATTAAATAACCAAGCAAACCTATTTCACGTTGCCAGTTTTGATACCGATATTGCCGTAAGAAAACTTGCGGTTAGCAAATTAAATAACCAAGCAAACCTATTTCACGTTGCCAGTTTTGATACTGATATTGCCGTAAGAAAACTTGCAGTTGGCAACTTAAACAATCAAGCTAATCTCTTTCATATTGCCAGTTTTGACACGGATGTAGACGTAAGAAAGCTAGCTGTGGGCAAACTAAATAACCAAGCAAACCTATTTCACATTGCCAGTTTTGATACTGATGCAACCGTAAGGAAACTTGCTGTAGGCAAACTCGATAATCAGGCTAACTTATTTCATATCGCTTGTTTTGATGCTGATGTAGCGGTAAGGAAACTTGCCGTTGGTAACTTAAATAATCAAGCAAATTTATTTCATATTGCCAGTTTTGATACTAATGTAGCGGTAAGGAAACTTGCCGTTGGTAACTTAAATAATCAAGCAAATTTGTTTCACATTGCTTGTTTTGACCAGGACAAAGAAGTAAGAAAACTTGTCGTTGGC
The DNA here is from genome assembly GCF_004331735.1 of Pedobacter psychrodurus. Taxonomy (GTDB): domain Bacteria; phylum Bacteroidota; class Bacteroidia; order Sphingobacteriales; family Sphingobacteriaceae; genus Pedobacter; species Pedobacter psychrodurus. The sequence continues at coordinate 66,391 of NZ_SJSO01000025.1, forward strand.
AAATTGGATAATCAGGCAAACTTAACCCATATTGCTAATTTCGATACTGAAGCTGACATAAAGAAGCTAGCAATAGCTAGACTAAAAGCCGATTAGATAGTTTTCAGTTGACAGCTTTCGATTCACAGTTAAACAATTTAATTCCCCAAACATTACAACCTTTCATCTTCAAACAAGCTAAGCCATATATTTCCCTACAATCGGCATTCTTCTTCCCATACCAAATGCTTTTGGCGATACCCTTAAAATAGGTGGTGTTTGATAGCGTTTAAACTCTGCAACATTAACCATTTTCAGAATCCGCAGCACCAATACCTCATCAAAACCTTGAGCAATAATGGCTTTCGAGCCCTGTTTCTTTTCGATGTGCTGATATAATATTTTATCGAGAATTTCATATTCAGGTAACGAATCAGAATCTTTTTGGTCGGGCCTTAACTCTGCTGATGGTGGTTTAACAATCGTATTGATCGGGATAATTTCCCTTTCTTTATTAATGTACCTCGCCAGCTCAAAAACCTGCATTTTATACACATCGCCAATTACGCCGATTGCTCCGCACATATCTCCGTACAAAGTACCATAACCCACCGCACACTCGCTTTTGTTGGAGGTATTTAATAAAATATAGCCAAACTTGTTACTCATTGCCATATTTATAATGCCGCGGATACGAGCCTGGATATTTTCTTCGGCAAGGTTAAAAGGCAGGCCCTTAAAGGCTGGTGCCAATATAGAATCAAAAGCTTCTGCAGCTTCTTTAATTGGCACAATTTCGTGCATACAACCAATATTGTTAACCAAATCTAAAGCATCTTGAATAGAATGGTCTGAGGAGAATTTAGAAGGCATTAAAACGGCCATTACATTCTCTGGCCCTAAAGCGCGACATGCCAAGGCGCAAACCACAGCTGAATCAATTCCACCAGACAGCCCTAAAACTGCTTTACTGAAACCAGATTTCCTGAAATAATCTTTTATGCCTAAAATCAATGCATCGTGAATCTGCTCGATATCGGTTAATCTTTCAGATTGAGGGTATTTATTACGCACATTTTCAACTTCTTCCAGATCAAAAACCTGAAGGTCTTCTTCAAAATACTTCATCTCCGCTTTCATGGTTCCATCAGCATCAAAAACCAAAGAACCGCCATCAAAAATAATTTCGGTCTGTGCACCAACCTGGTTTACATAAAATACAGGCAGGTTATATTTTTTTGCGTTATCGGCCAATACTTTTATACGTTCGTCATCATGGGTATAAGAGAAAGGAGATGCTGCAATATTAATCATCACATCAGGCTGCTCTTTAATCAGCTCATCCATTGGGTTAGATACATACAATGGGTTATCGTTGATATTCCACAAGTCTTCGCAAATGGTGAGGGCAATTTTTTTACCCTTAAAATCGATACAGTTAAATTGTGTTGCAGGTTCGAAATAACGGTATTCATCAAACACGTCGTACGTAGGTAACAGTGCTTTTTTAACCACCGCCTTAACTTTTCCTTCTTCGATAAAATAGGCTGCATTAAACAGATCTTTTCCCTGTAATACTTCGTTTTTAATTGGGAGGCCAACAATACACGCAATATCTATACAATGTTTGGCAATCTCCTGTACAGCGGTTTCGCACAAGACAATAAACTCATCAAACTCCAAAAAATCTCTTGGCGGATAGCCACAAATAGCCAATTCGGCAAAAACAACCAGATCAGCACCTTTATCTTTTGCCAATTGAATATTTTCGGTTATTTTTTTCGTATTGGCCTCAAAGTTTCCGATATGATAATTGAGTTGTGCTAGCGCTATTTTCATGTTTAAGGTATCAAGTAATGGTTATCTAGAAGTGAGTATCAAGCAAAATATCGCGATTAAAAGAATACGCCAAAATTAAGCGCTAAATAATGATTTTTAACGTTTCTGGCTTTATCTGTTACAATATTAGTGAAACCATTATTAAAAGTTAAACCGGCTACGATACTGGTATTGCCCGAAATATCAAATTCGCCACCACCACCAATAATTAATCCGGCACGGTAAAGCTTAATGTTATCAGATACATTTAAATTATCGCCAACAACCGCTCCACCTGTTACAGCATCTTGCTTAGCACTGATGTTAATCGAATTTGATAATCCAAACTGGCCATACCAACGTTTTCCATCGGCCTTTACTGTTTTTAGCTTAATGGTTAAGGGCAGATCTACATATTGTAACTTATACTTTAAATCGTACGCTTTTGGAGCAGTGCTGTTACTCGTGCCATAATAAGGCTGCACATTCGCCTCTGTACTTTTACCATTAATTGAGGTGATGGTTAATGCGGTAGAAAAACTATAATTCGGAGCAAAATTAAAATCACCAATTAATCCATAAGAAAAGCCCAAAGCTATTCCGTCTGTTTTTCCCTGCTCGGGTTTAATCCAACCAAAAGTTGGGGTAGCGGTTAAGCCTAATCTGAAACCGTAACTGGTTAAAGGCGAATTTTGCGCCCATGTGCCAAAACTTAAAAGAGACAAAATTAAAATGGTCGATATTCTTTTCATGCTATAGGTGTTTATATATATTTGTTGTACATGATGTATAACGTAAAACACTGGCAAATTTATCTAATTTTTCTTTTTGCCATCACATTTATTTCCTGTAGGCAAAGCAATAGGCCCGATGTAAGTAATATACAGCTAAACATTAAAATCGAAAGATTTGATAACGAGCTATTTGCCGGAAAAAATAAAGATGTTATTGAGGTAGATAAACAACTTGGTTCGAAGTACGGTATATTTTATGATGATTTTATCCACCGGATTCTGGACAGTAAATACGCAAACACCGAATCATTAGCCAATTTATACCGAGATCAGGCCTATACCGATTTAAGCAAAGAAGTAGATAGTGTTTTTCCAAATTTAAAAGCGCAGGAAGAAGGATTAAACGAGACTTTTAAATACATTAAATACTATTATCCAAAAGCTAAAGTTCCAAAATTTATTTCTTTTGCCTCAGGTTTTGCTTACCAGATGCCAGTGGGTGATAACTATTTGGGGATTGGTTTGGATATGTTTCTGGGCAAAGACAGTAAATTTTATAGGGCTATTGTACAAAGTGTACCCTTATATCTTTCAAGGCGGTTTGCACCTGAATATATTGTACCTCGTGTGGCCGAAACATATGCTCACGAAGAACTTTTTGCCGAACCTGATGATAATAGAACCCTGTTGTCTAAAATGATCTTCCAAGGCAAGGTTTTATATTTCCTTGATCAGGTATTGCCTGAAAACACCGCTGATTCTATTAAAATAGGCTATACACAACAACAATTGGATTGGGCACAAAATTTTGAGGGCGATATTTGGGCATATTTTTTGGAGAACAATTACCTATACGAAACCGATTATCAAAAAATCCAGGTGTTTTTATCTGAAGGACCATTTACCCCGGGTTTAGGCGAAAACAGAGATTCGGCACCAAAATTGGGTGTATGGATGGGTTGGAAAATTGTTAAAAAATATATGAAAGCGCATCCTGATGTTACTTTGCAACAGTTAATGGCAGATAACGATGCACAGAAAATTTTGAATCAATCGAAGTATAAACCGAAGCAACAGAAATAGTTTGCAGTTTCTAGTGATCAGTTTACAGGCAAAACAATTTAACAATCAAGCAATACAAACAATCTTTAAATAATGATCCTAAATTAAATCTATGAAAGTTGGCATTGTATTATCAGGCGGGGGCATAAGGGGAATAGCACATTTAGGCGTTCTAAAGGCCTTTAGCAATTTAGGCATCACCTTTAGTCACATTAGCGGAACAAGTGCAGGAGCAATAGCCGGAGCCTTTTTTGCAGCTGGCATAGATCCGGAAGAAGGATTAAATATTTTCCTTAAAACGAAACTCTGGCGCTTTGTACGCCCGGCGGTAGGTTCTTTAGGTTTAATTAATATTGAGAATACTTCTTTAATTTTAAAAGAATATTTCCCAGAAGATTCGATTGAGAAGTTAAAAATACCTTTAACCATTGCCGCAGTAAATTTTAGCGAAGGCCGATTGGTTTATTTTACAAAAGGACCACTCATTAGGGCTATTCATGCCTCTAGTTGTATACCTGGTATTTTTAAACCCATTATGATTGATGGCCAGATGTATGTAGATGGTGGTATTTTAAATAATTTCCCGGTCGAACCTTTGATGGATGAATGTGATTTCATTATAGGCTCATCTTGTAACCATCTTAAACCAGTAGATAAAATTACAGGTATTACCAATTTAATGGGGCGTGCGGGTATAATGTCTATCAACCATGATATGGAAAGAAAAGCAAAATTCTGTAATGTATTAATCGAGCCAAAAGGTTTAGGGGCAATTAGTACTTTCGATATGAAACGTGCTGAGGATATTTATTGGCTGGCACACGAAGAAGCCCTGATTACAATTAAAAATAGCCCAACAATTTCTGAATTAATTACAAAATAAGAAGTTAATCTAAATAGCACTTTCTTAAAAATGTAATATTAAAACTACGTTAATATAATTTATTTACGCTTTTAAAGCAAGTGTAAAACATACACTTATGCAATAAAAATATTACATTTCTCTTGGTGATAACATATTAATCTTTTACTTTAGGATTATACTTCGTAAATACGGAGGAAATAAAACCTAAATGTCTATCTATGTTTATCAACCTAATTATTCTTTTCCAAAGCAGAAGAATTCCTGTTTTCACCATTTTCTAACTTGATTTTCAGTCAAAAATCAGATCATTAATTTTTTACCTAAAAAACCTAAACATGAAATTTTTAAAATTAAATAAAACCTTATTAGCAGCCCTTGCGCTAACAACAGTATTATACGCTTGTAAAAAAGAAAGACCTACAGAAACGGCAGATTTAGAAAAACCAGAAACAACTGCTGTTAATCCACTTGGAGACATCAAGATTTGTACTGAAAAATCTTTAGATGGTACTACTCCAAGAGGTGCCGTTATAAAATCAGTAAAATGGATTCCAGGAACTACAATTAAAGTGAGTTTAAATGGAAGTACAGCAGCGATTAGAGCAAAAGTAATCCAGTATGCCAGAGAATGGGAAAATTACGCAAACATCAAATTCAATTTTGTAACAAACGACAATACAGCTAAAATTAGGGTAAGTTTTGTAAGTGGAGATGGATCATGGTCATACCTTGGAAAATCAACTCCAAGCAGTGGTGCTACCATGAACTTTGGTTGGTTAACTTCAAGCACTTCCAATTCAGAATATAGCCGTGTGGTGATACACGAATTTGGTCACGCTTTGGGAATGATCCACGAACACCAACACCCATTAGTATCTATTCCTTGGGACAAACCAGCCGTTTATGCTTATTATGCAGCTGCACCAAATTATTGGACTCAAGCAGATGTTGACAATAATTTATTCGCAAAATACAGTACTACTCAAACCAATTATAGCGCTTATGATAAAAATTCGATCATGCACTATTCGGTTCCAAACGAATTAACCATCGGTGATTACGAAGTGGGGTGGAATACCGTATTATCTCCTACTGATAAATCATTTATCGCCTCAGTTTATCCATTTTAGAAAATAAAATAAATACACATAGTGGTATAATTAACCACTATGTGTATTTTACTGCTATAAAATAAAAAATAGATATGCTTAACGCTTTGCAAATTCCCTTTGTAAAACAGTTTTTAATCTGTTTAACCCTCCTTCTATTTTACAAAAGTGCATTGGCACAAAACCTGCCACATAAATGGGAGGTAAAGCCTTATGTTGGTATTCAACAATCGAAATTTGATTGGTCTATTGCAGGTAATGCTGCCGGAACCAGTCCGAATATATTATCAGAGCTGATCTGGAAAAACCTTAAAGGTCCGAGCTTTGGATTAGACATCAAATACAATATAACCGATCGGTTCAGTATTAAAGCCACTAACCAATACGGTAGCATAACCAAGGGCGAAGCAGAAGATACCGATTACGCAGATGATAATCGGCAAAGTGCTTTTTATTATGATTTGCTCAATGCAAATAAAGGTTACTTATACGATGCCAGTTTACAGCTCAGTTACCAACTATTAAATTTTGGGCAGTTTAATATTAATCCAATTGTTGGGCTTTCATACAATCAGCAAAAATTTCATCTGTTAGAAAGTGCAAATAATCCTGACAGCAAGGGCTTAAACTCTACTTATGAAGCAAGGTATAAAGGTTTTGATTTTGGGGCAGAATTTGTTTTTAAAACGCAGAAATTCAGTATAGCTGCTACAGTTTTGGGCGGTTTTTATACTTATTCGGCGAAAGCCAACTGGAATTTAATCCCCGATTTTGCAAAACCTGTAAGCTTTACACATAAGGCAAACTCCTTTGCATTAAGTGGCGATATCAATCTGGCTGTACCATTAAACAAAAATTTACGGGTAGAGGTCAACTATAAGATCAATAACATCAACACATACTCAGGTGTAGATAAAGCTTATTTTAATAGCCGACCAACAGAGGAAACTCAATTTAATGGTGCAAATTTTAGAAAAAATGCAATATTACTAGGGTTAAATTTTAGCTTTTAATTTTTTAAGGCCACCAAACGTTCGCCTTCCAGTACCGGAATTGTTTTGCAAAGATTTAGCTGCAAACAGAAAACAACATCTTCTTCTATATTTAACTGAGCCAAACGATGGCTATGCGACGATTTGTGAAGGTATTTTCTCAAATCTGTTTTAGCTGAGGAATACAAATCTTCCGCAGCCACACTAGAATCATCAAAATGTTCGAAATTTTGACGGAGGTTATTTACCACGGCACCAGCAAAAAGGGTATCTTCTAAATTGAACTGGTCTTTCCAACCCGCACAAAGCAAAAGCACATTTTTATCCTGGCTTTTCAAATAGCTGCAAAGAGAATCTAAATTTAGGAAAGATCCAATTACAACCTGATAGGCTCTTTTCTGTGCCAAATGCAAGGCTTTAGTGCCGTTGGTAGTAGTTAAAACAACCGTTTTCCCGTTTACTTTTTCATGCGTATAAGAGAATGGCGAGTTGCCGAAATCGTATCCTTCTACCACCTCTCCATTTCGTTCTGCTGCCAGTAAAAATCCACTATCGCGATAGGTTAAACAATCTTCAACATTAGCTACAGGAATAATCGCTTCGGCACCATTATCTATCCCGTAGGTAATCGATGAAGTGGCTCTTAAAATATCGATAACAACCACAATGCTTTGTTCGATATCATATAAATCAATCAAGGCTGGTGTTAAACAAACTTCTATTTTTTTTGACATATTCGATATTTTATTCATTTATAATTTCTTTTACCTTTTCTTCTAAGAGTTTTTGATCCGGTAAATAAAGTTGATACTTAGATACGAAGATTTTATTGGATAGCCCACCAGTTGCATATTTAACCAAAAATTCATTTTTATCTGCAGCGATGATAATTCCTATCGGATCATTATTGCCTTTGGCATTTTCTTCCTCTTTGAAATAGTTTAGATAAAAATTCATTTGGCCGATATCCTGATGTTTTACCTTTTTTGTTTTTAAATCAATCAATACAAAACATCTGAGTATACGGTGATAAAATACGATATCAACAAACATATGTTCATTATCGACAGTTATTTTAAACTGCCTTGCAACAAATGAGAAACCTTTGCCAAGCTCTAATAGAAATTTCTGGAGATTATCAATAAGTTTTTTCTCTAGTCCTGATTCTTTAATGATACTGCCTGTCGGGATATTTAAGAATTCAAAAACATAAGGATCTCTTATTAGATCATCAGAGCTATTGATTACTTGACCTTTTTCAGCTAAAGTTAGTACGCCTTCTTTATCTTTGCTTAGCGCAAGTCTTTGAAATAGGGCTGAATCAATTTGGCGTTTCATTTCTCTAAAACTCCAATTTTCTTTTATTGTCTGTGCTTCATAAAAGCTTCTGGCAAGTTCATCAGAAATGGTTAAAAGTTCTGCATAATGGCTCCAACTAAGAAAAACGCCAGACGGTGTTTGGCGTTTTGGGAATTCGCCAGACAGTGTCTGGCGAATTAAATCTTCGTCTGCTAAGGGTTGAAATTTGGGATAAACTATGTAAAATAAACGCATAAGCTGCAAACTTGACCGGCTAAATCCCTTGCCAAATTTTAACTTCAAATCTGCAGAAAGTGTTACCAACAATTCCTTACCATACTCGGCTCTCTGTTTGCCGTGTTGTTCAAAATCAACAATATATCTTCCAATTTTCCAATTGGCAATAATCAGTTCAACATTAATTGCTTTTATCGCATTCTGCTTCGCCGTTTGTAAAGTTGACCCAATGTGGTAAAGCAGCTCGCTATATTTATTTTCTTCCAGTTCCATCACTTCAAAAAATATTGCTGCCTTAAACCCAAATCTTATTTATAAAAAGGAAACTTAACCACTTTGGCTTTAATTGGCGTATTGCGGATTAAAATAAAAACTTCAGTTCCTTCTTTAGTGAAATCTTTTGCGATGTAGCCCATACCAATTGCTTTTTGTAAAGAAGGCGCCTGGGTACCAGAAGTTACTTTCCCAATAATATTTCCTTCAGCGTCAGCAATTTCATAATCATGACGCGGAATACCACGATCGATCATTTCGAAACCAACCAATTTCTTTTGAATACCAGCTTCTTTTTGCGCCAATAATGCCTCCGAATTGGTAAAAGATTTAGAAAACTTAGTAATCCAACCTAAACCTGCCTCAATAGGCGAGGTAGTATCATCGATATCATTGCCATATAAACAGAAACCCATTTCTAAACGTAAAGTATCGCGGGCACCTAAACCAATTGGCTGAATGTTGTATGACACACCTGCTTTAAAAATAGCATCCCAAATTTGATCAGCATATTGGTTTTCGAAATAAATCTCGAAACCACCAGCCCCGGTATAACCTGTTGCAGAAATGACTACGTTATCAACACCAGCAAAGGTACCTTTAACGAAAGTGTAATACTCCATTGATGCCAAATCAACATCAGTTAATGTTTGTAAAGCATCTGCTGCTTTTGGCCCTTGAATGGCTAAAAGAGAGGTTTGATCCGAAATATTGTGCATTTCAACGTCTTTCGCGTTGAATTGTTGAATCCAGTTCCAATCTTTTTCGATGTTAGAAGCGTTTACCACTAACATATAAGTTTTATCATCTATCTTGTAAACCAAAAGATCATCTACAATACCACCGTCTTTGTTCGGCAGGCAAGAGTACTGAACTTTTCCATCATATAATTTAGCAGCATCGTTACTGGTTACGCGCTGAATAAGATCTAATGCATTTTCACCTTTAAGAATAAATTCGCCCATGTGGCTTACATCAAAAACACCTACACCATTACGAACAGTTGCATGTTCGGCGTTAATACCTTCGTAAGTAACAGGCATATTGTAACCTGCAAATGGAACCATTTTAGCGCCTAAAGCGATGTGTTTTTCTGTTAATGCGGTGTTTTTCATCCGTAAATTTTATTTTTTATGATAATGAAGCGATTACAATTTATTAAGTCTCAATTATGATGATTTCGTCTTTATTCTTCGTGGGGCAAAACTACTAAGAAAAAGACAAAATTTTGAGGTTAATTTTAAGGAGTTTTTAGACGATTTTTCTACTGATACGTTATGCTGAACTTGTTTCAGCATCTCTATTAAATATACTTACGCACTCACTAATTCTTCGTAAATCTTCAGCATTTTGCTGGAGATTAAATGCACGCCGTGGTCGTTTTCGACTGTTTTACGGGCGTTCTCTCCTATCTCTACCCAACGTTTAGGGTTGATGATGCATTGTAAAATTGATCGGTAAAATTCATCGGCAGAATCAGCAATTAAAATATCATGGCCATGCCTGCAATTAATTCCCTCTGCAGCTGTGGTTGTAGCAATAATGCATTTTTTCATGGCCATGCCTTCAATAATTTTTACCCGCATGCCGGTGCCAGAAATTAAAGGAACAATCATAATCGCTTTGGAGTTCATAAATTCTACCGCATCGAAAACTTCTCCTTCTACGATCAGATTTTCAGAATCGTATTCGAAGAAATGTTTCTGCATGTTTTTCCCTGCAATATAAAAACGAAGGTCTTTATTCAGCTTTTCGATATCGGGCCAAATATCATCCAAAAACCATTCTAATCCTTCCTGATTCGGCCGCCAATCCATCGCGCCTAAATGAAACAGCGTAGGAAAACTGGTTTTGGTTTTATCTACTTTATATTTTTCTAAATCGATGGCTACAGGAAAAACCGACATTGGAATTTCGCAGCCGAACATTAATATACTTTGTCGATCGGGCTCGCTAATGGCAAAAATATGATGGAAACGGTTAATCTGATCGGTCTCATATGCTTTAAGCCGTTGGGCTAAAAAAGCTAAATACTTGCGGCGGATGAGAAATTTCTCTGAATGAGAAAGACGTTCCCACAAGGTAAATTCTATATTATGCGCCCGGTAAATCAGCTTTGCATTACTATTTGCCTTAACCACATCCAGATAGGGCACTACAAAGAGACCTTCGAATTGAATGATATCAAACACATTTTCGCGGAGGAGGTTTTCCAACTGTCGGGCTGCATCTTCGTTATAGTACCTGGAAACATTGTACGATTCGTTGGTGAAAATATTAAAAAATGCCGACCATACATTTACATCGGTATCTAAATCGTAGGTATGGTATTTAATCTGTTCAAAAATAGGATCATAGATGTCTTCAATATCGATCCGTCCCTTTGTTGGATTGAGGCTAAACAAAGTAATATCTGCACCAAGTTGCAGCAAACCTTTAATGGTATTATAAACCACGATAGGATAACCACTATTTGGCGGAAAGGGAACCCGCTTAGTAATCAACAGAATTTTCACAATGTTGTGAAAATACGAAATTTTAGGCGTTTTTTGAAAACAGTTCTAACTGAGGATCGCGCACATTAAAAGTTTTGCGGTGAAAAGGCGATAATCCGATTTCGATCACAACCTTGCGGTGTGCAATTGTTGGGTATCCTTTATTCTGCTGCCAGTTATAATGCGGAAAATCGACGTGTAGATTGGTCATGAATTCATCGCGGTGGGTTTTCGCCAATATAGAAGCCGCAGCAATATTTAAATATTTACCATCCCCCTTAATAATACAGCTGTGCGGAATCTGTGGATAGGTTTTGAAGCGGTTACCATCAATTACCAGGTATTTTGGTTGGGTGTGTAATTTTTCGATCGCCCTGTGCATGGCCAAAAATGAAGCATTTAAAATATTGATCCGGTCTATCTCTTCGTGATCACAAGAGGCTACTGCCCAAGCCAAAGCTTCCTGCTCAATAATGGGCCTTAGCAAAGTCCTTTGTTCGTGAGATAGCTGTTTGGAATCGTTTAGTCCTTCTAGTATAAAACCTTTTGGTAAAATAACCGCCGCTGCAAAAACAGGACCAGCGAGGCAACCTCTTCCAGCTTCATCACACCCGGCCTCTAATAATTCTTCCTGATAACAGTTTAACAACATGTCGCAAATTTAATTAATTTATTTTTTGCTAAAGGGATGTTAAAAGATTAAATTGTTTTAATTAAACACGCATCACCTATACTATATGCTCAGGTTTCTTAATGTAATATGGATGTTATTCCTCAGTCATTCAGTGATTGCGCAGTTTGGCCCTCTAAAAAATCTTTCAATAGAAGAGGAATCAAAATTAATGGAATACAATTCTAAGTGTGTCCACAGAGACAAATATAGTCCTACCCAAAGGAAACTGCTTTATCCATTTAACCAGACAGCACTCATTTCTTTAATATCCTTTCAAGATACAATATCAGAATTTTCAAGCCACTTGCCTGTAAAAAAAGGAATTTTGGATAGCGGAATGGTTAAAGAAGAAATCAAGCTCTCAAAAACAGATATAGACAAACTGACAGACCTACTTTTCAATTATGGTTACAGGTCTAAAAAGTATGGTGTAATTATAGATAGAATGGCATGCTATGATCCACATAATGCCATCTTATTCTTTAACAATGAAAGAAAAGTAATTGCTTATATAGAAATCTGTTTCGATTGCTTAGGCATGAAATTTAGTTCAAAAAAAATAAACACAGGCGAAAATTGTACGGAAAAATTTAGCATGCTTAAAGATTTCTTTACCTCAAAGGGAATCAAATTTGTTTCAATAGACCATACAGATGAATTATGAGAGTTTACAACGAAACCTTGGCACTTCGCGTTGCCGAACGTTTAATACATATACAAGATGTAGAGGAAAAAGAGATGTTCAGTGGGCTTGTTTTCATGGTTAATGGCAAAATGTGTATCGGTGTTTCTAAAAATAGCATGATGGTGAGGCTCGACCCTAATACTTTAGAAAATTTATCTCATAAAGATGGTTGGCAGCAGATGGTTATGGGTAGCAGACCAATGAAGGGTTATGTTTCAGTATCAGAAGATGTTTTAGGACGGAATGATGAACTCGATTTTTGGGTAAACCTTGCTTTAGCTTTTAATCCTTTCGCCAAGGCATCTAAAAAGAAATAATCACTCACACAATCTATTTACCCCACTCCTACTTCAAAAACTAGTAAGAGCCATATTTTTTGATTAATTTTATATTACTAATCAAATATTATGAAAAAAGGGGCTTTTATAGCGGTATTTCTGCTATGTATTTCATTTACCATTCAAGCTCAGGTTAAAAGAACTAGTACATCAACAGAAACTAAAGAAACAAATACGCAACAACTAAGGGCTCAGGCGCCGGAAGGGCATTATTGTGATTATTGTAAATTAAATTACCCAGAATCGCATTTCCCTTGTATTATGAAGTCCATTAAAGGCAAACTAGATGTAGCCACTGGCGAGGTAAGTTTTGTGGCCGGACAACCGATAGGCGGCATTGTGGTAAAAGGTGGTAAAAATCCTGGAGACAACACAATTACACTAGTAACGGGCCAAAACGGAGAAATAGAATTTAACAATGCTAGCGCAGGGAATTATAAATTTATTATATCTGTTCCCTCAACAAATCCAAAATCGCGGGTAGCGGGCACACCGATTGGTGGAATAATTGTTAAAGGTGGTAAAAATCCTGGCGGAAGTTTAATCACTTTAATTACGAATGAAAATGGTGAAATTGAGCTCAATAACCTTGCTGTGGGCATTTATAAATTCACTGCAATGGGGGCTTCTGCAACGGAGAAAAGCAATCCTTTATACAAATCGAGTTATTCGGAAAAGGTAAACCCCTTATATAAAAACTAAAATCTTTAAATTTACATTATGTTCCATTTTTTGGCACTATTATGGAATCTTTCAAGTCTGTGCATCTTTAAATTGTTATACATTTAAAACACACATTATGAAACGTTTAAATTTAATATTCAGCCTTGCATTTCTTTCGCTTGGATTTCAATCTTTTGCCCAAACCAATAAAGAAACTACAGTAAAAATTGTAGCAGATAAAAATTATACTTTTGTTGCTAACACGGCCCTGCCGATGTCGAATAATGACATTAGCAGGGTATTAGCGATGATGCCAGGTAGTCAGGGTGGTTCTTCTATAAACCTGTCGGGTTCGCTATATGATGTTAGGGTTACCAAAGACAGTATTGTTGCTTATCTGCCTTATTATGGAAGATCTTTCTCTGCTCCGATGGATCCTACACAGGGTGGTATTAAATTTACCTCAAAAGATTTTACCTATACCGAAACAAAGAATAAAAAAGGATCATACACTATCCAAATTAATACAAAGGACGTAAAAAGAGAAAATTATCGGTTTACAATCAATATTTCAACCAATGGTTATGCTTCATTAACGGCAAGTAGCATGAATAAACAACCCATTATTTTTAATGGTTATTTAGACGAGCCGAAGAAACAGGATTAGTACGAGAAATCTGGCTCGATAAATCGTCATTTCGAACGGAGTGCAACGCAGCCGAGAAATCTACCTCATAGATCTCTCCGTTTCGCTGCGCTTCAGTCGAGATGACGATCATACTTACTTCTTAACCAGTTCAATCTGAAAAATATGTGGCCATTTTTTTCCCGCTACAAGAAGCCTTTTACTTGCCTTATCGTAAGCAATGCCGTTTAATACATTATTGGCTTTTTCATCTTCGGTTTTAAAGTAATCGGCTGGCAACAGTCCGGATAAATCGATCTTACTTTCTACAGCACCAGTTTCTGGATTGATAATCAGAATGTCATTGGTCGTGTAAACATTTGCATAAATTTTACCATCAATAATTTCAAGTTCATTCAGATTTTGAATTGGTCCTTTATTATCAAAAACATCAATTGAACCAATTTTTTGATAGGTATCTTTATTTAGGAAAAAAATGGTATTAGAACCATCGGTATTAAATACTTTTTGTCCATCAAAAGCCAAACCCCAACCTTCTCTACCGGTAGTGTACGAAAATTCAGATATTTTTTTGAACGTAGCTTTATCATACACAAAGCCAACTTTTTCGCGGTAAGTTAATTGAATAATCTTATTGCCGATTACGGTTATGCCTTCGCCAAAGTATTGCTTATCTAAATCTGCTTTCTGAAGGATCTTGCCTGTAGCCAGTTCTACTTTACGTAAGCTTGAATGGCCATAATCGCCAGCACTTTCGTAAAAAAAGCCATCATGGTATTCTAAACCTTCTACATATGATGAGGTATCATGAGGCAAGGTTTTAATCACTTTATAAGTATATTCTACAGGAGCCTGAGCCGCCAAAACATTAATGTTCGAGGTTAAATCTTCTGACTTTCCGGCACCAAATATTTTGGCTGTTACCAGATGGTTACCCAATTTCAAACCTTCAGTTTTAAGTTTGATGGCCGAAGTATCGGCTTTCGAAATCACTTTTACGGTATCGATCAAGTAAACTACGGAGTCTACTTTTTGCTCGGCTCCAAACTGAACTTTAACGTCAAATTCATTTCCTGACGGCACATTAAGGCCTGTCATTGGGGAAAGAAAGCTACGATAAGTTGTGGTAGAACTGTCTTTACAAGAACTTACAAACGCTAGTGCAAGTCCTATAAATATGAAATTTTTAATGGGGTTAATCTTCAGGCCAAAACGCATCTTCTATATGGTTTAAATTATAATTTTTATTCTTTGTAAATGTAATGGCAATAATATCAAAACGGATATCATTTTGGTGGTTCATTATTTCAATATAGGCATTAGCCGCCAATTCCATTTGTATTTGCTTGGCTTTGTGCACAAATTCTTCAGGTTGGCCAAAAGCAATAGAGCTACGGGATTTAACTTCTACAAAAACCATGATGCCGTTTTTATAAACAATTAAATCTACTTCGGCTTTACCATGTGTCCAGTTTTCATCTAAAACCTCATAACCCTGGTCTTCCAGGTATTGCTTCGCAATACTTTCGCCTGCTTTACCTAAATCATTGTGTAATGCCATAAATGACTAAAACTGGAATTAGATTAAAATTTTCAATATAATGATGTTAGTTTAGTCATTTAAATCTGTCGTCATGCTGAATTTATTTTACAAGTATAAATAGTATTTTCAGTTGCCTTGTAGCTACTACGTGGTCAGCATCTTTCCTGCTATAAAGACCCTGAAATAAATTCAGGGTGACGATACTATTATTCAATGTCTGAAGTAAAGTTACCTATAAAACAAGCCATCATTTCATTAAATCAACTAATTATTCGACTATTATAGCACCCATAAAATCAGCTATGATTTTCTCAATTCGTTTTATATTGGAGTACCTCACCATTAAATCTTCCTGTTTAGAAGAATCTTTCTCAGTTTTCAATTCTGAAAGAATCCCTTGTTTTATCACCTGTATTTTATTTTTTTTAAGATGATAAATTCCTCCAAGGATCGTTTTTTTCAAGTCCATTGATTCATCTTTAACATAGATAAGATGCCTGTTTAACCAATTTTCGCTCAATTGATACTTACTAGTAGATAATGTTATTGCTAGATCAGAAATTTCTCGATCACTATTTTGAGTAAAATCCTTTTCTGTAGGCAAACGCCCTTTTTCAGCCTTTTCCCAATATAATTTAATAATCTTATCATGAAGACTTCTCTTAAATACAACATCAGTAAGGTTTTGTAAGATAAAAGATCCTATGTACAAATCTTCATTCTGATCCCACGTAACCAGCATATGTCCGTAAGCTAGCATTAAACGTAGAATTTCTTTTTCTTGTGGTTCATCATCATCGACAGCTTGCTGTTCTGATGGCCCTACACTATCATCCCATAAATCATCAGGCGGACCAAGTGGCTCAGGCGCCCCTGATGAGTATTGCTTTGGACTTGAAGACGGATTAGCCCGTTGATTACTATCGAAACTTTTCTTAAGTTTAGCTGAGCGCATTTTATTTAACTCGCCAAGTAAGATATGTTCATCAATTTCGAGCAAACTGCTACACTCGCGGATAAAAACCGAGGCTTTAATCTGATCAGGGATTTTAGCAATACTTTCTACAATATCGCGGATAATGCCTGCCCGTTTGATCGGATCGTTGCCCGCATCTTTAAGGAGCACATTCGCTTTGTATAAAATAAAGTCTTTCCTATTTTCCTCGAGATAGGTTTTAAACGCCCCGGCCCCAACATGGTGCATATAAGAATCTGGATCGTGACCATCCGGAAAGGAAACGATTTTCACGTTCAGTCCTTCCTCTAAAATCATATCCAAACCACGTAGTGAAGCTTTAATACCCGCAGCATCACCATCAAATAAAATGGTTATGTTCTGTGTAAAGCGCCCAATCAGTTTAATCTGCTCTACCGTTAAGGAAGTACCCGAAGAGGCTACCACGTTTTCTATGCCGGCCTGATGTACCGAAAGCACATCGGCATACCCTTCTGCCAGGTAACAGTTATCCAAATCGCGGATAGCTTTTTTAGCATGGAATAAACCATAAAGCACATTCGACTTGTGATAAATTTCACTTTCAGGCGAGTTTACGTATTTAGGAACATTTTTATCCGTTTTTAGCGTTCTACCGCCAAAACCAATAATCCTACCAGTAAAGTTATGGATCGGAAACATTACCCGACCACGAAAGCGATCGTAAATTTTGCCGTTATCATTTTTGATCGATAATCCAGTGGCCTCTAAAAACTCTAATTTATGACCTGCGTTGATGGCGCTTTGGGTCATGGCATCCCACACGTCGGGAGAATACCCCACATCGAATTTTTTAAGGATATCTTCTCTAAAGCCTCGCTCTTTAAAATAGCTCAGTCCTATGCCCCTGCCCTCATCCGTCTCCCAAAGCTGTTTTACAAAAAATGCAGCAGCGTATTGCGAAACAATGTAAAGGCTTTCTTTGGCGCTTTGCGCTTCGACATCCTGAGGACTTAATTCGGCTTCCTCAACTTCTATATTGTATTTATTGGCTAAAAACTTAAGTGCTTCTGGATATGAATATTTTTCATGATCCATAATAAAACGCACTGAATCGCCTCCTTTACCACAACCGAAGCACTTGTAAATGCCTTTAGTTACGGATACGTGAAAGGAAGGTGTTTTTTCGCCATGGAAAGGGCAATTACCAATTAAACTGGTTCCGCGTTTTTTTAAGTGCACAAAATCCCCAACTACCTCCTCAATGCGGGCGGTATCCATTATCTTATCTATCGTTTCGCGGTTTATCATATTTCCTTATTGATCGTCATTGCGAGGAGGCACGACGAAGCAATCTTTTATGCTGTTAGTTAATTAACTCATCGTCAAGCAAGAAAGATTGATTCACTCTTCCACACAGTCCCCTTCTTCAGTTCGCAATGACGATATATTTTAATCTACAATGGTGTAACTGACATTTACCATTCTTTCACTATCTCCCATAAATCCCTCCATTCAGGATTCATAGATTCTATTAATTTTATCTTCTTTATTCGACTCCCGCCCTTAATTCTCTTTTCTTCTGTAATTGCTTCTTCTATCGAATTATAAGAACAAAAATAAACAAGTTTATCAGCGTTATATTTAGCAGAAAAAGACTTAGGATAAGTTTTTTCCTTATGTTCTTTTACTCTAAATAGTATATCTGAAGTAACTCCAACATACAATGTAGTGTGAGTAAAATTTGTAATAATGTAAACTGTTCCGCCTCGTTCCATTATCCTCTTTTAAATCTACCTTTAAGCAAGAAAGATGGCTTAACTCCATCACACATTCCCCTTCTTCAGTTCGCAATGACGCAGCAAAGATCGTCATTGCGAGAAGGCTTTTTCAGCCGACGAAGCAATCTTTTTTGCTATTAATTTATTTCAAATTTATTATTACTATACAGGAAAGATTGCTTCACTCCATCGCACAGCCCTTGCTTCAGTTCGCAATGACGAATTGGCTTACTTCACCAAAGGCAATAACTGATCGGCAACCAATTTATTACCTGTTTCGTTTAAGTGTACTCTATCAACGGTTAAAATGCCTTTTTCTTTATCCTCTGGATTGTTTTTCGCCTCATATTCTGCAAAAACTTTCCTCAAATCGCATACAGGAAGATTATTTTTTGTAGCCAGTGTTCTAATCCCTTCAGCATATTTATTCAAATCAGCATCTAACTCATTGGTACCATCCTTTTTCTCACCAACAACCGATGGGGTAACCAATACCACTTTGCTACCTACACCTTGAATTTTATTAATCAACGCCTGGTAGAACTTTAAATATTTATCGTAATCAGTTCCGGTATGGGAAGATTGTTTATGCCAAACATCATTAATGCCTACGTAAATAACCACTAAATCAGGTTTCTTGTTCAGCACATCATCTTCTAAACGCAGGTATAAATCGTAAACTTTGTTTCCTCCTATTCCGGCACCGATTACGTCATATTTAGTAGAATCGAGTGATTTTTTGATCAGGGTTACATATCCATTTTTAGAAAGGCCCTGTTGGGTAATCGAATCGCCAAAGAAGATAATCCGTTTTGGTTTAAATGTCATTGATGTTAGTGCCATTAAGCAAAAGCTTAGTAAAATACTTGTTTTAAATAATGTTTTCATTGTATAATTGGTTAGTATTATTTTTTATCGGCCTTTTTAAAATCCAGATCCTGAAAATCGAAACTAAAATCGGTTAATGGCGAAATGGCCTTTATTTTAAATCCATCAGCCAAAGCATTGTTATCTAAACTAAAATTAACAAAAGCATCGGCATCTAAACTTCTATCATACCATTTTACGATATAGGTATTTCCCTTGTAATAAGTCATATCACCTTTTAATTTTGGAGCATTTTTAGCTTGAAAATGCATCTTGCCATTTGCCTCACTAATGATTACATCGCCAAACCACGCATCTTGAAAAGTGCCATAATAATTTTTAGCATCTGGCTTAGTTACCGACAGTTTTTGTTGTGCTGCAATATCGTTCCAAACTTTGCTCACCATTTCATCAGCCTGCTTTTCATTCCTAAGTCTGTTATCGTTATAGGTTTTAATCCTGTCTTGCCCTTTAATTCCCAGATAACCATCTTTAATCGAATTGGTGATCGAATTAAAAGCAGCACCAGATTGCTGATTGGTTAATACAATAATTCCCAATTTCATCTCTGGAATAATCGTTACCTGTGTTACGATTCCTGATAAACCACCAGTATGCGTGGCTTGAAAATTGCCATTTACATTGCTCAAAAACCAACCTAAACCATAGCTGCTAAAAGCAGCTGGATTACCGCCCGCGATAATGGTTTGTGGTGTCCAAAGTTCTCTTGCTATCGCAGGACTGAATAATTTCTTGTCCAATGCTTCGCCGTATTTCCCACCATTGATCATCGCCATTACCCATTTGCTCATATCGGTTACATTCGAATAAATCCCACCAGCGGCATTCGCAATTTCTCCAAAGCTTAAGCCTACAGGAAGCAGTTTGCCTTCATAAGGTGCGTGACCATCAATTACATTCGATTTATCTTTTAAACGGTACCACGAAGCTGCCGTTTTGGTCATGCCCAAAGGTTTAATAATCCTGCTTTCTATAAAATCTTCATAGGTAATTCCAGAAACCCTTGCTACTACATCGCCTGCAACAATATACATCAGGTTGTCATAATCATATTTGGTGCGGAAAGATGAAACCGGCTTTAAATAACGCAGGTTATGGATCAATTGCTTTTTATTAACTGTTGATGAATCGGGCCAGATCATTAAATCGCCAGCGCCCAAACCTAAACCACTTCGGTGTGTAAGCAAATCGCGAATGGTAAATTCGCTGGTTACATAGGCATCGTACATCTTAAACTCCGGAATTACATCGGTCACTTTTGTATCCCAGGTGATTTTCTTTTCATCAACTAACATCCCCAAAGCAGCTGCGGTGAAAGCCTTTGTGTTTGATGCCACGCCAAAAAGGGTATTTTCATCAACCTTTTTATTGGTTTTAATGGAACTTATCCCATAACCTTTTAGATGGATTATTTTGCCGTCTTTAATTACAGAAACTGCAATTCCAGGAACATTAAAGGTGCTTAATGTTTTTTCTACAACACTATCGATCTGTTTTGACGACAATACTTGTGCATGCACATGAATGCCCAAAAACAATGATAAAGCAAATGATATTTTAAATTTCAACGAAGAAAAGAGTTGCATATTGATCGGTTTAAATAATCGTTTAAAGATAATAAATCTTTTATGCGATAGTCAAATCCTTATTTGCCCTTTTCGAGTTTGTAATCTTTGTGTACGATTAAAAAACTCGCCCGTTCTTCTTTTTTGAAAGGATAATCCCAGTTACCCTGATAAGTAATTTTTGTAGGCAGTTTGTCTTCTCCGAAATAGCCCATTTCTATATTCATCTGCACATCAAAATCGAATAGCATATTGCTGTATTTCATATCGACATAACGGCCCAGAATATTGAAATTTCGTTTATCGAAAATGGTAACCAATTCTTTAATCATGATACCATCTTTTGTCCAGCTACTTAAATCGGGTTTAACTGAAACCTTGAAACGATATACAGGAATAGAATCGAGGTAGGTACCACTGGTGAAACCATAATCGTAATACTGGCGCATATTGGCTGAAAATATTTCGGTTTTGCTACCGATGAAAGGAACTTTTACCGGCCTCCCTGGATTGAAGATCAATGTTTTTAGTTTGTCTTTATAACTTTCGTTTGTCCCACCCTTGCCATCAGCTGCAGGTGCATTGGGTACAAAATCGGTATTGTAGGCATTCATAAAAATGTAATCGAACATTTCTACGGTGTAAAGCTGGTATTTTCCGTTTTTCTTATAAATTTTTCCAGTATCCTGTTTTACAAGATATTCCATCTTGTAAGGACCGCTATTGTTATGGCGGATTTTACGGTAAATTTTTCCATCAACCTTGTTCTTTTTGTCATAACTGTAAATCCTGTTTTCGGCAATGAAAGAATAACGTTTCATATCCCTAAACGACTGATAAAAAGAAGTATCATACATCACCTTTCTGATAAATGTTTCTACATTCAATTTTTCGGCCTTGATATTTACTGTCGAATCGAGCGTAATGGTTTTAATTGTATCAGGATTAAAACGGTTGATTTCCTGGGTAAAACCTTTATAAAAGAGCGACGTTAACAGTAAAAAAAAAAGTACTTTCTTCATGTAAAATGGAATATGTAAAAGGTAAAATGGAAGAGGAACCATGGTAGATGTAAGAAGGGAAATGGAATGAGAATTAACGCTATCATCCATCTTACACATTAACATTTTACGTCTCTAGTTTCCTAGTTGTTTTAAAGCAATGTAAGCCATTAATCCTGTTGATATTTTTAAAGCGTCTTCATCAATATCAAACCTTGGTGTATGTACCGAATATTGCGTGTCTTTTGCTGCATTCCCTGTACCTAAACGATAAAAACATGCATCTGTTACCTGTGAGTAGAAAGAAAAATCTTCGGCCGCCATCCAGATATCTAAATCAACCACATTGTCTTTACCCAAAAATTCTTCAGCAAAAGCTCTTGCATTTGCCGTAAGTTTTTCTTCGTTAATTAAAAACGGATAACCCCTGTGAATATCAAAATCGCAGCTTCCACCCATGCTTTCGGCCATTCCTTCGGCCATTTTTTTCATGCGTTTGTGTGCTTCATCTCTCCAGTTTTCATCTAAGGTTCTAAATGTACCTTCGATTTTTACTTCGTTTGGAATGATGTTAGTTGCTCCATTGGCAATTACTTTACCAAAAGATAAAACTGATGGCAAACGTGGATCGGCATTGCGACTAACAATCTGTTGCAAAGCAATAATGATATGCGAGGCAATTAAAACCGGATCGATATTTTGATGAGGCTGTGCGCCATGACCGCCTTTTCCGGTTACGGTAACATACAACTCATCAGTTGAAGCCATGTAAATACCTGAACGGAAACCTACTTTACCGCTTTCGATCAATGGCATTACATGTTGACCAACGATATAATTAGGTTTAGGATTTTCGAGCACACCTTCTTTGATCATGATGCTTGCTCCGCCCGGCAACAATTCTTCAGCAGGTTGGAAGATCAATTTAATGGTTCCTCCGAATCCATCTTTCATTTGGTTTAGGATATTGGCAGTACCTAAAAGTGAAGAGGTGTGTACATCATGTCCGCAGGCATGCATTACACCATGGTTTTTAGAACGATAAGGCTTATCATTGGTTTCGTGGATAGGTAAAGCATCCATATCGGCACGTAAAGCGATTACTTTATCAGACGGCAGGTTGCCCTTAATTAAACCTACCACACCTGTATTGGCACAGTCGGTATATTCAATTCCCCATTTTTTTAATTTATCCTTGATGAACAATGAAGTTTCGAATTCTTTGTAAGACAATTCAGGATTGGCATGGATATGTTGACGATAGCCTACTACTTCATTAAAAATGTTAGCGGCCAGTTCTTGTATTTTATTTTTGATCATTACTTGTTGTGGTATCTAAACTTGGTGCATTAATTTTCTCCCTAAAAATAAATAGGGTTGGGAAATTTGGTCTAAGCTCATTTATGAGGCGCTGCGCTTCCAGTCTTGTTCTAAAATCGCCAACCCGAACATAATAGTTGGGTTCTTTATAAACGAGGTAAGTATTGAATTTAGGATAAAGACCTTTAAACCTGGCTTGTTCGCTAAAAACTTCGCGCCGGTCTGATCCATAAAAAATCTGTACCCGGTAACCGTAGGCAGAAACAATCGGTTTTCCAGGTTTTACCTCGCCAGAAGTTTTATAAACTTCCAAGCGTTTGGCAATTAAACTATCAATTAAAGGATCTTTTATAACTGTTACCTCTCCTTTTTGTGCAAAAGCATTGGTAAAAAGGAATAAACAGCATATAAAAGTTAATATTATTTTCATGTGTAAAAAACCTAGGCATTTAGTGAATAGATGAATAAAATATCATCTCATTTCTTCTTAACAACAAGAATGCCGAAATCGTTGCAAAAATCGGCATTCTTTATGGGTTAAGCAAATAGTTTAGTCGGCGGTTATTTCAAGACGATCGTCCTTTAGATTTGTTTTGATATATTATTTAAGAAAATCTAATATTTATTTTACTTAGCTTAATTATCAGATTACCTAAAGCGGTAGCGGCACATTAATATTTCGTCAAGGTTTTTATACCTATAGCATGATGCAATCCGCTACCGTTTTTTCCCTTAGTGACCAGATAACAATTAGGGCAATACCCATTATTAAGGACTAGGATCGATGGGGTAAAAATTAGGTAACTATTACAAACATAAAAAATAACAGGATGATTGTCTCTACAAATTTTTTTATTGGGATTGATG
>NZ_SJSO01000026.1 GCF_004331735.1 Pedobacter psychrodurus
ACCAACGGTACAAACGATAGCAATGGCAAGGTAACCCTCGATCCTTCAACAGGAGCGGTGGGTGTGGCCGCAAATACCCCAGCTGGTGTTTATAACTTAACTTATACCATCACCGATAAATTAGATGCCTCGAAAACTTCAACCGCAACGGTAAAAGTAACCGTGGCTTCGGGTGTACTATTGGCAAAAGATGATGCAGGTACTGCCAACTCAGTAACAGGTGGAACAGCAGTTGCTAATGTACTTTTGAACGATACTTACAATGGAACTGCAATAGCTCCAACATTAAATGATGTAACCATTACCAATGGAACAAACGATAGCAATGGTAAAGTAACCCTTGATGCTTTAACAGGAGCGGTAAGTGTGGTAGCAAATACCCCGGCTGGTATTTACACTTTAACTTATACGATCACTGATAAACTGGATGCTTCGAAAACTTCGACTGCAACAGTTAAAATTACGGTAGCATCTGGAGCTCTGTTGGCTAAAGATGATGCCGGTACTTCAAACTCGGTAACAGGCGGAACCGCAGTTGCGAATGTTTTGGCCAACGATACCTATAACGGAACGACAACAGCTCCAACTTTGGCGGATGTAACCATTACCAATGGTACAAATGACAGCAACGGTAATACGATCACCGATAAACTGGATGCCTCTAAAACTTCTACTGCAACAGTAAAAGTAACGGTAGCTTCGGGTGCATTATTGGCTAAGGATGATGCCGGAATAGCTAACTCGGTAACAGGCGGAACGGCGGTTGCCAATATACTTTCGAACGATACCTATAACGGAACTGCAACAGCTCCAACTTTGGTGGATGTCACCATCACAAACGGCACTAACGACAGCAACGGCAAGGTAACCCTTGATCCTTTAACAGGAGCGGTAAGTGTGGTAGCAAATACCCCAGCCGGCGTTTATACTTTAACTTATACGATCACCGATAAACTGGATGCTTCAAAAACATCGACTGCAACGGTAAAAGTAACAGTGGCTTCGGGAACACTATTGGCGAAAGATGATGCCGGTACTGCCAACTCAGTAACAGGTGGAACAGCAGTTGCCAATGTACTTTCGAACGATACCTACAACGGAACRACARCAGCTCCAACTTTGGCTGATGTCACCATTACCAATGGCACGAATGATAGCAATGGTAAAGTAACACTTAATCCTTCAACAGGAGCAGTAAGCGTAACAGCAAATACCCCAGCCGGCGTTTACACTTTAACTTACACCATCACTGATAAACTGGATGCTTCGAAAACTTCGACTGCAACGGTAAAGGTTACTGTGGCTTCGGGAATACTATTGGCTAAGGATGATGCTGGTACCGCCAACTCGGTAACAGGTGGAACCGCAGTTGCGAATGTTTTAGCCAACGATACTTATAACGGAACAACAACAGCTCCAACTTTGGCTGATGTCACCATTACCAATGGCACGAATGATAGCAATGGYAARGTAACACTTRATCCAACAACAGGAGCRGTAAGCGTAACAGCAAATACCCCAGCGGGTGTTTACACTTTAACATATACCATCACCGATAGACTGGATGCTTCAAAAACTTCGACCACAACGGTAAAAGTAACAGTGGCTTCGGGAACACTATTGGCAAAGGATGATGCCGGAAGTGCAAATGGTTTAGTAGGTGGGGTAGCTGTAAATAATGTCCTTTCTAATGATGGTTACAATGGAACTTCAACAGCTCCAACGTTAAATGATGTAACCATTACCCAAGTTTCAACAACAAATCCTAATGTAACGCTTAATGTTGTAACTGGACAGGTTGATGTTAAACCAAATACAGCAGCAGGCGTTTACACCTTAGTTTATGAAATTGTAGATAAATTAGATGCAAATCAAACCAAACAGGCTACTGTAACCATTACAGTTGGTGCACCTTCATTGGCTGCCACAAACGATTCAGGAAATGCAAACGGCTTCACGGGGGGTACAGCAGTTGAGAACGTATTGACTAACGATACCTACAACGGCAACCCAGTTACATTAAACGAGGTGAAATTAAGCCAGGTTTCGACCACCAATCCGAATGTTACCTTAGATGTAACCACTGGAAAAGTTAATGTTGCACCGAACACTCCGGCAGGAAGCTATACTTTGGTTTACCAGATCGAAGATAAACTGAACCCAGGTCAGGCAAAAACGGCTGCTGTAACCATCACGGTTGGGGTACCTGCCTTGGCTGCAACAAACGATTCAGGAAATGCAAACGGCTTCACTGGCGGAACAGCAGTTGAGAATGTATTGGCTAACGATACTTACAATGGCAACCCAGCTACATTAAACGAGGTGAAATTAAGCCAGGTTTCAACAACAAATCCGAATGTTACTTTAGATATAACCACCGGAAAGGTTAACGTTGCACCAAACACTCAGGCAGGAACCTATACTTTGGTTTACCAGATCGAAGATAAACTGAACCCAGGTCAGGCGAAGACCGCTACTGTAACCATCACGGTTGGTGCACCAGCATTGGCTGCCACAAACGATTCTGGAAATGCAAACGGCTTCACGGGTGGTACTGCAGTTGAAAATGTATTGACTAACGATACCTACAATGGCAACCCAGCCACATTAAACGAGGTGAAATTAAGCCAAGTTTCGACAACAAATCCGAATGTTACCTTAGATGTAACCACTGGAAAGGTTAATGTTGCACCGAACACTCCTGCGGGAACCTATACTTTGGTTTACCAGATCGAAGATAAACTGAACCCAGGTCAGACAAAAACGGCTGCTGTAACCATCACTGTTGGTACAAGTACAATTTTGGCCAAAGACGATACCGGAACAGCAAATGGTTTTACAGGTGGCGTAGCTGTTGATAATATCCTGATTAACGATAAGTATAATGATGTTTCTCCTGCAACTACAGCTACGATTGTAATCAATCAGATTTCAACTTCAAATCCAAAAATTAACATTGATGCAGCAACCGGAAAAGTAAATGTTGCGGCAGGAACGCTTCCTGGAGTTTATACGCTGACTTATCAGATTACCGATAAACTGGATGCTGCAAAAACTTCAGCAGCAGTAATAATCGTTAGCATCCCGAATTGGATAACTGATCTTCAGGTAAGTAAAACAGCCAATATAACTGGTGTTGAAACAAATGGCGATATCAGCTATACCATCACTATTAAAAACAACGGACCTGCTACGGTATTAAGTGGCGAATCAATCGGACTGATAGAAAATCTTCCGGCAGGACTGGAAAATATAAGTTACAATGCAATCGGCGGAACCTATAGTTCAAGCGGAAAAAACTTTACTCTTGCTGCAGATCTATTGATTGGCCAACAGGTAAGTTTAACCGTTAACGGCCGTGTGGCAGCAGCATATGCCGGAACAGATTTGGTGAACAGCGTGTCGTTAAGTCCAACCGCCAAATCAACAGATCCTGAAAATGTAAACAATCAATCAACCGTTACGACCCCTATAATGAAAGGTAAAGTAGCATTGGTTAAAACGGGTACATTAAGTGCAGATGGTAACAGCGTTACTTACACTTTTAACATAACCAATGTTGGCGGTGTAGCCTTAAATAATGTAGTGTTAATTGATCAGAAATTAGCTTTAAGTAAAACATTCCCAACAGCATTAGCCGTAGGGGCGAGCTTTACCTACAATCAGGTTTATGTCCTTTCACAAAGTGATAAAGATGCGGACTCAGTAAGTAATAGCGCTTCAGTAAGTGCCAAAACACCTGCAGGAAATATGGTTACTGATATTTCTGGAACTGGAAATGGAAACGATAATCCTACTGTAACACCAATTTTAAATACTTCCTCACTTACTTTTACAAAAGTAGCCAGTGCTGTAGGGACGAAAATTGGCGAATCGATCGATTATAGCTTCACTATTACCAATACAGGAAGTGTTACGTTAAGCAATTTAACCCTGAGCGATGCTGCGGTTGATGCCGGATCGATCAAACCAGCAAGTATTTCAACTTTGGCGCCGGGCGCAAGCGTTAATGTTACGGCAAAACACACTTTAACACAAAGTGATATCAACCAGGGAGCGTTTATTAATCAGGCATCAATAAAATTAACTGATAATAAAGGGAATACACTTAGTCAGTTATCTGATGATCCGTCTACACCAGCACCAATTGATGCTACAGTAACCCAATTAACGCCATCGCCAGGTTTCACCTTAACTAAAGCTGCCACAAATAGTGCAACCAAGGTTGGCGATGTAATCAATTACAGTATTATATTCAAAAACACGGGGAATGTAACCTTAACCGATATTACATTAGTTGATGCAAATGCAGATGCCGGTAGTTTAACCCCTTCGAATATAGCTTCGGTATTACCAGGTGCTATAGTTAGTATTACAGCTAAACATACCGTAAAACAAAGTGATGTAAACGCTGGTGGTTTCAGTAATCAGATAAGTGCAAACGTAAAAGATCCGAAAGGAAATACGATCTCGAAAGTATCCGACGATCCATCAACCCCTACAGCAGATGATGCAACCTTTAGTTCAATTGTGGCCAATCCATCAGTTAGGTTTACCAAAATGTTTGCGAATAGTGCGGGTGTCGTTAAAGTAATTGAGTACAGCATTCAGGTAACCAATACGGGTAATGTTACGCTAACCAATATTGTAGTAACCGATGAAGGAGCAGATCCGGGTAGTATTACGCCTGCTTCCATCAGTAAATTAGAACCTGCCGAAACCGCTTTGATTTTAGCGAGACACACCTTAACACAACCAGAAATCGATAACGGTAAGTTTGTTAACCAGGCTGGTTTGGTTGCCAACTATTCGGGCGCTAATAAACTGAGTAAACTTTCAGATGATCCAAGAACCCTGGCGCCTGATGACCCTACAGTATTCTTGATTAAAGAAACACCGGGCCTTACTTTGGTTAAAACAGGTGTTTTAAGTGCCGATGGAAATTCGGTTACCTATACTTTTACAGCAAAAAATACCGGGAATGTTACTTTGAGGAATTTCAGTTTGCTTGATCCAAAAATTTCATCAACGCTTACTTTCACACCCGCAAGTATCGCACCTGATCAAACGGCGGTGGCCACGGCTATTTATGACATTACGCAGGCAGAGAAAAATGCAAGTTCGGTAAGAAACACGGCTACACTTACGGCCACTACGCCAGCTGGAATTTCAGTTTCGGATGTTTCGGGAACCGAGGAAGACAACGACTATCCTACTATTTTAGAATTGCCAAAAATTGTTAGTTCGAAAACCGTTACCGATGCTAACAACAATGGAAAAGCCGAAGCAAATGAGGTTTTAACTTATCATATTATCGTTAAAAACAATGGAAATACAGCCAGAACAGGTGTGAATATTACCGATGCGATTCCAAATAATACTACATATGTAAGTGCAAGTGCAGATAATGCTGGATCGTTAGTAGGCAATATATTAAACTGGAACAATTTGACCATTCCTGCTAATGGACAGGTGCTGGTAACCTTTAAAGTAACGGTTAATGGCATTATTCCTTCGGGTGTGTTAAGTGTGAATAACACCGCTACTGTTACTGATCCTGGAAATACCTCAACACCATTGAATCCGGCTGTATCAATTCCTACAGAAGGAATGTTGGAAGGTAGTAAATCAGTTGTTGATAGCAAGGGCAATAAAGATGGCAAAGCACAAGCCAACGAAATTTTGACTTATTCGCTTCATGTTAAAAATACAGGCGGCGCTGCACTAAATGGAGTAACCATAACCGATGAACTTCCTGCAGGCTTAACCTATATTCCGAATTCTGTTTCAGGTTATGGTACCGTTATGGGTAATACCTTGAAATGGACGATTAATATGCAGGCAAACTCAAGTACGGTATTAACTTTTGATGCGAAAGTTGCACCAGATGTAAATAGCTACAATACCATAAAAAATGTGGCTATAATGATGAGTCCATTAGGAACAACCATTAAGCCAGAAGCGCTTATGGCTGTAGATAAATCAGCTGATTTAATGGTTACAAAAGAATTGCTAACCAAAGGCGATATCAAAACAGGTGCTGATGTAATGTATAAAATTACCGTTACGAATAAAGGCCCAAACAGGGCAACAGGAGTTACCGTTACAGACAAGCTTTCGACTATTATCGATGCCCCTAAAGAAATTACGGTTACAATCGGTACAACAACCTATACAACCACCAGCAGAGATTTGATATGGTTAGTTGGAAGCTTAGATTTAAATCAGAGCGCAACACTAACCTTTAAAGCAAGAACCTTAGCTGCTGGTGTATTAAACAACTCAGCAACAGTAAAAGCAGATCAACCAGATCCGGTATTAAATAATAACATGGTTCTAGCTGATGCTGCAATCATAACAGGCGATGATTTATTGATTCCGAACTTATTTACACCAAATGGCGATGGTATAAATGATACTTTCGAGATTAATGGCCTGGCCGAATTTGCTGAAAACGAAATCACCATTGTTAACCGCTGGGGTAACGAAGTGTTCCGCGCTAAAGGTTACCAGAATAACTGGACGGGCGAAGGTTTGAATGAAGGAACCTATTATTATCTGTTACGCGCTAGAAAAGGTGGAAATACTGAGTGGAAAGTATTTAAAGGTTATATCACCCTGATCAGGGCATTTAAAAACTAATAGGGGAGGAAGGTATGATGAAGAAATTAATATGGTTAATAACAGGTTCGTTTTTGTTGCTTACACAATCGGCATCTGCTCAGCAAGATGCGCAGTATAGTCAATACATGTTCAACGGGATCTATATCAATCCCGCTTATGCTGGTTATAAAGAAGTGTTGAATGTACATAGCTTTTACCGTAGCCAGTGGACAGGCATTACCGGAGCACCAAGAAGCATGTCGCTGGCAGTAGATGCGATTGCAAACAGCGGCAACGTAGGTTTGGCCCTTCAGGTGGCGAGCGATAAACTTGGTGCACAGACCAACCTGAGCATTTATGGCAACTATTCTTACCGGATCAGGATGAATGATGATGGTAGCTCGAGATTAGCGCTAGGCCTGGGTGTTGGAATGGTGCAGCTGGGTATAGACGGTTCTATGCTCAACCCAAACAACCCTGAGCCTAACCAGCCAGTAGGCATGCAGAGTACCATTGTGCCCGATGCAAGGGCAGGGGTTTACTTTGCCAACGATAAGTTTTATGCGGGTTTCTCGGCCGATAACCTGATTGCCACTTATATTGATATTGACCGTTATGCCTTTATTCCACAGCCCAAACCGCATTATTACCTTACGGCTGGAGCCTTGTTTCCGCTTTCGGAAGATTTTCAGGTTAAGCCCTCGTTCCTGTTAAAAGACGACCGCGGAGGCCCAACGAGTTTGGATTTGAATGCCTTTTTGATGATCAAAGATTTTATCTGGGTTGGCGGTTCGTACCGGACGGGCGTAAAGCTGTATGATAAAAGCTATCTGCAGCGCGATCTTACTCCAAGGAATTCTGCCGTAGCAGCGATACAGATTTTTCCATCAGAGAAACTCAGGATCGGTTATGGCTACGATTTCTCAATTGGCCCGTTACAAGGATATAGCGGCGGTACACATGAGATTTCATTGTCCTATTCGTTCATTAAGCAAAATGTGAGATTGGCAACCCCAAGAGTGTTTTAAACAAAACTGTAAACTTGTGTATAATAATATTTACACATTTAAACGAAAAATTAACTACAATTGCGTACAAAAAAGTAACTTTTTATTAACTTGCAGAATATTCTTAAAATAATGAAAACAAAAAATGCCGTAAGTACTTTTACTGTGCTCATCGCTGATGATCATGAGATCATCCGTCGTGGATTAAAAGGCTTAATATCAGACTTTTGGCCTGGTGTTGAAATCATTCATGCATCTACTTTAGAGCAGGCGCTTGTCGAAACAGAAAAATCGCCGAGTTTAATTATCATTGATGTAAACTTGCCAGGAGGTAACAACCTTAAGGTAATCGATCAAATTAAATTGGTTCAGCCAAACGCAAAAATTTTGGTGTTTTCATCTTTGAATGAGAATATTTATGCTGTTCCATATTTAAAGTCTGGCGCATCTGGTTACTTAACTAAAAATGCAGAAGAATCAGAAATTGTAACCGCTATTACTACGATTTTAGCAGGCAGTCGCTATTCGAGCAGAAATGTTAAGGAAAACATGTTCAACAGTATCTTGGGTAACGATGCTGATAATCCTTTTACCAAACTTTCGGGTAGAGAATTAGAAGTAGCAGAATTACTCACAAAGGGGATAGGTGTATTAGAAATTTCTAATCAGCTAAATCTTCAAATGGGTACAGTAAGTACTTATAAATTGAGACTTTTTCAAAAGCTGAAAATAAAAAGCATTATAGAACTGGCTGAAAAGATGAGTATCTATGAAAGATAAAAAGAGTATTTACTCTTTTTATCTTTTCTAAGCCTTTTTGTTTTTATCTACAGTACCAGGCCCGCCCGTTCTTGATTCGTTAGGTGTGGAGCCAGCCTGGCCAAATTTATCTGAAGAACCCTTTCCGTTTTGATCAAAGGAGGCCTTTCCCTTTGAGCTTCCTTTACTTTTACTCCCTTTTTCCGCTGAATCTTTATTGTCTTTATTTTTCATAAGATAAATGTTGTTTATTGTCTCAACATTTTAAAACATTCAAAGTTTTATTTTATTCTTTTTAGCTAGCGCTGAAATTCTGGGTGAAATAATTTTAGATTTTTAAAATGCACAACTGATACAAAAGTTGTATTTAACATTGCTTGAGTATAACGGATTTAGCTGATATAGCTATAAGTTGTGTTTATTTAGTTGATCAGGATCAAAATATCTGAATTATAGCTGTTTGTAAAACATGTAAATTCATGCTTTAAATGGCTATTCCAATTGATAAATATCAAATTTATATTTGTGTGTATAATTAATTATACGTATTTCGGACGTATCGTAAAAATATTGATACTAAATAATATATCTTTGTGTACATAAATGAAGAAAATGAACTGCTGAAAATTAATTGCTCATAGAATTTTCAGTTTTTAAAACCATGGGTTTTAAGATTACGTAAATACTTCTTGAAATAAAACAGCTTTATAGGACGGTACCATTCCCACTAATGGTACAAGCATATATCATCCCAGCGTATGAATAAAAATTTACACTCTCCATCCCGCTATTCGCACATCTTTTTTGGTCAGAAAATTAATTTAACGAAACAATTTAGTCGCATCAGTTGCGCATGGTTTGTTATTGTAACATTGCTTTTTTGTGCCTTTGTTTCCAATGCACAAACGCCTGTATGTGCAACACCAGGTGCAGACGGGGCTGGAAATTTAAGTACTGCAGCGAATACGTTTTATCCATCAAAGGCGGGAAGTGTAACCTTAAATTCGGGCAGTACCTCTTTAGAATTAGATCCTGTACCTGGTTCATTTACTGTAGGGAGTACTGTATTTTCTTTTGGCAATACGCAGATTACCAAAGGTAATTTGTTGTTGATCATCCAGATGCAGGGCGCAGATGCCAATACAACGAATACATCATCTTATGGGTCGGGAGTGGCTGCCAATGATGGCTCTGGCTATACCGGAACAGTTACTGCTGGTCGCTACGAGTACGTGGTGGCACTTAATGATATCACAACAGCTGGCGGAACCTTACAATTTAAAGGTGCTGGTACAGGTGGTGGATTGGTAAATAGTTATGTCAATTCGGATGCAACTGCTACTAAGGGACAAAGACGTTTCCAGATTGTGCGTTTAATGCAGTATTCGAATCTAACCATGACCACTGATATTAAGACTATTCCCTGGAATGGTAAAGCTGGGGGGTTAATTGCGATCGATGTTGCCGGAACGCTGACCGTGAACGGTCGTGTAATTGATGCGAGTGCAACGGGATTTCGTGGTGGTTATTTATTGCCTAGGGCCATATTAAATAGGCAAGAAAGTTTATACGTCACCACAGATCCTTCCTTGGCAAGTACTAAGGGAGAAGGAATTGTGGGTACACCCCGTTTTATGTGGGATGGTTATAATCAGGTAGATAACGGAGTTCAGGGGTATCCAAATGGAGATTATGGCCGTGGTGCCCCGGGTAATGCCGGTGGTGGGGGTAACGTGCACAATGCAGGCGGAGGCGGTGGTGGTAACGGCTCTGCTGGTGGATTAGGCGGATGGGCTTGGGTTGGTGCAACTGGAGACAATACACTTACGGGTGGCCGGCAAGGTTCTACAGTTCCTTATGCACTAAACAGATTATTTCTTGGAGGTGGTGGAGGTGCCGGAGATGCCAATAATGCAACTAATGGTGTGAGAGGTGGTGTTGGTGGAGGTATTATCCTCATTACAGCCAATAAAATTGAAGGAACAGGAACTATCCTGGCCAATGGAGGGAGAGGTGAAGCAGGTGGTTTGGGTAATGCTGCAGATGGTGCAGGTGGTGGTGGTGCCGGCGGTACAATATTTATCAATGTGGCTAACCCAAGTCCAACAGCTAACTTAACCATTCAGGCAAAAGGTGGTAACGGCGGAAATTCTTTTACTACAACAGCGCATGGTCCTGGTGGTGGTGGTGGTGGTGGTGTAATCCACTATAAAATTCCCAATGCAACCGTAACGACTACTACTGCAGGTGGTTTGAGTGGAAGAACAAATAATGGAGTTACACAGGCTGGAAATGTAAATTCTAATGTTCCTTATGGTGCAACAGATGGTTCGACGCCAGGCGTGGTGAATCAGTTCACTTTTAATGATTTACCTCCGGAGTTGCAAGGTGTAAGTTCAACATGTTTACCAAATCTGGTTATTACTAAGTCTCGAACCAATCCAACAGTTTCGGTGCCAGCTGGTTCTACCACTGTTTATACCATCAATATTAACAATACAGGTGGCGGTGCAGAAGGCGTTCGGATAAATGATCAGCTACCTGCAGGCTTAACATTCTTATCAGCCACGATCGTTTATTCTACTAGTCCATCAACCGTGGTTACGGTAACAAATAGTGGCACAGCTACCGCTCCAGTATTAGGAAATTTTAATATTCCAGCTGGAACCTCGGCAACAATTCAACTAACAGTTACTATCCCAGCCGCAACAGCTGCAGGTACTTACAGCAATCCGGCCCAGGTAACTTACCTTGATCCCACACGTACTGCTGCAAATCCGAGTCGGTTAATTTCTCCTGCATCCTTTGCCATAGGAGGAACAAATACAACTTACGAAACCGGTGGAACAGTTGGTGGAAGCAATTACAATCCTGCTTTAACAGATGAAGATTTACTCTTAACCAAACCCAATATATCAATCTTAAAAACCGTTAGTCCAACCTGTATTGCTACTGGCAGTAATGCTACTTATACCATTACGGTTAAAAATGAAGGTGCTACTACCCTAAATACATTTTCGGTAACGGATGTAATTCCTATGGGAATGACTTTTGTAAGTTCAACCGGAACAACTGCTCCCTGGACACGTTCGAATGTAGGTACAACTTATACCTTTGCCTATAACTCAGGTACTGGTCTTACCACCGGACAAACGACCTCTTTTACCATTACTGCAACTGCAACTACAGTACAGCCATCTGGCAATTGGTCTAATACGGCATCGGTAAGTGGGGGAAGTAATTCGACTGTTTTACTTTATGCCAATCCAACTACGGCCAGCTCATCAATTACTTCTGGAGGTACGGCCTGTAACGACGGTACATTTTTTATTACTGGTAATACCCCAACATTAGGTACCGGGCAATGGAGCCTTACCGTAAATACAGGTGGCTTTGCTACGCTTAATAACCCGAACCAGCCAAATGCAACGGTGGTGGGGGTAAGAAATGGTTCGCCTGTTACCGCTCGTTGGACGATAACCAATGGTACTTGTACCAGTACATCAGATTTAGTTTTAACTAATAACAGTATACTGCCTACTGGTACATTAAGTATTAATGGTACTGTTGGAAGTTCGTCAACAGTTTGTACCGGGACAGCATTACCAACGCTGAATATTGCGTTTACAGGAACTGGTCCATGGCTTTATACCTACAGAGATCCTTCAGGTTTGGTTTCCACGGAGCAGAGTAGTGCGGCGACTAGTGTTACCATCGTACCAACACAAGCAGGTACTTACTCTTTAGTTTCTGTTAGAAATGCTACCTGTTCTGGAACTGCATCCGGAACAGTAGTGCTTAACCAGAGTCCAACAACAGTTGCTGGTACAGTGAATGGTGCACAAAGCATTTGTTTTAATACTGCACCAACAGCATTGTCTATAAGTGGTCAAACTGGTAATGTTGTTTTTTGGCAATCTTCTCCAAATAACAGTACCTGGACGGATATTGCAGGAACGGAAAATTTAACTTCGATAACACCAGGTGTTTTAACAGCAACTACTTATTATAGGGTTAGGGTTAAAAGCGGTGCTTGTGCTGAAGCCATAACACCTGCCGTTACGGTTACAGTAAATGCATTGCCAACGGGATCGGCAACACCAGTAAGTCAGAATATTTGTAGTGGTGCATCTATTGCTACCGTTAATTTTAGTGGGGCAACAAGTTATACCTGGGTAAGGGATAATAATACTAACGTAACGGGAATCGTAAGTAGCGGTTCAGGTACAAGTGTTACCGGAACTTTAACCAATACAACAGGTTCGGCGCAAGTGGTTACCTTTACAGTAACACCAATTGCCAATGGATGTTCGGGTAATACATTTACTTTTACAGTAACCGTTCAGGGTATTGTAACTGCCGGATCTATTGGCAGCAATCAGTCGATTTGTACAAATACTCAACCAACAGCTTTAACTTCGGTAGCTGATGGAACAGGCTCGGGTACCATTAGTTATATTTGGGAAAATTCTACCAATGGAACAACATGGGCAGCTATTGCGGGTGCAAATGGAGCAACCTTCCAACCTCCTGTTTTAACCACTACAACTTTATACAGAAGAACAACTGTTTCTACTGCTGCAACAGCCTGTTCATCTGTGCCATCATCTCCGGTAACGATAAGTGTGAGTGCATTGCCAACAACGGCTAATGCAGGTGCTGATCAAACACAATACAATTCTGGAACATTTACTTTACAGGGAAATGCGCCAACCTCGGGCACTGGTGTTTGGACACTTGTTACTGGATCGGCCACTATCACTACGCCTACAAACCGTAATACTACTGTAACGATTGCAAAAAATACCGCTGCTACTTTACGTTGGACAATCACAAGTTCTCCTTGTACCGCTTCTACCGATGATGTTTTAATTACTTATACTGAAAGTACTGATTTGCAAATTGTTAAAACAGTAAATAAAACAAATCCTACAGTTGGCGAAAATGTAACCTTTACCATTACTGCAATCAATAACGGGCCAAGCAATGCAACAGGTGTACAGGTAAATGATTTATTAAAATCAGGCTATACCTTTGTAAGTGCAACGCCAGGAACAGGGACCTATAATGCAACCACAGGTATTTGGACCATTGGTGCTTTAAATAGCACATCTTCGCAAACATTAAGCATTATTGCTACGGTTAATGCCAATGCCACCGCGGCCAACTATGGCAACGATGCAAATATTACAGGTACAGAAACTGACCCAACACCTGCAAATAATTCGACCTCCATAACCAATATAGTTCCGGTTCTTTCAGTTGATTTATCCTTAACTAAAACTGCATCGCCGAAACCAGCTATTGCAGGTAATGCTTTAACCTATACCATAACATTAGGCAATAACGGTCCAAGCACTTTAAGATCTACAGATGTGGTGAAGATTACCGATAATCTTCCAGCCGGATTTACTGCAAATACCTATGCTGCTTCAACAGGTGCTTTTACGAGTACAAGTGGCAATTGGACAGGATTAACTTTAGCCACGGGACAAAATGCAACTTTAACTATTGCGGGTACACTGGCTGCAACTGCAACAGGTACCATTAGTAACAGTGCAAGTGTAGCTGCACCAACGGGCGCGGTTGATCCGAATTTGACCAATAATAGCCAAACAGATAATACAACCATTAACAGACAGGTTGATTTAGTGCTTGCAAAAACAGCATCACCAAAACCAGTTGTAGCTGGTGGAGCATTAACCTATACCATTACTTTAACCAATAACGGAAGCAGCGCCCTACTTTCAACTGATGTTGTAAATGTAGTAGATAACCTTCCGGCAGGATTTACCGCAACAACTTTTACTGCTGCTGCAGGAACCTATAACCAAACAAATGGAAATTGGACGGGCTTAACTTTAAGCAACGGTCAATCTACTACATTAACCATCGCTGGAACCGTTGCCGCGAATGCAAGTGGAACCTTAAATAACTCGGCAACAGTTACCGCCCCATCAGGAACAACCGATACGAATACAGGTAATAACACGGCAACAGATGCAACAACCATAAATCGTTCGATAGATTTTGCTATCGCAAAAACCTCAACACCAAATCCGGTAATTGCAGGCGAAGCGCTAACCTACACCATTACACTTACCAATAATGGAACCAGCCAGTTATTAAACACAGATATAGTTAAAGTAGTAGATGCTTTACCTGCTGGTTTTACTGCAACGAATTACAACACTTCATCGGGAACCTATACCAGCACAAATGGAAACTGGGCAGGCTTAACTTTAAGCAATGGACAATCGGCAACCTTAACTATAACCGGAACAGTAGGTGTTGCTGCAACAGGAAGTTTAAGCAATACGGTAACTTTAACCCCTCCAGCGGGTATAACCGATCCGAATACTACAAATAATACAGCTACCAATAATACCACTATAAATGCCAGACCAGTACTTGCCATTACCAAAACAGGATCTTCAGGTTTAACAGCTGGTTCGGCAGTAACTTATACTTTAAGAATTGTAAATAACGGAAGCAGTAATGCCATAAACGCCGATATTACCGATGCCGTACCTAATAGCATACAAGGGGTAACCTGGACCAGTACCACTGAAGGTACTGCTGCTGTTACCACAGGTGCATCAGGGAGTGGAAATACCGTTAATTTAAAAGTTAATATCCCGGCAGGAAGTGCGAATGCCATAAATGTAACGATCCAGGGTGCCGTAAATCCAGGTGCAACAGGAAGCATTACCAATACTGCAACGGTAACTCCGGCAGAACCACAGGGAACAGGAAGTACCTCGAGTGTAAACTCGAACATTACCAGTACATCTGGTGTTACGATTTCAAAAACTGCCGTATCATCAGAAACTGCAGGAAATACACTTACCTATCAGATTCAGATTGCCAACAATGGTCCAAGTAATGCAACAGGTGTACAATTGGCTGATATTGTCCCTGCTTCTTTAACAAATGTTACGTATACGAGTCAGGTATTGGGTACAGCTACAGTAACTACAGGTGCAACTGGTACTGGAAATACTATCAATCTTACTGGTAATATCCCGGCAGGGGCAGCAAACAAAATCATCATCAATGTTACCGGTACCATTAAACCAGATTTTGATGGCAACATTACCAACACCGCTACTGCGACACCGCAGGAAAGTGGAAGTACTCCTGTAAATGCCCAGGCCATAACTTCGGTAAGTAGAAAACCGGTATTCACCATTACGAAGAGCGGTCCAAGTACCGCCATTGCAGGTAACAACATTGTTTATTCGATAACCATAAAAAATACGGGTCCATCGAATAGTCTAAATACAGTAATCACAGATGCCATACCAGCATCGATAACCAATGCAAGTTGGACAAGTGCCGTAACGGCCGGAACAGCGACTATATCTGCCGGGGCAACGGGTACAGGTAATAACCTAAGTTTAACCGGAAGTTTCCAGGCCAACAGTACAGTTCAGATTACTATATCTGGAAAAATAGCGAGCAATGCATCGGGTAATATTACCAATACAGCCACTGTTACACCAGCTGAAAATGGCGTATCTCCAATCACTTCGAGCCCAGTTAACACTTCGTTAACTACCAAATCGGGTTTAACGGTATTAAAGAGTGCTCCTTCAACTCTAATTTCTGGAGCCAACATTAGCTATACCATAGAAATAGGAAATAACGGCCCAAGCGATGCCATCAATGCAATATTAAATGATGCGATTTCTGCTCAGGTTTTAAGTCCTACCTGGACATCAACTGTTCAAGGAACCGCAGTAATAAATGCTGGCGCAACTGGCAGCGGCAATAGCTTGCAAACAGGAGTAACAATCCCAGCAGGGGCGGCAAATAAAGTAATTGTTACCATTAGCGGAAAAGTAAATCCTGCATTTAACGGTGCATTAAGTAATACCGCCACAGTTACTGCAACTGAAAGCGGAAGTCTTTCTCCGTCATCAACAACGAATACAACGGTTAATAGAACACCAACAATTGCAATTACTAAAAATGGTCCTACGGCATTAATAGCAGGAGAGAACATCACCTATACATTGGATGTATTTAATACCAGCACTGCTGATGCACAAAATTTAAGCATAGCTGATGCAGTTTCCAATCAGATTAGCAATGTAACCTGGACGGCTACTGCCACGGGCGCTGCGCAGGTATTAACTGGCGCAACTGGTACTGGAAATACTGTTGCAATTACGGGCAATGTACCTGCAGGAAGTGCAAACCACATCACAGTAACCATTACAGGTAAGGTTAGTGCTGCATTAAACGGTAATTTAGCTAACACTGCAACAGCTACACCATCAGAAAGCGGAACAACACCTGCAATATCAACCATTAATACAACTGTCAGCAAAATTCCGGTTTTAGCAATACAAAAAAGTGGACCAGCATCTATTAACGCTGGCGAACAGATCAGTTATACCATTACCGTTACCAACCAAGGTACGGCCAATGCAAATGCATCAGTAATTACCGATGCCATTCCTGCAAGTATTTTAAACCCATCATGGACTACTTCAGTTTCGGGAACAGCTGCGGTTACTGCAGGCGCCACAGGAAATACAAATGCAGTAAGTGTAACAGGTGATATTCCGGCAGGAGCAGCAAATAAAATTGTAATTACTGTTACAGGAACTGTAGATGCAGGTACTGCAGCAACAAGTATTGCAAATAGCGCTACCGTTACACCAGCAGAGAGTGGCGCAACGGCTAAAACATCCAATACAGTAACTACCTCGGTAGGGAAATTACCATCAATTAGCTTAACTAAAACCGGACCAGCAACGGCCAAATCGGGCGAAACGGTTACTTATATTATTGAAGCCATTAATAACGGACCTTCTAATGCCAGCAATTTAAGTATTACAGATGTTATCCCAACACAGTTAACAGGGGTAACCTGGACTGCGGTGCCTTTGGGAACATCTACTGTAAGCGTAGCTTCAGGTAGTGGAAATGTAAGTTTAACCAGTAACTTAAAAGTAGGTACTGCAAATAAAGTGACCATAACTGCCACAGGAACAATTGCTGCAGGCCAAAGTAATGTAACCATTACTAATCAGGCGGTGGCAACACCTACAGAGGCAGGCATAGCCCCTGTTAATTCAAATGCGGTAAGTACTACTATTTCTAATAAAAGTGCAATTACCATCGTTAAAGCCGGACCTTCGTCTGTTAATGCTGGCGAAAATATAACCTATACGTTAAGCATCAAAAATGCGGGCCCTAGTAATGCGGTTGCTGCAGTAATTGCAGATAATATTCCAAGTGGAATTACTAATGTAAGCTGGTCGGCGGCTGTTACGGGTACTGCAAGTATTAGTTTAGGTGCATCCGGAACAGGAAATAATTTAAGCATTACCGGAAATATTCCAGCCGGAGCTGCAAACGCCATTAATGTAATCATTATAGGTAAGGTAAATGCCGCATTTGCAGGTACCTCTTTATCAAATTCGGCTACCGTAACACCATCAGAGGCAGGTAATGCGGTAGTGACCTCAAATACCGTTACCTCTGCAGTAACAAAACAAGCTGATTTAAGAATAGAAAAAACCGGACCTACAACAGCAGTTGCAGGAGAGCAGGTAAGTTATACCATTACAGTATCCAATGCCGGGCCTGGTGATGTTACGGCAGCAAGAATTGTGGATACCTTTGATGCAAACTTCTTAACACCAACCTGGACGGTTGCTACGCAAGGTGCAGCAACGGCTAGTGTAGGTAGTGGTTCAGGAAATATTGATATTACAGGTAACCTTACGGCAAATGCAGCCGATAAAATTATCATTACCATTACTGGCAGGATTTCGCCAACGCTAACCACCAGTATTTCTAATACTGCAACGGCAACTCCTCCAGTAGGTGTAACCGATTTAACACCAGCAAGCAGTACCGTTACCACCACTACTACAAGAAAAGCAAATGTGCGTATTACAAAATCTGGTCCCGCAAACGTTGGGGCAGGAGAAGTAATTTCCTATACCTTGCGTATTGTAAACGATGGACCAAGTACGGCTACCACAACCGCAATACTCGATAACATACCAACTGAAATTATAAGTGGTATAAGCTGGAATGTGGTGGCCTCAGGCGGTGCAACATCAACCGCAGCCAGTGGAACCACAAGGAGCATCAGTTTTAACGCTACCATACCAACAACCGGACTTATTCTGGTTAACATTACCGGAACGGTAAACCCAGCATTAACGCAGGGCAATACGATTACAAACACAGCAACAGCAACTGTAGCTGCGGGTATTACCGATCCCGATCTTTCTGATAATACTTCAACAAAAGTAACAACTGTAGATAACGATCCAGTATTCAGGGTTTCGAAATCTGGTCCCGCAAATGCGAATATCGGCGATCCGATAACCTATACTATTGTGATTAATAACACAGGAGCTGGAAATATTACCAATGCCTTTATCACTGATAATGTACCTGTAGATGTACAGGTAAACAGCTGGACTGCAGTAGCTACCGCAGGTGCTACAGTTACAGGTACAACTTCAGGATCATCAAACTCAATATCAACAAAAGGAAATATTAATTCAGGAACAGGAACGATTACCATTACTGTGAATGGTATTATCAAACAAACAGCCAGAGCGGTGTTTACCAATACGGTTGAAGTAACCGCTAGTGATATTAAACAAAGTTCTGTTACCACAAGCATCAATAAATCAACAGATATTGCAATCAGCAAAACTGGTCCTCAAACCATATCTGCCGGAGAAAATATTAGCTATGCGATTAAAGTAGTTAATAATGGTCCTGTTGATGTTAGCGGATTAACGATTGCAGATGTGGTACCGGCAGGCATTACAAATGTAAGCTGGTCGGCAACTGCCAGTGGAACTGCCACCATAACCGGACCAGCAACAGGCAACGGAAATAACATTTCTGTTGGTGCAGATATAAATGCAGGAAGTACAAATTTCATTACCATTTTGGTGAGTGGAAAGGTGCCATCCAATACCGCTGCATCAACTTTGACTAATACTGCAACGGTAACTTTACAGGCTGGAATAACAGATTTTAATACCACAAACAATTCATCAGCGGTAAATACAACTGTGGTAAATTCACCTAGTTTAGTGGTGCAAAAAAGTGGTCCAAGCACTGCTGCTTCTGGAACACAGATCAATTATACCCTTACGGTTAGTAATAATGGCCCAAGTGATGCAACAGCAGTAAATATTGCCGATGTAATCCCTGCAGATATTACCAACGTAAGCTGGACAGCTGTAGCAAATGGTACAACTTCAATTACCTCAGGTACAACCGGAAGCGGAAATACAGTAGCGGTAGTTGGAAATATTCCTTTTGCTTCGGGCAATTCCATTACCATCAATGTTGTTGGAACCATAAATCCTGCTTTCGCTGGAAATATATTAAATACAGCATCGGCAAAAATTGGTGCAGCCGGAACTCCGGTAAATTCGCCAACAGTTACCACGGTAGTGGCTAAACAAACCAATTTAAGCGTAATTAAATCGGGACCTGCAACTTTAAGTGCTGGTTTACCGATAAGCTATACCATTGAAGTAAGCAATGCTGGCCCAAGTAATGCCACTGGTACAGTAATTACCGATGCAGTTCCAGCAGCTATACAAAATGTAACCTGGAGTACAACAGTTACCAATGGCGCAACTGTAAGTGCAGGAGCTACCGGAACCGGAAATGCATTATCGGTAACCGGAAATATTTTAGCAGGCGGAAACTCAAAAATATTAATTACCGTGAATGGTCTTGTTGCTTCTAATGCAACTGCAAACATTGTAAATACTGCTACCGCTACACCTGCAGAACCAGGTAACCCACCTGTGGTTTCTACGCCTGTAACTACGGTACTACAGAAAACACCAGGTTTGGCGCTTTCTAAATCTGCACCTACAACAGCATCAAGCGGACAACAGATTACCTATACTTTAAAATTAACCAATACAGGTCCATCAGATGCCTTAAATACCACTATTGCTGATGTGGTTCCAGCTGATATTAGCAATGTGCAATGGACCGCAACGGCTAGTAATGGGGCTGTAGTTAATGGAACGGCCTCTGGCACAACAAATAATGTTTCTGCCGCTGTAAGTGTTCCGGTAGGTGGAGTAATCAACATCGTAATAACTGGAACCATTAATCCAACTTATGTTGGCACCATTGTTAATAACGCTTCAGCAACGCCATCAGAACCTGGTGTTGCGGCTAAAACAGCTAGTGCAACAACTACTGTTTCGGCAATGGTTAGTCCGGTAATCACGAAAAGTGGTCCAACAACTGCTTTGGCTGGAGAGGAAATCAATTACCAGATCAGCATTCGGAATAATGGGCCAAGTACAGCGCTGAACTCCGTAATTACAGATGCTGTTTCGAATAATTTAACCAATGTTCAGTGGACAGCTACGGCTCAGGGTAATGCAATTGTAAACTCTGGAAATTCGGGAAATACCAATTCAATCAATGTAAATGCTAACATCCCGGCAGGTACAAATGATGTGGTCATCATCAATATTAAAGGAACAATAGCCAGTTCATTCGCTGGTACGATTTCTAATTCTGCAACAATTACCCCATCAGAAGCTGGCAGCACACCGGTTACTTCTGCAGCAGTGGTAACTACGGTAAGCAGAAAACCAATATTGAAAATTAGCAAGGTAGGCCCTGCAACCTTAACAGCGGGCAATAACATCAACTACCTGATTAATGTAAGCAACGAAGGAACAGGTAATGCTGTAAACTTAAGTGTAGCTGATGTTGTACCGGCTACAATTACAAACGTTACAATTACAGCAAGCACTACTGGTAATGCTACTATTGCCAATAGC
This sequence comes from Pedobacter psychrodurus, assembly GCF_004331735.1. Taxonomy (GTDB): domain Bacteria; phylum Bacteroidota; class Bacteroidia; order Sphingobacteriales; family Sphingobacteriaceae; genus Pedobacter; species Pedobacter psychrodurus. Next base: position 21,182 of record NZ_SJSO01000026.1, read on the forward strand.
AGTGTTACCGGAAATACCATTTCGGTAACGGGCGATATTAATGCAGGCAATGGCAATGGTTTCACGATTTCGGTAAGCGGAAAAGTTCCGGCAAATTATACAGGTACATTGGCGAATACGGCAACAGCTACACCATCAGAAGCTGGCGCTGTGGCCTCATCTGCTACTGCAAACACAGTGGTAAGCAGAGTGCCGGTACTTGAAATTATTAAAACCGGACCAGCTACTGCAAATGCAGGTGCTGAAATAGAATATATTGTTACCGTAAGAAACACCAGTACCAGTGATGCCTTGGCATCTGTAATTACAGATGCGGTACCATCAGGAATCCAAAATGTAAGCTGGACAACCAGTACGGCTGGAACTGCAACTGTAACTTCGGGAAGTACCGGAACAGGGAATTCGGTTTCATTAACGGCTAATATTCCTGCTGGATCAACCAATGCGGTAAGCATTTCTATAAAAGGTGTTATCCCTTCAGGTGCAACAGGCAGTTTAGCCAATGCAGCTGTAGCTACGCCTGTTGAAGCAGGAACAAGCCCTGCAACATCGGCAACGGTAACAACAACAATCCAAACCAGTACCGACCTTTATGTAATCAATACCGTTGCTAATGCCTTCTTAAAAGTTGGCCAAAATGCGGTATTTACCATAACAGCAGGTAACAATGGTCCAAGTGATGCAACAGGAGTAAGCGTTGCCGATTTATTACCAGCCGGATATCAGTTCGTATCGGCCTCGGCAGCACAAGGAACCTATAATCAATCTACAGGTGTGTGGACAGTTGGTAACTTAAATAGCGGCACAAGTAGCGTGTTAACCATTACCGCAACCGTGAAATTAGGAACCGATTATAACACAACGGCCACAATTTCTGGAGCACAAAATGATCCTATTACCAATAACAATAAAGCATCAGCCGGAGTAACCGCTGTAAATAGCGATCCGGTTTTAGTTGCCGACACCAAAACAACCAACGAGGATGTAACCCTAACCGTTACAGCTGCAAATGGCGTATTGAACAACGATACAGATATAGACAATAATACCTTAATCATAACTAAATACAGTATTGCAGGTGTTGATTATGCTCCTGGTTCTTCAAACCTGATTGCTGGTGTTGGTACCATTACCCTTAATGCCGATGGAAGTTATGTTTTTGTGCCTGTAGCCAATTATAATGGTACAGTGCCGGCCATTACTTATACCGTAAGTGATGGTAATGGAGGCGCTGTAAACAGTACTTTGACCATAACGGTGAATCCAATAAATGATGCACCTTCATTTGTAAAAGGAGCAGATCAGCTAGTGAATGCGAATGCTGGTGCGCAAGCGGTAAATAACTGGGCTACAGCTATAGTGGCTGGTCCGGCTGATGAAGTTGCAAGCCAAACGGTAAACTTTGTGCTAAGCAATAACAGCAGCACTTCGTTTACGGTACAACCTGCTATAGATGCTTCAGGAAATCTAACCTACACGCCTTCAGGAAACTTTGCAGGCAAGGTTACGGTAACTGTGGTATTAAACGATAATGGAGGCACTGCAAATGGCGGTGTAGACCAAAGTGCAGCACAAACTTTTATCATTTCAATTAAACCAGTAGGACTAACCGATAACGCAAATACCCTGGTAAACACACCGGTTACTACCGATGTTAAAGCCAACGATGGCGCAACAGCTACCAATACAACTGTATTAGCCGGGAATGGAGCGCATGGTACAACAACCGTTGATGCAACCGGAAAAGTTACCTATACACCAAATGCAGGTTACACCGGAACAGATAGCTATACCTATACCTTAACAACGGCTGATGGGGTAGTAAGTGATCCGATTACGGTTAATGTGAGCATTTATCCAACTGTAGTATTGTCAGGACCTGCGTCAGTTAACGAAAATGCAGGTGCTGTTAATTATACGGTTACCCTTACCGGAACAGCAGGAACAACCTTGGCATCGCCTGTAACGGTGGTAACTGGAATAACACCGAATACCACAAATGCTGCAGATTATAGCTTTAGTAGTTCGACTATTACTTTCCCGGCAGGGTCGGTTGTTGGAGCGGCGAGTGGTACCATCACTTTCCCTGTTACCATAGTTGATGATAATATCCTTGAAACTACCGAAGATTATACGGTTTCTATCGGATCGATTACCGGTCCGGCATCTTTAGGCAATGCAAGTGTAAGCACATCAATTGTTGATAATGATAACGCTTCTGTTGCCATCAACAATATTTCTGTTGTAGAAAACATAACCGGTGGTTTAGCCACCTTCACAGTAACCTTAACCGGTTCAGTACAGAACAGCTTCACTGTTAATTTTGCTACTGCCGATGGCACAGCAGTTCAACCGGGCGATTATACCACAACTACAGGAACGGTTACCTTCCCGGCAGGATCGGTAAATGGCGCTACGCAAACTTTTACCGTTCCAGTAATCAATGATAACATTACCGAAACCAGTGAAACCTTCACGGCTACATTATCGGGAATAACCGGGCCGGTTACTATTGCTACAGCAACTGGAACAGCTACCATTACCGATAATGATGCCGCAACTGTAAGCATTTCGGCAACACCAAGCAGTTACGATGAAGCCGCCGGAACAGCTATTTTTACCGTAACCTTAAGCAATGCTATTCAAAACGCATTTACGGTAGATTATACTACTGCAAACGGTACGGCCACCGCAGGGACAGATTATACCGCTAAAAACGGAACCATTACTTTCCCAGCCGGATCAGCTGCAGGAGCAACTCAAACCTTTACCGTTGCGATTACGAACGATAATCTGGTAGAGTTAGGTGAAACTTTCTCTGCAACATTAAGCAATGCAACAGGCGGTTTGGTAACCATTGCTACTGGAACAGCTACTGCAACCATTACCGATAATGATAACTCAATTGCAACTATTACTGCAGGAACTACAGGGAATGAAAATGGCCCTGTAAACGGAACATTTACGGTATCGTTAAGCAATCCATCATCAACGGATACTCAGATTACCTACACCTTAGCTGGAACAGCAATAGAAGGAACAGATTACGATGCTATTGTAACTAAAACAATTACTATTCCTGCTGGGCAAACCACTGGAACCATTATTATACCTGTTAAAACTGATTTAACAGTAGAAGGAACCGAAACCGTTATTGCAAATCTTGTTTCTTCTAACAGTGCTTTAGTAAGCATTACCCCAGTGCTCGCTGATAAAACAGCGACCATTAATATCCTTGATAACAATACCGCTACGGTTAGTATTTCGGCCACACCAACTAGTATTGATGAGGCCGCTGGAACTGCAACATTTACGGTGACTTTAAGCAATGCCGTTCAAAGTGCATTTGATGTTACTTATAGCACAACAAACGGAACGGCAATTGCCGGATTGGATTATACTGCTACGAGCGGAACATTAAACTTCCCTGCAAATTCTGCGGCGGGTGCTACCTTAACATTTACCGTTCCAATTAATAACGATAATATTGTTGAGCCGAGCGAAACCTTTAATGGAACATTAACTGGTGTAACAGGTGGATTGGTAACCATCGGGACTGCAATTGCTCCGGTAACTATTACTGATAACGATACTTCTGTTGCTACCATTGCTGCAGGTGTAAACGGTAACGAAACCGGACCAATAAAAGGAACCTTTGTGGTAACCTTAAGTAATCCGGCATCAACCGATACAGAACTTACCTATACTTTAGGTGGAACGGCAAGTGAAGGAACTGACTATTCAACGGTGGTAACCAAAACCATCACTATTCCTGCTGGTCAAACTACAGGAACCATTACCCTTGATGTTCAGCCTGATGCTGTTACCGAAAATACAGAAACGGTAATTGCTACATTAACAACTTCGAACAATGCGGTAACCGTAAATACAACACCAGCAAGTATCAATATTATTGATGCCAATACGGCAAGTATCAGTATTTCTACTACGCCTACCATTAATGAAACAGCTGGTACGGCAACCTTTACCGTTACCCTGAATAATGCGGTTCAAAATCCGTTTAGTGTAAATTACAGCACAGCCAATGGCACTGCTTTGGCAGGTTTAGATTATACCGCTACTACCGGAACATTAAACTTCCCGGCAAATGCTGCGGCAGGAAGTACATTAACTTTTACCGTTCCGATAAACAACGATGTTATTGCTGAAGCATCCGAAACCTTTACCGCTACTTTATTTGGAATTACCGGAGGTGTAGTCATTATCAGCAATGCAACTGCCACCGCTACCATCATAGATAACGATGCTGCAACGGTAGCGATTACAACAGGAACATCAGGTAACGAAAACGGACCTGTAAACGGAACCTTTACGGTAACCTTAAGTAATCCATCTTCAACTGATACAGAGATCACCTATTCGCTAGGCGGTACTGCAACAGAGGGAAGTGATTATACAACAATAAGCAAAACGATTATTATCCCGGCAGGACAGACTACCGGAACCATCACTATTCCAGTTAAAACCGATTTATTGGTTGAAGGAACAGAAACAGTTGTGGCAACATTGGTGTCTACAGCCAGTGCATTGGTAACCGTTTCGCCAATCCCTGCTGATAAAACGGCAACGATTAATATTACCGATAATACAACGGCAACGATAACCGTAGCCGCCACGAATGATGGTGCTGAACCAGGTACGCCAGGTTTGTTTACCTTCACGTTAAGTAATGCAGCTACAACCGATACACAGGTTGCATTTACGGTAAGCGGAACTGCAAGCAGCGGAGCAGATTATACTTCGCTTGGTACAACGGTAACTATCCCTGCTGGGCAAACCGGCAAAACTGTACAAGTGCTGGTACAGGATGATACTTTTGTAGAGGCAACAGAAACGGTTATTTTAACCATGGTGGCCGCAACAAACAATCCAGCCATTACGGCAAGTACCATTCCTGCAACGGTAAATATTGCCGATAACGATCAGGCAACGGTAGCAATCAACAGTATATCGTTGGTAGAAAATGCAGGTAATGCAACATTTACGGTAACCTTAACAGGTAACGTTCAGGATGCATTTACGGTGAATTATTCAACTGCAAATGGAACGGCATTAGCTGGGTCTGATTATACGGCAACAACAGGCAGTGTAACTTTCCCTGCTGGGTCTGTTAACGGTGCTACGCAGACTTTCAATATCCCAGTTATTAATGATGCCATTACCGAAAGTAGCGAAAACTTCACGGTAACGTTGAACAGTATAAGTGCCGGATCGGCAGTAACTATTCCTGTAGCAGGGGCAACAGGAACGGCGAGTATTACCGACGATGATGCTGCAAGTGTAGCCATTAACAGTGTTTCTGCTTTAGAAAACGTTGGTAATATGACCTTCACTGTAACATTGACCGGAAATGTACAAGATGCCCTTTCGATCAATTATGCAACTACTGATAATTCAGCAATCGCAGGGGCCGATTATGCCGCTCAAACAGGTGTAGTTACTTTCCCTGCCGGATCTGTTTCTGGTGCAACACAAACCATTCTTATTCCGATAACAAATGATAACATTACTGAAAGTACAGAAACTTTCAAAGTAATCTTAAGTGCTGCTACCGCTCCGGTTGGCATTACACAGGCCGAAGGAATTGGAACCATTAACGACAACGATGTGGCTACGGTGAGTATCTCTGCCACGCCAACCAGTATCGATGAAGCAGCAGGAACCGCCACCTATACCGTAACCTTAAGTAATGCGGTTCAGGCAGGTTTTAGCGTCGATTATGCTACTTCTAATGGTACCGCTATTGCAGGCAGCGATTATACTGCAGCAACAAGTACCTTAAATTTTCCTGCGGGATCGTTGGCAGGTGCTACTTTAACCTTTACCGTTCCGATTACGAACGATAATATTGTTGAGCCTAACGAAACCATTAACGCCACCATCAGTAATGTAACAGGAAGCCTGGTAACCATTGCAACCAGTATCGCTACAGTTACCATCACAGATAATGATACGTCGGTAGCTACCATTACCGCGGCTACAAATGGAAACGAAAACGGACCGGTAAACGGAACCTATACCGTAACCTTGAGTAATCCATCTGCAACCGATACGCAGCTTACCTACACCTTAAGCGGAACAGCTACCGAAGGTGCAGATTACAGTAATATTGTAACCAAAACAATCACTATCCCTGCAGGTCAAACTACTGGAACCATTACTATTCCGGTATTAACCGATGTACTGGTAGAAGGTATTGAAACTGTAGTGGCTACATTAACCGCGAGTAATAATACTGCTGTTACGGTAAGCAATATCCCGGCAAGCATTAACATTACCGATAATACAACTGCTACAGTAACAGTTGCTGCAAGTGCCGATGGTGCCGAACCAACCGCGCCTGGTCAGTTTACTTTTACCTTAAGCAATGTATCAACAACAGATACCCAGATTACATATTCGGTAAGTGGATCAGCAAGCAGTGGAGCAGATTATACTTCAATCGGTAATACGGTAACCATTCCGGCCGGACAAACTACGGTTGCGGTATCTGTACCAGTGTTGGAAGATAATATTGCGGAAGGTACCGAAACGGTAATCTTAACCATGACCGCTGCAACCAATAATGCTTCAATTACGGCAAGCACAGTACCTGCAACCGTAAACATTACCGATAATGATAGCTCAGCTGCAACAATTACAGCGGGCATAGCCGGAAACGAAAACGGGCCTGTAAATGGTACATTCACAGTAACCTTAAGTAATCCATCTTCAACAGATACGCAGATTACCTATACTTTAAATGGAACAGCAACCGAAGGCAGTGATTATGCTGCAATCGTAACTAAAACCATTACCATTCCTGCGGGTTCAACTACCGGAACGATTACCATTCCGGTGTTAACCGATGCAGTAGTGGAAGGAACAGAAACCGTGATTGCTACATTAGCAACATCAGGAAATCCATTGGTAACGGTAAGCAATACGCCTGCAACCATCAACATACTGGATAATAATGCCGCTACAGTAAGTATTTCGGCAACACCAACCAGTATAAACGAAGCGGATGGAACAGCAACATTCACCGTTACTTTAAGTGCCGCAGTTCAGAGCGCATTTACAGTTGATTATGCGACCACCAATAGCACCGCAACTGCTGGCGTAGGATTAGATTATACCAGCACAAGTGGAACATTAACTTTCCCTGCCGGATCTGCTGCAGGAGCAACTTTAACTTTTAGCGTTCCGGTTAATAACGATAACCTTGTTGAACCAAATGAAACTTTCAATGGAACAATAAGTAATGTTACTGGAGGATTGGTAAGCATTGCAACCAGTACCGCTGCGGTAACTATTATCGACAACGATACTTCGATAGCTACCATTACTGCAGGTTTAAACGGCGATGAAACTGGTCCGGTAAACGGAACATTCACTGTAACGTTAAGCAATCCATCTTCAACCGATACGCAGATTACCTATACTTTGGGCGGAACAGCAACCGAAGGAAGTGATTACTCGGCCATTGTAACCAAAACCATTACCATTCCTGCAGGTCAGACTACAGGAACCATCACCATCCCGGTATTGGTGGATGCTGTTAGCGAAAGTATTGAAACCGTTATAGCAACTTTGGCTAGCTCAAGCAATCCATCGGTAAGTTTTAGTACCACAGCTGCATCGATCAATATCCTTGATGCCAATACGGCAAGTATAAGTATTTCGACTACACCTACGGTTAACGAGGCCGATGGAACAGCAACCTTTACGGTAACCTTAAATAATGCAGTCCAAAATGCATTTACTGTTGATTATACAACAGCTGACGGGACTGCAATTGTAGGAGCTGATTATACCACAAAGGTTGGAACTTTAAGCTTCCCTGCAAATTCTGCAGCTGGAGATAAGTTAACCTTTACGGTTCCGATCAACAATGATAATATTGCTGAACCAGCTGAAACTTTTAGTGCAACATTAAGCAATATTACTGGTGGTGTGGTGTTAATTAGCAATGCCTCAGCAACAGCAACTATTGTTGATAATGATGCTTCGGTAGCCACGATTACTACCGGAACACCAGGTAATGAGAACGGCCCAATAAACGGAACATTTACGGTAACTTTAAGTAATCCATCATCAGCAGATACACAGCTTACCTACACTTTAGCTGGAACTGCAACTGAAGGAAGCGATTACACCACCATAACAAAAACCATTATTATCCCGGCTGGACAAACCACAGCAACCATTACTATTCCGGTATTAACCGATGTTATAGTGGAGGGAACAGAAACCGTAATGGCCACATTAACTACTTCTGGAAATCCATTGGTAACGGTAAGCAATATGCCTGCAACCATCAATATTACCGACAATACCACAGCAACAGTATCTGTAACGGCAACAACCGATGGCGCAGAGCCAACCACACCAGGTTTGTTTACCTTCACGTTGAGTAATGTATCTACAACAGATACACAGATTACATACAGTGTTGGTGGAACTGCTACAAGTGAATTAGATTATACCGCAATAGGGGCTACCATAACCATTCCTGCCGGACAAACAACCGCAACTGTAAGTGTACCGGTATTGAATGATAACATTGCAGAAGGAACTGAAACCGTTATTTTGACCATGACAGCTGTTACAAATAATCCTTCAATTATAGCTAGTACGGCTCCTGCAACAGTTAATATTACGGATAATGATACTTCAGTAGCCACCATTACTGCAGGCACACCGGGTAACGAAAATGGACCTTCAAACGGTACATTTACAGTTACACTAAGTAATCCGTCTTCTCAACCAACAACCTTAACCTACACTTTGGGTGGAACGGCTACAGAAGGAAGTGATTACAGTACGATCGTAACGAAAACCATAACCATTCCAGCCGGACAGACCACTGGAATTATAACCATCCCTGTATTAACCGATAATATTGTAGAGGAAACCGAAACCGTAATTGCAACTTTAACCAACTCGGGCAATCCGCTGGTAACTGTAAGCAATACACCTGCAAGTATTAATATTACTGATAATACTACCGCTACCGTAACCGTGACTGCTACAACGAATGGTGCAGAACCTGCAACACCAGGTTTGTTTACCTTTACCTTAAGCAATGTAGCTAATACCGATACACAGATTAGCTATATCGTAACTGGAACAGCTATTAGTGCCAGCGATTATAGCTCAACCGGAACAATGGTGACCATCCCTGCCGGACAAAGCAGCGCGACGGTAAGTGTACCAGTATTGGATGATAATATTGCAGAAGGCACGGAAACGGTTATTTTAACCATGACTGCTGCAACCAATAATGCTTCCATCACAGCAAGCACAATACCAGCAACAGTTAACATTATTGATAATGATAGTTCAGTTGCCACTATTGCTGCAGGAACAAATGGTGCTGAAAATGGTCCTGTAAATGGAACATTTGTAGTAACCTTAAGCAATCCATCATCGCAGCCAACCACAATTACCTATACTATTGGCGGAACAGCAACAGAAGGTAGCGATTATACTGCGATTGTAACACAGACCATCACCATCCTTGCTGGACAAACTACTGGTACCATTACCATTCCGGTATTAACCGATAATATTGTAGAGGGAACAGAGACCGTAACGGCCACTTTAACTACCTCTGGCAATCCTTTGGTAACAGTAAGCAATACGCCTGCAAGTATCAATATTGCAGATAATACCGCTGCAATAGTAACTGTAACGGCTACTACGAATGGAGCTGAACCTACTACTGCAGGTCAGTTTACTTTCAGCTTGAGCAACGTTTCTACAACAGATACACAGATCACCTATTCGGTAGTTGGAACCGCTACAGGTGGAACCGATTATACCTCAATTGGTACAACCGTAACTATCCTGGCAGGACAAACAACTGCTACGGTGAGTGTACCGGTATTGAATGATGACCTGGTAGAAGGCATCGAAACCGTGGTATTAACCATGGTTGCTACGACAAATAATAGTGCTATTACAGCAAATACAACACCAGCAACCGTTAACATTACAGATAACGATACCGCAATTGCAACCATTACCGCCGGAACCAATGGTAATGAGAACGGCCCGGTAAATGGAACGTTTACGGTAACCTTAAGTAATCCATCTGCTACCGATACACAAATTACTTATACGATAGGTGGAACTGCAACTGAAGGCAACGATTATACCCCAATTGTTAAAACCATTACCATTCCTGCTGGTCAAACCATAGGCACCATTACCATTCCGGTATTGGCAGATGCAGTGGTAGAAGGAACAGAAACGGTTATTGTTACTTTGGGTACTTCAAATAACCCACTGGTTAGCGCAAATAATAATCCTGCTACCATTAATATTCTGGATAACAATACAGCTACCGTAAGCATTTCTACCACACCAACAATAAATGAAGCAGCTGGAACGGCAACCTTTACGGTTACTTTAAGTACAGCAGTACAAAGCTCATTCAGTGTTGATTATAAAACGATAGATGGGTCGGCTTCAGCTGGTTTAGATTACACCGCTACAACAGGAACATTGATGTTCCCTGCAAATTCGCCAGCTGGTGCAACATTAACGTTCACTGTTCCGATTAATGATGATAATCTGGTTGAGCCATCAGAAACTTTGAGTGCTGCACTAAGCAATATTCAAGGTGGATTGGTAACCATCGGGACATCAACAAGTAATGTTACCATTACCGATAACGATACCGCTGTGGCCAGCATTGCCCCAGGTACTAATGGTAGCGAAACTGGTCCGGTTAGCGGAACGTTTATCGTAACCTTAAGTAATCCATCAGCTACCGATACTCAGATTACCTATACTTTGGGCGGAACAGCAACAGAGGGCATCGATTACACCAATATTGTAACCAAAACGATCACTATCCCTGCGGGTCTAACTACCGGAACAATCAGTATTCCTGTAATTGTTGATGCAGTAGCAGAAAGTATCGAAACCGTAATTGCTACCTTGGGTACTTCGAATAATCCTGCCATTACAGTAAATACTACGCCTGCAAGCATTAATATTCTTGATGCTAATACAGCTAACGTAAGTATTTCGATTAACGCGGCAAGCATTGGCGAAGCAATTGGTACCGTTACTTTATCCGTTACCTTAAATATTGCTGTTCAAAATAGCTTTACTGTTGATTATAAGACAGCAAACGGAACAGCCCTGTCGGGATTAGATTACACTGCAACCAGTGGAACCATAACCTTCCCGCCAAATTCGCCTGCTGGTACAGTATTCAATGTGGTTATCCCGATAATTGATGATAACCTGATTGAAAACCCAGAATCGTTTACTGTTGGATTAAGTAACGTGGTAGGGGCAGATGTTGCTATCGGTGCGAGTCCGGCAACTGTAAATATTGCTGATAACGATAGCGCTGTTGCAACCATCACTGCTGGTACAAATGCCAATGAAAATGGTTTGGTAAACGGTGTATTTAACGTTACGCTCAGCAATCCATCAGCTACACCAACAACGTTAACCTTTACCTTAACAGGCACAGCAACAGAAAGTGCCGATTATGGAGCCATTACCAAAACAATCATCATCCCTGCAGGTGCAACCACAGGAACCATTACCATTCCGGTGATGACAGATGTACTGGCTGAAGGTACCGAAACAGTAATTGCTACCTTAACAGGATCTAGCAATCCAGTAATTACAGTAAATAACACGCCGGCAACAATTAATATTATTGATGAAGATGTGGCTAAAGTAAGCATATCTACCACACCAATAATTAATGAAAATGCAGGTACAGCAACCTTTACTGTAACCTTAAGCAATGCTGTACAAAATGGCTTCAGTGTAAATTATGCTACAGCAAATGGTACTGCAACATCGGGCACCGATTATATGGCCACCAGCGGAACTTTAACTTTCCCTGCAAACTCAATAGCAGGTGCAACGTTAACGTTTACGGTTCCAATTAATGATGATAATCTGGTTGAACCGTCTGAAACGTTAAGTGCTGCACTAAGCAATGTTACAGGTGGTGTAGTTACCCTTGGTACACCATCTGCAACCGTAACCATTACTGATAATGATACTTCGGTGGCAACCATTACTGCGGGCACAAACGGCAACGAAAACGGACCTGTAAACGGATCATATACCGTAACTTTAAGTAATCCATCATCTACTGATACCCAGATTACTTTCACTGTTGGCGGAACCGCTACAGAAGGCAACGATTATACCGCGATTACCAGAACCATTACCATACCAGCAGGTCAAACTGTAGGAACAATAACGATTCCTGTGGTAACTGATTTAGTGGTAGAAGGAAATGAAACGGTGGTAATTACCTTAACTGCTACCAATAATCCTTTGGTAACAGTAAGCAATACGCCTGCAACCATTAATATTCTGGACAACAATTCGGTAGCGGCGAGTATATCGCTTTTCCAAAGCAATGTAGATGAAGCTTCAGGTACTGCAACCTTTACAGTAACCTTAAGTGGAGCAGTACAGGATGCATTTAGTGTTGATTATGCCACTTCGAACGGAACGGCAATAGCCGGTTTAGATTATGCGGCAACCAGTGGAACATTAACATTCCCTGCAGGTTCGGCAGCAGGTTCGAGCTTAACCTTCACGGTACCAATTATTGATGATAATATTGTTGAACCAAGTGAAACTTTCAATGGAATAATCAGTAACGTAACTGGTGGACTGGTAACTATTGCAGATGGTTCGGCTACAGTAACCATTACCGATAACGATTCATCAGTAGCAACCATTACGCCAGGTACATCAGGAAATGAGAACGGACCTGTAAACGGAACTTTTACCGTTACCTTAAGTAAACCGGCATCTACCGATACCCAGATTACCTATACTTTAAGTGGAACGGCAACCGAAGGAAGTGATTACGCTACAATTGTAACCAAGACCATTACCATTCCTGCGGGTCAAACCACCGGAGTAATTATCCTTCCGGTATCGGCCGATGCAATTGTTGAAGGAACGGAAACGGTTATCGCAACACTAAATACCTCTGGAAATCCATTGGTAACGGTAAGCAGTACACCGGCAACCATTAACATTATAGATAATACGGATGCTGTGGTAACGGTATCTGCAACAGCAGATGGTGCCGAGCCTGCTACTCCAGGTCAGTTTACCTTTACGCTAAACCGTGTATCGACAACAGATACAAAAATTATCTATGCGCTAAGTGGAACGGCGATCAGTGGAACCGATTATATGGCTATCGGTAATACGGTAACCATTCCTGCCGGACAAACTACGGCAACTGTATCGGTACCAGTACTAAATGATAATATTGTTGAAGGAACTGAAACGGTTATCTTAACCATGAATGCCACTACAAATAACGGTTCGATCATTGCCAGCACTATTCCTGCAACGGTGAACATTACCGATAGTGGATCTTCAATTGCTTCGATAACTGCCGGTACAAACGGTAATGAAAACGGTCCGGTTAATGGAACATTTACGGTTACTTTAAACAATCCATCAGCTACCGATACCCAGATTACCTATACTTTAAGTGGAACGGCAACCGAAGGAAGTGATTACGCTACAATTGTAACCAAAACCATTACCATTCCTGCTGGTCAAACTACTGGAACGATTACCATTCCGGTATTAACCGATGCAGTGGTAGAGGGTACTGAAACGGTTATTGCTACATTGCTAACTTCTAGTAATCCTTTAATTACGATCAGTAATGTTCCGGCAAGCATTAATATTATTGATAACAATACGGCAACAGTAAGTGTATCAACTGATCCAACCATCAACGAATCGGCAGGAACAGCCATATTTACAGTAACACTAAGTGCCGCTGTTCAAAATGCATTTACGGTAGCTTACACTACTGGCGATGGAACTGCAGCTGCAGGTTTCGATTATACCACAACCAGCGGAACATTAACATTCCCTGCAGGTGCTGCGGCTGGTGCAACCTTAACGTTTACTGTTCCAATTAACGATGATAACATTGTTGAAACGGACGAAACGTTTAGCGGTACAATTAATAATGTTTCAGGTGGCTTGGTAACCATTGTTGCGGGTACCGCAACCACTACAATTATCGATAACGATACTGCAGTGGTTACCATTACTGCAGGTATTGATGGTAACGAAAACGGCCCTGCAAATGGAACGTTCATCGTAACATTAAGTAAACCATCGGCTATCGATACCCAATTTACCTATACTTTAGGTGGTACAGCAACCGAGGGTAGTGATTATACTGCGATTACCAGAACCATTACCATCCCTGCGGGTCAAACCACCGGAACCATTAGTATCCCGGTATCGACAGATGCAGTTGTAGAAGGTACAGAAACGGTTATAGCTACCTTAACTGCGTCTGGAAATCCACAGGTAACCGTTAGCAATGTTGCGGCAACCATTAACATCGCCGATAACAATGATGCAACTGTAAGTATCTCTACCAGTCCAACGATTAACGAAGCAGCAGGTACAGCTACCTTTACCGTAACCTTAAATACAGCTGTTCAAAATTCATTTACAGTTGATTATGTTACAAGCAACGGAACGGCAATAGCGGGATTAGACTACACCACCACGAATGGAACATTAACATTCCCTACGGGATCTGCAGCTGGTGCTACCTTAACCTTTACCGTTCCAATTAACGATGACAACATTGTTGAAACGAATGAAACATTTAACGCAAGCATCAGCAATATAACTGGTGGTTTGGTAACTATTGCTACAAATACGGCAAGCACAACCATTATCGATAACGATGCTTCTGTAGCAACAATTGCAGCGGGTACAAACGGTAATGAAACTGGTCCTGTAAACGGAACTTTTACCGTAACGTTAAGCAAAGCATCGGCTACCGATACGCAGCTTACCTATACCTTAGGTGGTACAGCAACAGAAGGTAATGACTACAGCCCAATTGTAACCAAAACAGTTATTATTCCTGCTGGCCAAACTACTGTAACCATAACGATTCCGGTATTAGCCGATGCAGTTGTAGAAGGAACAGAAACCGTAATTGCTACCTTAACCGTTTCGGGTAATCCAGCGGTAACGGTGAGTAATGTTCCTGCAGCGATTAATATTCTGGATGGATCAAATACAACGGTTACAGTAGCTGCAACGGCCGATGGCGCTGAACCTTCAACACCTGGTCAGTTTACCTTTACTTTAAGTAACGTATCAACAACCGATACCCAAATTAGCTATACCGTAACGGGTACGGCAACAAGTGGCGCAGATTATACTTCAATAGGTACAACAGTGACCATACCTGCCGGACAAAAAACGGTAACTGTCGCCGTTCCGGTACTTAATGATAATCTTAACGAAGGAAATGAAACGGTAATTTTAACGATGAATGCAACAACAAATAATGCATTAATCATAGCAAGTACAACACCTGCTACAGTTAACATTAGCGATAACCGCGCACCTGTTGCAACTGCACCAGCCATCACTACTCCTGAAGATACCCCTGTTAGCGGAACAATTACAGCTACCGATGCAGATGGCGATCCACTTACTTTTACGGTAAGCACGCCTCCGGCACACGGAACAGTAGTGGTAAATGCTGATGGTACATACACTTATACGCCTGCAGCCAACTATAACGGTACTGATACTTTCACCGTAACGGTTAGCGATGGTAAAGGTGGCACTACTACAGTAACTGTTCCTATAACTGTAAGCCCGGTTAACGATGCGCCTGTTGCAACTGCTCCAGCCATCACAACCAATAAAAATACCCCAGTTAACGGAACCATTACAACTAGTGATGTAGATGGCGATCCATTAACCTTCACGGTAACTACACCTCCTGCACACGGTACTGTGGTGGTAAATCCAGATGGAACCTATAGCTATACACCAGCCAATAATTATAGTGGTACTGATGTGTTTACTGTAACCATAAGTGATGGAAAAGGAGGCACAACTACGGTAACGATCAACGTAACCGTTAACCCTACCAATGTTGCACCAGTTGCAACTGCACCAGCGGTTACTACTAATGAAGATACCCCTGTTAACGGAAAAATTACGGCGACCGATGCCGATGGCGATCCACTTACTTTTACGGTAAGTACGCCTCCGGCACATGGAACAGTAGTGGTAAATGCTGATGGTACTTACACGTATACGCCAGCACCAAACTATAACGGTACAGATACCTTTACGGTAACGGTTAGCGATGGTAAAGGTGGCACCACTACAGTAATTGTTTCTGTAATGGTAAGCCCGGTAAACGATGCACCGGTAGCAACTTCACCCGCTATTACTACGCCGCAAAATACGGCAGCCAACGGTACAATAACCGCAAGTGACGTAGATGGAGATCCGCTTATCTTTACGGTTAGCACTCCGCCAGCACATGGTACAGTGGTCGTAAATATCGATGGTACCTACACCTATACACCAACTCCGGGCTATGTAGGTAGTGATACTTTTACCGTAACGGTAAGTGATGGAAAAGGTGGTACCACTACCGTAACTGTTCCGGTAACGGTAACTTTGGTGCCAGCTCCAGCAATGAGTTTAACCAAAGCAGCTACCAATACGGTGAGCAAGGTTGGCGATGTAATTAATTACAACATTGTGGTAACCAATACTGGTAATGTAACCTTAACAAATGTGGCCGTTACAGATGTTGGTGCCGATGCAGGATCGATTATTCCACTCAGTATTGCAAGCCTGGCACCAGGCGCAAGTGTTACGGTAACTGCAAGGCACACCATTACCCTAACCGAGGTGAATGCAGGTTCGTTCAGCAACCAGGCTTCGGCAACCGCACAAACACCAAATGGTGGTACAGTAAACAAACCACGGTCTGACGATCCAGGTACACCAGCTACAGATGATGCTACGGTAACGTTAATTGCTCCGGCTTCTACCATTACCCTGGTTAAAACAGGTACGCTAAGTGCCGATGGAAATAGTATCACTTATAATTTCAGTGTTAAAAACACCGGAAATGTAACCTTACATATTATTACGCTGGTAGATGCAAAACTTGGACTGAACAGAGTGATCCCAGGTACACTTGCTCCGGGTGCTACCGTAACCGACAGCTATGTTTACCAGTTAACCCAAGCCGATAAAGATGCCGCAAGCGTAACCAACAGTGCAAACATTACTGGTCAAACACCAGCAAATGTTTCCGTTAGCGATATCTCGGGCACAGCCGAAAACAACAATACGCCAACCATAACGCAGATTCCGGTTATGAGCGCTATAGCTTTGGTTAAAACAGCGGCATTTAGTGGTAATCAGGTAACCTATACGTTTACAATCAGGAACACAGGAACCAATACTTTAAATACCGTTACTTTAACCGATGCAAAACTTGGCTTAAGCAATAAAGTAATTGCAGTACCTGGTGGTCTGGCCCCGGGAGCCTCTATAACCGATGTTGAAGTATACACCTTAACACAGGCCGATAAAGATCTGGGAACAGTAACCAATACCGCAACGGTAAATGCCAAAACACTTGGAGGTGTTAATGTAACCGATGCTTCAGGAACTTCAGAAAACAACAATGCAGCAACCGTTATCACATTCCCTAAATCGCCGAAAGCGGTTGATGATGTTGGTGGTACAGTAGCAAATAAATCGGTTACCATTAATGTATTGGCGAATGATGATCCTGGAAATTCTACCCTTGATAAATTAACGGTAGAAATTGTACGTCAGCCTCAGCATGGAAAAGTAACGGTGAACCTTGATGGAACGATCACCTACACACCTGATCCGGGTTATACAGGTGATGATGCCTTTACCTATAGGGTGAAAGATGCCTTTGGCTATTATACCAATGTGGCAGCTGTAACCTTAACGGCTAACTTCGCCGGCCTTACCATACCTAACCTGTTTACGCCAAACGGTGATGGTATAAATGATACCTTCGAAATCTTGGGTATTAACCAATACCAGGTTAACGAACTGCAGATTATTAACCGTTGGGGCAATGAAGTATTCCGTGCCAAAGGCTATCAGAATAACTGGACAGGTGAGGGCTTGAACGAAGGAACTTACTACTACTTACTGCGTGTTAAAAAATCAGGAAGCGATCAGTACGAAGTGTTTAAAGGTTACATTACATTAATTAGAGCGTTTAAAAAATAAGATATGAGGCTTTGTACAGTCTGGTTTTTAAACCAGACTGTACTTTAAGATATTAAGATGATGAAGAAATTAATATGGTTAATAGCAGGTTTATTTTTGTTGCTTACACGATCGGCATCTGCGCAGCAAGATGCGCAATATAGCCAGTACATGTTCAACGGGATCTATATCAATCCCGCTTACGCCGGTTATAAGGAAGTGCTGAATGTACATAGCTTTTACCGTAGCCAGTGGACAGGCATTACCGGAGCGCCAAGGAGTATGTCATTGGCGGTTGATGCGATTGCAAACAGCGGCAATGTTGGTTTGGCTCTTCAGGTGGCGAGCGATAAACTTGGTGCACAGACCAACCTGAGCATTTATGGTAACTATTCTTACCGGATCAGGATGAATGATGATGGTAGTTCGAGATTAGCGCTAGGCCTTGGTGTTGGAATGGTGCAGCTGGGTATAGACGGTTCTATGCTCAACCCGAATAATCCAGAGCCTAACCAGCCAGTAGGCATGCAGAGTACCATTGTACCCGATGCAAGGGCAGGGGTTTACTTTGCCAACGATAAGTTTTATGCGGGTTTTTCGGCCGATAACCTGATTGCCACTTATATTGATATTGACCGTTATGCCTTTATCCCACAGCCAAAACCGCATTATTACCTTACCGCTGGAGCCTTGTTTCCGCTTTCGGAAGATTTTCAGGTTAAGCCATCGTTCCTGTTAAAAGACGATCGCGGAGGCCCAACGAGTTTAGATTTGAATGCTTTTTTGATGATCAAAGATTTTATCTGGGTTGGCGGTTCATATCGGACGGGAGTAAAGCTGTATGATAAAAGCTATCTACAGCGCGATCTTACTCCTAGAAACTCTGCTGTAGCAGCGATACAGATTTTTCCATCAGAGAAACTCAGGATCGGTTATGGCTATGATTTCTCAATCGGTCCATTACAAGGCTATAGCGGCGGTACACATGAGATTTCTATCGCTTATTCTTTTATCAGACAAAACGTAAGAATGACAACCCCAAGGGTATTTTAAACTAACTATATTCAGTATTTTTGACCAACTATCCCAACAACATAATGAAGAAAATTTTAATAGGTACCTGCCTTTCTGCATATTGTTTATTCGTATTCAGTTTTTCGGCAAGTGCCCAGTATGCATTAAAAGATGCCGATAAGCAGTACGAACTGTTTAATTACAGCAAAGCAATAGATTTATACGAACAAGCCTATAAAAAGAAAGAAACTTTACATGCTGCAGAGCGTTTAGCAAATGCTTATGCGTTTGTTTATAACTACAAACAGGCCGAAAGCTGGTATGCTATTGCAGCTAAAATGCCAGGTAGTAGCCCTGAGAATATTTTGGGTTATGCCAAAGCTTTACAGCGCAATTCGAAATACAGCGAAGCAAAAGTTCAGTACCTAAATTATATTGATAAAAAGAAAAATGTATCAGAAAAGCAGCAGGCTGTTTGGGTTGCCTCTTGCGATTCGGCTTTGAAATGGATCAGGAATCCAAAGAAAATCGAACTCATTAACCAAAAAACTTTAAATAGTACGCAGTCCGATTGGGGTGCCGTTAACTATCAGGGAGGGGTTGTATTCACTTCCGACAGATCAAACAGTGGGTTAACCGCTCAGGAAAGTAAACCGTTTTTAAGATTCGACGGGTCAAAAGAACCCGATAAAAAAATATACGGCTGGACTGGTAACGGATACCTGAAACTATACATCAAACCGTCGCCAAACGATAGCCTTCAGTTGTTCCCTATAAAAGCAGGTACAAGCTATCACGTAGGTTCGGCAAGCTTTACAGCCGATGGCAAAACCATGTATTTTACGCTCACCCGTATCACCGATGAACTAGAACGCTTAAAAAAACAACCAACAACCGTTAACGTAGAAATTTTTAGCAGTACAAAAGGTGCCAATGGTGTTTGGGGCGAACCTGTTTCATTTGCGTATAATAATGTAAACGGTTACTCCGTAGGCGATCCCTTTATTACTACCGATGGAAATAGCCTTTATTTCGCCTCGAATATGCCAGGTGGCTTAGGCGGTACTGATATTTATGTTTGCCTAAAAACAGATGCTGGCGAATGGGGCAAGCCCGTTAACCTGAAAGAAGTAAATACCGAAGGCAATGAACGCAGTCCGGTTTTTGATGAAAAGGATAATTTCTACTTTTCTAGCGATGGTAGAGTTGGGATGGGGGGATTAGACGTTTATCAGGCTTTAAGAGAAAAAGGCAAGATTGGCCAGATTGAAAATATGGGTTATCCCTTCAACTCTCCACAGGACGATTTTGGCTTTAGTTTAAACGAAAAAGGTGGTATTGTTTATCTTTCTTCTAATCGCGAGGGTGGTTTAGGTAGCGATGATATTTATACCATTGATCAGAAAATGATCCTGGCTTTCAAATTAGAAGGCAGGGTATTTGATAAAGATAGCAACCAGCCCATTGCAGGTGCATTGGTAACCCTAGCAAAGGTAAACGGTACTGTTTTAAAAACCGAAACTGATGAGAATGGCGGTTATAGATTTAATTTAGCCAAAGAATCTGAATACAATGTTTCGGCAGAGAAAACAAACTACAGATCTGATGTAGAAAATCTGGCAACCATTGGTTTAACAACTTCTAGCGTACTTACGCAAAACCTATATTTAGAAGCTATTGTAATGAATAAAGCAATTAAGCTTGAAAATATCTATTACGATTTCGATAAATGGAACATCCGCCCAGATGCTGCAGTAGAGCTGGATAAATTGGTTAAGATTATGACGGATAATCCAACCATCTGGATCGAATTAAGTTCGCATACCGATAGCAGGGGCAAGGATAGTTATAACCTAACCCTATCGCAAAAAAGGGCAGAATCTGCTGTAGCGTATATCATTTCGAGGGGGATTGATAAAAACCGCATTACTGCAAAAGGCTATGGTGAAACACAGCTGTTAAACAAATGTAGCAATGGTGTAGATTGTAGCGATGAAGCACATCAGTTAAACAGAAGAACAGAATTCAAAATTGTAAAACAATAACATTATTAGGGTTTACATTATATTTTAATTTTTTAGTACAAAGCCTCTGATGAAAATCGGGGGCATTTTTGTTTTCATGGTTGGTGATCCTCAACCTTATCAACCGTGTAAGAAATATAAGGCCATATAAGCTTATATTTCTTAAATAACTTAATGGTAAAAATGCCCGCTTTTCGTCATTCCCGACTGGAAGCCTTCTCAAGGTAAAACAATATAGGTATTGAAGTAAAACATAATAATACTAATAGCTTTTAAGTATTTACACGCATTTTTTTTGCATTTAATATGAATCATGCAAAAAAAAATTGACAATCTTTTCTGACCAATTTACTAATTCGAATATGTTTTATAAAGGGGGGATAGATAAATTGTAATAAATAGATGTTGTTAGGCCAATGATTTTCTTAAGAATCAATGTAAAAGCTAATTCGGAATATTAACTATACTGTAATATTATATTTGTATGATTTGTTATGTTTTGTCAGTATTGATTGTTATTTTGTGACACAGATAAACAACTACTAAATCATTAACCTATGAAAAAAATTAAACTTATTGGAATTGCCTTTGCTATGCTTGTTGTAATTTATAGCTGTGAAAGACAGTCAATTGAACCTGATCCTGAAAAAACCACATTTAAATCAGGTAAGAGGGCATTAATGACTGATGGAACACCTTGCCCTTATTTTGATGACCGTGATTGTGACGGTGTAACAGATGTGCTTGATAACTGTCCGGATAATTATAACCCTGGTCAAGAAGATGTAAATGGAAATGGTGTAGGTGATGTTTGCGATACGGGCGGTGGTAGTTCAAATCCAATGCCTGTTTCTGGAAGTGTCGTAACCGCTGAATATTATTATGATAATTACTGTGCAACAACTAATACAATGACAACAGGTTGTGGGTTAGCGAAAGGAATTAAAGAGGTATTATTAGAGACTAAAGATTTGTTTAAGAACACTACAGTTTATGAACCTTTAGAAGCTTACTTCATGATAGATAAAAACAACGGTACAGATTTAGTTGAAACCGTAAAAGATTCCTGCAAAACTCACAAATGCTATGTAACAATAAAATCGGCTCAAGGAAATGATTTTGCAATTCGCCAGGCTAATCTTAGTTATATAAATGCAAAGCTTGCTTATATTGATGAGTTGATTGTGCAGTTTCCGAATTATGCTGACCATTATAATGCTTATAAGTCGGGGTGTACCCAAGCTTTTTGGTTTAGTAATTCTAGTTTACCTGTTTTTATACTTCCATAGTTAAATAAGTATCTAAAGTTCTTCAAAATTGAAAGACTTTTTCCATTTCCTCTATCAACTTGATTAAGAGTTTAGCTAGGTTGTTCCTTGCTCTAGGATTCCACTTGTGCGGGAAAAACGTAATGGTGTAAAGAGTTTTAAATCACAGACACACATAGATAAACACATTTTATCTATGTGTGTCTTTTCTATCTTTGATTAAATGTATGTTTATTAGCACTTTATTATTCTCTCACCACCATCCGCGTTTCGTCATTCCCAACCCGATAGCTATCAGGTCGATTGGGAATCTTAATGCTTAGTTCGACTTGCATTTTACCCAATATATTCTTTTTCATTGATCGGAGGCTCACCAACCACAGATAATAAAATGTATGTCAGTCTGAACGTAGTCGAAGACTTTCTTAACCACATAAAAAATATACTGCCATATGAGCTAATATGTTCTCATATTATATAGTTCAAATTATCATTGAATCAGATGTTTCGGGAATGCATCTATATATTTCGCAGTTGATACTCCGTGTTTCTGTGTTAAATGATTAGACTCGGCTCAGAGTAACAAATCACTGCATTTATTCTATGCCCAGTTGCCATCGATCGTTAACCAGCTGTAGTAGTTAGTGAGACACTAACCAAGACGAAAGTATAACCATTTAATCCCTGAATTGCATCATTCCACAGTAGTTCCTTGAACAATTCGATTGGGAATCTAAATCCGGGCGCTCTGTGTTTCCGGGCAAATGTTTCAACCAGAACTCAGAATGATAAAGTACATTAAAAACTAAAATTGTTAGTATTTTAATTGAAATTAATCGATTTTAATTTTCTTTAAAACTAAAAATATTAGTATTTTTGATCTCAATCATCCTTATAATACGAGAATGGAGAAGGAAAGGCAGATTATTCATATGGATCAGGATGCATTTTTTGTGTCGGTAGAGATCAGAAAAAATCCCAGGTTGTTAGGTAAACCCGTAATTATTGGTGGAGGCGGCGATAGAGGGGTAGTGGCATCCTGTAGTTACGAGGCACGCCAATACGGCATACATGCTGCAATGCCCGGCAGGACGGCAAAATTGCTGTGCCCTCAGGCTATATTTTTAAAAGGCGATATGGAGGAATATTCCAAAGCTTCGCATGATATTACCGAGATTATTGCCGATAAAGTTCCCCTTTTCGAAAAAGCCAGTATTGACGAACATTATATCGATATGACAGGTATGGATCGCTTTTTTGGTTGCATGAAATTCGCGTCAGAGCTCAGACAAAACATTATTAAAGAAATGGGCTTGCCGATTTCCTTTGGTTTATCGATCAATAAAACCGTAGCCAAAATAGCCACAAACGAATCGAAGCCTGATGGCGAACGGCAGGTTACCTTTCCCCAGTTGCGGCCCTTTCTCGATCCTTTGGCTATTCACAAAATTCCGGGTATCGGCCATGCTACTTATAAAAAATTAAGCGAAATGGGTGTACGCGAAATCCTTACGCTTACCCAGATCCCGCAACAGCTCATGTTTAAAATTTTGGGGCAGCATGGTTTAAGTTTATGGCAAAAAGCAAACGGGATCGATCTTTCGCCAGTTGTACCTTACCGCGAAAGAAAATCTATTGGTACACAGGCCACCTTCGAAAGCGATACCATGGATATGGCCAAACTAAAGGCCATTATAACCGGAATGGTTACCAGTTTAACTTTTCAGCTACGCAACCAGAAAAAATTAACCGCCTGTATTACCGTGACCGTGCGTTATACTAATTTCGAAACCGTTACTCAGCAAGAACGTATTCCTTATACCTCGCTCGATTCTTTTTTGATCAGCAGGGCACATAACCTGTTCGAGAAAGTGTATGCCAAACGAATGTTGCTGCGGCTGGTAGGTGTAAAACTCTCGCATTTGGTGAGCGGTTACGAACAGATCGGTTTATATAATATCGCCGAAGAAGAATATAGTCTTTACCAGGCTATGGATAAGGTGCGCAATCATTATGGTGCCGAAGCAGTGGTTAAGGCCTGTATTGTTACGCAGCCGCCCCGCGACGAAAAAGGAAAAATAATCAAGTACAATCCGCGCAAAAAGAAAATGTTGATCGAAAACCAAACAGAAGAAGAACAGCAGGAAGTAAGGAAACGCTCGAAAATTAGAAGTTTTATGAGTGAAAAAGGAACAATAGGTACTAAATCTTATGATTAGCAATGTTTTTAAATGTGCATTCTTCTTATAGCCTAAAGTATGGCACGCAGCGTATTGGTCAGTTAATTGCTACTGCCCGGAGCTTGGGTATTCACCAAATGGTACTTACTGATATCAATAACTCAACCGGGGCGGTAGAATTTATTCGCGAGTGCTACAAACAAGGCATCGCTAAAGAAGCTGACGAAATACACAAAGGCAACATTCCATATCAGATTAAACCCATAGCGGGGATTGAGTTCAGGATTGATAACAGGTTATTGTATGTGGGTATCGCTAAGAATAAAGAGGGGATGCGTGAGCTGAATGAGTTTTTAAGCCACCATAATATCTGCAACATTTCGCTACCCAACGTTCCTCCCGAAATGAAAAATGTGTATATCATTTATCCCTTTCAAAAATCCTTTAATCTAGTACTCAAAGAAAATGAATTCATAGGTATCCGTGCCAAACAGCTCAACCTGTTGTACAAACACCCACTTTTAAAACAGAAAGAAAAGTTGTTGGTGTGGCATCCTGTTACCGTTAGCGATAAGATCACCTATCGCCTGCACGAATATTTTAGGGCGATCGAGCTCAATACGCTTTTAAGTAAAGTGAACGATGAGCAAAAATGTGATCCGGATGAGTTCCTGATTCCAGAAGTAGAACTAACCCAGCAATTTGAACAGTATCCGTTCATTGTTCAGAATACACAGAAACTGATGAATAGTTGCGATTTAAGTATTTATTTTGAGGATGGTCCTACACCTACTTCTAAAAACAAGTTTTTTTATACAAGAGATTTCGAAGGAGATAAAAAAATGCTTCGAGAGCTAGCTGAAGAAGGGCTTAAGTATCGTTATGGTGAAAATAATACAGAAGCCATTGAGCGTTTGGAGAAAGAACTGCGCATCATCGAACTTAAAAATTTCTGTGCTTATTTCCTTATTACCTATGATATTGTAAGCTACGCCATGAATAAATGTGGTTTTTACCACGTTGGCCGTGGCTCGGGTGCCAACAGCATTGTAGCTTATTGTTTGCGCATTACCGATGTAGATCCGATTGATCTCGACCTGTATTTCGAACGTTTCCTGCATGAAAAACGGACTAGTCCGCCAGATTTTGATATCGATTTCTCCTGGGATGAGAGGGAGGTGATACAACGTTATATCTTTAAACGCTATCCCAAATGGCATGTTGCTTTTTTGGGTACCATGAGCACTTTTAAAGATCGTGCAATTATCAGGGAAATCGGTAAAGTGCTGGGTTTACCCAAAGGCGAAATAGATAGTTTTACAGATCCCACCAAAGAACGTGAAAATTTACTGAATGCTACTTACCAGAAGTTATTGGCTGTACACCGCTACATGAAAAGTATGCCTAATCAACGTTCTATCCATGCCGGAGGGATTTTGATTTCTGAAGAGCCGATTACCTATTATACGGCCTTGGATATGCCGCCAAAAGGTTTCCCAACCGTGCAATGGGATATGTACGAAGCCGAAGCCATTGGTTATGAGAAATTCGATATTTTAAGTCAGCGGGGTATCGGGCACATCCGCGAAGCCGTACAGCTTATTAAAAAGAACAAGGGAAAGGAGATCGATATCCACGATTTTAAAACCTTTAAGGAAGATCAGAAGTTAAATAATATCCTTAAAGAGGGGCAGCCCATCGGGTGTTTTTATATCGAATCGCCAGCCATGCGGCAACTGCTCAAAAAACTGAAATGCGATAATTACCTTACGCTCGTGGCAGCCAGTTCCATTATCCGCCCGGGGGTGGCTAGTTCGGGTATGATGAAATCCTATATCGAACGTTACCATGCGCCCGAAAAAGTGGTGTACCTCTGCGAAGTAATGAAACAACGGCTTAGCGAAACCTATGGGGTAATGGTTTATCAGGAAGATGTGATCAAAGTCTGTCATTATTTTGCAGGTCTTGATCTGGCCGATGCCGATATCCTCCGTAAAGCCATGAGCGGTAAATATCGCTCTAAACTTGCCTTTGACGAACTGGTAAACAAGTTTTTTGTCTCAGCCCGAAAAGAAGGGCACTCGGAAGAACTCATTACCGAAGTTTGGCGACAGATTTCATCTTTTGCCGGTTACAGTTTTTCAAAAGCACATTCGGCTTCTTTTGCTGTAGAAAGTTATCAGAGTTTGTTTTTAAAAACATACTATCCAATGGAGTTTATGGTGGCTGTGTTGAATAATTATGGCGGCTTTTACAGTCGCTGGGTTTATGTGCACGAACTGCAAAAAACAGGAGCAAGGGTGCATTTGCCTTGTGTTAACCACAGTGATGACGTTGTGACTATAAATGGCGAAAATGCTTACCTGGGTTTTATTGCTGTTCAGGGTTTAGAAGAAAAAAATATCAAAATTATTCCGGCAGAACGTAATGCAAATGGTTTGTATGTCGATCTCGAAGATTTTGTAAAGCGTACCTGTATTTCGCTAGAGCAGGCAATTATTTTAATCCGGCTAGGTGCATTGCGGTTTACTGGCAAAGATCGTAAAACCCTGCTTTGGGATGTACACAACTACCTCGGCTTTAAGCAGAAGAAAGTGAACCATGCCGAACTTTTTAAATTAAGTTATAAAACCTATCAGCTGCCAGAACTGGCCGACTCGGAACTGGAAAATGCCTATACCGAATTAGAGTTATTGGGTTATCCACTCAATTATAAAATGTTTAATTTTTTAAAAACGCCTTATCGTGGTGATGTGATGACGGCCGATCTGCACAAATACTTGGGTAAAACGGTAAGGATGGTAGGGAATTATGTTTGCGAAAAAACGGTACACACCATTAAAAATACCAAAATGTGGTTCGGTACTTTTTTAGATGCCAATGGCGATTTTTTCGATACAACCCATTTTCCTAATACCACACCCATGTATCCTTTTAAAGGAAAAGGCTGTTACCTCATTTTAGGCAAAGTAGTAGAAGATTTTGGCTTCCAGAGTATCGAGGTTTTAAAGTTTGCCAAATTAGATATCCAGCTGAACCCGGTGGCAGTTTAGTGGAATGAGCCGATTAATGTTTTCTTTCGATAGATCGTCATTATAAGGAGGAACGACGAAGCAATCTTAAAACGGTCGCTACTAGCGTGCACTTTAAGATTGCTTCCCTGAAAAGTCGGGGCAGGTTTGCCTCGCAAAGGACGACCTATTGGGTTATGTCAATGGTAGAGGTTAGTTTTTAATAAAAAAACATTGGAGTGGAGATGACAGTCCGAACGGAATCGTCATTTCGACCACAGTGCTCCGAAGAAGCTCCTTTGGAGGAGAAATCTTTAACATCGTCCAAAGATCTCTCCACTCCGCATTGCTTCGGTCGAGATGACGATACTTCTACTGGAATCTATCAATGGTAGCGGGAGTCTAAGCCTTTACCAAAATATAGTTTGCGCTCGTTTCTAACGAGTGCATGAATAGCCTAACGATTTAATCGTTTAGCAGTTAAAACATAATTTTTATATTTAAACCATGATACACTTCAAAGCAGAAATAGAGCGTTTCGAAACCATGGGCGAAAAAACCGGCTGGAGTTATGTATTTATACCGGCAGCTTTGGCCAACGAAATTAAGCCCGATTGTAAAAAGAGTTTCCGGGTAAAAGGAAAGATAGATGAGCTGGAGATTAGCGGAATGGCAACTATTCCAATGGGAGAGGGCGATTTTATTGTTGCCTTAAAAGGCGAAATCCGTAAAAAACTAAGAAAAGAAGCTGGCGCCAGCATAGTACTTTATTTAGAAGAAGATAAAGATTTTAAGATCGAAATGCCCGAAGACCTCGAAATCTGCTTGTCAGAAGAAGAACATTTAATCCGAAACTTTTTAAAGCAGCCGAAATCGCACCAAAACTATTACATCAACTGGATTAACCAGGCTAAAACCGAACCCACGCGCACCAAAAGAATCGTAATGACGGTTAAAGCGATGGATAAAGGGCAAGATTTTGGCGCAATGATCAGGGAAAGTAAGTTGTGAGTTTGGAGATTTTAGTTTGGAGTTTTCCAAAGAGCAAAAAGGTTTTGGAGAAATAAGTTATATGTTTTGAAAAAAGAACAAACTTACAATAACTTAAAACTCTAAGTTTTGAATCATATCCTTTAGCGACTAGAACGGTTAAGCACTTAGAACTCTCAACTCCAGGCGCCCAGCTCCAAACTTAAGCCTTCCTCTTATAATTCCTAAACCAACTCCAAACCTTCATTTGTATTACACCTAAAAAGGCTTCCCTGAAAATACGGGTGCTCATTTTTGATGTTCCTTCGGTACGGTCGGTGAAGATGATCGGAACTTCGACCACTTTAAAGCCAAATTTAATGGCGGTGAATTTCATTTCGATCTGAAACGCATAACCAACAAACTTAATTTTATTTAATGGAATGGTTTCCAATACAATTTTGCGGTAACATTTAAAACCAGCAGTAGCATCCTGAATATTGATCCGGGTAATGATACGCACATACATTGAGGCAAAATACGACATTAAAACCCTGCCCATTGGCCAGTTTACAACATTTACGCCCTTAACATACCTGGAGCCAATGGCTACATCTGCACCATTTACACAGGCTTCGCGTAAGCGGGACAGGTCATCCGGGTTGTGCGAGAAATCGGCATCCATTTCAAAAATGTAGGCATAATCGTGTTGTAATGCCCAATTGAAGCCGTAGATGTATGCCGTACCCAATCCTTGTTTACCAGCACGCTCCTCAATAAATAAATGCCCTTCGTATTCGTCTTGCAGTGATTTTACAATTTCAGCAGTTCCATCAGGAGAACCATCATCAATAATTAAAACATGAAAAGGCTGGGTTAAAGAAAAAACTTTTCTAATGATTTTTTCGATGTTTTCCTTCTCGTTGTAGGTGGGAATGATGACTAAACTATCTGACACGTTTGTTGTGGTTTTTAATAAGGTAAGCTTTTAGCCTTTGTATTTGATACGCGGAGCTTATTGCGCTGTGCACTTTGCTTTTAAACTGCGAAAGTAAATATTTA
Source organism: Pedobacter psychrodurus (assembly GCF_004331735.1). Taxonomy (GTDB): domain Bacteria; phylum Bacteroidota; class Bacteroidia; order Sphingobacteriales; family Sphingobacteriaceae; genus Pedobacter; species Pedobacter psychrodurus. The sequence continues at coordinate 50,791 of NZ_SJSO01000026.1, forward strand.
ATGTGAAACCTTTATGAATTTTCATTAATAACCTATGATTCGTCTTCCTGAACTTGTTTTATTAGTAGTTTTTATTGTTTTTAAAGCATTGTCAGTCTGAGCGTAGTCGAATACCTTACCACAATGTTTCCCGCTGATTTCGCAGATCACCGCAGATTAATTTTCAAGGTTTGTGTTGGTCCGGATTTGTAATCAGGTTTAGCAGTTTTGCAAATCCTAAGTTCTTAAGACTGGATTGCAATCCCGACTAGCTCTTGTATTTGTTTTTAGCTTTTGCGATACAAACCATTGTTCCTAAACCCGATCGGCGTGTAAAGCCCACATACCGAAGCATGAGGACGAGGACTTGGAACAAAGAGCGGGACATTAGACCTCCAAGAACTACTGTCTTTTCATTTTCAAATCTTACAGTACATTAATAAATAATCGTTTTATAGAATAGATTTCTCCACTACGGTCGAAATGACGATATCTTTCTTACCTCACCTCCTGCATTAACTTTTTAACCAACTGCGAAAAAATAATCAATGCCAAACCTGCAATTAAAGAATATAAAGCCAATGCCTTATAACCTTCGGTATAAGCCATTAATTTAGTCGGTAGTGATGCATTATCTATGCTCGACATTTCTGCACCCAATTTTCCGGCAGCCAATTGCCCAAAGGCACTTGATAAAAACCAAAGTCCCATCATCATCCCAAACATTTTCTTTGGCGAAAGTTTAGTAATAATCGACATTCCTATCGGACCCAAACAAAGTTCGCCTAGCGTTAATAATAAATAGGCTAACGTAAATACATTTAACGAGCTAATGCCCTGTACATTAGCGAAGAATCTTGTGGCGTAAAAAACATAAAAACTTACGGCCAATAGAAGGAAGCCAATTCCAAATTTCACCACAGTATTCGGTTCAATTTTGCGCTTGTACAAGCCTAGCCACAAAATACCCACAATCGGGCTAAAAACAATAACAAAGAACGAGTTGACGCTATTGTTCACCACATTCGGATCGATATTAAAAAAAAGAATTTTATGATCCAGATTGTCCTTCGCAAATAATGATAGCGAACCGCCACTCTGCTCAGATATGGCCATGAAAATGAAATAACAGAAGATAAAAACGAAAGCTGCCAGCAGTTTATACTGTGCTTTTTTATCTTTTATTTTAAAAGTTTCGTACAAGAAATAAACCAAGGCAATAATACCTATGGTGTACATGAAATAGTCGGTGAAGGCTGTGTTTTTTACCATGATATAAATCAATGGTATACATAAAATTGAGCCTATATAAACGGCGATTTCTGCTGTTTTTTGTTTCGACCGCTTAAGGTGTAACAAAGGTGAATTTCCAATCGGTCCCAGGTGTTTTTTAGTCATAACAAACGTACCTAAGCCAATCATCATTACCACTGCCGCAGATAAGAAACACAAATGCCAGTTGTAATATTTACCGAGATAAATGCACATGGCACCGCCCAATAATCCGCCAACATTAATACCGGCATAAAAAAGTCCATAACCCGCATCTCTCCGGTTATCTTTTTCGTGGTATAATTCGCCAACCATTGATGAAACATTGGGTTTAAAAAAACCTGTTCCAATAATAGATAAGGTAATTCCTACATAAAATAAATCATGTGGAGAGAAGGCTAAGATTAAGTTCCCAATAATCATTAAAGCCCCTCCCCAAAAAAGAGATTTTCTGAACCCTAAAATCTTATCGGCAAAAATACCACCAATAAAAGTAAAAGCATAAACAAAGGCTTGTATGGCACCGTACTGTAGGTTCGATTTTTGGTCGCTTAAACCCAGTTGCTCAACCATAAAGAAAGCCAATACCCCGCGCATTCCGTAAAAACAGAAACGCTCCCACATTTCTACCAACGATAAATGCCAGAGCTGTTTCGGGTATTTCCCCTCAAAATTTTGAATATCTTCTATTGAAATTGTTTTCTCCATTAAATAGGTTTAAAATTAAAGAGGTTGTCTCATAATGGCGATTTCACCTCAAATGCTGTCATGTTGAGCCTGTCGAAACACCTTAAATCATGTTTAAACAGGTCCTTCGACGAGCTCAGGATGACAAATCTATATTTATGATACAACCTCTTGTGTTAAATTTATTTTTTGATTAGTGAACGCCATGCATCCATTTACGTAATATTGGACTTATAGCAAACATAATTAAGCCTGCAACGATAGGTATAATCGTAAATATTAGGAAGAAAATTGAAATGGAATATTCTGAACTTATTTTGTCAATTAAGCCGCCGGTAGTACCCGCTAACCAGTTACCAATTGCGGTACAGGTAAACCATACACCGAACATTAAACCTACCACTTTGGCTGGAGCTAATTTACTAACGTAAGATAATCCAACTGGCGAAACACATAATTCCCCAACGGTATGGAAGAAGTAAGCGAAAATTAACCAAAACATACTTACCTGTGCAGATGTAGCGCCTTTTGCAATATCCATACCTCCATAAGCCAATCCTGCAAAACCTATACCTACAAAAATTAAACCGAGTCCAAATTTTACGGGCCCACTTGGGTTAAATTTAGTTTCCCATATTTTAGACACAAATGGTGCAAGGGAAACAATAAAGAATGAATTTAGAATCCCAAACCATGAAGCAGGAACTTCTGTGTTTAAAGCGGTAAATTCTTTTTCTACCTTCCAAATGGCTAATCCCCAGATAATAATGAAGCTTATTGCCGTGAAAATTATTGTGGCAGGATATTTTTTTGCGATTTTTGCCGCCAAGCTAAATAAAACAACGGTTACAGCAATAAGTGGGAAAATAGTAAGTATGGCATCAACCCATTTAAAAATTGTACCTGCACTTCCTGTTAAATTTCTAAGTGTGTAATCTTTAGCAAAAATAGTCATTGAGCCGCCAGCCTGCTCAAATACCATCCAAAAGAAGATGGTGAAAATTGAAAATACAGCGACTACAGCTAAACGTTGATTGCTTACTTTTTTGGGTAAAATTTCATCAGTTGGATCAATTACTTTTTCTGTTTTATTTACAGCAGCACCTAAAACACCAAAGATTTTTTGTCCGAAGTAAAACTGAAGCATTCCAAAAAACATAAATACCCCCGCAAGTCCAAAGCCCCAATGCCAGCCCACTTTTTCGCCAATATAACCACACATTAACATACCTAAAAAGGCACCAGAGTTAATACCCATGTAAAAAATAGTGTAAGCAGCATCTTTTTTATCACTTGTAGATGGGTAAAGTTTTCCTACAATAGAAGAAATATTTGGTTTGAATAGTCCGTTCCCAGCAATTAATAAAAATAATCCGAGATAGAAGAAATTGGTATTTGCACCTTCTAACGCCATTGATATGTGGCCAATGGTCATGATTAAAGCGCCTACGATAACCGCTTTTCTATATCCGGTCAATCGATCCGCAATTAAGCCGCCAATTATTGGAGTTAAATATACTAAACCTGTGTACCAGGCGTAGAGTTGTAAAGCCTCTGGCCTTGTCCAGTGCCAGCCACCTTTACTTATTTCACTTACTAAGAATAAAACAAGTAATGATCTCATTCCATAGTAACTAAATCTCTCCCACATTTCTGTGAAAAATAGTACAAAGAGGCCTACTGGATGATTAAATAATTTTTCTTTGGATACATTGTTACTGTCTAAGTGGAGGTCTAGTTCCTTGCTATGGTCAATACTAATGGTTTCATTAGATGTTTGCATAAAACATTTGTTGGTTTTAGTTTATGAATTCAGAATTTGTGTGTTGTTTAAGCTAGTTTAGCAGGGCGCAATATAGTCAGCGATTGCCAAACTCACAAATTTTTAAATGATGTGTTAGGTAAATGATTTGTTAAGATTTAGAACTTTCTGATGGGTTTAACATTTTTCTTTGGGTCGGCATAAAGTTCATCACTCGAATTTGGATCGTTGTTAAGCGTAATATCTTCCTGCAGTTTCAGCTTTCCGCCAATAATTTTGAAGCCATCAAAAGTGCCATCAGAACCATAATATTCAAATTTTCCTTTTATTTCCGAATCGAAGGATGCAAGGTGGTCGAACACGATCATTCCAGCTTTCATGTCCGTTTTTAAAGTCATCGCATTCGATTTGGCATATTCAAATATGATCCTGTTTTTTTCTTTTAGTTCTTTTCCATCAAAAACAGGTGCACCAAAGGTTAGATTATCCTTATCGAAAGAAAGGATATCGATTACCTTTTTAGTGGTAAATTGTGTATTTCCTTTCCAGCCTAAAAGTACATAATAGGGCAGGCGGTTTCCACTGGTTACTGAAACAATTTCGTAATACCTGGCACCAAACCATTTCTGGTTATTGGTAACGATATTGGGGTCGCTAAGGTTTTCGGTCTGATCGATTAATGGATAAAGTTTCAGCGGACCATTTTTGGTATTCATCTGGATGGTACCATAATAACGGTATGTACCGTTTTCGAGCAGCACATACCAACTTAAAATTCTAAAAGCCTGATCGGACGATTTAATTACCGATATGTTTTTAAGTGAATCGAATGGATAAGAAAAAGAATTAGGGGCTTTTAAAGCCTCAACCAATGTTTTTACAAAATTGCCATTTACTGCTAATTTTTGTGCATCGCTTTGTGCAGCAACAATCCTTGTCGATATTTTAATCAGTGTATCCTGAAAAACGTTTAATTGGTTTGGCGCCTGTTGCGCTTTTAAACTAAAGCTTAGCGTTCCAAAGATTAAAAGGATATAAAATCTGATAAGTTTCATAGGATTAAATGTGCAAAGATGCTGCAAAATCAAAAATTATAATTTCTCGATAACAAGTGCACTTGCGCCGCCACCTCCGTTACAAATTCCGGCAACACCGATTTTGCCCTTGTTTTGCGCCAATACCGAAAGTAAAGTAACTACAATCCGGGCGCCCGATGCACCAAGTGGGTGACCTAATGAAACTGCGCCACCATTAACGTTAACCTGGCTGTCGTTTAGTTCTAAAAGTTGATTATTCGCAATAGAAACGACAGAAAAAGCTTCGTTGATTTCGAAAAAATCTACATCTTTTATGTTTATATTGGCTTTGTGTAAAGCCAGGGGAATTGCTTTTGATGGTGCTGTAGTAAACCATTCCGGTGCCTGCTGCGCATCAGCATAACCCAAAATTTTAGCTAAAGGTGTTAAACCTAGTTCTTTTGCCTTATCGGCACTCATTAAAACCAATGCCGCTGCGCCATCATTTAAGGTAGATGCATTTGCTGCAGTTACTGTTCCATCTTTTTTGAAAACAGGTTTTAATGAAGGTATTTTATCAAATTTAACGGCTGTTGGCTCATCATCGGTATCAACCAAAGTAATATCTCCTTTACGGTCTTTAACTTCTATAGCTACAATTTCATTAGCAAATTTACCTGAACTTTGTGCAGCTTGCGCTCTTTTGTAAGATGTAATGGCGAAATTATCTTGTGCTTCGCGACTGATATTACATTCTGTAGCGCAAAGCTCGGCGGCAGATCCCATGTGATAATCGTTGTAAACATCCCATAGGCCATCTTTTATCAAACCGTCTGTAATCTGTCCATGCCCCAGGCGATAGCCGTTTCTTGCTTTATCCAGATAATAGGGAACATTACTCATGCTTTCCATTCCGCCGGCAACAATAATTTCATTGTCGCCATTTGCAATACTTTGTGCAGCAAGCATAATTGCTTTTGTGCCCGAAGCACATACTTTATTTATCGTAGTGGCAGGTAAATCTGGTAAACCAGCAAATTTTGCAGCTTGTGTAGCGGGTGCTTGCCCTAGGTTTGCAGATAAAACATTACCCATATATATTTCTTGGACCTGTTCTGGTTTTAATCCAGCTTTTTCAATGGCAGCCTTAATGGCAAAACCACCAAGCTGCGTAGCAGAAAATTGAGCTAATGAGCCTCCAAAACTACCAATAGGGGTTCTTACAGCTGATACAATTACAACTTCTTTCATGTAAACTAAATTTATGAATTTTTGGTTAGGCCGCTAAGTTATGCATTTTTAATATTGCAATAACGTATGATTGTTAGTTTTTGCATATTTCAATTGAAAAGAAAGCATTAGTTAATTGGGAGTCTTAATGCTTGCGGTAATTACTCCCCTCCTTGTTTTAAGGAGGGGTGCCCGTAGGGTGGGGTGGTTAAATAATATTAATTTATTGGAAAAGGTGCTGTAGTAATGTTTGGGTTTGTTCAGTCCTGCTGTTCGCTTTATCCCGACGAAAAATCGGGATGCTCGCTGCCATCAGGTTTAATTAACTTGGGCCGGTGCTGCTTGGGGAGCATTAGAAACCTATCAGGTTTTTAAAACCTGATAGGTTTAATTTAAAACGGGGTGGTTAGCGTTAGGGATTGTAAGGGTTCAGTGCCGATCTTCATCGGTACCGGAGCGCAGCGCAGCCCTGAAAAAGCCCGACCCTTGCGTAGCTTGGGGAACGCCCATATTATTTTCAGTTTGCAATTCACAATTTGCAGCTGGCTGGTGCTCTAGGCCTTTGAAGCTTTGGAAGTCTTGCTACTACTCCTCCTTCGCCTTACCTTTCTTTCTCGATTTTATTGCCTGCGTAAGTAAAAATTCTATCTGCCCGTTCGTACTTCTAAACTCATCGGCAGCCCAGGTTTCTACTTCTTTTAATAAAGCAGGACTAATTCTTAATACAAAAGCTTTTTTATCTTTCTCCGCCATTCTTATTGTATTGCTTGTATATTATACTTCGTTTTTAAATTAATGAGGAACATTTCCAGCTCATCTATTTTATTGCTGCTAAACAATAATTTTTTGCCATTTTTAAATTCAATCTGTAAACCTTTATCCTTATCATTTAATAAGTAGGCCTTATCGTTAAACCTAAACCAAAGCCTGCTGCGAACACCAAATCCGCCATAATCTCCTAAAGCATTATATTTGTTGATGTAGACTTTCTCAATATTGATCCAGCTCAATAGCTTCAACTTGCTTTGAAATGGAAAATACTTATAAGAAATTCCTTCGGCGCCTATTTGCAAAGTCATCATGTTTTTTTGAAGCAAATAAATGATGGCAAAGGGAAGAAAAACGGCCCAAAATGGTGCAAAATAATTAGCCTTTAAGGTTTCAAAGTTCATTCCGCCTTTATCAAAAAGCACAATGCTGAGTACCAGAACTGCATCAATAGCCAATAAAACATAAAGCCACCAAAGTTTTAAGCTTTGTTTTTCCTTAAATTCCATTTTGCCTAGTTATATAAGGTTCCGGTGTTTACCACAGGTTGAACATGACGGTCGCCACAAAGTACAACCAGTAAATTACTTACCATAGCGGCTTTACGCTCCTCATCCAAATCAACAATTCCTTTTTGCGATAATTTCTCTAATGCCATCTCTACCATACCTACGGCACCTTCAACTATTAATTTACGGGCTGCAATAACCGCTGTAGCCTGTTGACGCTGTAACATGGCACTGGCAATTTCTGGTGCATAAGCCAAATGCGAAATCCTGGCTTCTAAAACTTCAATACCTGCTCTCGATAAACGTTCATTCAGTTCGTTTTCTAAAAGTTCGCTTACTTTATCAGCACCGTCTTTTAAGGTAATGGTGGTTTCTTCGCCTTCGGAATGATCGTAAGGGAAAATATTGGCTAAATGCCTTACAGCAGCTTCACTCTGGATGTTTACATATTGCATGTAATTTTCTACAGAGAAAACAGCCTTAGCGGTTTCGTTCACTTTCCATACTACAACCGCGGCAATTTCAATCGGGTTGCCTAATTTATCGTTAACCTTTAATTGTTGCCCGTTTAAATTGTTGGCTTTTAATGATAAGCGCCTTTTAGCAGTTAAGGGATTTACCCAGAAAAAACCATCAGCTTTTACTGTGCCAATATATTTTCCGAAGAGGGTGAGTACCATCGATTGATTGGGGTTGATGATTAAAAAGCCCGGAAATATTAAAAATATATCTATTGCCAGTAAAATTCCTCCCCAGAGAAAGATTTCTGAAACAAAACAGAAAATGGAAGCGCCTAGCAATGCGATGCATAGTGCGAATGTTAGATAGCCTGATGGCGGATTAATAATTTTTTCCTGATACATAATTGATATTAATTTGATATCATAAAGTAAAATATAAAATCTGGTAATTGCAAACAAAACCCGTAAAATTTATATTAGATAAAAATGTTATTTTTGACAATACAATAATTACATCATTTTGGCCAAAATCAAGAGAAATTCCCACAAAATCCTTTACCGGAAGTATTCATCAAACCTAAAATATGTGATGATGATATTTACCGTTTTCATTATTACGTTATTCCTACCCAAACAACCCCGGTTTAGATATGAGTTTGAAAAAAATGCAGTATGGAAAAATAAGGACCTGATTTCGCCATTCAGTTTTGCTATTTTAAAAACCAACCCGCAGGTTAGTGCCGATAAAAAGAATGCGCTAAAAGATATTTTGCCCGTGTACCAACTCGATAGGGGCATTACTGCAAATGCATTGGATGAGTTTGCCAACGAATTTGATATTAAGTGGAAATCGAAACAGCTCAACGAAAAAGACAAGGATATATATAAGAGTGCTGCTTATAAATTGCTCCAGAACATTTACCAGAAAGGGATTATTGGTTTAAATGTGAAACATCAGGCAGGAGGGAAAAACTATGACTTTTCTTTGCTTGAAAACAATGTGGCTCAGGAAAAAAATACACAGGATGTTTTTACCGCAGAATCGGCCTTGAATTTTTTTAAGGATAATTTTAAAGCCCCCAATCAGGTGATGGGCGATCTGGTTGCAAACCTGGCAATTGATCATATTACACCGAACATTGTATTTGATGAGCGACTGACCCAAACCATACAGGATAATACGGTTAACAATATCTCTACTACCAAGGGTATGGTACAAAAGGGAGAGCTTATTGTAGCGAAGAATGATGTTATTGATGAAGAAATTTATCAGAAATTAGAATCTTATAAAGCAACCTACGATGCACAAACCAAAACAATTGGCAGCAGGGCATTGGTTTATCTGGGACAGGTAGTATTGGTTGGGTTTATACTCGCCATTTTAATGTCGTTCCTTTTTCTTTTTAGGAAAGATATTTTCGCCGATAACCGTCAGCTTTCCTTAATCCTGATTGTTACTACGGGGATGTTACTTGCATTAACCTGGGCCATTAAAATGGAAATCCCAAGTTTGTATTACATTCCGTTTTGTGTGGTACCCATTATCATTAGGATTCTGTTCGATACGCGTTTGGCACTTTACCTCCATATGTTGGTGATTTTAATTGCGGGTTTCTTTGTGGCCAATAGTTTCGAATTTGTGTTTTATCAGGTTACTGCGGGGATGGTTGCCATATTTAGCATTAAAAACTTTGTTAAGCGCGAAAGATTCCTGGTTTCTGCCTTATTTATTCTTTTGGCTTATTTAGTTTCTTTTGTAGGCATTGCCCTGCTCCGTGAAGGATCTTTCCGCGAAATAGAGTGGATGAATTTTATTCCTTTTATTTTTAGCGTACTCTTATCTCTTTTAGCTTACCCGTTAATTTATCTGTTCGAACGTATTTTTGGTATCACATCAGATGTGGCCTTAATTGAGCTGACCAATACCAATAATAAGCTGTTACGGGAGCTTGCCTTTAAAGCACCTGGAACGTTTCAACACTCTTTGCAGGTGGCTAACCTTGCAGAAGCCGCAATATTTAAAATAGGCGGTAATTCTGTACTGGTAAGGGCGGGTGCCTTATATCATGATATCGGTAAAGTAGACAATCCACAGTATTTTATTGAAAATCAAAATACGGCTGTTAGTCCACACGATAAATTACCTTATGAGCAAAGTGCGCAGATTATAATTCAGCATGTGCACAAAGGAATTGAAATTTTAAGAAAGAACCAGATTCCTGAAGCGATTATCGATTTCATCAGAACACACCATGGAAATACCCGGGTTGATTATTTTTATCAGTCGTTTTTGAAAAATACGCCTGAAAAATTTGTCGACGAAAACATTTTTCGCTACCCGGGGCCAATACCTTTTAGTAAAGAAACTGGTGTGTTAATGCTCGCCGATTCGGTCGAAGCTGCCTCAAGAAGTCTAAAAAATCCCGATGCTCAGAACATAAATGACATTGTTGAACGGATAATTAACTACAAATTGGAGCAAAATCAGTTAGATGACTGCGATTTAACATTAAAAGATATTGAGACTATCAAATTGATATTCAAGACGATGCTTATGAGCATCTATCATGTGCGTATAGATTATCAACAAATTTTGTAATTTTTTTTTGTTGGATAACTTGTTTTACTATATTTGCAGACCTCAAAACAACGCCGGTAGGGCGAAAAATAGAGGATAAAGGAGAGGTGCCTGAGTGGCCGAAAGGAACAGTTTGCTAAACTGTCGTACTGGTAACGGTACCGCGGGTTCGAATCCCGCCCTCTCCGCCAAAAAAAAGAACCCTGGTAAACAGGGTTTTTTTTATGCGCTATTTTTTTTATGTAAATTACTGGTAATAAGTGATTTTACCTTCCCTTTAATATCCAATTCAAATCTTCAAAAACGAAAATACTAGAAAATAGCCATTTTTCAGAACTCCAAAAATATAATTACTGTTTTAAAGTCTGTTAAAGTTGTTTTTTGTCAAAGGCTATGGGGACAGCCACATGTACTGGATCATGATTTTACAAAGTCTTCATGTAGCGTGTTACACATCACTGATCTATTCCTGAAATTTAGAATGTTGTATTCATATATTACGCATACTGAAGATAAACCTAGTTTGTTAAATATGTGCCATCCAGATATTGATGTCTTTATCAGATGGTATACCTAGTTTTTTTCTGACCCTGTATTTTTTGCTCTCAATAGCGCGGACAGAGGCTTTTGTATGGCGTGCCATTTCTTTGGTTTCAAAATTTAGCCTCAGCAATATGCAGAGCTCAATTTCACTTGCAACCAGATGCGGAGCTATTTTTAACAGCTTCTGACTGAACTCCGGATCAAAGTCATTGAATTTTATTAGAAATGCAGGATTATTGTTAACAGCAAGCTGAACGATCTCTTTCAGTGCCTCCAGTTTTGAAGGAGAGTGACTAAGCTCATTCGATTCAATTTTTTTCATCAAATCATCAATTCTTTCTTGAGCCTCCATAGCAGATTGTTCAGTTTCGTTTCTTAGCAAAACCTCAGCTTTGTTCAGCTGAATAATAAATACGATCAGCAGAACAGCAAATAAAAGCACCAAAAACAGTGCTGAAATATAAAAGCGTACCAATACATCGGTAGTCTGCTTGTAATTTTTTAAAGCCACTACTTTAAACTCATCAATTAACTTGTAATTGATATCCTTAATGTTATTAATAATGAATTCCAGTTCATTACTAATATGACTATTCAGGGTGATCAGTTCACTCTGTATGCTAAGGAGTTTTTGGTTCTTTTGGCGTAGTAATTCTAGTTTTCTGGCATACAGTTTTTTATCTCCATCTGCAATCTTTTGTTTATCAGGAGCACTAACTACTACATTTTTATAGTGATTTATTTCAATAACAGACTTTTCATTTTTGTTGGAGATGGCATCCTTTATTCTTTTAAAAAAGCCCTTTTTTTCCGTAGGTGCAACTTTTAAGACCGTATCCGTATTGATTTTCCGAATAGTTGCGGTTCTTGTACCAATACCAGAGGCATCCCCAGCAGTTACATTCTCCTTATTAAAATCTGAATATATCGTAAGCAGAGAATCAAAACTGCGTTTGAGCACAAATAGCCTATCCGATAATTTCATTTTTTCATGATACCAGTACTTCACTTTTTTACTTTGTGAGGCCGTTAGTTTAGAGGTGTCAGCATTTTCTTTCAGTAAAGAATCGATCATACTAAACACCAGTACAATCTTTGTGTTGTAGTCTGCGTATTTATTATTTCCAGTGGTCAGCAACGATTCCTGGAAATCGTCTTCAGCACGGTGAATTAATAATAATATCTGTTCTGGCTTCGATTGATTTTGTTCAATGTTGGTTGCTAATGTAGATATGCTGCCCAGTTTATCGGTAATCGTGTTGAGGGCAATAAGCGCCGCTAATGCGGAAACAATAGTACATGCAAGAAATGCAAGAAGAATTTTTTTGGCAATTGCCCTTGTATATGTAAATCTCATTCGGGTTTTCATTCGGTTGCAAAATGACGGATTTGAAAGCGAAACTTTCACCTTAATTTCTACTCGTATCTACTCACATGATTATTATTCATTAATCATTAAAATCTAACATGTGTAGTAATTTATTGATTATCAGTTTTTTGTCTTTAATGCGTAGGTGTGGGTATTTTTGATTTTATTTTATACGTTTCAAATTTAAAGGAATTTAACAAGGCTAGATGTTGTGGGTTGTTTAATTTTTTTGCCAGAGCTTCTGTTTTTACAGCATATTTAAATGATTGCTCGTACCGCTCAGCATTATTATATTTAGAAGTGTAGGCCAAAATTGACCTTACCATCCCTTCTTCATAATTTATCTTTTTTGAAGCATTGTAGGTCAGCGTATTAGGCTTGATCCCCTTGTTTAGGTTGACACTTATCACGACATCGAGAATACTATCAATTTGTTTTTTTATCATATTGAGCGTAGTTGTCGCAACATGCAAAGATTAATAAGGCAATTACAAATTTTGTTGAATGTGTTTTCATAGATTAAAAGAGGTTATGCATTCCAATATCTAGGTAAACAATATAACAATCAGTACTTTGATTTCAAAATTTAATCAGATATTTTATACTGGATCTTTAATTCTGGAGCTAGGTAGCGATTGTTTTTTTATTAAATATCTGATAATCAAATGAATGTATGTTGTGTGTAGATGTGCGTACTCAATTTTTCTTTTTGAGATAATATTATTTTTCTCTTTGCGCCATACAATCTGTTAGGCACTTTCCTATTCAATTTCTTCGCAACAATTAAAATCTGATTAACAGTTTATTTTAATCATACAGTGAGAAATGGCTGAAAGGAAGAGTGTGGTAATAAAATTATAATAATATGATGAAAAAACGCTTACTCGTTATTTTAGGTCTGTCATTTTGCTTTATTGGGGTTTTTGGACAACAAAAAGTAAAAGATGGCTCAGTTGATGGTACTAACCTTCCCAATAAGGATGCTATTTTAGAATTGGAAAGTTCTAACAAGGGATTATTGCATGTCAGGGTACCATTAAAAGCAACTACAAATGCATTTCCCTTATCTGCTCATGTTGCGGGGATGATGGTTTATAATACGGCCACGCAAGATGACGTTGTTCCTGGTATTTACTACAATGACGGTACTAAATGGGTTTTTGTAAGGAGTTCTTCTTCCATTTTAGTAGAAGCACAACCAGGGAAAACTGGTACCCCAGGCGTACCCGGACAGCCTGGCGGACCAGGAGCTGGTGTAACTATTGTAACCAATGATGGTGGTACCTGGATCTATAATCCAACTACAAATACCTGGACAAATATCAGCGGCCCAAAAGGAGACAAGGGTGATCCGGGTATTCAGGCATTGCCAGGTACGAGCGGCACACCAGGTACGCCAGGTTCGGGTACAGCAGGTGCACCAGGTGCAGGTGTTACCGTAGTAACAAATGACAGCGGAACCTGGGTTTACAATACAACAACAGGAACGTGGACTAATATAGTTGGTCCGAAGGGTGCAGACGGGAAATCTGTAACTAGTGGTACAGGAGTTCCAACAGGAGGAAATAACGGCGATACCTATATAAATACTGCAACTGGGGATGTTTATACATATGTAAACGGAACTTGGATAGTAACTGGAAATATTAAAGGTGCAGATGGAAAAGATGGAATTGATGGAAAGTCAGTAATAGGTGCTTCAGGTGCTCCTGGAGCTTCAACTCCGGGTAAAGAAGGCGATACTTATATCAATACTACAACCGGCGAAACTTATGTTAAGCAGGGCGATACTTGGGTTTTAACTGGAAATATTAAAGGCGATAAAGGTGCAAATGGAATTGATGGAAAGTCAATAACAGGTGCTTCAGGTGCTCCTGGAGCTTCAACTCCAGGTAAAGAAGGCGATACTTATATCAATACTACAACCGGCGAAACTTATGTTAAGCAGGGCGATACTTGGGTATTAACGGGAAATATTAAAGGCGATAAAGGTGCAGATGGAAAAGATGGAATTGATGGAAAGTCAGTAATAGGTGCTTCAGGTGCTCCTGGAGCTTCAACTCCAGGTAAAGAAGGCGATACCTATATCAATACTACAACCGGCGAAACTTATGTTAAGCAGGGCGATACTTGGGTTTTAACTGGAAATATTAAAGGTGCAGATGGCAAGAACGGTGTAGATGGTAAATCTACCACTGGTGCAGCTGGTGCTCCTGGAGCAACAACTCCTGGCAACAACGGCGATACCTATATCAATACCATAACAGGTGAGACTTATGTTAAACAAGGTGATACCTGGGTATTGACTGGTAGTATTCAAGGCCCTGCTGGTACCAATGGTTTAGATGGTAAAACATTAACCACTGGAACTACTACACCAACAGGTGGCAACAATGGCGATACTTATGTGAACACGACTACGGGTGATGTTTACACCAATGTAAATGGAACTTGGACGGTAACTGGAAACATAAAAGGAGCAGATGGCAAGAATGGATTAGACGGTAAGTCTACCACTGGTGCAGCTGGCGCTCCCGGAGCAACAACTTCTGGAAACAACGGCGATACCTATATCAATACAACTACTGGAGAAACCTACATTAAACAAGGTGATACCTGGGTATTAAACGGAAATATCAAAGGAGATAAGGGTGATAATGGTGTAGATGGTAAATCTACCACTGGCGCAGCTGGTGCGCCTGGTGCCACCACTCCTGGCAAAGACGGTGATACTTATATCAATACAACTACAGGTGAAACTTACATTAAACAAGGAGATACTTGGGTATTAAGTGGAAACATCAAAGGTGATAAGGGTGATAACGGTATCGATGGTAAATCGACTACTGGTGCAGCTGGTGCGCCTGGTGCCACCACTCCTGGCAAAGACGGTGACACTTATATCAATACCACAACAGGCCAGACTTATATTAAACAGGGGGATACTTGGGTATTAACTGGTAGCATCCAAGGCCCTGCTGGTGCAAACGGACTTGATGGTAAATCTTTAACTACTGGAACAACAACGCCAACGGGCGGTAACAATGGCGATACTTATGTAAACACACTTACGGGCGATGTTTACACAAACAATAACGGAACTTGGACAGTAACTGGAAACATAAAAGGAGCAGATGGCAAGAATGGATTAGACGGTAAGTCTACCACTGGTGCAGCCGGCGCTCCTGGGGCAACAACCCCTGGAGTTAATGGCGATACCTATATTAATACCACCACAGGTGAAACTTATATTAAACAAGGTGATACTTGGGTATTGACTGGTAGCATTCAAGGTCCTGCTGGAAAAGACGGAATAAATGGTTTAGATGGAAAATCTACTACTGGTGCAGCTGGTGCTCCTGGAGCAACAACTCCTGGAGTTAATGGCGATACCTATATTAATACCACCACAGGCGAAACTTATATTAAACAAGGAGATATTTGGGTATTGACTGGTAGCATTCAAGGTCCTGCCGGAAAAGATGGTGTAGATGGTAAATCGACCACTGGTGCAGCTGGCGCTCCTGGGGCAACCACTCCTGGTGCAAACGGTGATACTTATATCAATACAACTACAGGTGAAACTTACATTAAGCAAGGTGATACTTGGGTATTGACTGGTAGTATTCAGGGTCCTGCCGGAAAAGATGGAATAGATGGTAAGTCTACCACTGGTGCAGCTGGTGCTCCTGGAGCTACAACTCCAGGTAAAGAAGGCGATACTTATATCAATACTACAACCGGTGAAACTTATGTTAAGCAGGGCGATACTTGGGTATTGACTGGAAATATTAAAGGTGATAAAGGTGCAGATGGAATTGACGGTAAATCAGTAACCATTACCAATAATGCTGATGGTACAAGTACGATTACCGATGGTTCAGGTGGAGCAATAACAGTTAAAAATGGAACAAATGGTACCAATGGAGTTGATGGTAAATCAGTAACCATTACCAATAATGTTGATGGTACAAGTACAATTACCGATGGTTCAGGTGGAGCAATAACGGTTAAAAATGGTACCAACGGAACAAATGGAGTTGACGGTAAATCAGTAACCATTACCAATAATGCTGATGGTACGAGTACAATTACCGATGGTTCAGGTGGAGCAATAACGGTTAAAAATGGAACAAATGGTACMAATGGAGTTGATGGTAAATCAGTAACCATTACCAATAATGCTGATGGTACGAGTACAATTACCGATGGTTCAGGTGGAACAATAACAGTTAAAAATGGTACCAATGGAACAAATGGAGTTGATGGTAAATCAGTAACCATTACCAATAATGCTGATGGTACAAGTACAATTACAGATGGTTCAGGTGGAGCAATAACGGTTAAAAATGGTACCAATGGAACAAATGGTACCAATGGAGTTGATGGTAAATCAGTAACCATTACCAATAATGCTGATGGTACAAGTACAATTACCGATGGTTCAGGTGGAACAATAACAGTTAAAAATGGAACAAATGGCGCACAAGGTATTCAGGGATTGAAGGGTGACAAGGGAGATATTGGTCTAACTGGTCCCGCTGGGGCTACTGGTTCACAAGGGCCGATAGGCTTAACTGGAGCTACTGGTGCACAAGGTATTCAGGGATTGAAGGGTGACAAGGGAGATATTGGTCTAACTGGTCCCGCCGGGGCGACTGGTTCACAAGGGCCGATAGGCTTAACTGGAGCTACAGGTGCACAAGGTATTCAGGGATTGAAGGGTGACAAGGGAGATATTGGTCTAACTGGTCCCGCTGGGGCGACTGGTTCACAAGGGCCGATAGGCTTAACTGGAGCTACTGGTGCACAAGGTATTCAGGGATTGAAGGGTGACAAAGGAGATGTTGGTCTAACTGGTCCCGCTGGGGCTACTGGTTCACAAGGGCCGATAGGCTTAACTGGAGCTACTGGTGCACAAGGTATTCAGGGATTGAAGGGTGACAAGGGAGATATTGGTCTAACTGGTCCCGCCGGGGCGACTGGTCCACAAGGCCCAGTCGGTTTAACCGGTGCAACAGGTGCACAAGGAATCCAAGGCTTGAAAGGTGATAAGGGAGATACAGGAGCAACTGGAGCTGTCGGTCCTCAAGGTCCAGTTGGTTTGACAGGTGCAACAGGCGCTGCTGGAGCTGTTGGTCCACAGGGTCCAATCGGTTTAACGGGTGCAACGGGGCCTCAGGGAGCTACTGCACTTACTGGCCCACAAGGTCCAATTGGTCCGCAAGGTGGCGTTGGTTTAATTGTAAACGGAACAAATACAACGGTAACTGGAACGGGTGTAAGTGGAGATCCTTATAAAATAAATACACCAAGCACAAGCTTGAGCCAAAGTGCAACTACTGGCGTAATTACCTTTACCAATGAGGGAGGTACCCCAAGTACCGCAAGGGTGGTAAGTGCAAACACAGGAAACCTGATTACCGTGGGTACTGATGGAGGTGCACTGTTAAATAGTACAGCTCTACCAACGATAACCGCTGATAATGGTTTAACTAAAACTAGTAATAACATTCAACTCGGCGGTGCCTTAATTAAGTCAGGTCCTACAACTATAACTACAACTGCAGCAAATACGTTAGCAATAGCGGGCTTACAAACGGGTGCAATAACTGACCGCGTTGTCGTGGCAGATCCATTAACAGGTGTGCTCAAACAAGTTACATCTGCAATGCCTAGGTTCTTTTACGCTCCTTCGGTGGTCGTACCAACTCATGATGCTAACGGTGTTCCGCTATCTGGAAATCAGACATTGGATATTTACAGTAAGTATTCTCAGCAATTTGGTTTTTCTGGAGGAATTGGCCAAGCGAGGAGTAATGCTGCTTCTACCTTGCCAGTATTATTAGCTACCGAATTGGATTATTTTATTACCTACTTTGATAATACGGTTTTTAATACGGTAACAATTTCTACAGCCGGTATTATCACTTATACAGTTAAAACAACCGCTGTTCCTACAGAAGCTTCATTCATGAACATAGTCTTTAAAGTTAAATAGTAAAATCATGATAAATAATCTGTTTAACATAAAATTTATTGGAAAATTAAGCTTAATATTTGGATTGCTCTTTTTAGGTAAACAAAATGTTAATGCACAGGCCTACGGAGACTTTCCGTATCAGCAAAGCTTCACTTCTGGAACTCAGCCCGCAGAAGTCTCCATACCAACTGGATCAGGAACGAATGATGCAACTTTTACCACGAATGGTATTCGTCTAACAAGGGCAGTCAATAGCCTTTTCGGTGCTATTTTTGTAAATAATAGGCAATTCTCTTCTAAAAATGGGATTAAAATCGCGTTTGAATTTGGGATGTATGGAGGAAATGGTGCCGATGGGATTTCTATGTTTTTATTTGATGCGGCAGTTACTAGTCCGGTTATTGGTGCTCCGGGTGGAGATTTGGGCTATAATTTTGCTCGTGCTAATAATTCTTTCTCGGCAGCTAGAAAAGCGGGGCTTACTGGTGCTTACTTAGGTGTGGGATTTGATGCATTTGGGAATTTTAAAACTCAGCAATTTCAAACAGACAAGCGATGGAATGGCGTAGATGTACCTGGAGGGAGTCATATTACCTTAAGAGGTGCCGCAGGGCTAGTACTGAATAATACTGGTCAAAGTCAAGGCTTTACTGGTTATCCTGTACTGATAACGCAATCTACTTTAGCCGTACCTACAGGTAATGGTGGTGCAATATTAAATGCAACAGGAGGTGGATATACATTTTCTACAGGGCCATCATCTGGCTTCGATTTGAAGACAACAACCTATGCCTCCTTATCTTCAGATCCTGATTATCGCAAAGCATTTATAGATATTTTTCCAAATAACGATATATTAGGTAATAACAACGGCTTTTATATCACGGTTAAAGTTCAGTATGGAAACACGCTTAAAACCGTTATTGATAATTACTTATACAGAAAATCCTTCACTTATACCGAAAATGCCAATGCTTCTGGTAATAATGATTTTAATACAGGTAATACTGCAGGTGCAAATACTACACACACGCTAGATGCAACCGTACCCGATTTTTTAAGGATTGGGTTTGCAGCTAGCACAGGTGGGTTAAATAATATTCAAATTATAAAGAATTTGCTAGTTACTTTACCTTATGCAGCTGAAACTGCAGATGACTTAGTTAGGACGTGCAGAAATTTGCCGGTAATTATAGATCCTTATTCAAACGACATTGCGTATTCAGGTTTAATACTTATATCACCTGTACCAACTGCATCAAACAATAATATAGATCCTAACCAATTTAGGTTTTTAAATAGTGATGGTACAACTGCAGCCAATCCTTTTTTGGTAAGCAATAGCCAAGGTACTTTTTCTTATAGTCCAATCACTAAAAAAGTCACTTTTACTCCTGTTTTCGATTTTATAGGTACAGCTAGTATTAATTATAATATAAAAGGCATCACAGTGCCAGTAACTGGAGGGCCTTATGGTGATGAAGCCTATCGTTCTCCTGCAGCTAACATCAAAGTTAAGGTTTCTAGATGTCAGGTAATTACAAATCCTTCTTTGCCTTCAAAAAGTAATTACCAATAATCATGAGAAATAATATTTTAAATCGTATTCGTTTTTTTAGGCAAGCTATTAGTCTATTGGCTATACTTATTTTTACTATTTGTGCGAAAGCTCAAACTGGTTCTGGAAGTATGACAGTTGACAACTCTACTGTAACCATTTCTGCGGGTACAACTGAATCTCGTTTTTCAGAGGGAACTTATTTCGGGCCAAATGCCAATTGGACTATTGACGGAACACTGGAGATTTACAGTAAGAATGTTTGGATTGCACCAGGTGCAACCTTTAATGGTTCAGGTAGAATCATCATTTACAATCCTGGCGATAACCCTTTTTATATCGATATGATAGCAGGGCCAACACGAATTGATGGGAATAATGGTGCTTTTATCAACCTCATTATCGAACACCGGAATACCGACAATATTACCTTGGCCGATGTAACTGATCCGGGTTATAGTACCACTAATCCTACAGGCGTTCAAGGAGCCTCCCTAAATATAGGCGGAACCTTAGATATGGCTGCAGACAAGGCCGATATTATCCTAAATGGATACAATTTAACTTTTAATGCATCTGGTAAAATTACCAATTTTAGCGAATCACGAATGGTGGTAACTGGAAATAGCATTATAGGGCACATGGTTAAGGATTTCTCTAGCAGTACGGCATTTGTTTATCCAATTGGTATAGCCGAGGGCGATTATACGCCAGCAACATTGTCTCCACAAGCTGCTAGCCGAATATTTGTAAGCGTTCAAGATTATAATGCAGCCAATACCATTGGTGTGACCAAATTGCAGGGCATAGACAGGACCTGGAATATTTATGCATCTGTTCCGGTACAAACCACAATTACCCTACAGCACAACCAAAATACAAATGGCGCAAAGTTTAAGGATGCTACAGCTTCGGTTACCCAATACTTGGGCAATTCGAAATGGGACATCGTTACTGGGACCAATCCATCATTGGGTGTTCATACCCGTGTAAATGTTGCTGTAATTACGGATATGTTAGCCAATGGCGCATCATTTACCAAACACTCAATTAATGGTGCCGATTTATTTATACCCAATTTATTTACACCAAATGGTGATAGTAATAATGATACATTCGAAATTCGAGGCTTAAATCTTTTCGCCGAAAATGATTTAGTAATTGTAAACCGTTGGGGAAATGAAGTGTACAAAGCCAATAATTATCAAAATAATTGGACAGGTGAGGGCTTAAACGAAGGGACCTATTATTATTTATTAAGGGTTAAGGAAAATGCAGGTGCACCTTGGCAAGTATTCAAAGGCTACATTACATTAATTAGGGCATTTAAGAGATAATTAAAAATCTTCCTCCCTGCCTTGGTGCACAAGGAGGATGCTAATTTATACGTCATGAAAAAAATTACAATCATAATCATACTGTTTCTAACGTGTTCGAAGCTCGCCTTTAGCCAGCAGGATGCGCAGTTTAGTCAGTACATGTTTAACGGGATATACATCAATCCAGCTTATGCGGGCTACAAGGAGCAATTAAATCTTCATGCCTTTTACCGCACACAGTGGACAGGTATTCAAGGTGCCCCAAAAACGATGAGCCTAGCAATAGACGCAATAGCTAATGATGGAAACGTTGGTCTGGCTTTACAGGTATCTAGTGACAGGCTTGGTGCGCAGCGGAATGAATCTATTTACGGCAACTATGCATATAGAATCCGCATGAATTCGGATGGTAGCGCAAGGTTGGCTTTCGGAATAGGTGCCGGAGCAGTGCAGTTGGGTATCGACGGTGCTTTACTGAATCCAAACGACCCTGAAGTTTTCCAGCCGACTGGTATGCAGAGTACAATTGTACCAGATGCAAGGGCGGGTGTTTACTATTCCGACAACCGTTTTTATGCGGGTTTTAGTGCCGATAACCTGGTATCACAATACATTAATATCGATAAGTATGCTTTTATACCCCAACCCAAACCCCATTATTACCTAACCGCAGGTATGCTTTTGCCGCTTTCGCAGGATGTATTATTAAAACCATCATTCTTGTTGAAAGATGACAGGGGCGGACCCACAAGTTTAGATTTAAATGCTTTTTTTATCCTGGCGGAGAAATTTTGGATTGGAGCTTCTTACCGTACAGGAGTTAAGCTTTATAACAAAGATTATTTACAGAAAGACCTGAGTAAGTTAAATTCAGCTGTAGCGGCGATACAGCTATTCCCAACTCAGAATTTAAGGCTTGGTTATGCATACGATTTTTCAATAGGTCCTCTTCAAGGATACAGTAGTGGAACTCATGAAATATCTATTGGTTATTTCTTCAATAGTAAAAACACCAGAATGTTAACCCCTAGGTATTTTTAAGGCTAAGATAAAAAGACTAAAGCAATAAGCTAAAATCACCAATAACATCAATGAAAAAAATTTTACATATATTAACGATAGGCTTGATGCTTTTAATTGGACAGTTAGAGCTGGCCAAAGCACAATATGTTATTAAAGAAGCAGATGTGCAATATGGACTGTTTAATTATAGCAAGGCAATAGACTTATACGAGCAGGCCTATAAAAAGAAAGCCACGCTCTACGCAGCAGAAAAACTTGGCGAATGCTATAAATTGCAGAACAACTACAAACAGGCAGAGAGTTGGTATGCAATAGCGACAGGGATGCCTAACACAAGTGCAGAAAATATATTGAACTATGCAAAAGTTTTGCAGGGGAATTCGAAATATGGCGAAGCTAAAGTGCAGTACCAAAAATATGCTGACTCAAAAAAGGACATTACGGACAAACAGCAAAGTCTTTGGTTTTTAAGCTGCGATTCTGCAATGCGTTGGATGAAAAGCCCAACCGCAAGTACAATCAACAACCAAAAAAACATCAATACAACGAAATCAGACTGGGGAACTAGTATCTATGGAAATAGTGTAGTGTTCTCCTCAGACAGGGGTACAACGAATGATACGCAAAGCGAAGGTAAACCTTTCTTGAAGTTTGATGGTGCAAAAGTTCCGGATAAGGAGATTTATGGCTGGACAGGGAACCATTATTTGAAGTTATACCAGGCAGATAAAACTACAGACAGTATTAGTCTTTTTCCTATTGATGCAAATACCGATTACCATGTTGGTCCCGCGAGTTTTACAGCCGATGGCAAAGAAATGTATTTCACGTTGACAAGAATCCCAAAGAAGCCAGTTTATGTAAAAGGAAAACTGGCTACGGTGAATATTGAAATTTATAGCAGTAAAAAAGACGAAGAGAACAAATGGGGAACGCCAGTCTCATTCAAATACAATAAAGTAAATGAATATTCGCTTGGCGATCCATTCATAAGCAAAGACGGTAACAGTTTATACTTTGTATCTAACATGGAAGGTGGTGCAGGAGGAACGGACATGTATGTTAGCCAGAAAACTGACACAGGAGACTGGGGTATTCCGTTAAACCTGAAAGAGTTGAATACCGAAGGTAATGAGCGGACACCAGTATTTGATGAGGAAAATAACTTTTTCTTCAGCAGTGATGGCAGGATAGTCATGGGCGGATTGGATATTTTTAAGGCAAAATTAATAGGAGGGAAAATATCCGAGCCAAAGAATATGGGCTATCCAACCAACTCCCCACAAGATGACTTTGCCTACATGCAAACGAGCGCAACTTCGGGTTTCTTTTCATCAAACAGGACTGATGGTTTGGGCGATGACGACATATACAGCTTTACAAATACACAGATACTGGCCTTTAGGTTATCGGGTAAGGTATTGAATAAGAAAACGAACGAGCCGCTGGCGAACTCGATTGTAACCCTTAGCAAAACAGGTGGACAAAGCTTAAAAGTACAGACGGATGAAAGTGGAGACTTTAAGTTCAACCTGGATAAAGCATCAGATTATAAGCTTACTGGCGAGAAAACTAATTTCAGAAGTGATGGAGCAAGTTTAACTACAAACAACCTTACTGCATCGACAGAGCTAAAACAAAACCTTTACCTTGAGCAGATAGAGATAGACAAAGCGATAAGATTGGAGAATATCTATTACGATTTCGATAGATCGAATATCAGGCCAGATGCTGCAGCAGAACTGGATAAATTAGTTAAAATCATGAAAGACAACCCGACGATATGGGTAGAACTTGGTTCACATACCGATTCCAGAGGAGATGATAAATACAACCAACGGTTATCACAAAGCAGAGCAAACTCAGCGGTTCAATACATAATTGAAAGGGGAATTGACAAGAACAGGATTACTGCGAAAGGCTATGGCGAGTCGCAACTGTTAAACAAATGTAGTAACAGTATTAAATGCAATGATGCAGACCATCAATTGAACAGAAGAACCGAGTTTAAGATTGTGAAACAGTAAATCAAATAAAAATTAAGAGAAAATAAACACAATAGTACAAATGGCGAAGGTTGCAGCAATATGTTGCAGCCTTTGTTACTTATTGAATTAATTTTTCATCTTAGAAAAGAAATTAACCAAAAATCTATGGCCAGTGTTACTTACTTTAAAGTAAGCACATATAAATAAACTATACTTTGCGGAGATTAATCATAATTGTTATTTTCTCCCCATCCTACTTAGATTTTCGTTCATCCACGTAGTATTTTAACCCTTTCATAAAATAAATAAGCTGAAAGATAGCATGTTAAAATAAATATAAATGAACCCTATTGCAAGCCACTTAATTTTCTTTTACCTTTGTCGCACCTTAAACGGGAAGAGTTCTTTATTTTACAGATGTCAATAAGCTAAATTATTTGTGTTTGTTGTATTAAAAATGTGGTGTAAATCATGTCTATATAAAATTTATTTTTTATAAATTATTGATACATAGTTAAGTTAGGTCTTGATTCAAGTTCTGGTCTTTCCACAAAGAATAAAAAGTTGCGAATAAAAATGGAATTATCAATTTAAAACCGTTTCTTTGCAATCCCTTCGAAAAAGGGAAATAAAAAAAGAAGATACCAAGTTCGGGATGTAGCGTAGCCCGGTATCGCGCCTGCTTTGGGAGCAGGAGGTCGTAGGTTCGAATCCTGCCATCCCGACAAAAAGTTTATCCACTTTTAAAACAGGATTAAAAAAGATCGATACCAAGTTCGGGATGTAGCGTAGCCCGGTATCGCGCCTGCTTTGGGAGCAGGAGGTCGTAGGTTCGAATCCTGCCATCCCGACAAATACAGATACAAATTGTATCAAAAACCCTCTAAATGGTTCATTTAGGGGGTTTCGTTTTTTTATTCGGCATAGTTTGTGGTAATGAATATCAACCATTTTTAACCCAAATCTGCACCCAGATTTTCTTCTTAACATTGTCTTTTCAACGAAAACTGAAATTTATTGCAATTATTAATTTTTGGACAACAGACCAAATTGTCGCCGTTTTAGCTGTTTTTTTGGGTGCAGATTTGGGTTAAAAAATAGGAGAAGATTTTATGAAATCTAACCACAGTTTTAGCGTCACTTTCTTCGTTAGAAGGGACAGGGAGGCCTTTGGGAAGGCTCCGTTATCAGTTAGAATTACCGTTGATGGAAGGGCCGTTTTTTTTGCAACAAAAAAAACTGTTGAAATATCAAAATGGAACCAGAAAGCACAACGCCTGAAAGGTACTGATCAAGAGAGTATCTCAGTTCGTGACAGAATACGATTTTTAACTAATGAAATAGGTTCTGCCTATGATGAGCTACGCTACAAGAAAGAAGAGGTCACTGCAGAAAAGATTAGGACAAAAGTCGAAGGAGATGAAGACGGTAAGACCATTACAGAATTGATGAAGTATCATTTAGATGGTCCTGGAAAACTTTTAGCACAAGGAACCTTGAAAAATTACTACTCAACAGAGCGTTTCATTCTAGAGTTTCTCAAAAAGAAAAAACTCAAAGATATTAAACTGACAAAAATAGATTTTAAATTCTTAACTGAATTCAGCATTTATCTACGTACCAAGACACCTGATAAAGGGCAAAGGATCTGTACCAACAATACTGTAATGAAGCATGTGGAAAGATTTCAGAAATTGATGGGCCTGGCATTAAAGTTTGGTTGGATTGTAAAGGATCCCTTTGTTTTCTTTAAAAGGAACATTGTGACCAAAGACCGTGAAGTACTCGATGACGATGAATTAGTCGGTCTTCAAGAGCTACAGTTTACAGATCCTATTCAGGAAGTTGTGAGGGCCATGTTTATTTTTAGTTGTTATACAGGGCTCACCTATAGCGAAATCAGTACATTGTCGGTCAAGCATCTCACTAGTGATAATGACGGCGGATTATGGCTGGAAATGAACAGACAGAAGACTTTTCATACCACCGAGCGTAAGTTCCTTGTGCCTGTTCTTCCAATTGCTTTACAGTTAATACAGAAGTATAGATACAATCCTGAATCAATAAACAAGGCAACGATATTTCCCTGTACAACAAACCAATATACAAACCGAGTTTTAAAAATTATAGCGATTAAAGCGGGGATATTTAAGAAACTGATATTTCATATGGCCAGACATACTTTTGCGACCACTGTTACATTAGGAAAGGGGGTGTCGATCGAAAGTGTTTCGTATATGCTGGGGCATTCAAGTATACGCACAACACAGATTTATTCGAAGGTTAAGCAAAAGAAAGTTGCAAGTGAGATGAAATATCTAATGATGGCACAACAGGTATTGTTAAAATAGACTTTTTAAAATATACGACCAGCGTTTTAACTTTCGCTAGGAAGATTAGGAAAAGGGTTCAGATAACGCTCTTTTCCTACTTTAGGTTTTTTTTTACTATCGGCAGAGTTCTATACTTAGTTCATTTTTTGAAAATTTTCAACTATCTTCCACTTTGGGAAACAATTTCAAATTTTGAAAATCATATATGGAACAAGGTAAAGTTAAGATGTATAATGGTGAAAAGGGTTTTGG
Source organism: Pedobacter psychrodurus (assembly GCF_004331735.1). Classification (GTDB taxonomy): domain Bacteria; phylum Bacteroidota; class Bacteroidia; order Sphingobacteriales; family Sphingobacteriaceae; genus Pedobacter; species Pedobacter psychrodurus. Next base: position 77,421 of record NZ_SJSO01000026.1, read on the forward strand.
CTTCATCACGCCGGATGCAAACCAGGAGGATGTTTTTGTGCACGTGACAGGACTATTGGTACGTGACCTCAAGGCGGGGGACGTTGTGGAGTATGAAACCGAGCAGGGCAGAAAAGGATTAGTAGCAATCAATGTCAAAAAAATATAGTCTGGTAGTGTCTATTGATACCTTCGTCATAAACGGATTTTTGAAGAGCTTTCTGAAATTTTCCACAATAATCGGCTATGCCTGAATAGGCTTATTCATCTTATTTGCAGGCAGTAGAGAAAGTGGTTAACAGGAATCAGGATTAAAATGTTAGTTTTTATAAATATGGTAATCAAACATTTCAATTATTTTGGGAGATATGATTTCGCCTTTCTTGTAGAAAATAGTCTGTTGCTGATTCATCCTTTCAGGGCTGAAGATCTAGAATTATGATGCCTCGTGGTAGAGGATATTTTGAGATACTTTCTGATGAGATTACATTAAAATTTCTTCCCTTTAGAAGCTAATCTTTACACACATTTATTTATAGAAAACATATTATAACGATCTGATTATCAATTATTTGTGGTTTATTTTTTGTATCTTTAATGATGTTAGATCATTGTTATTCAGGTGTTTATAAAGGTTTTTTATCAGATAGTCGTATTGCAGTTAGATTAGAAAATTGTTTGTCAGATTTATTATCTTCGGGAACAGCAGTCATCAATCGGTTAGCTCCAACCCATTCCTTAAAAGCTGCCTTCTATCGTATGCTATCGAACAAGCGATTGGAACATGATGATATTCTTGAAGGTGGCT
>NZ_SJSO01000027.1 GCF_004331735.1 Pedobacter psychrodurus
TCATGTCATGGATATGACAGGGCGAACTCCTATGGCCTGGAAAGCATGAAAATGCAAGGTGCACTTGCGATATTCGTGGTTAATCTTAAAAGAATCCTCAAATTCTAAAAAAAGGATAATAATCCAAAGAATCTTCTGGGAAAAACTAACAATGTGCTCCAGTTCTCAATGTCGAACGTAAAGTTCGCTATCAAATAAGAAAAATGAAATGCCTCAAAAAAGAAAGCGGATGAAAAACTCTTAAGAGCTATTCATCCGCTTTTCTGTTTGAAGACCATTTTATGTCTACTTTTTCAGTGCCCTCTTTAAGAATCAGGGAGGCTTTTTGTTTTTATATTAGGATTTCAAAAAACAACTACCTACCTTTAACGTTAGTAACGTAAAAAGTTAGCATGATACTTTCTTTTGGCTCTAAAGACACAGAAAAAATATGGAATGGTATCAGGGTTTCTAAAATGCCACTAGAAATTCAAACTATTGGGCGTAGAAAATTAAGAATGATAAGCAATTCGCAAAACATTCAAGATTTAACTATACCACCATCGAATAAACTGGAAAAGAAAAAAGGCAATCTGAAAGATTATTACAGCATCCGAATTAATGACCAGTGGAGAATAATTTTCAAATGGGAAAACGGCAATGCAAGTGAAATTGAAATTATAGATTATCATTAAAAAATTAATGGAAAAGCTACCAAACATACATCCCGGAGAAATTCTGAATGAAGAATTTCTTATCCCTTTAAATATTACAGCTTATCGTTTAGCGAAAGAAACCAATATTCCTCAAACGCGTATTTCTGAAATAATTAAAGGTAAGAGAAGAATTACAGCAGATACGGCACTGCGTTTTAGCATCTTTTTTGGCAACTCTGCAAAATTTTGGCTTGGGTTACAAGACGATTACGATATCGAGAGTGAATTGAATGAAAAACAAAAAGAATTTCAAAATATCAAACTTTTCGCAATAGCATCATAGTAAATGAAGATCTCCCGATTTAATAATCAGGGAGGTTTTTTGTTTTGCATTACTATTTAACAAAGTCACACACTGCTGCAGTAAATTCCTTATTGTTTTCATAATAAAGCATATGCGAACCAGCTAGCTGTATTATCTTTTCGTTTTTAAACTTGTAATTTTTGTAGTAGTTCGGACCAACAGCACGTAACTATTTCCAATAAGTAGTAATGAATATAATGCTCATTCTATACCTATATAAAAACAGCAAGTTTTCTTTACATTTAAACGCCAAAATATCGTCTAAATTTTCAATTTTCAGTGCACTCTGGGGCATTTTAAGCAGAAAAATAGAAAATTTATAATGCAAGCATAACAAATAGACCGTATACCGTTTTGATATTTAGTCTACGGCTATCGGCATTAAATAACTAATCAAACTATTATTAAGAATAATATTCCGATTTATAAACAAATAAAAGAATAATATTCTGATTTAACTTTTTTCTGATTTCTCTTGCATATTAATGAACCAAAAACTAAATTGGTTTTTATAAACAATAAGATAATAATGACCTTTCAGAACAACATATTTTCTATATATACTACTGCAAAAGCAGCTGGCAATGTAGTGTTGTTACCTGTCATTTTACTTAACCTCCTACTCCTAAACATTTTATGGGGCAATAAGCGGACGCAGTTTAAATAGATTTTAAAAAACTAAATATACCTAAAGCGTCCCGATACAAACGGGACGCTTTTTTTAAATAACAAAACACAGTATTATAAACCGTCCATGATAAATAGTCAAAATAAAAAAATGGAAAGCTTATTTATCGTGGTAAGCTCCATCTGACGGTTAAAAACAATAACAATAAACAGATGAAATACTATAATTCTAATACGATTATTTACCTTGATGGACAGTTTGAAAAGGCTGTAAATAGCAGCACTGACCTTTACGGACAGTCGCTACATTACGGTTACGCCGCTTTCGAGGGTATTAGAGCCTACAAAACGCACAATGGTAACCGCATTTTCAAAGCTGCTGCCCATTTCGATCGCTTAGAGCGTTCTTGCCAATTGGCAAATATTCCTTTCCCTTGGGATAAACAAGAATTAATTGCCGCAACCTATAAATTACTTCAGCTAAACAAGCTGAAAGATGCTTATATCCGTCCCTTGGTATTTTGCCACCCGAATATGAAATTAAACGAGCCGAGTGGGGTTTCGATCTTAATCTGTGCATGGGAATGGGATGCTTATTCTGGTAATAAATTGTTAAAACTAACCGTTTCTGATTACGAAAGACCAAATCCAAAATCGACTCCAATGGAAGCGAAATTGAGTGGAAACTATGTTAATTCTATTTTAGCTACTACAGCAGCAAATATTAAAGGTTACGATGAGGCTTTGCTTTTAGATATGCATGGTTTTGTGGCAGAGGCATCTGGTGCGAACATTTTTCTCGAAAAAGACGGAAAATTATATACACCATCTTTAGGGAATATTTTACCGGGTATTACACGTGCAACAGTAAAAGAACTTTGCACCGTTCTGGATATAGAATGCATTGAGAAAAAGTTAACCATAGAAGATTTAAAAAATGCCGACAGCGCTTTCTTATGCGGAACAGCAACTGAAATAGCGGGTATCGCCTCAATTGATGATATTGTTTATCGCCCGTTGTGGAGAGAATCTCTCGGTTATACCATACAGCGTGCCTATAAAAACCTGGTATTGGAAAAGGTAAATTATGAGGTAATTATATAGTCCGAAGTCGGTAAGTCAGGAGTCCAAAGTCGAAAAAACGAATAACAACAAAACTATTACATAAATAAATAAGAAGCGCTTAAGCAGCAAAAGCAGATGACTGAAGAAATCAATCAACATTTCCCGAAGGCCTACCAGCAAATTAATGGTGCAACAAAAGCATCAGGATTTGATATGGCATCTGATGTGTTGACTTGCTCTTTACTCAGGACACTTGCTGCCACCAAACCCTCAGGTAAATTTTTGGAGCTTGGAACTGGCACAGGCTTATCTACTTCCTGGATATTAGATGGTTTAGATCAGGAAAGTACACTTACCTCGATAGATAATGATGCTAAATTTTTAGCCATTGCCAAAACGTTTCTTGGCGGTGACGATCATTTAACATTGGTTGATACCGATGGTGCCGAGTGGATCGAAAAGAATAAAGACAAAAAGTTCGATTATATTTTTGCTGATACCTGGTATGGAAAATATTTGCTCTTAGACGAGGTGATATCCATGCTGAATACCGGTGGACTTTACATCATTGATGATATGTTACCCCAGTCAAATTGGCCTGATGGTCATCAAGATAAGGCCATTAAATTGATCAAAGATTTAGAATTACGTGATGATCTGTACTTAACCAAGCAGGTTTGGGCAACAGGAATTGTAATCGGAGTAAAAAAATAAATAATATTAAAATAGTTCTTTTCTTTTTTTAAATAGTTAGTATGTTTGTGATTCATCAAAAACATGAATATAAACACAAACATTATTAGCAACCTAATTATTGTCATTTCTCAAAAGAGAGGTGGAAATCGTTGCGTATAATATAAAAATATACCCTATCGAAACCGCCTCCCAAAAAGAGGCGGTTTTTTTTTGCCTCGAAAAGAAATAATTGAAATACAACAGCATACATACAATTTAAACAATGAGCGAATTAAACAAGTACAGTAAAACATTTACACAAGACCCAACACAACCGGCAGCGCAAGCTATGCTTTACGGAATCGGATTAACTGATGCTGATATGGCTAAAGCACAGGTCGGTATTGCAAGTATGGGTTACGATGGTAACACCTGCAATATGCACCTTAACGATCTTGCAAAAGATGTGAAAAAAGGGGTCTGGAATAATGATTTAGTGGGCTTGGTTTTTAACACTATCGGGGTAAGTGATGGGATGAGCAATGGTACAGATGGTATGCGCTATTCGCTAGTAAGCCGTGATGTTATTGCGGATAGTATCGAAACCATTTGCGGTGGCCAATATTACGATGGAATTATCTCTATCCCTGGCTGTGATAAAAACATGCCTGGCGCAATTATGGCCATGGCTCGGTTAGATCGCCCTTCAATTATGGTTTATGGTGGTACAATTGCTCCTGGGCATTACAAAGGAGAAGAATTGAACATCGTTTCGGCTTTCGAGGCTTTGGGGCAAAAAATCTGTGGCAACCTTTCTGAGGAAGACTATCAGGGTATCATAAAACATACCTGTCCCGGTGCAGGTGCTTGTGGAGGGATGTATACTGCAAACACAATGGCATCAGCAATTGAAGCTTTAGGTATGAGTTTGCCTTATTCATCTTCAAACCCAGCAATTAGCGAGGAGAAAAAACAAGAATGTTTGGATGCCGGTAAATACATCAAAATTTTATTAGAGAAAGATATCAAACCATCCGATATCATGACGAGAAAAGCATTCGAAAATGCCATTCGTTCTATTATTATTTTAGGTGGCAGTACGAATGCAGTATTGCATTTTATTGCAATGGGTAAAGCTATCGGTATCGAAATCACCCAGGATGATTTCCAACGCATGAGTGATGTAACACCAGTACTTGCCGATTTCAAACCTAGTGGAAAATACTTAATGCAAGATTTACATCAATATGGTGGTATCCCTGCAGTAATGAAATATTTATTAAATGAGGGTTTATTACATGGCGACTGCTTAACCGTAACCGGAAAAACTATAGCTGAAAATTTGGCTGACGTGAAATCGATCATGGACTATGATCAAAAAATCATTCAGAAACTAAGTGAGCCAATTAAGGCTACAGGTCACTTACAGATTCTTTATGGAAACCTGGCGGAGAAAGGTTCTGTTGCAAAAATCAGTGGGAAAGAAGGTGAGAAATTTGAAGGCCCTGCACGAGTATTTGACGGCGAGCACGATTTAATCGCTGGAATTTCCAGCGGACGGGTTCAACCTGGTGATGTAATTGTAATTAAAAACTCAGGTCCGGTAGGTGCACCAGGGATGCCAGAAATGTTAAAACCAACCTCAGCAATTATTGGTGCTGGTTTAGGCAAATCGGTGGCTTTGATTACTGACGGACGTTTCTCTGGCGGCACACATGGTTTTGTGGTTGGTCACATTACGCCTGAATCTTACAAAGGTGGCTTAATCGGCTTGGTGGAAGATGAAGACCGGATTTTGATTGATGCAGTGAACAACATCATTAGCTTACAAGTAAGTGAAGAAGTGATTGCCGAGCGTAGAAAAAAATACGTTCAACCAGCATTGAAAGTAACAAAAGGTGTTTTATATAAATATGCTAAAACAGTTTCAGACGCAGCAAGTGGCTGTGTAACTGACGAGTACTAAAATCAAAAAATCATCCCCCAGATTAATTGATTACTAATAAAATAAATTATGCAAATAATTAAAAGTATTCAGAATAGGATTTATGAAATCCGGGGAGAAAGAGTAATGTTGGATTTCGATCTGGCAGTACTTTATGAAGTTGAGACAAGAGTACTAAATCAAGCGGTAAAACGAAATATAAAGCGTTTTCCAGATGATTTTATGTTTCAGCTCACGTCCATAGAGTGGAAAGATATGCAGTCACAAATTGTTACCGCATCCCAGGTTAAAAACCCATCATCACAATTTGTGATGATGGATAACATACCACAAAATAGGACAAGCAAATATTTGCCTTATGCCTTTACAGAGCAAGGTGTAGCCATGTTAAGTGGCGTTTTAAAGAGCGATAAGGCGATTAATATGAATATTGCTATTATGAGAGCCTTTGTTGATGTTCGGAAAATTTTGCTAAAACAAAGCAACCTTAATGAACAATTAACAGAAATTAAAGAGCGGATTGGCGAACATGATGTTCAGCTCAATGAGCTTTATGATGCAATGGAAAATTTAATAGACGAGAAAATTGCTCAATTAAAGTGGAACGACAGACAGAGAATTGGGTTTAAAATTAAAGAATAGTAGAACCGCAAAAACATAACTATGGAAACTGCACAAGATACAATACAACAAAACGAGGCGAAAGCAGAAACCTCAAAAACCTTATTCAAAGGGACAGGCTCGCAGGTTTTGTTGAATGGATTAATTGAAGAAGGTGTAACCACCATTTTCGGTTATCCGGGAGGAGCAATCATGCCTATTTATGATGCTCTTTATGATTATGCCGATAAATTAGAACACATATTGGTTCGCCATGAGCAAGGTGGTATCCATGCTGCTCAGGGTTTTGCAAGAGCAAGCGGCGAAGTTGGTGTTGTTTTCGCAACCAGCGGACCAGGTGCAACCAACTTGGTTACTGGTTTAGCAGATGCTCAGATAGACAGTACACCATTGGTTTGTATCACCGGACAGGTTTTCGCTCACCTATTGGGAACGGATGCTTTTCAGGAAACCGATGTAATTAACATTACCACTCCAGTTACCAAATGGAACTATCAGGTTACTGATGCCAAAGAAATTCAAGAGGTATTGGCTAAAGCTTTTTACATCGCTAAAAGTGGCAGACCAGGCCCGGTTTTAATCGATATTACCAAAAATGCGCAATTACAGCTTGAGGAATTCCCTGAGTATGTAAAATGTAACCACATCCGCAGTTATCGCCCGAAACCAAAAGTTAGGGTAGAATATATTGAGCAAGCAGCCGAATTAATCAATTCAGCAAAAAAACCTTTCGTTTTATTTGGGCAAGGTGTTATTCTGGGCAATGCTGAAGAAGAATTTAAAGCTTTTATCGAAAAAACCGGCATCCCTGCTGCATGGACGATCATGGGCGAAGGTGCTATTCCAACTTCACACCCATTAAACGTAGGTATGTTGGGTATGCATGGTAACTACGGTCCTAATGTGTTAACCAACGAATGTGATGTTTTAATTGCCATCGGTATGCGTTTTGATGACCGCGTAACTGGCCGTTTAGATAAATATGCCAAACAAGCTAAAGTAGTGCATTTGGATATCGACCCTGCTGAGATTGATAAAAATGTTAAAGCTGAGGTTGGTGTTTGGGGCGACTGTAAAGAAACTTTACCCCTATTAACCAATTTAGTTAACGATAACAAACACGAAGATTGGTTGGCTAAATTCAGAAAATATAACCAGGAGGAAATAGATCAAGTCATTACTCCAGAGCTTTATCCAACAGGTGATGAAATGACCATGGGCGAAGTATTACGTAACATCAATGAAATTTGTGGCGGCGATGCGGTAATTGTTACCGATGTTGGTCAGCACCAGATGGTGGCCTGCCGTTATGCTAAATTCAACAATACCCGCAGCAATATTACTTCTGGTGGCTTAGGTACAATGGGCTTTGGTTTACCGGCCGCAATTGGCGCTAAATATGGCGCTCCTGATAAAACCGTTATCGCCATTATTGGTGATGGTGGTTTCCAGATGACACCTCAGGAATTGGGTACCATTATGCAATTCGGTGCAGCAGTAAAAATCCTGATCCTGAACAACCGCTTTTTAGGTATGGTTCGCCAATGGCAACAGCTGTTTCATGATAAACGTTATTCTTTTGTTAATATCACCAGTCCGGATTTTGTTGCTTTAGCTAAATCGTACTATATCGAAGCAAGCAAAGTTGATGAACGCGCAAACTTACGACAGGCATTAGAAACCATGATTAATCATGAAGGTTCTTACTTATTAGAAGTAATGGTTGGCAGAGAAAACAACGTTTTCCCAATGGTTCCACAAGGAATGAGTGTAAGCGAAATCAGATTAAAATAAGTAGAAAGAGTAAAAGCTAGCGTAATCGTCATCTCGACTGTAACGCAGCGAAACGGAGAGATCTTTCTTTAACAACATTTAAAGATTTCTCCACAAGGTCGAAATGACGAATACGTAAAAAGAAATTATCATGAGTACTGAAGATAAAATAAAATACACAGAAGACACCGTTGACCTAGAAGGAAAACAGGAATATACCATTACGGTTTATGCCGAAAACCGCATTGGTTTACTCAACAGGATTGCGATTATTTTCTCGAAAAGAAAAATCAATATCGAAAGTTTAAACAGTTCCGCATCAGAAATTGAAGGAATACACCGTTTCAATATCGTTATTCATGAAGGTTACGAAGTGGTGAGAAAACTTGCCCGCCAGATTGAAAAGCAGATTGAGGTATTGAAAGTTTATTTCAACACCAACGAAGAAATTATCTGGCAGGAACTGGCACTTTATAAAGTTTCTACTGATGAAATTGCAGAAAAAGTAACTGTTGAGCGTTTATTAAGACAATATGGTGCCAGTGCGGTAGTGATCCGTAAAGATTATACTGTTTTTGCAGTAACGGGTCACCGCGAAGAAACTGATGCTTTGGTAAAAGCTTTAGAACCTTACGAGCTAATTGAATTTGTAAGATCTGCCAGAGTAGCCATTATTAAAGACAGTGCGGGTTTCCACGAAAAACTGAAAGAATTTGAAGCTTTCGAACCAGGTGAAGAATTGATAGAAAACGAATTTTTAGAAAAAGGCGGAAAGATTTTTACCATGTAAGCTAAAAGGTAGAGGGTATAAGCTTGAAAGCAAAAGCATAATGCTTAGCCACCTTTGCGAAAACCTTGGCGCCCTGTGCGGTTAGAATAGAGTTAATGTGAAATGTAATAAAGCCATACCTATTTAACTTTAACAAGATTACTTTTAATGAAGAATTAACCGAAGCTGAAAAACAAAATGATAATTAGATAGATACGATTATAAAATGATGAACGAGGTATTTGATTTTATAATAAACTCACGCAAGGCATTTATTCAGTTAATAGATGGTTTAACAATCGAAGAATTAAATAAAATTCCTGATGGGTTCAACAATAACATCATCTGGAACTTTGGCCACATTGTAGTGAGTACACAAACGCTTTGTTATGTTCGTACAGGTATATTACAAGATGCTGCTTCGGTAAAATTTAACGAGTATTATAAAAAGGATACAAAGCCATCCTATACTGTAACTGAAGAAGAAGTAGCAGAATTGAAAGCCATCGCGTTAGAAAGCATTGAAAAAATAAAAGAAGATTATGCAAATGGAAAATTTTCGAGCATCACTCCTTTTATAACAGCCACCTATGGCGTACAGATGAACAGCATAGAAGAAATTTTGATTACAACTATTGGTCATGATAACGTACACCAAGGTTATTCATGGGCACTGAAGAGACAGATATAAAATGGAAGATGTGAGATGGATGAGGGTTTTGAAAAACAGACCCAACTAAAATAAACCCGATAGCAGTAATCCCGATTTTTCATCGGGAACGAATAGCGGGACTGAAGCAACCGAAAAGCACAGGAATCTGCTTTTCAAATAAATCGGTGAAATCACTATATCTGTATAATCAAACCGAAGGAAAAAATGTTTCGTGAGGACACGAACCATGGCATAAAATAAAAAATTAATACTATGAAATGAGAGAAAGAGAATCTTATTAATCCTTGAATCTCGACAATCATGGTCAAACCGATAATTAAATAGAAATTAACCAATAAAAAACAATGGCAAATTATTTTAACACATTACCTCTTAGAGAAAAATTAAACCAATTAGGTGTTTGCGACTTCATGGACAGTTCTGAATTTTTAGATGGCGTTAGCGCACTAAAGGGCAAAAAACTGGTAATTGTAGGTTGTGGCGCACAAGGCTTAAACCAAGGTTTAAATTTAAGAGATAGTGGTTTAGATGTAAGCTACACTTTACGTAAGGAAGCAATTGAAGGTAAACGCGATTCTTGGAAAAATGCAACTGAAAACAATTTCACAGTTGGTACCTATGAAGAACTGATTCCGAATGCAGATGTAGTAATTAACCTTACTCCTGATAAACAACACACCGCTGTTGTAAATGCAATTATGCCTTTAATGAAAGAAGGTGCTACTTTGTTATATTCTCACGGTTTCAACATCGTAGAAGAAGGTATGCAGATCCGTAAAGATTTAACCGTGATTATGGTTGCACCTAAATGCCCGGGTAGCGAGGTTAGAGCAGAATATGTTCGTGGTTTTGGTGTTCCTACCTTAATTGCCGTTCACCCTGAAAACGATCCACAAGGTAAAGGATTGGCACAGGCAAAAGCATATTGCGCTGGTACAGGCGGTCACAGAGCTGGTGTGTTAAAATCATCTTTCGTAGCTGAAGTGAAATCTGATTTAATGGGCGAGCAAACTATCCTTTGTGGTTTACTGCAAACAGGTTCTATCCTATCTTTCGATAAAATGGTAGAAAAAGGAATCGACGCAGGTTATGCTTCTAAATTGGTGCAATACGGTGTTGAGGTAATTACCGAAGCCTTAAAACAAGGTGGTATTACTGCCATGATGGACAGATTAAGCAATGTAGCTAAAATCAAAGCTTTCGAAATTTCGGAAGAATTGAAAGACATTATGCGTCCGTTGTTCCAAAAACACCAGGATGATATTATGAGCGGCGAATTTAGCCGTATCATGATGGAAGATTGGGCAAATGGTGATAAAAACCTATTGGCTTGGAGAGCTGAAACTGGTGAAACCGCTTTCGAAAAAACGCCTGCCGGTGACGTTAAAATCGGTGAGCAAGAATATTTCGATAACTATACTTTGATGGTTGCTTTTGTTCGTGCTGGTGTTGAATTGGCTTTCGAAACCATGGTACAGGCTGGTATTAAACCAGAATCGGCTTACTACGAATCTTTACACGAAACACCACTTATTGCCAATACCATTGCACGTAAGAAATTGTTCGAAATGAATCGCGTAATTTCTGATACTGCTGAATATGGTTGTTATTTATTCGATCAGGCTTGTAAACCACTTTTAGGTGATTTCATGAAAAAAGTAGATACTGATTTAGTTGGTAAAAACTTTAACGAAGGTAAAGACGGTGCAGTTGACAACAGACAATTAATCGATATCAACGAGGCTATCCGCTCACACGAAGTAGAACAAATCGGTGCTACTTTGCGTAAGGCAATGACTGCAATGAAAGCAATTAAAACTGCATAACCTCACCCCTAAATCCCCTCTCCTAAAAGAGAGGGGACTTTGGACAGGTCTTATAAAAATAATAATTACAAACTTAAATTCCCCCTTTAGGGGGCTAGGGGGTTAAAATGTCAAAAACATTAGTAGAAAAAATTTGGGATGCTCACGTTGTAAAAAGTGAAGAAGGATTTCCTGATATTTTATACATTGATACACACTTAATACATGAGGTAACTTCTCCGCAGGCATTTGATGGCTTGCGCAAAAGAGGGTTGCCTGTTTTGCGTCCAAAGCAGACTGTTGCAACTGCCGATCATAATGTACCTACGTTAAACCAGTTGTTGCCAATTAAAGAGGAGCTTTCGCGCTATCAGGTAGATATGTTAACCAAAAACTGTTCAGAATTCGGAGTGGAGCTGTATGGCTTAGGGCATCCTTTCCAAGGGATTGTGCATGTTATCGGTCCTGAGCTGGGCATCACCTTACCTGGTAAAACAATGGTTTGTGGCGATAGCCATACCTCTACCCATGGCGCTTTTGGGGCCATAGCATTTGGTATCGGCACTTCGCAGGTTGAGCAGGTTTTCGCAACGCAATGTTTATTGCAGTCGAAACCTAAAACCATGAAAATCGAAGTAAACGGCGAACTTGGACAAGGTGTTGGAGCGAAAGACATTATCTTATACATTATTGCCAAAATTTCTGCCGCTGGCGGTACAGGTTATTTTATTGAATATGCGGGTTCCGCAATCGAGGCTTTAAGTATGGAAGCTCGTATGACAATCTGTAATATGAGTATCGAAATGGGTGCACGCGGTGGATTAATTGCACCAGACCAAACCACTTTCGATTACATTAAAGGACGAGAGTTTGCTCCAGCTGGCGAAGAGTGGGATAAAGCTTTGGCTTATTGGAAAACATTATATAGCGATGCTGATGCCAAATTCGATAGTGTTTTAACTTTCGATGCTAAAGATATCGCTCCTATGATTACCTACGGTACAAACCCAGGAATGGGAATGGGTATCCAAGAGCATATTCCGGCAACTGGTGCACAACCAGAAAAAGAAAAATTATCATATCAGAAAGCATTGGATTACATGGGTTTTGATGACGATTCATCTTTGATCGGAAAACCGGTTGATTATGTGTTCATTGGAAGCTGTACCAACTCTCGCATTGAAGATTTACGCGAAGTTGCCGATTTTGTTAAAGATAAACGCAAAGCAGATAACGTTACCGTTTGGATTGTTCCGGGATCGAAACAAGTAGAACAACAGGCTAAAAACGAAGGTTTGGATAAGATTTTCGAAGCCGCTGGTTTCCAATTACGCGAACCAGGTTGCAGTGCCTGTTTAGGAATGAACGAAGATAAAATTCCCGCAGGTAAATACTGTGTATCTACATCAAACAGGAACTTTGAAGGTAGACAAGGACAAAATGCACGTACCTTATTAGCAAGTCCACTTACCGCAGCAGCAGCAGCCGTAACCGGAAAAATTACTGATGTGAGGGATTTGCTAAAAAGGTAGAAGTCTAAAAGACAGAAGGTTGAAGATAAAAGCGAATCCCTAACCTAATCGTCATTGCGAGGTACGAAGCAATCTTAATGCGATTTCAGGCCAAATAGATTGCTTCGTACCTCGCAATGACGGAAAAATAAATATATGATTTTAGAAGTTGCCATATTAAATGTAAAAACCGGATTATCGGCAGATTTTGAAAAAGCTTTTGGCGAAGCACAAAAAATCATTTCTTCGATGGAAGGTTACATTTCGCATCAGCTTCAAAAATGTGTAGAGGTAGAAAACAAATATATCCTGCTGGTAAATTGGGAAACTTTAGAATCGCACACTGAAGGTTTCAGGGAATCAGCAGAGTATCAGAATTGGAAAAAGTTATTGCATCACTTTTATGATCCTTTCCCTACAGTTGAACATTTTACCATGGTGGAAGGCTGAAGGTTTGAAAACCAAATTATAAATATTAAATCTATGAAATCACCCTAAATCGGTGAAATCATTTAATCTGTGTAATCATCATTAACAATGAAAAAATTCACAAAATTAACATCGGCAGTAGTGCCTTTAAACATAGAGAACATCGATACCGATCAGATTATCCCTGCGAGGTTTCTAAAAGCGACTACCCGCGAGGGTTTCGGCGAAAATTTGTTCCGCGATTGGCGTTATGAAAACGATAACCAGCCCAAAGCTGATTTCGTAATGAACAACCCTACCTACAGCGGTAAGGTTTTAGTGGCTGGAAAAAACTTTGGCTGTGGCAGTAGTCGCGAGCATGCGGCATGGGCCATTCAAGATGCCGGTTTTGATGCAGTAATCAGCAGTTTCTTTGCCGATATTTTTAAAGGAAATGCCTTGAACAATGGTTTGCTACCCATTCAGGTGAGTGAAGAGTTCTTGTCGCAGATTTTCAAAGCGGTCGACAACAATCCAAAATCGGCTTTAGAAGTTGATTTAGAAAATCAAACGGTTACGATTGTAGAAACTGGTGCTCAGGAATCATTTGAGATCAATCCTTACAAAAAATCATGTTTGATCAATGGTTATGATGATATCGATTTCATCTTAAACCAAAAAAAATTAATTGAAGAATTCGAAGAAGGTAGAGGGTAGGAAGGTTAAAGGCCTGAAAAGCTAAAAGACTAAAGCAGAAAGACCAAAGTAAAAAATCGGTGTAATCGCTTAATCAGTGTAATCATCCCGAAAGGAGAATAAAGGGAGTTTCACCAGCATCCAAAATTAAAATTACAGAGAAATAATGTTTAAACCATTCCTTTACATACAGAATTTAAACTTAAGTTACCACAACAAAGTGGTGCTAAAGGATTTGTATTGGGAAGTAAATGTTTGCCAAAATTGGGTTTTATGGGGCGAAAGTGGCAGCGGAAAAACTTCTTTGGCTAAAGCTATTGCGGGTTTAATCGCCTCACAGGGAAGCATTGAAATCAATTACGATGTCCAAAGGAAATTACCTGCCGAAGTCTTATTTGTAGAAAGCTGGTATCAGTTTAAAAACCTGGAAGGAGTTGCCAATTTTTATTACCAACAACGTTATACCAGTCAGCAGGCAAAAGAAACTTTGACCGTTCATGCAGAATTGGTTAGTTATGGTAAAGAAAAAGGCTTGCACTTCGATCGGGTTGAACCAATTTTAGAAGCATTGGGATTTGCAACATTCGCCAGTTCACAACTAATCGAATTATCGAGCGGCGAACATAAAAAGCTGCAGTTGGTTAAAGCCTTATGGCTAAAACCCCAATTGCTAATTATCGATCAGCCTTATACCGGTTTAGATGCTGCTTCCCGCAAAAACCTGAATACGCTTTTGGAGCAGATTACAGCAGAAGGTGTACAATTAATTTTAATCTGTAACGACTTAGAATTCCCTGCAAGCATCGATTGTTTTGCAGAGATTATAGATGGGCAGATCGTAACATCATTTTCAAGAGAAATTGGAGATCTTCCACTTGAAATACACAAAAAGAAAATCCCTGCTTTTTTAAAGGAGTCGCCGATTTATTCCTCAACTGACATCGTAAAAATGGTTGATATAAACATCAGTTATGGCGAAAAACAGGTTTTAAGAAATATCAACTGGGAAGTTAAAGCTGGAGAAAAATGGCTTTTACAAGGCCCTAACGGTTCAGGGAAATCTACGTTATTGAGCTTAGTGAACGGCGATCACCCTCAATCTTATGCCAACAAACTTTATTTGTTCGGTATTAGGCGTGGAAGTGGCGAAAGTATATGGGATATAAAACAGCATATCGGCTTAATATCTCCCGAGTTTCATTGGTATTTCGATGCCAATTCAACCGTTTGGAAGTGCATTGCTTCAGGCTTTTACGATACCGTGGGCCTGTTTCAACAATTACCTTATAGCAAGAGAGCACAAGTTGATGAACTGATTGAATATTTTGGGTTAACAGCTAGTAAAAATGAATTATTAACCGCACTTCCACTCGGCAAACAGCGATTGGTATTGTTAGCGCGGACAATTATAAAAAACCCGGAACTATTAATTCTGGACGAACCTTGCCAGGGTTTAGACCAGCAGCAAACACGGCATTTTAACCAATTGGTTGATGAATTGTGCAGCAATGGAATGACCTTAATTTATGTTGGCCATTTTGAATCGCAGCTGCCAACCTGCATAGAAAAAAGAATATTGTTAGAAAAAGGCGAGGTAAAAGTCGTCGAAAGTTTAAACGTAGAAATATTAAGCTGATGCAAAATTAACCACAGATAAAAAGGATGACACAGATAAAAATCTAATGGTTTGTGAAGACACAAACCATGGCACAGAATCAATCTGTGTTTATCTGTGAAAATCTGTGGTAAAAACTGCATCGCCAAAAGAGGAGTCAACAATGAAGAAGAACATTTTAGTAATACCTGGAGACGGTATTGGACCCGAAGTTACCACTTGGGGAAAAGCAGCATTAGAAAAAATTGCCGAAATTTTTGGCCATGAATTTGTGTTCGAAGAAGCTTTAATGGGCCATGCGGCTATTGAAGTTACTGGTGAGCCTTTGCCAGATGAAACTTTAGAAAAAGCAAGACAAAGTGATGCTATCCTTTTTGGAGCAATTGGTCATGCCAAATATGATAACGACCCTAGTTTAAAAGTTAGACCAGAACAAGGCCTGCTGAAAATTCGCAAAGAACTGGGTCTTTTTGCTAACCTCCGCCCGATATTACTATTTGATGAACTTCTTCAGGCATCGAGCATCAAACCGGAAATTTTAAGAGGAACCGATATTTTGTTCTTCCGTGAATTAACTGGTGATGTATACTTTGGCGAGAAAATACGTTCTGAAGATCGCAATACCGCTTCAGACCTGATGATATATCACCGTTATGAAGTAGAGCGCATTGCACATAAAGCCTACCAAGCAGCACAGCAACGTAACAAAAGATTATGTTCAGTAGATAAAGCAAATGTTTTAGAAAGTTCTCGCCTATGGCGCGAAACCGTTCAGGAAATTGCAAAACAATATCCTGACGTAGAAACTGAACATATGTTTATTGATAATGCTGCCATGCAATTGATCAAAAATCCTAAAAAATTCGACGTTGTTTTAACGGCCAATTTATTTGGAGATATTTTAACAGATGAGGCTTCACAAATTGCAGGTTCAATGGGTATGCTGGCTTCTGCATCTGTTGGCGAAAGCACTGGTTTCTTCGAGCCTATCCATGGTTCTGCACACGATATTGCAGGTAAAGATTTAGCTAATCCATTAGCTTCTATCCTATCGGCAGCATTAATGTTAGAAATTGGATTCGGACTAAAAGAAGAAGCCAAATTATTGGTTGATACCATCGACCAGGTATTGAAAGAAGGCTTTAGAACACATGATATTGCCGACCAAAATACAAACCGATTTAAAGTTTTAGGCACAGCTGAAATGGGCAAATTGGTACTTAAATTTTTATCCCAAAAATTAATCACTTCCTAAACTTAAGATTATGATTCACGACCCGAACAAAGTTTATATTTTCGACACGACATTGCGTGACGGTGAGCAGGTTCCAGGCTGCCAGTTAGATACAAACCAAAAAGTAGAAATCGCCAAATCACTTGAGCTTTTAGGCGTTGATGTGATTGAAGCAGGTTTCCCGGTATCTAGCCCAGGAGATTTTAATAGTGTAATTGAATTATCAAAGGCAGTAACCAACCCAATTATCTGCGCTTTAACCCGTGCAAATAAAAACGATATCGATGTTGCTGCTGATGCTTTACGTTATGCAAAAAGGCCACGTATCCACACCGGGATTGGCGCATCAGATTTTCATATTAAACATAAATTTAACAGTACCCGTGAAGATATTTTAGAACGTGCTGTTGATGCTGTAAAATATGCTAAAAAGTATGTTGAGGATATTGAGTTCTACGCAGAAGATGCCGGCCGTGCCGACATCGAATTTTTAGCAAAAATGGTTGAAGCTGTTATTGCTGCCGGTGCAACTGTGGTAAACATCCCAGATACCAACGGTTATTGCTTACCAGATCAATACGGTTCGAAAATCCTTTTCTTAAAAGAAAACGTAAAAAATATCGATAAAGCCATTATCTCTGTGCATTGCCACAACGATTTAGGCTTGGCTACAGCGAATTCTATCGCAGGCTTACAAAATGGTGCCCGCCAGGTAGAATGTACCATAAACGGCATCGGAGAGCGTGCAGGCAATACATCTATGGAAGAAGTCGTCATGATTTTGAAAACACACAAGATTTTAGGCTTAAACACACAGATTGATGCTACCCGTTTCTACGAAATGAGTCACATGGTGCGAAACCAAATGAATATGCCTGTTCAACCTAATAAAGCAATTGTTGGTGGAAATGCATTTTCTCATAGCTCGGGTATCCACCAGGATGGTTTCTTAAAAAACCGCGAGAACTACGAAATTATTAAGCCAGAAGATGTTGGTTTCCCTGATGCAACAATTGTATTAACTGCAAGAAGTGGCCGCCATGCTTTAAAACACCATTTAGACCGTTTAGGCCACAAATTGGAAAAAGATCATTTGGACATTGTTTACAAACAATTCTTGGTTTTGGCTGATGGTAAACAAGGTATAAACGACCATGACTTAAACCAATTGGTTGCTTTGCATTTGGCGTAAAAGCTGAAAGGTTAAAGACTAAAGCTAAAAGCAAGCTGAGAATGCCTTAAAAACTTTGAGAGGGTGTCCCCCTTTGGAGGGGGCAGGGGGAGGATTTAAGTTTGAAACACAAACCTTGCTCCCTAAACCTGATTGGAATGAGCATGAAGCGCAGCGGAATAAAATGTAAAGCAGGACAGCTGCCTCCGATGGAATACCGAACCCTGCTTTACAAAAAAATATAAGGAGAATATCAGTCTTGCTACTAGATACTTGATTCTTAGCACACTAAACTATCTCCCTTCTTGATACTAAATTATGAATACTACAACACCGAATACATTAGATTTTCAATCTGCATCGCAACGGTTAAAAGGCGTGGTAAAACGCACACCTTTAGAGTTTAACGCCGGACTTTCTGCTCATTACAATGCCAATATCTACTTAAAAAGAGAGGATCTACAGATTGTGCGCTCATACAAATTGCGTGGTGCCTATAATAAAATTAGCTCCTTGCCACAAGATGCATTAATTAATGGTGTAGTTTGCGCAAGTGCTGGTAACCACGCACAAGGTGTAGCATATTCATGTAAAAAACTCGGTATTAAGGGTGTTATTTTTATGCCAGAAATTACACCGAAACAAAAGGTTAAACAAACCTACATGTTCGGTGGTGACAACGTTGAAGTAATTTTAGTGGGCGATACTTTTGATGATTGTTTAAAAGAAGCTTTAGCTTATAGTGCTGAAAAAGCAGCCACTTTTATCCCACCTTTCGATGACGAAAAAGTAATTGAAGGCCAGGCAACGGTTGGTGTAGAAATTTACGAAGATCTACCTGATTTGGATATGATCGTAATGCCTGTAGGAGGTGGCGGTTTGGCATCGGGCGTGAGTGCTTACATGAAAACCGTTAAACCAGAGGTAAAATTGGTAGGTGTTGAACCGCTGGGTGCACCATCAATGGTTACCGCTATGGAATATGGCGGCCCCTTTACCTTAGAAGAGATAGACCGTTTTGTGGATGGTGCAGCTGTAAAAAGAATAGGCCATATTACTTACGAGTATTGTAAGGAGCTTCTAGATCAGATGCATTTAATCCCTGAAGGAAAAATCTGTACGACTATTTTAAAACTGTATAACGAAGATGCTATTGTGGTTGAACCTGCCGGAGCACTCTCTGTTGCTGCGTTAGATCAACTGAAAGACCAGATTGCCGGTAAAACTGTAGTTTGTATTGTAAGCGGTGGAAATAACGATATTGAGCGCATGCAGGAGATTAAAGAGAAATCTTTACTTTTCGAAGGCTTGAAACATTATTTCATTGTACGTTTCCCACAAAGACCAGGTGCATTAAAATTATTTGTAAATGAAGTTTTGGGCCCACAGGATGATATTACCCGTTTCGAGTTTATTAAAAAAACGAATAAAGAAAATGGCCCTGCATTGGTTGGTATAGAACTTTCTAATAAAAACGACTATGCAAGTTTATTGCAGCGCATGAAAGATTTTAAATTCGAGATTATCGAACTGAACCAAGATCAAACTTTGTTTGAATATTTAGTTTAAGGATATTTAACCGCAAAGCACACAAGGTTCTAATACAATCGTCATGCTGAATTTATTTCAGCATCTTTCTAGTATAGAAGACCCTGAACTAAATTCAGGGTGACGCAAAAAATAAAAAAAATGAATTTCAAAGAGTTAACCAACAAAGCACTAATTTCTGATAGCGATATCGATTGGGAAGATTTAGGAGGAGGCGTTAAACGCAAAATTATGGCTTACGATGATCAGCTGATGCTGGTTAAGGTAGACTTTGAAAAAGATGCCATTGGTACCATTCACAATCATCCTCATTTGCAAATGAGTTATGTAGCAAAAGGAAGTTTTGAGGTTAGCATGGGCGATGATAAGAAGATACTAAATGAGGGCGACGTTTTCTTTGCCCCATCAAATGTATTCCATAGTGTACTTTGTTTAGAAGCTGGATTATTGGTTGATGTTTTTAATCCGCACAGAGAAGATTTTTTGAAATAAAACCGATGGACGTCATTTCGAGCGGAGTGCAACGCAGTCGAGAAATCTATCTCGAGGAAGATCTCTCCGCTCCACTGCGTTCCGGTCGAGATGACGACACTATGTGACGATCGCTTAACCTTACGCCCAAAACCTTTCACCTTTAGCCCTATTCAAAAGTAAATTTCACATTCTTATAGCCCAATCCTTCAATAATCGGTTTAAGTACCGTCGTAGCATTGGTTTTGGTTTGCGTTAAAATGGTTGATTTTTTAACTTCAGCAGTAATTTGCCTTTCAGCTGCTTTATACGCTTCATCTACCAAATCAGCCTCGCGGAAGAAAGCCATCTTCGTATCGTAAACACGAGAGTTTTTATGGTCGATTTTTACATAACATATTTCAGGCTGTGGCAAATTTACTACAGCGGTATCCGCATCAATATCAATATCTTCGCGGGTAATTTTAGTTAAGTCGATACAGCCTACTGCTTCGGCTTTAACAATCAATAAAACGCTGGCTTCGGGCAAAAAATCTGTTTTGTTTTTGTGTTCCAAAACATCACTGATCTGATATCTCACCAGCTCTAACTTCCCAATTGCTTCAATTTTCTCTACCAGAAGCTGATGTTTGCTTTCTACAGTGGTATTGATGCTAAATTTTTTGGAGATAAACAAATACCCTGCAACGATTAAAATTAACCAGGGTAAGAGGCGAAAAAAGAGCTTCATAATTAAAAAAAATAGGTTACTAATATTTGTGTATTTAATGTGTTGCACAATAATTAATCCATAAATCTTTAATTATATTTTTTTGGCAGCAGATTTGTAATACCAATATCACACACAAATAAAAACTAATCACAATGAAAAAACTTACCATCTTAATGCTTTGCATTGCTACGCTAGGCCTAGCTTCCTGCAAAAAAGAAACACTTGTTCAACAAAACAATACAATTTTAACCGTAGTTAGAGACATTTCTACTAATGCCTGGGCATTAAGTAGCGATGGAAAAACATTTTCTGCGAATATTGCCGTTCCAGAAATAGATCAATTCCACCTTGATAATGAAGGAACTTTGGTTTACATTTCTTACAATAGTGGCGCAAGTTATATAGCACTACCGTTTGTTTATAATGTAGATGCCTATAGCTTCGAGGTATACAAAGGTGGTGTGTCTATCGACGTGCAAAGCTCAGATTATCAGGCAACAACTCCAATAAAACCTACATCAACAGTAAGGGTAAAAATAGTTCTTGTTGGAAACGATTTATAACTATTATTTAAAACTCCAAAAAACGACTGATGTTCAATTGAACATGGTCGTTTTTTTTATGCTCTCCCCTGTTCAGCTGCAAGGCACGGATGCTAACACCATTTCTTTCTAAAAGCAGTTCATCATAAAAACCTTTGTAATACACATCTTTTACTTCAAAACGTCTGCTGCTCCAGCTATTGCTTATTTCGGCCCACTCGGGATAAAATACAACCGAATCTTTTTCCGTTTTTAAACCAATTTTTTCAGCATCAGCTCTCGATAAAACCACAGCATTACCTAAAATCTGAGCGGTATAAATATGCGCTGGATGCTGATAAATTTCTGAAGGTTTTCCGGTTTGTAACAGTTCTCCATTTTTCAGAATAAGTAACTGGTCGGCCAGAAATAAGCCATCGGCAGGATCATGGGAGACTAAAATTACGGTAACACCGGTTTCTGAGGCTACACGTTTGATATCTGCGCGTAGCTGGTTTTTAAGTAAGGCATCAACCTGGCTAAAAGGTTCGTCTAAAAGTAAAACCTGTGTATCGGCAACCATTGCTTTTGCTATGGCTACGCGCTGCTGCTCTCCCCCGCTCAATTCAATAATTTTTTTATTTTGAAGTGGTAAAATCCGAAGATGCTCCATAATCTGAAGCGTTTTTTCAGCTTTGGTTTTAAGGTCGGTGTTCGATAACTGTGAGGCAATATTATCGTAAACCTTGGCATAAATGTTTAATGAAAAATCCTGCGTAACCATTTTCATCTGTTTATGCCCAGGGATCAATTGTTCATCGGGTCCCTTAACCCTTTTATCTTCGAAAAAGATTTCACCTTCATCGGTTTTTAACAACCCGTAAATAGATTTCAGTAAGGTCGATTTTCCGCTTCCGCTTTCGCCAATAATGGCTACTACATCGCCCCTTTTAATTTCGAAACTTACATTTTTAATTCCACCGGCCTGTTCTGCCTGGTATTGCTTGGTTAAATTTTTAACGCTGATTATGGTATTGCTCACACGGTAAAGATAATGAATAAGCTTAAAGTGTAAAGACTAAAGCTTAAAGCAAAAAACTGCACACAAAAAATCCTGTCTCGCCTAACCGAAACAGGATCTGTTTTATTTGTGTATTGACACCCTATCTTTCAGGAGGGTTTTATCAGTCCCCTTTAAGGAGTTTAGGGGTTAATTTAATCCGAAAGTAACCCCGAAACTCATATTCTTTAAGCCAGCTTGCTGAGCGGTAGTAAACATATCGTTAAAGTAATATTTGGTAAACAAACCTATACCACCATAGCCAAATCTAATTGTTCCGCCGTAACGAACCGATTGAAAGTGGTAGCTGTCATATTGTTTTTCTTTACCACGCTCTTCGCTTACCTGTTTAATTTTTCCATTTAGTAAAAAACTAACTTCTGGACCTAAAACCAAATAAAATCTTTTGCTGTTATGGTTTTCTTTAGTTCGGAATTCGAAATTTAAGGGAATGTGCACATAGCTACTAGAGAAACGGTTTTTAGAGAAATGTACAGGCGCTTGATCGGTATATACAAATTCGTTTGAATTTTTAGCAATGGTAATATCTTTTCGTAAACGGATTAATGTCCAGTCGAATCCACCTGCCACATAAACTTTAAAATTAGAATTAAAACGATAGCCAAACTGTAAAACATCAAAAGAAAATGTACTGGTTTTACCACCTTTATAATCTAAGAACTCGTTGTTAGGAGATAAATTGAAACTGCCATTATCAATTAACCTCGAGAAACCCCAATCAACCCTGGTAAAAGTAATTCCACCTACAAATCGACCTTTTTTAGAATCTATTTTAGTACTATCTTTTTCATCTCTGGTAATGCTAACAATACCATAGTTCAAATCTTTCCTATTTTTCTTTGTACTATCTTGTTGAGCAAAAGCTCCTGGAGCCATAACACCGGCAAGCCCGCTTACCAAAAGTGTTGTATAAATTAGACGTTTCATATATGTGTGTTTGTTATGTTGAATGAGTGAATTATTGAATGAGAGAATGCTGTGATACCTAAATCCTAAAATCTGTAAATTCTGATCAATCCTAGCTTATTTTTTATTCCGTTTCCCTATTTTAAATGGACCGATATTGATTGATGCCAAAGAAGAATCATCATCATCAGTACGGAACTGAATTAATTTATCTTTTCTTTTATCCATCTTGTTTACAATCAGGTTTACCACATCGCCAACATTACGGATGCCTTTATTACTTTGTTCGTTTTCATTAACAGCATCGTCCGTTTTAACTGTTGTTGGATTGGCTGCAATTGCAATATCTACTTTAGGCTGCTCAAGAATTGCCGCTTCAATTTGTGCTTTAATATCACGTTTAAGATCTTCAACCTGAGCAATCATTGTTTCTTGCTTTAGCATTTCAGGGCCTGTAACTATGCGCGGTTGCTCCACAGAATGTTTAAAGCCTTGTTTTACCTTTGTTTTAGCAATAGTACTTACCGCTTTAGGTTGAACTGGCAAAACTGGTGCAATATTTTCAACTGGCTCAACAAGCTTTGTTGCAGAATCTTTAACAATCGGATATTGCACTGCTGGTTTAGTTTTTTCAATTGTGGTACTGGCTAATTGCTTGCCTGCATTAGTGGTATCCTGTTGTTGATAAACGAAAATTCCGATGGTAGCAATCAATAACACCGCTGCTGCCGATAACCAATAAATAGGTATGATCCTTTTTTTCTTAGGCGTTATTTCGCTTTCAATATTGCTCCATAAATCCCTCGAAGGTGCTACTTCTGCATCAGCAAAAGCATCCTTAAATAACTGATCAAAATCCTTATCCCGTATAGGTTGCATAACCAAATCCCTCCATTTTTATAATTTCTTCTTTTAATATTGCTCTTGCTCTCGATAATTGCGATTTACTCGCGCCTTCTGAGATCCCAAGCGTTTCACTAATTTCTTTGTGCGAATAGCCTTCTATTACGTACATGTTAAAAACCATGCGATAACCATCTGCCAATTTTTGTATTACCTTCATTAAATCCTGCATCCCTAAAGTGCCAAAATCAAATCCGGTTGATGGTTGCTCGTAAGCTTCATCTATTTCAACCACATTTAAGCTGCGTAAATTTTTACGGTAACTTTCAATTGCAGTGTTCACCATTACCCTTCTAATCCAACCTTCAAAAGAACCATCGCCCCTATACTCTTTTATCTTTTGGAAGATTTTGATGTATCCCATTTGTAGCACATCTTCTGCCTCCATCCTATCTTTGGCATAGCGCATGCAAACGGCCAACATTTTCGATGCAGTTTGCTTGTAAAGCAGCTCTTGCATCTTCCGGTCGCCAGCTTTGCAGCCTTCCATCAAATCGTTTATCGTATAGCTTCGCGTCAATTTCATTGTGTGTTTGTATATAGAAGATGGCAGATTACAAACAATGGTTGCATAGGGAGAGAAAAAAAGTTAAATAAAGTTAAAATTAGCCTAATACTTACTGATTATCAAACAGATACAGCTTAAATAATTTTCAAGAAAGATATAGATTTTTTATTTGAAAATGAACATTCAGCATTTCATCGGAGTCAGCAGTCCCGCTATTCGCTTCAAAGCCTCAGTTCGTTCCTCACCTTCGTGTTTTTCGCTGCTATCGGGTTTAGAAACCAGGGGAACGGCTTAAAAATAATAAACCTCGTAGATTTGGAAACCTACGAGGTCTAAATTTTAAGTGATTTTTTCTCCTAAACCTTCCTACCCTCTACCTTCCATCCTTTTTCACCTTAAACAATTTAAAATCCTGTTTATAAGTCAAGAAAAAGGAGTGGTTAAACTGAAGTTGTTTATCGGTATTGTCTAAATCGATATGTGGCTCGAAACGCACATCAAGGTATAAATGTGGAATTAATTCTTTTTGGTAAGCATAACGCAGCGAAACAATGTTTCTGGCGCTTTGCTTCAACCCAGGACTATACAGATTGTCAGAAACCGATTCGTACAGCGGCATACCTTTAATAGAAATAAAGTTATTTCCTTTCCAGTAAGAAGCCACCAAGCTTCCCCATTTACTTTCTACACCGGCGTTTAACCATAAACCAAAGCCACCTTGGTAAGCTCTTCTTTTATCAGGAGATAAATCTTTGTAAACGGCAATATAGTTATCAGTATATAGCTGTTTAATATTGGCATTAATTGCTTTATGTAACTTCAAACCAGTTGCACCGTTAAACATGGTGGTAATCGGGATTTCCTTGAGCACATCAATCTGTCCGCCCTGGTGGAAGGCCAAAAACTGCGCAGGGAAACTAAATTTCCAACCATTACCTTCTGCAATTGTAGTTTCTGTTGATAAACCACCTATAATTTCCTCTTTTGCAGGATCGCCCTTATAGATCATTTTTTGCCAGGCTATCCAGGCATCTAATGTAAATTTCTTACGCTCAACCAATAACTGTGTTCCATATTCAATCGGCGTAGTTAAGGTTCTTTCAAAATCGTATAATGGCTCGATATACTTATGTTGAATATTACCTTCTAAACTTCCAAAAATTAAGGTGAGGTTTCTTTTATGGTATTTTACGCTGAATAAAGGTTTCGCATCCGAAATTCCGTTTCTTCCAAAATCTTTTCTGATAAAAGCACCTGCAGTGATGGCCAAATTTGGATGCGCGTAATAAACAATTTGTGGCTGTAACTGCGTTCCGTATAAAGTATAACCATCATGGAAATCATTGGTGTACTCGTAATTGCGGACGTAGTTTAAATTGTAAAAGTTAAAGTGAACTTCATTGGTTAAGCTGCTATCAGGACGGATGCGATTTTCGAAAGCCGATTGATTGAACTGGGCCGAAGCCAAATAAGAACTAAAAAGAAAAGATATTAAGAGTAAGGTCTTTTTCAGACCTGTAGATGTAAACATGCGCTTAAATTTTATCGCCCAAATTTAGAATAGTTTTTGGTTTATTTAACCGCAAAGAACGCGAAGTTTACGCAAAGGAAACAAAGTTACTTATGGGTTGACCACCAAGGCACAAAGAACACAAAGTTTTTCTTAACACCTCTTATTACAAGCAATATTCTTGGTGCCCTAGTGACTTTGTGGTATAAGATTATTCGCCACGTTTTTTACGATAGTTCTTGTATAGTTTAACCGCAATCATAATGGCCATGGCTATCCCCATTATGCCAATTAAACCGTAAATCCAGTTAATGGCATTTTTCAAGATCACCACAAATACAATAGCGATCATAAAAATGGTAGCCAGCTCACGCCACAACCTCAGCTGAAAGCTGCTTAGCTTATAAACGTTATTTTTAAGCTGTTTAACGATGTTTTGGCAGATGAAGTGATAGATTAGTAAACCAACAACAAAAGCGAGTTTAACCCACATCCAATCGGCTTGGAGCAAACCTTGGTTTAAAGTCAACATGGATGCTCCTGCCAGAACAGAAATGATCATTGCCGGAGTAGCAATAATTTTCCATAAAGTGGCCTCCATTTTAACAAACTGCTTTTGGAGGATACTTTTTTCTGGTTCGGGCTTATCGTTTGCCTCAGTATGGTAAATAAAAAGACTCAGGATATAGAACAATCCAGCCATCCAGCTAATCACAAATACAATATGTACTGCTTTGAAATATTGGTAATACGGCAACAGGGTTTCTATCATTAGAAGAGTTTAATTCTTTTAGATGGTACTTGAAGTTTTTTATATGACCCAGAGGCTATTTTTAGAACATCGCCGTTGTTGAATGTTCTATAAACGCCATCGTCTTTAACCTCTGTTATTCCCAAATCCAAAGCAGAGATGACACTATGAATTTCTTTCATATGTTTATTTATAGCTTTAATCATTTCTGTTATAGCTAAATCATTATCATATTGTGTGGATGCAGGCATACTAATTTATGATACTACAAAAAGGGTTGGGCTGCATGATGAACAGTTATGATCTCAATAGTATCAATTTCTTTATCGAAAAAATAAATAACCCTATAATTCCCTTCTATAAGTTCACGGATTGACTCATTATCTCTTTCAGGAACAATCCTACCCAATTCAGGCATTTCCTTTAAAATCTTAGGTTTGTTAAAGAGTTTCTTAATTATAGCTGCGGCAAAATTATGAGAATACTGACTATGAAAATTGGCAATATTATTTAAATCATCAATGGCTATTTCTGTCCAGACTATTTTAGCCATTTCTCTAATTTTTTCTCGGCCTCCTCCTCAGAATAAATTTTACCCGTTCCAACCTGATTCAATCCTGCATCAATTTTTTGAAGTAATAAAATTCTTTCAATTAATTCATCTGCAGAAAATTCATCTGGCATCTCTTTCAACGTATCTATAACTTCGATCTTCTTCATTAGAAAAATTTTAGAATAAGTTTAGCCCTTATATATCCAAATATAACAATTTGTGTTTGCTATCCAAAGTCCTTCTTAGGGGTTAATACCTAAACTCTTTAACTACTTCAATTGCGTATTTAACGTTATCGAAAGGAATATCTGGCATTATACCATGGCCTAAATTGAAGATAAATCCTTCAGTACCGCGCATGCGTTCGAATAATTTATGGATCTGTGCCTTAATTACCGCTTTATCAGCATATAAAATGTGTGGGTCTAAATTTCCCTGAACAGCAATACCTTTTGGCAAAGCATTTTTAATATTCAATAAATCGGCATTCCAATCAACTGAAATGACATCTGGTTTAGCCTCTGCCATAATTGGTGCAAAAACCGAACTTCCTTTACAGAAAGAAATCACAGGAATATCTTTTCTGTTTAAGTTAGCAATAATTTCCTGAATATAACGGTGAGAAAACTCCTGGTAATCATTCCATGATAAGGCAAGCGCCCAACTGTCGAAAATTTGAACAGCGTTAACGCCAGCAGCAATCTGAAGGTTTAGATAATCAGTCGTTACCTTTGCAATTTTAGCCAAAAGTTTGTGCGCCAACTCTGGTTGGTTGTGTATAAAGAGCTTGGTTAATTTAAAATCTTTAGAAGAACCTCCTTCAATTAAATAACTCATTACCGTAAATGGTGCACCTGCAAAACCGATTAAAGGAATATTTCCGTCCAATCGTTGTTGGATCACTTTAATGGCATCAGCAACATATTGCAATTCGTCTAGACAATCTACATTTAAGTTTTCAATATCTTGAGCAGTACGTACTGGGTTGGCAAATTTAGGGCCAACGCCTTGAGTAAAACTTAAATCGCCACCCATAGCCTCGCCAGTTACCAAAATATCACAGAATAAGATTGCCGCATCAATATCCAACAAATCAACAGGTAACATGGTCACATCTGCTGCAATTTCCGGGGTTTTACACATCTCTAAAAAAGAGTATTTGTTTTTAATTTCCCAATATTGTGGCATAAAACGACCTGCCTGACGCATCATCCATACTGGTGGGCGTTCGGTTTGTTTTGAAAATGCTGCGTCTAAAAATAAGTTATTCTTCATGATTTGTATTTGGTGTTCATTAGTCAACGTCACCCTGATCCGATAGCTATCGGATTTAGTTCAGGGTCTTAATAGCAAAAAAGATGCTGAAACAAGTTCAGCATGACGAGTGGTCTAAAATTTTAATTGCGCAAAGGTATAAATAAAAAAAAAACGAAGTACCTTTTTATTCCTAAACCGGTGCTTCGTTATTCAAAATGACAATACTAATATTATATTTTGCTTATTTCTTTTTCAATTTTAACGATAATATCTTTCGAGCGTTGCGTTTCGGCAAGTTCTTTGGCCAATTTGGTATATGCTTCTGCCCTTTCTCTGTCTTTCTTCCTCAAAGCCAGGTTAGCCAAATGGATCAGTACATACGATTTCTCGTTCTTACCTCCAACCGGAAAACGACTCGCCAGCTGAAAGTGATATTCAGCCTTATCATAATCTTCTTCCTTCAAAGCCATATTACCTTGCATAAATTCGTAATAACCCCTTCGGCTTTTGGCCAAGCGCTCTGGCTTAACCACCTCAGCCAATAAAGCTTTGGTTTTACCGAATTCGTTATTTTTGAAATGCTTCGATGCCATTAACACCGAACCATGTTTAAAATGGCTCCAAACAACAAAGACAAATAATAGCCCTGAAACAGCTGCCAACTGGTATTGATTGTAAAAAACACAAACCAACGCAGACAGCACAAAAACTGCCATTAAAGCATATCTGCCTTTATTATTGTACATTAATGAATATCGGTAAATTTATAGCCTACACCACGGATGGAATGGAAATAAACAGGATTTTTCTGATCTGGCTCGAAATACTTACGGAACGTTAAAATGAAGTTATCGATTGTTCTGGTTGATGGGTAAACATCATAATTCCAAACAGTTTCTAAAATCTGCTCTCTCGAAACTGCATCATTTTTACGCTCAATCAACAGTTTCAACAACATCGTTTCCTTTTTGGTTAACGGTGTGATGGTACCATCATCATGTTTCAATTCGAAAGAGTTAAAATAGATTGTTTTATCGCCGATTTTATAAGAATTCAATTCTTTTAAATCATCAGATTTTAAACTGCGTTTAACTAAAATACCTACACGAAGAATTAATTCTTCTAAGTTGAAAGGTTTAACCAAATAATCATCAGCACCTTTTTTCAAACCTAAAACACGGTCTTCCGAAGTATTTTTAGCTGTTAAAAACATAATTGGAACTTCTGCATTCTCTAAACGGATTGTTTCGCAAACCTGGAAACCATCCATTTCAGGCAACATTACATCTAAAATAATTAGATTGAAGCGTTCTTCTTTAAAAATTTTAAGAGCGGTTTTGCCATCTTTAACGGCGTGAACTTTATAACCCTCAAGTTCGAGGTTTAATTTGATAGCATCTAACAAGTGATCCTCGTCTTCTACCAATAGAATTCTTAATTTTTGTGACATAATTGAGATTAACTAAATGTTACTTCAAAAATACTTCCTTGAGGCAGATTGTCTTTTACTGTAATATCTGCATCATGGTATTGTAAAACCTCTTTCACAATAAACAAGCCTAAACCTGTTCCTTTCGCTTTTCTGACATTCTCGTTACCAACGCGGTAAAACTTATCAAATATCAACATTTTTTCGGCATCTGAAATACCTGGCCCCTGATCCATCACACTTAATTGAATATGCCCATCAACCTTGTTTAAATGCACATTTATCTCATCACATGGGTTCGAATACTTTACTGCATTCTCAATTAAATTAGTTACTACTGACGATAAGGCAAATTTGTCACCCATTATCTGCAAATTTGGCTGAATTTTAGCGTTTATGATCTGTTCGCATCCACAAGAATGAACCTGTAGCCTATCCGTGATTTTGTATACCAACTCCGAGAAGTTAAATTCTTCCTTTGGAAAAGTGTAGGAACGGTTTTCGATCTTGGTGGCCAACAACATATTTTCGACCAGATCATCTAAACGCTCAATGTCTTTTAACGAATTATTTAGCAATGAAGTTTGACGCGCCTTGTCCAAATCTCTTTTAACAATAGTTTGGATAGAAAGTTTAATCGCAGCCAAAGGAGATTTTAATTCATGCGTAATCGACATCAAGAAATTCTGTTGCTGCTCTCTTAATTTATCTTCGCGTTTTAACGACTGATGAAGGAAATACCCACCAATGCACAGCAAAAACAAAAACACAGAACCTTCGCCCATAATCATGGTCATGCGGCTTGGCTGCAAACGCACCACCAATGTTCCCCACGAAATGAGTTGAATGAGTGCGTAAAGCAATAATGCGTAAAATATGATAATGGATTTCTTCATGCCAGGATTTTTATGATTTAAGGATTTTAATATTTATTCCTTAACCATTACTATTTTTTATTATTTATCGCCATGGTTTGTGTCCTCACGAACCATTTTTTCCTTATGGGTTGATTACACAGATTGTTTTTCTTGTCCGTCATTGCTGTAAGGGTTTTTCAGCCGACGAAGCAATCTTATTAATATAGCTATTTTAATAAAATAAATCTATTAAGAAAACTCCCCATGGTTCGTGTCTTCACGAACCATTTTAATTTTACTTGAAAAGCAGGTTTCTATGCTTTTCGGTTATCCCAGCCCCGCTTTCCGTTTTCTGCCGATGCTAATTTAGTGCCGATTTATCGGTAAAGGATCGGCATTCACTCCAATCAGGTTTAGATAACATAAGTTATTCGCTTTAACTTAAGACCACCCCGCCTTTCAGGCACCCCTCCTTGAAATAAGGATGGGAGTAAAACCCTCAAAGTTTTATAACCCAACTTATATGTCTTATAAGGTTAAGAACCTCTTTGTTCTCTGTAAAAACTCAGTGTCCTCTGTGGTTAAACAAAAAACTTACTTCTTAAACACCAAATCTAATGCTTCAAAAATAGCCCTTTTCGCTTTCTCTAATTCGATCTTAGTATGTGCTGAAGATACGAAACCAACTTCATATCCCGATGGGCCTAAATAAATTCCTCTATTCAATAACTCCCGGTGCATAATTTTGAATTTCTCCATGCTGCTCGCATCAATATCATCAGCAGATTGGATTTTATCTTTATCTGTAAAAGCAAACCAGAAGATAGAGCCTATGGTAAATACTTTAAATTTATAATTACGTGCTGTTGCAAAACGTTGAATACTGGCCACAAATTCTTGTGTCTTATTATTCAGATCTTTGTAAAAGCTCGATTTGTTCAGTTCTGTTAAAGTGGCAATTCCTGCTGCCATGGCCACCGGATTTCCGGATAAGGTTCCTGCCTGATACACACCACCATCAGGAGAAATATGTGCCATAATTTCAGCACGGGCACCATACATACCAACAGGTAATCCACCACCTATGATTTTGCCATAAGTAACAATATCAGGTGTAACACCGTAATGTGCCGCTGCTCCTTCAAAACCTACCCTGAATCCAGTAATCACTTCATCAAAAATCAGAAGAGAACCATTATCAGTACAGATTTTACGCAAGAAATGAATATATTCTTCATCTTGAATAATCAGTCCATTATTTGCTGGAATACCCTCTATAATTACCGCAGCAATTTGATCTTTAAACTGGTCGAAAGCTTGTTCAATAGCTGTTTTATCATTTAATGGAACAACAATAGTTTCTTCGGCAAAAGATTTTGGTACCCCTGCAGAAGATGTTTCGCCAAAAGTAACCAAACCAGAACCTGCTTTAACCAAAAGCGAATCGCTATGACCGTGGTAACAGCCTTCGAATTTTAAAATTTTATCGCGACTTGTAAAACCTCTTGCCAAACGTATCGCCGACATCACAGCTTCAGTTCCTGAGCTCGTGAAACGGATTTTCTCAACAAAACGGTTGTTTTTGATAATTAGCTCGGCCAATTCATTTTCTAAAGCTGTTGGTGCGCCGAAGCTCATTCCGTTCTGCATTACTTCGGTAACTTTCTCGCGGATTTTAGGATTGTTATGCCCCAAAATCAACGGCCCCCAGCTACCACAGAAATCGATAAACTGATTACCATCGGCATCCCAGATAAAGCAGCCATCACCTTTTTCGATAAAAAGTGGTGTGCCATAAACAGATTTAAAAGCTCTTACAGGTGAGTTTACTCCACCAGGGAAATACGTTTTTGATTTCTCGTATAATTCGGCAGATTTTACCCTCGAAATATCAGGCTTACTTCCTGTATTTAAAGGAATATCGGCTTCGTTGCCTGAAAACATTTTTTTTAATGAATCTAACATTATTTTAAGCTAAAAGCTAAAAGACTAAAGCTTAAAGTCAGAGTTAATCGCCACACAGCGCTTTGATCTTTCTGCTTTAGTCTTTCTGCTTAATTACATCCAGTCGTTATTTAAAATATCTTTAATATGGTAAGTGGTAATAATACTTGCACCTGCGCGGGCAAAGGCATGCATAGTTTCCATCACTACTTTTTGTTCATCTACCCAGCCGCGTTCGGCAGCTGCTTTTACCATTGAGTATTCGCCAGATACATTGTAAACTGCAATTGGCAAATTGGTATCTTGT
The DNA here is from genome assembly GCF_004331735.1 of Pedobacter psychrodurus. Lineage (GTDB taxonomy): Bacteria > Bacteroidota > Bacteroidia > Sphingobacteriales > Sphingobacteriaceae > Pedobacter > Pedobacter psychrodurus. The sequence goes on from NZ_SJSO01000027.1 coordinate 32,846, forward strand.
TTTAACCGTTGAATAATATCCAGATAAGCTAAACCTGGTTTCACCATTAAAACATCTGCACCTTCTTTCTCATCCAGCTGTGCTTCGCGCAAAGCTTCTAATGGGTTTCTGAAATCCATCTGATAAGCTTTTCTGTCGCCTTTGCTTGGCGCACAATCTGCGGCCTCTCTAAATGGGCCATAGTAGGCAGAAGCAAATTTTGTTGCATGGCTCATAATGGCTGCATTTACAAAACCGTTATCATCTAAAAGATTACGTATGGCTTCAATCCGGCCATCCATCATATCCGACGGCGCAAACATATCAGCACCAGCTTCGGCATGCGTTAAAGCCATCTTAGCTATTACCTCTACCGTTTTATCGTTTTGAACATAATCGTTCTCTAAAATACCGCAATGACCATGGGTGGTATAAGAACAAACGCATACATCGGTAATTACATATAAATCATCACCGAATTGTTTTTTTAACTCGCGCACTGCAGTTGGCACTAAAGAATGATCGTGATAGGCGGATTTTGCGTCTTCTGATTTTTCATCGCCAACACCGAAAAGCATAATTTTGTTGAGTCCTTTTTTCATTCCAGCCTCAACATCTTTCACCAGGGTATCAATCGAATAATGGTTTACACCTGGCATCGCATCAATGGCGTGGGTAACATTGTTGCCTGGCACTATAAAATAAGGGTACACAAACATATCTTTCGATAACCGGGTTTCGGCTACCATCTCTCTCACTAGTGGGTTTTTCCTTAATCTACGCGGACGATTTAACATATTCTCTGTATCAAGTATTTAGTATCGAGCGTTAACGCGAACTATTGTTTTGTTATTATTTGAAAAAAGCATTGTGCGCCGAAGATGCTGAACTGAATCCGATGGCTATCGGATCAGCATGACGACCTTTTGTAGCAGATTGCCCTGCAATGACGAGTTATCGATTTCTTCGCTTTAAGCCTTGGTCTTTTAGCTTTAAACACCATACACCTTCAACCTCTATAACCTCAGCCTTAAACCTACCTTATCTCTATCCCAAAAACAGCTTCAGCCAATCCAATTTCATCAGGCGAATAAGGCAAAGCGTATTTCACCCCCATTTCATCAAATTTCTTACCGGTAGAATTTCCGATGGCGATTACCTGTTGACCTGGTTCCAATAAATTATCAGCGAAATACGCATCAACATTTGATGGGCTGGTAAAAATGAGCACATCGGCATAACTCTGGTCTATATCTTCTTCTATTACCGTTTCGTAAATCGGCAGATCGATTATTTTAGCATCAGCTGGTAATGATTTCTGAATAGATTGTAAAGAATCCTGTGCTCTTGGGAACAATACTTGCTGACCAGCAACCAATTGCGCAAAATCTTCTGCGACTTCGGTAATATCACCACTCTCACCAACAAAATCGGCAAAATGGCCAAACTTACGCAATGCATCTTCCGAACCTCTTCCAACTACACCAAATTTTGTTTTCTTTGGCAGCACTGGTTTTAAGTTGAAAAAATATTCCACACAGTTGCGGCTACTGAAGAAAACCCAGTCCACATGCCTCAAGATAAACTGATCTAAAACAGTTACTATTGGGAACGTACGGATTAACGAACGTCCCTCTATTTCAATATTATTATTTTCTAATGCCCTACGGAAATAACTGTGTTCGCCAATTTCGCGCGAGATGAAAACCTTTGCCGGTTTCTTTCTTTCTACATTAAACTTGCTCACAATTTTTTCTGCCAAACCTTCGGTACTTTCTGCACGTAAAAACAAACGCTCAGGAAAATGGTCGGCAGTTTCGGCCTTTGAAGTCCAAATTTCGAATTTTCCATTTTCTTTTTTGCAATAACAACCTAAAGGCATGTGGCAACCACCTTCGAAAAGGTTTAACACCTTGCGTTCTACAGTTACTGTTTCCGCTGTTTCAGGATCGTGCAGTTTTTGTAGTGCATCAAAAAGTTCGGTATCATTTTCCCTGATCTGAATAGCCAAAGCACCTTGTGCAGGCGCAGGGATAAACTCAGTAGTTTCCAATTCTTCCACATGTAAATCGCTTACATCAAGATTTAAGCGCTTAACACCAGCTTTTGCAATCAGAATGGCATCATAATCTTCATCACGAAGTTTTTGAATACGGGTGGGTACATTTCCACGTAAATCTTCAACCTCTAAATCGGGACGTAACCCCAATAACTGTGCTTTACGGCGATTGGATGAAGTGCCAACCATTGCGCCTTTTTTTAACGAAAGCTTTTGCGAAACATCTACACAATCTTTTAAAATCAAAAGATATTCGCTTGCTTCTTCACGTGGTGGTAAAGCAGCAATAACCAATCCTTCAGGATGTGTTGTAGGCAAATCTTTAAGGCAATGTACAGCCAGATCAATTGTTCCACCCAAAAGCTCTTCTTCCAATTCTTTGGTAAAAAAGCCTTTGCCTTCCAGTTTATCTAATCTTAAATTCAGGATTTTATCACCCTGCGTTTTAATGATTTTTATTTCTGCTTCTATTCCAATTGCAGCCAATTCATCTTTTATATGATTTGCTTGCCATAAAGCCAGGTCGCTACCGCGTGTTCCGATGGTTAATTTCTTCACTATAAAGGTTAAATGAGTTGCAAATTTAATTTAATTAGTGGTTTATACCATGAATTGTTTAAAAATGAGACAGTGAGGTTACAGAATGGGTGATTTAAAGGATTTCTATGACATTATGCGATTGGCAATGCAACGTTTTGTCATTCTGAGTGCAGCGAAGAATCTCTAAGCGACACGACTCTCTCCATAAATAAAATTCAAATGTAATTTATGCTAGATGGCGGTTGAACCATATAAGGAATATAAGTCCATTTAAGTTGATTGAATGAAAGATGCTGAAGCAAGTTCAGACGATAAGGGAATTGGTTGCGGGATTTATCTAAAAAACAAAAGATTTGCTTCGCAGAGCCTTCGGGTTCTTCACTGCGTTCAAAATGACAGAATAAAGGGATATATAAAACTAGACTTGGCGTTCTTTGCGATTGTTTTAGCCCCCTTTGAGGTTAAAATTAAGATTGATTTACCAAAATTTCTTTGGCCATCACCATCGGAACGCTGATGTATTTTTTCTCCATGTAGTTCATTACACGTTCTAACACTTCGCGCGACGCCTCATCCATTTGATTAATTTCATCGGCAAACACACCATTTATGGCTGTATTTTTGATTTCCTTAATCTTTCTTGGCACTTCCTGCATCGCCAGTTCGATACGGCGTTGTTTTAAAACAGAGAAAAATTCGATAATGTTGTTGCTGATAATTTCTTCGGCATGCACCAGTTCGTTATAACGTTCCTGGATATTTTTGCGTGCCACCTCTTTCAGTGATTCTACCTCAATATAATGTACAAGGTTATTATGGATCACTGCTGGCGTAACATCGTTCGGAATGGCCAAATCTACAATTACCTTTTTGCCTTGATCGCCATTTAACAGTTTAGCGTATAACGCTTCGGTAATTATCGCTTCGGTAGAACCAGTACAGGTAATGATTACATCAAATCCTTCATTAAAACCTTCAAGTGCGGCTAAAGGATAAGCCTTACCACCAAGCTCTGCTGCCAAAGACTCGGCCTTAGAAAAGGTACGGTTAAAAATCGAGAAATTAGAATATTTATGTTTGTTGAGGTATTTAGCAATGTTCTGATTGGTTTCGCCAGCACCAATAATCAAGATACGTGAGTTGCCACACATATTTAACTCTCTTAGCTTACGGTAGGCCAATGAAACAACAGAAACTGGATTTTTTGAAATATTGGTGTGCGTATAAACTTCTTTTGCTGTTTTAACCACACGATCCATAATCATACGCATGTAATCGCCGGTAAATCCTGCATCACGACAGTTTTCGTAAGCTTTACGGATCTGAGCAAGGATTTCCTTTTCGCCAACCACCAAACTCTCTAAAGAACAAGATGTTCTGAGTAAATGATTAAAAGCCTCTTCATTTTCGTAAACAGAAACATTATCAAGAAAACGCTCCATAAACTCAGGAGGCAGCCCCATGTCTAAAACGGTCAGGAATTTGGTTACAAATTCTTTGTCGGTTTTCTCTTTGGTAAGGAAAACAAACTCTACACGGTTACAGGTTCCAATATAAAAAATTTCGCTAACGGGAAGCTCTGCTTGAACATTCTTCAACCTGCTATCTAAACTCTGATCACAAATAACTAATTTCCCTAAAGATTTCAGGTCGATGTGGTGATGCGTAAAAGCTATTACTTTTAAATATTCCAAGTGCTTCCGTTATTAACTATTATCGGGATACAAAAGTAACATGGTGAAGGCATGTGACTGTCATTAACCTGTAATTTACATCAATTTAGAACGGTTTTAAATAAAGAACCTAAAGATTAATCAAAGCATATTGATTTATATGAACAAACCAATCCGCAAAATTTTTCTCTGGATTTATGCCCTCTTTTACGTCCTGGCTGGATGTAACCACTTTTTATCCACTACAGTATATTACGTGATTATGCCAAAATGGTTGCCTGCACCTGGCTTTTTAATTTATTTTTCCGGAATATTAGAAATCGTTTTTGGGGTTTTATTACTGATTAAGAAGACCAGAAAGTTAGCGGCACTGTTGATTACACTCATGTTAATTGCATTTTTACCGGCGCATATCTACATGATCCAGATGGCGCCGTTCATGTTGGGGGAAATACTGGTAACTCCGCTTATTGCTTGGATCAGACTGCCTTTTCAGTTGTTGTTTATCGGATGGGCCTGGTATTATTATTCTTTGTCGTCATTGCGAGAAGGAACGACGAAGCAATCTTTACAAAAGAGATTACGGAATTTTAAAAGTTGATCGTAAGAGAAAAGAGCCTGTTTCATCGGGAGCAGATGCTTCGTGCCTCTGCATGACAGCATATTTAGGGTAGTTGCAATAAAAAGTATTTTCACTGTTATCGGGTTTAGATAACAGTGGCCTTTGGTATTATTAACGGTTTTCTTGACGCTCGCCCAATAAATACATAATCTAATCATTGCAAAAACACACAACAAAATTAGATTTCGTAGGTTTATAATTTGTATTAATTCCTTAAACTATGATTACTCAAAGCAACTTTAGCCTTAGCGGTTCTGACAGAAAATTAATTATCGGTGATATTACTTTCGACGAGAAAAACCCTAATACACCAATCATACTTTTTGTACATGGCTTTAAAGGCTTTAAAGATTGGGGCGCGCATAATTTAGTGGCCAGGTATTTTGCCAGCAATGGATATCGTTATATTAAATTCAATTTATCACACAGTGGCGTACCAGTTGATAATCCGAAAGATGTAACCGATATGAATGCCTTTGCCAGTAATACCGTATCGAAAGAACTTTTTGATTTAAATGCGGTGCTCGATTTTATCGAAAAAGCATACGGTAAAGACACAAAGGTGAACCTGATTGGTCATAGCCGTGGCGGTGGATTATCGATTATTGAGGCTTCGAACGATTTAAGGATCAACAAACTGATTACCTGGAGCGCAATTGGCGATTTTAGCAGTCTCTGGAAAAAGGAACAGGAGGCTGATTGGAAAAAGAATGGCAAAATATTCGTTACCAATGCCCGAACGAAAGAGCAGATGCCTTTAAACGTAACCTTATTAGAAGATATGGAAGAAAATGCAGCAGCATTGAATATTTTAGATGCAGCAAAACGGGTAAACGTTCCCTGGTTAATTATCCATGGCGATGATGATGTGAATGTTCCTTTTGAAACCGCACAAACCCTCGCAGAGGCCAACCCTGGTAGCAGGTTAGTTAAAATTGAAGGTGCCAATCATGTTTATGGGGCAACCCAGCCTTATACCAACGAAACTTTGCCACCACTTTTATTTAAGGTTTGCGAAAAGGTTTTGATATTTTTGGAAGAATAGTGTTCCTTAGTTCGTGGTCGTCACCCTGAACCGAGCCTTGGCGAACTCACCGAAGGTAATTTAGTTTAGGGTCTATGCTGCAAATCAAATCTTAATCACCTTAACTCCTTAATGGTCAATATTTTTTATTTGGCGCACACAAAGGCTGTCTAATCATCCCCTCTCCTCACAAAATTCCGCATATCGCTACCGCTTGGGCTTTGAAAAATCTCCAGATCGAAATAAGGTACCGCAGCTAACAAATGATCAAAAATATCTGCGGCCACTTCTTCAAATCGTTTTAATCCTTTTTCTTTCGAGAATACATAAATCTCAATAGGAAGACCATTTTCTGTGGCCTGTAACTGGCGCACCATAAATGTTAAATCGGTATTAATATGCGGATTACTCTCCAAGTATTTCTCTGCATAAATCCTGAAGGTTCCGATATTGGTCATATGGCGACCATTAACCAGATTATTGGGATTAACTGTATTTTCGGCATTATAACGTTCAATAAAAGTTTGTGTTTCTTTGAGGTAATCTTTCAGAAAATCAATACTTTGCAGTCTTCCAATCAATTCGTCATCACAGAATTTAATGCTCGAAATTTTAATGTTGATGTGCCGTTTAATCCTCCTCCCCTCACTTTCTTCCATAGCACGCCAATTTTTAAACGACTCGCTTACTATGGCATAACTCGGAACAATAGTGACGGTTTTATCCCAGTTCCGCACCTTAATCGTAGTTAAATTAATTTCGGTAACCTCACCATCTGCACCGTATTTTTCTACGGTAATCCAATCGCCCACCCTAACCAGGTCGATGGCACTCATTTGCACCGAAGCTACAAAACCTAAAATCGGATCTCTAAAAATCAAGATAAAAACAGCAGTAACCGCTCCAAATCCACCGAAAACATATAATGGTGATTCACCCAAAATAATGGAAAGAATAAGTACAAAACCAACAATGTAAAACACAATTTTGGCTACCTGCTTATAACTCCTAATCGGTTTATCAGCGTATTTCTTTGATGATTCCATGATGGATACCAAAGCATTCAGAAACGCATTTACAGCAAACATTACGGCTAAAACCATGTAGATTCTAGCAAATATTAAAGCATAAAATAACCCGTTTTTAAAATCGATAAAAAGATAAGGAACAACATTATAGATGATATAGGCCCCAAATATCAAAGCAAAAGCCCTGAAAACCCTAAATTCGAATAAAGCTTTTTGCCAGTCTGACTTTGTTTTGGCACTTTTTACCACACCGATAAAAACCTGTCGGGTTACAAATATGGTAATAAACAGGAATAACGTAACCCCAACAAGGCCAATAAAAAAGTAAGAATAAATCAGTTCGCCACCAGCCAGGCCTTTGCCTGCAAGCCAGTTTCTAAGCTCGTTAAATATGGATTGAAACTCCGGGATATTCATTAAGGCAATTTAGGTTTTATTGATCAGAAATTTAAATGGTACCCTAATTGATAATTTTTCGAGTGTCAGATTGAGCTCCCCGATTAAAAATCGGGACAAGTAGTCGAAACACATTTACAAAAACTTAAGGTTCTTCGACAGGCTCAGAATGACATATGGCAAAATGATTTGAGAATTCCTTGGTCTGTCATCCCACACACCGAAAACAAAATGAGTTAATTAAATTACACTTTATACTGGTCTGTGAGGACACAGACCAGGGGATAAGTTCGTTTCTACCAGGATATAGATTCTTCGCTGCGCTCAGAATGACAACACCGTAATTTGTGAGACACAGACCAGGGCGCGCAACGTTTATCTTATTAAACCTTCTCTACCCAATTGCCGTCATCTTTGATAATGTCGATCAGTTCGTCTAAAGCATAGGCAGTAGTTACATTTTTCTTTACCACTTCCTTACCGCGATATAAAGTAATTTTATCTGGCCCAGTGCCTACATAACCATAATCGGCATCAGCCATTTCGCCTGGGCCGTTAACAATACAGCCCATAATACCGATTTTTATTCCTTTCAAATGGTCGGTACGGGAACGGATTAACTGAGTGGTTTCTTGCAAATCGAAAAGTGTTCTACCACAGCTTGGACAAGAGATGTACTCCGTTTTACTGATACGTGTACGTGTAGCCTGTAAAATCCCAAAACTGGTTGAATTTAATAATGACAGGTTTTGACCTTGTGCATCAATCCAAACACCATCTCCAAAACCATCGGTAAATAAGGCACCAATATCGGTTGATGCATACAGCATCAAATTGTCGGCATTTACATCCTGGTAGGTTCTTTTTACAATAACCGGAATCCGAATGTTTTTCTCCTGTAAAGCAACAAAAAATGCTCTTTGTTCTGCCATTCCGTGCACGGCTAACGTTTTGAGGATTAAAACAACATTGGTTAACTGGTTAATTGTTAAATTGGATAATTGCTGTGCATCAACCTCAACAAAGTTTAATAACTCATCTTTAAGGTCAGCTTTATTAAATTCTTCCAGTGAAAATAAAGGATGACAATTATTTTTATCTTTAAGTTTTAACCAGGTTTGGTAGTTGTAAACCTGTTTTAAATTTCCAGGGAAAGAAAAAGATGGCAAATTATCCCCTAAAAAGGCTAAATCGCAAGCCTGATCGGCTAAATTATATTTATCTAAACCTGCGCTGTAATTGTAACCAACTGAACTTAAAAAGTAAGGATCTTTTAAGTTTTCTTTCGAAACATCGATCATCACTACCGGATGATGATGGCCACCAATATGCTGTACAGCAGTGGTAATACGGCGGTTGTATTCGTAAGGGGAATAAGTTGGGAGTTGGGAGTTGGGAGTTGGGACCTTTGCAGGCGACTCAAAACTCCGAACTCCAAGCTCCAAACTCCTTTTCGAGTATCGGTCTGCCAAAGCCTTAGCCACTGGTGCTTCAAACTCAGGATCTTCCGTTAACGAAACACGGATGGTATCGCCCAGTCCATCTTCTAATAAAGTTCCAATACCAACGGCTGATTTAATGCGGCCGTCTTCTCCATCGCCGGCTTCTGTTACGCCTAAATGCAAAGGATAATTCATCCCCTCTTTAGCCATGGTTTCTACTAGCAAACGATAAGCCTGAACCATCACCTGTGTATTGCTGGCTTTCATCGAGATCACCAGATTATAATAATTCTGGTCTTCGCACATGCGGATAAACTCCATTGCCGACTCAACCATTCCACGGGGAGTATCGCCATAATGGCTCATAATCCTGTCGGAAAGCGATCCATGATTGGTGCCTATGCGCATGGCCGTGCCATACTCTTTACAGATTTTTACTAAAGGGATAAACTTTTTGTAAATCCTGCTTAGCTCTGCATTATAAGCATCTTGCGTATATTCTATATTTTCGAATTTCTTTTTATCTGCGTAATTACCGGGGTTAACCCTTACTTTTTCTACAATACGCGCAGCCATTTCTGCTGCGTTTGGCGTAAAATGAATATCGGCAATTAATGGCACATTATATCCGCGAAAACGTAGTTCTTTTTTAATATTGGCCAGATTTTCGGCTTCTTTAATGCTCGGTGCAGTGATACGAACATATTCGCAGCCAGATTCTACCATACGGATAGTCTGCGCTACAGTACCCAAAGTATCCATGGTATCAGTAGTCGTCATCGATTGGATCCTAATTGGATTATGCCCTCCCAATGCAATATCACCAATATTCACTTCGCGGGTTAAATACCTCGAATAAGCGGTTAAACTGTTGCAATATCCGCCAGCCAGATCATGTTTTGCCAATATATTTTCCATCTGTTTGCAAAGATAAGGATTGTTGGAATGTTTTAATGTTGGAATGTTGTAAAAGATGGAGCCAGTGAAAGGCTAATAACCTTACTTGTTTTTATTTATCTAAAAAGGAAAGCACCTTAGTATTAAATTCGGAAACCATTTCTAGAGGTACGTAATGCGTAGCTTTCTTAAAAATAAACAGCTGCGATTTAGAGATATTAGCCGCAATAAATTTAGTGTGTTTCTCTAAAATCATGTCCTTCTCCCCCGCCATTACCAAAACTGGTGCCTTAATTCGCTTTAAATCTAAAGTGGTAATATGTGGCTCAGTAAGCAACATGGTAAATAACCTAACCTGATACTTGGATTTAACATCTGGTCTTGTTTTCAAACTTTCAATTGCCCTGCCAACTTCTTCTAGCGTGCTAGCTGAAACAGCTTCATTTGGATTTGTACATGCTCCCGTGATGGCGAGTTTCTTTACATATTTAGGGTATTTAGCCGCCATAATCAGTCCGGTATTTCCGCCATCACTCCAACCTAAAATGTTTGTTTTGCTGATATGTAAAGAATCAAGTAATGTTTTCATATCATCAGCGTAGAGATCATATGAAAGTGGTCCAGTACTATAATCGGTACTTTTTCCCTGTCCACGGGTATCTACTGCAATAACTTTATATGTTTTGGAGAATATTTTAATCTGTTTTCTAAAAACACTGATCGATTGGCTGTTTCCATGCAATAATAACAAAGGCTCACCTTTTCCATATGTTTCGTAATATAATTCGGCATCCTTTACTTTCACCCTGCCAGCTGCAGCTGTATTGCCTCCGTAATTAATGGGCTGTGGATTAGGATCGTAATCTAGTTTTATTTTTGCTTCACTAATATCTACCCCGTCAATCAATACCTGAACATCATCAATCCACAGCTTCCCGGTACCGTAAAGTACTGGAAAAAGATAAATTTTTGAAGCCTCTTTTTGAAGGGATAGCTTTAAGCTGTATTGCTGCCACCCTTTTGTGCCATTAATTTTGTTGGCCGATAAATTCGTATATTGTAACATGCCATTATCTTCATCCTCAACCCAGGAAGAAAAATCTACGTAATTATCTACATTTTCTAATTTCAGAAAAAATTTTATCTCTAGTTTATTGCCTTCACATTTTACAGGAAGAACAATTTTTGAAAAATCATAAGTTGATTTTATTTCTTCATCAGTTTTTGTAATCAACAACGCGTATTTACCACTATGCTTTTCGGCAGAATCAACTTCTATTTTATAACCACTACCTGGAGTACCAACGCTCCACCCTAGTGGTAATTTAGTTCCCAATATTAACTTCTCAAAACCCAGATTATACTCACTATTTAGCGGCTTTAACGGATCTGATGCGGTTTGGCAAAAAGAGGTAAGTTGATAAAAAGCAAAAGCTGCAGTGAGAAGTGAACGTAACATATGTTAGATTAATTTTCACTAAAACTAACAAATAGTACAATCGCCTAATTTTATTTAACATCTTTTAACTGAAAGCGTAAATTGAAATTGAGTTCTTTTTTAACCGTGGGTGGGTTTGGCATTATTGCATCGGCCCAGGTTTTATAAACGGGATGAAAGCGGCATACTCCGATTTTTCATCGGAGATATAGCGTACAGCCCGGGTAACGAAAATAGATGTAATAACCTTGCTTTTCTGCTTAAATTAGTCGGTCCTTTATCACCAGTGTATTGGCCGCAATATCGTGCCAACACTGATTTTTCTTATTCAGGAAACTGTAGAGATAACCAAAGAAAACAGGAATTACGGATAAGATTTTAGAAAAATTCCGGACCAAAGAAATACCAAAAGAAACCCGGCTACCTTCTAAATCGGTTACTTTAATATTAAGTAGTTTTTTACCTATAGTGGCTTGGCTGGCTGATGCCTCGGCAATACTGCCATAAATTAGTTTAATGATAAATATTGATGGGAATGGGATGAGGAAAGCCATAATCCGTTGATCTTTCCCTTCGATAAAAAGATAACTCGTTAAAATGATAATGCTATATATTCCAAAAATAATAAAATGATCAATCACCGATGCCAACAACCTTTGATCAAAAGCGGCAAAATATTGAGGTGCAGTTTTTTGATAGCTAAAACCCAAAAGCTCACGCAATTCGGGAATTGCGTGAGCTTCTTTATAATCGTCCATTCCGGGCTTACGTATAAAAGTATTCGCACTGATGTTTAAATCTTTCAGTTCGCTTAAATTGTAAGGGCCTTGTGGCTTTCCATTAATTACAACTATATATTCTTTATCAGGATTCATTGGAATTTTAAGATTTTAGGATCAAAGTTTTTAAAGGCCAGACCATGTAAAGTCTTAAACCTTCCACCCTCAAACCTTCAACCTTTCTAGTATCTACTTACCTCAAAGTTACTCAATCCACCATCTAAATTAATAAAGATTTTTTTGGTCGAGGTTTTATAATTTGAGGTTTCGTAAACGCCATCGCTCAACTTTTCAAAACCATCGAAATCTTTCGCTGACAAACCTGTTTTGGTTTTAATTCGGCAGCCAGAGTTAGTAGGTACCTTAATCTTCACATCGGCCACACCAGATTTTACAACTACATCGGTAATTGGCAATAAATCTCCGAATTTAATATCCAAAGCTGCCGCTCCACCATCAAAACGGAAGGTACGCACTTTATAACTAGCAAAATCAAAGTTTGCTTCACCAGCACCGAGTTTCATTAAAATATCCCAGTTGGCCTCTTTATTTAATTTAAAGTTAACATCGTTGCCCCCATCGCCAAAATTCCACTTGCTCTTTTTATCTTCCATTTGGAAAGTAAGTACAGTAGCACTATCGGTAAGCAATTTCTTTAAAGAGAAGTTACCATGTCTTTTCTTTACGTCGGCACTGATCAACTCCGATGTTTCGCCATCAAGATTAAATGAAATGCCACCCCCAGAAATATTTAATACCGTTTTTTTCGCATTATCGGCAGCTACAAATGGCTCAGATAAACTTAGGTGATTATACGAAGTGTCGCTATCCTCATCATCGTTGTCGCCATCATTATGGTCGATATTAACATCTATATCTTTTTTAAAATGACGTCCCCACCAGTTACCACGCTCAGGTACTTGCTGCCCTTTATAAAAAAGGAAGGACAAAGCCACCACTAAAACGCCAATAGAAATGATACTGCCTGTTTGCGAATTGTTTTTATTAAACAGGATATTTAAACCTGCTATGATTAAGAATACCGGCCAAAAGCTCCAAACGTTGCGCCAATAAAAATTGATTACGCCAAAATTTTCGAGTAGAAGTACACCGCCAATAAAAAGCAGGATAATACCCCAAATTAATCTATCTAATTTCATTTTATTTATACTTGAGGGTTAGCGGATGTTGAATTATCGTCTTTGTTACCAGGTGTTGTAGGCTCATTTTCTACAATGGTTCCAGAAAAATCGGCTGTTTTTTGTTGTTCAGCCTCCTGTTGATTCTGAAAAGCCGCCCAGTCATTCTTTCTTTTTGATTTGGCTATAATACTTACACCTAGGGCAATAAATATCAATGGCCACATGTACCTGAATAAATTGCGGATACTAAACCAATCGGGTATAAAATCCATTTCACGCATCAGGAAAAAACATCCTATCACTAACAATACCAATCCACCTATAGTGCGGCCAGTATCATTAGATTTATTGAATTTGTCGAAATTGGGCTGTGTTTCGAAAGGTGTTTTCTGTGTACCATCTACAGGTTGTGTCCAATTCTGATTTCCCTGATTAGCAGGTCCCGCAAAAGGATCGGCAGTTCCAAATGGTTGTGGATTTGGGTTTTTATTACCGAAATAATCATTAAATTTCGAGAATCTTGCAGCCGGATCATTATTAACCGGAACAATAATCCACATTATAATATAGGCAACCAAGCCACCTCCAGCCATAAATATAGCCGATAATGCAAACAATAATCTAATTATGGTAACCTCCACCTGCATGTAATCTGCAAGTCCCGAAGCTACACCGGCAATCATCTTATCGTGTTCGTTTCTAAAAAGCTTCTTTTCCATAACGTTGTTCATTTTGTGTTTAAAAATCAAGCGGAGTAATCAAAACCTCATCTACATTTACCCCTTTACTTAAGTTTAAAATGGTAAACAAAGTTTCTGCAATATCATCAGGCTGTACAAATTTTTCATCAGGAATTGTTGTTCCTTCCCAGGATGAAGTTTTGGTAGAGCCTGGCAAAAATGCAGTTACTTTTACATTGTGAGGTGCTAACTCTTGCCGCAATACATGATTAAGACTTAACATCGCTGCTTTTGTTACACTATAACTACCTCCATTTTTTACAGGTGCTTTACTGGCCACTGAACAGATGTTGAATATATGGCCTCGCTTTGCAGAGCGCATTTTTTTACCAAAAAATTTACTGATGTAATAACTGGCATTCGTATTTAAATGCTGCTGCTTTTCGAAGGTTTCATCATCCTCATCGAGCATACTGCCAGGTAAAAAGATCCCCACATTGTTTACTAAAACATCTACATGATCAAAATTTATAGCGGTCGAATTTAAAAAAGCATACACTTCTTCTTTAACTGAACAATCGGCTACCTGGATAAAAATAGCATTCCCATAAAGGGTTAATTCTTGTCGAAACTTTTCAAGTTCAGCTAAACCTCTTGCTACCAAAATTAAATCGTACCCATTTTGGGCAAATTTAATCGCAATAGCTCTGCCAATTCCTTTAGTTGCTCCCGTAATTACAGCTTTCATTATTTATGGTTTAATTTTTGTTAACAAAAAACCATATTTATATTCAAAACCACGAATATTTTTGCAATTAGCAAAGCGCTCCAACTTTTTTATCGTTTCTTTGTAGTATTATAATGATCATTTAAATTAAGCAAATACATACGGAATGAATTTTACCAATTTCGGCAGATACATCCTGCTACTCAAGTCTGTATTCAGAAGGCCGGAAAAACTGAAAATTTACCTGAAAGAAATCGCCAAACAAATGGATTATGTTGGTGTAGGCTCTTTAGGGTTAATTGCTATTATCTCTACTTTTATCGGTGCAGTAATGACTTTACAAATTGCTTTCCAGCTGGTTAGTGATTTTATTCCCAAAACAATTATCGGTTCTGTAAACCGCGACTCTAGTATATTAGAGTTAAGCCCAACCATTAGTGCCATTGTACTGGCAGGAAAAATTGGTTCGGCCATTTCATCAGAAATTGGTTCGATGCGTGTTACTGAACAGATTGATGCACTGGAAATTATGGGTATAAATGCTCCAGGATACTTAATCCTTCCCAAAATTATTTCGGGCATAACCATGGTACCTATGCTGGTTATCATCTCTATGTTCTTAAGTATTACAGGTGGCTACATTGGTGGTTCTATTTCTGGAGCGGTTACGCCTGCAGAATACATACAAGGTATTACTACTGATTTTAATCCTTATACCATCGTAGTTGCGCTAGTAAAAGCTTTTGTATTTGGGTTCATCATTACATCAGTTCCGGCATACGAAGGTTTTTATGTTCGAGGTGGTGCTTTAGAAGTTTCGCAGGCCAGTACCAGAGCCGTTGTAATTAGCTGTATCTCTATTCTTGTTTGCGATTATTTAGTTACTCAACTTTTATTGTAATGATCGAAATTAAAGATATTTATAAATCGTTCTCTGGAAATGATGTATTACAAGGCATATCCGGAAAGTTTGAAGAAGGTGTAACCAATTTAATTATCGGTGGTTCCGGATCAGGAAAAACAACTTTACTGAAATGCATGGTAGGTTTGCATCAGCCAGACTCTGGCTCGGTATTGTACGATGGCCGCGATTTTACACCGATGACCTACGAGCAACGTATCGAGGTGCGTAAAGAAATCGGCATGTTATTTCAGGGATCTGCCCTTTTCGATAGTATGACTGTTGAAGAAAACATCATGTTTCCATTAAACATGTTTACTGATCAAAGCAGAAAAGAAAAGCTTGAAAGAGTTGATTTTTGTTTAGAACGGGTTAACCTTGCAGGTAAAAACAAATTATTCCCAGCAGAACTATCTGGTGGAATGAAAAAACGCGTGGGTATTGCGCGTGCCATTTCTATGAACCCGAAATATTTGTTCTGCGATGAGCCTAACTCGGGTTTAGACCCTAAAACCTCGATCGTAATTGATGAACTGATTCAGGAAATTACTGAAGAATACAAAACCACAACCATTGTTGTAACACACGATATGAACTCCGTGATGGGTATTGGTGATTATATTCTCTTCTTACACGAAGGAAAGAAATTCTGGGAAGGTAGCAACAAAGAAATTGCACATACGGATATTAAAGAATTAAATGATTTTGTATTCGCTAGCCGCTTTATGAAAGCTGCAAAAGATAAGTTTTAGGAAAATTCTTATATTTGTATTATGACTACGGCCACAAAAAATATCCTTCATAAATTGGAAACCTTACCAGAAAGCATGGTAAACGAGGTTGAAGATTTTATTGATTTTTTAAAAGCCAAACACTCCAAGAACCTTTATAAGTCAGAAACTGAAAACAAAAAAATTGTTGAAGAACCAAAAAGCTTATATGGTGCTGCAAAAGGTACAATTCTTTATGTTTCTGATGATTTTAACGAGCCGATAAATTTATAATAAATAAAATCGTCATTGCGAGGCACGAAGCAATCTCCTTCTGTATATTTATCGCATTAAGATTGCTTCGTGCCTCGCAATGACGGACTATACATAATAATACATGATACAATTACTTGCCCCAACTCACTGGAAAGATTATGAACTGATAGATTGCGGGGATTTTGAAAAATTAGAACGTTTTGGAAATGTAACCCTTATCCGCCCCGAACCTCAGGCAGTATGGAAAAAAACATATTCAGAACAGGATTGGAAAAAAACGGCCAATATTACTTTCAGGGGCCGTTCGGCTACCTCTGGCGAATGGGTTAAAAAAAATCAGTCCATCCCAGACCGTTGGCATGTAGAATATAAAAACAACGAAGTGGCCATTAAACTCCGTTTAGGCCTAACTTCTTTCAAACATGTAGGTGTATTCCCTGAGCAGGCTGTAAACTGGGATTTTATCTCTTCTTCGATTAAAAAATTTAAAACGCCACAGCCTAAAGTTTTAAATCTTTTCGCCTACACCGGTGCTGCATCACTAATTGCCAATGCAGCAGGCGCTGAAACTACCCATGTAGATTCAATTAAACAGGTAGTTACCTGGGCAAATGAAAACCAGGAACTTTCCGGATTGAAAGATACCCGTTGGATGGTAGAAGATGCTCTAAAATTCGTGAAAAAAGAACTAAAAAGAGGCAAAAAATACAATGGAATTATTTTAGATCCTCCTGCTTACGGCCATGGCCCTAATGGCGAAAAGTGGAAACTCGAAGATCATATCCAGGAAATGATGCAGGATGTGGTACAGCTTCTGGATGAAACAGAGCATTTTTTAATCTTAAATACTTATTCACTAGGTTTTTCGTCGGTAATTGTAGAAAATTTAATCCGTACATCATTTCCATCTGCTAAAAACCTCGAAACAGGAGAATTGTTTCTACAGGCTACATCGGGCATTAAACTACCGCTGGGTGTTTTTGGCAAATTCTGCAATGTGTAAATGTTGATTACTTTATTTTAAACTACCAGATTTCCACCCTACTTTCATCAAAACAGATTCGGAAAACTGTCTAAACTTTAATTATCTATATAATATCTATGAAATTTCCTCAATTAGCAGGCACACTAATACTTGGTTTTGCCGCAATCAGCTTATTTGCCAACTGTAATTCAGACGGCAAGAGTAGTGGCGGTATCGGTAAAATCTTTTCATCTGATTCGACCAAAAAGAAAACGGACTCAACGGTAAACGTAATGAAACCGGTTGATCCAAAGCTTTACGATTCGTTGGTGAAAAAATTGGCAAACGGAGATACTACCGGAAGATGGCCTGTAAAAAAACAACCATATCCTTTGGCCGGGGCTATTTTACCTTTTAAACGCATAGTTGTTTATTATGGAAACCTGCATTCAAAAAAAATGGGTGCACTTGGCGAATATGCGCCTAAAGAAATGTGGCAGCGCTTAAATGCCGAGGTTAAACATTGGGAAAAAGCTGATCCTTCTACTCCGGTACAACCAGGATTACACTATATTGCTGCCGTAGCAAGTGGAACACCAGGAAAAGATGGAAAATACATCAATAGAATGGGCAATAAACAAATCGACTCAGTTTTGAAAATCGCCAAAATGCAACCCAACACCATTGTATTTCTAGATCTTCAGGTGGCTTTAAGCACTATAAAAGCTGAGTTACCACATATCGAAAAGTATCTGCAATTGCCATACGTTCATTTAGGTATCGATCCTGAATTCTCAATGAAAGACGGAACATTACCCGGCAAAAAAATCGGCACATACGATGCAGCTGATATTAATTACGTAACGGGCTATTTAGCAGATCTTGTTAAAAAATACAATTTGCCTCCAAAAGTATTTGTATTGCACCGTTTTACTAAGAAAATGGTAACCAATTCTCCAAGTATCAAATTACGCCCAGAAGTTCAGGTGGTAATGCATATGGATGGATGGGGTGAACCTGAATTAAAAAAAGGAACCTATCGCCACTTTATACAGGGTGAACCTGTACAGTTTACGGGTTTTAAAATATTTTACAAGAATGATCTAAAGAAAGACCCTAAGCGCCTGATGACTCCAGAAGAGCTCTTAAAGCTTACTCCAAAACCAATATATATTCAATATCAATAATACTAAAGCCCGTGACCGAAAATCACGGGCTTTTTGCTTATCAAATAATTTTTGACAGAAAAAGTTTATAATTTTTTGTACAGCGTATAAATACTATATTGATCCCCTGTAAGTTATTGGCTTCAAAACCTATAAGAATAATCGGTCTTTAGTCATACTGTAATATCAAAAAAATGTCTTTTTTTGATTGTTTTAAAAGTTGGAATAGATTTTAGATATGTAGAATATGCAAACAGCAACATTTGGCGGAGGCTGCTTTTGGTGCACCGAAGCCATTTTTCAGACGTTAAATGGAGTAAGCCAGATTACATCAGGCTACATGGGGGGAGATTTAAAGCATCCAACCTATATGGAAATTTGTAATGGTAATACCGGGCATGCAGAAGTGATTCAAATCGCATTTGATGAAAGTATTATTTCGTTCAATGAACTTCTATTGGTATTCTTTAAAACCCATAACCCAACAACCCTAAATAGGCAGGGTAATGATGTTGGTACGCAATACCGTTCGGTGATTTTTTACGAAAATGAAGATCAGAAAAAACAGACGGAGGAAATGATAGAAGATTTAACCCAACAACATATTTTCGACAAGCCAATTGCTACAGAAGTTTCTCCTATAGCCGAATTTTATGAGGCTGAAGACTATCATCAAAATTATTTCAGCGACAACCAAGGGAAGCCTTACTGTGCATTTGTGATACAACCAAAGCTGAATAAATTTGCTAAAGATTTTAAAGATAAAATTAAACCAGAGCTTTTGGAATAATTAAACTTCGAAGGTAAGTAAGGCATGCTGACTAGCAGTATGAATATCTCTCCAAACCCTATTAATTTCTGATTCTTTTTTTGCAGCCTCTAAACCACAGTACGGAAATAAAGTAGCTGCCGACTTCCAGCAGGTATGGGCCAATTTACGGCTGATTGAGCTCACCTCAATTAATTTATCCTCATTAATTTCACCATTCTCCATTAACTGATTCCAGGATTCGTCAAACGTATGGTAGAATTTTGCACGAAGGTTTAACACTTCTTCTTTACAACGGTTAAGTTCGTTGTTGAAAAACAAAATTTGCTCCTCGTTATATCTTCCTAGTCCAGAACGCGAATAAAAAGATTGTTCTACCAGTTTAATAAAATGATTGGTCATTCCTAAACTATTTACCGTTAACGTAGTTTCTGCGAGCTGTAAAAAAGGATAATCAAAGCCAGAATCAGCTACTTCTATATGCTGATTAATTTTAAAGGTTCTATTTTCATCAACGTATAAGTCGCAAACTTCAAAAGCATGGCTACCTGTTGCAATCAAACCAAAGTAAGACCAACCTGGTAATATATTTACTTCCTCCTTCTTAACGATGAATGATTTAATTTCAGGTTCTCCGTTTTCATCCAAAATATCATCGCCATTTTCATTTTTAAGTGTGCAATTGGCTGTAAATATGGTGGCGTGTAATGCACCACTGGCATAACTCCATTTCCCATTGAGTAGGTAACCCGTTTGTGTTTTAATGGCCACGCCGCCAACAGCACCACTCCCGGCAAAACAAACTTCACGATCGGCAAAAATCTCTTCAGCCAATTCAGGATTTAAAAACCCGGCAAACCAGCCTGCACCGGCACAAAGTGTAATGGTCCAGCCTAAACTTCCATCAGCCTCAGCCAATTCTTCTTCTAGCCTTAAAATTTCAGGAAGCTTTTTATTTGGTCCACCATAAATTTCGGGTACAAAAAGCTTAAACCAATTTTCCTGATAGGCCAGTTCTAAAATTTCGGGATGAAGTTTACCCATTTCTTCTGAAAGTGCGGCATAAGCTTTTACTTTTTCCTGCCAGGTGGTGGTTAATGTTTCTTGCATGATTATTTTTTTTCTTGCTTCGTGTAAGAAGATAATTAAACCAATTTGAGTCTGCTCTTATTGATGATTTTCTTCCAGTCTAAAAACCCAAATATTGCTACTGTGAACAAAAACGTAGTTAAACAAGCCATAAGTGGAAGCTTTTTATGGAACAGCAATGGAATGGCTACAATATTAGAAATATTCAGGAAAATCCAGTTTTCTATTTTACGCTTGGCTAACAGCCACATGCCCGCCCATGCTGTTGAAGATACAAAGGCATCAAAAACTGGCACATCCGAATCAGTATAATGTTTCAATACCAGATAAAGCACCCCGAAACCAATCACAGAAATTAAAACAGCAATGGTTAATTCATTATTGCTCGACCATGAAACCTGGTTTTCACCATCTTGTTTTCTTTTTTTCCAGATTATCCATCCGTAAACGCTCATGACCAGATAATAAATGCTTAGCAAAGTTTCTGCATACAGCTTTACATTTAAGAGTAGAAACATCGATAACAGGATCGAAATTATTCCTGTAGGATAAAGCCAGATACTATTCTTCTTTGCCAATAAAACTTCAGATACCCCAAAACCAACAGCCAGCCATTCGATTAATGAGGTGTGTAAAATCTGCTCCTGAAAAAGCTTAAACCAATCTTGAAAATTCATTTACAATAATTTGCTTTGCAGCCGGTAAAATAATTAGATACCGTTTTCGGGGCGAAACAGTTTTGTAAATTTTAACCTCTTCCTACGGCGGCATTACCCGCATCAGGTTCATTAGAAGGTGGAAGGTTTGTGGTGTAGGGTGTAAGGTTAAAAAAACCTATACCTTAAACCTTTTGGCTTAAACCTCTAAATGGGTATAATCTCAGCAAATTGATGACAACAGAAATTGCAACATCAAAAAGCACCCCTTTGAGCAAGGCAAATATAGGTTAAAAAATGAAGGGTTTTGATTTTTATTCGAGTTTGCAGTTCTGAGAGGTTAATTTTTAGCAAAGCTTTGGTGTTCAAATAGCTATTATAAGAGGTTTGTCATTCCCAACTTGATTGGGAATCTTAAAGCTTATTACATTAGGATTCCCACCTGCGTGAGAATGACAAACCGCCGAGGACTATATATGGCCAAATCAATTAAATTGACAACCATAGAATCTATTTAGAACAAGCCTAACTGCCCTTTATCATCAATATCGATATCATCCGGATTGGTGATTTCGAAATCTACCTTTTTAACGGGTTTCTCTTCTGTATCAGGTTTTTCTTCAACTTTGGTCTCTTCCTGCTTAACAGGCTCGGGTTTTGGTTTTTCAGCCACCGATTTTTCTATAGTAACAGATTTTCCGGCCTTAACAGCAGGTTCTTCCTTACGTTCGAATTTTGGTTTTGGCTGCTCCACAACAGGCTTATCGATCACCTTTTGGGGCAGCTCAGTTTCTGTTGCTGCTTCCTCATTTGTATCGCCATCTTCGGCAGTTGATTCATCACCATCTTCAATTGCTGAATCCTCTCCTTCGTCAACTGCTATTTCCTCAACCTCTTCAAGTTCTATCTCAGGTTCTTCTAACACCACTTTCTGAACATCATGTGGTGACAGCCTATTACCATTCGCTTTCAGCCCTTTAACATCAATCAGTTCTGCCAAGGTTAAATCCAAAGTTTCTGGAATTTGCGTTTTGCCTTTTAAAACATCGACAATAATTTTAGCAGCAGGATTAGCTGTTAAATACAATAACCTCGATTTCTGTTCCTCGCTGATGAAAATGGTTTTTCTACCGTTGGCCTGCAATTCGAATGCAAAACGTTTGATAAAATAATTTTGTGCTTTACCGTCGAAATGAACCGCAGCAAAAATCTTCTCCGGATCGAACTTCTGGATCAAGATCAGGCCGTCATCGAAGTGGTTACTCAATTCGAAAGAACTTAACTCGTAAAAGCCATCTTTATGTACCTGTAAAATACGATCGTCGCCATCAAATTCGCCAAGGTATTTTCCACGGCCATCAACATTTAAGCGTTTTAATAAATCATCATACCAGATTTTCAGTCCTGATAAGGTAGAAACGCCTTTGCTCTTCAAAATAATTTTCTTAACGGGATATTTCGAAATGATATTCCCCTGCGAGCCACGTCCTTTAATGGCAACTTCTGCAAAATCCTGATCAAACTGAAGTTTACGCAATTTAGAGTGCGGTTTTAATGCAACATTCACAATTTCTGCCTCTCCGTTCGGGTTGGCTGTAAAGTATAAAACCTTTGATCCCTTCGATCCTTTAGTTAAATCGTATTCCTTATCACGTGTTACACCAACAACTGCAAACCTTTTAATGTAAGATGTACCACTAGCGCCATCCTTATAAACCATATTGTAAATGGTCCGTTCGTCATTTTTCTTAAATACCTGTGCGTGTATGATGCCTTTACCTACAAAGGTCTTATCGGCAACTTTGGTGATAGTGCATTTACCATCTTCACGGAAAACAATTACTTCATCAATATCCGAGCAGTCTGCTACGAACTCATCTTTACGTAAACCAGATCCGATAAATCCATCTTCACGGTTCATATACAGCTTTACATTGGCCAGCGCTACTTTCGATGCCTCTACCCGATCAAATAAACGGATTTCGGTTTTACGTTCTCTTCCCTTTCCGTATTTATCCTTCAGTTTTTGATACCAGGCAACAGCATAATCGGTAAGGTGTTTTAAGTGATTTTTAACCACTTTAATTTCATCTTCCAGATTTTTCATCTGCTCATCAGCCTTTTTCACATCAAAACGGGTGATGCTACTCATTGGCTTATCGATTAGTTTCTTAAAATCTTCAGGTAAAATTTCGCGATATAATGATGGTTTAAATGGATCAAATAAAAGATGTAATACCTCTACAACCTTTTCAAAATTGGTTGAGTTTTCATATTCAGGATTTTTGTACATCCCCTCCTGAATAAATATTTTGAGTAAAGAACTAAAGAAAATTTTCTCCTGCAACTCGTGCAAACGAATCTCTAATTCCCATTTTAATAAATTCTTGGTGTGTTTTGTATTCTCAATAAGAATATCGTTCACACTTAAAAAAAGTGGCTTATCACCTTGAATAATACAGGTATTTGGCGAAATAGACACTTCGCAGGCTGTAAAAGCATAAAGTGCATCAATGGTAACATCGGGCGAAATGCCAGGTGCCAGGTGCACCACAATTTCTACATTGGCTGCAGTATTATCTTCAATCTTTTTGATTTTGATTTTGCCTTTATCGTTAGCTGATAAAATGCTATCAATAACAGAACCCGTGGTGGTGCTAAATGGAACTTCGGTAATCACCAAAGTCTTTTTATCCTTCTCGGTTATTTTTGCACGCACGCGAATTTTACCTCCGCGCTGCCCTTCATTGTAATTCGAAAAATCGGCCATTCCACCCGTAAAAAAATCGGGTAGAATATTTGGACGGACATTTTTTAATACTTCTATCGATGCATCCAACAATTCGATAAAATTGTGTGGCATTACCTTGGTAGCCAAACCTACCGCAATACCCTCAGCACCCTGTGCCAATAACAAAGGGAATTTAACCGGTAAAGTTATGGGTTCGTTGTTACGTCCATCGTAACTTAACTGCCATACCGTGGTATCCGCATTAAACACCACATCATTAGCAAATTTTGATAAACGTGCCTCTATATAACGCGGTGCTGCAGCACTATCGCCAGTAACCGGATCGCCCCAGTTACCCTGCATATCAATCAGTAAATCTTTTTGCCCAATCTGCACCATTGCATCGCCAATAGATGCATCGCCATGTGGGTGATACTTCATCGTATTACCGATTACGTTGGCGGCTTTATTGAAACGCCCATCATCCATCTCCTTAAGCGAGTGCATAATGCGTCGTTGAACGGGTTTTAAACCATCGTTAATGTGTGGAACTGCCCTATCGAGAATTACATAAGACGCATAATCGAGAAACCAGTTTTCGTATAAACCGTTGATTGGGGTTATGGTATGTTTGTGCTCTTCGTTTACGTTTTGATCTAATTCTTCACTCATTTATTTACAAAAATTGGCAGCCGTAAATATAATAAAAATGATTTCATAGAATGAAGAGAGGTTATTCACATTTCAAGATCGAAAATTTGTTTTTAATGGTTTTGGAAAGCAGGGTTCCGCAGGGCTTTTTAATGTTTCATCCGGCTTTCCGATGCGATCTTTTTTGCCTCCAGCTCTGCCCTGGGCAGCAAAAAAGGATCTCCTCTTCAATCCGGTTTAGAAAGATAGTTTTGTGGTGCTATTTAAGGTTGCAGGGTGTATAGAACGACCTCCAATATAATTATCCGATGAAGAAAACAAAAATATTGTCATCCTGAGCCCGTCGAAGGACAAATGTTCTTTTGACCAGTAAAGGTCTTCGACAAGCTCAGACTGACAACAATTGTGTTTATCAGTGAAATTGAGGCAAGGGGTGGTTAATAAATCGTGTCCCTATTCCACTCCCAACAATACACCCGAAACATTCCATGCGCTTGAGCTCGAACCTTCAGGCTTACCCATTGGGATGGTTACTTTTATAGTATGTGCGCCTGCCTTTAAATCGCCTAAGCTGATCCATTCCGGATTGGTAACCGTTCCCGGGCACCAGTTCGAGCGGCTTAAATCAGATGAGGAAAGACCAGTTTCGAAATTTCCAGAGGCAGGGTTCGATAATCGGTAAGAACCGCAATCCTGTCGCCATGGCGTAAAAGCGAATGCTTCTTTTTCATCCAGCCAGATGGTATTTTTTCTTGGCACAAACTCATCTCCATTACCCCAGCCACCATGACCAGTCGTAATGTAACGCAGTTTTGCATCTTTTAGGTCCTTAGCCAAGGTAAAGGAAACCTCTAAACCTTTATCACTACTGAACATCGTTGCATATTCTTGTCCAGCCATTTCCATTACATTAGTCGAATTAAATAAAGGCAAAATAACTTCTTTGGCTTCTTTTTGTCTTCCACCGTTATGAAGTGTAATATTTAAAGAAACTTTATGTCCTCCTTTATCGTAATTACCAACAAAAACAGCTACCCAAACTTCTTTTCCATTTACTAGCGGAAACAATTCTGAAACATCCTGCCTGTAATAAACTTTCTCCGCCCAATTTTTATCTTTCAGTTTTAAGGTATTGTATTTACCAACCCCAAAAGGGGTAAAGAAGCGCATCAACTCTATAACAGGATTATAATTTGCTGTGGCAACAACACCCTGGTATTTCTTCCCATTGCCATTATCATAAACTGGTAAGTCTTTAACCGAATTTTTAAGCGCATCCATTAAACTGATTTGTTTATCTGTCGGGATGATAAACACCGATCCCGTTCTATCGTAAGCATCGCCATTCGATTGTTCAGTTAAATCGACAAAAACGTTAGGGTTAGACTGAAATTCAGGGAATTTAACTTTCCTTGCAATCACTGTTCCTCCCGCAAACCGGAATATAGAGTCATTCGATTGTGGTTTATCAATAAAATTAATCGTTTCGTTATTAAAAACACTTAGTGTGGTAAACCTGCTTTTCCAGAGTAAATCTTTATAGGTTAATCCATCAGTTAGCTTGGCACTTATTTTTTGCAAATCGATTGGTTTCGAATTTTTAACTTCTTCAATTTTTGTAGCAGTTACAAAGCTACTGCCATTACGCACTTGCTCTAAAACCAGACCGAGACTCTGGCCCAAACTGGTTGGTGCAGCTTTTATACCCGCATCAGTAGTATACCATAAATCTATTCTATTTGAATTTACAACAGTAGTGGCCTTTTTACAGGTATAACCCAAAATTACTTTGGTTTCATTACTCAACTCAAAAGTTTGTTTGCCAATTGCAGCACTGTCGGCGGTTGCAATCTGCTTATCTGCACTTAAATCGGCAACCTGAAATAAAATTTGTGCAGGTTTGGTAACAATGTTCTGCTCGTAAGGATACTTTGCTTTACGATCAAGAATAGCTGCATTGCTGATTAAATTCTGATTTGCGGAAGCCATCACTACTGTGGCATTCCGGTCCTCTTTCGGCTTTCCGTCAGCCGAACGGAAGTAAACTATTTTATAAACCGCATTACTTTTAAGTACGGCTTGGGCGTTTGCGCCAAAAGAAATAAAAAGGGATAATGTAAGGATGTAGAAATGTTTCATTGTGGTTAAAAAAACCAAATATAAGCATAAAAGTCCGAGGTCCGAGGTCAGGAATTGGAAGAAAGAATTACATTCTAATAGAAAAGTCGTCATTGCGAGAAGGAACGACGAAGCAATCTTAGAACGATGGCTTATAGCGACCGCATTAAGATTGCTTCGTCGGCTGAAAAAGCCTTCTCGCAATGACGACCTGTCGAGAAATGCGTCCCCGCCTACCTCTCCAACCTATCCTCAACAAAAGCAAAAGGCAATAAACTCTTCACACTTGAAACTTTTAATACTTCTCCGTTTAGGCAATAAAAAATCACCTCAATTGGTGCATTTTGCTTACGTTCAAACTCTGCCATCACCTGCAAACAGCCGCCACATGAGGTAATGGGTTTTAAAATTTCAAAATTATCAGTTTGGGCAGTTATGGCCATACTTTCTATAACAGCATTTGGATAGGTAGCACCAATGGTAAAAAGGGCGACACGCTCTGCACAAAGTCCTGATGGATACGCTAAATTTTCCTGATTGCTTCCTAATACCGTTTCGCCAGAGGCCAAACGGATTGCCGTACCAACCCTGAATTTAGAATAAGGAGAATATGAAGTTTTTAAAGCCTGCTCTGCAAGTTCACAAAGCGTCCTATCCACCAATTTTAATTCTGTAATACTTTCGTATTGTTCAAAAGATATATTTAGATTTATTGAATTCATTTGTAACTGATTATGAAACCGCCAATGTTAAATTTTTATAGCGGGCGAACAATTTAAGTTATTTTTTGTATTATTTAGTAAAAACTGCCTTAAAATTAATTTTAATGGCATGCTTTTAGCATTTATCAAAATACCAAACACGCTTAGCTTTGAATAGATACGTACGTAAAAGTCTCAAAATTTTATTGTGGGTAATTGCTTCCATCATCATCCTGGTTGTCGGTTTAGCCCTGTCTTTAAATATTCCTGCCGTTCAGAATTTTGTTAAGGGTAAAGCCATAAACTATCTTAAAAACAAAACCAAAACGGAAGTGAGTTTGGAAAGCATTAAAATTGCTTTGCCCAAAGATGTGGTTTTGAACAAGTTTTACATTGAAGACCGTAAAGGCGATACCTTATTATATGCTGAAAAACTGGCAGTTGATATCAGCTTATTTAAGCTGTTAAAAAACACCATTGAGGTTAACAATATCGAACTGAAAAACATACGTGCAAATGTTAAGCGCATTAGTCCCGATACAACTTTCAACTTTTCGTTCCTGGTTGATGCTTTTATGAGCGATCAGAAAAAGCCTGAAGAAAAAGTAGATAAAGACACCGCCTCTACCCTTAAATTCTCTGTTGATAAAGTTTCTTTTGAAGATATAGGTATCACCTACCGCGATGATGTTGCGGGTAATGATGTGAAATTATACCTTGGTGCGTTTAAAACCCAAATCAAAGATTTCGATTTAACCAATCAGCACTATGTAATTAAAGAATTAAGCTTAGTTAATACTTCTTTACGTTATTTACAGCAAAAACCCTTAACCCATCTGGTGCAACACATCACCAACAGTGTTGATAGCAGTGAGAAAGAACAGGGAAAATTACCATTAATCGAAGTACAGAACTTCATTTTCAGCAATGTAAAGGTAAATTACGACGATCAGCTATCCACAACCAAAGCTGTTGCCGATGTAAATGATCTTGGTCTGGTAAATCTGAAAGTAGATTTAACCAACAGTAAATATTCTGTTGATGATGCACACTTAAACAAATCGAATATTCTCTTTGCTTTTAAGCCAGCACCGAATAACGATTTAAAGAAAGTTAAAGATACCGTAGTTCCCGAAAAATCGCCTCTGGGTTTAACTATAAAAAACATCAGTTTAGCCGATAACAGTGTACAGTTCGATAATCTTGGGGCGAAACCTGCAGCAAAAGGAATGGACTTTAACCACCTAAAAATTAACCAGCTCAATTTAGGTGCTAGTGATGTGGCTTATAGCGCTGCAGGTATAAAAGCCAATGTTAAAAACGGGTCGTTAAAAGAGAAAAGTGGCTTTGTACTGGATCAGTTGAGCGGTAATGCTGTTTATAATGACAAACAGATTAAACTGAGTAATTTCGTTTTAAAAACGCCTAATACTTCAATCGAAAATGCGACTGAATTAAATTTTACCTCAATGGAGGATTTAACCAAACATCCTGAACGAGTGAAATTAAATCTAGCATTTAAAAACACAAACATTGGTTTAAAAGATGCTGGTTTTTTCAGTGATGCCATTCCAGCCAATTACCGTAACGAAAAAATAAAATTGAATGCCGATATTAATGGCTACCTAAATAACCTGAACATTACAAAACTGCAGGTCAGCGGATTGAAAAATACGCAGATTGATATTAGTGGAAAGGCAAAAGGTTTGCCTGATATCAAAAAAACCTATCTCGATTTAAACATCAAAAAGATTCATATAACTAAACGAGATATTTTGGTGGTTGTGCCTAAAAAATCGCTGCCACCAACAATCGAATTGCCCAATGTAATTGATGCGAAGGGTACTTTTAAAGGTTCAATGGCCGATTTTAATACCAACATGAATATCCAGACGGATATGGGTGGAGCTATTTTGGTGGCAGGAATGAAAGGGCCAAAAGGTAAAGAAAGTTATAAGGCAGATATCAGTTTAAACAACTTTAATGTAGGTAGACTTTTAAAAATGCAACCTAAATTAGGTAGGGTTTCGGTCAAAGCAAATGTTGCTGGCACAGGACTCGATCCTAAAAAGATTAATGCAAAGTTTAACGCAAAGGTGATTAGTGCTTACTACAATAAATATACCTATCGTAATTTAAACCTTGCCGGTAATTATAGTAACCAGAACATCAGCATTAAAAGTAGCATGCCCGATAGCAATGCCAACTTTAATTTAGATGCTAAAGTGAATCTGGCAGGGAAATACCCTGCAGTAAAAGCTGATTTAAATTTAAAGCAAGTAAACTTACAGGCATTAAACTTTAGTCCAACGGTATTAAGTGCTGCAGGTATAGTTAAAGTAGACCTGGCCACTGCCGATGCCGATTATTTAAACGGTTCGGTTGATATAACCAGCCTGCAATTAGTAAAAGACAAACAAAAGATTAATGTAGATACGATTTCCATCCGTTCAAAATCAACCGCTACAGAAAACGAACTGACCTTAAAATCTGAAATACTATCGGCAAAAATTGATGGCAAGTACCAGCTGACCAAAGTAAGTAATGCCATCATCAACGAAATTAATAAATACTACGCCTTCGGTACCGTTACCAAAGTGCCCGATCAGCGGTTAAGGTTTTTTGTGCAGGTTTACGACTCTAAATTATTAAAGGAATTTGTGCCTGAATTAACGGTATTTAAACAATCGCAATTTTACGGATTAATTGATACACAAAAAGACAGCTTACAGATTAAAGGTAATTTCCCTCAGGTAGTATATGGTGACTTTAAGGTAGATACCACTGTATTGAACATCAATAACGATAACAACAAATTAGATTATAGTTTAACCGTTAAGAGTCTTCAAAGTCCGGCTATTGCGCTTTTCAATACAGAAATAAGTGGCGATGCAGCCAACAATAACTTAGGCGTAAACATCTTCCTGCGCGATAGGCAACTTAAAAACAAATATGTAATTGGCGGTACTTTCCAATCGATTAATAAAGATTTTAAATTCACTTTAGATCCACAGAAACTATTGCTCGATTATCAAAAATGGGTGGTTTCGCAAAACAATTACATTCAATTTGGCGCATCGGGCATATTGGTTAATCAATTCCAGATCAGCAACAGTGGCCAATCGCTTTCTATAAATAGTAACCCTACCGAGCCAAATGCACCATTGGCTGTAGCGTTTAAAGATTTCCAATTGGAAACCTTAACCAAATTTGCAGAAACCGATACTACTTTGGTTGGTGGCCGTTTAAACGGAACTGCAAATGTTAAAGACCTGGCCAGCACACCAAAATTTGAGGCGAACCTAACTATCGATCAACTGCGCTATCAAAAAGATCAGTTGGGTACCTTACGTTTAGCTGTAAACAACAATACCGAAAATGCTTTCGAAGTAAATGTTGCCTTAACTGGTGTGCACGAGTTAAGAGTTAACGGATTTTATTATACCGCGCCAGAAAGTGCGTTAGATCTTAAGGTAAATATCGATAAGATTGAAATGAAAAACATTGAGAGTTTATCTGCGGGTCAGCTTAAAAACGGCACAGGTACCTTAACCGGAGCACTTACTGTTAAAGGTGCCCTAACGGCACCGAAAATACTCGGCGATTTAACTTTCAATAATGCAGGGATCAGAGTGGCTTACGTAAACTCCTATTTCCGCATGCCGAATGAGAAAATATCGTTTACCAATGAAGGCATCAGTTTTAACAACTTTACATTGATTGATTCTTTAAATCAAAAAGCAACAGTAAACGGAAAGGTTTACACCAACGATTTTAAAAACTACCGTTTCGGTTTAGACATCCGGACGAACAATTTCAGGGCGATCAATTCTACCGCAGCCGATAATGATATGATTTATGGAACGGTATTTTTAACCAGCAGCATCAAAGTACGCGGAGATTTGAACCAGCCAGATGTAAACATGAATGTCAATGTGAATAAGGGTACAAAATTCTTTTTCGCTTTGCCTTCAAGTGATCCGGCGATTATTGATCAGGAAGGCATAGTGCAGTTTATTGATGCCGATGCACCTCCCTTTAACGGGCAAAAAGCTTTAAAAGTTGACAGCATTAGTAAATCGCCAATTAAAGGCTTAAATCTTGTGGCGGATGTAAAAGTAGATCCAGAAGCAGAACTGAATGTGGTTGTGGATGCATCTACTGGCGATAATTTAAAAGTTAGGGGTAACGCAGACTTAAATGTAACCATGGATCCTAGTGGTAAAATCAGCATGACCGGTCGCTATGAAATAGTTGATGGTTCATACAATTTAACCCTGGCTGTTGTAAAAAAAGAATTTAAACTGGTTAAAGGTAGTACCATCATCTGGACCGGTGAACCTACTTCTGCAACTGCCAATATTACCGCATTATATGAAGTTAATGCTGCCCCTATCGACCTGTTAAATCAACCAGATCTTTACGAAGCGAGAACAAAATTGCCTTTCCAGGTTTATCTGATGATAAAAGGGGAATTGTTGAAACCAACCATTTCATTTAAGCTCGATTTGCCAGAAAATGAACGTGGTGCTTTAAATGGTCAGGTTTATACCAAGCTGATTAATGTAAACCGCGATGAAAGTGAATTGAATAAACAGGTGCTTGCTTTACTTGCCCTAAATCGGTTTATTGCGAACAATCCTTTCCAAAGTTTGGCTGGTGGTGGCGGTGGTGTTTCTACCCTTGCCCGTTCGAGTGTAAGTAAATTGTTAACCGAACAATTGAATAATTTAACTTCCGATTTAATTCAGGGTGTTGATCTTAACTTCGGCGTAAATTCATCTGAAGATTATTCAACCGGTTCAATGCAACAAAAAACGGATCTGGAGGTTGGCTTATCTAAAAAACTGCTCAATGACAGATTAACCGTTAGCGTGGGGAGCTCTTTTGCTTTAGAAGGGCCACAGGCACCCGGAGAAAAATCGACCAATATTGCCGGGAATGTTAACGTAGAATATGCGCTCTCTGCAGATGGCAGGTACCGTTTAAGGGCTTACCGCCGAAACCAGAACGATATGATTGTACAAGGACAAATTGTTGAAACAGGCTTAGGTTTCACCCTGGTGGTAGATTACAATAAATTCAGAGAGATTTTTCAAAAGAAAAGAATAAGAAGAATAAGAAACATTGAACAGAAAGCACAAGATGAGAAAACTAACTAGACCTCTTTTATTTTTATTGGCCTGTTTAGTTTGGGCGGCTTGCAGCAGTACCAAATCGTTAAAACCAGGACAGATTTTGTATACCGGTGCTGAAGTAAAAATCAATCCTGACTCATCAGGGAAAATTGACAATGAAAAACAGATTAAAACCGATCTGGAAGCTAAAACAAGGCCTCGTCCCAATAAGTCGATTTTGGGTATAAAATTCAAACTGGGCATTTACAATCTTGCTGGCGAGCCCAAAAAGCCAAAAGGTTTTAGAAACTGGCTGCGCAGACAAGGCGAAGCACCTGTGTTATTGAACGATGTTAAGCTGAAATACAACAATGACGTATTATCCAGTTACCTCATTAGTGAAGGATATTTACAGGCAAATGTTACCGGCGATACCGTTGTAAAAGAAAAAAAGGGTAAAGCCATTTATACTGCAGTTACCGGTGAACGGTATAAAATAAATAAGATTAATTTCCCACCAGATTCTGGAGTGCTCACCAAAATCATTAATACCAACAAAGACAAAACTTTGCTAAAAGTTGGCGATTATTACGATATCGATACCTACAAAAATGAGCGGATTAGGATTGATAATGACCTGAAAGAAAATGGCTATTTCTATTTTAGTCCTGATTATTTAATTATGCAGGTGGATAGTACCATTGGCAAAAATCTCGTTAACGTTTCAGTTAAGGTTAAAGATATTGCTCCTGATGCAGCATTAAAACCCTATACCATTAAAAACATTAACATATACCCTAATTATTCGTTAAGGAGAGATACTACATTAAGAAAGCTAAAGCCACTACAGTATAACGATTTCAATATATACGATGACCGGAATACGTTTAAACCAAAACTTTTCGATCGTTTGGTGTTCTTTCATAAAGACGAAGCTTATAACCGTAAAGATCATAACCAATCGTTAAACCGAATGGTAAATGTCGGTGCTTTTCAGGATGTAAGGGCTGAATTTTTACCTGTTGATAGTTTCAGAAACAATCAGCTCGACCTGAATATTTATTTAACACCATTAAAGAAAAATTCACTTACCTTTTCGGTTGTCGGAACGAGTAAATCGAACAATTTCGTTGGTTCGGAAGTGAAAGTAACACAAACCACCAGAAACTTGTTTAGAAATGCAGAACAATTAGATTTGAGTGTAAGCGGTGGTTTCGAAACACAAACCAAAGGAACTTCGTTAGGCAAAAACTCGCTTTCGTTAACTGCTGAAGGAAAATTAACCTTCCCAAGGTTTATTGTTCCCTTTTACAAACCAAATAGCACCAATGCTTTTATCCCGAAAACCATTGCCTCACTTTCTTACCAGATGCTTAACCGTGGTTCTGAATATACTTTACATGCAGTTAAAGGGCAATATGGTTATAATTTTAAGGAGAACCTATACAAAGAGCATAACTTTAACCCGATATCAATAAGTTATGTTTCTACAAGTTTTCCAGATTCACTCACCGAAGGCAGGTTATATGAAGAAAACCCATTACTAAGAACCACCTTAGAAAGTCAGTTTATTATTGGCAGTAACTATAATTTCACTTATACCAACCAGATGGAAGATAGCCGGAGAAACAACACTTATTTCTTTGGTGGTTTAGAAACCGGAGGAAATGTATGGGGCACTTTTGTACCAAAAGATGAAGAAGGGAAACGTACGCTTTTTAACGTGCCACTAACACAGTTTATCAGGGTAGAGGCTGATTTGAGGGACTATTATAAAATTACAAGAAACTTAATTTGGGCGAACAGGTTAAACCTGGGTTACGGTTATGCCTATGGCAACTCTACCTCGCTCCCGTTTGTAAGACAGTTTTTTGCTGGGGGAAGCAATGATATCAGGGCATTTCCGGCCAGAACTTTAGGCCCGGGAACTTTTAAGGTGAAAGATGATGCTATTTTTGCTGATCAGGGTGGTGATATTAAGCTAATGCTCAACTCAGAACTAAGGTTTAAGATAGTAAGTGTACTTTATGGCGCATTGTTTGTAGATGCAGGAAATATCTGGCTAAGAAAAGAAGACCTTGGAGAACCTGGCAAGCCAGAGACTGCCAGACTTGGATCTGGTTTTAAGCTGAAAAATGCTTTTAACGAACTGGCGGTGGGTACTGGTGCAGGCTTGCGGGTAGATGTCAGCATTTTTGTAGTGCGCTTAGATGTGGCCTTCCCGGTGCGTAAACCATATTTACCAGAAGGACAAAGATGGGTGTTCGATGATATCGCCTTCGGCAATAAGGATTGGCGTAAACAGAATTTAATTTTTAACATTGGGATAGGATATCCGTTTTAATTTTTCGATGAGAGTAATTCACAAGATCAAACATTTTTTTATTGCGCTTTATCATCTATTTATAGCAGCTGGAAAAGGTTTTATTGAGGATAGGATCACAAAACTAAGTGCATCTTTAGCTTACTATACTATTTTTTCACTTACGCCGCTTATTATTATCATGCTATCCGCCGCTACCCTATTTTTTGGCGACAAAAGAAATGAGGAAACAAGAGGTCAGTTTTATGGGCAGATTACCGAAATGGTTGGCAAAGAGGCAGCTACACAAATTCAAGGTTTTGTAGAACATGCCAATAAATCAGGTCAGTCTACCATTGGTTTAATTATTGGGATAGGCACATTGATTATTGGTTCAACTGCTATTTTTATTGAGATACAAGATAGCATTAACATGATTTGGAAAGTAAAAGCTGTGCCCAAAAAAGGCTGGATAAAAATGCTTTCTAACAGGTTATTGTCTTTCTCTTTAATTGTTTCGATGGGCTTTCTATTGCTGGTATCGCTGGTGGTTAACACTGTTGTAGTAGGTTTGGGTTCTAAATTGGGCAACCTACTCTCGCAAAGTAAGATAGATGAAGTAATCCCCGTTGCAAATGATACGATGGCCATTCTGATTTATATTTTAAACAATGTAATTACACTTGCGGCTGTTACGGCTGTATTTGCTGTTATATTTAAAGTATTACCCGATGTGATTATTCGTTGGAAATCGGCAATAATTGGCGCATTGTTTACTGCAGTTCTGTTCAGTTTGGGTAAATACCTGATTGGGATTTATATTGAAAAAGGTAATCCGGGCTCGGCTTTTGGAGCAGCCAGTTCGATTATCGTTATTTTATTATGGATTTATTATACCTCGATTATTCTTTACTTCGGCGCTGAATTTACGCAGGCTTATGCCGAAAAGTATGATAATGGCATCGCTCCGAGCAAGTATGCGGTATTTACCAAAATTACCATTGTAGAGAAAAAGGTAGATGTATTGCCTCCGCAACACCCTGAAGATACGGTGAATGTACCTAAAGAATAAGTAAGTGGATTAACACAATCCCTAATACTGTCGTCATTCCCAACTTGATTGGGAATCCTAATGCAACAAGCTTTAAGATTCCCGCCTGCGCGGGAAAGACGATCGTTCTTTGCTATCTATTGCCTCGGTTCGTGTCTTCACGAAACGATGATTTAAAGCTGGTTCGTGAAGACACGAACCACGGCATAACAAGATAGATGCTGAAACAAGTTCAGCAGGACGCCACGAACGCGATTGTCATCCTGAGCGGAGTCGGAGGACCTTTTCAACGCAGCGCATTAAAAAAGAAAGTCAAGTTCTTTTAAAACTTGACTTTCTTTTTTTTAGGCTA
Organism: Pedobacter psychrodurus; assembly: GCF_004331735.1. GTDB lineage: Bacteria > Bacteroidota > Bacteroidia > Sphingobacteriales > Sphingobacteriaceae > Pedobacter > Pedobacter psychrodurus. The sequence continues at coordinate 68,826 of NZ_SJSO01000027.1, forward strand.
CTTCGTCATTAATCACTTTTGGTTCTTCAGCGGTCACCTCATCCTTCTCTACGCGCAGATTTCGGATAATGTGCTGCTGCCTGTCGGGTGTATTTTTACCCATGTAATATTCCAACAAGCTTTTAATCGTTTGATCTTTCAAAATAACTGGATCTAACCTGATATCTTTTCCGATAAATAATCCAAATTCATCTGGAGAAATTTCTCCCAAACCTTTAAATCGGGTAATTTCTGGTTTATTACCTAGTTTTTCAATTGCATTTCTGCGTTCTTCGTCGCTATAGCAATAAATGGTTTCCTTTTTATTACGCACCCTGAAAAGTGGCGTTTGTAAAATATAAACATGGCCCGCTTTAACCAGATCAGGGAAGAATTGAAGAAAGAAAGTCATCATCAACAAACGGATGTGCATACCATCCACATCGGCATCAGTTGCAATTACAATATTGTTATAATGTAAGCCTTCTAAACCATCTTCGATATTTAAAGCATGTTGTAGCAGGTTAAATTCTTCGTTTTCGTAAACTACTTTTTTGGTAAGCTCATAACAGTTTAAGGGTTTACCTTTTAAACTAAATACGGCCTGGCAATCTACATCGCGCGATTTTGTGATTGAACCCGATGCCGAATCTCCCTCGGTAATAAACAAGGTGGTTTCGTAACGTTTCTCATGCGTGGTATTAAAATGCACCTTACAATCGCGCAGTTTTTTATTGTGTAAAGAGGCCTTTTTAGCCCTGTCGTTCGCCAGTTTCTTAATACCAGCAATATCTTTACGCTCCCGCTCCGATTGAATAATGCGTTTTAAAAGTGCATCAGCTACATCCGGATGTTTGTGCAAGTAATCATCAAGCTCTTTTTTAACAAAATCGTTAATAAAAGTAGCTACCGATGGTCCTTCTGGTCCCATGTTCTGCGAACCCAGTTTTGTTTTGGTCTGCGATTCGAAAACCGGTTCCTGTACACGCACAGAAATTGCTGCAATAATGGATGAGCGCACATCGGCCGCATCAAACTCTTTTTTGAAAAACTCCCGAACAGTTTTCACCACTGCCGCCCTAAAAGCAGCCTGGTGGGTTCCACCCTGAGTAGTGTGCTGTCCGTTTACAAAAGAGTGGTAATCTTCGCCATATTGCTGCCCATGGGTCATTGCAATTTCGATATCTGGCCCAATCATATGAATAATCGGGTAACGGATTTCTTCCGGTTTATTAAATTTAGAAAGCAGGTCGTAAAGACCTCTCTCCGAAAAATATTTTTGGTTATTGAAATTTACCGTTAAACCGGTATTCAAGAAAACATAGTTCCAAACCATGCTCTCTACAAAATCGGGGATGTAGTGATAGTTTCTAAAAATGGTTTCATCCGGATAAAAAGTAATCGCCGTACCATTACGTTGAGTGGTATCGATAATCGGTTGCTCAGTTACAATTTCTCCTTTAGAAAATTCAACTTTTTTCGTTTTTCCATCACGGTACGATTGCACCACAAAACTAGTAGAAAGCGCATTAACGGCTTTAGTACCTACACCATTTAAACCTACCGATTTCTGGAAGGCATTACTATCGTATTTACCACCAGTATTAATTTTGCTTACACAATCGATTACCTTACCCAATGGAATACCACGACCATAATCACGAATATTTACCTTTTGTTCGGAAAGGGTAATTTCGATGGTCTTTCCAGTGCCCATCACAAACTCATCGATAGAGTTATCTACAATTTCCTTTAACAAAACGTAAATACCGTCATCCTGAGCAGAACCATCGCCAAGTTTACCAATATACATACCCGGACGAAGCCTGATGTGCTCTTTCCAATCTAATGAACGAATACTGTCGTCGTTATAAATTACCTCTGCCATATTGTGTTTATCTGTTCATCACTTGAAAAACTTTGCATTTTTTGGCTTGCAAAGCGACAAAACCGAGCGATTTCGGTGCATGTCTTAAATCAACATGACAAATTTGTAGAAATAAATCTGATCTCAAAAATCCGAATATCTGTTTTTCAAATCTCTTGTTCAGAAATATCATACAATAATAGATTTATTCCATGAGGCTAGCAAAAGAAAGTTTCCACATACAAACATGGTTGATGGAATATGTAATATGGATGATGGTTATTTATTCGTTCACCAGTCATTAGTCCATCCTGCCTTTTCCATTTCCCATCTTACCTCTTCCATCCTCCAAACATTCTCTCATTCAATCATTCAATTTTCCTTATCTTCAACCCAATATTCATAATTTTATTTGATGCAACAAAAGAAGCAGCTTTCGCTATTCGATTTATCCATGATTGTGGTGAGTTTGGTTATTGGAATGGGTGTATTTCGTACGCCTGTAAACGTAGCTGCGAAAGCGCAAATTCCAGAGTTATTTTACCTGGCCTGGTTTATTGGTGGTTTTGTAGCCTTTTGTGGTGCATTAACCTATGCCGAAATTGGTTCCCGCTTTCCGGTAACAGGTGGATATTATAAAATATTTTCAGCGGCTTATCACCCTTCTATTGCTTTCGCCATTAATTGTATCGTTATTATTTCGAGCGCAGCATCGGTAGCGGCCATCTCCATTATTGGTGCAGAATACGTGAGCAAAATTATTTTGCCTATTGATAAACAGAATGAAACCTATCGTGTTGCCATTGCCATTATCACAATTTTGACCTTCTATTTTATAAATCTGTTAGGCCTAAAAGCGAGTTCCAAAACACAAAACGTATTAACGGTAATTAAAATCGGAATGATTTTAACTTTAATCTGTGCTATATTTTTCGGCGGACAAACACAAACTGTTACGCCCATTTTTAAAACGGTAAGTGGTGCACTGCCCACCTGGTCTGATTACGGAAAAGCATTAGGTCTATGTTTAATTGCTGTTTCTTTCTCTTATGCGGGTTACGCGCAGACGATTAATTTTGGTGGCGAGGTTAAAGAAGCCAAAAAGGTAATTCCACGCTCCATCATTATCGGATTAACGATTATTGTGATCCTTTATCTGGCCATCAATTATGTGTATGTAAAGGTCATCGGCTTCGAAGAACTAAAATCAGCAGAAAGCATAGCTGCAATATTGGCTTCGAAAATATTTGGCCCTGCCGGATTTAATGCCCTTTCTGTGATTATCTTTTTCTCCGTAATGGGTTATGTAAATGTAAACCTACTGAGCAACCCAAGGGCCATGTTTGCCATGGGCGAAGAAGGTGCACTACCCAAAATATTTAGTAGGATGAACAAAAAAACCGAGGTAATCACCATTAGTTTATCGGTTTTTACCTTAATTTCGGTGGTAATTATATTCTACGCCAAAACCTTCGACAAGATTTTAAATTATACTATTTTCTTAGAAAGCATTAGCATGGCCAGTTCTGCAGCCACGATTTTTATCCTCAGAAAAAGAACGGCACATCTTGATAAAAAAAACATCTACACTGTTCCTTTATATCCTATATTGCCTATTATTTTTATTGCTGCTTATACTTTCGTGGCCTTTAGCATTTATGCCGATGACCCGAACGCGGCATTAAACGGATTATATATTTTTGTAGGCTTTCTGGTGGTTTATTTTGTGAGCAGATGGTTTAATAAAAAATAATTGTACGCGGATCGTCATTCCCAACTTGATTGGGAATCGTAATGCAATAAGCTTTAAGATTCCCGCCTGCGCGGGAATGACGCCAGATCTTTGGAACTTGCCTAAGGCAGGCTGAAGTAAAATAAACCTGATTGGAATGAACATCCCGATTTTTCATCGGGATAAAATGGAAAGCAGGACTGATCTAACCGATTAACACAGGAACCTGCTTTACAAAAAACATAAAAGAATTTAAAATAATTAATGAACAAAACACTCTCCCTAAAACAAGAAATTGCTTATGCTGCCGGTATGATTGGTTGGAGCACGATGACAAACATTATCATCGTAATGCTTCCATTTTTCTATTTACCGCCCAGCAATGCTGGTTTACCTCCTTTGGTTCCACAACTTGTTTTATTAGGCGCATTTAACATCCTTTCCATCATTGCCGCCTCGGGCAGATTGGTTGATGCCATTTACGATCCATTTATTGCTTCTAAAAGCGATGCCAGCACGAACAAAAACGGCCGTAGGATGCCCTTTATGAAATGGGCTATTATTCCCGCTATGCTTTTCTGCGGACTGGTTTTCTACCCGATCCAAAAAACAGAGAGCCTGCACAATGCCTGGTGGCTTACCATAACACTTTGTTTGTTTTTTGTATCGGTTACTACTTATATTATCCCATATAACGCTTTGCTGGCCGAAGTAACCAATACACCTAGGCAAAAGGTTAAGCTGTCCAGCTATCAGCAGGTTGGTTTTGTAATCGGCATTATTTTATCGGCCTGTACCAACAACTTTGCCGATCTGGTTGAAGCTCATTTTCATGTGGCCAACCGCAGCGAAGCCATCCAGATTGCAGTATGGGGTTTATGTATTTTATCGGGCCTGGTGATGTTATTACCGGTTTTTTTTATTAACGAAAAAGAATTTTCTGTGGCTAAACCTACCCATGTACCTTTATGGCCAGCCATTAAGAGCACCTTTAAAAACAGCAACTTTAAATATTACCTTATATCTGATTTTGCATTTTATACCGCACTAAGCATTATATCGAGCGGTTTATTGTTTTTCTGTACGGTTTTATTGGGGCTGCCAGAATCGGAAGGCGGGAAATTTATGGGCGCCATGGTTTTGGCTTCCCTGTTGTTTTATCCGCTGGTTAATTTTGGTTCGGCTAAGATTGGCAAAAAACCCTTTGTATTGCTTGCTTTTGGGGTACTCTGCCTAATTTTTGTTACCATTTTCTTTTTAGGCAAATTACCATTCGGCCCACATACACAGATTTACATCCTGGTACTATCCGCCTCGTTTCCATTAGCGGCACTTGGCATTTTACCTACGGCTATTTTGGCCGATATTGCCCAAAGAGATACTTTAGAAACAGGTGAAAACCATGAGGGCATGTTCTTCGCTGTGAAATATCTTTTTGTAAAACTCGGACAAACTTTAGGTATCGCCATTTTCGCCATGCTCACCATTTACGGCAAAGACCCCGGAAATGATTTTGGATTACGCCTGAATGGAATTGTAGGTTTCGGACTTTGTTTAATAGCGCTCTTGTTTTTTAGTAGGTTTAAGGAGGAGAAGTAGTTTGGAGCTGGACGTTTTGAGTTGAGAGTCTGCTAACGAATCACTTGTAAAAAAAAATACATGAGTAGAGTTATGGCCTATTTACGACCATCACCCCACTCATGTACCTCATTTATAACAATATCCTATCAAGTAAACCCAGGTATCTCAACCTGAGATTCTCACAGAACCGTACGTGATGGTCTCCCATCATACGGCTCTTATTATCGTAATTCCATAGTAGGTTTTGAGCCAAATGTCCAGTGTGCAAAGAGTTTTGGTTTTCGTTTATATAAACGCTTTAGCCATTTCATCGCACTGGTCACGCTGACTCTCAACCCTTTGTATTTCCTGATTGCCCAGTTAGCCAACTTTGCATTAACCCCACGCAGAAAGCCTTTCAACTTTGAGCTATGGAATTTTCCGTAATAGTTGATCAAA
>NZ_SJSO01000028.1 GCF_004331735.1 Pedobacter psychrodurus
GTTACATCATTTAATGTTGGAGCTATTGCAGTTCCATTGTAAGTATCGTTCAAAAGTACATTAGCAACTGCTGTTCCACCTGTTACTGAGTTGGCAGTACCTGCATCATCTTTTGCCAATAGTACACCCGAAGCCACGGTTACTTTTACCGTTGCGGTTGAAGTTTTCGAGGCATCTAATTTATCGGTGATGGTATAAGTTAAGTTATAAACACCAGCTGGGGTATTTGCGGCCACACCCACCGCTCCTGTTGAAGGATCGAGGGTTACCTTGCCATTGCTATCGTTTGTACCGTTGGTAATGGTTACATCATTTAATGTTGGAGCTATTGCAGTTCCATTGTAAGTATCGTTCAAAAGTACATTAGCAACTGCTGTTCCACCTGTTACTGAGTTGGCAGTACCTGCATCATCTTTTGCCAATAGTACACCCGAAGCTACCGTTACTTTTACCGTTGCAGTCGAAGTTTTAGAGGCATCCAGTTTATCGGTGATGGTATAAGTTAAAGTATAAATACCGGCTGGGGTATTTGCTGCAACATTTACCGCTCCTGTTGAAGGATCGAGGGTTACTTTACCGTTGCTGTCGTTTGTTCCATTGGTGATGGTAACATTAGATAGCTTTGCTTGTGCACCACCATTGTAAGTATCATTACCCAGAACATTCGCAACCGCTGTTCCGCCGGTAACACTATTTGTACTTCCACTATTATCAACAGCTAATATCACTCCAGTAACCAAATGAATAGTAACAGTTGCTTCTTTTACATTTCCAGGTTTTGTTTTATCTTCAATTTGATAAACCAATGTATAAGTCCCAACAGGTGTACCCGGAAGAACATTCACTTTTCCTGTAGCAGGATCAATAGATATGTTAAGGCTTGAACTCGAAATCTGAGTGATGGTCACATTAGCTAAAGTAGCTTGGTTACCATCCACCTTATCGTTAACCAAAACATTGCTCACTGCAACACCACCAGTTACGGCATTTAAAGTTCCTTCATCATCAACAGCATAAACTCCAGTATTGGTTACAGCTGGCGTATTGTTGCTCTCACTCGTTCCCGAAATATCAGAAACATTGCCGTTTAACGGATCTTTTCCATTAACCGTGGCCGTATTGCTAACTGATCCTAAGGCTTTTTCAGCATTAGAAATTGTATAGGAAGCCGTTGCCGTTGTACTTGCTCCTGGCATCAATGTGCTAGTCGCTAATGTAATTGGCCCTGTAACTTTACAATCGGTTACAACTAAGTTATTCAAGGTAACGTTACCGGTATTTTTAACTGTAAACAGGTAACTGATCGAGTTCCCATTAATGTTTAATGTTCCTGTTTTCACCAAAGTAACCACCGGACTTAAAGCGATGTTAACATCAGCTGTTGCTGTCTTTGCCGTTGGTAGTTCGGTAGTATTAACACTCGCTGAATTGGTAATCTTTCCAGTATTATTCGTTGGATTACCATTATTATTTAAATCTGATTGAAGTACAGTATAAGATCCATTGTAAGTCCAGCTTTCACCTTTTTCTAAAATATTATCTGTATTTCCGGTTTTCGTAGGATTACTTAAGTTGCCGCCAAGCAATGGATCGCTAACAATCACATTATTTTGACTAGTGTTACCCGTATTAGCAACTACAATTGTATAAGCGATCACATTTCCAGCCTTATTTACTGAAGTAACATTAGCAGATTTTGTTATTGATATCGACGAACAAACAGGAACAGATACCGTTACCGTAAATGTATTACCAACACAGCCACCTGTTACAGTCGCTTTTGGTGTTACGGTATACACGATTGTTTGGATACTGTTACTCGTATTGAATAAAGTTTGCGTGATTGTATTGCCGGATCCGTTAGCTGCACCTGTTACATTTGCATTTACCGCCCAAGTGAACGATGCTGGAACCGAATTCCCTCCATTAACAGTATTATTGATGTTTGATGTTTGAATATCATAGCTAAAGCTTCCTGCACAGTCTAAAGTCCTTGCATCATTAAATCCTTTAGGAGTTGGATAAATCGTTACCGTGATCTGTGAACGCGTTGCACTCTCACAACTGTTTAATGTCTGGCTCGCATAATAAGTTCCGTTGCTTAAAGCCGTAGTCGAAGCCAAAGCAGTTCCACCGGTTGCCTGTGTATACCATTTAACAGCCGTTCCCGTTGCAGCTAAATTCGCGACAGTAGCATTTGAAATTTCGCAGAAGGTCTGGTTATTTGCAGTCGGTGCTGGCGTTGCGGTAATCGTTACCGTAATCGAAGCACGTGTCGCACTCTCACAGCTGTTTAAAGTCTGGCTCGCATAATAAGTCCCATTGCTCAAAGCTGTTGTCGAAGCCAATGCAGTTCCACCTGTGGCCTGTGTATACCATTTAACAGCCGTTCCCGTTGCAGCTAAATTGGCGACAGTAGCATTTGAAATTTCACAGAAGGTCTGGTTGTTTGCAGTCGGCGCTGGTGTAGCGGTAATCGTTACCGTAATCGAAGCACGTGTCGCACTCTCACAACTATTTAAAGTCTGGCTCGCATAATAAGTCCCATTGCTCAAAGCTGTTGTCGAAGCCAATGCAGTTCCACCTGTGGCCTGTGTATACCATTTAACAGCGGTTCCCGTTGCAGCTAAATTCGCGACAGTAGCATTTGAAATTTCACAGAAGGTCTGGTTGTTTGCCGTTGGTGCTGGTGTAGCGGTAATGGTTACCGTGATCGAAGCACGCGTTGCACTCTCACAGCTGTTTAAAGTCTGGCTCGCATAATAAGTTCCATTGCTTAAAGCTGTAGTCGAAGCCAAAGCCGTTCCGCCGGTTGAAGAAGTATACCATTTAACCGAAGTTCCTGTTGCCGCTAAATTGGCAACGGTTGCGTTTGATATTTCACAGAAAGTCTGGTTGTTTGCAGTCGGTGCTGGTGTAGCGGTGATCGTTACCGTGATCGAAGCACGTGTCGCACTCTCACAACTGTTTAAAGTCTGGCTCGCATAATAAGTTCCATTAACCAAAGCTGTAGTCGAAGCCAAAGCAGTTCCGCTTGTTACCTGTGTGTACCATTTAACTCCTGTTCCCGTTGCAGCTAAATTGGCAACAGTAGCATTTGAAATTTCACAGAAGGTCTGGTTGTTTGCAGTTGGTGCTGGTGTAGCCGTAATTGTTACCGTAATCGAAGCGCGGGTTGCACTCTCGCAGCTGTTTAAAGTCTGGCTCGCATAATAAGTCCCATTGCTTAAAGCTGTGGTCGAAGCCAATGCAGTTCCACCCGTAGCCTGCATATACCATTTAACAGCCGTTCCTGTTGCAGTTAAATTCGCGACAGTAGTATTTGAAATTTCACAGAAGGTCTGGTTGTTTGCAGTCGGCGCTGGTGTAGCGGTAATCGTTACCGTAATCAAAGCACGTGTCGCACTCTCACAACTATTTAAAGTCTGGCTCGCATAATAAGTCCCATTGCTCAAAGCTGTTGTCGAAGCCAATGCAGTTCCACCTGTGGCCTGTGTATACCATTTAACTCCTGTTCCCGTTGCAGCTAAATTCGCGACAGTAGCATTTGAAATCTCACAGAAGGTCTGGTTATTTGAAGTCGGTGCTGGCGTTGCGGTAATCGTTACCGTAATCGAAGCACGTGTCGCACTCTCACAACTATTTAAAGTCTGGCTCGCATAATAAGTTCCATTAACTAAAGCTGTGGTCGAAGCCAAAGCAGTTCCGCCGGTTGCTTGTGTATACCACTTAACCGAAGTTCCTGTTGCCGCTAAATTGGCAACGGTTGCGTTTGATATTTCACAGAAGGTCTGGTTATTTGCAGTCGGCGCTGGTGTAGCGGTAATCGTTACCGTGATCGAAGCACGTGTCGCACTCTCACAACTATTTAAAGTCTGGCTCGCATAATAAGTTCCATTAACCAAAGCTGTGGTCGAAGCCAAAGCAGTTCCGCCGGTTGCCTGTGTATACCATTTAACAGCCGTTCCCGTTGCAGCTAAATTCGCGACAGTAGCATTTGAAATTTCGCAGAAGGTCTGGTTGTTTGCAGTTGGTGCTGGTGTAGCGGTAATGGTTACCGTAATCGAAGCGCGGGTTGCACTCTCGCAGCTGTTTAAAGTCTGGCTCGCATAATAAGTTCCGTTGCTTAAAGCCGTAGTCGAAGCCAAAGCAGTTCCACCGGTTGCCTGTGTATACCATTTAACAGCCGTTCCCGTTGCAGCTAAATTCGCGACAGTAGCATTTGAAATTTCGCAGAAGGTCTGGTTGTTTGCAGTTGGTGCTAGTGTAGCCGTAATTGTTACCGTAATCGAAGCGCGGGTTGCACTCTCACAACTGTTTAATGTCTGGCTCGCATAATAAGTTCCGTTGCTTAAAGCCGTAGTCGAAGCCAAAGCAGTTCCGCCGGTTGCCTGTGTATACCATTTAACAGCCGTTCCCGTTGCAGCTAAATTCGCGACAGTAGCATTTGAAATTTCACAGAAGGTCTGGTTGTTTGCAGTCGGTGCTGGCGTTGCGGTGATCGTTACGGTGATCGAAGCACGGGTTGCACTCTCACAACTGTTTAATGTCTGGCTCGCATAATAAGTTCCATTAACCAAAGCTGTAGTCGAAGCCAATGCAGTTCCACCCGTGGCCTGTGTATACCATTTAACAGCCGTTCCCGTTGCAGCTAAATTCGCGACAGTAGCATTTGAAATTTCGCAGAAGGTCTGGTTRTTTGCAGTCGGCGCTGGTGTAGCGGTAATCGTTACCGTAATCGAAGCACGGGTTGCACTCTCACAACTGTCTAAAGTCTGGCTCGCATAATAAGTTCCGTTGGTCAGAGCCGTAGTCGAAGCCAAAGCAGTTCCGCCGGTGGCCTGTGTATACCATTTAACAGCCGTTCCCGTTGCAGCTAAATTCGCGACAGTAGCATTTGAAATTTCGCAGAAGGTCTGGTTGTTTGCAGTTGGTGCTGGTGTAGCCGTAATTGTTACCGTAATCGAAGCGCGGGTTGCACTCTCGCAGCTGTTTAATGTCTGGCTCGCATAATAAGTCCCATTGCTTAAAGCCGTAGTCGAAGCCAAAGCAGTTCCACCGGTTGCCTGTGTATACCATTTAACAGCCGTTCCCGTTGCAGCTAAATTCGCGACAGTAGCATTTGAAATTTCGCAGAAGGTCTGGTTGTTTGCAGTTGGTGCTGGTGTAGCGGTAATCGTTACCGTAATCGAAGCACGGGTTGCACTCTCACAACTGTTTAAAGTCTGGCTCGCATAATAAGTCCCATTGCTCAAAGCTGTGGTCGAAGCCAATGCAGTTCCACCCGTGGCATGTGTATACCATTTAACAGCCGTTCCCGTTGCAGCTAAATTCGCGACAGTAGCATTTGAAATTTCACAGAAGGTCTGGTTGTTTGCAGTCGGTGCTGGCGTTGCGGTGATCGTTACGGTGATCGAAGCACGGGTTGCACTCTCACAACTGTTTAATGTCTGGCTCGCATAATAAGTTCCATTAACCAAAGTCGTGGTCGAAGCCAAAGCAGTTCCGCCCGTAGCCTGTGTATACCACTTAACCGAAGTTCCTGTTGCCGCTAAATTGGCAACGGTTGCGTTTGAGATTTCGCAGAAAGTCTGGTTGCTTGCAGTTGGTGCTGGTGTAGCGGTTCTCACAATAACATCGAAAGTAAAAGTTGCTCCACTACAACCATTGTAAATTGGCGTCACAGTATATCTTACTGTGGCATCAGCTCCAGAGGTATTTGATAAGGTTTGCGAAATTGGCCCAGCAACATCTGTTGATTGATTCGAAAATCCAGAGGCTGTTCCATTCGTTAAAGCTGCTGTCCAGGTATAGGTTGTCCCGTTTACATTACTATTTGGTGTTACGCTAAATGCCGATGCAGAACAGATTGTTGTTCCGGTTGCCGAAGCGGTAAGCGTGGGCACTACATATACCGTTATAGTGAAAGGATTACCTGAACACGATGAATAAATAGGTGTAACCGTATAAGTCGCCGTTTGCAGCGTTGTACCTGAATTGGTTAAGGTTTGATTGACCGAAAGTTCACCAGTACCAACGGCTCCTCCCGTAATGTTTGCAGAAGAAAGCGTTGGATTAGCCCATGTATAGGTTGTTCCGTTTGGCACATCAATTGGTGCAAAAGTAAAACTGCCTGTTTTACAGATATAATAAGTTTGATTGGCAATTACCGGACGAGGCGTTACCATTACATTTGCAGTTCCCGAAGCCGCATTTGTACAGCCTCCACCAGAAACAATTGCTCTATAAAGCGTAGTAACAGCAATGTTTGTATAGTTTAGGCTTGTTGTTGTATTCGCAATTGTTGTCCAGTTTATACCGTTATCTGTTGATGATTCCCAACGCACAACGGTTGAAGGTGCACCAGACAATGTTAATGTACCATTCGAACCAGAACATACAGTACCCGCCCCACTGATCGTCCCTGTCGAATTAATAGTTACAGTATGATTTGCAGTTTTAGTTCCGCATATTCCCACAGCAGATGCTGTAATTGTTGCCGTACCGTTATAAACCGACGACCAGGTTACTGCGCCCGTACTGGCATTAATTACACCAGAATTTACGGGACTAATGCTGTAAGTAATTCCGGTAGCATTACTGGCTGTTGCCGAATAGGTTTGTGTTCCGAAGCCTTGACAGCGAGACGAAGTTGCTCCCAGAGCAAAAACGGGGGTAGTTACCTGAGGACTAACAATTATAGATCCAGTTGCCCTAATAATCGTAACAGATGGGGACGCATAAGTTGCTCTTACTGTATAATTATAATCACCAGGATTGGATACCGTCCCTGCATCAATCGTTAAAATGGTATTTCCACCGGAGGTTGTGGTTCCATAATTCAGACCTGAAGGACCTAAACCTGTAACTAAAACGACAGGTGTTCCTGTAATCAGATATTGGATTGCTGTAGTAGTTCCACCAACACAGATCGATTGGTTATCTGTTCCCGATGCCGACGTTAATGAAATATTTACTGGCGTAACACTAGCAGAGGCCGTATTATTCGATAATACAGGATCTGCCTGAGATCCCGTTACTACCGCTGTATTGTTATAATTTCCAGAATTATTAACTTTAGCCGTTATAGTAAGTATAAGGCTTTGACCAGCATTCATGCTTCCTATGGACCACAAACCTGTAGCCGGATCATATGATGTTCCCGTTGCCGCAACACTTGAAACGTAAGTGTATCCAGAAGGAAGTAAATCTGTAGCCGAAACACCAATAGCATTACCGGTGCCAGTAACCGTACCTGATGCGATATTCGAATTTTTTACGGTGATGGTAAAATTAACTGTCCCTCCTTTTACCGGTGATGTATTGTCAACTGCCTTGGTTAAGATCAAATCAACATTACACAAGGCAATGGTTACCGGAAGCGATTGTGAACTGATGCCGCAATCTAATGTAGAGGTTATGGTATAAGAACCAGAAAGCGTAGCTTGATACGTTCTCGAAGTTGCACCCGCAATAGCCACCCCGTTTAAGTACCATTGAAAAGGGGCATTACTATTTGCATCGGCACTTAATAAGGCAGATGCACAATCAGCCTGCGCATAGGTTGGTTTTAATGCTTTCTCTGGAAATGGGGAAAGAAAATTCGACATCGAAAAACCACCACCCGATTGTACCATTGCAACAGTCCACCTGGTATTACTACTTAAATAGAATGAATTTGGGCTACCAATATTCGTATTTTCAAAATCGATGGCATAAGCTCCGGAACTTCCTAGTTGTCTACGTACACCCACCCCAGGGATAGTTTCCACATCTGTATTGTTAAATACCGGAGAACCTCCATTGGTGGTTAAATAGATTTTATCAGTAGAACTTTTGGTAATCAGATAAGCGAAATATGGCAAATCTCCTAGATTATTCCCTCTAAACTTGTAGGTTTCTGCTTTTAATGAACCTCCACAGGCACTCAAAGGCGCTAAAGTTGCGATATCAACCTCACATTGATTTGCCGTACCCGAATAGGCCACTACATTTTTTGTCGCTACAATCCTCGATCCTGAAGATGCATCCCCCACCTGAACGTTCCCTGTATTTGTTCCCGTAGATACCCCATTTGGAAAAGTAATAAAACTTCCCTCAGCAATTAAGTTATAGGTATTGGTTGATTGCAGAACGCCATTGTGATCAAAATTGGATACCGTTACATTGGTATTCGCTTCTGTAGCTATAATAGTTGTTTGTTCTGCGGTATTATTTCCTTTTCCCCTAATCACCACATACTCATTGCCCAAAGAAGAAATTGGTGGCACCGGATTATAGGCACCATCACCACAGGCTTCAGGCGCATCTACATTTATTCCGGTGTTCATTACTGCAGGACCTGATGTTTCCACCAAACTGCCCATCACAGCCTGTAAAATATAACTTTGACCTGAATTTAATGTGGTAATGGCTGTACCATTAAGCTTGATTGTCGTATTATTTTCAAGGGCTAAAATACTGTATACTGGCCGCTTGGTAGAGACACTGGCAGCCACACCATTCAGATCTCCATCGCGATAGTAACCCACCCTAAAAGCATTACCAACCGCAGCATCTCCAAAACTAAATAATGAAGCATTCCCTTTGATATATTGATCATTTGTAGAACTATACGATCCAGCTGGAATATCGTCAGAAGCTACATTTCTAATATTTACCGCAATTGGATTATTGCCGGTAACTATAATTCCTGCGGCGTTAAGTATCGTATTCAGACTATTTTTTGCCAAACCAACAGGATCGCCAGCAAACCTATAAACTGCAGGATTTCCGGGTGTGGGTGTTAAAGTAGTAACTAAACTTCCATCACTTTTCTTAATTGTTGCAGTTGTTCCAGCTGTATTGGTAGAAATTACAATTTCATTGGCGCTACTCCAATATTGCCAGGGTGCAGGAGCAATATAGTGTGTTTTGTAGGTTTGCGCAGTAGCGGAAGAAATAGAAACCAGTAAAAATAACGAAAATGCCATTAGTTTAAACCATGTTTCCTTTTGAAAACTGAAGAGAAAGCGTTGTGTAATTTTATTCATTTTCCACTTGGAAGTAATAGGGTAATCACTGCATATAAATGACCTCATCCAATGAGCACATAATCTTCCTAAAAAGGTTGTTTTTCAATAAAAAATTCTCTTTATAGGATGCAGTAAAAACAGCGTTTATACGCTGATTATAAAACACTTTTGAAGAGATAGAGACTATTTTAAAATGTTGTTTTTAAGGGCCGCAAAAGTATGTTATTTTTCACATTCCTGCAAGCACCAAAAAACCACAATATTGCCGACTATTTTATACTTAAATTGCAAAAAACTGTCTTATCAATACTACAAAGCAAACAAAAAAAGAAATTAACTTCTACCATGCTGGCAGACAACAACTAGCGAACGAAGTGTTTTTTTGATATTAATCAACAACTATCTAATCATATGTAGTATTTATACTACTAATTAAAGTTAAAATTGTTGTTTTTAAACAAAAACAAAAAGGGTTTAAGATCTGTTAAATCCTAAACCCTCTACCATAAAAAAACAAGAAAATAAATCGAATTAATAGAATTAAATCTTAGCCCTAATCCTACTTAATGTTTCGAGCCTGATGGCTAAAAAAGAAGCAATGTGTTTTAAAGAAACCCGGTTAATTAAATCAGGGAAGGAGACCAAAAACCGTTTATATCTTTTCTCGGCTGACGAAATCCGGCACAGATAAGCACGTTCCTCTGCCGAACGGTAATACACTTCCATCATCTTTCTGCCAACAATATTGGCTTCAGGAAAATTTTCGTAAAGGTATTCGGATAATACATGTGGAATAGCAACTAAATCTACATCTTCTAATGCTTGTAAATATTCTTCCGAGTCGCCATCTACCCACAAATTGCGTATGGTACCTACAACTTCATTCTCTTTGGCAATCCATGTGGTAATCTCGTTATCTCCATCTTTTATAAACCCCCTAACCACACCTTTAACAATTAAAAAAAGGAACTTGTTACGATCTACCGGCGAGACAAGATATTTATTCTTTTTGTAGCTGATTGGAAAGGTGTGTTGATTGATCCGCCTTTCTATTTCCTCGTTAAGGGGGTGAAATTTTTTAAAAATTGAGACTAGAGGAGAAAAATTATTGTATTTCTTCCATCTATCTTCATCAGATAAGTTAACTGCGATCATAATGAAACTGTTGGGATAGACGCAATAATGCTAAACTAAGCAGGATCACGATGTAAGTATAGGAAGATTGAATCAAAAAAAGAATTTTTTTTTGATTTTTCTCAATTTCACAAATTTTAAAGTAACTTTTCCACACCTAAACCAAATAAAGCAAAATCATACTTCACCGGATCTGAAGGATCGAAATGTTTCAAATTGTCGGTTAATTCAATTGCAGTTAACCAATCCGTCTGCTTTCTGTTAATCAGTCCGAGTAGTCGCCCTACCCGATCTACATGCACATCGCAAGGACAGATTAGATCTTTTGGCTTAAACATATTCCAGATGCCGAAATCGACACCTTTTTGATCTACCCTAACCATCCACCGCAAAAACATATTTAAACGTTTACAGGTAGATTTTTGCTTTGGCGAGGAAATATGTTTCTTCGTCCGGTGAGGAAAATCTTCCAAGGAGAAAAAATACTGTCTGAAATGGTTCAATGCCTGCGCTATTGAAAAGTTAAGCTCATCAGCGTAACATACTTCCGAGGCATATATTATTTCAGATTTAAATGATGAAACTTCTAAATATTCAGACCGAAAGACATCTTGCTTAGGTACAAATGCCTGCTCTAAACTGTCGAAGTTTTGATAATGCTGCTTAAAAAACGAAATAAAATAAAGTAAGTCGGTATCGTTAAATGTGCGGTGTTTAAAGTTCAACAGGCGTTTTAAATCGCTATCCGTATGATTAATAACAAAATCGTAAGGCGCATTGTCCATCCGGCCAAGTAGTTCCTTACATTTATTTATAATTGTTTTCCGCTGCCCCCAGGCTAAAACCGCAGCAAAAAAGCCCGCAATTTCTATATCCTGCTTTTTTTCGAAAAGATGGGGAATACAAACCGGATCGTTTGCTATAAAATTTGGCTGATTGTATTGTTCAACTTTACTATCCAGAAAATTCTTTAACTCCAAAAATTGCATTATGAGTTATGTTTAGATGTAAATAGCAGCACAATTGTTGCCATTTAAACCGGATTGAAACGGTATACTTTTTTGTTTTTGCTCATTTTGATGAAGTAGATACCTCCACAAAAAAGATTTAGTGTAAAGCCGGAATACCACTAATATTAGCACAACAATGGCTTTACAAAAAAGTAAAAATCGGACAGATATCTGGTACCTGCCCGCTCGAAATATTATACTAGTGCATTAGCTAAATCCTCTAAAAGATCATCGATATCTTCTACCCCAACACTTAAACGAAGTAAGTTATCGGTAACACCTACTTTCTCTCTTTCCGCTTTCGGAATAGAGCCATGTGTCATCGTTGCAGGGTGATTAATTAGCGATTCTACCCCACCTAATGATTCGGCCAAGGTAAACACCTTAAAATTAGACGAGATCCTAAAAGTTTCTTCCAGGTCAGCACCTTTTAATGTAATCGAAATCATACCGCCAAAACCACGCATTTGTCTTTTAGCTACATCATGATTAGGGTGATCTTCAAAACCCGGCCAATAGATTTTATCAACCTTTGGATGTGTTTTTAAATAATGCGCAATACGCTCCCCATTTTCGCAATGTGCTTTCATCCTAAGATGAAGTGTCTTAATTCCCCTCAAAACTAAAAAAGCATCTTGCGGACCTGGTGTTGCACCACAGGCATTATAAATAAACCAAAGATCTTTATACAATTGCTCATCATTAGTTACTAAGGCACCCATTACTACATCAGAGTGGCCACCAATATACTTGGTTACCGAGTGCATTACAATATCAGCGCCCAAATCGATCGGGTTTTGTAAATAAGGTGATGCAAATGTATTATCAACCGTAAGGATTAAATTTTTCTCCTTCGTAATTTTTGCTACCCCTTCAATATCGATAATCTGCATGGTAGGATTGGTAGGTGTTTCTATCCAAACCAATTTCGTTTTATTATTGATGTACGGCAACATATTCTCTGGTTTAGAAAGATCCAGAAAATGGAATTTGATTCCATATTTAGTAAAGATTTTGGTAAAGATTCTATACGAACCACCATATAAATCATTTCCGGTAATCACCTCATCGCCCGGCTGCAATAATTTTAATACTGCATCTGTTGCACCCATTCCGCTCGAAAAAGCCAGGCCATATTTGGCGTTTTCTAAAGCAGCTAAACAATCCTCCAAAGCTTTACGCGTGGGGTTTGTTCCTCTCGAATACTCGTACCCCTTATTATCTCCGGGAGATTTTTGCCAATAGGTAGAAGTTTGATATATCGGTGTCATTACCGCACCAGTGGTTGGATCAGGCTCTTGACCCGCATGTATAGCTTTAGTTGCGAATTTCATTTTTTTTGAGATTTGAGATATTAGACATAAGATTTGAGACACTAGATTTGAGATTTATATTTCATCTCATGTCTCAAATCTCACATCTCACATCTGATTAATATGCTCTTGCAAACAATACCCTTTGTATAGATGGTTTTCCTGAATAAATACAAACACCATCTTCCAATTTGTTGTCCAATGGAATACAACGTATAGTCGCTTTTGTTTCTTCTTTTATTTTTTGCTCAGTTTCTGGTGTTCCATCCCAATGTGCTGAAATAAAACCCGCTTTGGTATCTAACAAATCCTGAAACTCCGTATAACTGTTAGCTTCTGTAATGTGCTCATCGCGATAAGCCAATGCCTTGTTGAACATACTTTGCTGAATATCCTCCAGTAGTTTGATGATGTAAATATCCAATCCTTCCTGAGGTACCGTTTGTTTCACCTTGGTATCTCTACGGGCAATTTCGACTGTTTTATTCTCTAAATCGCGACCACCAATGGCAATACGGATTGGCACACCTTTTAACTCGTAATCGGCAAATTTAAATCCTGGGCGCTGTGTATCTCTATCATCAAATTTCACAGAAACCCCCAGACCTTTTAAACGCATGGTTAATTCGTTTACATAGGTAGAGATTTTAGCTAAATCTTCGTCTCCTTTGTAAATCGGAACAATAACCACTTGTATTGGTGCTAATTTTGGTGGAATAATCAATCCAGAATCGTCACTGTGTGCCATAATTAAAGCACCCATTAAACGGGTAGAAACCCCCCATGATGATGCCCAAACGTGATCTAATTTTCCATCCTTACCCGTAAACTTAACATCAAAAGCTTTTGCAAAATTCTGACCTAAAAAGTGAGAGGTACCTGCCTGTAAAGCTTTACCATCTTGCATTAATGCTTCAATACAATAGGTATCCAATGCACCTGCAAATCTTTCGTTGGCAGATTTACGTCCCCTGATTACTGGAACTGCTAACCAGTTTTCTGCAAAATCGGCATAAATATGTAACATACGTTCTGTTTCCTCAATGGCTTCTTGTGCCGTAGCATGTGCAGTATGGCCTTCTTGCCACAAGAATTCAGCTGTGCGCAAAAACAACCTGGTACGCATTTCCCATCTTACCACATTCGCCCATTGATTGATTAAAATTGGTAAATCGCGGTAAGATTGAATCCAACCTCTATAGGTATTCCAAATGATGGTTTCTGAAGTTGGACGAACAATTAATTCCTCTTCTAACTTGGCTGTTTCATCAACCACGATATTTCCGTTACCGTCGTTTTTTAAACGGTAATGCGTTACCACTGCACATTCTGTCGCAAAACCCTCAACGTGAGAAGCTTCCTTAGAGAAAAATGACTTTGGAATGAATAATGGAAAATAGGCATTTTGATGGCCTGTATCCTTAAACATTTTATCTAAAACAGCCTGCATTTTTTCCCATATAGCATAGCCATTTGGCTTTATAACCATACAACCACGCACAGCAGAGTGCTCTGCTAGATCTGCTTTTAACACAATATCATTATACCACTGGGAATAATCTGCCTCTCTACTTGTAATTTCTTTGCTCATGTTATGTATTTGGAACGTAATTTGTACGTTAAAAAGTATAAAATTCGATGGCAAATTTATAAATTTATGCCTACAAACGATTAACAAATAATATCAATTATTTTATATCATTTTTTTGACTAAATAAATAGTTAATAATTAGTTAATTTTGAAACCGTTTATTAAATTCGTGAACACACACAACTAAATATAAACACAATGAAACCAATTAAATTTTTACCCATTGTTATGATTGCCGCCGCAGGGTTGGTGGCATCATGCGCTACATCAAAATTGGCTCAAACTAAGCCAGCTGATGATGTTTATAATAGCGTAGCGAAAGCTCGGGAGGTCGAAGTAGTCCTTCCTTCACAACGCCAACAAGCACAAAACCAGGCTCAAGGACAAGGACAGGAAGAATACGATGAATATTATGGAACCAGTAATCCTTATTACGATATGGATTATTCATCTAGAATAAACCGTTTTTATAATGGTTATAGCTTTCAAGGCTATTACGACCCTTATTTTGATAATTATTATTATGGAAACAGTTATGGCCCTTCGAACTACTTGGGTTATGGCCTGGGTTGGAACAGTGGATACGGTTTAGGTGGCTGGGGTGGTGGCTTTGGATACGGAAGCATCTGGAACAACCCATTCTATTATGGCAACTTTGGTTACGGATGGAACAATCCTTGGGGTTGGAACTCATGGGGACCTAATTCTTATTACGACCGTTATGGTTGGGGCGGTGGATATTACGGCGGAGGCTGGGGTATCGGCGGCGGATATTATGGTGGTGGAGGTTTCGCCAACAGAGGTGGTTCTTACAGACCAAGGCCAGGAAGCAATGATAGAGGTGTACCAAGATACAATGGCAATGCAAATGCTGGAAACTCAGGCAGACCTAGCAGATCGGGTGTAAGCAATCCAAATGGTGTAGGTTATGCGCCAAACAATAATGCAGGCAGACCTAGCAGAAACCAAGGTAACGGCAGCTACACACAACCTCAAGGCTCACAAGCTGGCAGACCAACCAGAAATGACAACTATAGCCCTCAAGGTACACAAAGTAGCAGGCCTACCAGAAATGAGAACTATACCCCACCTACCAGAACAGAGAGCAGACCTAGCTACTCTCCTCCTCCATCAAATGGCGGTGGCAATAGTGGTGGTGGTTCAACTGGCGGTGGCGGTGGTGGATCAAGACCATCTAGAGCAGGAAGAGGTTAATTAAATTTAAACACACAACATGAAAAAATATATTTTAGCTTCACTAGTAGCTACAGTAGCTGCTATGGGAACGTCATACGCCCAAAGTTATGCACCTGATGCATTCCGTTTCTCCCAAACCAATTATGGTAGCTCAGCCCGATTTAAAGGAATGGGTGGCGCACAGATTGGTGTTGGTGGAGATATCGGTTCAATTAATGCAAACCCTGCCGGATTAGGCCTATTCACCAAATCTGAGTTTAGCCTTACACCAGAATTTAATTCAGTTTCTAATAACAGCGCTTATTTAGGCAATAATACTAAAGCAAATAAAAGCCAGATTAACCTGAATAATATTGGGGTGGTATTTTACAGTCCAGCGGCAAGAATGAAAGGTGCTGATGTAAATAAAGGATTGGTAAGTACTGTATTTGGCTTAAGTTATACGAGAAACAACGATTTCTTAAATAACATCAATTATAATGGAACAAATACGAATAGCTCTATAAGAGATTCTTATGTAGACCAGGCGAATGGCGGTGGAATTGAAAATTCGGTAGCCGGCGATGCGTACAATAGTTATTTAATTAATAAAAATGCACCTAATTTCCCTAACAGATATTCTGCAGAACCTTATAACAATGCTAGTTTCAAACAAAATTGGGACGAATCCAGATTAGGGTCAACTTCAGAATTTAATGTAGCAGGTGCCCTTAATTTTGGCAACAAAGTGTATATCGGTGCCACAGCTAGCTTTGTGAATGTGAAGTACACCAGTGATGCAACTTTTACTGAATCAGGTATCGTTAATTCATTCGATGATCAATTAGCTATCCCTGCTTACACCGGAAATGAAAATTATAACCTAATGCATTTCAGAAACCAGGAAACCAAAGGTGGTGGATTTAATTTAAAACTGGGTATGATTTTCAGACCGGTTAATGAGTTAAGGATTGGTTTAAACTTCCAAACCCCAACCTGGATGAACATTGAAGACAATACTGCTGAAACCTTACAGGCTAATTTAGCAGGAAATGCAACAAATGCACCTTCTAGCTCAAATAACCCAACTAAATATTATACTTTCAGCTATAACTTACGTACACCGTTAAAAGCTTCTGCAGGTATTAGTTATGTAATAGGCGGTACAGCATTAATATCTGCAGATGTGGATTATATAGATTATGCTTCGATGCGTTTTTCTGATGTAGATGGATATGACCTCAATACAATAAACGACAATAATGCTTTTATTAAAGAATCTTACAAAGAGGCTATTAACTATAGAGTTGGTGCCGAAGTAAAGGTAACTAACGAACTTAGCTTAAGAGCTGGTTACGGTGTAAATGGAAATGGCGTTAAAGGTGGAGATAATAAGTTTTACCAAGGTCAATATTACTCTGGTGGAATTGGATACCGGATAGACAACTATTATTTCGATTTAGCGTATCAGAACTACCAAACAAATTTCAGCTCAAGTCCATATTTATTGGACGATTATTCTGAACCTGTTGCAGATGTTAAAAGCAATAGAAACAACGTATTCTTAACTTTCGGTGTAAGATTTTAAGCGCTAAACATTAGCATATATTACAAAAGGCTTCAGTAAATCAACTGAAGCCTTTTTCGTTTATTAACAAATTAATATTAAAAAAGAGGAAAGTTCTCCTATTAAATTATTCCATGTAGACTTCCACCCTTTTGAGCCAAAACATCCAGTTTTTTTTCAACCGCTTCATCTTTAATCAATTCAGGTGCGTGGTGGGGCTTTTTCCTTGCATCAATAATTAATGAACCTTTACAGCCCCAATGTTTATTGATGGTAAAGTCGTTAATACCATATATATCAGCCGCCGGGTTGCTTCTGGTAAAAGCCACCCATACCAGATTATCAATGGTTGCAGCGGTAAACGCTGCATCATCTGCCAATATAATTAAAGGTAAGCCCGATAAATCCTGATTCATTAAAGCCATATTCAATAAGGCAATTTCAGCGGCTGTTTTCTCGGGGTTTAAATATTTGTTGCTTTCTAAAACCAAAACCCCTGGAATGGCTATTTTCGGTTGATAAAATCCATCACTCAGTTTCAAACCCGCCGGAATTTCATTCCACAGTTCACGCTGTTTATCCCCTGCTGCTGCAATTACAACCTTCGATCCGCTGTTTAATCCATCGCCACTATAATCAAGTGTATCAATTGTAGTATTGGTATAAAAATGAATATCCCTCGTTAAATCGATCCGTTCTAAAATATGAGTTAGAAATGCTTCAATATGATGCGTACTTAAATGCTGGTCATCTTCTTTGGCTGCGATAAACAGATATTTAGCTAAACTCAATTGGTTTTTTCCTAGTATATGATTGGCTATGGTTAAAATTTCCTGAGGTCTCCGCACTTTTAAATAAGGTGTATAACGCTCGCTACCGATAGCAAAAAGCAAAGGGTGAACGCCAGCAGCATCAACCGCATGAACTTCTTTTAAACCATGTATTTCCTGTGGTATTGCCGAACCTGTAATTTCATGGATCAAAGCCCCAAAACTGGTATCCTCCTGTGGTGGACGGCCAACAACCGTAAACGACCAGATAGCATCCTTTTTATGATATACATTGTGTACCTTCATCAAAGGAAAAGGATGTGTTAAACTGTAATAACCCAGGTGATCGCCAAATGGCCCTTCTGGTTTATTTTCGTTTGGATAAACCGTTCCGGTAATAATAAATTCGGCATCTGCTGAGATGCAAAATCCCTCATCATCATAGAAATAACGAAATCTTCTATCTCCTAAAGCGCCAGCAAAAGTCATTTCCGATAAGCCCTCTGGTAATGGCATTACAGCAGCTAAAGGATGTGACGGAGGTCCGCCAACAAAAATGCTCACTTTTAAGGGTTGGCCAAGTGCATTAGCTTTCGATTGGTGCACCCCAATCCCTCTATGAATCTGATAGTGTAATCCGATCTCCTGATCCTGAATGTAATCGTTCCCACCTAATTGGATGCGATACATACCCAGATTTGCATTTAAAACACCCGGTTTTTCAACATCTTCGGTA
Organism: Pedobacter psychrodurus; assembly: GCF_004331735.1. Classification (GTDB taxonomy): domain Bacteria; phylum Bacteroidota; class Bacteroidia; order Sphingobacteriales; family Sphingobacteriaceae; genus Pedobacter; species Pedobacter psychrodurus. The sequence goes on from NZ_SJSO01000028.1 coordinate 18,312, forward strand.
TAAACCTGCGGCATGGTTACAAAAGGACCACCGTCCATTGGCCAGTTTACAATCTGTGGTAACTGACTGATACTTGTTTTTAAGAATTTGCTTTTTGCAGATGGGGTTTTAAGTGGCAAAGCCGATAATGCCGACATTGCCGAGCCAGCATATTTAAACGGATTTTTTAATGCTTTTATAGGATCATTCCGTAACGATACCAGTTGTTGTACTTTTGGCAAGGTATCTCTAAAAATAAACTTTGATCGTTCTAAAGTTCCAAACAAGTTTGAAACAGCAGGAAATGGACTTCCTTTAACTTTTTCAAACAATATAGCTGGTCCTTTATTTTCATAAACCCTTAAATGGATGGCTGCCATTTCTAAATAGGGATCTACTTCTTCTTTTATTCTGATTAAATGACCGTGCTTTTCAAGATCGGATACACATTCTGCTAAACTTTTGTATGCCATGCCCAAAGATAAATAATTAGATTTTCCCAGAAACAAAAAAGCCTCATATAAGCAGATTTTACAATAAAGCTACTTACACGAGGCTTTTAACCTAAACTTATATGTTATTTTTTTCCTGCAAAAGAGCGTAACATCCAGGTATTTTTCTCTTTAAACTGCATAAAACGGTTAACCATGTCGTTAGAGCCATCGTCTCCGGCGGCATCTGTAGCTTCTAAAAGTTCTCTTTCTAACTCAATTAATGAGGCCATATCATCTAAAATGGCATCAACCATATCGAGGTCTTTTAAACCAATGGTATCAATCTCTTTAATTTTAGACTCTTTAATATAATCGGCAAAACGGCTATGTGGCGCTTTACCCAAAGTTAATACACGTTCGGCTATCTCATCAATAGTTAACTGTGCATTGGTATATAACTCTTCAAACTTAACATGTAGGGTAAAAAAGTTTTGCCCTTTAATGTTCCAATGGCAACCTCTTAATTTTTGATAATGAATATGGTAATTAGCCAAATAATCGTTTAACAGATCTACAACTGGTTTAACTTCTTTCTCGTTTAAGCTTATTTCTTTAGCGTCCATTTTTTTATTATTTATTTATGTTTTTAATGTCTACGTAACAACTCAAATTTATAAAAGTTTTGCTCAAATATCGCTTTTGAACAATACCTTATTTATTAGATCGTTTAATATTCAATGTTGTACAAAACAACAATTTATAAACATTTGTTAATGAATAGCATATCTTTATCACGAAGTTAATTCATCTCATTTTTACTTAAAAACGAACAACAGAACTTAAGATGGTTAATAATATTATTCGTATAATTGCTCCCTTTGACTAAGAAATTTACATAAAAATAAATGCATAAAATATATTTATCTGCTGTAGTGTTATTTGCCTTAAATATTGCAAATGCCAAAGCCAATACAGCGAGAGACTCTATCGGTGTAGAAAACAATAAAGGCAAAAAACTGATCGTTCACCAAACCGTAGCAAAAGACACCTATTATTCAATAGGAAGAAGATATAATGTTTCGCCTAAAGATATTATGAGCTTTAATGATAACAAATACCTTCAGGTTGGAGTAATTATCAAGGTACCTACTAACATTCCCTTTATGGCTACGGGTCCTTCGTCAAATACGACACAAAGCGCATCAGCCTCAAATGTTATAGAACATACCATAAAGCCAAAAGAAAACTTAAACATGTTGGCCGAAAAATATGGTACAACTATAAGTGAGATTAAAGCTTTAAACAACCTGAGCGGAAATAATTTAAGTATTGGCCAGGTTTTAAAAATTCCTGCAAAAAACACTGAACTAACTAGTGCATCAACACCAGTAACACCGCCAGCAAAAAACAATACAGAAACAGTAGCGGCTAATACCCAATCGGCAGATCAGACCATGATCGAACATACAGTTCAGCCTAAAGAGTTTTTAGGAAAAATTGCAGAGAAATATGGCACCACCGTTGAAGAAGTAAGAAAAGCAAACAACCTTTCTGGAAACAACTTACGCATTGGCCAGAAACTTAAAATTCCGGCAACAAAAAACATTGATGAAAATAAAGTGGTAGCTGCTGTTGAAGAAAAATCCGTTCAGGAGAATAAATCTATAGATGCAGCAGGTAAGCATACCGTTTTAAGAAACGAAACCATTTTCACCATTGCCAAGCAATATGGGATTACTGCTTACCAGATTAGAAAACTGAACGATTTACCTGATAATGCCATTACCATTGGTCAGGTTTTAAAAGTACCAGGAGGGATTATTGCCGATGTTCAGGTGCCAAAAGAAAAACAAGCTGAGGCAAAAGTTAAAGAAACACCAGTTGTAAAAGAGGAAAGCTTTATCCATACGGTAGCTACCGGAGAAAACATTTTTACCATTGCAAAAAAATATAATTTAACCGCTTATCAGATCAGAACAGCAAACAAGCTTGAGGATAATGCGATTAAAGTTGATCAGAAACTGATTATTCCTAAACCACCACAACCTAAATCGGTAAATGATTTATCGAAAGAAGAACAGGAAAATGAACCAGACAGTACTATGGTTAAAGACCCTAAACTTCGCCGCGATCCGAGCGTTTATGGTTTAAGTCAGATCGAAGAAAAAGGAACTGCAGTTTGGATTGCAGACCAGGATCTAGATGGGACAAAAATGTTGGTTTTACACCGTACGGCACCTGTAGGCAGGGTAATTAAGATTACCAATCCAATGACCAACCGCACTACCTTTGCCAAAGTTGTTGGTAAATTTACAGAGAACGAATCCACAAAAGATGTTATAATTGTAATGACTAAAGCCGTAGCCGATTCATTGGGCGCTTTAGACAAACGTTTTTTCTGCAATTTAACATATAGTGCTCAATGAGTTTGAACAAAAAGCCATTTATAATTGGTATTGCCGGTGGTAGCGGATCAGGTAAAACATTTTTCTTAAACTGCTTTCTTCATCATTTTAAACAGGATGAAGTAACACTTGTATCGCAAGATGATTATTATATCCCTGCGGGCGAAATGACTCAGGAAGAAAATAAATTATACAATTTCGACCTGCCATCAACTATTGATAGCGAGCAGTTTTTAAGGGACATTAAGCAGTTAATGAGTGGTGAGGTGGTTTACAAAAAAGAATACAACTTCAATAATCCATTAGCCGTTGTTAAAATTTTAGAAATTAAATCGGCACCAATCATTATTGTAGAAGGTCTTTTTATCCTCCACTTTAAAGAAATTGCCGCACTATTGGATCATGCTATTTTTGTTGATGCAGATGAACAGGTAGCTTTAGATCGCCGTATAAAACGTGATGGTTTAGAACGTGGTTACCCCGAAGAAGATGTGTTATATAAATGGCACAACCACGTTGTTCCTGCCTATAAAGAATATTTATTGCCTTATCGCGAACAATGCAATAAGGTGATAATGAATAACACCAACGATCCTGAAGAAATTATCGGTATAACAGAAGATATTTCGAATGATTTAAGAAATAGTATTTTAGTAGATATACATTAATCAAAGAAGTCAAGCTTTAAAAGCTTGACTTCTTTTTTGATAATACGTTTTGTCAGGCTGAGCGGAGTCGAAGCCTTAACCATCCGGGTTTGTGCCCTCACAAACCAAATTTAATATTAATCCAACTTCATTTCAGGAATCTCTCCTTCTACTACCAGTCTTCCAGCCGTAGATTGTTGTATAAATTCGATACTTACGCCCGGTGCACGTTCCAAAAGTTTAAAACCACCCTCAGGCAGAATATCCAAAACCGCCAGTTCAGTTACAATTTTTTTAATGCATTTTACCCCCGTTAAAGGCAAAGTACATTTTGGCAACAATTTACTTTCTCCAGCTTTATTAATGTGCTGCATCGCCACAATAATATTTTTGGCTGATGCCACTAAATCCATCGCTCCGCCCATTCCTTTTACCATTTTTCCTGGGATTTTCCAGTTGGCAATATCTCCATTTTCTGACACCTCCATGGCCCCCAGAATGGTTAAATCTACCTTTTGTGCACGGATCATCCCAAAACTCATAGCCGAATCAAAAATAGATGAGCCTGGCAAAGTGGTAATGGTTTGTTTCCCTGCGTTAATTAAATCGGCATCTTCCTCCCCTTCGAAAGGAAATGGCCCCATGCCTAATAAGCCGTTTTCAGACTGTAACACGACATTAATTCCCTTTGGAATATAATTAGCAACCAAAGTAGGTATACCTATACCCAGGTTAACATAGTATCCGTCTTTTATTTCTTTAGCAATACGCTGTGCGATTTCTTCTTTTGAAAACATATTTTTTTTAATGATTGATTGAAAGAATTTCGAATGAGTGAATATTGAATGACTGAGTTTCGAATGAGTGAATGATCGGATTTGCTATTCGACTTCGGACTTCAGACTTCGGACTTTCTCACCGTTCGCTGTTCGATTCTTTTCTCATAATCTTTCCCTTGAAAAATCCGATGAACATAAATACCAGGAGTATGGATATAGTCTGGATCTAATTCACCAGCTTCTACCAACTCTTCTACCTCGGCAATGGTTATTTTACCCGCCATAGCCATCACTGGATTAAAATTCCTGCTTGTTGATCTGAAGATTAAATTCCCTGCGGTATCTCCTTTCCAAGCTTTAACTATAGCAAAATCGGCATCAAATGCATATTCCATTAAATAATCCTTGCCATCAAAATTGCGGACTTCTTTCCCTTCTGCCACTTCAGTACCCACACCTGCAGGCGTAAAAATTGCTGGCATACCATATCCGGCTGCAAGGCAACGTGTAGCTAAAGTACCCTGTGGAATAAGGTCTACCTCAAGTTCGCCACTCAGCAATTGTCTTTCAAATTCTGCATTTTCACCTACATACGAAGAAATCATTTTTTTAACCTGGCGTTGTTTCAGCATTAAGCCAATACCAAAATCATCAACACCAGCATTATTCGAAATGCAGGTTAAATTTTTCACCTGCTTGGTTACCAAAGCGTTTATGCAATTTTCCGGAATACCGCAAAGCCCGAAACCACCAAGCATGATGGTTGCGCCATCTGATATATCTGTGATCGCTTCTTCAGCTCCAGATACCACTTTATTTATCATCTTATGAATTTTTTGGTTAGTTCGCTAAATTACAAATTGCCTTTAAAATTGCAGCAATTATAATTTTTAAATCTATCTGGAATATTAATTAATTGGAATTAATCTAAATAACTGTTACCTTTGTGCTGCAATGATTTACGAGAGAGAAGAAAGTCTATTCATATTACCCACAGATCCTGAATTTCAAAAAGGAATGGGTTTTATTTTCAGTTGTACCGCTGAGCATAAAAAGTGTTGCGAGAAATTTAAAAAAGGCAAACGTTGTAAAAAGTGTCCAGGGAATAAAAAGAAATAAGCCTACTTCGCAATTTCTACAATCTTATCATCATTTCCGTTACTGGTACAGATATAAATTTTCCCTTCGGGTGATTGGCAAACGGCCCTTATTCTACCATAAGTGTTTACATAAAAGTCTTTCGTTCCTGTAATTTTGGTTTGCGCATCATCTAATTTAAGCTGCATTAATTTAGTTCCTTTTAACACAGCCAGCAACAAAGAATTCTTAAACTGCGGAATATAATCCGAATTGTAATAGGCTAAACCGCTAGGTGCAATAGTTGGTGTCCAATTAATTAGCGGCTCTGCCACATTGTTCGAACTGCAAAACGACTGCTCTCCACTTTCATTACAAAAACCTTTAATATTTGGCCATCCGTAGTTTCTCCCCTTTTCGATTACATTAATCTCATCATCAGAATCTGGACCATGTTCTGAAGAAAAAATTTTATTACCTACCAAAATCAATCCTTGTGCATTTCGATGTCCTAAAGACCAAACTGGGTTATTTGGATAAGGATTATCGGCAGGGATAGAGCCATCTAAATTTATCCTTAATATTTTACCAGCTAAAGAATTAACATTTTGAGGGTTGCCAGTATCAGCTGCATCGCCAGTACTGATAAAAAGTTTACCACCACTGATCAGCAAACGTGAACCATTATGAATTGAAGCAGCAGGAATTTGATCTAACAAAACCTGCGGACTGGTTAAATTTCCTCCACCGTAGGTATAACGTACAACTTTGGCTTTATAGCTACTTCCATAGCCATAAACTACATAAACGTAAGGATTGCTGGCAAAATCGGGATGCAGCGTCATGCCGAGCAAGCCACCTTCACCATTTGTTCGTACATCTGCTATAGTAAGTAAGGGTATTATTTGTCCGGTGGTAGGATTTAAACGACTAATTTTACCTGCTTTTTCGGTGAACCAGATAAAATTATCAGGACCATATACTATTTCCCATGGCAGGCTTAATCCTGCTGCAACTACTTTTGATTTTAATTCTACATCAGGTAAAGTACCTGGATCGTCATTATCATCACCATTCTTTTTGCAATTTGTAACGAATAGCATTACAAATAAGCAGAGTAGTATTGTCCTCATAACCGTAACATTTTAGAAATAACAACATTACAGTTACAAAGTTTTATTTTTATTGGGATGGGGCGTCATTTCGAGCGTAGTGCAACGAAGCCGAGAAATCTTTTAAATTAGTGTGTGTCAGATGGCAACACCTGACACACAATTAAAAGATATAGATCTCTCCACTACGGTCGAGATGACGATGATCGGATAGAACTTTTGCGCTTGCGCTCGATCCGATAGCTATCGGATCGAGATGACGCGCTTGGGGAACTCAAATCTCATGTCTCACATCTCGTATCTCACAGATCAATTCAAATACACATACGTAATCCCATCTCCACCTCTATCCGCATGTTCATCCTCCATCCTATTCACCTGGCTATATTTACGCAGGTACTCTCTGATCATTTTCCTCAGAATCCCATCACCTTTGCCATGAATCAGTTTAATAGATGGGAAACCTAGCATAATGGCTTTATCCAGGTATTTTTCCACTTCAAACAAGGCATCTTCAGTACGTTTGCCTCGGAGATCCAGTTCTGCCCTAAAGCCTGAAACTGCATCATTCATGCGCCCGGCGAAAGAATTTGCACTGCTTTGGATTACTTTTTTAGCTTCTTTATTACTTACTTTTTGAACGCGGTTCTTTTTAACTGTTGATCGTAAATCGCCAATGGCCAAAATCAACTCATTTCGGTTCATCTCTAAAACCTGGCCAATGGTTTCACTATCTGTAAATTTAACTAAATCACCAATTTCAATTTCTCCTCCAATTACCACTTCTATCGGCTTTGGTCGTTCTTTTGGTATGGTATTTTTAACTAGCTCCCTTTGTAAATTCTGACGAAGTTCTTTAGTTACTTCTTTATCGGCCTGTGTTTCTTTAATCTCGGCAATGGTATTCTCAACCAGTTTATTGGCATTTTTAATAATATTCTGTGCCTCTAACTTAGCCTCTTTAATCAGCACCTTCTTGTTCTCTTCTAAAAAGGTCTTTAACTTTTCGTTTTCAGCAACCAGGTTTTTGGCTTTGTTCTGTTGGTTAGCTAAGCTTACTTTGGCATCGTAAACGTTTTTCTTCTCCCGTTCCAAATCAACAAGCATCGTATCTACCCTATTCTGGTTAGAACCAGTTTTTTCTCTGGCTAACTGAATAACCTCTTTGGGTAAACCAATATTCTGTGCAATTTCGAAGGCGTATGAGCTACCAGGCTTACCCATTTCCAAAATGTAAAGCGGTTTCATTTTGGCATTATCAAAAAGCATTGATGCATTTTCCAAACCCGGGGTATTGCCAGCAAATAGCTTTAAATTAGAATAGTGCGTGGTAATTACTCCTCTAACCTTTTTATTGTTCAACACCTCTAAAACAGCCTCAGCCATTGGTCCGCCAAACTGCGGATCGGTTCCGGTACCAAATTCATCAATCAGCACCATCGTTTTTGGAGATGCGTGCTCTACAAAATAGCGCATCTTTTTCAGGTGTGCGCTATAGGTACTCAAATCACTTTCTATGGATTGATCATCGCCGATATCGGCAAAAATGTTTTCAAAAATCCCCACTTCGCTATTGGCGTCGACCGGAATTAGCAAACCTGTCTGCAACATAATCTGCAAAAGGCCAACAGTTTTCATACAAACCGATTTACCGCCCGCATTTGGTCCGGATACCAACACCACCCGGGTTTCGGCATCAATGTGAATATTTAAGGGCGTAACGGTTTTCTTTTCAGCGGCAAATGAGATCGATAACAAAGGATGCCTTGCATTAATCAGCTTGGTTTTCGGCTCCTTTAATAACCCTGGCATTTCAGCTTCAATATCCATGGCAAATAAAGCCTTTGCACGAACAAAATCCAGCTTGGTAAGGAAACCATGGTAAGAAAGCAATAATGGTGAATACGGACGCAAATCATCCGTTAAGGTGATTAAAATCTTAATAATTTCACGGCGTTTATCAAATTCTAAATCGCGCAGCTTATTATTTAATGTAAAAACTTCTTCAGGCTCAATATAAACCGTTTGCCCTGTTGCCGATTCATCATGTACAAAGCCTTTTAATTTACGTTTATTCTCGGCCAAAACCGGGATACACATCCTACCATCACGAATGGTTAAACTACCATCAGCAACCCAATTATTAGCAATAGCCTGCTTATAGATCGAATCCATGCGCTTACGCACATCTTGCTCTGCTTTCGAAATCGCAGAGGTGATCTCCTGTAATTCTTTTGATGCATTGGGCTTAATCTTTCCTTTGGCATCTATAACGGTTTCTATCTTACGAATGATCGTTTTTTCGATCGGCAGATGCTCAAATAAAGCTTCTAGTGTGGGGTATACTTCTGCACGTTCTTCGAAAAAACGGAGTACCGAGAAAACAGTATGTAATGAAGTATATACCTGAAACCACTCATCCTCTAACAGGTAAGTACCTTCTACCCTGATCTTTTCAACCAGCGATTTAATATCAAAAAAGGTATTAATCTGTAGTGGTTCCTGATTTTGCAGGATGCTCTTAAACTCGTTTGTTTGGCGTAAAAATTTATCAATCTGATCAAAACGGTTCATCACCTGCATCTTTTCTACCATTGTTTGCCCCATAGGGCTTAAACAATGTTTGCTAATCAGTTGCCTGATCTCTACAAAACCTAAACGTTCTAAACAATTTTCGGGATATAACATATTATTGTACTACGGCTGGAGTGGGAACGGCACTCACCACTCCAGCTTTTTTTATATTAATGAGTGAATCAGCCTGCTTTTTCTTTTTTGCAATTTGAGCAACTGCTTTAACCTTTGATAAAGAATCTGGTTTCATTTTTTTTCTGATCGCAAGAGAATCGGCCTTAAATTTCTTTGCTATCACCAATGAGTCGGCTTTAAATTTCTTTTTCTTGATCATTAAGTCAGCTAATTCTGTTCCTTTTTTTTGCTTGGCTAAAGATTTCTGTATGTTTTTATACATCGCTTCTAATGCTGCAGGATTGGTATTATACCAGATTAAACTCTTGTTATATTCGGCAGAATCAGTACCAAATTTTTTATAAATCCCTTTATAATAAGCTGCTGCCACCTTCTTTGCAGAATCTACTACATAAATGCTAGAAATGTAGCCATCAACAATGTGCATATCGTATAAAATCTTCTCCATTTTATCAGGTTTGATAATGTCGCTAGGTACACCCGGTTTGCAACCAAACCATAATATAGCTGTCATTAAAACCCATATTAATCTCTTCATGCTTAATTTAAATATTATTTTTTGCCCAAATTGCGGCAAGGTTATTAATTTTACCAAAAATAGTTATAAATGAGCATAGCTGATAATCTTAAACAATATAAAAGCGAAGTTGGATCAGACGGGGTTAAACTAATCGCAGTTTCAAAAACACAATCAGTAGAATCAATTTTAGAAGCCTACAACGCCGGACAGCGCATTTTTGGAGAAAACCATGTACAAGAAATGGTGGATAAACAGGCGCAACTTCCTAATGATATCGAATGGCACCTCATTGGCCATTTACAAAGCAATAAGGTAAAATACATTGCACCTTTTGTTAAACTTATTCATGGGGTAGATAGTTTAAAATTGCTACAGGAAATTAACAAACAGGCCGCCAAAAACAAACGCCTAATAGATTGTTTATTACAGGTTTACATTGCTGATGAAGACACTAAATTCGGACTTGGTTTTGATGAAGTAATCGAATTATTGCGTGCCGAAGCGTTAGCCGAATTGAAAAATATCCGCATTGTAGGTTTAATGGGGATTGCCACCAATACCAAAAACGAAAAGCAGATTACAACCGAGTTTCACGAGCTAAAAGTATTTTTTGAAGGTATTAAAGTAAGCTTTTTCCGCAAAGATGATGCTTTTAAGGAAATATCGACTGGAATGAGCGCAGATTATAAAATCGCAATAGAAGAAGGAAGTACGATGGTACGCATTGGTAGCAGTATTTTTGGCAAAAGGGTAATTAAACATTTCAAAAACGATATTACAACCAATTAATATGGATTTTAACATCAGGTTTGCAACCGCTGAAGACTGTCCAAGAATATTGGAGTTAATTAATGAGCTCGCCGTTTATGAGCGTGCCCCAGAAGAAGTAACTGTTAGTTTAGATCACTTTATCGATGCTGGTTTTGGAAAAAACCCAGTATGGAAAGCTTATGTAGCCGAAGTAAATGATACTGTTGTGGGCTTTGCATTATACTATACACGCTACTCTACATGGAAAGGATGCAGGTTATACCTTGAAGATTTTATCGTAACAGAAGAATTTAGAGGAAAAGGTCTGGGCAAAGTATTATTCGAAAAAGTGATAGAAGAGGCTAAAAACGGTAATTATAGCGGCATGGTTTGGCAAGTGTTAGATTGGAACGAGCCCGCAATCAATTTTTACAATAAATATAAAGCAACTTTAGAAAGTGGCTGGTTAAATGCGGCTTTCTCTAAAGAACAAATCAAGGCATTTTAATATGGATATTTTTAAGTTTGGTGGTGCCTCGGTAAAAGATGCAGATGGAGTGAAAAATCTGGCCAATATTGTGCGCGATTACAAAAAAGGAAACTTACTGATTGTAATTTCTGCAATGGGTAAGATCACTGATAAATTGGAAAAGTTAACCCAGGCATTTTTATCACAAAGTGATGAAGCACATGCAATTTTTGATGAGGTTAAACATTTCCATTTCAACATTATAGATGAGCTGTTTCAAGGCAAATCCAATCCGGTTTATGATGATGTAGCTAACACATTTGTTGAAATTGACTGGTTAATTGAAGATGAGCCTGATAACAATCCCGATTATATTTATGATCAGATTGTATCTATCGGGGAAGTAGTTTCAACAAAAATTGTTGCGGCCTGGTTAAACGAAACCGGGAATAAAACCCTTTGGGCCGATGCCAGGAATTACATCCAAACTGATAATACCTACCGCGAAGGAAGAGTAGATTGGGCCAAAACCAGCCAGATTATCCAAAAAGACTTATTGCCTCTTTTAACCGATAACATTATCGTAACCCAGGGCTTTATTGGTGGAACGAGCGAAAATTATACGACAACATTAGGTCGTGAGGGTTCTGATTATTCTGCAGCCATATTTGCCTCTTGTTTAGATGCCGCTGCCTTAACCATATGGAAGGATGTTCCAGGTGTTTTAAACGCAGATCCAAAATGGTTTGATGAAACTGAGAAAATTGACCAGCTATCTTATCATGATGCAATAGAGCTTACTTATTATGGCGCAACTGTAATACACCCAAAAACAATAAAACCGCTTCAAAACAAAGGTATTCCCCTTTTTGTAAGGTCATTTATCCAACCAGAAGGCTCAGGAACGGCGATTACCAAAGAAAATAACCCCTTGCCTATCCCCTCTTTTATTTTTAAGGTTAACCAGGCATTGATTTCTATTTTCCCTAAAGATTATTCTTTTATTATCGAAGAAAATCTGAGCAACATTTTCGAACTTTTCCATACACATAGGATCAAAATCAATACCATGCTCAACTCTGCCATCAGCTTTTCGGTAAGCGTTGATGATCATCCCACTCAAATTGAAAAACTGATCAAAGATCTGTCGGAAGAATTTACTGTAAAATACAATAAAGGTTTGGAACTGGTAACCATCCGTTATTACAACCAACAAACAATAGACCGTGTAACGGTTGATAAAGATATTTTATTAGAAGTTAAGAGCCGTCATACCTGCCAAATGGTAATGAAGAATAAATAGGTAAAAGTCACAAGTACAGAGTCAGAAGACAAGTGCCCATCTTGATACCTGATACTTAATACTAGATACCGAATACTCGCTACATAATACTTGATATTACCCAAAAAAATGAACAACAAACTTTTAGCCAAAGCCATACAGGATTATATCAGCACAAATTTGAATGCAGACGTAAATCAGATTGCTTTAGCAAAAAGTCCGTTCGAAGGTATTACTGCTGCCGAGCTAGCCACACAAATTACTGCCAAAAAGAAATCGGAAAAGAAATTACCGACCTGGTTTAATACTGAAAACATTTATTATCCCCCTGTATTATCCATCGAACAAACTTCTTCCGAGATTACTGCGAAATACAAATCCAAACTGGCTAAAGGTGATACATTAATTGATATTACCGGAGGCTTTGGAATTGACAGTTATTACTTTTCGCAAAAGGCAAAAGCAGTTACACATTGCGAAATCAACACCGAACTATCCGAAATAGCCCAACATAATGCACAGGCTTTACACGTAACAAATATCGAATTTAAAGCTGAAGACGGGATTGCCTATATTCAGTCTACCGAGAATCATTTCGACACCATCTATGTAGATCCTGCCCGACGAGCCGAAAAGGGCAAAGTTTTTATGCTGAAAGACTGTACACCCGACATTGTAAGCAATCTTAATTCCTTATTAGAAAAATCGTCAAGAATAATCGTCAAAACTGCTCCTTTACTCGATATTTCAGCAGGATTATCAGAATTGAAACAAGTTAGCGAGATCCATATTGTAAGTGTAAAAAATGAATGCAAAGAACTTTTATGGATAATCGATAAAGGTTACGATGATGATACAAAAATTATAGCTGTAACCTTAAATAAAGAGATTGAAAAAGATTTTTCCTTCTATAAATCTTCTTCAAATGGTTCAGTGCAGTTTACAGACAATTTAAGCCTTGATGATTATTTGTACGAGCCAGATGCTGTTTTACTAAAATCAGGTGCTTTTAATTTAATTGGCTTAACGTACAACCTATTAAAATTACACCCTCAAACCCAGCTATTTAGTTCGGAAATTGTAAATAAAGATTTTCCAGGCAGGATTTTTAAAATTGAAGCAGTACTCACTACCGCAACACTTAAGAAACAAGGAAATTTAAAAGGAAATGTAATTGTTCGGAATTATCCGGCAAAGCCTGAAGATTTGGTTAAGAAATATAAAATTAAAGCAGATCAAGATCAGTTTTTAATTTTCACCAAAGTCGCTAATGGAGAAAACATCATTATTAAAGCATCGATTATTCAATATTATTAGGTTGTCATTCTGAGCGAAGCGAAGAATCTTTTATTTAAGTATCGAGATCTACAAATACAAAGCTTTAAGATTCCCATCTGCGCCTATCGTGTAGACACAAATATTTAAGAATAGTCTAGGCGTTTTGCTAGCTTGCTTTAATAAGACACAAGTGTTACCGAAGAACGCCCGTCAATCCCAAGTGGCAGAAGAATCAAAAAAACAGGTGTAGAAAAGAACAAATAGCACTACCAAGCCTGAAACGCAGTAGTTTTGTGTTTATAAGCACTGCGTTTCAGGTTTAAATGATATTAAACACAAAACAAAGTGCCGCTGTTTTTTTGATTAGCGTGGGGCAGTGAAAAGCCACATTGCTGGATTGACAAAGCATTTTTGCATACTTTTGATGCCTCAAAAGTTTGATGCCCTGCGGCATAGGAGCAGAAAAAGAATTAAATAGATGTGTCCACACGATAGGTCTGCACGGGAATGACGATCGTTCTTATACAACCTGTCATTCTGAATGCTTGAAGAATCTCTCCTTTAGAAAAAATATTAGATAGACAACCGACCTTTTAGGCTATTGCAGTCCCGCTCCCGCTTCTGCCGATGAAAAAATCGGCATCTCGCTAAGATCGGGTTTAACAGGCTTACATCGTACAACCATATTTGGGGTAAAATAAACCTGACCGACAGCGTTATCCCGATTTAAGTATATATTTTCAATGTACGGAGCTTTATATCGGGATTAAGCAAAGGGCAGGACTATCGGAACCGAAGCACCACAGTCACTGCTTTCCAAAAAACAATTACTTCGTGATTAGCAAAGAAAAAGAGGTACGACACGCTTAACTAAGCTACTCAAATTATTCAAGCGCTCAGAATGACAAGATTCTTAATACAAAAAGCCTCTCAAATGAAAGGCTTTTTGTAGGGATGAAGAAATAAGTTATAGATATTGCTTAAACTTTTTTAACGTTTACTGCTTGTAAACCTTTTCTGCCTTCAGCTACTTCAAATTCTACGGTGTCGTTTTCTTTCAAGCTTTCGATTCCACCTAAAACATCTTTAAAATGTACAAATAAGTCTTTATTGTCTTCTTGTACAATAAATCCAAAGCCTTTTTGAGTGTTAAACCACTTAACTTTTCCGGTTGCCATAAAAAAATAAAAAATTGTATAAAATAAATAAACGTTTTACGCTTTGATCAGCATTTCATTCAACCAATTGCGTATTAATACAAGTATAACAACCAGTTTAAGCGTTAATATTGAAACAAAACTACCAAATATAATAATTTACGAATATAATGCAAGCCATTTCTAGCCATTCAACAAGAATGTTGCGTTGCTAAATAAAATCGTCGAATTATTTATTTGGTTGAGGCGTAGTACGTAAATATGGCTTAATTACTTTATGTCCTTTCGGAAATTTAGCCGGAATATCTTCCGTTTTAATACTATTTACTACAATTACATCTTCCCCGTCTTTCCAATCGGCTGGTGTAGCAACACTATAATTTGCGGTAAGTTGTAAAGAATCAATCACCCTTAACACTTCATTAAAATTTCTTCCAGTAGATGCCGGATAAGTAATGGTTAATTTCACCTTTTTATCGGGACTGATTACGAACAACGAGCGAACGGTTAAAGTTTCAGATGCATTTGGGTGGATCATATCGTATAGATTAGCCACTGTTTTATCTGGATCGGCAATAATTGGGAATTCGACAGAAGTATTCTGCGTTTCGTTAATATCATTAATCCATCCTTTGTGCGACTCGGCAGAATCAACACTAAGCGCCAGAACTTTAACGTTTCGTTTTTCAAATTCACCTTTTAAAGCTGCAGTTCTACCCAGCTCTGTTGTACAAACAGGGGTATAATCGGCAGGGTGAGAAAATAACACTCCCCAGCTATCGCCTAAATAATCGTAAAAATCTATTTCGCCAATGGATGTGTTGGCCTGGAAATTCGGTGCGGTATCGCCTAATCTTATACTCATGATATTATTAATTTAAATTTGACTAAAACAAATCTAAACAATAGTATAGTAAATACATAGATTTAATATTAATTTAAGACCTCCGAATTACAATTCCAATAAAAAACCCTGAAGAAGCAATCTTCAGGGTTTAAAAATATTAATTTGTTTGGGGGTGTTACATTTAGTAGGCTTTTATCATAAATACATAATCTTGTATTTTTTCGATCTGTTTGGTACGTTTTAAACCAGACAGCAAGCTTTTTTTATTGACAGAAAGCTTATTTACGCCTAATGAATCTTGAGGAATGGCCCTCATAGCCTCTAAAATATATTTTGATTTAATGGCAAAGGCTGCGCCTTCTGTCTGATCTGGCTTGCCACTAATAATACCCACCAAATTCCCGTTATTATCTAAAATTGGGCCACCGCTATTACCTGGATTAACTGAAATAGCTACCTGATACTGAGTGGTATCACCAATAAAACCATTTTTAGAACTCACGTAACCCTCTCCAAGTACAGCATCATCTTTTGGATAACCTAAAGTGTATACAATTTCACCAATGTTACTTGTAGTTCTTTTAATGGTATAAGGAATAGAAGATAAGTTACTAAAGTGTTTATCGTTTATTTTAAGAATTGCGATATCGTTTTGAGGATCTGTATAAACCGATTTTACCTTAAAAGATTCTCCTTTACTGTTTTGCACATATAAAGAATCAGCGCCATTAATAATATGCAGGTTAGTTAAAATGTAACCATTTGTAGAAATGGCAAAACCAGTACCACCAAAACTATTCTGAATATTTGGTTTATCAGAAGTTGTATTATTATGCTTAATTTTTCTGATTAAGCTATTTTGTGTTTTAATAGCATTATTTACCTGATTACTTAACTGCCTGTACCGCTCTGCCTGTTTAGTATTATGTTGAATAGAGTAAATAGAAACCAAAGAGAGTACAATGAAAGATGCTGCTACCGCAATTGCAGATTTATGCTTGCGCCACAATTGAACCACACGTGAAGGATGAGGCCTAAGTGTAGAAGCCAAACCTTCCACATCAATCTCTGAATGAATCTCGTTTAATTGATCTTTTAAGCGCAACTGCTCAGCAAATATTCCCATAGATTCTAAAAAGAACTTATGCGAAACTACTTTATGATCTACTGTGGCATCATTACGACGTAACTGTTCCAAGGCTTCAGTTTCCTGTGCATTAAGTTTACCTAAAAGATAATCTTCAATAATTGCATCTAACTCCAAATCGTTTCTCATTTCAAATTATGGTTGAAAAAATATTTTCTTTAACCTTTGCAGGCATTTATATTTCTGCGTTTTTGCATTATCGGTATTGGTATAGCCGAACTTTTCGCAGATATCCTGCATGGATAAATTGTGGATATAAAAATCCTGAATAATGGTTTTACAAGGTTCACCCAGATGATCGAGTGCTGATTGCATTTTTACAAAAGCAGCATCTTTCTCTTCGTGGTGCTCTACATCTTCCTCAACAGCAAATACATCTTCATAATCGGTAATACTACCGGTCTTTTTACTGTTTAGGCTAAGTTTTTTTAGCCAAATACGCCTACAAACCGAATAAATATAGGTTTTCAGTTTGCTGCTGAGCTCAAAATTACCCTCCTTAATTTTGTTATATAAAATTATTATGGCTTCTTGATAAACATCTTTTGCATCATCTTCATCACCGTTATTATTCAGGATAAACTGCAAAACCATCGCGTAATAAGCCTTGTATAACTTGTTAAGTGTATCTTCTGAGTTATTTAGAATACCTAAAATAACCTCTCTATCTGTTGGAACTGAACTCTTTAAACTGTTATTCACTAGTTAATACATTTTTCGATAAATAGTAACCCAATATTAGACAAAAAAATATTTATAGCCACTATAATTGCTTAATACAAACTTAAAGCAAACAGTAACCCAAGCAGCGATAAAAAATATTTTAACTTTTTTTGTAAATTTTCGGGTTACCTTTTTACCTTTGCGGCATTAATAAGAAATTAATTACTTAAAAAAATTCAAAAATGAAAAATGCATTCAAATTAGGCTTTTTAGCTTTAGCTTTATCTTTATCAGTTGTTGCTTGTAACTCAGAAAAAAAAGCTGAAGGTGCTGATACAACTTTAACTGATTCTTCTACTATCGTTACTGATACTACTGCAAAAGATACTACAGTTAAAGATTCTACAGTAAAAGATACTACTGTAAAAACTACTACAACTACAGAAGAAGTTAAACACTAGTCTAACTTTACTTATAAAAAAGGGCTTTGAAGATATCTTCAAAGCCCTTTTTATTTTTTTTACATTTTTTTTTATTTTCTTGGGTTACCTTTTTAAATAATAGGTATTAACAGGTAAATTAATTAATTACTTAAAAAATACTCAAAAATGAAAAATGCATTCAAATTAGGCTTTTTAGCTTTAGCTTTATCTCTATCAGTTGTTGCTTGTAACTCAGAAAAAAAAGCTGAAGGTACTGATACAACAGCTACAGATTCTTCAACTATCGTTACTGATACAACTGCAAAAGACACTACAGTTACAGATTCTACAGTAAAAGATACTACTGTAAAAACTACTACAGAAAAAACTGAAGTTAAACACTAGTCTAACTTAATCATAAGAAAAACCTCCCGATGTAAAATCGGGAGGTTTTTTTATTTTATTTAAAAAAACGGGTTACCTTTTTACATTTTACGTATTAACAGTAGATAGTAACCTAAAACAAAAATCAAAATGAAAAATGCATTCAAATTAGGCTTTTTAGCCCTAGCTTTATCTTTAACAGTTGCTGCTTGTGGCGAATCAGGTAAAAAAGCTGATGGCGCTGATACGACAGTTACAGATTCTTCAACTATTATTACAGACACAACTGCTGTTGATACTACTGTAAAAGATTCTACAGTGAAAGATACTACTGTAAAAGCTACTACAACTACAGAAGAAGTAAAACACTAATTTATTTCACAAATTTTTATAAAAAAGGCCTTAGAAATTCTATGGCCTTTTTTATTTATATTAATTTCTAGGAATCAAGACCTTAAAATCCATCAATTGTAGTAAATTTGCGGCAAAAATATAATCCGCATAATGAATTTAACATCACTACAGGCTATTTCACCAGTTGATGGTCGTTACAGAAAAACAACCGAAAGTTTAGCTGCTTACTTTTCTGAAGAAGCCTTAATCAAATACCGTGTTTTTGTAGAAATTGAATATTTTATCGCGCTTTGCGAAATCAACTTGCCTGGCTTAGAAAATTTTGACCGAAATCTTTATGCTGAATTACGCAAAATCCACGAAAATTTCTCAGAAGTTGATGCTTTAGAAATTAAAGAAACTGAAAAAGTGACCAATCATGATGTTAAAGCGGTTGAATATTTTATCAAAAGTAAATTCGACATCTTATCACTTCAAAACTATAAAGAGTTTATCCACTTTGGCTTAACCTCACAGGATATTAATAACACCGCCATCCCATATTCAATAAAACTGGCGTTGAATGATAGTTATTATCCGGCAATTAACACTTTAATTGAAAAGATAAATGCACTGGCAACAGAATGGAAGGATATTCCGATGCTGGCACATACGCACGGGCAACCTGCCTCTCCTACCAAATTAGGTAAAGAGTTTTTGGTTTTCGCAGAACGTTTGGCTATTCAGGTAGAAAGTTTAAAAACCATTCCAAACAGCGCGAAGTTTGGTGGTGCCACAGGAAATTTTAATGCACACCATATTGCTTACCCTGAAGTAAATTGGGTTAATTTTTCGAATCAGTTTGTTAATGAGACTTTGGGCCTAACACGTGCACAACATACTACACAAATTGAACATTACGATCAATTTGCAGCGCAATGTGATGCATTAAAACGTATAAATAATATTATTATAGATTTAGACAGAGATATCTGGACGTATATTTCTAAAAACTATTTCAAACAGAAAATCAAAGCCGGAGAGATTGGCTCATCGGCTATGCCACATAAGGTTAACCCAATCGATTTCGAAAATGCTGAAGGAAATGCAGGAATTGCCAATGCTTTATTCGAGTTTTTCGCGGCCAAATTACCAATATCTCGTTTACAGAGAGACTTAACAGACTCTACTGTTTTAAGAAACGTAGGTGTTCCTTTTGGACATACCTTAATTGCCATTAATTCTACGCTACGCGGATTAAACAAAATTTTATTAAATGAAGCTGCTTTACATGCCGATTTAGACGATAACTGGGCAGTTGTTGCCGAGGCTATTCAAACGGTGTTAAGAAGAGAGAACTACCCTAACCCTTACGAAGCCTTAAAAGAATTAACCCGAACAAATTCAAAAATCAATGCAGCAAGTATTGCCGAGTTTATTGAAGGCTTAGCAGTTTCTGAAGCTGTTAAAGTGCAATTAAGAACGATTACACCTTTCAATTATACTGGCGTTTTCTAGTCAAATTAAATTGACGTTAAGCAGACAGCTAACAAAGGTTTTATTAGTGAGTAATTGTTAATTTTGTTTATTCAAATTGATTAAGACATGACGATTAACGTATATACAGAACAAACTCCAAATCCAGCTACCATGAAATTCATGGTAAACAAGCTGTTAATAAATGGCAGTGAGGATTTTGCGACTAAAGAAAGTGCAGAACAATCGCCGTTTGCGAAAGAGTTATTTAAGTTCAACTTTGTTTCTGGCGTTTTTTTCGCCAGCAATTTTGTTACCATTACCAAAACAGATGATGCAGAATGGGCTGATATTGAAGCCATTTTAAAAGAATTTGTTAAAGGAGCTGTTGAATCTGAATTAAAAATTAAAGAAGTAACTACCGAAGAAGCACCTGCTTTTGAAGGTACAGAAACTGAGATTAAAATCCAGCAGATTCTGCACGATTATGTACGTCCAGCTGTTGAACAGGATGGTGGTGCAATTACTTACAAATCTTTTGATGAAGGTGTGGTTACCGTAGAGCTACGTGGTTCTTGCAGTGGTTGTCCGTCTTCTACCATTACGCTTAAATCTGGTATCCAAAACTTATTACAGAGAATGGTACCGGAAGTTACAGAAGTAGTTTCTGAAGCGCTTTAAAATTGTGCATTTTTCATAGTACATATAGTGAAAAGGTCCCGATGAGAATTGGGACCTTTTTTATGCTTCTTTTCGTCATCTCGATCCGATAGCTATCGGATGAAGTGCAACGAAATGGAGAGATCTATATCTAGAATAGATTTCTCCTCCAAAGGAGCTCCTTCGGAGCACTGCGGTCGAAATGACGATCTGCGAGGATACTTCTACTAAAAATACTGCTTAATCGCAGTCAACATTTCAGCAGTAAGTTTACCATTGGTAGCCAAGATCTCTCTTTTGGTGAAATATTCATTTCCACCCGAAAAATCATATACCTCTCCTCCTGCCTGCTGCACGATAAAGCATCCAGCTGCAAAATCCCACTGTTGTAGATTGTATTCGAAAAAGGCATCGAAACGGCCACAGGCGGTATATACCAAATCGATCGCTGCTGCACCAATTCTACGTACACCGTGGCTTTTCTGCATCATTTCTGTCAATAATTTTAGATATTGAGGCTGTTTATCAAACTGATAATATGGAAAGCCTGTTGCCAACAAACTTGATTTTAGATCAGGATTAGTTGAAACCTTGATTTCTTTCTTATTCATAAAAGCAAGTCCGCCTTTATGCGAATAAAACATCTCTCCTCTATTTAATTCGTAAACTACACCAATAACAGGCACGCCATCTTCATAAAGCGCTACGCTTATACCGTAAGTCGGAATACCGTGGATAAAGTTAGTTGTACCATCTAAAGGATCGATGATCCAGGTAAAGGTTTTACCTATACGGCTAATGGTTTTCTCTTCGGTTATAAAACCAGCATCGGGAATTAATTTTTCTAGATTTTGAACCAGTTTCTGCTCTGCCGTTTTATCAACATAAGAAACCATATCGTTTAACCCCTTATATTCAATTTTTTGGGCATCAAATTGCATTGCTTCTTTGCGGATAAAGTTTCCGGTAAGCTTTACAATAGAGATTACCTTATTGCATAATAATTCGTAATTCATAGCTATTTAACAACAAAACACAGCTGTTGTTGGATTTTAAATGAACTTATAAGTAAAATTTAAGCCAGTTTATTCTTATTTCTTAAAGCATAAACACTTAATGCAATGCCGCCAACAACAAGAAAAGTAGAGATCATTTCTGCCTGGGTAAAAGACAAACCAAAAACATGATATTTTGAGTTTACACGAATTAATTCAATGCAGAAACGCTCAATACCATTTAAGATCATGTAAATGCCAAACATTAAACCTGGTGCTTTTATTTTATCTCTAATGCGCCATAAAAAGGCAAAAAGGATTAAACAGATAATTACTTCGTAAATAGGTGTTGGATATACCCCTTGTGCCAATTCATTACAAAATTTACCACTACAGCCAGGGATTGGAATTCCGTCTCCTACCACGTTATTTGGATATTTGTAGGACCATAACCAATCAGGCAGCCAAGAAAAAGGCTTCGGGTTAAGGTTCTTAATTCCCCAGTCACCATCGCCAGCTAAGTGGCAACCGATGCGGCCTACAGCATAAGCCAGCATCATTCCCGGCCCGCCTACATCAAGCATATGCAAGGGCTTAATTCCGTTTCTTTTAGCAATAATTAATACTGCCGCACCACCGCAAATTAAACCACCATAAAAAGTTAAACCACTGAACGATAATAACCGCTCGATAGGATGTTGAACAAAATCATCCCAATATTCTAAGTTATCGAAGAACTTTGCCCCTAAAAACCCCCAGATAGCCGCCCAAACAATCAGATTACTCATGGTTTGGTATGGGTGGATGGTTACCTGTGTTTCTTTTGGTTTATCCAGCTTATGTTTATTCTTTTCAGTATAATCCCAATAGGCAAATAAACCAGCAAAAAACAAACCACCAATTATATTTCCTTTGGTCGACATTAAAATCGCCTGTGCATCATTTACAAAAAGTTTATAGTTCAACAATGCATAAACCAACTTATAACCAATAACAAAGCCGAAAAGGCCATTCATGATCAGCTCTGATGTAGTAGCAGGTTTGCCAACCACAATTGTCTTTTTAATTGGGTGGAGTATGCCTAATGCTTCTTTACGCTTAAGCTCTTTGGTAAAAGCCCAATAACCAGCAACAAACGCCAGCGCTACAAAAACACCGAAAGTATTAAATGGGAGCGGTAAATTAATGCCGAATAAATATTCTAAGAAATGTGAAACGGTAGGAAACATACAAATAATTTGTTGCGAAGATAGGAAAGAAAGACCAAAGCTGAAAGATTAAAGACCAAAGCTGAAAGACTAAAGCGGAAAGACTAGAGACCAAGGCAAAAAGACGAATGGCCCAAGCTTAAAGACCAAAGCGGAAAGACTAGAGACCAAGGCAAAAAGACGAATGGCCCAGCTTAAAGACTAAAGCGGAAAGACCAAAGACCAGCGGTTAAAGCTGGGAGAAACAGGTAAAAATCTATTTTTTATTTTGGAAAAGAGTGGTTCGGTTGTTATCGGTTAGGACAGTCCTGCTCTGCGCTTTACTTCGTGCTCGCTCCGATCAGGTTTAATTAACCTATTACAGTAGTTCTTGGGGAAAATTTTGACCAAGCGATACCAATTCCATGATCCATATTACATTTTCCATCATTAAAGATCCTTCGACTACGCTCAGGATGACAAACAAACGGTGATGAAAAGATATTGACTCAAGACTTCCGACTAATTACTCCAGACTAAACTAATGATGTGCGTAAACAGTTTCCAGTTCAGCTACTTCTACTTCTCCAACAGCCCTGCTCTGCGCTTTACTGCGTGCTTGCTCCGATCAGGTTTAATTAACTATTACAGTAGTTCTTAGGGAAAATTTTAACCAAGCGATATCTCCATCATCCATCTTACATTTTCCATCATTAAAGATCGTTCGACTACGCTCAGGATGACAAATCGAGAGGATGACAGACTATGATATTATAAACTTCGGACTAAGGACTTCAGACTCCGGACTAAACTAATGATGTGCGTGAACGGTTTCCAGTTCAGCTACTTCTACTTCTCCGTCGGCAGTAATTTCTAAAAGCTTAACCGCTTTCAGTTCATTTACCATAACCGGATCGTATTTGGCGCGTACTTTTACATAGTTTTTGGTAAAACCATGCATGTAACCCGATTTCTGATCTGCTTCGAAAAGTACTTCAGCTTCAGCACCAATTTGAGATTCGTAGAAAGCCCTACGTTTTTTATCAGATAAAATATGGAGCATTTTACTGCGCTCATTACGCTCGCTGCCTACCACAACGCCTTTCATTTCGGCTGCAGCTGTTAATTCGCGCTCAGAGTAAGTAAATACGTGTAAATAAGAAATATCAAGTTGGTTTAAAAACTGATAGGTATCCAAGAAATCCTCTTTCGTTTCACCAGGGAAACCAACAATTACATCAACGCCGATACAACAGTGCGGCATTACTTCCTTAATTTTGGCAACACGCTCTACATACAAATCGCTACGGTAACGACGGCGCATTAAACCTAAAATCTTATCAGAGCCCGATTGTAAAGGAATATGAAAGTGTGGAACAAATCTTTTTGAGGTAGATACAAACTGAATGATCTCGTTGCTCAAAAGGTTCGGTTCAATAGATGAAATACGGATTCTTTCAATTCCTTCCACCTCATCTAAAGCTTTAACCAGGTCAAAAAATTTATCTTCACGCTGGCCATTTCTGATTCCAAAATCGCCTAGATTTACACCGGTTAATACAATTTCCTTTACACCACCTTCTGCAATCATTTTTGCACGGTTCACCACGTTTTCAATGGTATCGCTACGGCTTGCACCGCGTGCCAAAGGAATGGTACAATATGTACAAGGATAATCGCAACCATCCTGTACTTTCAAAAAAGTACGCGTTCTATCGCCAATCGAATAAGAGGCAATAAAATTATGGTTTACTTTCTCTATATTTTGCTGGTGAATAAGGGCTTTGGGTTGTTTGGTTAAATCGGTAATATATTCTACTATCCTGAATTTTTCTGCAGCACCCAAAACCATATCAACACCTTCTATTTCGGCAATTTCCTGTGGTTTTAACTGTGCATAACAACCTACAATGGTTACAAAGGCATTTGGCGAATACTTTAGCGCCTCTTTAACAACTTTACGGCATTTTTTATCGGCATGCTCTGTAACAGAACAAGTATTAATCACATAAACATCGGCCTGGTCCTGAAATTCTACTACGGCATAACCTGCATCGGTAAATAAACGACCGATAGTTGATGTTTCGGAAAAGTTGAGTTTACAACCTAATGTATAAAATGCGACCTTTTTCATTGAGGCTGCAAAGATACAATTTTTAGATATTAGATTGGAAACAATATATTTGAGAATGAATAACTGACAAAAGACAGACTATAAATTGTTTGGAACACATATAGTTGTACCATCCTTTAACCGCAGTTCATGCATTCCTTCAGGACAAGCTCTTTTTTCACAGCCCGACAAACAGATACCTAAGACTATTAATACAACTAGAATAAAGCTTAATTTTAGCATGGGTATCGACTATTTAGTTTGAGTTATATGATTTAATGCATTCTTTTACAGCTTCAAAGCTATAACTATCATCTTTTTTGAATTTTTCCAGCAAGGCCGGATTATCAGCTATTAAATTATACATACTATCTTTCCGCTCCTTCCGCGAACCAAAGATCTGGTTACTTTTCACTTCAAACAATTGTCCGTTTTGTTTGCTGGCATACCAGATCACCACGTATTGATTATTCCCACTTTGTCTGTAATATTCGAACAAATCAATTTTGCCTTTAAGCAATCTTTGTAAAAAATCGGGGCTCTTTTTATCCGGGCGTACTTTAACGAGATAATTTATCTCTTTTTCTACTTTATAAAATTCTTTGGTTTCGCGGATTGGAATTTTATTAAAACTGGCACCTCCCTTCGGCTTGAACCGATAAAAACCAATAAATTGTTTTTTTATTTCACCTTTTAAAGTGTCGTTCTTTGAATTAATTAGGAAATCCTGTTGAGCGTTAACCTGAGAAAAAAAAGCACATGACAATACACAGCATAAGATAGCGCGTAAAAATAGTTTCATGATATTGGTTTAAATCGACCAAAAATATTAAAAATTTGGAAAAATACCAATTACTGCTCCTGCCACCGATAACTTTCCTGTTCGAAACCTGCCAGATCTAACACCCTGCTAATTACTGTTCCTGCAACTTCTTCTATGGTTTTAGGCAAACTGTAAAAAGATGGATTAGCCGGACAGATGATTCCGCCTGCTTCAGTTACAGTTTTCATGTTATTGATGTGAATTAAGTTAAATGGGGTATCTCTTACTACCGCTATTAATTTCCTGCGTTCTTTTAACACAACATCCGCCGCCCTCGAAATCAAATCGTTCGATATTCCATGTGCCACCCTACCTAAAGTTCCCATAGAACAAGGAATGATAATCATGGTATCGTATCTTGCCGAGCCCGATGCAAAAGGTGCATTAAAATCATTTTTGTTATAAAAGGTAAAGTCTTTAAAATGGTTATAATCCTGGTTCCCCAGTTCGAATTGCCAAACCGCTTTTGCATTATCGCTCATCACTACACCAACAGCCTCAATCTGATCTTTTAATTTTATTAACCGGTCAAATAAAACTTTTGCATAAATAGAACCGCTGGCACCTGTAACCGCAACAATCACTTTCTTTTTTATCATAATACAAAAATAGTTTTTCTAAATCCATTAAAACAAAAAAGGGCCAGAACAATGTTCTGACCCTACATCTACCTATGAAAAACATACCCTCGAAAGGGTAAGAACAAATATATATAAATTTTTAAAAAAATGTTAGTAAGAAATGTTAAATCGCTTAAATCAAATATATAATCTAAAAACAAAACGTAACGAATTGATTACCAAATAAATAATTTTCAAAAAAAATACATAAAAACTTTTTTTATACTTAAAAAGACACTTTTTTCAACAAAATACAGCTTAAGATTGTCTTACAAATCAGGCATAATCACCCAATATGTCCCTACTTTACATTTATGCTATTCTTTTTACACTTTTGACTTTACAATTTTTTGATATTGATATAACATGAAATTAAATTGATTGCATAAAAATATCAATACGATTTTATAACTTATTCCCTTCATAACCCTTAAATTTTTCTTACACCAAAGCCAATTTCGATCGTACGCGGCTTAATGTTTCAATCGCATGCATAAGAATGAAGCAATAATGTTTTAACGACGGCAGGTTGAGCGCTCCAAATACGACATCAACATACTGAAAAATAACAACTTACAAACAATCAGAAGACAATACACTTACAATTTATACTATTTTGTATGATAAATAATTACACCGTCTTTACAATTCGGTTGGCGATTAACTGCTTAACGATTATATTTGGGAAAGTGTCAACTTAAATTTATGATAGATTTAGCCTCTCCATTCTTAAAAGCACTGTTAAAACATTCTAAGAACCCCATAATCATTTTTAAAGTAAAACCGATATTGGTGGTAGTAGAACATAACGATGCTTACCAAGCTTTAATAGAGCGGGCAGGTGGAAAATTAAAATTCTATGATATTAACATTATCCCAAACCTCTTATCTGATGCTGAAAAGGCAGTTCTGATTAAAACAGTTCAGAAAGTAAGCGAGCTTAAAGCAAAGGACACCCTGGTTATTCATCCCATCTATTCTAACTCGCCAAACGTTAAATGGGAATTGGAATTTTCGCCTGTATTACAAAACGATCGTCCGGTTGAATATATCATCTGTTCACTAAGGGAAATTCCACTGGATGAAAATGACCTTGAGCATATTTTATTTGAACTTTCAGAAAGTGAAGCACGTTTTAGGGGATTTTTCGAGCAGGCCCCTTTAGGCATGTGCGTATTAAAAGGCCCAGAGCTTATTACCGAGTATGCAAACGATAACATATTAAAACTTTGGGACAAAAGCAGGAAAGAAGTAATTGGGATTCCGCAAGCAGAGGCACGACCAGAACTCGAAAAACAGCAAGCACTTGTAGCGCGTGTAAAAGATATTTTTAAAAACGGCCAGCCCTTAACAATCAATGAATTAAAACTTTCAACACCGGTTTCAGACGGTTATTTTATAGCTTTTTATGAGCCGTTAAAAAATGATAAAAATGAAGTAACCAGGATTTTAGTGATTATTAAAGATATCACGGAGCAGGTGAATTTTAAAAAAGAATTACTTAAAGCTAAAGACATCCTAAAAATAGCCATGGATGCATCGGAGATGGGCTCATGGAATATCGATCTAGAAAGCAAACAGGTACTTTTATCAGAAAGGGCACAACAAATTTACGAACTGGAAAATGACAGGTTGGGTATAGAAGAAGCCAAATCATTAATAAGTGTGGAATACATAGGACATCTTACTAGCGGTATCAGACGCGCATTACACCACCGAAATGCTTTTAACATCGAATACCAAATTAATTTGAACGGCATAGGCACTAAAAATAAATGGTTAAGAACAGCAGGAAAAGCCTATTATAACGAACACGGAAAAGCTGTTTATATAGCTGGAGCTGTTTTGGATATTACAGAACATAAACAGGACGAAATTAGAAAAAATGACTTTATCGGTATGGTTAGTCACGAACTTAAAACTCCATTAACATCGTTAAGCGCTTATGTACAACTTTTACAGCATAAATTTAAAGAAACTGATAACGACTTTACCATTCAGATACTTGATAAGGTAAATGTTCAGTTAAAAAGAATGTCGTTAATGATTGATGGTTTTTTAAATGTATCCTTACTAGAATCTGGCAAAATTTTATTGAACAAAACAAATTTTAACCTTGTTGATTTGATTAAAACTATGGCTGAGGAAAATAGAATTGTTTTACCTAGCCATTTTATCCAGGTGATTGGTTCGGAAGAAATGATTGTAAATGCAGATATGGAGAAAATCGGTAATGTGATCAATAACCTGATTGGAAATGCAGCGAAGTACTCAAAAAAAAACTCGTTAATTGCAATAAAGTGCGAAATAAAAAAGGGTTATGTAACTGTAAGTGTGGAAGATGAAGGCATAGGTATTAGAGAAAATGATATACCCAGACTTTTTGACCGTTTTTACCGCGTAGAGAGTCCTGACACTAAAACAATTGCAGGATTTGGAGTTGGCCTGTACATTTGTGCCGAAGTAATTGAAAGGCATAAGGGAAAAATTTGGGCAGAAAGCAAATTCGGTGAAGGTTCTATATTTTATTTCAGCTTACCCACTTCAAATGATCAATAAGATATTAATTTTGCTTAGGGCTTGTAAAATTAAGCCCTTATTTCTTCCATTTCTAATTTAACTTTAACCGCTATCAAGCCACGCTCGCCTAATTCTATTTCAAAAATTACTTTCGAATTTATATTAACTTGATCAGATACGTTATCTAACTGAAAGTGAATATCCTGGCCATTTTCATCAATAATGATTCCATGTCCGTATTCAAAATCAATGTGAGTAACCTCTCCGTTCCTCATATCACCCATTACAGAATATTTTTTATAAATAATGAGCAATTATAGTCAATTTACGTATAATTAAAAATACATAAATTAATTTTTTGAACAACTATAGGTTTTATCAAGCAATATTTACTACTACTAAAACGAATTAATAGAATCAAATAGAATGATTTCTTTATTCCGTTTTAAATAAAAAAATTAAAATATATTTTTAAACAACTGTTATACAGCTTGTTATTACAAATAAAAAAATCTATTTTTATAGGGCCAAATCGAGCTTGCGCGTGTTAGTAACTGAATTAATCATCCCAATTATGAAAAATCTCACCCAAACCTCAAGCATTAAAGAAGAAATCATCTTATTATCAGAAGAAACAGATCGAAATTATTGGGCTAACCGTTTAGGCGTAAGTTCTGAAGTTTTAAAATCTGCAGTGAGGGCAACAAGAAGTATTATGTTAAATCAAATCACAGCTTATTTAAACCAACGAAAGAAAAAACTCAGTATTTCTTGATTTTTTTATCAGAATAATTATCAAATATAAATAAGAAAGTTCCTAAAGCTTAATTTAAGAACTTTCTTAGGTTTTAAAATAACTAATACTTTAATCTACCTGTACAATAAGCCAATAAATTGGCCGGCTCTTTTAAGCTTTTTTTGACATTTAGATTGTCTTTAATGTGGTTAACCGCATTTCCAAGCTTCTGTTGTAGAAGATCAAGCATATCCACAATATTTTCTGGTGCAATGCTTAATGATAATACGGGGTAATATTTATCCTCCAGATCTTTTTTCTGACTATTAGTTACTAAGTCCAATGTCCATTCTTCGTTTACCGAAAAACCGTATTCGTGCCTGGTATTGTTTAGTTCGTACAAAAAAACCTTTGCCTGAACCCGTTGGTCGTTATTTACCATTTTTACTGGTTTTTTTAGCGAAAACATCTATATCAGTTTTTGCCGATTTACCTTTTCCCGATTGATAATCTGAGGGTGCCTTTTTGTTTACACTGGCCTCTTTCTTTTTGTCTCTACTCATTTCATTAAACGATTATAGTTTCGTAAGACTAATCATCATTGCATAAACAATTCGGTGATCAGAATCCCCATTTAAGATTAGCGCATACCGCTATGGTAATCAGTGAGAGAAAATTGTAATAAGAAGATTACTGATATAATCAAATATACATTTATAACGGGCTAAAATCGTCATATCAATATGGTTATAGAGATATATTTTACCTGCGGTAACGGTGCCAAACCCTGTACCATTTTTTATTATTGAGGTAACTGCGATGGTAGATACAACAAAGGGTTGGGAAATTAATCCCAACCCTTTATATACTAAATTATTTTATGCTTTTATTTTTGAGATTGCTCAGGCGCTTTTCCAATTAGATCCATAAACTGATCTAATTTAGGGGTAATAATAATTTGCGTACGTCTGTTTTTCGCTTTTCCGCCTGCGGTAGTATTATCAGCAATCGGGTTAAACTCTCCACGTCCACCAGCAGTTAAACGTTTAGGATCCACTGCATACTTGGTCTGCAATACCTGAACTACAGATGAAGCACGTAAGGCACTTAGATCCCAGTTGTTGCGGATGTTGGTTTGAGCAATAGGCACATTATCCGTGTTACCTTCAATCAATACATCATAAGTATCGTAATCTTTTATGATTTTGGCAATTTTGTTTAGAGTTTCTCCAGCTTTATCAGAAACTTCGTAACTGCCCGATTTATACAACATGTTATCAGCTAAAGAGATGTATACTACGCCTTTAAGCACCTGCACATCAACATCACCCAATTCTTCTTTACTTAACGATCGCGTTAAATTATTGGTTAACACCATATTAAGTGAATCGCTTTTGTTTTTGGCATTAACCAGTTGTTTGATGTATTTATTTGAACTATTAATCTCATCAACTAGTTTTGAAATGTTAACATTTCCCTGGCTACTAGAATTTAAACATTTATTTAAAGCATCTTGCAATGCCGTTACATTGGCTTTTTCTGAGGCGATCTGCTCTTCTAAACTTTTAACCCTACTGGTACTACCACTAAGCTCCCGTTGACTATCCTGATATTTATTACTTAGCTCTTGATTTCTTTCTCTCAACTTAGCATAAGTATCCTGAAGTTCGGTATATTTCTTATTGCTTACACAACCTGCTGCAAGTGCAAGGGTAAAGAGCATTATAGGGACTGATTTGTATAATTTCATAATTTTAATTTATTTATTGATAGTACATTAACAAATTTCTTGCCGCAATGTTTAATATCGCCTGGAACTGATGTTAAAAAGCGTTAATCTTTACTGAATCGAAGCTTGCCAATGCTTTATATGTTCTTAATCCTATACTACCGGATGGATATTGATTATCTGCAGCAGAAAGAATAGGCTTAGCTGATCCGTTTATAAAAATATCAAATTTATCCTCCTTCGCCACTATTTTTAAGGTATACATTTTATTTATTTCAACAGGATATTTTCCTGAACTTATAACGGTCCATTTTTGCCCGTCAGCTTTCCCCAACAGTACCGTTCCATTGGTCTGATCTAAACCCACATAATACCCTTGGTAAGCGTCGGGTCCAATTGCCGGATTAGAAACCCTGAACATTAAACCTGCATCGCCCGCGGTATTGATTTTAACATCTGCCTGATAAGTAAAATCTTTAAAATCAGTTCCATTAGCCACATATTTAGATCCATTTATCCCATAACCACCAGAGCCTGCGTTTGATGCCGCGTTAACCTGTCCATCTTTCCAAAACCAGCCACCACCATAAAAAACCCAATTGCTGGCCATTCCCTGATCAAAATTTTCAAGCAAAGTCTTATTTATTTTTTTTGGCTGACCGATTACAGGGAAACAACTTAGGCGTATATTTTCAGATCCGAAAGGCACCAAGATCACTTCTTCTTGCTTTTCGTTAGACGCAATTGGACTAAAGGGCACATCAAAAGCTGCCACTTTATTATAGCTTAATCCCCATGATGGAATCTTTTTTGCCCAAACTTTTAATTTAATCGGTGCATTTGCTGCAATAAAAGGGTTTTCTGGCATTGTCGATCTCACCACGCTAACGTTACTAAAATTGCCTTTATCTATCACTAAGCCATAATTCCACGCCGATTCCGGACGGATTTCGTAATCTGTAAAGCCAGCAACCGGATGCGTTTTGGTTAACTTATTTACCGCCTTAATTTCTAGTGCATAAACAATAGGGCCACGTTCTACACTTACCGAATTGTTTACTTGCGCCTGGGTGGTAATTTGCATCGGAAAATCCAGCTCTAATTGGTCTTGATCTTTCCATTCGCGTACTATAGTAAACATTTCTCCAGCTTTTACTCCTTTTAATATCGTTCCATTTAATTTTATGCTGGGTTTTACACTCCAGGCTGGGATTCTTAATATCAAAGGAAATGATGTGGAAGCGGCAAGACCAATTTTTAACCTGATCTGTTCTTCGAAGGGGTAATTGGTTTCTTCAGTAATTTTTATTTTTTTGTTCTCGGCTACCACAGTTTCTATTTCCATCGGGCCATAGGTAATTATCGCCAAGCCTTTCTCTGGAGTAGCCACTACACTACTTTTCACAAAATAAGGCCAGCCCATGTGCATATTATAGCGACAGCAGCCAAAACCAGAATAAGGACTAGAAACGATACCTGAGCCATAATCTTGATTAAAGCCATGCTCTCCGTGAATACTTTGAACCTGATTGGGTAATGTATAATACGAATGGTTTTTAAAATCGCGGCTAAACTGTGCTGGCAGCGCATTAAAAGCCACCTTTTCCAACTGATCGCCAATTTTAGCATCATGAATAACCTTTGCTGCTGTTTCTAAACTCTGCATCCATTCTACCACGGTACAGGTTTCTACGCCTTCTATACTGCTTGTGCCCGCCAGGAATTCAGTTCCAGAACCTAAACCTTCCGGCTGACCGTGGTCGTGCATAATATGGGCTATGCCTTTAGAAAGTGCTTCAACATTAGAAGGAAGATCTTGAAGTTGCGCATAAACCACTGGAAATTTTAAAGCTTGGGCCACATTTACCATATGTTTTGGCTGAAAATCATCACCAAAAAAGTAAAACCTGTTGTTGCTATAAATATCGATCCAAGGGTATGCCTGTTGTTTTAACTTTTCTACTAGTTTTAATAAATCCTGATCGCCGGTTTTATTGTAAAGCCAAATGGCAATTTCCATATTATCGCCTGCTCTTGATTTTGCCCACTCTTTTAATGGATCAGCATCGAGGTTATTGAGTTCGTATTTAAAATATTTTGAGAGAAATGGAATAACCCTTTTATCATTTGTGGCCTCGTAATAGCTTTGCAAAGCATACATCATTGGCATGCGTGGCCACCAGTCTTTCATTTTCGGCGGGCCGAATAATCCGTTGGCTTGTTGATTGTTTAAAGTCCAATCGATATACTTTTGCGCTTTCGCTTTTAGCATAGGATCATCTAAGGTATACGCCAATGCTACCAAACCTTTAACATAATACGGTACCCGCTCCCATCCATTTCCATCGCCCCCTAGCCAATCGGAGTTTTTACCTAAATTATCTTTTTCCGGGTACAACTCTTCTGCCATTCCTGTTGCACCATCTCTTTGTTGTTCTAGTTGCTTTAATAACCATCCTTTGGCTTTAATACTACCTATTGGCAATTGCACATAAACATGCTGTTTTAATGGTGCTTTATTAAACTCAGTTAAATTTTGGGCATTCAAAGTATGAATAGATAGACAGGAAACCAGAAAATAAATTGAAGTAATTATTCTTTTCATAAAAGGGTTATTGGTTAGATAATATTTTATAAAACTAATAAATATGAGCGAATATTAAAACGATTTAGTAACCTAGATTCAAATAAATAAAAAACACCGTTTAGTTGGCTAAAGCAAGCTTAAACTTTGAGAATAACAAATTGAAAGGTAAAAAATTATACAGTTTGCAAAGCCTAAGGTTTACACCAAATTGTGATATATACCAATTTTTAACCCGCTATGATAAGCATCGGCCTTGTTCGCCAATCAAGCTTTTGGTGGAAACTGAGATTAGTTCTATATTAGATCTAGAGAGCGTTAATTTAGAATCGGGGGATAGCCATTGGTTATTCCCCGTTCTTATTTTTAAGTAAATATTTTATATTGAAATGCTTGTACAACTAGCAGAAATCACTTTCCAATCTTCTTTCACTTTACCCCAAACCCTCAACCATTGATATTTGCCATTTAGCAATAAATCGGCATAATTTCCTTTGATAAAAATACTTGCTGAAACAATAACAATAGATTCAAAAACACGTATTTCCCGCTTGGATACGTTGATCTTGGTAATTTTGATCATGCCGCTCCGGTAGGCATCCAGGTCCATTTCTTTATCCAACACATTCCCATACTGATCATGAAAAAGCATCCCATCGGCAATCAACAAATCGAGTGTGCTCAGGTCTGTTTTTTTAAACCCATCTAATAATTTTTCTTCAAGGTCGGCAATCAGGAGAATGGTTTCCTGGTCTGATAAAGTATTTGGCATAATTTCCGGTTAGCCAGTAAAAATATAAAGTAAGCCACAAAGAATAGCGCAACTCTAAATATTGCCTGCATTACACGCATTTAGCCACACACATTGCACAAATTTTATTTCTTTGCAAAGGTAAGGCCTTGCCAGGTATCTGTTCTAAAGGGTGATGCTGGCAAACCATCGTTGCTAACAAGGTTACATACAGGGTTATTTCCCCATCCATAACGAACCGCAACAGGATTTGCTACCTGATCGCTGCTTACCGTAATCTGATTCCCTTGGATGCTTGCTTTGGCCCAATAAAATTTCTTATCAGCTCCAGCGATGGCAAAACCTGTTAATGCTGCACCATCTGCAGCTTTTAAACCGTTTTGGCTATTGCCAAAGGTTAAACTGATCTGTTTTCCTTCAATTTTATTTGATTGATAAACGGGGCCAGAATAGTTTATTTTTTGACCATATGTTTTAGCCAAGGCAATTAATGCCAATCTTCTGCCTACCTCTTGTTTATTTTTAGGGTGGATATCTTTTGCATCACCAATATCAATAATAGTTGCCATGCCTGTATTTGGCAAATCAAGTGTTTTTTGCTGTGCCTCCCTAAGTTCTGCCCAGGCAGATTCTACTGGCGCATTATCAATCTGCATAAAATTGGCCAATTGAACAAAATAGAAAGGAAAATCACCCTGCGCCCATTTCTGACGCCAATCTTTGATCATCGTTGGAAATAATTCGCGGTATTGGTAAGCCCTATCGGCATTACTTTCTCCCTGGTACCAAATAGCTCCTTTAATTGAGAATTGTTGATAAGGATGAATCATTGCATTGTACAAAACTGTTGGCCGGTTAGGACCATTTTCTTCGTAGGGCTTGGGCTCGATGTTTTTAAAATCCAAACCTATTTTATATTTCCACTCACCAGCTAACGAAATTTTTTCGGCAGAGACATTTGTTAAATTTAAATCTTTAGCATCACCATATAATCCGCCACCTCCCCCGCTATCAAAAACCCTAACCGTGATGATATTTTCACCTACTTTGAGCAAGTTAGCAGGTATTTTATATGTTCTTCCAGCGTTATACCCTACCGTTTCGCCAACTTTTACACCGTTTACAAAAGCAATGTCGTTATCATCAATAGTACCCAAATTAAGCTTTGCTCCGTTTGTTTTCCAGCTTTCTGGAATCGTAACCTTTTTTGTAAACCAAACCACACCATCGAAGTTATTAAGTGCTGCATCTTCCCATAAGGTTGGCAAGGTCATATTTTTCCAATTGGCACTTTCTGTTAATGCCCATTTCATCTGCCCGTCTTGATTACCTGAATCTTTATCCGTAGTGATTTTAACCCAATTATATACGCTTTCTTCGTAAGAAGTTTTCGATGGATTTTTAGCTGATTTCTGGAGCTTATCAACTACAGCAGAGAAATCTGCCATCTTTTTTAACGATTCGGCACTCGTCCAGGCTTCGGCAATTGTTCCTCCCCACGAGGTATGGATCAGACCAATTGGAATCTTGGTTTTTTCATACACTTCGCGTGCAAAAAAATAGGCCGTAGAAGAAAAATCAGCAATATATTTGGGGTTACATTCCTGCCAACCACCATTAGCCACCTTGGCATCGTTAAGCGGAAAATTACTGGTAACATGTTCTGCCTGCAGTAAACGGATATTTGGATATTTAGCTTCGGCAATTTCTTTTTCGCTATTGAGGATTTTGCCCCAACCTGCCAGTGGCATTTCCATGTTCGATTGTCCGGAGCAGATCCACACATCGCCAATTAATACATTATTGAGCACGAGCAATTCTCCATCCGATATTGTGATGGTATACGGTCCACCGTAACCTGGTGTTGCCACTTTAATTTTCCAATTGCCATTGGCATCAGCAATAGCTCCATAATTAATTTTATTCCAGGAAACCGTTACTTTAACTGCTTTACCGGCATCAGTTTTACCCCAGATTGCTGCATTGGTTTTTTGCTGTAAAACCATGTTATTACTAAAAACTGACGGCAATAAAATTTTAGCCTGTAAAAACTGAGTGGTGAAAAGTAAAAATGTGATGAGAAGTATAGATTTTAACTTGGGGATGCTCATATTTTAACCTATTTTTTGATGATTAGAAAGCGAATGTACATTTTCTGTTTGTCAACATCAATATATATACCTGTTCTTCACAAATTTATGATAAAAATAAGGGAAAATTCATACAATTAGTTTGGGTAAGAACATCATTTTGCTTATTTTGCAGGCCTAAAAGAACAGCTCTGGATTTAAAATTTATTGACCCAAATGTTCTCTCAAATTAAAGAATTAATGGTTAAGATTTTCATAGGTGGCCTTCCTGACAATATCCAAGAGATGGATTTGGCAATATTGGTTAGTCTTCATGGTAGGGTAGAAACAATTAAAATTGTTCGCGACAGGGCTACGGGCAAATGTAAAGGCTATGCTTTTTTGGAAATTTATAGTCTTCCGGATGCAAAAAACATTGTATCAACCTTAAATGGCGAAACATTTAAAGGTAATGTAATTACCGTTAAAATATCTGAAGAAGAAAGTGGTGTTCAAGCTGCAAAGCCAAAATCGAACCAACCATTTAAAAGCAAAAGGCCTAGGTTACAACGTTAATTCTGTTTATCAAAACACGCTTTTGTGAAGGTTAATCATTAATAAACAAGAACATTAAGGTTTTCAGACTTAAATTTAGAAGCGATCGTCTTCTTGAACTCGTTTCCGGATCTTCTAGGATGGCAAATTTATCATTAAGGAATTAAGAACATTAAGGCTTAAATTTAAAAGCGGGCAGATCTTTCAAAAAAAAATATACAAAAAAGGGATAAAATCTAAGAATTTTATCCCTTTTTAACTTCTACAAATTATTGTTTACCAATATACACTATAAAGTGCAACCAATAATCCGATGATGATTAAAGCTCCTACTGCAAAACTAGTAGAGGTTTTAAACATTTTAGCATCGATGGCCAATCCTTTAGCTTCTGCCTTAACTTTGTTGCTCGCTAAACTGATGATTACCATACCAAGGATACAGAATACAAACACGAAGCCCATACGATCTAAAAATGGAATTTCGTAAACACCAGCTGCATTTTTAACTGAGAAGCCCATTCCCGATAACCATGAAAGATCGGTAAGGGTAGGTAAGAATTTAAGTAAAATAGATAAGCCGAAGCCACCAATTGTAGCGAATAGTGCTGCACTCGAAGTTGTTCTTTTCCAAAAGAAACCTAGAATAAACATGGCAAAAATACCTGGCGAAACAAAGCCTGTATACTCCTGGATATATTGAAAACCACCTTTTTTATCAATTCCTAAATGTGGCGCAATCAATACACCAAGAATCATGGCTACAACAATAGAAATTTTACCTGTTGTTACCAGGTTTTTCTCAGTTGCATCTGTTCTTAATACTTTCTTGTAAATATCCAGCGTAAAAATAGTTGCAATACTGTTTGCTTTACCAGCCAAAGAAGCTACAACCGCAGCGGTTAAAGCGGCAAACGAAAGCCCTTTTAATCCGGCAGGAAGCAAGTTTAACAATACCGGATAGGCACGATCTGGATTTACAGATCCATCTTGCAGCATTTCTGCTTGAAAGGCGCCATCTTTATACAAAACATAGGCTGCAATACCTGGTAACACCACGATAATTGGCATTAATAATTTTAAAAATGCAGCGAAAAGAATACCCCCACGGGCCGTCTCCAGGTTAGCACCCAAAGCACGTTGAGTAATGTATTGATTACAGCCCCAATAGTTTAAGTTCACAATCCACATACCGCCTACAAGCACACTTAAGCCGGGTAAATCGATATAATTTTCATTATCAGGCTTTAAAATCATGTGGAAATGTTCAGAAGCCTTCGAAGTCATTAAGCTATAACCTTCTAAAACACCTGTTGTTCCATAGTGGGTAGAAACTAAGTTTAAAGCCAAATAAGTAGTGGCCAAACCACCCAGAATTAAGAAAAACACCTGGATAACATCGGTATATCCGATAACTTTCATTCCGCCAAGCGTAATAATAATGGCAAAAATTGCAATGGCATACATACAGAAACTTAAATCGAAACCAGAAATACTGCTTACCGCTAAAGCACCTAAGTAAAGAATTGAGGTTAAGTTAACTACAACATAAAGTAATAACCAGAAAACAGCCATAATCATGGCGACAGTTCCATTATAGCGCTGATGCAAAAACTGCGGCATTGTGGCAATTTTGTTTTTCAGGTAAACCGGAATGAAGAATACCGCAACCACCACTAGGGTTAGTGCGCCCATCCATTCGTAGGTTGCAATGGCTAATCCCATTTTAAAGCCTGATCCGCTCATACCGATAAACTGCTCTGCAGAAATATTCGATGCAATTAACGATGCGCCGATGGCCCACCAGGTTAAAGAGCCTTCAGCAAGAAAATAATCTTTAGAACCTGTAGATTCTGATTTTTTCTTGTTGTAAATGTAGAGCCCATAAGCGGCCACAATAACGAAGTAGATTGCAAATACAATGTAATCCTTCGTGTCTAATAAGTTGTTTTTCATTGATTTATTTGGTTAGTATACCTTGGGTTATTTAAATTTTAATTGAATAAACTGGTTCCGTTATCGGTTTGAACGGTGTAGGCATCAAGCTTGAGTCCGAATTGCAATAAATATTTTGAAGATAGCTCCTCGATTAAATCAGCAATTTTTTCTTCTTTAACAATATTGATGGTACAACCACCAAAACCACCGCCCATCATTCTGGCACCTAATACATAATCTAGTGGCTTAACTGCTTCAACCAAGAAATCTAACTCTTTACAGCTTACTTCATAATCTTTGCTTAAACCTTCGTGCGTTTCGAACATCAGTTTACCCAAACCTTGCAGATTACCATTTTCCAGTTGCTCCGCAGCGGTTAATAAACGGCCGATTTCTTTCACTACAAAACTACATTTGGTGTAAACTTCCAGATCTTTTGGCTTAACATAGGCTTCTAACATGGTTAAATCTACATCACGAAGAGTGCTTACATTTGGATAATGCTCTTTTACCCAAGCTACACCTTGTTCGCACTGTGCTCTTCTTTTGTTGTAAGCCGAATCGGCAAGTGCGTGTTTTACATTTGTATTTAAAAGCAACAGTTTATAGCCATCCAGCTTTAAAGGAATGTAAATATGTTTCATCGATCTGCAATCGAGCATAATGGCCTGATCTTTCTTGCCAAATACCGAGGCAAACTGATCCATAATGCCACAGTTAACGCCAGCAAAAGTCTGTTCGGCCTTTTGTGCAATCAATGCGATATCCATTTTCGGAACGGAAAGCGAAAAAAGTTGATCGAGTGCAAATCCGGTTGCACACTCTACAGCAGCCGACGACGATAAACCTGCGCCTAAAGGCACATCACCATCGATATAAAAGTTAAAGCCACCTAACGGGTAACCTCTTTCTTTTAACTGATCGGCAACACCTAAAATGTAGTTTGCCCAGCTATTTTCTGATTTCTTTAAGCTTCTTATCGATGAAATATCAAACTGCTGATAACTTTCAGAAAATAAATGTATTTCATCGTCTTCTCTTTTTGATATGGCTACATAAATGGCCTTATCAATAGCAGCAGGCATTACAAAACCACCATTATAATCGGTATGCTCGCCAATAATATTGATCCTTCCTGGCGAACGCACCAAAATAGGCTCAACATTGAAAAGTTTTTTAAATGTATTTTTTAAATGTTGTGCATTCATTATTTAATATTTTTAGTCTTCAGTCTTGCTGATTTTATAGTGTGTTGTAGACATTTCTTTTAAACGGTTGGCGGCAAATTCAGGGGTAATATCGCGTTGGGGATTAGCCAACATCTCATAACCGACCATAAATTTTTTAACTGATGCAGAGCGCAATAATGGTGGATAAAAATGCATATGCCAATGCCATTCAGGATAATAGCCATTGTTTACTGGTGCCTGATGCATACCTGCAGAATATGGGAAGGAGGTTTCGAACAGGTTATCATATTTGGTTGTTAATACCTTAATGGCTTCCGCTAACGATTTCTTTTCAGCTTCTGTAAACAATTTAATGCTATTTACATGGCGTTTGCTGATAATCATGGTTTCGTATGGCCAAACTGCCCAGAAAGGTACAAGCACTGCAAAATGATCATTTTCAAATATAATGCGTTCGTTTTTCTTCTGCTCCAGTTTAAGGTAATCGGCCAACAAACTCCTTCTATGAATAGCATAGTAGGTTTTTTGGCGTTCGGTTTCTTTGGCAATTTCTAAAGGGATATCACCCTGCGACCAGATCTGCCCGTGAGGGTGTGGGTTGCTACAGCCCATTATTTCGCCCTTGTTCTCAAAAATCTGGATGTATTTAATCCAATCATTTTCGGCAAGGCTATTAAATTCATTCTGCCAAACATTTACCACAGCAGTTATTGCTTCCACACTCATTTCAGGAAGTGTAAGGTTATGTTTAGGACTAAAACTGATTACCCTGCAAAGTCCTCTCTGATTATTGGCTACCAATAAATCATCTTCGTTCATATCACCCGCAGGCGTGTCTTCAAGCAATGCAGCAAAATCATTGTTAAAAACAAAGCTTTCGGTATATTCCGGATTGCTATCGCCATCTGCCCTGCCATTACCAGGACATAAATAACATTTAGGGTCATATTCCGGACGGTTATCTGGCGTTACATCTTCAACCTTACCCTGCCAAGGCCTTTTAGTACGGTGTGGAGAAACTAAAACCCATTCGCCAGTTAATATATTTAACCTGGTGTGTGGATTACTATCGAGTTCGAATGTTTGGTTCATTTTATATTTTCAATTGGTTAGAAAAAAGAAAGCATTTAGCTTAACCTATCTAAGCCGCCAAATTATAAAATTATTATTAATTGTCAAAACGACAATTAATAATAATTTTTATTTTCGTGAAAATTTGAACATATTAAGCCCTTTAAAATCTCGGATAAAAAATGATTGAATATTCTAGGCAGCCGCATTATCTTGTTGCTGTTGATTGCATAGTGTTTGGATTTGACGGTGAACACCTTAAAATTCTGTTGGTTAAGCGGGGTTTAGAACCCGAAATAAACAAATGGAGTTTAATGGGTGGTTTTGTGGGTGCAGATGAAAGTCCGGATGATGCAGCAAACAGGGTACTCAAAAAAATGACGGGTTTGGAAGGTGTTTACCTGGAGCAGATGCAGATTTACGGAGAGCCTGCCCGCGACCCAATCGAAAGAACACTTTCTGTCGGATATTTTGCCCTCATTGATATCCATAAATATGAGGCGCAGTTAAATGATGATTATGAAGCTGAATGGTTTTTGATCAACGATCGGCCAAAACTTATTTTCGATCATAACCAAATGGTTGCCGATGCCCGAAAAAAACTAAGGTACAAGGCAGCCCTCCACCCTATCTTGTTCGAAATGCTGCCAAAAAAATTTACGATTCCACAATTACATATTCTTTTTGAGGAAGTAAACGATACTAAAATCGATACCAGAAATTTCAGCCGTAAAATTACCTCGACTGGATTATTGATTAAGCTAGCTGAAAA
Organism: Pedobacter psychrodurus; assembly: GCF_004331735.1. GTDB lineage: Bacteria > Bacteroidota > Bacteroidia > Sphingobacteriales > Sphingobacteriaceae > Pedobacter > Pedobacter psychrodurus. The sequence continues at coordinate 60,492 of NZ_SJSO01000028.1, forward strand.
AGATAGGACAGGTTCTAAAAAAGGCGCATTCTATTTTAAATTAGATAAGAAGAAATACAGTGCTAATTCGCAAGCATTCTTAAACTTAATGCCAAATTTAAAGGTTTAATTATTTTTTTTGATCTATTTTTCTTATTTGGTTTATGTAAATGAACTGAATAAATTTCTACGTCCAGACTGATGGAAAATGGCACTGATTAGAATTAGCTTAGGTAAAATCGGTTCAGAAAGTCATTGTTAAATTTTGAGGATTAACAGGATAAACATAAGTTCTTAAAAAAAACATCGTTATAGCAGTAATCATTTATGAGTATGTTTGGGCAACAAACACACAATAAACTTAAATTAATCTTAAAACATGAACATTACCAAAAATCTTTTATTTACTACGCTCCTAGCTTTGTTTACCCTTACCATGTACTCTTGTAAAACAAAAAAACTGGTAGCGAAACCAGCTCCAGCACCTGTTGAAAAGCCAGCACCACCAGTAGAAGAGAAAAAACCAGCGCCTGCACCAGAGAAAGAAGAGGCTCCGGCTCCCGCTGAAAAACCCAACTTTAACTTAGACAATATCCAGTTTGAGTTTAATTCGTTTGTACTTAAAACATCATCATTCTCTATCCTGGATAAAGCAGTTGCGGAAATGAAAAAATCGCCAAACACAAAATTTATTCTTAATGGTCATTCATCTGCCGAAGGCACACCAGAGCACAACATGCAGCTTTCTGTTGATCGCGCAAATGCTGTAAAATCGTACTTTATAAATGCAGGTTTAAACGGAAATAATTTCACTGTTGTTGGTCATGGTGAGAAAGAGCCAATTAGCAACAATACCAGCGAAGAAGGTAGAATACTGAACAGAAGAACTGAAATAAAAGTTCAGAATTAATTCTTTTAAAAAATAACAAGAAGGGCCATGGTTTAATTTCCATGGCCTTTTTTTATTTACAAAGCGTTCGTCATACTGAACTTGTTTCAGACCTTCGCCTACGCTACCATTGACAGATTCAAAAGAAAGGTCGTCCTTGCGAGGAGGAACAACGAAGCAATCTTTCATGCTAGTGATCCTTTCCATAAAGATTGCTTCCCCGAAAAACGGGGCAGGCTGTCGGCTGAAAAAGCCTTCTCGCAATGACGATAATCTGAGGAGATTAATCTTTAAAATTCTCCTCAGGGTGACAATCGGAAAGGCATTTATTTTTGATACACCCTAACGTAATCAACCTCCATTCTGTTGGGAAATTTAGTGCCGTTTAATGATCCACCGTTCATACCACCCATCGCTAAATCGAACAAGATATAATGTTTTTGCCTAAAAGGATGAAAATCTGATCCATCATCATTTTTAAGATCTTTTAAATTGGTTTTATTCAGGAGCATTCCATCTACAAATAAGCTAATGGCTTCACTATCCCAATCCATACGCCATATATGAAACACTGCTGCCCATTTTTTTCCACCCAATTCGGCTACGGATTTGGTATTGCTAAACCATTTTGCCTTTTTATCGGGTCCTAAACTTGCTATATTGGCCAATAATTTTCCACGGTAGTATTCCATAATATCGATTTCGCCGTTTGCAGGCCAGCGGCCTTTTACGCCCAGTGTCCAAAATGCCGGCCATAGTCCATCTGAGATGTCGATCTTTCCTCTCATTTCGAATCGGCCATATTGCCAGCTCTGTAAACCTTTGGTAATAATACAGGCCGAAGTATATTCTATATTTTTGGGCTTTTTACGCCAATCTTCACTTCCTGCTCCGTATAACGGATTTGGTTTCACTTCTTTCCGGGCTTCGATAATCAGTTTGCCATCTTTACAAAATGCATTATCATGCTGGTACCACTGCAACTCTTCGTTACGGACAAAACCTTTTTCATAACCCCAATTAGTTGGATTGGGGGAACCATCTTTGTTAAATTCATCATTCCAAACCAGTTTATAGCCTTCTTTAACATAAGCATTTGAAAAATTCTGATCCTTGTTCACAGCACATGATTGCATTACAATACTTAACAATACAACAAGGGAGAATGGAATTCTATTTCGCATAGGGATTTTTTGATCAACTAATTTAACATTATTCTTAAATAAAAAATTCTCTGGGTTTTCTAAAAAGAAACCCAGAGAATAAGCAATTAACTGTAAAGCTGCCTGTTAAAGTGATTTAAGCATTACTTCTTTTACAATCCAGAATTGGTTTCCTGATGCCGTCGACATCGTGGCTAGAAAGCCTATTGAAACTGTTGTTGATTGCGTTAAGGTAAACTGGAACTTATTATTTGCAAAATTGGTATAACCCAATGAAGTTGATACATCGGCCACATCTGGCAGGGTATTACCAGCTGCTGCTACGATGTAAACCGGATCTTTTGCTTCATTTTTGGCCATGGTAATTTCGAAACTATAGCTACCAGCCGGAAGCGTAAAAGTTTGGTATATTTTACCATTGGTAATTTGTGCAGTACCATCCCAGCCCATTTCCATGGCCAAACAACCACCCTGATCCGAGCACCATCCTCCTAAACCGCCATGATTTTTAATATTCGCAGTAACCGTCCAATCGGCAATATTACGCCAGCGGCCACCACTTGCAGCAGCTACGAAAGGATTTCCTTTATTCTTAAAGTAGGTTGAAGTGATATCAGCACCTACCCGTTGCGTTTGAAAAGCCGTCGAAAAAGTATCAATCGATACCGTATCAGGTAAAAATAAGGTACGGTACCTTAAATTTGTACCTGGTTTAATATCAGAAATTGAAGTTGTTGTTTCATCTATTTTAGTTCTGATCTTTTTAATTACGTTACTCAGATTGGTGTATTCTATCTCGGTAGCAAATACCCCTGTTAATCTATCCATTCCCTGCCAGGTAATTTTAGTTGCACCACTCGCATCTGTAAAAGCAGATTCTATTGGCCTGTTAAATAAGGATGATTGGTATCTTGCGCCGTAAGATCTTCCTGTTTTATATACTGGGATAGACTTATTTCCAACTCCATCATAGGTATAGATTTCAAAATTCTGCACGCCTTCTTTTACATTTTCTACAAAGTACTTTAAGGTATCAATAGCGTACTTCTTCTTTACCTGAATAACCACTGAATCGGCCTTGTTATTCCAAAAGATTTTACATAGTGTTACTTTCGGATCGGACAGAAATAAGCCTCTGATGTACACCCTGTTATTTCCCGACATTACTTTCACCGAATCTAATTTTCCGGTGTAAGAAATTTCCCCTTTCTCGGTAAACTTTTTGTAATCATCGGCTTTTGTGCAGGCCAGGTAAGTGCCAGCCAATAGGACCATAAAAGCGAGTTTTATGGTTCGTATATTTATTTTTTGATTATTCATCTCTAAAATTCTGTTTAGTTATTGCCTCTATCTTGGGTCTCCATAAAGTTGAACTTCTGATACACTCATAAATGAAGTACCCTGCCAATTATTAATAGATTTTATACGGATGTACCTTACTTTCTTCAGTCCTACAGCAAAATTGTAGCTTATACCGGCATTTGCAAAAGCATAATCTTCACTTGTTTGTACTCCATAAGCACTTTTAGAAGGCTTTTGAGAACTATATTTGCCCAACATTACCCAGTTATTATAACTTCCATCGGCAGGTGGGTTATCGGTTCCCCAAATTTCAAAATCTTTTAAATTACCCCCATAATAATAGGTACGGCCAGCATTCAGGTATTCAGGATAATTCCAAACCACAATGCGGCTAAGTGTGGCAATTTTGCCCAGATCGAAAGTTACCCATTGTGGTGTTAATACCGTCGTTTTGGTTAAACACACACTTGGCCAATCGATAATATTGCCATCCCACATTTTTGAAACACCGGTAGAACTGTACTCTTGTGGGGTATCTGTAGGCAAGATTACTTCTTTATAGGTCGATTTAGACAATACAGTTTCGTAAAGTGGCTTCAGCGTAGTAAAAAGCGTATCGCTATAGTTTAACCACCTATCTCTAATAGTAATGGCAAATTTCTGACTTAAAGTATCCAATCCTCTGATTGACTGATCGATATCTATAGCAGCAGTATAGATATTTTTTGAAGTTGGCACATATTTACCTTTTGATAAAACCAATACTTCTATTGCTAAATCGGCCTTTGATGGGTTGCTTCCCTTAAAGTTTAATCCACCAAAATCGGCAACCGCTTTAAGGCTCCTGTAAACACCCCAAATTGGATTTTCGAGGGGCTTAACTTTAACAAAAACGGGCTCGGAAGCAGTTTCACTTCTATTTACCGCATACACTTTAACCTCATGCTCTTTGGTATCACCAAAACCCTCTACCAATAAACTATTTCCATAATAAGAAGTTTTCACTTCCATTTCCTGTCCGTTGGCCAGGTTATATACTGCCTTTACATACAACAAATCTTTGTCACTGGGTAAGCTAAAAGTAATAGTGGCATTGCCCGGACCATTTGTAATGGATATATTAGACACTTTTCCGGGAGGATTGGTATTATTTTCTAAGGGTTCAATTACATCTTCCTTACAGCTTGAAAAGGCTACTGTTAAGCCAACCAGCAGTACTAGCAGGTTTTTATTCATTCTTTTCATATTGAATATTTTTATAAAAATTAATATTACCAACCTGGGTTTTGAACCAGTTTAGGATTAACTGTTAAATCGTATGTTCTTAATGGCCATAAATAATCGCGTGGTGCCACAAAATTCTGGTTAAATATGGTTCTAACACGATAATACTCAGATGCTGTTGGCTGATAAACACTCCATCCGGTGATTGATTGGTTAAACATTTCTGCAGCACGTTTCCAGCGTTTAATATCCCAGTAACGGCTACCTTCAAATGCCATCTCGATCAGCCTTTCTTGCTGAACAATTTCGCGCATACCATCTTTTGTGGTGTATTTGCTCGGATTGTTAGAATAAGTAGCCCAAGAGGTTTGTACCGTTTGAAGACCCGCTCTTGTTCTAATGCGGTTAATGTATTCGTAAACATCGGCAGAAGGACTGGCAAGGGTTTCGTTTAAGGCTTCGGCATACATTAAATAAAGATCTGCCATTCTTACCTGTGGCCATGGATAGTCGCGATAACTGGCACCGTTCGTACCATTGATCATGTTCCAATCTACCAGTTTCTTAATAAAATAACCCGTTTCGTTATACCAGCCAAAGTTGTTTGCACCAGCCACCTGGTTAGATTTACCTTCTAATACGAAGGTACCTTCATCAGAATTGGTTGGGCTATCGTATTTGTACCAGATACCGCCATCAAAACCTAAATCGGCATAAAATCTTGGTTCTCTATCAAAATTAATCCTTGCCGTAGTATAACCTTCCTTAACATAAAAACGCTCACTTTTAACGGCTGTTCTCAGGGTATATTTATTGGTAAAATCGAGGGTTTTATCTTCATTAATCGGCACACCATTCCTGCTGTAAAACATTTCGGCAATTTTTAAAGGTGGAGCCAACTGTTGCCTGGCGCTACCCACAACCACAGTTGCAGCTAAACGTGGCATTGCTGCTCTTTGCATATTGAACGTCCTGCTACTCGGATTTGCCCAAACATGTTCTAAATTGGCATTAAAACGCTCGGTGATGGCTCCTTTAATGGTTAACTGCCTAAGTGTAGTATCTGATAATTTAAAAGTGGTACCTGGAAATTGATACAGTTTAAATCCAGCAGCTTCTGCAGCATCAATAGCGGCTTTTGCTGCATCAGCAGCCTTTTTCCATTTACCAGCATCATAAGTGGTATTAAATAACACTACACCATCCTTATCCCTAAAATTATTATAGTCGGTATTTCCGTTAAATAGCGGACTTGCAGCGGTTAATAAAAGTTTTGCTTTTATGGCAAGGGCAATAGGTTTTGTAATGCGCCCCAGTTCGGTACTTTTATCAGTAATAATCTGTGGCAGATTAGGAATAGCCTGATCCAATAAGCCAACCACATAGGTTACACATTCATCAAAAGGCATTCTTTTAACCCTTACTTCTTCTTCACTAGCACTAATTCCTAAATTGGTATCAATAATCGGAATAGGACCATACATCCTTAAGAGATAAAAATTATAATAGGCTTTTAAAAACTTTACCTCCGCAATCCAGCGTTGTCTTTCATCTAAGCTTAAATCTGGTATTTTGCTTAAGTCTTGTACGTTTTCCAAAAAAATATTGCAGTTTCTGATGGCTTTGAATAAACCATAATTACCATTTGGGTTATCATTATAATTGAAAACATTTCCACCACCCTGATAACGACCATTCCAGGCATCTAAATACGGATTTTCAGCACCTTGACTACCTCTGGCCATTCTCCAACCATAAGAAATAAATTCTCTTTCATCTAATGAAGTCCAGATTTCATCACCAGCCATAAAACCGGCATTCAATAAGGGCTCTCCATCTTTCGGAAGAAAAGAATAACAGGTAAACAGGTATTTTTCGGCCTCATTTCTTAGTGTAAAGGCATTATCTATTGTAGCAACGTTATCGGGCACAATATCCAGGTATTTTTTACAAGAACTGATGGATATTGCGATAACGAGTATGGCCAGCATCAGTTTAGCTAAACCTGGCTTCGCCGTATCTTTTCGAAATAAAATATTGTTGATTTTCATATTTTTCTTTTTAAGCTCAATCGTTAGAATGAAACATTTAAACCTAAATTATATACTGCTTGAACAGGATATCCTAAGCCATTTCCGCCCATTTCGGGATCCCATAGTTTAAAAGCACTTAAAGCCCAAAGGTTAGTGGCATTGGCATAAATCCGGGCACTGCTTAGCCCAAGTCTTTTTTGCAGTTTAGTTTGCAGATTATAACCAAGTTCTACACTCTTTAATCTTAAGAAAGAGCCATTACGCATCCACCAGGTTGAGGTACGGGTATTGTTGTTTACAAAATTAGGGCTTAAACGCGGCCAGAATGCGTAGCTATCTCTATTCTGCTCTGACCAGTGGCTATTGGCTATTACTTCTAATAATCCATTTTGTGTAACGTTAGGATTACCAGCTTCGTTATTAAGTACAAAAGGGGAAATATTGCCTGGATTGATAAAAAATGAAGACCTGGCCGAACCTTGTAAAAAAGCAGAGATATCGAATCCTTTGAAACCAAATGTACCTCCGAAACCATAAATAATTTCGGGACTGGTAGGTAAACCAATTGGCACCTGATCTACATCACTGATAATACCATCGCCATTTACATCTCTATATTTAATATCGCCACCACCATAATCTAAACCGGGTACGCCTGCAAACTGTACAGGTGAATTTTTGGCTTCAGCATCATCAATAAATAGACGCTCTGCAATGTAGCCGAATGATTGTGTAGTGGGTAAGCCTACATGATAACGATAAGATTCATTTGCATTAAATGAAGGCTCATCGTAAATTAATATTTTGTTGGTAGCATAAGTGAAGTTACCGCGTAACTGAAGAAACATACTATTGCTAAAAGATTTGTTATAGCTTGCAGAAAAATCGACACCTTTACTTTCTGCTTTATTGGTATTGGCTCTTACAGCTGCCTGTAAGCCCATTGTGCTTGGTATAAAGGTTCTATCGGTTAAAATGTTCGAACGTTCATTTTTATACACATCGAATGTTAAGTTTAAGCTATTAAACAAGGTCATATCCAATCCAATATTAGTTTGTTTAGATCTTTCCCAGGTAATTAATGGATTAGAATAACGCGAAATGGAAATACCGTCTCTGTAGTATAAACCGTCCTCACCAAAACTAGAACCAAATGTTCCGTTGTTCATGTTTACTTCAGAAAGGTAGAAGAAACGATCGGAAGCATTACCAATCTGATCGTTACCCACCAAACCATAAGTTGCCCTTAACTTTAAGCTATTGATTACCTTTGTAAGTGGCTTAAAAAAACTTTCGTTCGAAACAATGTAGCCTAAACCGAATGATGGGAAGAAACCAAAACGGTTATTTTCTGCAAATCGCTCTGATCCGTTATATCCAAAGTTAAATTCAGCCAGGTAGCGGTTGTCGTAACCGTAAGTGGCTCTTCCAGATACACCTTGGTTACGCGATGGCAAAGAAAGTTGAAGGCTACCAGGATTTGCGGCCAGATAATTCCTCATGGTGGTGATCAACATTGCACCTACCGCATGTTTCTCTTTAAAAGTACGGTTGTAGTTTGCAGAAAACTCAGCATAAAATGTAGAATTCAAATCTTTCGTCCCTTCTGAATAACCTAAATATTCAGTACCTACCGGACCAATAGACAATGCACCACCACCGTTAATCAGGCTAAGTCCGATTGATTTATCTGGCTGTTCAGTAGCAGAATAATAGAAGGGATTGTAGGCGCGTGAAATATCAAAATATGAATATCTACGGGCATAAGTCATCATCCTGGCGGTTAAACCTGGTGTAATAAATTTTAAATCCTGCTTAATTTCTATCTGGGTTTGTAATGTTGAGGCATTTTTATCCTGATAACCTTTTACCATTTCGGCATAAGGATTCATATATAAACCACCCCTTGGTGAAATGGCATTACCAAATAAAGGGTGGTTGCTAAAAGGCGACAAACTTGCTGGATAAACCGCTGGGAACATTACCGGGTTAGACCAAATTGCCCTGTTAAAGGTAGCACCGCCACCACCTACCGGACCAGTATAATCATCAAACTGACCGTAAACACGAATAATAGCTTCAGTAGTATTGGTTAGGTTAATGTTTACGTTAGAACGGACAGAATAATTCTTTAACTTAATATTACTGTTAAAGTTATTTAAATCGGCAACTTTTAATACCCCGTTATCAATATTATAAGTACCAGCGATATAATAGCTCGCTTTGGTTCCCCCTCCAGAAATGTTAAGGTTATAACGTTGGTTAATGGTATAATCTTTAATTAACTGTTCTATCCAGTTGTTGTTAGGATAAAGCAATTCGTTTTCACCTGCTGCAGTAGCGTCTATCTTGGTTTGCAAATATGGTAATATGGCCAAGCGATTGCGTGTAAGAGCAGCTTCATTGGCTAGTTTCATATAAGTTACGTTATCGGCAAACTTAAAATTCTGGGTATTGGAGGATAAGGAAGACTCAGCCCGAATTCCAAATTTAGTTTGACCTGCAACGCCAGATTTAGTTAAAATAAGTACTACTCCATTTGCACCCCTGGCACCATACACTGCAGATGCTGTTGCATCTTTAAGTACGTTAAAGGAAGAAATATCGTCAGGCTGCAAACGTGCCATATCATTTTGGCTCGATTCGATACCATCAATCAGGATTAACGGATCTTGCTTGCCAGCACCGAAGGTTCCTAAACCACGGATAAAAAACTGTGCGTTATCTGCACCTGGTTCACCGCTCCTTTGATAAGCAATCATACCAGCTACCCTACCCGCCATCATGGTGGTTAAATTACTGGTTGGCCCCTTAAGCTCTTTCGGATTAATGGCCGTAATAGAACTGATTACACTTGTTTTTTTCTGTGTACCAAAGCCTACAACCGCTACTTCATCTAATGAGTTGGCATCCGACTGGAGTGTTACATTAATTACATAAACGCCCTCGGCATTTTTATCATAATTGGCAATGGCAACATTTTTAGGTTTGTAACCCACTAATGAGAACAATAATTTACCTGTTCTTGGTAATTTAATGGTATATCGTCCAAACTCATCGGTAGAAATTCCACGATTGGTGCCCGAAACTTTAACATTTACACCTGGTAAACCGCCAACGGTATCTTTTACTACTCCCCTTACCGTTACATCTGTTTGTGCAGATGCGGTTAAGCAGGAAGCTGTAATCACGAAATAGATCAAAAACTGCAAGATTGATCTAAAAGCAATACCCTGCTGATGGAGCGGGATTTTCTTCGGTAATTTTTTCTTCATAAAAATTGGTTTAAATTGGTTAGTTATATTAATATCATATTGAGTTAGCTTAACTGCTAAACAGGCATGGGCATTACACAGTTATTCCGATCGAAATATTTCGTTAGTTATCGCTTAGGAATTTGGACTTAATGCCTATATCCTTTTCACAATTTTGATTAAGTAATTTGCTCGGTCAAAAGCAAATGAGGTTCATTTTATTTTTGCCGGAGATTTAAGATGGAATGTGGAGTAGATTTAGCTTTCTTCATAAAGTTTTGTTTTAGGGATGACTAGTTTGGTTAAGGGGTGATTGTAATTTTTAATTAACATGATCGATATCTGAGGTTTTGTCTTTTCATCAGATGATTTATTAGGTTTTATATCGGCAAAAAACTGATTGTAACATTTATTAATTTGCTACAATCATTAATTATTCTTGGTAGTTAATCTAGAATAATCTGGATCGATCATATATTCTTATACTTGGTTAAAACAAATTAACTACAAAAATTGCGTTCGTAGTGAGGGGTAATACGGTAATAAGTAGGGGTTAAATCGTTACTTTTTAGTCTTGTTTGATACTTTTGAGCATTTTAGTCAAAAATTAAACGTTAGAAAGACGTTTAAAATAAAAAAAGAATTTTACAAACCCCGATCAATTACTTGTCATTTTCACGCCTGTTTACATCAATATTTTCCATTGTTTAACAAAGGATGTTCTAGCAAAATATTTAGCTAAATCCGAATTAAAAATCAGCGAATTAGATTAAATAATATCAACTCTCCAACAATCAGACAGCGTTATTTGCAAGCAATTATTACATTAACGCATTCTATTAATTGTAGAAACCATTACAGGATATTTCACTTCAATTACAGCATATCAAAACTGGCTGTAAACAAAAAACTCCGAACCTTTCCCTATGGGAAGATCCGGAGAGCAGAATGCATTATTAAGTAAAGCAGATTATCAAGTAAACCCAGGTATCTCAACCTGAGATTCTCACAGAACCGTACGTGATGGTCTCCCATCATACGGCTCTTATTATCGTAATTCCATAGTAGGTTTTGAGCCAAATGTCCAGTGTGCAAAGAGTTTTGGTTTTCGTTTATATAAACGCTTTAGCCATTTCATCGCACTGGTCACGCTGACTCTCAACCCTTTGTATTTCCTGATTGCCCAGTTAGCCAACTTTGCATTAACCCCACGCAGAAAGCCTTTCAACTTTGAGCTATGGAATTTTCCGTAATAGTTGATCAAACCCT
>NZ_SJSO01000029.1 GCF_004331735.1 Pedobacter psychrodurus
TCAATCCCAAGTGGCAGAAAATCAAAAAACAGATGCAGTATAGAACAAATAGCACTACCAAACCTAAAACGCAGTGGTTTTGTGTTCATAAGCGATGAGTTAAAGCTTTCACGAGAATTGAACACAAAACAAAGTGCTGCTGTTTTTTGATGAGCGTGGGTGGTGAGGAGCCACATTGCCGGATTGACAAAGCGCTTTGGGTACTTTGGCGCTCCAAAGTACCATGCCCCGCGGCAAAGAGCGGAAAAAAAATCAACATTTATCTCCAAAGTATAGTTTTTAAGATATCAAATCTTGTTGTTAGCAAGAAAGATGCTGATCCCGAACATTCGGGACAGCATGACGATCGCCTTAGGAATATGTGCTAAAAACAAATACAGGCTAATGTAGATGTGTCCACAGGATAGGCCTGCGCGGGAAAGACGACCATTCTTAGCAATATTACTATATAGGTTATAGCGATCGCATTAAGATTACTCTTAAGGATCTTTGTGGTAATTATTTATACGCTTCGTTTCACCCAATCCTCATAAGTCATTTCAAATTTCACTTCTCCTTTATTTACGATACCTACTTTTTTCCAGCCTTGCCGGGTATAAAACTCTTCCGCTCGGGTATTGGGCGATGTACCCAGCCAAACTGCTTCATGCGTTTGATCGAAATACCAATCCATCATCAATCGGTGCAGTTCTTTGCCAATGCCTTGGCATTCAAACTCGGGTCGAAGAAATAAAGCCCAGATGTTATGTTCATTTAGATCAACAATAGCAAAACCAACTAGTTTTCCATGCACTTCGCAAACCCAACCTTTGCCACGTTGCGTAATAAATTCTTCGCAATCTTTGTCAGTAACCAGCGCCGGATCAGACAAAGTGTTCTCTTTTACCGTATGTCTGACAATTTGTATGGCAGGAATGTCAGTCGTTTTTGCTTCGCGGAAAATCATTTTTTATGAGCTATGGAGAAATTTAATTTATTAAAAAGGTCTTTTAAGGTATTCTAACCGTTGATTATCAGTTGCTAAACTAAACAATAAAATGTTTATGACAAATGAATGATTGTGAATTCTGGAATTGGTTTTACATTTGCTTAACGGTGTTAGATTATTTACACCTAATATTCCAGTCATGGGAAGTAAAGAAAGAATTCTACGTTTAAAAGATGAAACCAGAACAAAAATTCTGGATGCTGCCTTGAACATTGTTCAAACAGAGGGCTGGCAAGCATTAAGTATGCGTAAAATTGCCGACCAGATTGAATATACTGCACCCATTATTTACGAATACTTTTCTAACAAAGATGGCATCTTACTGGAACTTACCAGAAGAGGATATTTAATGTTAGCGAAAGATATCCGCGAAGCCAGAGATCAGCACGAATCTCCGGAAGATAAAATGGAAGCCATGTGGATTGCCTACTGGAACTTCGCCTTTACCCACAAAGAATTTTATCAATTGATGTACGGTGTGGATATGGTTTGTTGTACCGTTAAAAATTCAATGCCCGAAGCCGAAAACGTAGGTAGTATGTTGGGCGATGTAATTGAATCCTTATTTGTGAAGAAACCTGTTTCTGAGGACGATATCTGCATGAAGTATTACACCTATTGGTCTATCATCCATGGTTTAATTTCCATCAACCTGGTTCGCCCGAATGGAAGAACTACTGACGAGTTAAACCAGCAAATTTTAAAAGATGCAATCAAGGGCATCACGTTATCTATTAACAGTTAAAATATTTTTTTTACACAGTAATTTAACACTGTTAGATTATTTATACACTATAATTCCAATTAAATTTAATCATATGAAATCTCTACATCGCTTGTACCCATTACTTAACACTGTTAAACAGTTTAATAGCATTAAGTTATTGTTAACAATTTCTCTACTATCTATAATTTTGGTGAGTTGTAAATCATCTCCTGAGCAATCGGCAGCTGCACCACCGCCACCAGCACTGCCTGTAAGCGCGATTAACTCGAGCACAGAAACTACGTATATTGAATATCCGGCCTCTATTCAGGGTGCTGTTGATATCGATGTTCGTCCGCAGGTGAGTGGTTACTTACAAAGTGTGTTGGTTAATGAAGGCGCTTACGTAACCGCAGGACAAACCTTATTCAAAATTAACGAAAACCCTTATCGCGAGGCTTTAAACAATGCTAAAGCGAGTTTACATGCAGCAGAAGCAGCTATACTCAATGCGCAGTTGGAAGTTGATAAGTTAACACCACTGGTTCAGAATAAAGTAGTTTCTGATTTTCAGTTAAAAACAGCTAAAACGGCCTATAAAATTGCTCAGGCAAATGCCGAACAAGCTAGAGCCAGTGTGGCTTCGGCACAGATCAATTTAGGTTACACTAATGTTAAGGCTACGGTGAGCGGTTACATCGGCCGTATTCCTAAAAAACAAGGAAGTTTAGTTTCGCCGACTGATCAAATTGCTTTAACACAGTTATCAGATATTCATGAAGTGCATGTTTATTTTGCCTTGGCAGAAAACGACTTCAATAATTTTAATGCAAACTATCCAGGTAAAACACCTGCCGACAGGATTAAACATTTACCAGCAGTAGAACTTTTACTGGCCGATAACTCTGCTTATCCAATTAAAGGTAAAATCGACATGATTGACGGTCAGTTTGATAAAAATACTGGGGCCATTACTTTGAGAGCCAGTTTTCCTAATGCGAGCGGTGTGCTACGTTCGGGTAATACCGGCAAAATCCGCTTAGGTTTGCAACATGATGATGCCATTCTGGTACCGCAGTCATCAACGGTAGAAATGCAGGATAAAGTATTTGTATTTACCGTAGGCGATAGCAGTAAAGTGAAAAAACAAGCCATTACCATTGTTGGTAAAGCCGGCGAAAATTACCTGGTTAATTCTGGGGTAAAAGTTGGCGACCAGATCGTGTTAAGCGGGGTTGATAAATTACAGGAGGGCATGGTGATCCAGCCTCAAAAAGCAGCAGATAAAGTAGCTGTTGCAAAAACAAAAAATTAACAAACAATTAAAGTTTAAGCAATCATGTTTCAGAAATTTATAGACAGGCCTGTACTTTCGACTGTTATTTCCATCTTATTGGTGATAGTAGGTATACTTGGCTTAACAAAGTTGCCCTTAGAGCGCTTTCCAAATATCGCACCTCCGTCGGTATTGGTAACCGCGGTGTATCCAGGGGCTAATGCCGAAACGATTTTACGTTCGGTAACTCCATCATTGGAGGAAGCCATTAATGGTGTGGAGAACATGACCTACATGACCTCCAGCGCCAGTAACGATGGTACCTTGGCGATCACGGTTTACTTTCAACAGGGTACCAACCCCGATCAGGCAGCTGTTAATGTGCAAAACCGTGTTTCGCAGGCCACCAGCCAATTGCCTGCAGAGGTTGTACAGTATGGTATAACCACTACCAAACAGCAAAATAGTTTTATTGGCGCTATCGGTGTTTACTCAGAAGATCCAAAAAAATACGATGCCGTTTTTGTAAATAACTATGCACAGATCAATATCATTCCCGAACTTAAACGTATCCCGGGTGTAGGTTCTGCCAGTGTATTTGGTGGTATTAAAGATTATTCAATGCGTATTTGGTTAAACCCAAGTCAATTGGCTACTTACAAAATTACACCCAATGAAGTGATCACAGCCATTCAGGACAAAAACCTGGAAGCAGCACCTGGTAGGTTCGGAGAAAGAAGTAGTGAGGCGTTTGAATATATCATTAAATATAAAGGTAAGCTGACCAAACCAGAGGAATATCAAAATATTGCGATCCGTTCCAATTCAGATGGTTCTATATTACGTTTAAAAGATGTGGCCCGTGTAGAATTGGGTGCTTACAGTTATGGTAGTGTAAACCGCTTAAACGGACACGATGGAATTACCATTGGGGTGATCCAGTTATCAGGCTCTAATGCCAACGAAATCCAGATTGCCATTGATAAACTGTTGGCGAAACTATCAAAAGATTTCCCGGCGGGTATTAAACACAATCAGTTTTATCGTACCAAAACCGATCTTGATGAATCCATCAACCAGGTACAGCACACTTTGATAGAAGCCTTTTTATTGGTATTTATCGTTGTATTTATCTTCCTTCAAGATTTCAGGTCTACTTTAATTCCGGCTATAGCGGTTCCGGTGGCTATTATCGGTACTTTCTTTTTCATGCAGCTGTTCGGCTTCTCTATTAACCTTTTAACCCTGTTCGCGCTGGTATTGGCCATTGGTATTGTGGTAGATGATGCGATCGTGGTGGTAGAAGCGGTGCATGCCAAGATGGAGGAAGACCCTACGCTTACGCCGAAAGCAGCAACTACCCAGGCGATGAATGAAATTACCGGGGCAATTATATCGATTACACTGGTGATGGCGGCGGTATTTTTACCGGTTGGTTTTATGACGGGCTCAACAGGTATATTTTACAAACAGTTTGCCTTAACTATGGCCATAGCCATCATTATATCGGCTGTTAACGCCTTAACTTTAAGTCCTGCGCTGGCTGCCTTATTTTTAAAGAATAAACATGCTGAAGGTGGGCACAAAGCGCCTAAAAAAGGTTTTGTAGAAAAGTTTTATGCAGGTTTTAATGGTGGGTTTAATTATATGACCAACCGATATGTTGGCGGCTTAAAAGTGCTTATCCGTAACAAATGGTTGAGCATGGGCGGACTTGCTTTGATCGTTTTGGTTACCGTTTTTCTGGTGAGCAGAACAAAAACAGGCTTTATTCCTACAGAGGATCAGGGTTTTGTGGCGATCGCGGTTGCCAGTCCATCAGGAACATCATTAGCCAATACCAATAAAATATTAAAACAAGCAGAAGCAGAGTTAAGGGCTATGCCATCAGCAAGATTTGTGATGTCGTTGGCTGGTTATAACTTTTTAACCGCATCGAACAGTCCATCAGCTGGTCAGATTTTCTTATTGTTAAAACCGAACGACGAAAGAGGGGCGGTAAAAAATATCGATGAGATCCAAAATATAGTTAGGGCCAAAATGGCGGCCATATCTGCCGGTACCTTCTTTGTATTCAGTTTCCCTACAGTTCCGGGCTTTAGTAACGTGGAGGCCATGAACGTGATGTTACAGGATAAAACGAATGGCAGGCTGGATAAATTTAGTGGTGTAGCGAATAACTTTATCGGAAAGTTGATGGCGAAACCGGCAATTGCTTATGCTTTTACTTCTTATAAAGCCGATTATCCGCAGTTACAATTGGATGTTAACGACGAAAAAGCCGATCAGTTGGGCGTAAGCAAAAAAGATATCTTACAAACCATGCAGACTTATTTTGGTACTGCGCAGGCATCAGATTTTAACCGCTTTGGTAAATACTACCGTGTAGTGGTTCAGGCTGATATTGCCGACAGAACCGATCCTGCAAGTATCGATCGTGTGTTTGTTAAAAACAAGTCAGGAGAAAGCGTGCCAATCAGTACATTGGTTAAATTAACCCGTGTGTATGGTTCAGAAACGGCTTCGCGTTATAACCTGTTTAACTCAATCGAGGTAAATGCGATCCCTAAACCAGGCTTCAGTTCTGGTGATGCGATCAAAGCGATAGAAGAAACCGCCAGAGAACAATTACCAACCGGCTATGCTTACGAATTCTCGGGACAAACACGTGAGGAAATTTCTTCAGGAGGACAGTCTACTGTGATATTCCTGCTTTGTTTGGTGTTTGTTTACTTTTTATTATCAGCACAGTATGAGAGTTACATCCTGCCATTGGCGATAATACTTTCCATCCCTACAGGTGTATTTGGTGTGTTTGTGGTCTTGGGTCTAACTGGTATCGAAAATAACATTTATGTACAGGTAGCGCTGATTATGCTGATTGGTTTGCTGGCTAAAAATGCGATTCTGATTGTAGAGTTTGCCGTGCAGCGACGAAAGGCGGGACTCAGTTTGGTTGATTCGGCTATAGAAGCAGCGCGATTGAGGATCAGACCGATCATAATGACATCACTTGCCTTTGTGTTTGGTTTGTTCCCGATGAGTATTGCAACAGGTCCATCGGCACAAGGTAACCACTCCATCAGTATCGGTGCCGCAGGCGGTATGGTATCTGGTGTAATTTTAGGTTTGTTCATCATTCCGGTACTCTTTGTCATCTTCCAGGCTTTACAGGAAAAAATATCAAAAAAATCAAGAAATGAGGTTGTTCACCACCATGGAGAACCTGTAAATAATAATCATACAGTTTATGAAACGGTTTAATAGTTTTACCATCCTGCTCCTTGCATTAATCTGGAGCGGATGTTCGGTTTCGAAAGATACAGCGCTGCCTAATATTGCGCCAGGATTATTCAGAAATTCATTACCTAAAGATTCTTCAAGTGTTGGCGGTATGCCCTTGAAAAGTTTTATCAACGACCTTACTGTTCAAAATTTAATTGATACAGCTTTGGTTAAAAATTACGATATGCAAATTGCATTGAAAAACATCGATGCAGCCGAAGTATTGTTCAAACAATCGAAATTGGGTTATCTGCCCGAACTTAAATTGCAGGTTGCTGCAAGTTCGAGCCGCCCGTCTGATAACAGTTTAAATGGTTTAAGCCTTAATCAGTTTACAGGCTCAACACATATCGAAGATTATAATGCGAATCTGGGTGTGGTTTGGGAGGCCGATATCTGGGGTAAAATCCGCAACCAAAAAGCTGGCGCTTTAGCCAGTTTTTTGCAGACAGAAGAAGCCCGTAAAGCGGTTCAAACCCGTTTAGTTTCCAATGTTGCACAAGGCTATTACAATTTGTTAATGCTCGATGCGCAATTGGAAATCGCGAAAAAGAACTTAAAACTGAACGACAGCACATTAAGGATTATCAATTTACAGTTCGATGCTGGTCAGGTAACTTCATTGGCGATACAGCAGGCTCAGGCGCAGCAGTTAAATGCGGCGCAGCTGATCCCTCGTTTAGAGCAGAATGTAACTTTACAGGAGAATGCTTTAAGTGTATTGATCGGTACTTTGCCGAAAGCGATTAACCGCGATAGCCGTTTAGATAAAATGAATCTCCCGCAGGAATTAAACGCAGGTTTTCCTTCGTCTATGTTAAGCCGCAGGCCTGATATTAAAAGTGCTGAACTGGCCCTGACTATTGCTAATGCAAAGGTTGGTGTAGCGAAAGCAAGTTTGTACCCTTCATTGGTGATTACCGCAAGTGGAGGCATCAACTCTTTTAAAGCAAGCAACTGGTTTAATGTACCGGCATCGTTATTCGGTTTGGTTGGGGCAGGCATTACACAGCCTATCTTCCAGAGAGGTCAGTTAAAAACTTCTTTAGAGCTGGCTAAAATCGACCGTGAGAAATCGGTAATCCAGTTCCGTCAGTCGGTATTGAATGCGGTTGGCGAAGTTTCTGATGAGTTAACCAAAGTAGAGAAGTTAAAAGCACAATACAGCATCGCTGAGAAAAGGGCACAAACTTTACAACAGGCTTCTAGAAATGCAAGTTTATTGTTTAAAAGTGGTATGGCTAATTATTTAGAGGTGATTACTGCGCAAGGCAATTTATTGCAAAGTGAACTGGAATTAACCACGATTAAAACAGAGCAGTTAAATGCAGTTGTTGGTTTGTACCGTTCGTTAGGCGGCGGCTGGCAGTAATTCCTGTAATCCGTCATCCGATAGCTATCGGATGCGAGGCTGGGCTTGAGCGAGCCAGCCTGTACCGATTTGTCGGTAAAGCAATCTTCATAGAGCGGTTTAGTAGTATTTTACCACTAAGTCACAAAGACACCAAGGATGTTTTGCAATAGCAGGATGTTCCTGGTGTTTTGTTTTATAAAAGGGTTTTGGAAAGCAGTTTTTGTGCTCATCGGTTCCGATAGTCCCGCTGTCCGTTTTATCCTGATGAAGGATCAGGATGCTCACTTCCATCGGGTTTGGTTTACTTGGGGAGGTGCATCGTCATCTCGACCGTAGTGGAGAGATCTTTGAACTTTTCATAAACATAGTTCGTCATTCCCGCGCATGCGGGAATCTTAAAGCGGTCGCTATGTTGTTGCCCTATTCACTGTCTTGCCTCGGTTGGCCACCGAAAGGCTCTTTCTTTTCTCTTGATAGAAAAGAAACAAAACCTGAGCGCAGCGAAAGCATGACTACCTGTAAAAACAACAACTAAGAAGACATAAATCAAGGCTTGGATCTGATGTCGGATAAATTCGTCAAAGCTTTTTTGGCCGTCAGCACAAGCCCCGATGAAAAATCGGGGAGGGCGTGCTGCCTCGGGGTTGTGGTAGGTTGAAAGGGGGTGCTAAAGCTTTAACGTTTTTTCCTTCCATCATATCCTAGGCCGGATAGCGTGATGCAGATCGCATGGAGCACATTGCAGGATGCGGTAATTTGTCTTTTAGCCCTTTCCCTTTCAGGGGAAAGGTGCCGATAGGCGGATAGGGGTTTAAGGCGCTCGCTATAATACGGTCGTCATTCTCGCACAGGCGGGAATCTTAAAGCGTTCGCTATCTGCTAGGCCGGATAGCAGGGAGCAGAGGGATTATCGCATCATTTCAACCGCGATCAATCGTCATTATAAGGCTGGGCTTGAGCGAGCCAGCCTGTACCGATTTGTCGGTAAAGCAATCTCATTAGTGGTGTTTTTACCATTAAGTCATCCTACCTCGATCGATTCGTCATCTCGACCGTAGTGGAGAGATTTTTGAACTTTTCATAAACATAGTTCGTCATTCTCGCGCAGTTGGGAATCTTAAAGCGGTCGCTATGTTGTTGCCTTCTGCACTGTCTTGCCTCGGTTAGCCACCGAAGGGCTTTTACTTTTGGCTTGGCCCAAAAGTAACAAAAACCCAAGGCTTGCATCCTTTCTTGAAATAAGCTATCGAAATTCTTATTGCGGCAATATGGAGGCCCCGATGAAGAATCGGGACTTTATATTGCCTCGGGTTGTGGTATGTTGTGGGGTTGTGTAAGAATTTCAATGCTTATTTCTGCGAAAATCTGCCAGGCCGGATAGCATGATGCAGATCGCATGGAGCACATTGCAGGATGCGGTAATTTGTCTTTTAGCCCTTTCCCTTTCAGGGGAAAGGTGCCGATAGGCGGATAGGGGTTTAAGGCGCTCGCTATAATACGGTCTTCATTCCCGCGCAGGCGGGAACCTTAAAGCGCTATCTGCTAGGCCGGATAGCAGGGAGCAGATAGCATGGAGCAGAGACAGGCATCCGTAAATTTATTCCTCTGAAACTATGAGGGGCACGTGGGGTCGTCATCTCGACCGTAGTGGAGAGATCTTTGAACTTTCTAATACGGTCGTCATTCCCGCGCAGGCGGGAACCTTAAAGCGCTCGCTATCTGCTATACCAGATTACAGGGAGCGGAGAAATATTACGCATAATTTCTATTTCGTTTAATTCGTCATCCGATAGCTATCGGATGCGAGGCTGGGCTTGAGCGAGCCGAAGCAATCTTCATGGAGATTTAGTCGTGTTTTTACCACCAAGTCACCAAGTCACTAAGATAACCTTGCCAAACTTTGTGTTCTTGGTGTCTTTGTGGTTAATTGCCATTTTTTAGTAATTCGGTAGTCATCCGATAGCTATCGGATCCCGCACAGGCGGAACCACGATTGCTTTAGCGAAGCTAATCTTAAAACGCTTGCTTTTACCATTTTTCATACCCAACCTTCGACATAGCTGTAGACCAAAATAACCCTAAGCTATGTTTTTCTTTACCTTTTATTTAGCTATTGTTAACCCGCCAACCGAAAGCGATGCAAATCTTGGACCTACCTGATCTACAACGAAGCCTTAATTTTACCAAAACAAGTTCGAAGCAGTATGCAACTAAGTACATAGCAGGGGACAAGCAAGCCTGGCCGGAAGGTGGCTTAAACGTGGGGTAAATGTGGCGTAAAGGTGGGGTTTAGGATATTTTTTTTTGGATTTTTAATCAGATTGACTAAATTGGGTGATCATCCCTTTTGTTTAACCTAATATACTAAAATTATGGCTATCCAGAATGGAATTATCAAAATTAATGGGCAACTGGGCGATCTTGTTTTTTACAAACGCGGAAATACAGATGTTGTAAGACAAAAAGCTGCTCACAAACAGCAAACTGAAGCGAGCAAAAAAAGCAGCCGCGATTTTGGTAGGGCCAGCAGAAATGCGGCTTATATCAGAAAAGCATTTGCGCCACTGGTAAAACTTTATGCTTATGGCGATCTCCTGAATCGCCTAAACAAGCGTTTTATCGAAATCTTTAAAACGATCCCGCTCGAAAAAGCAGGCAATAAAAAATTGATTGATGGTGATATTGCTTTGCTTAAGGGTTTCGAATTTAATACCAGCAAGCCCCTGCAACAGTTATGGCTGAGCGAAACCGATTTGTGCATAGATACCGATGGATTAGTAAAACTTATTCTGCCTAAATGCGAACTTAAAACCCTCCTGAAACCGCATCCTAAGGCTACCGAAGCACGATTGCAGGTCATGGGCTTTCATTTCGAACTGGATGATCATGGCGGCTACGAAATTATTGAAGTGAATGATCTGGTCATACCTTTAAGTAACAGCCATTTTCCGAAAACAACCTTAACCTTAGGCCTGAATCACAGGGGCGATAAAGCTTTGATTTTCGCCATGGGCATTTCATTTTTCATCGGTGCTGCCCGCTCTGCCGACCGGCGTTATTATGCAGGTAAAATTATTCACGCACTGCATGTAAAGGATGGTTTGGTCGTCAATTTTGTGAGGCAACCTAAAGTTGAAAGAGAGGTAATGGAACAAGGGGATAAGTTAAGCTGGGTGGTAGAGGAGGAGTGAGTTTGCTGTTGTTTTGGTCCGATTTTTTTAGGTGTTTAATAAGCTTGGTAGTGCTGTGAATGTGTACTTGGATTTATTTAACGTACTGATCAGTTTGGCCAATCTCGAAATTTTTATATGATTGCACTTCCCAAATCAACAGTATATTCTTAAATTGGCCATAATTAGCCTTATGACAGAAGAAATAACAGCGGCATTATTAAAGTTTAGAGACGAGCGCGATTGGGCGCAGTTTCACAATCCTAAAGATTTAGCACTTGCTTTAAGTATAGAATCAGCAGAGCTGCTTGAGTTGTTTCTGTGGAAAAATGCAGAGGATGCAAATGTTGACAAAATTAAAGAGGAACTCGCTGATGTGTTTTCTTATGCATTATTATTGGCCGAAAAATATAATCTGGATGTGAAGCAGATCATCCTTGATAAAATTAAACTTAACGATACCAAGTATCCCGTTGGTAAAGCAAAAGGAACAGCTAAAAAGTATAATGAACTATAAATGAGTAAACGTTATCTAATTAGCACCTCTGTATTTTCCGAAGAAAGTTTAACAGATCTAAGTTTAAAACATCAGAATTTTTTATCCTGGCCATTAGTTTACTTTTTAAGTGAAAACAATAAGTATGAAGCTTACGTTGGGGAGACTACCGACCTTGTTAGCAGGATGAAAGCCCATTTAAAAAGCAATCGTAAAAAAAATCTTAAATCGGTACATTTAATTTTAAGTGATCTTTTTAACAAATCTGCAACACTTGATATTGAATCGAATTTAATAAAATACATAGCTGCCGATGGCCGCTATCAGTTACAAAATGGTAATTTAGGCATTACTGACCATCATTTTTACCAAAGAAAGGAACTATATTGGGGTATTTTTAAAGATATATGGTCTGAACTCCGAACGCTGGGTATTACCAGACATTCTTTAGAATATATCGATAATAGTGATCTTTTTAAATATTCGCCTTATAAAAGTTTGTCAGATGAACAGGTTACTGGTCTAAAAACAATACTTAAATGTTTGTTGGATGATAGGGCAAAGGTAAGTTTAATTGAAGGTGGTGCTGGAACAGGAAAGAGTATTTTAGCTATATTTTTATTTAAACTCTTAAAAACAGATACCGAAGATTTTAATTTAACTGATTTTGACGAGAATGATCTGGAACTTTTTGAATTATTTAAAAAAGTTAAGCAACAATACGGTCATTTGGAAATGGCTTTGGTGGTGCCTATGTCGTCGTTTAGAAAAACAATACAAAAAGTTTTTAAAGGGATTAAAGGTTTAAAATCGAATATGGTTATCGGGCCTGCCGATGTAGTTAAAAAGAAATACGATTTATTAATTATTGATGAATCACATCGTTTAAGGCAAAGGGTAAATTTAGGCGCTTATTTTGGTGCCTTTGATAGAAATTGTAAGGCACTAGATTTCGACAAAATGACGAGTTCTGAGTTAGACTGGGTTTTAAAACAAGCCAATAAATGCATCTTATTTTATGATGAACAGCAAAGCATTAAACCTTCTGATGTGTCGGCCATTGCATTTAAGCATTTAAAGCAAAAAGCAGATACCCGTTACGAAATATTGAAAACTCAATTTAGGGTTAAGGGCGGGGCGGATTACGTGAAATTTATTCAAGGTTTGTTTACCGAGCAAAATAAGGCATTAAAACCTTATGCCCCTGGCTTAAACTATGAGTCATATCTCTACGAATCTTTAGATGATATGGTGAATGATATAAAATTAAAAGATCAGCAATTCGGCTTATCCAGATTAGTTGCAGGTTTTGCCTGGAAATGGATTTCAAAGAAAGATAAAAGCAAATTTGATATTGTTATCGAGGATACAAAGTTGCAGTGGAATGCTGTAACTGTTGATTGGGTAAATACACCAAATGCCATAAATGAAGTTGGTTGTATACATACTCTTCAAGGCTATGATCTAAATTATACTGGCGTAATCATTGGGCCTGAAATCGGATATGATCCTATATCAGAAAAACTAATTATTCATGATCAACTATATCAGGATAAAAATGGTAAAAACTCTATTAGAGATCCTGAGATATTAAAAAGCTATATTATTAATATTTATAAAACCATTTTATTGAGAGGAATTAATGGAACTTTTATTTACGTTTGCGATCCAGCACTGCGTAACCATTTTAAAAAGTTTTGGCGGTTAAAAGAAACCTTAGCTGAAGTTAAGCCGCTAAACATACATCCGAACAAAACCAACGGGCAATGCATTCCTTTTTATGATTTAACTATTGCTGCGGGTTCATTTTCCGATTATCAGCAAGTTGAAAATATTAGCTTTTTGGAGTTGCCTGAAAGCTTAAGAACAAATACCGATCTATTTGCTTGCAAGATTGTTGGCGAATCTATGAATAAAGTTATTCCTAACGGATCAATTGCGTTATTTAAAAAATATAGCGGAGGCTCACGTAATGGATTGATTTGCTTAGTCGAATCAACCAATATCTATGATAAAGAATTAGGTGGTCAGTATACTATTAAAGAATATAGGAGCAAGAAAACCCAAACTGATGATAGTTGGGTGCATGAAGAAATTACCTTACATCCCTTATCGACCGATGAGTATTTTAAGCCTCTTGTTTTAAGAGATGAAGAAACTATTGATTTAAAGGTTATAGGGATTTTTGAAAGCGTGTTGGCTTAACAGATTATTTTAAATAGAAGTTTTCTCTCAATACGGGAACCCGTAATTTTTACGTCTCATGGCCTGGTATCTTGGTGCCATGAAAAGATTTTATTATATCCTGTTTTTATGTATTGGCATACTTGCCTGTAGCAAACAAAATGAAATTGGGGCAGGTACAGATACCGAAACCTATATACCATGTGGCACGTATAAATCCGGGCAAAAATTATATCAAGGCTCCAAAGGTGGGTGCTTTTATTATAATAGCAAGGGCAATAAGGAATATGTGGAGAGGAGTGCATGTAAGTGTTAGTATACTGTACGATTCTTTTATTGAGTTTATAAGTAGAAATCTCAAATGTCATCATAAAACAATTAATCTGTCGATGTTTAGACTTCGAGTGTAATATTATTTTCATGACTTAATACTTTACGGTTTCCCGTAAATCGCCTTATTTTCAGTGTTTTATAGTGTTTTTGAGTTTTTTTAAGTTATTAACACACCTTTTAAATTGGCAATTTACAGTTGAATCTCATTCTCCATCCGTTTTTGACAATTGAATGATTTTATAATCAATTCCGAACGCAATAGTGTTAATAACTTATATTAAACTAGTTTTTAAGTTTTGCCTATATTGTGTCTTTGTGATAAGACGGAAATATTTGATTTTGGAATTATAAAAATAAAAAGGCTCAGGAGACTTCGACATATCCTGAGCCCAATAAAATTTATTATTCGCAACTAAGGGAATTAGAAACGAACATGAGATAGCCTCGTTATTTAGAATGGTACAAAAGTAAAATTATTATGCTTTTGTACACCATTAAGTTCATATTCTTTTTCTCCTATTGCCTTGGAGATACCAGCCTTGCAAACCTTCTGGAAGTAATTAAATCTGCTCATTTATTGGGCATTGATTCCCTATTATTTAAATTTTTTAGTATGGCTACAAATGGTAAATCAGGCGATAATCGCCGACATGGTGCAGTGAAAGATCGCTCGCAAACTTTTAACCCTACAACCGAACAATGGGTTAAACGAGATACCGAAACTGGTAAATTTATGGATGTGAAACAGGATGGAACGCCTTTTAAAGGCGTTAGAAAGGAGAAGAATTAGATGTTGAATATAAGTATCGCAAAACTTGAGCAAGCAAGGAAAAACCCACAAGCATTCGCAGCAAGCTTAAGTGTAGCTGAAAAAGGATTTGGCAATAGAGGTTCTTTTAGTGGTACATTTAAAAGCTTTATTGGAAAGTTTCACAATGATATAGCGAATAAAGACAAATTTCATACACAACTGCAAGATGCCTATAAGCTTCAATTTGTTGAGAACTCATTAAATAATAAACGTGCTGAGAAATATTGTGAGGCGTTTTCCAAGTATACTGATTACATGATAGAGCATAGATTTGGCTTGGATAATTTTTTTACCAGAATAAACTTAAAATTACTTTCAAATGTTTCATTGGGAGGTAATTCACCAGTTTTAAGCTCAAGTGATACTCGTAATATAGTTTTTTCAATAGAAGAAGCTCCTTCCAATTGGCAGTATGAACTAAAATATCCAATACTTCAAAAATATCTTGCTGAAAATTATTATGAGTGTGAGGTGGATAGAGTGGAGATAGGCATTTTCAATGTTAACAGCTGTCAATTTGAATTGAACGTCTTTGATAATGTTGAAATAGAAGGGGCCTTTAAAGAAGCTAGAATTGTTCTTGGAGAAGTGGATCGGATTCTTAAATTATAAAATATCACCAACTTATACTAAATGAGCAAAGATAAAGAGTATCAACCAAATTCAGAAAATGTAACTAGCGATGATGGCATGAATCAGGTATATCATTATTGTAATGATAAGGGACTGCCAATTTTTAAGACGAAGGAATTTTGGGTGGGAGAAAAAAGATTTCTTTTTTATCCTTACTCTATAAATACATCTGATGGTTCTGTAAAATCAAAAAGAATTAATAGTATTGAATTTTTAGGATGGGAAACTATCAATGATATACCAGATGATTTCAAAACTGAAAACAAGTATGGACTAAGAAAGTTACGTACCAAAGCCTTTTTTAACGTTTTATACAGCAAGTTTAAGGATGTGCGAGATTTTACGATAGGAATTAATATTGAAAATAGTTTTAGGCCAGATCATATTTATTTAAACTGGGCCAATGTAAAGGTGATTTTAGGCGATATAGGAAAAGAAAAAAATAACTATGATAGGGAAAAAACATATCTAATTAATAAACACCTATCAAAAATTAATACTAGGCTTACTATCGCTCAACGGTATATTCCTGCTGGTGATTTGCAAAGATTTCTATCCAAATATGATTCTTTTGAAAAAATTAATAGTTATGATCTAAATGCGCTTTCCGCAGTTATGGATTACATACCTCCTACTTTAATTCAAAACACTGCAAATTTCATTAATAGCAAGGAAAAGATTAATAAGATATATATAGAAGACACGATCACAACTTTTGAGAAGTTAATGTCTGCAACTAAAGATAACGAAAAGCAATGGCAAAACTTTTTTGAGAAAAACGCATGGACGTTATCGCATATTTTTCCGTATGAGGTAATACTTAATGAAAGAGAGGCATATGTCGGAGGAAAAACTTTGGGTAACAAAGATGGCCGTATTGTAGATTTTCTTTTCGCAAATGGATTTAAAGATAATTTCGCTTTATTAGAATTTAAAACGCATAACAAAACTCTTTTAAAAAATGCGGTTTACAGGAAACCGGCTGTGTTTGCAATGTCAGATGATCTGTCTGGTGGTATTGCCCAGTGTTTGGATCAAAAGGACGTTTACATTAAGGACTTCGGAAATAAAAACCCAATGTTCGATCCTAAATGCATTTTAGTAATTGGTCAAAAACAAAAGCTAACTGAACCACAAAAAAAATGCTTCGAGCTAATAAGGTCGAATCAAAAAGCTGTTGATATTGTGACTTTTGACGAAATTATAATGAAATTGAAAGGATTGCTTAAAGTTTTAAGTAAATAGTTGTTATAACGGCAATTAATTATTAGAGTTCATATGACTAAAAAACAAACTATCTTAAGGACAGTCGTTAAGAAACATAAATTATATCAAGCAAAACATTATGGGTTATAACTTGCTAAGTTTCCAAGAGGCGCTTAGGGATGCGAAAGGGTTCAACAGAAAACATTTGCTTACTGGTAACGGTTTCAGTATCGCGTGCAGAAGTGACATTTTTAGATATGATACACTTTATGAACAAGCTGATTTTTCAAAATTGAGCTTTAATGTTAAGAAGGTTTTTGAAGTTTTAAATACAAAAGACTTTGAGATCGTAATGAGAAATTTAATAGGTGCCGCAAAAATCTTAGCGGTTTACGCACCCAATGAAAAATCTTTAATTTCGAAGTTCGAAAAGGATGCTGAAGATTTAAAGAATGTATTAGTCGAAGCTATAGCATCAAGTCACCCGGAAAATCCTAGCACAATTTCAGAAGATGAATATAATTGTTGCAAAGCTTTTTTGAGTAATTTCAATAATATTTACACTTTAAACTATGACTTGCTATTGTATTGGACTACAATGCATTTTATGGAAACTAAAGAGATCATTGCAGATGACGGTTTCCGAACTCCAGATGAAGGAAGAAAAGAATATGTTAGTTGGGATATAGAAAAAACCAATGGGCAAAATATTTTTTATCTTCATGGTGCTTTACATGTTTTTGATACTGGCTCGGAGTTACAGAAATTTACATGGATTAATACGGGTATTAAATTAATTGACCAAATTAGAGCAGCACTAGATTCAGGATCGTTCCCCTTATTTGTATCAGAAGGTTCGAGTATAGAAAAGGAAAGTAAAATAATGCATAGTAATTATCTTTCTCGTGGACTTAGAAGCTTTGCAAACATAGGTGGATGTCTGTTTATCTACGGTCATTCACTGGCAAGCAATGATAGCCACATTTTAAAATTAATTTCGAAAAGTAAAATTGAAAGGCTGTATATAAGTATATATGGTGATATCTTATCGGAACAAAACAAAGAAATTGTAAGGGTAGCTGAAACGCTTCAAATTATGAAAAGAGGTATTAAGATGCCTCAACTAGCTTTTTATGATGCATCATCTGCTAACGTTTGGCATCCTTCCGTTTAAAAGCAACGGATGGATGTTGAAAATGAGTAGAAATTGTAAGGGTAGGGTTATAATTATTTTTAATACAAAAAATTGATGAATAGAAATGTCATAGTTGGAAAAAATGTATACTAATAATTTCAAATACCATATAGTTCTGATTAGTAATGTATAAAATAAATGATTGTTACTAATCAATTATCTTGCTTCTCTGAGGTACGTAAATACGTATATAATATTCTTCATGAATAGCTTTAATTAATAATTGGATGAATTTAAATGATATTAATCACACTGAGACCTTAGATGTACTTAAAAGACTAAGATTACTAGATTTGGAGAAAGTAAGTAACAACGAAATATTTGATTTACTTACCAAACTTTATAAACATATCGGGGTTAAACATAAACTTTTGAAAAACCGATTCGTGCAAAGGGCCGTATTGCTTGATGGAGAGCCAAGTGATTACTTTCCAATGGATGTGCAACGAATCTCTTACAATCCCAAAGGCTCCAGTGCTGGCCGAGCTAATTTTGAAGGAGAATCAGTTTTTTATGCTAGTATAGCCACTGAGATTATCGAAGGATATAATTGCAGTGCATTAGAACTAATTCCAAGAATGGATACAGGTATACGGCAGTATAGAATTGTAATCGGAAATTGGTTATTGCAAGAGGACACAGAATTTGTTTTCATAGGAGGGGATAGTAATCTTACTTATCTAAGCATGGAAGCTAAAAATCGTCATAACCAACTTAAAGATTTCGTAACTAGTTTTAAGGAAAGTGCTTTGTCGCTATATGCAATAGACAAGTTTTTGTGCGAAGAATTTAGTAAGGAAGTACCTAAAGAAAAACCATGGTTATACAAAATTTCAGCAGCATATACATCTCTTTTAAGACAAAATGGAGAAAAGGGTTTAATATATCCAAGTGTAAAGGCGGCGGGTGCTGGGCTTAACCTTATTCTTTTTCCTGATATAGTAGATGAAGGATTAATTAAGTTTGAAAGAGCTGTCTATGGGATGTACTATGTAAGAGATAAGGAAATTATAAATGAATATACAATGGGAGCAAGTGAAAATTGTGGTAAGCTTATTTGGCATGAGGTTTACCATCGACTACCTGGGGCCATTAAGGACTATTATGTTGGTAGAAGCGATTACAATAGAATTGCAAATATTCCAATCTTAAACCTTGATACTGAAGGTAAACAGGCTAAAATAATGAAATAATATTGTTTACTGAAACTCCTTGATATAATGTTGAGTCTAGTAAGTTGGAAACAGTATCGACAAAAATGATATAACTATAATTGATTTTTGATATTCGTAATAAAAGCTATGGTTTGTCAGAAAAGGGCCAAATATCATCTAGAAAGCCAGGTAAGAATTTATCTATTAAATTAAAGTATACATTCACTCTAGTAGCCAAAATAAAGCCAGGCAATTTGTTTTTACCACGATAATGCTCTATAATTATGGCAGTCAGTAGTTGCCTAATTTCTGTTGATTTTTCAGCAGCCTTTTTGAGATTTGTTCCATGAGCCTTGATAATCGCACCCCCACTGAAGCCCTTTGGAACTGGTGATGTTTTCCATTGTCCAGTAATTAATATTTGATTGCTATACGCAAATAAAAACTGTAAATTTTCATCTATTGAAAATTTTTTATAGAAGTCTTTTTGAAGTTCACAACTAGGAAAAGCTTCTCTTTGGGTTTTAATAATATTACCGCTGGTATTCGACTTTTTATTCTAAAACCTACAGCCGTAAATACCGAACTCGAATCTATTTCCTCTGAAAGGTCTACATCTTCCATAGTGATAGCAACATCTTTTAAGTATTGTGGTAGTTCGGCTTGGATGTGATAGACTGAGGCATCCAACGAATTTGCATTTGGTGAATCTAATTTGCCAGTACTAAATCTTTCTCCCGGTAAACCAATAATTTCTATTCCTTTTCCAAGACCTGTATATAATGCAACATTATCAAACTCAAAGAAAACATGAGTAGCTGAAAACAAAAAATAAGTAGATTTAATCTTGATCAGAACGCCAGACCCAATTTGCTCCAATTTGGTTTTTGGTTTTTGATGATCTTTTCTTTTCAAAAGAGCATAAACAGGTAAAACTGCACTTTCAACTGTTTGTTTAGCATCTAGTGCCGAGATGGATTGTTTGTTAATTTCGAAAAATATATTCTGTATGAGTGGGGAAGTTAAATCTAAGTCTGGTTTCATTAAAAATTAAAGATTATTGTTTTTTCAATATCTCTACTTTTTCTCTTTCACTCGCCAATAATCTTTCGTACAAGTCTACAATTTTTTCAATCGTATTAAAAGTCGGCTGATAGTTTAGAGAGCTGGCAATTAATGTAGAATTGTCGCTACTGGTGTTATGAAATGTATTTGATATTATATTAAAGACTGCCTCATCGGAATAGTTCTTAATCGCATCCACACTCACGCCCAACACTTTTGCTACTTTTTCTAAAGTGCTATCTTCAATTTCTTCGCTTTGTTCTAATTTGCTAATGGCCTGCTGGCTAATGCCGAGTGCTTTAGCAAGGCTTTCCTGTTTCATGCCACGAAGTTCGCGGATGCGGCTAATTTTACGGCCTATATGTGTACGGTTGGGTTTTTGAGCAGTTTCCATAGCCAAATATATCTAAATTTTTTGTAGGGTAAGAAACAACTGCCTAATTGTTTTAAACAATTGCCTGTGGTTCGGTACCCGGTTTTTCTGTCGGAAATTGTAGGTGTTAAGGATGAAGATATGAAAAATAACCTATTAAAGCCAGTAGAAAGGGCGAAAGAGGAGTCTGAGCCAATTACAATTATAGGGAAACCACTTTCGCAGTTTTACAAACTGCCTTTCGAAAAAGGGAGCAGGGTATTAAGATTAGAGGAGCTCGATCCGATAACTATCGGATTGCATAGCACATTCAAGGTGCATAAAAACCCTAATCTGGTAGAAAAGAAATTGCTTTCTTTTAAGCAGGGTTTGTTAATCGTTACCGTTAAGTTGAAAAATGAGGCGTCAGAAAGGGTTTACATTAAGGTAGAATACGATCATTTATTGGTGAGCTGTAGTGTAGATACTGATGAAACGTACCTGGGGCGTTATGCCTACCATACCTTGCGGGCCATGCTGTGGACGGGCTGCCTTGATTTTAAGGCATATTACTGGCCCGAATGTTTCGGGGTAAATACCGAGCGATCTAAATATGTAGATCTTGTTAAAAAACCTAACGGACCGGAGATTAGATTAAAGAAAAAGTTTATCGGTTTATTTAGGCCTGGTGATTATTTCCCGGAGGTTAAGGAGCGGGTGCTTGTGCCGCGGCCAACAGGGGCTAAACACACCGTTGCTGATCTGGCACCGATGGGTGTTGGCTATTGTTTTGCCAATACAGATCTGCAGAATTTTCACAGCAACCATTATCCTTTTCTTATTCCTTATGTTTATGCTGCCACGGCTTACCTTAAAACGGTAAAATCGTACAAACGTTTTGTGTTTAATGCGCAAGATGTGGAGGGGATAAGTGTATCGCCACAACAGCAAGAGCTGAACAGCATTTGCTTTGCCATGAAAAAGATTGCTGCAATACGTTTCAGTGTATACGGTGCGCTACCCGAAACCGTGGCTGAAATTAGCAGGATTAATGAGGCTAATCAACTCGAAATTTTTAAGCTTTGGAATAAGGCTTTACCGTTATTGGTGCAGCAACCTTTTACGCATTATCTATATACGTATGGCATGCGAAATGTTGCAGGCAAGCCAGTAAGGAGGGATATGAAACTGGCTTTTTTCTCGTTAGATATTCCTGTTTTAAGCTTTGTGTTAAGGGATAAGGGTGATTATTTTGAACTGCAGCTTAGGCTTAAGGTGAAAGGGAAGCTGTTGAAATTAGGTAGCGATAGCTTTGGGCTGTTTTTGGTTTGCGATAGTGTTAAAACGTATTTGTGGTATTTGCTTGAAGCGGAAATGGATTATAAACTGGTTTGGTTTTTTAGCAGGGTAAATTTTAGGGTGCAGGTACTGAAAGGGTATTATAAGGAGTTTTTTGAGGGATATGTTGAGGGGATTGAGCGGTGGTATGTAGTTAAGCGACTATAACTTTTGTGGTGCAAATACATTGCATAGATAAAGTTGAACTTTGTTTATATGATTACTCAGCCATTTTATCGTTATTTGGAATTCACGTTAGCACAAGATAAGGCCTTTAATGCGCTTGTGTATTTTGCAGAAAGGATTAAACCTTTATATCTAACCAAAGCTACTAACCTGCTTTATTTAGCCAATGAAATGGCTGTTAGGCAAACTGGTGTGCCAATAACCTGGCTCAATTATAAAGTCTTGAAGCTAGGGCAAGTGTCTGAAGATATTTATTTTAAGGTTAAATATGATTATCATCAACTTCAGAAAGAAGAAGGCGTTAAAGCAATTCGGCATTTAGCAGTTTCTGTACCGCCAAAGCATTTGAGGGATGGTATTATTTTAGCACCAGCCGAGGCTTTTGATGATTCGCAGTTTTCTGATTATGATATTGAAATTTTAGATCATATTATTAAAGCTTATGGTAAGCTTAATTTTGCTCAGAAGAGCAACGGGTCGGATTTTATTATTGAATTAATGGAATTGTTGGATACAGACTTTAAACGATCGGCTTTTGAGGTTGCTTATCAATCGTATTTAATGCAAAACGAATTCTGTGGTATTGTCTGTCCCGATTTAGAGTTATAGTATCCACTTAAATATAGTTGAAAGATTTCTCCATTCCGCTTCTGATGAAGAATCAGTACGCTTCAGTCGAAATGACGATCCTTTAAGCTTAGAACATAATCAAAATTGAATTTCAAAAGGTTATTTAATACATTTACTCAGTGTCCCTCTGTGTTTTACTTTGTGTTCTCTGTGGTTAAATTGCCATCTGTGTTTGAGCCCTGAGTTTTAACCGATTTCAAAAACACAAAACCCACCACACCTGATAGGATAGAAGCCGTTAAAATCGCAAACTTCGCTTCCGAAACATGCAGCGCCTCGCTGAAAGAGAGCAGGGCAATAAAAATCGACATGGTAAAACCGATTCCGGCGAGCATGCCCAAACCTAAGATGTGTTTCCAGCCTGCTCCGGTAGGCAAATCGGCCCATTTCAGTTTCACGGCTAACCAGCTGAAAAAGGTTACGCCAATGGTTTTGCCTGCAAATAAACCTACGATAATGCCTAGTCCGAGTGGTGAAACCAGTCCGACCAGCATTTCTTTTTGGAAAGTGATATTGGTATTCGCCAGTGCGAAAACGGGCATAATGATGTAGTTCACTGGAGTGGTTAAAAAATGTTCGAGTTTTTCTAAAGGCGATTTGATGTCGGTTTCGTTGGTGGGGATGGTAAAAGCCAACAGTACCCCTGCAATGGTGGCGTGGATGCCGGAGTGATGAATGAAATACCAAAGGAATATACCCGGAATGAGGTAGAAAACCAGGTTCTTTACACCGAAGTAGTTCATTAAGCCTAAAAGAACGAGGATACCTCCAGCCATGGCCAGGTATTCGAAATGAATCTGGTGGGTATAAAAAATCGCGATCACGAGAATGGCACCTAGATCGTCGACAATGGCCAGTGCAGCCAGGAATATTTTTAAACTGGTGGGTACGCTTTTACCCAACATCGCGATGATGGCGAGCGCAAAGGCAATATCTGTCGCCATAGGGATACCCCAGCCTCCGGCGGTTTCTGTGCCTTTATTAAACAAAAAATAAATTAAAGCAGGTATAAGCATGCCGCCCAGTGCGGCAATTACAGGTAGTGCTGCACTTTTCATGGAGGAAAGTTCGCCTTCTACGAGTTCTCGTTTAATTTCGAGTCCGACTAAAAGGAAGAATATAGCCATTAAAGCATCGTTTATCCACGCTAAAATGCTGTAGTTAATGGCACCGAATCCTAATTGGGTTGCTAAAAAAGCTTCGAAACTTTCATTTGAGGAGGTATTGGCGATAATTAAGGAGATGGCCACGCAGATTAATAATAAAAAACCACCAACTTGTCCGGAGCGAAAGAAACGCTGAAATGCTTCTAGATTGATTATTTTAGCCATAAGGGTAAAAGTAGTGAAAGAAGGGGGAAAAGGGGATGTTTTTTGTGAGGAAATGTATTATTTGAATGTTATGGATTTAGGTTCTATTGGAAGTTATCTAATACGGTCGTCATCCGATAGCTATCGGATCCCGCGCAGGCGGGAACCACGAAGTGCTCAGCGAAGCTAATCTTAATGCGTTGGCTATTCTATGCCTTAAGCTCAGGCTTGCCTCGGCTCGCCGCCGCCGAGGGGCTCTTTCTTTTGGCTTGGCCCAAAAGAAACAAAAACCCAAGGCTTGCATCCTTTCTTGTAAAAACCTACGGAAATCTTGATAGCGGCAGTATCGAGGCTCTTACCCTTACTTATCCCACCACTCCCGCTTGATTCTGCCTTAGGTTGTGGGGTATGAGGGGAAGTGCACAGATTTCCGTGTTTTTTCCTGCGAAAATCTGCCAGGCCGGATAGCAGGGAGCAGAGAAAGGCATCCGTAAAATGATCACTCTGAAACTATGAGGGACACGCTGTATCGTCATCTCGACCGTAGTGCTCCGAAGGAGCTCCTTTGGAGGAGAGATCTTTGGACTTTCCGCCACGATGAATTCGTCATTGCGAGGCTGGGTATGAGCGAGCCGAAGCAATCTTATTAATGGGGTTAATGCATGGTCATGGGTTTTGCCCATTGCTCGGACTTGCCTCGGCTACCGATGAAAAATCGGTACAGGTTCACCGCCGCCGAGGGCTCTTACCTTTTTCTTGATAAAAAGGTAACCAACCTGAGCGTAGCGAAAGCATGCCTGCCTTAAAAAACAACAACTAATAGGGCATAACTAAAAGGCTTGGATCTGATGTCGGATAAATTCGTCAAAGCTTTTTCGGTCATCAGCACAAGCCCTCCCGAAGAATGTTCGGGACAGGCTTACAAAGGGTCGGAAAGGGCGTGCTGCCTCGGGGTTGTGGTAGGTTGAGAGGAGCTGCAAAAGCTTTAACGTTTTCTCCTTCCATCATCTCCTATGCCGGATAGCAGGGTGCATATTGTAGGGTGCAGAGACAGGCATCCGTAGATTGATTACTTTGAAACTATGAGGGGCACGCCGGGTCGTCATCTCGACCGCAGTGGAGAGATCTTTGGACTTTCCCGCTTAAACATATTATAAAGATTTCTCCATTTCGTTGCACTCCAGTCGAAATGACGACTGATTCTTACTAAGAAAATCTGCTATGCCAGATAACAGGGTGCAGGTAGGAGGGAGCATATTGCAGGGTGCGGTGAGTTTTCTTTTTTAGCCCTTTCCCTTTCAGGGGAAAGGTGCCGATAGGCGGATAGGGGTTTATGCGGATCGGTGGGAATACGATCAATAAAAAAGCCGCAGGTCAGGAGAGCTGCGGCTTTATGGTGTCGCTCCCGAATGAATCCGGGAGGTTGATGTTTATTTGCATTAAGATCCCCGCCTGCGCGAGGATGACGACCGTTCTTTAAAACTTAAAAGAGTTCAATATAACGCATATTGTTGCATTAAGATCCCCGCCTGCGCGGGATCCGATAGCTATCGGATGACGATCATTTTTTTAAAACAAATTATGGCTTCTTACCAATATTTACCCGAATATTCACTTCGAAATCGCCGTCGGTGTAACCACTGATAGCTGAAGTTGCGGTATTGTAATAAGCCATAAAATATAAGGTCGATTTGTAGTTCATGCCAAAACCAAAAGTAGCATTCTGTGTATTGTGGTACATGGCCATTACGTATAATTTATCGTTGGCAAAATTTGCATTTACACCAGCATCCCATAAATTATCGTAATTTTTGATGCCCCTGAAAACACCTTTAGGCTCCAGGCTGATGCCGTTTATACCTGATCCCAACATGAACTTATAACTCACCGCCGAATAAAACGTTGGTTTATCGGCAAAGTTTAAATCGTCTTTTCTAAAAACAGAACGCATATTCGGAACGGCACCTTCAACAGTTAATCCTTTCGAGGTATAAGAGATCCCGAAATCGCCATCTAAATAATAACCCCGATCGTTAAAACGGGCGATGGATGGATCGTTAATGTCGCTGTTTCTTACACTGCTCAAATCCAGTTTATCCTGACTTGCGCCAAAAGAGATCCCGAAGTTTAATTTCTGGTCGTCGTTGTTTAACGGGAGGTGGTATGCAAAGGTTCCAACAGCTTTGGTGCGCTGTAGACCGCCAGATTTCTCGTTGTACACATTTACGCCCCAACCCACTTTGTTGAGCTGTTGATCTAAAGTTACGCTCTGGGTAATGGGTGCCCCTGGAATGTTCGACCACTGTTTGCGGAAACTGCCGTTGATGTTAAAACCTTCAGTAATACCCGCCATTGATGGATTAGCCAGGTAGCGGTTCTGGAAATATTGTGCATTGAGCGGAAGGATCTGCGCCTTCACTGTAGTTAAAAATAATGTACTGGCTGCAAATAGAAACGTTACGCGACGCATTTGCTTTATGTTTTTTGTAATTGCTTTCATGTCTGTAATTAGTCTCTAATGATGTTGATAAAACCTTTAAAAGTACCGATGCCCTTGCCCAGATCAATGATGTAATAGTAGGTGCCTTCGCTCAGCGGACTACCGTTTACTGTTCCATCCCAATCGTTGGTATAAGTTTGTTTGGTATATAAAACCCGCCCGGCCTTATCGAATATCTTCAGGGTATTGTTTGGATAATAATCGATGTTTTTTACGATAAATTTATCATTGTATCCATCACCATTTGGTGTAACTACGGTACTGGCTTCTAACTTATAATCTTCGGTTACGGTTATCGAAATGGTTTGATCGCTAACACAGCCACTGGCGTTGGTTACGGTTACTTTATAAGTGCCGCTTTGTTTTGGCCTGATGCTTGCCGATGCGGTGTTTTGTCCGTTGGTAATTTCAGCACCCGTCCAGCTGTATTGTGTACCGCCAGTTGCAGTTAAAACCAAGGCATCGCCTTTAGAGATGGTTACACCTTTATTGCTGCTGATGGAAACTACAGGTAAAGCGTATATGGTTATCGTTGCTGTTCCGGTTTGTGCCTGACCACAATTTGCATCTTTAACATTTACTAAATTATAGGCAAATGTACCTGCTACATTAGTTGGTGCCGAAACCGTTACCGATGCGCTTGCTGCTGTAGTGCTTACGGTTTGGTTTGTTCCGCCGTTAATATTGTAGGTAAAAGTATAGGGTGCAGTTCCGTTTGCTCCGGTAAAGGTGATGGTTGGAGCGGCTCCGTTTAAGCAAACTGCAGCTGTACCTGTAATGCTTGCTGTAGCAGTAGAGGTAACCGTTAATTTGAAAGTTTTAGTGGTTTTATCTATCCCTCCAAAATCTGTTCCTCCGTTATCCATTACGGTAACCGTAATATTGGCTACACCACTTACATTGTTTTTTAGGTGGTAAGTGATGGTACCTTTATCAGTTCCATTTGCAGCTACGGTTAATACATCAAACAGGTTAGCGTTATCAGTAGTAACAGAAAGTGTTGTGTTTTGCGCAGTTTCAGGACCAGCAGAAATTCCGGTTAAAGCAATGGTTTGATTGGCCGGGGTATAACAAACGGCCTGGTTTGCCACAGCATTGAGGCTTGGAACGCCATTGCCGAATAAATATCTTGTTTTAATTGGATAGTGATCGGTTGTGGTAGAACTGTAATTGGTTACCAGGTTTTTAACTGCGTCCAATACCTCGGCCGAGGCTGGAATGTAGTTGAGGTTAAGGCTTTTCGTGACGATTACGTTATCAATTACGGTATTAAATCCAGCTGTAGATTGTTTACCTGCTAAACTTAAAGGTAAGGTTACCGGGAAATAATTGGCCGCATCCTGCGTAAAATCTGAATAGGAAGTACCTGTACCCGGCGGCATTGGCGCGATGGTTTTATCGGCATCTAATACATCGTTAAAATCGCCAAGAATAATCACTTTTTTGCCCGCAAGGTTAGCGTCTAACCAATCTTTTAATTGTTTATTTCCGCCTTTTCTCCGGTTATAAGCATCAATCTGATCGGCTGTTGGGCCTGTGTTTGCTTTGGCATGAAGCTCGACAAAATAAACCGTATCCAATTTATTGTTGATTTTTACCTGCGCCTGCATCATGTAAGGGAAACGGCCCGATGACCAGTTTTTATATGGGGTACCATCGGCACTCGTTGCTGGTACAGCAGGGTTATAGGTATCTCTTAAAATGCCTAAAGTTGAAATGGGTTTAATCAGATCGGTGCGGTACATAAAAGCCAGTTTTTGTGCCGATGGATAGTCGGCATCGGTTTTATCATCGGCATACGATCCAAACTCACTGAACACCACATTATAGCCTGCAGGTAAAACTGTATTTCTGAACAAGGTGGTATCTACCACCTCGGCCAGACCATAAATATCTGCATTGAGGTTGTTTATGATGGTTTTAACATTGGCCGCCTGCAACACATCGTTCGATGGATCTTGGGCAGGGCTACCAAACCATTCGATGTTCCAGTTTACGACTTCTAAGGTATTGGCAATATCGAAGGTGTTTCCGCTAAGGGCAACTGTTTTGTTTGCCGAACCAGCAGTGGCAATACTTACATTTCCGGTATAACTGGTATTCACTATGGTTGGCGAAAATTTAGCGTAAACTGTAGGTGAAGTATTGTTGATATCGGCTTTTGGGTAAGTTATTGTACTGGTATATGCTCCGGTACTGGTTTTTGATAGTGTGAAATTAGCCGGAGCGGTTAAGGTTACATCGCCAGTTAAGTTACCTGCAGAAAAACCGAAAGTATTGGCCGCCGAAGTGGTATTGGCTGCCTGGAAACCAAAGCTAACGCTTGATGGCGAAGTGCTAATATCAACAGCAGGTGGGGTGTTCGAATTGGTTACGGCAAAATCATCAACTGTCCAGCGGCTGGCCGATGAGGTAGTAGAATTATATACAATAGCCACATAAATTGGTGTTGCTTTATAGGCTGATAAGTTTATATTATCCGATTTTGTCCATTTATCGGTACCCGTTTCAGGAAATTTACCGTCTAAGCTGGTCCATGTGGCCAATGCAGGATTACCTGAACCGGTATAGTTTGTCGAGATTTTGAGTTGTAATTTATCTCCTGCGAAAGCTGATCTTGTCCAAAAAGATAAAATAGCATAGTTAAACGAAGCGATATTCAAGGCTGGCGAAATTAACCAATCCTCATTCAAAATATTACCACCCGAATAACCATTAATCTGAAGGGCATTTCCTGCGCTTGCCACACCTGTTGGGTCGGCCGCATCATGGCCGAAAGTAGTGGTACAGCCCCAGGTTTGTGCACCGGTTACGCTGTATTGATAAAAGCCATCGGATAGGGCAGCACTACCAACCGTCGTACAGTTTTCAAAGTTGAAAGCCGTTTGGTTAGGATCAACAGCCGGACCAGTTAATGAAAGTGAAACTGAAGTTGCACCCGCACTTGCATGTAAAATGGCACCAGTAGAATTACCCACAGCCGTTGGGCTAAATTTTACATAAACAGTTTTGTTGGTTGCCAAATCTGCAACACTATAACTTAATGTGGTAGAAAAGGTAACATTATCTTTCGAAATAGAAAAAGGTGCCGCTGTAGTTAAAGTAGTGGCGTTGGTTAGGTTTCCGGCAGATAATACATAAGTTTTAGCTGCTGAAGTGGTGTTTATGGCCTGATTGCTGAAAGCTAAGGTTTTTGGCGTGACAACTAAGTATGGGCCAGACATCGAAGCTGGCTCAGTTATCGAACTGTTTTGCGGATTTGGTGCCCTCAGCACAAAATCTAACGAATTTTCATCGCTATCGTATCCATTACCTGCAAATTCTTCTGTACCGCCAATACCCATGGTGGTGGCATTTGATGTTGCGCTTGCTTTTCTTTCTATTGATGAAGTATTGGTTGTAGCAGGTGCAGGGGCAATACCTTCGTAGCCATTTGCTGTTCCAAAACCAACTTTATCAATAATATTTGCACTAACTGGATTGGCACCTGTTTGAGGGGTAACCGAATTGCTTAACAATACTTTTCCGGTTGTGCCCGATAAGTTAAGTGTGCCAATTTTATCAGGTGTTGGTAAATTTACTGTACCACCTGTGCCTGCTGACTGTTGGATCAGGTAAAAACCTTTTGGAGCAATAGAACCCGATAAGGTGGTTGCTGCCCAGCTGCCTGTACCTGTAGCACTTGCATACTGAACGCTCCAGCCGGTTAAATCGACAGCTGTAAGTGTTGGGTTGTATAATTCGATAAAGTCGTTTTTATAGGTAGCACCGCTGTTACCACCACCGCCATAAACTTCAGAAATAACCACATGATTGGCGCCAGTTGGTTCTTTTATCGAAGTGTTTTGCGGATTTGGGGCAGTAACTACAAAATCGCTACTGTTGTTATCGGTATCGTAACCATTTCCATTAAATTCTTCTGCACCACCTACCGCTAAAGTAGCCGCTGTTGAAGTTGCACTTGCTTTACGCTCGATAGCAGTGGTATTGGAAATTAAAGGCGTAGGCGCGGTTTCAAAACCCGTGGCGGTTGGGCCAAAACCTACTTTATCTATTACCACAGCGGTTGATGGGTTAGCACCAGTTAAAAGCACGTTAGCACTGCTTAAAATTACTTTTCCGGTGGTACCCGAAAGGGCTAATGTTCCGGTTGCATCGGGTGTAGGTAAATTAACGGTTCCACCTGCTCCAACAGCTTCCTGAACCAAATAGAAACTTTTTGCAGGTATACTTCCAGTTAAATCTGTTTTGGCCCAGGTTCCTGTTCCGGCAGCATTTAAATACTGAACGCTCCAGCCTGTTAAATCAACTGCTGTGTTGCCCGGGTTATATAATTCGATAAAGTCGTTTTTGTAGGTTGCACCACTGTTTCCGCCGCCACCATAAACTTCTGATATGACAACATGCGTTGGCGCTGCGGGTGGTGTTGTGCCCACACCTGTTGTGGTAATATTCTGCGTGTTTGCACCAGTGCTCGAAATACTGATATTACCCGATGCTGCGGTAGCTGCTGTCGGACTAAAACGTGCCGAAACCGTTTTGCTTGCTGCAAGCTCAGCCACAGTATAAACTAAGGAAGTACTATAGGTAACATTATCTTTAGAAAGATAAAAAGGTGCTGTTGTGGTAATATTTACAACATCGGTTAAGCCCGTTGCACTCAGGGTAAAGGTTTGTGCTGTAGAATTGGTACCTGTATTCTGCGAACCAAAATCGAAAGCAGTTTGGTTTACCGTTAAAATTGTTGATAGTCCATTTCCGGTTACCGCAACATTAACAGGGGTAGCACCAGTGCTTGTATTGGTAATATTGCCGCTGGCATTGCCAGCAACTGTTGGACTGAAACGCACATATACCATTGGCGATGCAGCAACCTCGCCTGCAGTATAGCTGATTGAATTGCTGAAAGTAGTATTGTCTTTCGAAACAAAGAAAGGTGCTGTAGCATTTACTGAAACGCCTGCCGTTAAATTGGCTCCACCTAAAGTGTAACTTTGTGCTGTAGCATTTGAATTGATGTTTTGATCGCCAAAAACCAATGAATTATTTGATGCTGATAAAACCGGTGTAGCGGTAACACTGCCTTTTGGGGTGATGCTAAAATCGTCGATCGTGTAAATACCGTCGCTTCCTAAATCGTCGGTATCTGTCCAACGGATATAAAGCGTGGCGCCATTTGCCCAGGTAATTGCGGATATGCTTCCCGAAATAGCGGTTTGGTTTGCAGGTAAGTTTCCATCAATACCAGCTGCTGCGGTAGTTGTGGTTAACTTTTCGTTAAGGTCCATGCCGGTAAGCGGTAACCAGGTGCCCGATGCATCGGCAATGCTTGTGGCATTGAAACTGTATTCGAAATTTAGTTTTTCGTTAACCGTAGCTGTTGAACCAGTTCTCCACTGTTCCATAACACCTGATAAATCGATTGAAGTTACGGTTGCACCGGTGTTATTCTGGAATGCGGCACCAAATCTTGGTACCAACGAACCAGAGGCAAGGCTTCCTAACGAACGGTCGGCTGCTCCGGCTGTCCCTGCATTGTAAACGGCGCCAGCATTTGACGAAGCGGTATAAACCGTTAATGTTAAAGCCGAACCAACAGCTGCGGTACCTGTGCCACTGGCTTTAACGGCGCTCCATCCAGC
This sequence comes from Pedobacter psychrodurus, assembly GCF_004331735.1. GTDB lineage: Bacteria > Bacteroidota > Bacteroidia > Sphingobacteriales > Sphingobacteriaceae > Pedobacter > Pedobacter psychrodurus. The sequence continues at coordinate 31,815 of NZ_SJSO01000029.1, forward strand.
AACTGCCGAAGTGCCTGTTGCAGTCATGCCGTCAAAATTTTCTGATTTAGCTGTATTTATTGCCGTTAATGAAACTTGGGCAGATAAATAATTGGAGAAAACCAGGAAAAATAAAATGAGAAGTAAAGGTCTTTTCATATAATAAGTTTTGTTTACAACAAATGTATATGCAATTGCCTTATTATCAGATTAACTTAATGTTAATTCGGTAAAATGTGGAAAAATAAATATAATATAGGGTAATTTTTTGGTTGTGCAGACGTTAATGTGATTTTTTTACGGTGTTTTATCCGGATTATTGGCTAAAAGATCCATCGAGATGTATCATAAACATAGATTGTCATCCTGTCCAAAGGACTCCTACGGAGAGCCTGTCGAAGGACCTGTTTTTTAATCCCTTTACCTAAGGCCGATCGTCCTGAATTCATTTCAGCATCCATCCTGCTATTAAAAAACCTTGGCTCCGAAAAAAACTATCATTTGAACATAATTATTAAAAGATTATTTTTTCCGCTCTATGCCGCGGGGCATGGTACTTTGGAGCGCCAAAGTACCCAAAGCGCTTTGTCAATCCAGCAATGTGGCTTTTCACCGCCCCTCGCTCATCAAAAAAACAGTGGCACTTCGTTTTGTGTTCAATGCTCTTTAAAGCTAAATTTATGCTTGTGAACACAAAACCACTACGTTTTAGGTTTGGCAATGCAAACTGTTCTTTTCTGCAACTGTTTTTTTGATTTTCCTGCCACCTGGGATTGACGGCGTTCTTCGGTAGGGCCTGTGGGATTTTTAAGGAAGCTAGCATGATGCCTAAACTGTCTTAAAGATATAAAAAACTTAAATCTGTGTGCGTCTGTGCTCATCTGTGGTTAAAAACTCTTCACATCACAAGATTGCTACAGGTATTCCTCAGTATCCCCTTTACCCTCACCAATCACTGAATGAAACGGAAAGCCCGAATCTCGATGTAAAACCTACTGAGGACACATCTTTTGCAATATCCTTAGCATTGACCGTCATTGCCAGCTTGACTGGCAATCTTAATGCAAGAAGAAAGTTTAATGAGCTATGTGTGAGGCTTTAAGATTAACTTCGTTGAGCACTTTGTGGTTCCCGTTTTCACGGGAATGACGCAAGAAGAATGGAATTGTGTCTACATTATAGGGAGGACTTGAAGTGTAAAGCAGGGCAGGAGGCCGCCACGGGTAACCGGAACTTTCACTTCCAAAAAATGCAATACAATATACCAAGATCTTATAAATATTCCTCAATATTCCCTTTACCCTCACGAATTACTTCGAAATCGCCCGTGGTACAATCAATTACGGTAGATGCTTCGTTATCGCCATAACCACCGTCGATTACCAGATCAACCAAATCTTCATATTTTTCGTGGATCAATTCCGGGTCGGTAGAATATTCAACTACGTCATCATCATCCTTTATTGAGGTAGATAGAATGGGATTGCCCAGTTCTTTTACAATACAGCGTGCAATATTATTATCAGGTACACGGATACCGACCGTTTTTTTGTTAGAACTGAGTAACTTGGGTACGTTGTTATTGGCATTAAAGATAAACGTAAATGGCCCTGGTAAAGCTTTCTTTAAAACCCTGAAAGTGGTATTGTCAATGGGTTTGATGTAATCAGAAATATGCTTTAAATCGTGGCAGATGAAAGAAAAATTGGCCTTCTCGGGTTTTATACCACGTATACGGCAGATTTTTTCAATAGCTTTTGGATTGGTAATATCGCAGCCCAAACCGTAAATCGTATCAGTTGGATAGATAATTAAACCCCCTTTCTTCAATACTTCAACAACTTGTTCAATGGCTTTTTCGTTGGGGTTTTCTGGATAGATCTTAATAAGCATAATGCAAAAATAACAAATTAATACGTTTGTTGTTTGAAGAACATATTAATCATATAGATGTTAAATATGTACAAATAGTTGTACAGTTTTTTTATTATCTTTATTTTTGGGTATTATAAACATTAACATGGAAATCACAAATTATACCTCATTTAGGCAAAGCTTAAAGTCTTATTTAGATAAGGTTTTTTCTAATCACACGCCCTTGTTTGTTACTAGAGCGAAAGGGGAAGATGTTGTAGTTCTTTCTAAAGCGGATTATGATAGTATGCAAGAAACTTTTTATCTAGTAAAAAGTCCAAAAAATGCGCTTAGGCTGGAGCAAGGATTAAAAGATTATGAGAATGGTTTAGCGAAGGAGCAGGACTTGATTGATCATGATTGAATTATTTCTTGAGGGCGCATGGGAGGATTATCTCTATTGGCAATCGGTTGATAAATCGATTCTCAAGAAAATAAATGCCCTTATAAAAGAAATAGAGCGCACTCCTTTTGAAGGTGCAGGGAAGCCTGAACTATTAAAACATCAATATTCTGGATGGTATTCAAGGAGGATTAATTTAGAGCACAGATTGGTATACAAAGTAGAAGATAACAAAATTATTTTTCTACAATGCAGATACCATACTTAACAATAACAAAACATGAGAAAAGCTTTCGTCGCAATTGCCGCATTTTTAGTTGCCCTAACCATTATGCTGGGCATGTATCATCCCTTTTTATGGTGGACATTCATTTTTACAGGTCCTTTTGTAATTCTTGGTGTTTACGATTTATACCAGCCCAAGCACAGTATCGTAAGGAACTACCCGGTTTTTGGCCGTTTAAGGTACTTTATGGAAGAATTAAGGCCGAAAGTTTACCAGTATTTTGTAGAAAGCGATACGAATGGTACGCCTTATAGCAGGTTAAACCGTTCATTAATTTATCAACGTGCTAAAAAAGATAATGATACCATTCCGTTCGGAACACAGTTAAATGTTTACGATAATGGCTATGAATGGTTAAGTCATAGTATTGCCGCTATTTCTCACCACGAATTAAATTTAGATCCACGTGTTACTGTTGGTGGGCCAGATTGTAAAAAACCTTATTCTGCGAGTATTTACAATATATCAGCCATGAGTTTTGGCTCATTAAGTCAGAATGCAATTCTGGCTTTAAACGGTGGTGCTAAAATGGGCAATTTTGCGCACAATACCGGCGAAGGTGGGATCAGCGATTATCACCGTCAGCCAGGGGGTGATTTAATCTGGCAGATTGGTACGGGTTATTTTGGCTGCCGTAATGCCGATGGGACTTTTAATTATGAAGCTTATGCCGAGCGGGCAAAAACCGATCAAGTGAAAATGATCGAGATTAAACTTTCGCAGGGGGCTAAACCAGGGCATGGTGGTATGCTGCCAGCCAAAAAGGTAACACCAGAAGTCGCCAGGATCCGTTTAGTGCCCGAAGGTAAAGATGTATTGTCGCCACCTGCGCACTCGGCATTTAATACGCCTATCGGTTTAATCGAATTTGTTAAAAAACTTCGCGATTTATCGGATGGTAAACCAGTAGGTTTTAAACTTTGTATCGGTCGTAAAAGCGAATTTTATGCTATTTGTAAAGCCATGATAGAAACCGGGATTTATCCTGATTTTATTACCGTTGATGGTGGTGAGGGCGGAACAGGTGCTGCGCCACAGGAGTTTTCGAATTCTGTAGGTATGCCTTTGCGCGAAGGTGTGGCTTTTGTATATGATGTTTTGAATGGTTTTGATCTGAAAAAACACATTAAAATTATTGCTTCGGGTAAAGTGGCAACAGGTTTCGATCTGGTTAAAAATATAGCCCTTGGTGCTGATATGTGCAACGCTGCCCGCGGAATGATGTTCGCTTTAGGCTGTATTCAGGCTTTAGAATGTAACAGCAATACCTGCCCAACAGGCGTAGCTACACAAGATCAGAGTTTAATGAAAGGCCTTGTGGTAGAAGATAAAACCGTTCGCGTTAAAAACTTCCATAACCTAACCGTGGCCAGTGCAGTAGAGTTGTTGGGCGCTGCAGGTTTAAGAGAAACGCATCAGTTAAGCAGGGCATATATCAATAGGCGGGTAAGTCCGAGTGTAATTCAGAGTTATTTAGAGAGTTTCCCATATATTCCGGCAGGTAGTTTGTTAAAAACACCTTATCCAACACGTTACGAATTGGGTATGGCACTCAGCACTTCGGCCAGTTTTGCACCAACTGATTATAAGGTTTCGGCGGTAGATTATTCACACGCTAATCCATATGGCGACACCATGCATGATGATGGGCGTTAACAGCTAGGGATGACTTACGAAGTTTCAGAGGGCATAAGCGTAGGCAAAACTTCGTAAGTCTGGCCAGGGGAAGAATGAGTTTTTTTGGAAAGCAAGCTCAGTGGTGCTTAGGTTTTGTTCAGTCCTGCTTTCATTACAAGTCCGCACTCGTTCCTCGTTTGCGTGCTTTTCATTCCAATCAGGTTTAGGTGGCAGAGCTAGAAGATTATTAATGTGTAAACCACCAAACGTTCCTACGGAACGAAAATGCCAATTATTCAATTGGCATTTCTACCCATGATGCGTCCCGCTGGGACGGCAAGGGAATAAAAGTTTAAATCATAATCTTGCAGTGGGGCAATGCATTAATTTTTATTGGTTGGTGTCCCACCAGCCAAGAAGATAACTATTTAATTTCGGTCGGTGGGACACCAACCGATAGATGAAACAACTTTTGTCCTTCTAGATAAGCTATCAACATTAGATTCCAAAGAGCGGTCGTCATTCCCGCGCAGGCGGGAATCTTAATACGACTGACAAACCCTACTAAGGCATTACGATTCCCAATCAAGTTGGGAATGACGCTACGATGTGTAAATGTCATCTCTCTTCCAATATTGTCCTAAAAAAACTGTACCCTACTAGCAATTCCAATAGAAAGGTTGTCAATGATGATTGCCCGTTGCCTACCATCTTCACTAATAATTAACTGCCTTCACTACATCGTCCCATCGGGACGATTGATGGGTAAAAAAATAGATTATTTTTTCCGTTCCGTAGGAACGTTTCGTGTCTCGACATTGGAAAGATGGCCATTACATATAAAAAAAAAGAAGTCAAGTTTTAAAAACTTGACTTCTTTGGTAATAGGCTATTTGTTTTTCCTAAACCCTAAACCCTAAACCCTAAACCCTAAACCCTAAACCCTAAGGCTAAAACTCCGCGTTTTTCGGGAATCTTGGGAAAGCGATTACATCACGAATGTTGGTCATTCCGGTTACGAACAATACTAAACGTTCGAAACCTAAACCAAAACCTGCGTGTGGAGCAGATCCAAAACGGCGGGTATCTAAATACCACCAAAGTTCTTCCTGCGGAATGTTTAAATCTTCCATACGTTTAGTTAAACGGTCTAAACGTTCCTCACGCTGCGATCCGCCAATCATTTCGCCAATACCTGGGAATAAAATATCCATCGCTGCAACAGTTTGTCTGCCTTCTGCATCTGGCTCATTCTGGCGCATGTAGAATGATTTAATATCAGCAGGGTAATCCGTTAAGATTACCGGTTTTTTAAAGTGTTTTTCTACCAGGTAACGTTCGTGCTCACTTTGTAAATCGGCACCCCATTCATCAATCAGGTATTTAAACTGTTTCTTCTGGTTCGGTTTAGAAGACTTTAAAATCCTGATCGCCTCAGTATATGTTAAACGCTCAAACTCGTTTGCCAAACAGAAATCTAATTTCTCTAACAAGCTAAATTCGCTGCGCTCGTTCTGCGGTTTTTGTTTGTCCTCTTCAGCTAAACGTGTGTTTAAGAATTCTAATTCATCTTTGCAGTTATCTAAAGCATATTTAATTACATACTTCATCATATCTTCTGCAAGCTGCATGTTGTCTTCTAAATCGGCAAAGGCAACTTCTGGCTCAATCATCCAGAACTCGGCCAGGTGACGTGTCGTGTTCGAATTTTCTGCCCTAAAAGTAGGGCCGAAAGTATAAATCTGTCCGAAAGCCATTGCCGCTAACTCACCTTCCAATTGCCCCGATACTGTTAAGTTAGTTGCACGGGCGAAGAAATCTTGTGAGAAATCTACTTTACCGTCTTCTGTGCGTGGTGTATTGTCGAAATCTAAAGTAGTTACCTTAAACATTTCGCCGGCACCTTCCGCATCACTAGCAGTAATTATTGGTGTATGCATGTACACAAAACCACGTTCGTTGTAGAATTGGTGAATGGCAAAAGCCAATGCATGACGCACCTTAAAAACGGCATTAAAAGTATTGGTACGGAAACGCAGGTGAGCAATTTCGCGTAAAAACTCTAAACTGTGTTTCTTCGGTTGTAATGGAAACTTTTCAGGATCACTATCACCCAAAATTTCTACAGTTGTTGCTTTAATCTCAACAGTTTGACCTTTACCGAGCGATTCGATTAATTTGCCAGTTGCAGAAATGGCTGCACCAGTTGTTATTCTTTTTAACAGCTCATCAGGTAAATTATTAAAATCGATCACAACCTGGATATTGCTCATGCAAGACCCATCATTTAATGCAATAAACTGATTATTACGGAAAGTTCTAACCCATCCCATAACCGTTACTTCTGTGTCAAATGCTGTCGACTTTAATAAATCTTTAATTTGCTGTCTCTTAATCATATTGTTATTTGTAAAAGGCGCAAATTTAGAAAAAAAATATATCAGTTGGCAGTTTTCGGTACACAGTTTTCAGTTTTTTAGCAAGTGGCTCACTCTAAACTCCAAACGCTCAACTCCAAACTATTACTACTGTTGTTGCTGCTGCTGTTGCTGGATCGCTTCCATATATTGTTGATAGCTGTTTTGTGTTCTGACGGTGGTTATCGTGCCTGAAGGTTTGGTATAGTTAACTTCCTTCGGTTGAAAGTAGGTTTCATTGTCATTAAAATCTTCATCATTGTAACCTACTGATACATTTACCTCCATGATGTGTTCGAAGCCGCCTTTGTAAACCCCTTTTACTGGCGAACAATCGGTAAAGTTCCGTCCAACGGCCAAACGCACATGGTTTTCATTCACGATGCAATTGTTGGTAGGGTCTAAGCCCAGCCAGCCATATTCAGGCAGATAGGCTTCGGCCCAGGCATGGGTTGCACCTTCGCCACGCATACCATCTCTGTTTGGGCAGATGTAACCGCTCACATATCTTGCCGGAATGCCCGTTAAGCGCAGCATCGCCGTTAATACGTGTGCAAAATCCTGACAAACGCCAGCCCTAAGCTTCAATATTTCATTTATAGTGGTATCAACGGCAGTTACACCTTTAATGTATTCGAAATTGTTAAATACATCTGCGCAGTATTTTATCGCAGTTTGGTAAGGTGTATCTTCAGGTCCCTTAATACCTAAGGCGGTTTCTTTTAGTTGGATAATTCCATCAAAACTTTCCTGACGTAAATAATCAATATAAGGCACTTCATATTTAAGCGCATTTAAGCTGTTCCATTGTTCGCTGCTGAACATATCATCCTGCGGTAGTGCTTTGGCAAAAGTTTCTACACTTACTTTCGAGAAGATTTTAAGTTGGGTATGCGGTTCGTTTTGGGTAAAAGTGCCCACCTCGTTTCCGTAATAATCGATAAAAATCTCAATTTCCGGGCTTCCGGAGATATTCAGGTCGTGTTTAACCACTTTTTGGAAATCATCTTTAATCGGAAATAAAATAATCTGATTTGCACTATCCCGAACAGGCAATTCGTATTTGTAATTGGTGATGTGCTTGATTTTGAAAATTGGCATATTGGCTATTGTTATGTTACCACAGATTTAAAAATCAATTGAAGAATAATATCTGTGTTAATCGGTGTTCATCTGTGGTTAAAAAAAATATAATCTTATGAATTTGCGAAATAATATTCATTTAACAGGTTTCCGATGCCGAAAAGTTCAGCCCTGATCTCTGTAAGGTAATGATGCAATTGCTCTTCGTTCATGGTATTTACCGAGCTATAGGTAATCATACTTTTTAAACGTCCTATTTTAAAAGATAAGTTGTTGTAATGTTCGATATTACTTTCGCTCTTTAGCCGGTTAAAATATCTCTCAATATTATTCATGGCATACAGTGCCGACCGTGGAAAATCATTGTTGAGCATCACTAATTCGATGATATTTTTTGCATCGAAACCTTGCCTGTAAGTTTTTAGATATAGCTCATAGCCACCTAATGATAACAATAAATGTTTCCAGTAGGATATGTCGGTCAACAGATCTGGATTGCTGCTTATCGAGCTAAATTTAATGTCCAAAATATCAACCGATTGAATGCTTCTCTCCAGGTGTTTGCCAATGTTCATAAAACTTCTGCTTTCTCCTCGCTCCATTACACTGTCGGCAGTTCCGTTATATAACATTACCTGTTTAATCAATACATCTAAGGCTGTAACAGGATCATCCTTTTGTACGTACCACAATAATTTTTCGTCTTTTACTGCATGGTAATATTCGTTTAAGCATTGCCATAAATCTTTAGGGATATGTTCCTGAACACTCCGTGCATTTTCTCGTGCCAGGGTAACGATGTTTAAAATCGAATTTTGATTCTCGCGGTTTAACAAGAGGTATTCTATCACCGCCCGGCTATCGTGTTGGATATTCAATAGCTCATTTTCGTCATCTGATGAAAAAATCCTGATTACGGGCTTCCAGGTAAATTCCTGTATGGTATCTTGTGAGGAAGCGTAATTTATTTTTAACATGCGCAGCATACCATCGCTGCGCTCAACGTATCTGCTTAACCAATATAAACTTGATGCCACTCTACTTAACATATTCTGTATTCTAAGAAGTTAAAACCCATGTATCTTTACTGCCGCCGCCTTGCGAGCTGTTTACCACCAGCGAACCTTCTTTTAAAGCGACCCTGGTTAAGCCGCCTGGCACAATTGAAATGCCATCTGGTCCGTTTAAAGCGAAAGGACGAAGATCGATCCTGCGCGGTGCTAATTTTCCATTAATAAAGCATGGAGCAGAGGATAGGCTAATGGTGGGTTGGGCAATAAAATTGCGCGGATCTTTTAATATTTCAAGTTTGTATTCTTCGGTTTCCTGTTCGCTTGCCTCATGTCCCATTAGCATACCGTATCCACCGCTTCCATTGGTTTTTTTGATCACCATAGTGTTGATGTTTGCAAAAACATAATCGAGCTCATCTTGATTGCTAAGCTGGTAAGTGGGTACGTTCTTTAATATGGGGTCTTCGTTCAGGTAATACCTGATCATATCTGGCACATAGGTATAAACGGCTTTATCGTCGGCTACACCATTGCCAACCGCATTTACGATGGCTACATTGCCCTTGCGGTAAGCACCCATTAAGCCAGCAACACCCAGTACGCTATTTGGGTTAAAAACCAGCGGATCAAGATAGTCGTCATCTACACGACGATAAATCACATCAACCTGCTGCAGGCCAGTGGTAGTTTTCATAAATACCTTTTGATTTTTAACCACCAAATCACGTCCTTCTACCAGTTCTACGCCCATTAAGCGAGCCAGGGTGGTATGTTCGTAATATGCAGAATTATACATGCCCGGGCTTAAGAGAACAATTGTTGGGTTCGAAACTGCTCTGGGAGAGAGGCTCATTAAATTTTTATATAATATGGCAGGGTACTCGGTTACACTTCTTACACTGCATTGCGGAATGAGGTCGGGGAATAGTCTTTTGGTGATTTCCCTGTTTTCGAGCATATAACTTACGCCTGATGGTGTTCGAAGATTATCTTCCAGTACATAAAATGTTCCATCGTGATCTCTGATCAGGTCTATTCCGGCAATATGAATATAGATATCGTGTAATACATTTACATTGTGCATCTCTCTTAAAAAATGCGGACAAGAATAAATTACATTTATAGGTACAATCTGGTCTTTTAGGATAAATTGATTGCTATAAATGTCTTTTAAGAAAAGATTCAGCGCTTTTAGCCTTTGTTTTATCCCTTTTTCTATAAAAGACCACTCTGTTGAAGTGATAATTCTCGGGATAATATCAAAAGGGAAGATTTTTTCTATGCCTTCGCCGCTATCATATACGGTAAAGGTAATACCCTGGCTCATGAACAGCTTTTTGGCCAGTTCTTCCTTTTTGTTTAGGTTGTCGAGCGATTCTTTAGAGAAATTGTTGATGAAGTTTGAATAGTGATCTCTATAGTTATCACCATTTAGGAACATTTCATCGTAAGTTTTGGGATGATTAAAGTAATTTTTTATAAAATCTTCTATCATTTTGCTTAAATATTTCCTTAAATTATGATTTTGTAAGTGAAAAACTAATGTTTTTATATAAAAATTTAATAATAATATGATTTATGTCTATTTGTGATAATTTTTGTATCTGAATTTTAGTGTTTTATGTATTTTTTATTAAAATTTTAATTTTTTTAATAAAAATACTTGCTAATATGGATAAAATTTGTACTTTTGTGATGCTCGTTAATTATTATTATATATTTGGTTTAAAAAAAGCGCTGGTAACGGCGCTTTTTTTATAAAAATTACAAGACTTATTCATAATCAACATAAACCAAACACCCTAAACCAAGAAAGCTCCAGTAAAACTGGAGCTTTTCTTTTTATTCGCCTTATTTTTTAGCTTTTTCATTTATATTTCTTTTAAGTCTACGCTTTTCTTTTCTGCATTGTCAGGGAAAAGGGGTGATGTTTTTTTCGCAGATTTAAGATGATCAGCGTAGAAGCTATATAAGTCTATCGTCATCTCGACTGAAATGGAGAGATCTTTGAGCAAAGAAATAGACTAGTTGGCCACCGTTATTATTGATCCTTCGTTACTTGTCTTCGACAGGCTCAGACAGACAAAGCACGGTTTAATTTTACCATATAAGGAATTTAAGAAAATGTAAGGCCACAAAGCTTATATGATCCTTCTATGTCTCATATGGTTAAGAAACTAGAGGCAGTTTGTAGGGTATGTGGTTTAAAGAGAATGTTCAATTAAACATCCTTTTAAATCTGCCCTATTTTTCTGCGGCATCTAGGAGAACAGATGATTATGGCTTTATACTTCCCGAAGATTTAAGAAGGTAAAAAGTACAAATTAAGCAGGTGTTGAGGTTGTATACAATGGCGGGCTCTAATAGAAAAGTCGTCGTCTCGATCCGATAGCTATCGGATGAAGTGAAGCGGAATGGAGAGATCTATAAACTATGTTTAGTTTGAAAAGTTCAAAGATTTCTCCTTCAAAGGAGTTCTTTTAGAACACTGCGGTCGAAATGACGATCCCTCAAAAGGATTCTGAGTATAAAAAAAGCTATCCTGATTTTAATCGGGATAGCTTTCAATATATGTTTTGTTGTTGTTATGCTTCAGAATAAGTGATTTTATTTACGTGTTTATCAATTTCCCATCTTCCTGTGCCTTCTTCGCCAATCACTTCGAATAATTCTAATGCTCTACGTGCTTTGTATTCTTCTTCGCGTTGCTCTTTCAAGAACCAGTTTAAGAATTCCATGGTTACAAAATCCTGTTCCTTATGGCATTTAGAAGCCAGGTTTTTAAAACTTTGGGTAATCGCGATCTCTGCTTCTAAGGCATCTTCGAAAACTTCTCTAAATCCGGCAAATTCGGTTTTAATACCCGAAACTTCTGGAGATATTGCGTTTCCGCCCATATCTAAAACATATTTAAATAATTTTAACTGATGTACTCTTTCTTCTTCAGATTGCTTTAAAAAATAATCTGCTGAAAAATCGAATCCATTTTGGTCACACCAAGATGACATTGATAAATATAGTGATGAAGAGTGAGCTTCTTTTTTGATCTGCTGATTTAATAATGTTTCAATATCTTGTGATATTAAACATTTAATGCGCATTAAGTCTTTCATAATTTTCTTTGCTTAACTAATGATACAAATGTAACATCAAATTAACCATATTGTGTGATTTATTTGCTATATGAAATTAGTCTAAATTGCTGATAATTAGTTATTTGTAATCAGTTTAAATAAGGTGGGGTGTATGATGGAGGATGTAATATGGATGACGGAATAACGCGAGACGGATACTGGTTGAGAATCAGAAGGATAGTGATCAGTTTTCAGTTGACAATTTTCAGATACCAGTGAAATAACCATAAGTTTGGAGTTTTTAGTTGGGCATTTGACATCAGTTAACTGATTTAAACAATTAACCCAAAAGACCAGTTTGCAGTTACGAATGAATTTAAGCCTATGTTGAGTAATTGAGAATTAGGAAATGGGTTATATCGAAACTCACTTCGCGATCGTCATCCTGAGGGATAATTTATTGTAAAAAATCAATATGATTGATTTTTTACCCTACGACTCACCGCCGCCGATTGGCTCTTTCTTTTTGGTGTCAAAAAGACCAGCAAAGCTAGCTTGAACACATCTAAAAAAAATAAAAGCAAGTGAAAAAACAAAAACCACCGGCTGAAAATTTTTCTTTCAAAGCTAGGGGGATGGCTGGGGCGGTAGAGCCCGAAAAATTTGTTAGGCCGGATTTAAGTATAACGGAGATATAGTACTATGGCCAAGCTGGGCAGAAATGTATGTTGCAAATAAAGTGCTTATCATTATATGATTACGAATAACGTTAATGGTAGTTTATCTCAGGATCTTCCCAGCATAATGGATACTGAAACAAGTGTAAGAGAAGTTGGCAATTTTCAGTTAACAATTTTCAATTGGCATTTTGATATAAGCAGTTAGCCAGTTTAAACAATTAACCGATCAACCAATTTATGCAGTTAACCAATTTGCAGAACAAATGACTAATGAACCACTGAACTAGTAAACCAACCTATACAGGCAGTCGCTAATGAGGTGGTTTAATTTGAACATGGTAAAGGTGCCTTGTAATAAATCTTTTAAGGCTATGATTTCTAAAGCGCTTAATAAATAAATGTGTTCGCAGCCATTAAAGGTAACCAGTTCGAAATCGGCCTTGTGCGTATTTAAAAGAAGTGCTTCGATATCAATCTCCTCTACTACTTTTTTTAATTTTTGAAGAGACAGGCAGTTAAAGCGTGCAAACTTGCCGCCAAAATCTACATAAAAGCAGTTTAATTTATCTGATTGATAAATAGAACCATGGGTATTTGAGAATACGTTAACCAGTTCATTAATATCGATACACGCTTTTTCCATCGGTTACAAAAATTGGCATTATTTAGATTAAATACAAATAAAAACGAAAATAAATTTGGGAAGCGCTCAGCGTAGAGCGTTAGGCGGGTTGCCAAATTGGTTTTTAAGCGTAGTGAATTATAATTGAACAATGATGGTTTAAAAGAAATACTTCAATGATCTTATATTCCTTAAATGTTAAATAGCTGAAGCAGCTACATATATTGATTATAAAGCCACATCGTATATTGAACCATATAAGTTAATTAAAGAACATAAGAGTATCAGTAGACATGTAAGCCAGATACATTAAAGCGTAGTGATTTATAATTGAATAAGTGGCCGATTTAAAACAAATGGTCTAAAATGACCTTATATTCCTTAAATGGTAAATAGCTGAGGCAGATAAAATAGATCAATTTTTAAAACTACACCGTATATATGTGAACCATATAAGTAATTAAAGAACATATAAGCATCAGTAGGCATGCAAGGCAGATATATCAGGCCTATTTATATAGGTTGTTTATGCGTGTAAACTATTCGTTAACAATTGGTTGTAAAAACCATATGATGATACAGTCCGCCCATAAATTCCTTTTCATTCTGAATAGCAAAGCCCATATTTTGATAAAGTTTTAATGCCCGGTCATTGTTTTGTTCTACCAATAAGCCGATGTGATGGTGGCCAAGTTGCTTAGCCCAATCAATTCCTGCTTTAATGAGCTGTTTTCCTATTCCCTTTCCTTGAGTCTTCGGATTAACACTAATGGTATCGAGGTAAAATTCCCCACTTTGGGTCTCAGTGCCTTGATTAGTATTGTTTGCCTGGTGATGCTCGGCCAGGTATGCCAGAAATGGCTGACGAAGTTCGGGGAGTTTACTGCCATCGTAAGCATTTATAGATCCCAGAACTTTGCCTTCATCTTCAAAAACTAAAGTATTTTCGTAACTATATTGGTTACCCCGCTGCTGGAAGAAGTGTTTAAAAATCTCGTTAATGACTTCTACGTCATCAGAATTGGTTAATTTATTCGCCAATGTACCCATGGCCTGGATAATCAACGGTACAACTGCTTCAGCATCAGTGGGCTGGGCTGGTCTAATCATTTAGATATCGCTTAGGTTAAAGGTATCAGCCACTCGGATTCCTTTTTCTGTTCTTTGCAGGGTACAGCATTCGTTAATTGGATCGTGCTCAAGATATAATATGTAGTTGTTGTTTACCGCTTCTTCTAAAAATGCCTGTTTCTCGGTCAATGTTTTTAACGGGAACATGTCGTAGGCCATTACGTAGGGCAGGGGAAGATGACCTACTGAAGGTAAAAGATCGGCCATATACACCATTGTTTTGTCTTTGTAACTGATTTTGGGTAACATCATGGCGTCGGTGTGGCCGTAAGCAAAACTGATATTGATGTTTTTTTGCCACTCGATATTCTCTTTTTCTTCCACAAATTTAAGCTGTCCGCTTTCTTGAATAGGAAGGATGTTTTCTTTTAAGAAAGAAGCTTTTTCTCTTGCATTTGGTTCTACCGCCCATTGCCAATGTTTTTCATTGCTCCAATAGTGCGCGTTTTTAAAAGCAGGTATCAGTTTGTCGTTTTCTCTAACTATGGCACCACCAACATGATCGAAGTGAAGGTGGGTAAGGAAAACATCAGTAATATCGGCTGTGCTAAAACCCAAATGTGCGAGCGATTTTTCCATCGAATCGTCCCCGTGCAAATAATAATGACTGAAAAACCTTTCGTCCTGTTTGTTTCCAATTCCGGTATCCACTAAAATTAATTGATTGCCTTCTTCTATCAAAAGGCAGCGCATGGCCCAGGTACAAAGATTGTTCGCATCGGCCGGGTTGGTTTTCTGCCAGATGGCCTTGGGTACAACGCCAAACATAGCGCCACCATCTAGTTTAAATAAGCCTGTGTTTATGGTGTGGAGTTTCATTTGAGGGTTCGGGTTAGGGGTTAGGGGTTTAGAAAAATACAAAAACCCTTTAGGATTAACTAAAGGGTTTTTGTTATTTGGATCATTGACTATAGACTCTCGACTACAGACTCATGACTTATAGGTGGATCACTTCTCCGTATGCATCAGCAGCGGCTTCCATAATGGCTTCGCTCATGGTAGGGTGAGGGTGAACAGATTTAATCATTTCGTGACCAGTAGTTTCTAATTTACGGGCAACTACTATTTCGGCGATCATTTCGGTAACGTTGGCACCGATCATGTGTGCGCCTAATAATTCTCCGTATTTAGCATCGAAAATTAGTTTTACGAAACCATCTTTCGCACCGGCAGCACTTGCTTTACCTGATGCAGAGAATGGAAATTTGCCAATTTTTAATTCGTAACCTGCTGCTTTTGCTGCTTTTTCGGTATAACCTACCGAAGCAATTTCTGGTGTGCAATAAGTACATCCTGGGATGTTGTTGTAATCTAATGGCTCAGCATGCTGACCAGCGATTTTTTCTACACAGATAATACCTTCTGCAGAAGCAACGTGTGCAAGTGCCTGGCCACCTACTACATCGCCAATTGCATAATAACCTTTAACAGAAGTGTTGTAGAATTCGTCAGTAACAATTTTACCTTTCTCTGTTTTGATACCGGTTTCTTCTAAACCAATGTTCTCGATGTTTGCTACGATACCAGCAGCTGAAAGTACGATATCAGCTTCGATAGTCTGCATACCCGAAGCCGTTTTAACAGAAACTTTACAGCCTGCGCCGCTTGTATCAACAGCTTCTACACTAGCCGATGTCATTACATCGATACCCACTTTTTTAAGGCTGCGTAATAATTGTTTAGATACATCTTCGTCTTCTACCGGCACCACATTATCCATAAACTCTACGATGGTTACTTTTGTGCCCATGGTAGCATAAAAATAAGCGAACTCTACACCAATAGCACCGGAACCTACTACTACCATGCTTTTTGGTAATTCAGGAAGTACCATTGCCTGGCGGTAGCCAATAATTTTTTTGCCATCTTGTTTCAGGTTAGGCAATTCTCTTGAACGTGCACCTGTAGCAATGATGATATTTTTAGCGCTAAGTTCTTGTTGAGAACCATCAGCACCTTTAACGTCTAATTTATTTCCTGGTTTTACTTTACCAGTACCCATAATTACGTCAATTTTATTTTTCTTCATTAAAAATTGAACGCCTTTACTCATGCCATCGGCTACACCACGACTGCGTTTTACCACAGCAGCAAAATCGGCAGTTGCGCCAGCAGTAGTAATTCCGTAATCAGCAGCATGATTAATATATTCGAAAACCTGAGCACTTTTTAAAAGTGCTTTAGTAGGGATACAGCCCCAGTTTAAACAAATACCACCTAATGATTCACGCTCAACAATTGCAACTTTTAGTCCCAATTGAGAAGCTCTGATTGCAGCTACGTAACCACCTGGGCCGCTGCCTAAAACAATAACATCGTAATTCATCCGTATTTTTTAGTTTATTTTTTATCTGTCAGATGGAAGCTTACCATAATTAAAATCATCATTTAATTTATGGACGGTTCGTATCTGTTTTAATGAGATTTATTTTTAATTGTTTTGTATTAGCTGTAATCGTTAGGCTTTATTCCTTAATACTGGTTGCCTAGATTCGGATTACAAAAAGTTAAAAGATCTTCATCCTGCAACAATCGCTCAAAACTAAAAAAAAAATGTCAATTGCTTAGATCAATGTTGAGATAACCGTTAAAATTTACAATGATTGAATATTGGTCGTGCAAATTTACGGTTGTGTGTTGATCTGGTGTTCGGGATTTTGCAAGTAAATAATAAATATTTTAACGATATGTTAAATTATGATGGTGTTTTTGCTTAAAAACTTATTGTTAACAGGTGTTATTGGAAAAATACCAACATTATAGGGTCTTTTCTGCGTAAATTATAATCAACGGTAAGTTTCGTTATTAATAATCTAGTTATATGCTCAAAGTATTGATAAACTGAAAGTTATAGTCGATCCAATATGTGTTAAATGTTGAAAAGTTTTGCCTGACTTAATAATTATTTAACATTGGATGTTAAAATGTGTTAAATTTTATTGGGTACATTTGCGGCATTAATATCCCTATTAGATTTATTATTCAACAACAAAAAACATTTAAAAAACAAAGTATGAAGAAATCTTTACTTTTAAGATTAGTACTGGTTATTGTTGCGTTTGTAGGTATTACCTTTAGTGCAAATGCACAGGTAACCTCATCATCAATGACAGGAACAATTAAGGATGCCAAAGGCGCCTTACCTGGTGCAAGTGTTAAAGCAACACATACCCCAACTGGTACAGTATATTCTGTATCAACAAATAACGATGGCCGTTTTGTAATCAATAACATGCGTGTTGGCGGTCCTTATATTTTCGAAATTAGTTTTGTTGGTTATGCACCAGAGAAAGTAACTGGAGCAATGTTAAAGTTAGGTGAACCTTACTTATTAAACCTTGTTTTAAGTGAAAATGGCAAACAACTACAGGAAGTTGTAGTTGCTGGTAAAAGAGATGCCGTATTTAGCAGTAAAAAAGTGGGTGCTTCTACGAATGTTAGCAAGGACCAGATTCAAAATTTACCTTCTTTATCACGTTCATTGCAAGATTTTACACGTTTAACTCCACAAGCAAATGGTAATTCATTTGGTGGTATCAATAACCGTTTCAATGGCTTAACTATTGATGGTGCTGTAAACAACGATGCCTTTGGTTTAGGAAGTACAGGTGCACCAGGTGGCCAGGCAAACACACAACCAATTTCATTAGATGCGATTCAAGAATTACAAATTGTATTGGCTCCATTTGACGTTACGAATAGTAATGCAATTGGTGGAGGTGTGAATGCTGTTACCCGTTCAGGATCAAATACTGTAGAAGGTTCAGCTTATTTCTTCGGTAGAAACCAAAATACAATTGGTAAAAGTGTTGATGGTACAAATACCAAGGCATTACCTTTCCACAATTATACATATGGAGCAAGAATTGGAGCGCCAATTATTAAAGATAAATTATTTTTATTTGTAAGTGCTGAAAGACAAACTATTGTTCAGCCTACAACTTTTAACTCAGGTGATGTAGGCGCAGTTTCTACTGCTGAACTTTTAAGAATTGCTAAAGTTGCTAAAGATCGTTACGGTTATGATGCAGGTGGTATTGATGCTTTTGATGCTGAAACAAGAAGTGACAAACTTTTTGCTCGTTTAGATTGGAACATTAATTCGAAGAACCAGTTAACATTACGTCATAACTACATTAAAGCTTATGATGATAACATCTCTAGAAGTGCGACTGCTTTCCGATTTGCAAGTAACTTATATCGTTTTAATGATCAGCAAAACAATTCTGTTTTAGAATTGAGAAGTGCAATATCTAGTACATTATCGAATAATTTAATTATTGGTTATTCTAGAATTAGAGATACAAGAGCAACTGTTGGTGATTTATTCCCACAAATCAGAATTAATGGTTTAGGTACAGGTAGCCAAGCTGCTACATTGGGTTCAGAAGCATCATCAACAGCGAATGAGTTGGATCAGGATATTTTTGAATTTACTGATAACTTTAAAATTTTTGCTAACAAACATACTTTCACAATTGGTACACACAATGAGTTTTATAAAATCAGAAACTTATTTGTGAACAACCTTACTGGAAGTTATGCATGGAATAATTTAGCAGACTTTGAGGCTAATACTAAACCCTCTGCAGCTACAAGTACTTCAAAGGTTCCGGGAGATCCAAGACCTGCAGCTAGATTTAGTGCTGCGCAATTAGGATTTTACTTCCAAGATGAAATAGATGCATTTAAAGGCTTTAAACTGATCGCTGGTTTAAGAGTAGATGTGCCATTAATTTTTGATACTCCATTAGCAAACCCTGATGTTGTTGCTACTTTCCCTAATTACAGAACTGATCAGGTTCCAAGCGGCCAAATACTTGTTTCTCCACGTTTGAGCTTTAACTGGGATTTAACAGGAGATCGTTCGGTTCAATTGAGAGGTGGTGGTGGACTATTAACAAGTCGCGCGCCATTTGTATGGATATCTAATCAATTCTCTGGAAATGGTATGTTAACTAGTGCCGTTAGTGCTCCTGTTGGAACTGGAACATTTATTCCAGATGTAAATAACCAATCGGCTGCTGGTGGTGTTGCTGGTACAACTTCACAAATTAGTTTAATTGATAATAACTTCAAATTACCTCAGGTTTTTAGAGCCAATTTAGCTGTTGATTTTAAATTACCTGGAGGAGTTCAAGCAACTATCGAAGGGTTATATTCTTCAACGGTTAACAATATTTCATATAAAAATTTAAATATTAAACCTTCTGTTGCCTCAATTAACCCATCTTTATCTGGTGGCGCTGATACTCGTCCTCTTTTTGTTAATACAACTGCAGGTAGGGTAAACGGAGCAAAATTTACTGAAGTTTATTTATTGCAAAATACAAGAAGTGGTTCTGCTTATAATGTAACTGCTCAATTACAAAAAGCATTCGACATGGGGTTATATGCTTCAATTGCGTATACTTATGGGAAATCAGAAGATATCAACTCAGGTTTTAGTAGTACGGCCAGTTCTGGATTTGGAGGTGTATTAATTTCTCGCGATCCTCAAAACCCACCACTAGCTTATTCTAATTACGATCTTCGTCATAGAGTGGTAGGTGCATTAAATTATTCAATTAAATATGGCAGAAACAAAGCTTCAGCTACTACTTTCTCGTTATTTTATGTAGGTAAGTCTGGAACCCCATTCTCTTATATCTATAATGGTGATTTAAATGGTGATAACTCAATTTCATCTGGAAACCCAAGCAACGATTTAATTTTTGTACCTCGTACATTAAACGATATTAAATTAATCCCTTTGGCTGCTTCAGGATCTTTACCTGCACAATCGGTTGCTGAACAATGGGCTGCCTTAGATAACTATATTAGCAATGATCCTTACTTAAGTAAAATTAGAGGTCAGTACTCTGAGCGTAATGTTGCCAGGATGCCTTGGGAACACCAGTTTGATGTTCGCATTATGCAAGATTTAGGTATTGTGTTTAAAGGCACTAAAAATTCACTACAACTTTCTGTAGATATTATAAACGTAGGAAACCTGATCAATAAAGATTGGGGAAAATCTTATTTTATTAATAATACAGCTTACTCGCTTATTAACTATGTTGCTGCGAATGGTGGCGGTTTTACATTTAGAGCACCAACTGGTGGTGTTCCTTATGCACTGTCTTCTTTCCTTTCAAGATGGCAAGGACAAGTTGGAGTTCGTTATAACTTTAACTAATACTGAAATACAACATTTAAAAGCCCCGATCATTTGATCGGGGCTTTTTTTTTGTTATAACACTGAATGGGAACGAGGGTTGTTATTTCGAACTAATCAAATCATGATCCTACCTCTTTTTTAATCTTTGCAGGCACACCAGCAACCATCACATTTGCTAGCACATCTTTTGTAACACAGGTTCCGGCGGCAATATAGGCTCCCTTTCCGATCGTGATGCCTGGAATTACTGTTGCGCCAGATCCGATAAAAATACCCTCCTTAATATGTACATTGCCTGCAATGGTTACGCCTGGTTAAATGGTCACGTAGTTTTCTATAATACAATCATGACTGATATTGCAATTTGAATTAACAATGCCATAGTTGCCGATATGCACATTTGCGTTAATTACACAGCCCGGGGCAATGCCGTTTCCTACACCAATTTTAATCGAAGGGCTGATGTAATTGTGGTGGTGGATGATATTGATGAACGGATAGCCTTTGTTTTCTAACAGCTTAATAATAGATTTTCTTTCATAACTGCCTATTGCCCCAATTAATGCAATATTTAAGGCAGCGGGATGTTTTTCTAAAAAGATGGTAGCGAAATAATGGGCTTCGTTAGGTTTGGATGATTTTCAGCATCTTCTAAATTGATTATATATCCCGTTAAAAGATACTCACCCGAGCCATTAAAATACTCGCTAAGTTTAGTGGCATGTTTACCGACACCCAATAGATATACATTAATCATCGTTCTTATTCCTGTTAGGAGTAATTTGTTAAGTCTAATATATGCTTATACAAGCAAAATTAAATGATGTGCCGATAAAACTTAAGAATGTATCGATAAAGATATAATAGGTTTTGGAAGATTCTTGCAAAAGAAAAGCCGTGAAGAGAATCTCAACACGGCTTTTCGTTATTTTTTAATTTATTAATTATAAACAAAAGTTCCTTTTTCGCTTTCGATGGTTACCTGTTTCTGCTCGCCTTTTTCTACGCGACCGATAATCTGCGCATCGATATTAAAGCTTTTAGAAATTTCGATAATATTTTGAGCAATCTCCTGAGGGACATAAAGCTCCATACGGTGCCCCATGTTAAATACTTTATACATTTCTTTCCAATCGGTACCCGATTGTTCCTGAATTAATTTAAACAGGGTAGGGATAGGAAATAAGTTATTCTTGATTACATGGATATCATCATTGATGAAATGTAACACCTTGGTTTGTGCGCCACCACTGCAGTGTACAATACCATTAATCTGACTGCGATAGCTTTCTAGAATCTTTTTAATTACAGGAGCATAAGTGCGGGTAGGCGATAATACCAATTTACCAACAGTGGTTTTACCGAATCCTTCGATATCTATTTCTTCTGTTAATTGTTTCTTTCCAGAGAAAACCAGATCGAAAGGAACAGCCGGATCGAAACTTTCAGGGTAATTATTAGCTACTGATTTATCAAAAACATCATGACGGGCAGAGGTTAATCCGTTCGAGCCCATACCACCATTGTATTCCGTTTCGTAAGTAGCTTGTCCGGAAGAGGCTAGTGCCACAATTACGTCGCCAGGTTTAATATTATCGTTGCTGATGATATCTTCACGTTTTAAGCGACAAGTTACCGTAGAATCGACGATAATGGTCCTCACCAGATCGCCTACGTCGGCAGTTTCGCCACCGGTAGAATAGATCGAAATACCCTGCTCGCGTAAATCGGCCAAAATTTCTTCTGTACCATTAATTACCGCGGCGATTACTTCACCTGGGATCAGGTTTTTATTCCTGCCAATTGTGGAAGATAAGAGGATATTATCGGTTGCACCAACGCAGATTAAATCATCGATATTCATGATGATGGCATCTTGTGCAATACCTTTCCAAACGGAGATGTCTCCAGTTTCTTTCCAGTATACGTAGGCTAAAGAAGATTTGGTGCCTGCGCCATCTGCATGCATGATATTACAGTATTGCTCATCACCACCTAAAATATCGGGGATAATTTTGCAGAATGCTTTAGGGAAAATTCCTTTATCGATGTTTTTGATGGCATTGTGCACATCTTCTTTTGAGGCTGAAACGCCGCGTTGATTGTACCTGTTATCACTCATGTTGGCGCAAAGATAGTTTTTTAAGGTGGAAGGTAAAAGGGTAGAAGGTAGAAAGTCGGGAGTCGGGAGTCCGAAGTCTGAAGTCGATGGGTCGAATATTAATTTGGCGTTGAGATTTTAGCTGTACAGGCTTGTCTTAACAATATCATTGAGAGGTTTTGGAAGTGAAGGTTGGGTTTTCATGGCGGCTTGCTGTCCCGCTTTTCCTCCTGCCGTTTTTACTTTATACTGAGTGGACATAAATATTTAATTATTTTTTGCTCCTATGCCGCAGGGCATCAAACTTTTGAGGCATCAAAAGTATGCAAAACCGGAGCTTTAGCGGAGCTCATTCATGCCTATAAAACAATAAATAACCATGAATAAATGCTTTGTCAATCCGGCAAGGTGGCTTCTCAATGCCCCATTCTCATCAAAAAAACAGCGGCACTTCGTTTAATCAGGTATTGTCTATGTTTTCTTTGGTCTGATTGAGCCCTTCGGGGTTTGTGTTCAATTTATATTAAACTTTGAATTCATTGCAAATGAACACAAAACCACTGCGTTTCAGGTTTGGTAGTACTGTTCGCACCATTGTGCACCTGTTTTTTTGATTCTCCTGCCACTTGGGATTGACGGCGTCCTTCGGTAAAGCCTGTGGTTTTTCAAAGCTGGTTAGCATGACGCCCAAAACTATTCGTAAAAAAGGTATCCACGCACGGTTGGACTTTATGTAAGGACGGTACAATCGGGCTTAAGGTACTGAGGGTTGTTTGATATGGCGGGTTTTTCCTGCACAGGCCTAACTTAAATAAACCTGATTGCATGGATGCTGTGAAAGATTGATTAAAATCTTGCGAAAATTATTACAGCAGGAAGGAAAGCAGGGCTGCTTTAACCAATGAGCATTGCAATTGCTTTCCTAAATAATAATTTTTGACCACCTGAGCACATCTAAGTTTTTACCACAAAGACACAAAGGCCACAAAGAATTGAAGCTGTTTAATGGCTTGAAGATTGCTTCACCGATGAAAAATCGGTTCGCATCCGATAGCTATCGGATGACGGATTTGTGGAATGAGACAACTGAAAATGAACAAAATAAAAAAGGCGTAGAGTGAACCCTACGCCTTAAATCTTTTAGCTTACGCCTTTCTTATTTCATGAATAATAATTCTCTGAATTTTGGTAAAGGCCAAACGCTATCGTCAACAATTTGTTCTAATTTATCGGCGTGGTAACGGATGGTATCGAAGTAAGATTTAACTTTCTCATCGTAAGCAATCGCTTTCTCGCGGGTATCTTCGATTTTGTTGGTTAATTTACGTTCTTCTAACATGGCGTCGATATTGGTTTTAACAATATCTAAGTGTTCTGATAATTTTTTAACAATATCTAATGATGATTTGCTTTCAATACCAAGTTCTTTTAATCCTTTAACGTTTTCGATTAAAGCATTTTGGTAAGCAATTGCTGCAGGGATAATAGCGGTGTTAGCTACTTCGCCCATAACACGTGCTTCGATCTGTAGTTTTTTATAGAAGTTTTCTAACATGATTTCATGACGGGCATGAATCTCACGTGCACTATAAATACCAGTTGAGGCAAATAACTCAGCAGATTTTTCAGTTAAATAAGCATCTAAAGCTTTTGGTGTAGTTTTGATGTTTGATAAACCGCGTGTTGCAGCTTCATCTTCCCACTCCTGGCTATAACCATTACCTTCGAAACGGATGTTTTTAGATTCTTTGATGTATTTTTTGATCACTGTTAATAAAGCGATGTCTTTTTTATCACCTTTTTTGATCAATTTATCAACTTCAACTTTAAATTTAACCAATTGCTCGGCCATAATCGCGTTTAAGATCGTCATTGGAGCAGAAGAGTTTGCTGAAGATCCAACAGCTCTAAGCTCAAATTTATTACCTGTAAATGCGAATGGAGAAGTACGGTTACGGTCGGTATTATCTAATAAAATCTGAGGGATTTTAGGAATACCTAACCAAAGTGCGTTATCTTCTTTGATTTTTTTGCTGATACGTGAGTGCTCAATCTCGTCTAACACATCGTTCAATTGAGAACCTAAGAAGATAGAGATAATTGCAGGTGGAGCTTCGTTAGCACCTAAACGGTGATCGTTGCTTACTGATGCAATACTTGCACGTAATAAATCGGCATGCTCGCTAACGGCTTTAATTGTATTTACAAAGAAAGCAAGGAACATTAAGTTATTTTTAGGTGTTTTACCTGGTGCCAATAAGTTTTTACCGGTATCGGTAATTAACGACCAATTGTTGTGTTTACCTGATCCATTGATACCTGCGTATGGTTTTTCGTGTAATAATACACGGAAGTGGTGACGACGGGCAACTTTCTCCATCAAATCCATCAATAATTGATTGTGATCGATAGCTAAGTTGATTTCTTCATAAATTGGTGCACACTCAAATTGAGAAGGTGCAACCTCATTGTGACGGGTTTTTAAAGGAATACCTAATTTTAAAGCTTCGTTTTCGAAATCTACCATGTAGCTGAATACGCGCTCAGGGATAGAACCGAAATAGTGATCTTCTAGTTGTTGGCCCTTAGCAGACATGTGTCCGAATAAAGCACGGCCAGTTAATAATAAGTCTGGGCGGGCATTGAACAACGACTCATCAACCAAGAAATATTCTTGTTCGATACCTAAAGATGCATTTACTTTAGTAATACTTTTATCAAAGTATTGGCAAACATCAACTGCTGCTTTATCAAGCGCAGATAATGCTTTTAATAATGGTGCTTTATAATCCAAGGCTTCACCGGTATATGATACAAATACTGTAGGGATACATAGTGTTTTACCTGCTTTGCTTTCCATGATAAAAGCTGGAGAAGAAGGATCCCAGGCAGTATAACCACGCGCTTCGAAAGTATTACGGATACCTCCGTTAGGGAAACTAGATGCATCTGGTTCTTGTTGAACTAAAGCGCTACCAGCAAATTTTTCAATTGCACCTTCGCCGCTAGGCTCAAAAAATGAATCATGTTTTTCAGCAGTTGTGCCAGTTAATGGTTGGAACCAGTGCGTATAATGTGTTGCACCAGCTGCCATAGCCCAAGATTTCATTGCCGTCGCAATCTGATTAGCGTCTTCTGCGTTAATTAACTCACCCTGGTTGATAGATGATATTAATTTTTCATATACGTCCTTAGATAAGAAATCTCTCATTTTTCTCTTATCAAATACATTAGCGCCAAAAAAGTCAGAAATTTTTGCTGATGGTGATTTAACTTCTGGTGAAATTCTGTTTTGAGCCTCTTTTAATGCGATGGTTCTTAAGCTTTTCATTAATTTGTTATGTTTTTTGTCAAAAATAGTATATTTTCTTAATCTTCGTAAAAGAATCGTATTATTTTTATGAATTTTATTGAAAATGAAATAAAAAAATGTTTTTCGGATGAAAAATTTCATTTTTTGTAAAGAATATAGATTTTTCGAATGTTTTATGGAATTGAAGATTTTGCTGCATCATGCTTTAAAAATAAAAGCTATGTTCAACTCTTCAATTAACGTATACAAAACCGAGTGGCTCGATCTTGTATTTGCAAACCGCAACAAAAACTATGGCGCTTATGATCTCAGATCTAAATCTTCGTCGATTATGACAAGAGTGCTTTTTGTATCTGGAAGCTTATTTATCCTCTTGTGTTTCTCTCCTTTAATCTATGCTAAACTGTTTCCAAAAGAAGCAGTAATTATAGAAATAGTAAGGCCTGTTGATTTACCTAATGTGATCCATCAGATGAAACCAAAGACCCCTGAACCTGAGAAAAAGATTGAACCTGTAAAAGCTGATCCGGTAAAGGTTAAAACTGTTGCTTTATCGCAGAATATTGTTGTTGTAAATAAAGTAGATCTTCCAGATCCACCAACTGTTAAGGATATCCAGGATGCAGTGATCAGTGATAAAACGCAAGATGGAATTATAGCCCCCAATTTGGTAATCCCAGATAATAAAGGTAATGGTACAGGCACAGCCAAAGATGGTGCAGAAAACGGTGATCCGAATGCTGTTTTAACGATAGGTGGAGTAGATGAATATCCTGAATTTAACGGTGGTGCTAAAGCCTGGTCTAAATATATGGAACGTAATTTAAGGTATCCATCAAGGGCGCAGGAGGAAGGTGCTGGAGGAAAAGTATTTGTAAGTTTCGTGGTAGAGAAAGATGGTTCTATTACTGATGTATCAGTAATTAAAGGGGTTGGTTTTGGTTGTGATGAAGAAGCCATTAAAGTGATTAAAAAATCACCGCTTTGGAAACCTGGTAAAAATAAGGGCGTTCCGGTGCGTGTGAGATATAATATGGCCATTAATTTTACTATTTCTAATTAAAGCATTCAAAAATGAAAAAGTCCTTTTTAATATTGATGCTCGTGTGTTTTACAGCTACTTATCTAAGTGCGAAGGATGTAAACCATGTTGATACTTCAAAAATATACAGCGTTAAACTGGCGAATACCGATTTAAAAAACGGAAGCGTTAAATTTCTAATTCGCGGTGGCATTGTATCTATTTATGTTAAAGGGCAGGAGCTATTTGAAAAGAAATATGCTGTAGATTATTATGATTTTGGTTGTATAATGCATGCTAATATTTCCATTGAAGATTATAATAAAGTTGTAGCTTCTTTTATGGACCGGAAATATGGAAGGGGCTGGCGCAAAGAAGTGAGGAAGGATATTCAAGGGATTTAGGGGGATGGAAGAGGTGAGAGGGAGAATGTAAGATGGGGGATGGAAGAGGGATGATGGTTGAACTTTTCTATTAATGCTCTTATAGAAAAATGTGAGGTTGGGTAAATTGAAACGGTTTGGGCGAAAGCTCAGGCCGTTTTTTTTGTACTAGTGGGCGGTTATCATGTCCCGGTTTTTGATCAATAGCGGAGCGGAAATATAGCTATAAAACCGCCTCTACGGTAAATATTTATTGTTGACTTTTTGGAAAGCAAGAACAGAACCTTTTTGTAATTACAGTCCCGCCCTTTGTTTCAAAACCTCGCCCTCGTATCTCGGGCTGCGGGTTTTCCACTTTGGTCGGGTTTAGGTGTCAAGGCTGGTAGCGCTATTAAAGGTTTATTGCGAGCGAAGAAACAGGCCGTATGCCGAAGAACAGGCTTTTGTTCAATAAACCCGACAGAGCGGTTAGCCCGCAGTGGAGTGCAGCGGAACGAGGACTATAAGCGATGGCGGGTGTACAGCAGCTATGAAAAGTGGAACGCTCGTTTCCTAATAAAACAATTATGTAGCACGCTTTTGTTAATGTTGATCTTTATTTTCAGCGCTAGCGGCACGATGCTTTATAAACATAAAATGGATGATGGTTGTAATTCCATCATCCATTTTATATCTTCCATCAGGTAATTATCCTTTATTCTCTATCCACTTGCGTGCATTTACAAAGGCTTCCATCCAAGGCGAAACCTCATCTTTACGGCCATGTGGATAATTAGCCCAGTGCCATTGGAACAATGAACGTTCAATGTGCGGCATCATTACCAGGTGGCGACCACTTTCATCGCATAACATTGCGGTGTTGTAATCTGAGCCATTCGGACTAGCCGGATAAGTTTCGTAAGCATATTTGGCTACGATTTTATATTTGTCTTCTGCGTATGGTAACGAGAATCTACCTTCACCATGTGATACCCAAACACCTAAAGTGCTTCCGGCCAGTGTAGATAACATGACCGAATTGTTTTCTTGTAAGGTTAACGAAGTGAAAATACTTTCGTGCTTGCCACTTTTGTTGTGCAGCATTTTTGGTTTTTCTTCGTGGTCTTTATTAATTAAGCCCAGCTCAACAAATAACTGACAACCATTACACACTCCAACTGATAAAGTATCAGGACGGGCAAAGAATTTCTCTAAAGCTACCCTTGCTTTTTCGTTGTATAAAAATGCACCTGCCCAACCTTTGGCTGATCCTAAAACATCAGAGTTAGAGAAACCACCCACTGCACCGATAAACTGAATATCTTCTAAAGTTTCTCTTCCGGTAATTAAATCGGTCATGTGTACATCTTTTACATCAAAACCTGCCAAATACATGGCATTGGCCAATTCGCGTTCGGAGTTACTCCCTTTTTCGCGGATAATGGCTGCTTTTGGTTTTGGTTTAGTAGGATCGATTATAGGTTTCTTTCCATCAAATTGTAATGGGAAAGTGTAATTTAAAACATGGTTTTTATAATTGTTGTAACGTTCTTTTGCCAGGCCGTTACCAGTTTGTTTGTTATCTAGCAGGTATGAAGTTTTAAACCATACATCACGTAAGTGATCAATGTCGAAACTAAAGTTATCTGCAACGTTTTTAACGTCCAGTTTAGCTGATGTGTTAACCTTACCAATTTTATAGAAAGCAACTCCGGCCTGTGCGAAAGTTTCTTCAACGGAAGCATCAGCCTGGAAAACGATACCGATATTCTCTGCAAATAATACTTTAATACTATCAGCTTCTGCTAACGAAGACAAATCGATCGAAGCGCCTAAATCGCGGTCAGCAAAACACATTTCCAATAAGGTTGTAATTAAACCACCACTACCAATATCGTGACCAGCCTGGATTTTGTCTGCTTTGATTAATTGTTGTAGTGTATTGAAAGCTGTTTTAAATTGATCAGCTTCCTTAACATCAGGTGTTTCTGTACCGATTTTGTTTAAAATCTGCGCGAAAGATGAACCACCTAGTTTATAACTGTCGTTAGATAAGTTAATGTAGTAAATCGATCCGCCATCTTTTTGAAGTACGGGTTCAACCACTTTTGTGATATCGTCACAATTTGCTCCGGCAGAAATAATCACAGTTCCAGGTGCAATAACATCGCCATCTTTGTATTTCTGCTTCATCGATAACGAATCTTTTCCGGTTGGGATATTGATTCCTAGATCGATAGCAAAATCAGAACAGGCTTTAACTGCGGCATATAAACGGGCATCTTCACCTTCGTTTTTACAAGCCCACATCCAGTTGGCAGAAAGTGAAACACTTTTTAAACCATCTTTTAAGGGTGCCCAAACAATATTCGATAGTGATTCTGCAATCGCATTGCGGCTACCAGCAGCTGGATCAATCAGCGCCGAAAGTGGTGCATGGCCAACTGAAGTGGCAATACCTTCTTTACCCTGAAAATCTAAAGCCATTACACCACAATTGTTTAAAGGTAGTTGTAACGGACCTGCACATTGCTGTTTGGCAACGCGGCCACCCACACAACGGTCTACTTTATTGGTTAACCAATCTTTAGCTGCAACCGCTTCTAATTGAAGCACCTGTTCTAGATAGGTGTTTAATTCGTTGTTGTTATATTCGATGGCTTCGTATTTACGGTCGATGGTTTTATCGTCCATTACAATTTTTGGTGAACTACCAAACATGGCAGCCAATTCAAAATCCATTGGTTTTAAACCTGTTGTTGCAGATTTAAAGGTAAAACGATGATCGCCGGTTACTTTACCTACGGTATACATTGGTGAACGTTCGCGGTCGGCTATTTTTTGTAAGGTTTCGATATGGTCGTTGCCGATTACCAATCCCATTCTTTCCTGCGATTCGTTACCGATAATTTCTTTAGCCGAAAGGGTAGGATCGCCAACTGGCAGTTTATCCAAGTCGATTAGGCCACCTGTTTCTTCAACCAGTTCTGATAAGCAGTTTAAATGGCCACCCGCACCGTGATCGTGGATAGAGATAATTGAGTTGTAATCACTTTCTACCATACCACGAACAGCATTGGCTGCTCGTTTTTGCATTTCAGGGTTTGACCGCTGGATCGCATTTAATTCAATGCCGCTTCCGTGCTGTCCGGTATCTGCAGATGAAACTGCTGCACCACCCATCCCGATTCTATAATTTTCTCCACCCAGAATAACGATATTATCGCCTTCTTTTGGTTTAAGTTTTTGTGCCTGGCTGGCTTTACCGTAACCGATACCACCTGCAAGCATAATTACTTTATCGAAGCCCAATTTTCTGCTGTTTTCTTCATGCTCGAAAGTTAAAACTGAACCAGTAATTAGCGGTTGTCCGAATTTATTTCCAAAATCTGTAGCACCGTTTGATGCTTTGATGAGGATATCCATTGGTGTTTGGTACAACCATTGTCTTTCTTCAACACCTTTTTCCCATGGGCGGTTATCTTCTAAACGCGAAAGGGCGGTCATGTAAACGGCAGTTCCTGCTAAAGGCAACGAACCTTGTCCGCCTGCTAAACGGTCTCTGATTTCACCTCCCGAACCTGTTGCAGCACCATTAAAAGGCTCAACAGTGGTGGGGAAATTATGGGTTTCTGCTTTTAAGGAGATTACCGATTCGAAATCGCTTGTGGTATAATAATCAGGCTCATCGGCACGTTTAGGTGCAAATTGTTGCACTTTAGGGCCTTTTATAAAAGCTACGTTATCTTTATAGGCAGAAACAATATCGTTAGGATTTTCTTCTGATGTTTTGCGGATCAACTTAAATAAAGAAGTAGGCTGCTCTACACCATCGATTACAAATTTGCCATTAAAAATTTTATGACGGCAGTGTTCTGAATTCACCTGAGAGAAACCAAAAACTTCAGAATCGGTTAATGGTCGTTCTAATTTTTGTGCTAACGTATTTAAGTATTCAACTTCTTCATCACTTAAAGAAAGCCCTTCCTGTTTATTATAAGCTGCAATATCGGTGATTTCTAAAATCGGTTCTGGTTTGATGTTGATCGTGTACACCTCTTGATCAAGCTTATTGTATTTTTGGGAAAGCATGGGATCAAAATCAGCAAAGTTTTCGTCAACTTGCTTAAATTCTTCAATCCTGATGATTCCCTGCATGTCCATGTTTTGGGTAATCTCTACTGCGTTGGTACTCCATGGAGTAATCATTGCTGCTCTTGGCCCAACGAAAAAGCCTGTTAGGGCTGTTTCTTGCGAGATTTTGGCGCCGCCAAATAACCATTCAAGTTTAGTAATATCAGTGGTAGAAAGCGCTTTGTCTGTTTGTAGAACAAAAATCGCCTGCGATTGACTAAGGAAGAAATGAATCATGCTTTTTTTTTGAAGTTGCAAAAATAGCTTTTTTAAATGAAAAAAATGGTGTAGTGGAGGGATTGAATGAGAGAATTTTGAATGATTGAATGTCAAAATATAATGATTGAATGAGAGAATGATTGAATGACAGAATGTAGAATTAATGAATGTTGAAATAATTATTGGTTGATTCAATTAGAGAATGTGCATTTTTGCCTCAACGCTAACTCACTCATTTACTCATTCAAAATTCAATCACTATTTATGCTTCGCATCCACCACATCGCCATTATCTGTTCTGATTACGAAAAATCGAAAGATTTTTATGTAAATAAATTGGGTTTTACGGTGTTGGCAGAGGTTTACCGATCGGAAAGAAAATCGTATAAATTAGATTTGGCAGTTAATGGTGTGTATCAGATCGAGCTTTTTTCTTTCGAAAATCCTCCTGCGAGGCCATCGCGGCCAGAGGCTCAGGGTTTACGTCATTTAGCTTTTGAAGTTGATGATATAGAAAAAGAGATTTCGCGGTTAAATGATCAGGGCATAATTACTGAGCCGATCCGTATTGATGAATTTACGGATAAAAGATTTACTTTTTTTGCTGATCCGGATGGACTACCTCTAGAATTGTACGAAAAATAAAGGTTCACAAATAAAAATTTATAACGCTCAAAAATGAAAAAAATACTCTTCTGCAGTGCATTGGTTTATGCTTCTTTAAATCTTTGCGCTCAATCTCAAATTAAATACACTGGGAAAATAGAAACAGGATATCATATTTTTCTTGCAAGGCCGCTAAAGATTGATGCTGGTGAAGGTTGGATGGGTTATCAGCTCGTGGGAACACCTAATGGGCTAGATTTAAGTTTGGTTAACGGTGTAAGTTTTAAAGATAACCTGCGTTTAGGTTTAGGTGTTTCCTATCTCAACTACGGTGGGATTAATGGTTATTCAGTTTTTGGTGATCTGGAATATGTAACTATAAAGGCTAGAATTGCTCCGGTATTTAATCTGAAGATAGGTAGTAGTCATATTAACAATCAATATGGTGATGGTTCTACTGAAACGGTTGTTGATTTTAGTGGTGGCGTTGAGCATAGGGTAGGAAAAAAATTAAGTTTACAATATAAAGCAGGATTCCGGTTTGTTCATCAATCAATTTTTTTACCGATCAGGATAGGCGCGAGATTTTAATATTTATATGAGTATTTTTAAGTTCAAACAATTTGAAGTCGACCAAACGGGTTGTGCCATGAAGATTAATACCGATGGCGTATTACTTGGCGCAACAGTTACTCATCCTTCGCCTGAAGCTATCTTGGATATTGGAACCGGAACTGGTGTAATTGCATTAATGTTGGCTCAACGTTTTCCTGATGCATGCATACACGCTGTAGAAATCGATGAGCAAGCTGCGGAAACTGCTGAAAAAAATTTTCAATTTTCAGTTTTCAATCAGCGGTTAACCATTAACCATATATCAATTGAGCAATATGAGTATGCTCAGCAATTCGACCTGATCGTTTCTAATCCGCCCTTTTTTGTGAATGATTTAAAAAGCGAAGAATTTAGGAAAGGCATAGCCCGGCATGCAGATGAAGATTTTTTTAGCATGCTTGTTAAAAAATCAAGTGAGTTATTGGCAGATGAAGGTATGATTTGGTTAATCCTTCCGGTAAAACAGGCAAATGAAGTTATTAGTACCGCTGCGGGCTATGGTTTGTCGCTTGCGGAGCGGATCCATATTCATTCTGATCAAAGCAAACCCACCTTTAGACAGATGATCTGTTTGAAAAAGGGTGAAACTGTTTTAAAAGAAAGAGACTTTAATATTTATGAATCTTTAAAACAGCATACGGCAGCTTATAAAGAATTGCTCAAGGATTTTTTCCTGGCCTTTTAGATTAGGGTTTATGATGGATAAGGGGGTAGGTGGCAATGGTAACATAGTATAACTGTTGTGTTACTTTTTTATAATATTTAACCATCATTTTTAAAATATTTGTCAATCGTTGCAGGTATTGTTTTAGATTAAAGTGGTCGAAATATTTTGCTAATCCTGTAAATTACGGGGCACAATTAACTTTACATAATGAAAAAAATAGGATTAATTTCTGATACCCATGGTTTTTTGGATGATGCGGTTTTTAAACACTTCGATGGTGTAGATGAAATTTGGCATGCCGGAGATTTCGGGCCTAATGTAGCCGAAGCTTTAGCAGCGTTTAAACCTTTGCGTGGTGTGTTTGGAAATATCGATGATAATACAATTAGGGCGGAGTTTCCAGAACAAAATCGATTTAGCTGCGAGGGGGTCGATGTTTGGATGACTCATATCGGCGGATACCCAGGTAGATACTCGTCGTACGTTAAGCCAGAAATATACACTAACCCTCCTAAATTATTTATTACGGGACATTCGCATATTTTAAAAGTAATGTTCGATGAAAAAATAAAATGCCTGCATATAAACCCCGGAGCAGCGGGAAAACACGGTTGGCACAAAGTGAGAACACTCATTCGATTTTGCATAACTGATGAAAATATTCATACCTTAGAGGTTATAGAGTTATCGGGTAGATAATGTAAAATATACACTAAGTATGGTTTGTGGCGTTAAAACACTAGGACAATTTATTATAGAAAAACAGGCCGATTTCCCATATGCTAAAGGAGAACTTTCTAGGTTATTAAGGGATATTGCTATTGCCGCAAAAATTGTAAACCGCGAAATTAATAAAGCTGGTTTAGTTGATATTTTAGGTGATATGGGAACCACTAATATTCAAGGTGAGGAACAAAAAAAATTGGATGTATATGCTGATGAACAATTCATTGCTGCGCTAACCAGTGGTGGCGAGTGCTGTATTGTGGCTACTGAAGAAGAAGATGAAATTATCCACATCGAATCGCCGGTTTCGCAAAACGCTAAATATATTGTTTGTATCGATCCTTTAGATGGTTCTTCAAATACTGATGTGAACGTAGCGGTTGGCACTATTTTCTCTATTTACCGCAGAAAATCGGTTGATGGCAGAGCCAGTATAACTGATGTATTGCAAAAAGGAACAGAACAGGTGGCTGCCGGTTACATTATTTATGGTTCATCTACCATGTTGGTTTATACCACAGGAAAGGGGGTTAACGGTTTTACGCTAGATCCGTCGATTGGTGAGTTCTGCCTTTCGCACCCTCAGATGAAAATACCCGAAACAGGTTATATGTATTCAGTAAACGAAGGTAATTATGTACACTTTCCTGATGGTGTTAAAAAGTACATCAAATACTGCCAGGTAGAGGATGAGGCCACTAAACGCCCATATACTTCGCGTTATATTGGTTCGATGGTTGGCGACATCCACCGGAACTTAATTAAAGGTGGGATTTATATTTACCCAACTACTTCGCGCTCGCCTAATGGAAAGTTAAGGTTGTTATACGAATGTAACCCAATGGCTTATATTATTGAGCAGGCTGGAGGGAAAGCCAGCACAGGGTTTGATCGTATACTCGATATTGAACCAACAGAATTGCATCAAAGGGTTCCGATTTTTATCGGATCAAAACATATGGTAGAAAAGGCTGAAGAAATGATGTTATTGTATACCGCAAAATCGATCTCAATTGATGCCCACGTAGAAACGAAACTAGAGAATTTAAATGTAGTTGGCGGAATTGATTAAAGCTAACTAAATTTTGCTTCTCTCTACTTCAAAAAAAGTATCGATAGCCAGGTTTTGCTTGTCTTGCGAAGCAAAAACAGCTAAACGGTCGCAACGTTCATTCTCCGGGTGATCGTTGTGACCTTTAATCCAAATGAATTTCACTTTGTGAAGTTTATATAGTTCCAGAAATCTCAACCACAGGTCTTTGTTTTTTTTATCTTTAAAATTTTTGGTTACCCAGCCGAAAAGCCATTTCTTTTCCACAGCATCTACTACATATTTCGAATCGGAATAAACGGTTACTTGTTGATTTAAGCTTTTTAAGGCTTCTAATCCTTTTATAACAGCCAATAGTTCCATGCGGTTATTCGTGGTCATCCTAAAGCCGCCACTTAATTCTTTATAGTGTTGTCCTGCCCTTAAAATTGTACCCCAACCACCTGGTCCTGGGTTTCCGCTAGCTGCTCCGTCTGTATAAATTTCGATCATAAACGTTGTAAAGTTATGTTTTTAGGTTTAAAATAGCTTGTTTTATCTGCATCTGGATTTTTTTTTCAATTTCAAATAATTGAATGTTAAGGAATTAAAAATTTGTTGTAAAAACTTTGAAAAAATATTTGCAAGAAATATTAAAAGTCGTACTTTTGTGACACTAAAAAATACGGTGGTTGTAGCTCAGTTGGTTAGAGTATTGGTTTGTGGTGCCGAGGGTCGTGGGTTCGAGCCCCATCAGCCACCCTTTATGGGACAAAGACATTTTCGAATGGTTTTGTCCCTTTTTTTTTGATTGTAATTATCTGTTTTCCAGTTTGATATATAGTTATTTATTTGGATCATGGGGGTTCGATGGGATCAAGCAAAAAAGTTGGGGATTTGAGAAGTTTATTTAATTTTGTTCAACATTATTGTTTTGGACACCTCAATACTATCTTTTATACTCCCTGAAGGCTTAACCGAATACTTTGAACTTGATAGGTTTGAAGTTACTGAAGGCTCTTATCATATTTATCTTTTAGAAAAAAACATTCATCCTGAGGAATATTCAGGTGAGAAATTGATTTCTAAAGGCTTTTTCGATGAAATTACCGTTCGAGACTTTCCCTTACGTGGCAAGCCTTGTTTTTTGAAAGTGAAGCGACGTAAGTGGCAAAACCTTAATGCCAAAAAGATAGTTTTCAGGGATTGGAACCTGGTTGCCGATGGCAC
Organism: Pedobacter psychrodurus; assembly: GCF_004331735.1. GTDB lineage: Bacteria > Bacteroidota > Bacteroidia > Sphingobacteriales > Sphingobacteriaceae > Pedobacter > Pedobacter psychrodurus. The sequence continues at coordinate 68,158 of NZ_SJSO01000029.1, forward strand.
TAAGATGACTACTGAGTTTGCATTTTTTTT
>NZ_SJSO01000003.1 GCF_004331735.1 Pedobacter psychrodurus
AGAATATCATCATGTTCCAATCGCTTGTTCGATAGCATACGATAGAAGGCAGCTTTTAAGGAATGGGTTGGAGCTAACCGATTGATGACTGCTGTTCCCGAAGATAATAAATCTGACAAACAATTTTCTAATCTAACTGCAATACGACTATCTGATAAAAAACCTTTATAAACACCTGAATAACAATGATCTAACATCATTAAAGATACAAAAAATAAACCACAAATAATTGATAATCAGATCGTTATAATATGTTTTCTATAAATAAATGTGTGTAAAGATTAGCTCTTTCAGAGGGGTGTCCGTAGGACGGGGTGTTTTTTGTACTAGCTTTTCTTTAACCACTAACAACACTGTAGTATCATAAATTAACGAAATAAGGTTAGCTTAAAATATGTTTTTTTGTTTAACTATTTGTTAATCAATTTATTGTGTGTTGGCTTTTGTTTTGAAATATAAAAGATGATCACTTAAAGTAGTGGTATTAATCATTTTTAAAACACAAACAATTTATTATGAAGTACAATAAATTCATCGCAGGCACTTTGCTGATTTCAGCATTTGGTTTAAGCTCATGTAAAGAGCAGCCTAAAGAAAACAAGGAAGAAAAACAAACAAACACAACTACCGAAGGAAGAAAAGAATACTATGAGGTTGCACCAAATGTAAAGTTACATGTAACTGATTTGGGCAACGGCCCGGCAGTTGTGCTGATTCATGGTTATCCATTAAGCGATGCATCCTGGGAATACCAATACCATGCTTTAGTTAAGGCCGGTTACAGGGCGATTGGAATTACTTTAAGAGGTTTTGGTCAGTCTGATAAACCTTTCGGGAAGTATGATTATGATCAGTTTGCGGACGATATCAAAAGCGTTTTAGATCAAATGGATATTAAAGACGCTGTAATCAGCGGACATTCAATGGGTGGTGCAATTGTGTTACATTATGTAGCCAAATACAATGGCGCACATATTAAAAAACTTGGTTTGTTTTCGGCAGCTGCCCCACGTCATACTAAAACTGCCGATTATCCTTACCCATTATTCACAAAAGAGGATATCAGCGGTTGGGTTGCGCTTAACGATTCAGATCGCCCTGCGCTATTGGCCGCGGTAGGCTCTAAATTTGCGCTAACACCAAGCTCACTTTCTTCAGGTATCGGACAGTGGTTATATTCAATAGAACTTCAATCATCAGCTTATGCCATGGAGCAAGCCCTTATTTCCTTAAGAGATGAAGATTTAAGAGCCGACTTGGCAAAAATTAAAGTCCCAACTTTAATTATGCATGCAAAAGAAGATCACATTGTGGCCTATGCTTTGGCACAACAAATGAATAAAGGAATTGCAGGTTCTAAACTGGTAACATTTGATAAAAGCGGTCATGCCTCATTCCTTGAAGAAAAAGATAAGTTCAATGAAGAACTGATCAAATTCATAAAAGAATAATTAATCATTTGGTAGCCGTTATACTTTTTGCAAGGCTTGATGGCTACCATTTTTAACTTAAATATCATGTCAGAAAAACAAAGCCTCAGCACCACTCAAATACTTATTATGTCGGTAACGGCAGGAATATGTGTGGCCAACGTTTATTACAGTCAGCCCATTCTTGGCGCCATAGCAACATCATTAAATGTTGATGAAAAATCGGCAGGACTCATTTCAGTTTTATCTCAGGCGGGGTACGGTTTAGGCTTGTTTTTTTTAACGCCCCTGGGCGATAAAATGGACCGCAAGAAATTAATCCTTTGGCTACAGCTGGCACTGGTTGCCGCTTTGGTTGCAATGGCCTTATCTCCAAATCTAGCCATAATCTATTCTTCAAGTTTAGCTGTAGGTTTATTTGCTGTTTCGGCTCAGGTAATTTTACCTATGGCGGCAAGTCTGGTTTCCGAGAACAGGGGGAAAATAGTTGGTATCATTTTTACCGGTATTTTAGTTGGCGTTTTAGCGGCCAGGGTATTCAGTGGATTCATTACCGAATGGCTTAGCTGGCGTTATGTTTTCGGAATTTCTGCAATAATGGTCGCATTATCGGCGGTATTAATGCAAACCGATTTTCCATCCAGTAAAGATCGTTTTAATGGCAGTTATGCTCAATTGCTTCAATCAACTTTTACACAATTTAAACGATTCGGAACCTTGAGAAGAACAGCCTTAATAGGTGCGCTAACTTTTGGCACGCTGAGTTCATTTTGGATTGCCTTAACTTTTCACCTGAGTGGAACACCATTTAATTATCAAACCGATACGATAGGTTTATTTGGCCTTTTAGCTGTTGCCGGTGCTTTACTGGTTCCGCTTTTTGGAAAACTTTCTGATGCAGGCGGGAAACCAAAGCGTTCACTCGTCCTCACCCTATCTTTGGTTATCGCAAGCATTCTGATTTTAAAGATTTTCCCTTTTTCGGTTATTGCACTTTCAGTTGCCGTGGTATTGTTGGATATTGGCGTTCAGGCCACTCAGGTAACTAACATCGCTTTAATTTATAGCCTGGATGCGAAAGCCAATAGCCGGATTAACACGGTGTACATGACCTGTTATTTTATCGGAGGAGCCACAGGTGCTTTTGTTGGTTTAATTTGCTGGAAAATGGGTGGTTGGGAAATGGTTACCTGGCAAATGATTATTTTTGCAGTGCTTGCATTTTTGGTCGTTATTGCAGGGAAAGATAAGAAAATATGATATTAAAGTAGTGGCATCCGATCATTCTTTAAATTCACTCACTCACTCAATCATTCTCTCATTAAACCATTCAACCCCTACTTTATTTCGTTATCAAAATCGCCTTTTGGCGAAATATCGTGAGCTGTTTTTTGATGCAAAGTTGATATTACAACACTAGCGCCATATTCTTGCATTTGGCATGTTCTTTGAATTCGCGGGTTAGAACAATAGCAAAAATCAATCTCTATCGAATCAATCTTCAACCGCTCAGTAACGATTAATAATCATTTCAGCGTAGATCGTTTTCGCGGTTGCTGTAAAGTTCAATCACCCCAGTTCCCGGATAAATATTCGTGGACGATCAATTATAAAGAATGACAAAGCAGGAACCAGATTTTAGCTCCAATACTAATGTTGATCGCAATGATGTTAGCCCTCATGCTAATTTTTATTTCGAAACGCGGGCCGAAACATTGGCTGAACAAGAAAAGAATTTTACGCTAAAAGATCTGTTTCAAGGTGTTTTTACTAAGTTAAATCCTTTGTTTTCTATTGATTGTGCTGCATTAATTCTTTATAACGATGAAATGGATCACATTACAAGGGCCTATCTTACCGAAATCCTTTCAGGCCAAATATCCTGTGTCGAAACCATTTCCGATCCGGTGAGCCTTTCGCTTATTACCAAAGAAATTTCGGGTTTTGATTTTCCTGTGCTCAAATCGCGGCAAGATTGGATAGCTGATTTTGGTGAGAACCATTGCCTCACCAATCATCCTACAGAATATCATTTTCATTGTTATATCCCTTTAGAGAATAATGGTCGCATACTTGGTACTTTCGAACTTCATAATCACAACCATGAATTAAATGCAGAAGGTTTGACTTTTTGCTGTAACATTGCCGATTTTATTGCCGGACTGCTAGCTGTAATGGAGGAAAGAAATGTATATGAGCCTAATCTTGCAACGCCCATTAAGTCTGAAATTATAAACGAGCCCAAAATATCCGCGTTTGCTGATGAGAAAATTAAGCAGTTAGAACAGGAAATTGAAAAACTACGTGTACAGCTTGCAGAATACCTCATTTTTAAACCGGAAGAATCATCTGAAATTCTTACACACCCTGAAATTGTTGGCAGTAGTCCGGAAATGCAGGAGGTTTACAGACTGCTCAATCTGATTTCCTCCACAGAAACTACGGTTTTAATTTTGGGCGAAACAGGGACGGGTAAAGAACTGATCGCCAAAGCGGTTCACGACGGGTCTACCAGAAGCCAGAAAACAATGGTTAAGGTTAACTGTGCTGCTATTCCACCTAATTTAATCGAATCTGAACTTTTTGGACATGAAAAAGGGAGCTTTACAGGTGCCACCGAAAGACGGATCGGCAAGTTTGAACAAGCACATAAGGGTACAATCTTCCTGGATGAAATAGGTGAGTTACCGATCGATCTACAAGTAAGGTTACTCCGTGTTTTACAGGAAAAGGAAATAGAGCGTATTGGTGGCAAAACTACTATTCCAACTGATGTGCGCATTATCTCGGCTACAAATAGAAATCTTTTAGAAGAAGTGGAGGCTGGAAGGTTCAGACGTGATTTATTTTACAGGCTGAATGTTTTTCCTCTTTCATTGCCACCACTTCGAAATAGAAAATCAGATATCGCCGTGCTTGCAACTTTTTTCCTGGAAAAATTCGCCAGGAAGTCAAAAAGAACTTTAGAAGGATTTTCGAAAAAAGCACTTTCACAAATGATGGCCTATAGTTGGCCTGGGAATGTAAGGGAATTGGAGCACCTAATTGAAAGGCAGGTTGTGATGGCACAGGGACCTGTGATCAGGAACGTCGAAATTCCGGGTAGCCCTGAAAAATCTCTATCAACTCTTGCGCCTGTTAAAACCATTTTTGAGAACGAAAGAGACCACATTTTCGCTGTTTTAGCATTATGTAATGGGAAAATTTCTGGTCAGAATGGTGCAGCGAAATTATTGGGTGTTCCCGCTACAACGCTTAATTCGAAAATTAAAAGGCTCGGCCTGTCTAAAAAGCATATCTTTTAATTAAAGCGATATCAAAGCGTTTTCGGACGTAAATTTACGAAATGGCGTAATTAAATTTTATTGTTATAGATGCAACATGTTGTTTTTTAGTGTTTTGCATTTGGGTATCGTTCTTGATAATCTGAATGATCACATCGTAACCAATCAAATTTACTACAACCTCAATGATACCAAACGGGCAGAAAAGAACATGTATCATTGTTGATGACAATCCAATTACAAGGGAAAGCCTAATTATGCTTGTTCAGCAGATTGATGACCTGAAAGTGGTGAACGATTGTGAAAATACCCTTCCAAAAATAAATTTATCAGGATTTATCGATCGTATATCGTATCACTTCAGCATATCGATAACCTACAAGAGGGTGGAATGGTTATCCATGGGAATTTCCTGCCAATTGCCGTTAGTTATAGGAAAAACCTACATCGGATGATGAACATTATTTAATAAAACAAAGAGATATCCAACCGTCAAGATTTTATTTATGGAAAAAAATAAGTCCTTAATGCCCGATAGCAGTTTCAATTATCTCATTTTTTCCGCCTTTGTGATTGGAATGGGACTGCTTATTCTGGTTCAATATAGCTCCTCCACAAATATGAATACCTTAATTGAGGGAAATAAGGAGCTTTTGGATGAATTGCGAACCAGTAACCATTTAAGGGAGATTGATCGTGATATCCTTGGCGTAGAGAGTAGGATTCGGGCAGCAATTGCTACGGATGATACGACGCACCTAGAAGGTGTAGAAAGTAAAATACAGGCAGTAAGTTTGTACCTCGATTCATTGGATGATGGGAGTGAGGAGCCGGCAATTAAAAAATACCTGGAGCGATTGAACTTTCTTGCTCAGGAAAAGGTTAATACCAAACATCACCTGATGGATCTTTACCACCAGACGAGAAGAATGAACGATACAACCTCGATCGGAAATCCTCAGGCCCGGATTACCTCAGATGAGATTACAGGAACTACACATAAGATTTACAACAGCAGGCAACGGCGTATGCAGGCCCTTACCAGAAAAATCAATGATAGCGGACAAAAGGCAAAAGCCTATGGCAATGCGTTAATTGCACTTTTGCTTTTAAGCGGAGGATCGCTTTGCTGGTTCATTACCCGTCAGTTTAGAAACCGGACATTGCTGATCAATCAACTTGACGATTCAGAAAGAAAATCAAGAGCGGCATTAGGAATTAAAGAGAATTTTTTGGCTAATATGAGCCATGAAATCAGAACACCACTTAATTCTATTCTTGGCTTTACCACGCTTTTGCAAAAACAAAATGTCGATCGCCAATCACAGCATTATATTACCTCTATTGAGCAGGCGGGGGAGAATCTGTTAGTCATTATCAATGATATTTTAGATATTTCGAAAATAGAGGCGGGCATGATGCGGATCGTAAACAAACCTTTTAGTATCCGTGGCTTATTGCATTCGGTCGAGGTGCTTTTTTCAGAAAGAGTGCGCTCAAAAAATCTCAGCTATATTACCGAAATCGAAGATAATGTGCCAGACACTTTAATTGGAGATGCAACGCGCTTAACGCAGATTATGGTTAATCTTTTGGGGAATGCGCTTAAATTTAGTGAGAAAGGTTCGCTAAAAATCGGTCTCTCAATGGCCTCAGTTAGCAATAACTTGGTGAGGTTAAAATTTAGGGTTTCCGATCAGGGGATTGGGATTAAAGATGAACAACTGGAGCGGATTTTCGAACGGTTCAATCAGGCCGATGATTCCATTACCCGAAATTACGGGGGCACTGGTTTAGGATTATCTATTGTAAAAGATTTATTGGAGATTCAAAAAGGAACAATTCATGTGGAGAGCAAAGCTGGTGTGGGGACGACCTTTACCTTCGAGGTTCCTTATCTCATTTCTGATGATCAAACGGATGGTGAGGCGGTGGGTTACAAATTAATAGCGCCAAAACGGATCAATCGTTCTGTCCATATTCTCATTGTTGATGACAATATCATGAACCAGGATTTAATGGCGAATATTTTAGGTTACTGGGGCTTTTCATTCGCCATTGCCTCAAATGGAAAAGAGGCGATTAGACAAGTTAGAATAGGACATTTTGATTTGGTATTGATGGATATTCAAATGCCAGAGATGGATGGCTACTCTGCAACGGTCCAAATCCGTACAGAATTAAAATCTGATATTCCAATTATTGCCATGACTGCTCATGCCATGTCTGGTGAACGTGAAAAATGTATTACTTTGGGCATGAACGATTATATTTCTAAACCTGTAAACGAACAGGAACTCCTACAATTGATCGAGAAAGTAACTGTTGCAAATCCTGTGGTTGGGAATGTGCCCTCATCATTTGTTTACCTCGATTTGGATTACCTTAAAGATATGGGGAAGGGAAATATAGCTTATGAGAAGAAAGTTACAGCTCACTTCGTGAAACGTATTCCTAATGATATGTGTACGCTGCACATTGCTTTGAAAAGTGAAGATTATGGACAAATTAGACAAACAGCCCATAGCTTGAGGACAACACTAGCCATTATGGGTGTTTTACAAAGAGCGGTTCAGATCTTGGATCAATTGGAGTTTCCTCAAAATGATAAGCGGAATTTTGAACAATTGATTTCTGCTTTGGAAATGATCTGCAGCGGAGCAGTCAAAGAAGCAGAAAGCTATTTAAAGGGGCTGAAGGATTAACACGCCCAGGCTTATTCTTTTCGCTTATTAGAATGGAGATATCTTATGGACTAGCCGAAAGATATCTCCATTTTTCTTGGAATAACGATTTGCCTAAATATCCAGTTCAAAAGATGATCTGGAGGCTCTGTCTGCCTGGTCTAATAAATCAGCATCGTGTTCGGCAGCGCTTTCATCACTAATGATTGTACTTTGATTTAGTGCATCTTCTTCACTCGTTAATGCGTCTTCCTTGTCGTCAGAAAGTTCTTCTTTATTCGGGTCTATAATCATGGACTTTTTTATTTAAAGATAATCATTTAAATACGTTAATGGCTTCTTTTTTTGCACTAAATTTAACGATTCAATTTTTAGTTCAAGACAGATTTTTTATAAAGATTTCATCATGAATTTACTTTATATCGTTAATGATTTATCGTTGATTTGTGTTTAATCTTTTGTAAATCAGTGTTTTGTTGATTGGTTTGTTTTTTGTTGCCTTAATGTATCATCTTATAATCAAAAAATATAATGGCTAATGATAATTTAAAACACATCGGAGAAATGACTTCACTCTCTGAAGTGATTAATGCCCTTGTTAAGCAAGGTTATACTTTAGATTTCAATCTGAAAAGTAGCCAGTTGAGTGACGGAGAAAATCCGATACAAGAATTTCCAGAGCAATTTTTGATTGACAGACATTACCGTTTTGAAGGCGAATCCGATCCGGATGATGAAGCCATTGTTTACGCTATATCTTCCATTGATGGAAAAATTAAAGGAGTTTTTGTAAATGGTTATGCAACCTCATCCGAAAACTGTGGCGAAGAAATAATTAAAAAATTAAAAACCAGAACCGATTAAGGCACTAACTATGAATAAGCTGAAACTATATGGTAAACCAGATTCGCCCGAGATTTATCCGATAAGGGATTTTTTGAAAAGAAGTGTTGTCGATTTTGATTGGTTTGATATTACGCATGATGATTTACGTTGGGGCCAGGGCATTACCTCATTCAATAATCCTGATAAGCAACCTGTAATAGAATTCCCTGATGGCAAAGTGATCGTAAATCCAAGCTTAGAACAGATTGCCTGTAATCTGGGCTGGATTACCGAACCTAAATATGCAGAATATGATCTTTCTATTTATGGAGCTGGCCCTGCAGGATTAAGTGCTGCGGTTTATGCCGCATCAGAAGGACTGAAGACCATTCTGATTGAACGTGAGGCCATTGGCGGACAGGCTGGTACAAGTTCGCTGATCGAAAATTATCTGGGTTTTCCCGAAGGGATTTCGGGTGCAAACCTTGCTGAAAGAGCAAGGCAACAGGCTTTAAAATTTGGTGTCGAAATCTTGCTTTTGAAAGAGGGAATTAAAGGTACATTTTATGACAATAGAATACATGTTGATTTTGCAAGTGGCGAAAAGTTAGTTGCCAAAACAAATATCTGTGCAACAGGGGTAGAGTATGCCAGGTTAAACCTTCCTGATGAAACGCGTTTTTTTCATAAAGGTGTTTATTACGGTGCCGGCGCAAGCGAGGCATTTTTCTGTCAGGATAAAGACCTGTACATTGTTGGGGGAGGAAACTCTGCTGGACAGGCCGCAACCTATTTTTCTGGCTTTGCAAAACGCGTTTTCATGGTAATCAGGAAGGGGAATCTTGCTGATACCCTATCAGAATACCTGATCCGGAGGATAGCTACCATTAAGAATATTCATGTGTTGTACCATTCGCAGGTAACAGCATTAGAGGGCGACGATTATCTGCAAAGGATCAAGATTGTAAACAGCGAGGTTGCAACAGAAACCTGGCACGATACATCAAAATTATTTATCTGTATCGGCGGAAAACCAAATACGGAATGGGCTGCCGAAACTGCCATCTGTAGAGACTCGAACGGCTACCTTTATACGGGCAATGATTTGCTTAGTCTCGATCAATATAAAATGTGCTGGACGGCAGAGAGACCACCTTATCACTTAGAGACCAGTGTTCCAGGTTCATTTGCTGCCGGCGACGTGCGGTTCAATTCAGTAAAGAGAGTAGCCTCGGCTGTGGGCGAAGGAGCCATGGCCGTTACTCAAGTTCATCAGTACTTATCAAAGCTATAATTATGGACAGTAATCAAAGTTGTAGCCATATCGGAGCCATAAAAGAGCTAAAACTGGCAAAAGAAAAGGTATGCGAACTATGCATAAAACAAGGTACAGATTGGGTGCATCTCCGTACCTGCCAGACCTGTGGAGTTACTTTGTGCTGTGATTCGTCGCCAATGCAACACATGTCGCACCATTGTCGGAAAGAAAAACATCAGGTTATCATCTCATCCGAACCAGGTGAAAGATGGATGTATTGTTTTGTTGATGATGAAATAGCGGAATATTAAAAGCGTTTTGATGGAGTGGCCTAAACCAGTAGCGTTAAAAGAAGTTTGGCCTTTGTATGCCCATAATTTATTATTATTGTATTCTTAATCTGCGGCAACAAGTATTTTATGAATGATTATGGCAGCTATAGCGATGTTGATTTAACCGAACTACTCAGGGCAGGGGATCGGAACGCATTTGTCGAAATCTACAACCGCTATAAATTTATCCTTCACAACCATGCATGGAACAAGCTCCGGAGCAAGGAAGAAGCGCAGGATGTGATTCACGAGGTATTTTCAATGGTATGGGACAAAAGAGAGCACCTGCCGGTAAACAGAAATCTTTCAGGTTATCTTTATAGCTGCGTGCACAATCAATTCCTTAACATGGTTGTGCATAAAAAAGTAAAAGACAGGTATATATCCTCTATTGCTGAGTTTGCCGCGAGTGGAACAGTACAAACGGATCATTTAGTCCGCGAACGGATGCTCAAGGACATCATCGACCGGGAGATTGATGAACTGCCTCCGAGGATGAGGGAGGTTTTCTTGCTCAGTAGAAGACAGCACCTTAGCCATAGGGAAATTGCCGAGATGATGGGCATTACCGAGCAGACGGTGAAAAAGCAGATGGTATATGCACTTAAAATCCTTAAAAAGAAACTTGGAATAGTCCTGTTCCTGGTGATGTACCTATTTTACCCCAATCTGTAGTTTTTATATTTTTTTATACCTCTTTACCGATACTTGCTTGTCTTACCAATATCCCCAGAGAACGGGGATGTTAAAAGAAGAAAATTCCGGTAATTTGAAAAGAAGCATAGTAAGTATAGAAAATCTTTCCCACCGTTACAGTAAGGACTGGGCGATCAGGGATATTAGTTTTGAGATTCTGGAAGTTGGCGTTCTGGGGCTTTTGGGCTCCAACGGTGCCGGTAAGTCGACCACCATGAATATTCTCTGTGGGGTATTGAGCCAGACCGCCGGAAAGGTGACTATTGATGGTGCAGATCTCCGCCTTGAACCGGAACTGGCCAAACGGAAACTTGGATTCCTCCCGCAGAATGCACCCCTACACTTAGATCTGACTGTTGATGAGTACCTGATCTATTGCGCTTATCTCCGCGACATACCCAAAGGGAAAATTAGCTACGCGGTTGATCAGGCAAAGGAAAAGTGCGGCATTAGCCATTTTGGGAAGAGACTAATCAACAATCTCTCAGGCGGATACCGCCAGCGTGTAGGCATTGCCCAGGCAATAATACATCATCCCAAGCTGGTCGTTCTCGATGAGCCGACCAATGGGCTTGACCCCAATCAGATTTTAGAAGTCAGAAAATTAATAAAGGAAATCGCAGAAGAAAGATCCGTTATTTTTTCTACCCATATGCTTTCCGAAGTACAGGCTACCTGCAGGGATATTAAAATGATCGAAAACGGGCGGCTGGTTTTTGCAGATACCATGGAAGCTTTCAACAACTATATTCTTCCGGATTCAATGCTCATCACCATGAACAATCCCCCTGAAGTATCCAGTTTTCTTGAGATCGGGGGGATCACAGATGCCCAGGTGATAAGTGATAAAACCTTTAGGTTACGCTTCAGTGCATCCGATGCCATTTCTCAAAAGATCATTGAGATCAGCGTCGCCAGGGGCTGGGAACTTAGCGAGATAGCTCTTGAAAGAAGTTCGCTGGATGAAATTTTTGCTCAACTTTCCAACAGACCACAACCCCGAAGATAATATGACCAAGATATTCAAAATTGCAAAGCTCGAACTGAGCATACTTTTCTATTCGCCGGTTGCCTGGATTGCCATAGCCATATTCATGATCCAGAGCGGTATCGGTTTTTTTGGCCTTTTGGGCAGCTACCAGGAGGCCATATCAATGGGCATTCCCGTTGATAACCTGACCTTTTCACTTTTTACAGACCTGAACAGTTTATTCGATACGGTAATACAGAACCTTTATCTATATATTCCACTGATCACCATGGGACTGATGAGCAGGGAACTGCAGAGTGGCTCGATCAAGCTGCTGTTGAGTGCCCCGGTGAAGATACGCGAGATTATCCTGGGCAAGTACCTCTCAATGGTCGGTTATGCCCTTATCCTGATTCTCATTCTGGTCATATATGCTATTACCGGTGCCTCCATTATCAAGAACCCGGAAATAAAGCTCATCTGCTCAGGTTTGATAGGTATTTTCCTTTTAACCTGTACCTACGCTGCAATTGGTCTTTTCATGTCGAGTTTAACCCCTTATCAGGTGGTAGCGGCAATAAGTACGCTGGCTGTTTTCGCCGCACTGAAGTTTATCGGCTCGGTTGGACAGGGAATTGATTTTGTAAGAGACCTGACCTACTTTCTTTCCATTTCCGGCAGGGCAGATGATATGTTAAAGGGACTTATTACCACCAGGGATGTCTTATATTTTCTGATCATTATTTCCCTTTTTCTATCGCTCTGCATCATCAGGCTCAAAAACCAGCGGGAATCCAGCGCTTTATGGATTGGTTATTCCAGATATGCAGCCATTTTTATCTGTGCATTGATGCTGGGTTTTTTAAGTTCCAGGCCGGGGCTGATAGGTTATCTGGATATGACCAGGGCCAAGAGCCGTACCCTGACCAAAAACAGTCAAAAAATTGTACTGCAGATTGATGGCCCTCTTGAAATTACCACATACGTTAATCTTTTGGATCAGAACGTTTACTTCGGTCTACCACAGTCCAGAAATACCGATCTTGCACAATTTGAGAAATTCCAGCGTTTCCTGCCAGACCTGCAAATGAAATATGTTTATTATTATGATGTTGCTGATCTGAAGAACAACAAGAACATGTCCTATCAGGGAGATATTACGGGCCTCTCTACTCAACAGCTGGCTGAAAAGGTTGCCGACAATATGGGGCTGGACCTGGATTTGTTTATGCCGCCAAAAGAAATCAGAAAGATCATAGACCTTAGCGCTGAAAACAACAGCGTAGTACGTGTGCTTAAGTATAAGGGGCAGAGCAGTTTTCTTCGGTTTTATGATGGGGTAGATCAATTCCCTTCCGAGGCAGAGATAGCTGCTGCAATTAAAAGGTTGATTGTTAAGGTACCCAAGATTGCATTTGTTACCGGACATCATGAGCGAAGCATTGACAAGACGGGCGACCGGAATTATCAGATGATGAGCACCATGCGGCGCAATAGAAAAGCGCTGATTAACCAGGGATTTGATGTGGTTCAACTTGATCTTAGTAAAGAAAATATTCCAGATAATCTTGCTGCCCTGGTTATCGCTGACCCATCAATCCCTGTAGGGGATACTGAAAAAATGAAAATCAATCATTTCCTGGCTGGTGGAGGAAACATGCTCCTGACAACCGAGCCTGGACGTCAGTCTATTGTTAATCCCTTATTAAAGCCATTGGGTTTAGAGGTAATAGAGGGGATGCTGGTCCATCCTGGTAAAAATGATTCACCAGATCTTATAACTTCCGAAATCTGGAATGGAAAGAGTGAGCTCCCGCTTTCGGGCGTATCGGCTTTGCGTTACAAGGCAGTTTTACCATTTAAAGCTGAAGCAATGGCAATAAGCACCGCAGGTGGCTGGAACCGGACTACTCCGGTAGATCTTACTGCAGGTGGACTCATTTTCGATCCTTTGAAGAATGATCTCAAAGGGGCATTCCCGGTAATTATTTCACTCAATAGAAAAATAGGTGAAAAAGACCAACGGATAGTGGTTTCTGGTGATGCCGATTTTTTGAACAACATAGAGCTATCGCACCCAAGGGGAGATAATGAACGTTTCATAAAAATGCTCTTCAGCTGGTTCTCTTACGGTGATTTTCCCATAGATACTTCCAGGCAGCGTGCATTGGATAATAATATTCTCTTGGGAAGAAAGGATATTTCGGTACTGAGGACCATTCTTTTAGGCGCTGTTCCAGCACTGATTCTGATCATTGGCGCGGCGGTTCTGATCAGAAGAAAAAGAAATTAAAATTTATCTACCTCCAATATAGGCCTTATCTTGTCTTACTAAAAGAATAACAGCAATGAACGAGAAAGAAATAGCAGAAATGCTGGAACGATATAAAAATGGTGAGGCAACAGCGCAGGAAGAAGCGCTGCTGCTGAGCTGGTCGTTAACTTATCGTGAGGAAGGAAAAGAAGTGCTTTCAATGGAAGAACGGGAGCATGAAGTAGACCAGATCTGGAACAAACTGGATAAGGACATCTTCAGGACTAAGCGAATTAGGATCTGGCCAAGGATTGCAGCAGCTGCTGTACTGTTGATCAGTATATCCATCGGGCTCTATCTCTACACCAATAATAAATCCGGCATTCAGCTTTCTTCAAACGACATACAACCAGGCCAAAATTCTGCTACCCTGACGCTGTCAAACGGAAAAAAAATAAAACTCAATAGCGCTGCAAACGGACAGCTCATGGGAGATTCGGGGATATCCATCAGCAAAACTGCAGACGGGCAATTGGTTTATACGGTTACCGAAGCTGATGAGAGAAATGCCTCAAGCCAGCAGAATATGCTGGAAACCTATAAGGGGGAGCAGTATCAGGTAATTCTGCCGGATGGCAGCCATGTGTGGCTTAACGCTGCCTCAACACTTAAGTATCCATTGGTGTTTTCGGCAAAGGAAAGGCTTGTTGAACTCTCTGGAGAGGCTTATTTTGAGGTCGCCCATAATCCGGGCAAACCATTTAGGGTAAAGACAACAAGTCAGCAGGTAGAGGTTCTGGGTACCCATTTCAATATTAACGCTTACCCGGATGATCTCTTGTCGAGAACAACCCTGTTAAGTGGTAGCATACGGGTAAGCACACCATCTCTGGGCAGAAAAGAAAACGGTGAAATTGTCCTCAGCCCAGGGGAACAGACAGTTTTGGTGGGAAACAAGATCAGTGTCGTTCAGGCTGACCCGGAAGAGGCAATAGCCTGGAAGAACGGATATTTCATGTTTAAAAGCGAAAATATAAGATCGGTTATGAAAAAGGTTTCGCGCTGGTATGATGTAGAAATTGTTTACAAGGGAGAGGTGCCGGATGATAAGTTCGGTGGCGTTGTAAGCCGCTTTTCCAACGTTACCCAGGTGCTTAGAAAACTGGAACTGACCGAAAAGGTTCACTTTGAAATTGAAGGAAGGAGGATTATCGTTACGAAATAATACCCAAAATATTTGAACCTAAAAAAAGCCAGGAGTGCTTGCAACACCACTGGCCAATGATTGGTTCAAGAGCTTAAAAATTTACGATTCGTTCAACACCTAAACCAACCAAACAAATGTATAAAAATTATACTAAGGAAAATGCTATGCCCATGCGGCATAGCACTAAACTTCTGCTCATTATGCGATTCACCACCGTAATCTTAATAGCAACCATCATGCAGGTAAGCGCAGCCAGTTTTGCCCAGAAAGTAACTATTTCTGAAAGCAATGCCAGTCTGGTTAACGTACTTCAGCAGTTGCGCAAGCAGGCTGGCTACAACTTTGTCTATACCGACGGGCTGCTAAGCTCAGCCAATCCGGTAAGTGTTAAAGCAAAAGGCATGGAATTAAAAGACGTGCTTGATCTCATCTTCAAGGACCAACCGCTTACCTATACCATTGATGAAAAAACAATTGTCATCAAGAAACAGGAAAAATCCATATTAGATAAAATTACAGATTATTTTAACCTGATCGATGTAAGGGGACAGGTACTCAATGAAAAGGGGCTGCCGTTGTTGGGCGCTTATGTAAGGTTAGAGGGAACTTCAAAAAAGACGCTTTCGGATATCGACGGTATGTTCATCTTTAGAGACGTAGCAGAGAAAGGCCGGTTGATCATCTCCTATGTTGGATATAAGACAGATACCATAGTGCTGAGCGGAAAGTCCAGCTATCTCATCAAGCTCGATCCACAGGCATTGGCCATGGAGGACGTGCAGATTGTATCTACCGGTTATCAGCAATTGCCGAAAGAGCGTGCTACAGGTTCATTCGAGGTAATCTCGAAGGAGCAGCTTCAGCACAGTACCGATCCAAACCTGATCAGAAGATTAGAAGGAATAACCACATCGATAGATTTCAGGAATGATCTGCGGCCTACCATTTCAAGCAATATCAATGCACAGCGTTCGCCTTTGGCCAATCTAACGATCAGAGGAAAAAATACGCTCAATGAATCCAGCAATGCCGATGCCAATGGGAATTTCAGCGGTCAGGTTCTTGTGGTTATTGACGGGATTGCCAGCCCATATTCCATAGATAAGGTCAATCCGAACGATGTGGAAAGTATCACTGTTTTAAAAGATGCTGCATCAGCATCCATCTGGGGTTCAAGGGCCGCCAATGGGGTCATCGTGGTGAATACAAAAAAAGGGGCATACAATAGACCCGCCAGGGTTTCTTTCAACAGCAATGTCAATATTTCAGAAAAAGTCGATCTCTTCTATAATAAAACGATGAGTGTTTCCGATTTGATAGATGCACAGAAATTACAGTTCATTACCAATAACCGCCCACTTCCACCGGTGAGCATCACCGGACTTTATGGTCAGGAACCGGTATCTCCGGTAGCGGAGATCATGGATGCCTACTTAAACCAGGGAACATTGACCCGGGCCCAGGCCGATGCTCAGATCGATGCACTCCGTGGAAACGACATCCGTAGAGACTACACCAACTATTTCCTCAGGAATAGTGTTACCCAGAGCTATTCACTGGCAGTGGACGGTGGCAGCGAAAAATTCAATTATAGATTGTCTGGGGGCTATGATAACTCCATCAACAATACCAGGAATTCTGGCTTCAACAGATTAGCGATCGGTTATAACGCTTCCTTCAAGCCGATCAAAAATCTCGAAATACAGGGAAACATCAGCTACAACATTCAGAAGAACAGTGAACAGGCTGCAGAAAATAGGATAACAGGTGCAACAGATGCCAGCTTTCAGCCCTATACCCGATTGGCAGATGACAATGGCAATCCCCTGCAGATTACCAAAATGTACCGTCCGGGGTTTGTAGACCTGTTCGAAAGTACCTATCCAACCCAGTTTTTAAGTTATCGGTATTTTCCGCTCAATGATATCCATGAAGGATATAATGATGTAAAAAGCCAGAACCTCAACCTGAACTTCAATGCCCGGTACACCATTTTTTCTGGTCTATCTGCGCAGGTAATCTACAACTATAACACAGGAAGGAACGAGGATAATAGCCTTTACCGTGAGCATTCTTTCTACATGCGCAACATGCTCAACTATTTCACCACGTCGAATTCTTCGGTAAACCCCATGACAGGCGATCAGGTTGCTCCATTTGTAAATCAATTGCCGCTTGGTGGTCAATATACCACCGCACTAACCAAATCAAGCAACCAGACCATGCGCGGTCAGTTGAATTATGATAAAACTTTTGGTGAAAAGCACCAGCTTTCGGCCATTGCAGGGGTTGATGTTTCTCAGGTCTACAGCATCGTTAAAAATGATGGTTATTACGGTTATAATGAAAATACGCTGAGATCGGTAAACCAGCTGGATTATAAAACAATGATCCCGATTGCTTTTTCAGAGGATTTTAGCGGTTACAACGGTAATTATATCCGAAATCTCTCAACCGGATTTATAGATAACAGGGTGAGGACGTTCAGTTATTATACCAATGCGGCCTATACCTACAACAGAAAATATACACTTTCAGGGAGTTTCAGGAAAGATATTTCAAGTGAGTTCGGCCAGGGGACCAACCAGTCTGGTGCCCCATATTATTCGGTAGGCGGGGCCTGGAATATCAGCAGCGAATCCTTTTACCATTCATCACTATTTCCAACTTTGACATTTAGAACAACATTCGGATACAACGGTAACGTAAATCCATCGGTTCTGGCCAGGCCATTGATTACCTATTCTGATTTTAACGGAGATAATAATCTTCCTTATGCATATACCGGCCTTTCTACCGGTATTTCTAACAATCAGCTGAGGCCCGAAAAAACCGGAATCTTCAATATCGGACTTGACTTTACCTTAAGAGGGAACCGCCTGTCGGGAAGTGTACAGTATTACAACAAAAAAACAACCGATTTGCTTACCGACGGTCCGCTTGACCCAAGCACAGGTTATACCCACATTATTTATAATACAGGGAACCTCCGTGGCCAGGGCTGGGACCTGACCCTTAATTCCCTAAATATCACTTCGGATAAATTCAAATGGAACACCAACTTTCTCTTCAGCTACAATAAGGTTAAGGTAACCAAACTCTATGCGGGCGAGGCAGGGACGGCAGGGCAGGTAGTGTCCAATAGTTCGGGAACCTTTAATGAGGGATACGATCTCTCGCGTGTTTTTGGATATGACTGGGCAGGGCTTGATCCGGCAACAGGAGATCCAAGGGGATTTGTCAACGGACAGCCTGTTGCTGTTTCCAACTCTACCGATGGAACGGTAAATTATAATGCCATCCAAAATCAATCTATTAGCTCGCTGAAATATTTTGGTTCAGGCGTTCCGGTATTCTATGGTTCACTTAGGAACACCTTTAGCTACGGAAGTTTTTCACTTTCTGCAAATATCCTTTATAAACTGGGGTATTATTTCCGCAGACCAAAAAATAATGTAGTCAATTATTCTGATCTCTACAGTCGCACTTCTGTTATTCAAGGGATTGAGTATGAAAACAGATGGCAAAAGCCGGGTGATGAGCTCAGTACCAATGTGCCTTCAGCTGTGATCACCGCTACGAACCTGAACCGGGATAATTTCTATTATTACTCCAGCATTAATGTGCTCAAAGGAGATCACATCCGTTTGCAGGAAATTAACCTTTCTTATTCTATAAAGGTAAAGCCAAATATGTTTATCAAAAATCCGAGGGTTTATGCCAATATAAATAACCTTGGCGTGATCTGGCGCGCCAACGATCTGGGGATTGATCCCGATGTATTCGACTATCCAATTTCAAGGAGCTACAGCCTTGGTTTCTCAGCTAACTTTTAATCCGGACGACCATGAAATCAATTAAAAATATAACCCTTTTACTCTTTGTGAGCTTAGTATGCCTATCCTGCAAAAAGTTTATAGATATTAAAAAGAACAGCGATCAGTCATTTTTGGAAACGGCAAAAGATTGCCAGTTATTACTGGATAATTATGAACTTTTCAATACCGGATATCCTATTGACGGGGAAATTTCGGCAGACGATTATTACCTGGATAATGCCAGGTACAGTTCCGATCCGATAACGCTGGAAGACAGGGCCATTTATACCTGGCAAGCTACAGCCATCAGGAATTCAGCTGATCTCTGGAAAGGACCATATAACAAAATTTACCATGCCAACCTGATCATGGAAACGGTAAATAAACTTAATGGACAGGAAGCGGCAGTAGTATTGTCAAACCTCAGGGGAAGTGCGCTGTTTTTTAGGGCCTATTCACTTTGGAACCTGGCACAGCTTTACGCATCGCCCTATGGATCGACTTCCGGGCAGGAGCAAGGGCTACCCATCAGGCTCATGTCAGATATCAATGATATCCAGGCAAGAGCGAGTGTAGGGGATACCTATGCCCGGATTGTTCAAGACCTGAAAGAAGCCGCAGTATTGCTGAATACGACCTCAACCATTTCATCGAGGCCCAATAAGGCCGCTGCATACGCTATGCTGGCCCGGGTTTACCTCTCAATGGGCGATTATCCAAATGCGTTGACAAGCTCATCTTCCGCGCTGGCGCTCAAAAGTAATCTGATTGATTTTAATACCTTAAACCCGGTAAGTTTTGCGCCATTCGTCCGTTTCAATACCGAGGTCATTTTTCACAGCACGGTATTCAGTCAGAATGCAGTATTAGCGGTTGGTTATGGAGATGAAGATCAGGCTATTATCGACCCTTCAGTAATCAGCTCATTTGAAAACAATGACTTGAGGAAAAGAATTCTTTTCAAAGAAAATACCGATGTATCGGTACCAAGTGGCACTTACCGCTTTACCGGCAATCATGAATCTGCCGTAGGCTCATCAAAGCTGTTCAATGGATTGGCGGTAGATGAACTTTATCTCACCAGGGCAGAGTGTTATGCCAGGGCAGGAAACACAGCCAGTGCAATGGCGGATCTTAATTCACTTTTGGCCACCCGGTGGGAAACAGGAACCTATGTAAATAAAACAGCATCAACAGCATCGGATGCATTGGCGATTGTTCTTGCAGAACGTCGTAAGGGCCTTATCATGAGGGGAACCCGTTGGATGGATCTGCGTAGGCTTAATCTGGAAACCAGGTTTGCAAAAACACTATCCAGAACGGTAAATGGTAAGACTTACACGCTGCCTGCCAACGATTCCCGTTATACTATCCTTATTCCTCAGGAAGCGATTACCAATTCTAGTCTGCCACAGAACAGGCGGTAACAGATACTCTTTTTAATAAACCCAATAGTATTACCAGATTAACATCTGGTAATACTTTAGCTATTGTTATGTTCAGAATTTCAGAAAATAAAATCTTAAGACCGCTCTTTTTGACCCTTATCCATGCCGCTTTCGGACTTTCCCTGTTTGCCCAACAAAAAGGACAGCATCAGGAAAAGCCCCTGCCATTGGATCCAAATGTGCGTACAGGTACCCTGCCGAACGGATTTACATACTTTATCAGGCATAACGAAACGCCAAAGAACCGTGCGGTGCTAAACCTTGTAGTAAAAGCGGGTTCTATCCTGGAGGAAGATGATCAGCGTGGTCTTGCCCATTTTATGGAGCATATGAGCTTCAATGGTACCAAAAACTTCCCCAAAAATGAACTGGTCAACTACCTGCAGAAAAACGGAGTGAGGTTTGGCGCAGACATCAATGCATATACCGGTTTTGATGAAACTGTTTACCAGCTTCCGATCCCGGCAGATGAGGAAATCCTTAACAACGGTATCAGGATACTGCGGGATTGGGCAGATGCGGCTACCCTGGATATCGGTGCGATTAATAAGGAACGCGGTGTTATACTGGAAGAAAAACGCCTTCAGACCGGTGTAGAAAACAGGATGCAAGGGCGTTATTCCCCATCGCTGTTTAACCATTCCCGCTATGCGTTCCGGGAGCCCATAGGAACTGATAGTATCCTGAGGTCATTTCCAAGGGAAGCACTGGAGCGGTTTTACAAAGATTGGTATAGACCAGATCTCCAGGCAGTGGTATTGGTAGGAGACTTTGATGTGGATAAAATTGAGAAACTCGTTAAGAACAGTTTCAACGGCCTCAAGAATCCATTGCTAAAGAAACAACGGATCCAGTATCATGTTGGCCTAACCGGCAAGAACCAGTTTTTGGCTTTGACAGATCCTGAAATGTCTTCTACCGTGGCACAGATCATCATCAAACATAAAGCAGAAGCATTGAGCACAGCCAGCCAATATAAAAACGCTATTGTCCGCAGGCTCTTCAATGGGATGCTGGCCAAGCGGTTCAGGGACCTTTCCAGAGGCGGAAACCAGGATTTTCTTCAGGCTGGTGCCAGCATAGGAAAGCTTTTGGCCGACGTGGATAATTTTAGTTTCAGCGTCGTGGCAAGGCCAGGTCAGCTTGATAAGGGCGTCTCAGCCGCCTGGAAAGAAGTTAGCTATCTAAAGCGATCCGGCTTCAAACAACAGGAGCTGGATATGGAGAAGGAAATCTATTCTAATGCTATGGAAAATGCCATTAAGGAGAAAAACAATATCTCTTCGGACAGTTATGCAAAGGAATATATCGCATACTTTTTAAACCATGACCTTGCACCGGGTATCGAGACCGAATACGCGTTTGTTAAAAAATTCCTGGCAGAGATAAACCTTAAAGATTTAAACCAGCTTATAGTAGATTATATCCGAAACGACAATACAGACATCATCATACTGGCACCCGAAAATACAGTTCTCCCCAATCAGGAGAAATTCAGGTCCTGGATGGATTTAAAACCGGACAAATCTTCTGTATCTGAGAACATTGCCCCATTTACACCTAAAGACCTGCTGGGTAAAGATCCTGTTGCGGGAAAGTCCATCTCCTCAACGGTAGACCAGGAAAGCGGAACAACAACTATCATTTTGAGTAACGGGATCAGGGTTATTCTTAAACCGACAGGCTTTAAAAAGGATGAGATCCTTTTCTCGGGTTTTTCAGCTGGGGGTACATCACTATATCCAGAGAAGGACTATCAATCTGCAAAGCATGCGGCTGCGGTCGTATCCTCATCAGGTGCGGGGAATTATGGGATTATGGAAATGGACAGTTTTATGGCCAATAGGCAGATGGCTGTTAGGCCATTTATCAGTGAGCTTAGCCAGGGAATCTCGGGTGGAAGTACAAAAGGAAATATAGAACAGGCCCTGAGGCTCGCTTATGCCTATATCACCGAACCTAGGGTAGATACCATGGTTTTTAAAAATCTGATCGATAAAGGCAGATTGTCCATTGAAGGTAGAAGTAAGGCTGCCGAGGCAGTATTCCAGGATTCAATAAATACCATACTCGGCGGACAAAGTTTTAGAAGGACCGCACCGAGCCTGGCGAAGCTTAATCAGATTAGTATGCAGCGCTGCCTTGAAATTTTCAGGGAAAGATTCTCAAACAATGCAGGCATGGTCTTTACTTTCGTAGGAAGCTTTGAAATTGACAGTATTAAGCCTTTGATAGAAAAATATATCGGCTCACTTCCTGTTACGAGCAATAAAAACCGTTTCAGGGATAATGGGATAAAGCTGTCGGAAAATGCCGTTAAGCTTACGCTAAGAAAGGGTATGGAGCAAAAGGCCAAAGTTGAGCTGGTGTTTTCAGGTAATTTCGATTACACTCCGGAGAACAGGATCAAGATGGATGCAATCAGGGGAATTCTACAGATCAGGATGATCGAAAGACTTAGGGAGCAGGAGAGCGGTGTGTATAGTCCATCTGTAAATTTGAGCCTTGATAAAAATCCTACCTCTACCTTTAAACTATCGATTGTTTTTGATTGTGATCCCAAACAGTATGCAAAATTGATCGCTTCAGCACTTGATGAGGTAAGAAAACTGAAGGACCAGGGGCCCGAAGAGGTGAATGTCCAAAAATACATTGCTGAAAGTATCCGGTCGCGGGAAACTTCAGTAAGCTCCAATCAGTGGTGGCTGGGCTACATAGCTGGGCAGCTGGAAGATTCTGAGTCCCTAAGCCAATATTCAACTTATGGAGATGGCCTCAAAAAGCTGACTGTAAAGTCAATTAAGGAAGCTGCAGCAGCTTATCTGGATGAAAATAGGTTAATTGAAGCAGTTTTATTGCCTGAGGAAAGAAAATAGAATATCTACCAGGGGTGCTATTTTAACGATAATTTGATCAGCTCCACTATTTCTGTGATGATGTGGAGATCTTTAGGATTTGAAGTTTGCAGTGGGCTGTTCAATCAGATAGGATAACATGGATGAACTGCAGTCTATGGATTTACCCTTTGCTGAGTTGAATCCTAGCTCTTACAGACGAAAGGGCATACCATCCGGTAATGCCCTTTCCCATCTATAACTAATTAAATGCTACAGGACTTCTACAAACCTGCAGTTTCTTTTTTCTCGTTTCCATAAGTGCTTAAGCCACTTATCAAGAATTCTTTATAATTGGCTACTTCGTAATCTGCACCCTGTGGTTGTGCCAGTAGCGCTTCTGTTTTAGGATCGAGCAGTACATAAAAAGGTTGTGAGTTAGACTGGAATTTCCTGGCCTGCAGATCACTCCATTTTTTACCGATGGTATTGAGTTTCCTTCCTTCAGGCGTAATCACTACATCTGCGGGGGCCAGTTCCGATTTATCATCCACATATAACTGGATCAGTACATAATCATTGCTGATCATTTTATATACATCTTTGTCGGGCCAAACATTCGCTTCCATTTTTCTGCAGTTTACACAGGCGTGGCCGGTAAAATCAATCAAAACAGGTTTGTTTAATTTTTTTGCTGCGGCCAAGCCCTCGTTATAATCGAAATAGGCGTTTAGCTTCAGCGGCGCGTGGAATTTATCGGCATATTTATGCGGACCATCGTTTGTTGATGTTTGTTTCCCTGCCAATAGCCCGGCGGTATACAGATCGAAATCTTGTGTTTCCTGTGGTGGAAGAAAAGCCGATACACTACGTAAAGGTGCTCCCCACATACCAGGGATGAGATAAATGGTAAAGGCCAATACTATTGTGGCCAGAAAAAGCCTCGGTACCGAGATAAAGGCCAACGGACTATCATGCGCAAACTTCAGTTTGCCCAAAAGATAAATGCCCATCATTCCGAAAATTACGATCCAAAGGCTTAAGAATATTTCCCTGTCAAACCATTCCCAGTGATAGGCGAGGTCTACATTGCTTAAAAATTTTAGTGCAAAGGCGAGCTCCAGAAAGCCCAGCACTACTTTTACGCTGTTTAACCAACCGCCAGATTTTGGCAATTTGTTCATGGCTGATGGAAATAGTGCAAATAGGGCAAAAGGAATGGCTAATGCCAAAGAGAAGCCAAACATACCTATGGCTGGGCCCAACAAAGCGCCAGTAGTAGCCGCTTGTACCAATAAGGTGCCAATAATGGGGCCAGTGCAAGAGAAAGATACCAAGGCCAATGTTCCGGCCATGAAAAATAATCCTGTAATGCCTCCCTTATCCGAATTGGCGTCCATTTTATTTACCCACGAAGAGGGAAGGGTGATTTCGAATGCTCCTAAAAATGAAGCAGCAAAAACAAACAGTAATAAAAAGAAAAAGAAATTGAATATGCCATTTGTAGATAGGCTGTTCAGTGCATCGGCACCAAAAATTATCGTTACCAAAAGGCCAAGCACCACATAAATGAGAATGATGAAAAAGCCATAGAGTGCCGCACGCCGAAAGGCCCTTCCTTTTTCTGAACCTTTAGTAAAAAAACTTACCGTTAAGGGCAGCATGGGGAAGATGCAGGGCATTAATAAGGCCGCTAAACCACCCACAAAGCCTGCAATAAAAATTCCCCATAAGGTTTTGCGTTCTTCTTTTGGTTGGGCAGTGGTTTTTTGAACAGCTGTAGGGCTACTAACCGTTATTTTTGAAGCAGAATCGACCGGTTTAACCGTGCTGTCAGCCGTTTCTGGTTTAATCTCTGTAAAAGTTAAGTCGTCGGTATTGGTGCTGTCCTGTGCATATCCATTTAAGGATATTGCACAGCAAAACAGCACCTCGAGACAGATTTTCTTTAAGGATATCATATACTCTTTACGCTTATTTTACAGGAATACTAAAATCTACCTGTTCTGGCGGCAAACATTGTTTATCATCACATACCATAAACTCTACGCTACCTTTAACGGCTGCGGTTTTGCCTTTCAGCTTTATTTTTTGCTGAAACACTACCGATTTTTCAAAGTAGCTTACATCCATTTTAAAGGTAGATTCGTACTTGGTAACCGCTTTTGGTTCGGTTGTACGCCCAACTAAGCTATAAGTACCAGATGATGGAAAGGTAAAGGTTGTTTTAACCGGACCACCATCTTTAACAAATTGCGAGTACAAGTGCCAGCCTTGATCTACAGTGGCTTTGATAAATACAGTAGCAGTTGTTGCACTTGTTTTTTTTGCAGCGTAACTCCAGGTTACCGGTTTTAAAATTTGGCTATATGCGCTAAGGTTAATCAGGCATATGGCACAGAATAAAAAGGTGATTTTTTTCATGTTGTGGTTTATTTGTTGATTAATATAATCTGCTAAAGGCCTGGTAGTCCAGAAAATCTACTTCAGGGCTAATGTATCCGGCTTTAATGGGTTCTACTTTCATCAAATCGGTACTTAAATATTTTTTGTTGCTATCAGAAAAGATGGTAACTACACAGCTTTCTGTGCCCATTTTTTGCTGCTGTTTTATGGCACCGATTACATTTGCACCAGATGATATGCCTACCGCTAAACCCAATTTTTCGGCCAGTTTTTGCGCCATCAGTATAGCATCACCATCGTGTACCTGCAATACTTTATCCAGCTCATTCAGTTTGACAATTTCGGGGATAAATTCATCAGAAATGCCCTGAATTCTATGACTGCCTACTTTATAACCTGTAGTTAAGGTTGGCGATTCTGCAGGCTCTAATGGGTGTATCTTAACGCCCGAATTTTGCTTTCTTAAGAAATTACCTACACCCATAATGGTTCCTCCTGTACCTACTCCGGCAACAAAAGCATCAGGTGAAAGGTTCTTTAGGCGTAGTTGCTCCCAGATTTCTTTGCCTGTGGTATGTTCATGTGCTTCTGGATTGGCAATATTCTCGAACTGCTTAGGCAGGAAAATATTTGTATCACTTGCTGCCATCTGTTCTGCAAGTTTAATGCTGCCGATAAAACCGCCTTCTTCTTTGCTCACCAGGATAATCTCTGCACCTAAACTTTTAATAATGTCCATACGCTCTTTACTCAACCAGTTTGGCATAATGATGGTAACCGGATGCCCTAGTGCCTTACCTATGGCAGCAAATGCAATCCCGGTGTTGCCGCTGGTAGCTTCAACAATCCGGTCCCCAGCTTTAATTTTACCTTCGGCATATGCTTTTTTCAGGGTGTAAAGCGCCATCCTGTCTTTAATGCTGCCAGTTAAGTTGTAATGCTCGCATTTAACATAAATTTTGCCTACGCTTCCCTGGTAGGCGTAGGTGAGCTCAAGCATTGGGGTATTACCAACCAGAAGCGATAAATGTTCAAATTTTCCCTCCATGGCAGAAGTCATTTTATTTGCTGTTAATGTGGTCATGGCTGTTGATTAAATCGAATAGCAATGGCTATTTTGATTGATTTTTATTTCGGTAAAATTCAGTATTATAATTTTTTATGTCAATACATGTTGTTTTTTACAGAAAATTTCTGCTTTTTTGATCATTATTTAATATTTATTTCAGTTTAAGCTGATTTTTTCAATATCCATTATATTTTTTTTCAATTTGTTAATGTCTATGACACACGGAGATTTAGATCAGGTTGATGTAGAAATATTAAAATTGCTGCAGCATGATGCCTCTTTAACCCATAAAGAAGTATCATTGAAGTTGCATAAATCTATTGCCACCATCCACGAACGCATAAGAAGATTAAAGGAGCAAGGCTACATTAAAAGAATTGTGGCCATTCTCGACCGGAAGAAAATCAACAGAAACCTGATCGCCTTTTCACATGTACTGTTGAAGGAGCATACGGCTAAAACCCTGATTGAATTTGAAACTGAAGTTTCTAAGTTTAGCGAGGTAATGGAATGTTTGCAGATGACCGGCGCACACGATTTCATTCTCCGCATCGCTACAAAAGATATGGATGACTACCACGAATTTCTGCGGAATAAACTTGCTACATTGCCAAATATTACCACTGTTCAAAGCTACTTTGTACTCTCTGAACCTAAAAGCGAAACCGCGTACCCTTTGTAGATTGTGTTCATTGTAGCCGGCTTGTAACTTGGCAGATTTTTGATATCAATTACAAATCAGATCGAAACCTGACTGGCTCAAATCCGCTGCGTGTTTTAGGTGGTTTTAATAAGCCATTGTTTGAAGTGGTAGAGGAATGGAAGGAACGAAAGCAAAATTCTCCAACGTTAACGTTTAAATATTTTGCAAAATGAGTTAAAGTATTCCTAGAGTGAAATTCATTTCCGTAAATTACCATTGCAACATAATGTCACCAGCGATTTTTTCCATTGATAAGATGAATGCATAGCAGTTGTCTGTTGTTTTTGGACCCAATATCCGTCTGTTAAGCCCCTTGTTTTTTTATTATTTTACATGAAAATCAGTAGAATTCCTGAATATTTTAAGCTCTGTCTTAGATGTTTCAGTGCTGCGGTAAGCTGGTTCTCAACAGTCCGTTTCGAAATATTGAGTTTTAGTGATATTTCAGAAATGCTCAGGTTTTGCTTCCTGCTCAATAAATAGATTTCCTGACACCTTTTCGGAAGTTCAATGAGCCTGGCCGTGATCATGGAATCAAATTCTTCCTCATTAATCTTTTCATCCCCTCCGTTGCCTGTTAAAAGGTTTCCTGTTATAAGGGATTGTTCAACCTTTCCCAAATCTTCAACGTAGTTGAAAAGTACGGCATTGATCTGCCGTTTTTTTCTGATCGAACGGTAATTGGCGCTAGTGAGCACGTAGTTTTGAAATGAAACGATATTTAATTTTTTTCTATTGGTCCAAATATTCAGGAAAATATCGTGGGTGATCTCAAGTGCATATTCTTCATCTTTAACATACCTGTAGCAGACGGCATATACTTTGGTCCAGTGGCGTTCAAAAAGCGAGTTGAACGCTTTCTCGTCATCTAGAAGTATAAGCTGTAAAAGTTCAGGATCGGAATAGTCGCTCGTTGGCATATGTTTGTTTGTAATAAAGCTATGATTTATTAATGGAAATTAAAAATTCAGGTATTTTGCATTTTTTTTTACTTTTTTATGTGTGTGCTGGTCAAAATCGGTGTCTATATATTAAAGGACCAAATTTAAACCCTATTCGCCAGGTAATGACAGAAGATCAATATCTTTCCCTTTGTGAGAAATATCTAAGAGGAGCATGTACGCCCCAAGAAGAAGCTATACTTTTGGCCTATCAGGAGGCACAGGGTCTGTCAGACCTTTCAATGACCCTGGCGGATGAGGAACGTTTGGGTAAACTGCTTCAGGCAAGGATCCAGGATAGTATCAGAAAACAATCACCGGCAAAAGGCTTTTTGAGTATCAGACGCTTGAACTGGCAGGTTGCAGCTGCATTGGTAGCATCGCTTTTGCTGGTTATCTATTTGGGAACAGACCTTTTTAAGAGACAAAAGTTTGAAACGGGCACAGTGCTTGTTAAAAAGAAGGAAATTGGCAATAGAGACATATCACCAGGTTCTGCAAATGCGGTACTGACTTTATCCAACGGAGAAAGCATCAAACTTGATGGCTCCACAAACGGGATAATCAGCAGGCATGGAAATACCGCTATTTCTAAATCAGGTAATGGGTTGGTTGTATCTGCTAATGGCATGAACCAAGAAAACGACGCCTTGAACAAGATTTCGATACCACGGGGTGGAAAATATGATATTACGCTTCCTGATGGTACCAGGGTGTGGTTGAACTCTTCTTCTTCATTAAGTTTTCCAACAGTATTTTCAGGTGGAGAGCGTAAGGTTATTCTTACCGGTGAAGCTTATTTTGAAGTGGCTAAGAACAAAAAAATGCCCTTTAAGGTTGATGTGGCCGGCAAACAGGAAGTAGAAGTGCTAGGTACGCATTTCAATATTACCGCTTTTACCGGAGATGGGGATATTATGACCACCTTACTGGAGGGGGCCGTAAAAATCAATTATAAAAAGTCTGCTACCCTGCTCAAGCCTGGCCAGATGGCAATCAATAACCTACAGAACAATATAAAGGTAATGCCTGCAGACCTTGAAGAGGTAATGGCGTGGAAAAATGATATGTTCATATTCAACAATGAAAATATCGGCTCTATCATGAAAAAAATATCAAGGTGGTATGATGTAGATGTTGAGTATAAGGGAGACATGTCGGATATCAATTTCGACGGTAACTACTCACGCGCCAAAGGTCTTAAAAGCCTGCTGAAAAATATCGAATTAACAGATAAGGTATCTTTTGTAATCAAAGAAAGGAGGATCACAGTTATAGCTAAATAAATACCTGAAAGAATCCAAAAACCGGAAGTGCTTGAGACCACTCCCGGAATTGATTAGTGTCAAACTAATTAAGGATCACAACAACTGTTTAACCAACAACTATTTAATCCTAACCAAATGTATAAAATTTTTACTGCACTTCAGTGCGGGGATATATCTTGCTATACGCAAAAAATCCTTCGAGTTATGAGACTTACAGTCATTTTAATAATGGTCGCCTTTTTACAGGTCAGTGCCGGGAGCTTTGCCCAGCAGGTAAGCATAAATGTAAAGGATACCCCTTTAAGGGAAGTCCTAAATCAACTAACTAAACAAACAGGCTATAACTTTATCTGCGATGCAAATGTCATCAGCGGTGCTGCCCCTGTTACCGTCAGATTTAAGAATACGGCACTCCAGAAAGTTCTGGAAGCCTGTTTTCCCAGCCAGACTGTCGAAATGGTATTTGGCGATAATTCAACCATCGTGATCAAAAAAAGGGCCCAGCTCGTGAAACCCTTACCACAGATTATTGTGGTTATAGGTAAGATAACAGACAACAAGGGAGTTGGTTTACCCGGGGTAAGCGTTTTGGTAAAAGGAACCAAGATTGGTGTGGTATCAGATAATACTGGAGCCTATAGCATCAAGGTGCCCGATAACAATTCAGTACTGGTATTTTCTTTTATTGGCCTGGTTAGTCAGGAAGTGCCAGTAGGTGATAAAACGGTTATCAATGTAACCATGGTCGATACACCGCAGTCACTTGGTGATGTGGTCGTGGTGGGATATGGCTCGCAGTCACGCACAACAGTTACCTCTTCTATTACCAAAGTAGAAGGAAAAAATATAGGTAACCAGCCGGTAAGTACGCCTGGAGAGGCATTGGCAGGATTAGCTGCTGGTGTGCAGGTGCAATCCGATCAGGGTGGCAAACCAGGTGCAGCCCCCACCATCAGGATACGTGGAGTAAGCTCGCTAAGCTCATCTAATGATCCTTTATACGTAGTTGATGGCTATCCACTGGAAACTGCTGCAAATTTTAATCTGATCAATCCCAGCGACATAGAATCGGTTGAAGTATTAAAAGATGCTGCTTCTGCTGCTATTTATGGATCAAGGGCAGCAAATGGAGTTGTTATTGTTACAACCAAAAGAGGTAAGGCAGGAAAAACGGTATTTTCGGTTTCGGCCTATTCTGGTATACAGGAAGTAAACAAGTATATTGATGTTTTAAGTAAAGATCAATATGTACAACAGGTAAAAGCCTTAAGCCGGATTAAAAATTTACAGTATCCGGCTATTTTGGATGGCGATATTTCAGCACTTCCTGATGTAGACTGGCAAAAAGAAATTTTCAGAACTGCGCCAATCAACAACTTCGAATTTAATGCATCAGGCGGTAGCGAAAAAGTTCGCTTTAGTGCATCAGCAGGTGTTTTTAAGCAAAAAGGTGTTTTAATTGGTACTGAATATACCAGGTACAATACGCGTTTAAATCTGGATGCAGACATTGTGAAAAATGTGAAATTTGGATTTTCAGTTTCCCCGTCATTTTCAGAACAGTACAGGCAGCCATCATCGGGCCAGGCGAGTGGTGCCGGAGCAAATCCGAACGATTTTATTATTGGTGTACCAGGATTACTTGCCGATTTAAACTTGCCAAGTCCGCTTAACCAGGCTTTAACTTTTCAGCCTATCGTGCCAGTATATAGAGCGAATGGCGATTTTGCACAACCTTACGACAGAGAATTAAACTATAATCTTTCCCCAACTGCTGTATTCTCGGCATCCAACTTTTATAATCCTGTGGGGATACTTAGCCAGTCTATTAACCGATCGAGAGCTTTCAGAACTTTAAGTAACGCATTTTTAGAATATACACCAATAGCAGGTTTAAAACTGAAAACCTACATTGGCGCAACTTTAGAGAATGAGCAGGTTCATGGTTATATTCCAGGTACTATGGCTTACAGTTCAGCACCTACAGCATCAGGAGCAAGCCCTCAGTTGGCTGGTATTTTTGCTTCAGATAATGTGCGCAATAGTTTCGATTGGGTTTGGGAAAATACAGCTACTTATGATAAGCAAATTGGCAAGCACCATTTTAATGTGCTTGGGCTATTCTCAGCTCAGAAATACGAATCGCAAATTAATTACACTGCAGGTTTGCCAGGTACGTTTATCACTACATCAGTTCAAAGCCCGTTGGCCTCGCCAAATACCGTAGGTACCGAGCGTTTTGATGCCAATACCTTTGTTTCCTATGCAGGTAGGTTTATCTACGATTACAATAAGAAATACTTGTTCACCGCCGCTGTACGTCAGGATGGTTCATCGCGTTTTGGTTCAAATAATAAATTTGCCGTTTTCCCATCTTTCTCATTGGGTTGGAGGCTTGCTGAAGAACCATTTCTAAAAGAAGCATTATTAAAAATTGGTATCAATGAGTTTAAATTAAGAGGTGGTTACGGCCGTACAGGAAATGCCAATATTGGCAGTTTTACTTATGTTAATCAGATTAATTTAAATACAAATTATGCATCAGGCAATACCAGACTTTTTGGTACACAGCAAGCAGGCTTTGCTAATCCCGATTTAACCTGGGAGAAGAACGACCAAACCAGTCTTGGAACTGACATTGGCCTGTTGCAAAATAAAATCGTTTTAACTTTCGATTATTTTATCCGTAACTCTAACGGAATGCTGCTTAATAAAGCTTTGCCCTTAGCCATTGGTTATACATCGTCATTGCAATCGAGTGTTTACAACTCAACTTACCAGGCTAACTTAGGTAAACTTCAAAATAAAGGTTTTGAGTTTACGGCCAATACCAACTTTAAACTTGGAGCCGTAACCTGGAATGCAAATGCCAATTTCTCGACTTACAAAACCAAAGTGTTGGATTTAGGAGGTCCGAGTGCATTACCAGCAGTTAGGGCAATTAACGGATGGAATAATGTATACCAGGTAAAAGTTGGCGATCCATTAGGTTATATGTATGGATATGAGATTATAGGTGTATTTAGAAATGCCAGCGATCTGGCCAATAATGCAAAAGCTACCTCAGGTAATAATATTGGAGATCCAATTATCAAAGATCAGAATGGAGATGGGAAGGTTGATGCTAACGATGTGACTAAATTAGGGCATGGATTACCGGACTTTACGTATGGGTTGACCAATAGTTTTCAGTATAAAAACTTCGACCTGAGTATTTTAGTTCAGGGTGTGCAAGGGGTGAATATTATTAATGGTAACAACAGGCAAACCATTACGGGTAATCACAACCAGAACTCATTGGCTAAATATTTTAATAATTATTATGATCCTGCATTTCCTGATAGGGACGTGCTTTATGCCAGTCCTATAGCTACAGGAGCATTGCCAGGGCCTGCATTGACCAATTTAGCTGTCGAAAACGGTTCATACTTACGTGTTAGAAACATTACCTTGGGTTACAGGCTTAGTGATAATTTACTGCGCAAACTATCTATCCAGTCTGCAAGGTTATATGTAACTGCTCAAAACCCATTTCTGATAACTAAATATTCTGGTTACAATCCCGAGGCGAACATTATGGGGGGAGATCCTACAACACCTGGAGTAGATCAAGGTACATACCCTACTGCACGCACTTTTATTTTAGGTATCAATTTTGGCTTTTAACCGCATTAATAAAAATGATCATGAAAATTAATAAAATCATCATATGCTGTATATCCTTGCTTACTTTAAGCATGGTTATTACTTCCTGCAAAAAGTCTTTTGTAGAATTAACACCAAAGGGAATTGTTCCTGTAAATACTTTTTATGCTACAGAGATAGATATAAAATCGGCGCTTACCGGTGCATATAGCAGTTTGCGTCCTATTTATAATGAGCAATATGGCTTTGGCGAACTCCCTTCAGATAATGCCCAAACTTATGGCGAAAGTGAAGTGCTTTACGGTGAGCAGGATAAGCTAACCTGGACTGCCAATTCGACCAATTTACAGAACGCATGGGCCAGATTTTACGCAACCATTGCTTATGCCAATATTGTGCTTGACCACGTTGCTACACCACCAATGACCACTGCTAACCGTAATGGCTACATTGGGCAGGCAAAGTTTCTTCGTGCTTTAATGTATTTTAATTTAGTTAGGATGTTCGGCGGGGTTCCGTTGGTATTAAATGAGATTACCTCAGAGCAACAGGCTTATTCATACAACAGGGTAAGTGCTGCTGCGGTTTATGCCCAGATAGAAAAAGACCTGGCTGAGGCCGCTGCCGTATTACCTGCAAGCTATACGGGGGCTGATATTGGCCGTGCAACGAGTATTGCAGCTAATGGCCTGCTTGGTAAAGTTTATATGTTTCAAAATAAATTTACCGAAGCCGAAACCATTTTAGCAACCGTGGTTGCAACTGCAGGTACATTATTGCCTTACGATCAGATTTTCGGATTGGGAAAAGATAACAACAGAGATATTCTTTTCTCTGTTCAATATCTTGGCGGCGGTTTTGGTGAGGGAAATACTTTTGCAAGAAGCTTTGTGCCGCAACCATCGGGCACAACAATTACTGCTGTAACCGGTAACAGTAACAACAGCGGGACAAAAGATTTATATGATACTTTTGAAGCGGGAGATAACCGTTTAAATACCGCAATTGGCATATATAGCGCCGGAACTTTGGTGTATTATTACGCCAAGAAATTTGTATATCAAAGTGTTGGTGCCAATAGCGAGGGTGATAACGACTGGCCGGTTTTGCGTTATAGTGATATTGTTTTATTGTATGCCGAAGCCTTAAACGAAAATGGTAAAACCCCTCAGGCACTTACGCAACTAAACTTGGTCCGTACACGCTCTAATCTAACTGCTAAATCTGGACTATCACAGGCTGATGCAAGAACAGCTATCCAGCATGAAAGAAGGGTAGAGCTTTGCTTTGAAGGGGAGAGATGGTTCGATTTGATCAGATGGGGGATAATGGTCAATGTAATGCAGGCCCATAAAACCAATTATGTATCGGCAAACGGCTTAATTGGAAATGTAGTGCCAACATTAGCATTATATCCTATACCCACCAGAGAAATTCAGCTCAACCCAAAATTAACCCAGAATCCGGGATATTAAATTTATGCCTTCCCAAGAGCGCTGTCCCTTGGGAAGGCATGCCTTTGTCCTGCTTGCCAGGGCATGGTTCACTATGGTTATTTAAAGAACCGATAAATAACAGGAAGTGAAAAAAGGTTTCTTTACTTAAACAGATTCAATATGAAAAATATAGTGATGGGTGTTGATATAGGTGGATCCCATATTACTGCCCTTTTGATTGATATAGACAAAAAAGAAGAAATTCAGGGTAGCTGGTCACGTGAAAACCTGGATTCAAATGCTTCTGCAGATAGGATAATCGATGCATGGGCAGCCACAATAGAGAAATCGATCAGAAGCTACCAGTTGTTTCCTGCCAGGATCAATATTGCCATGCCCGGACCGATGGACTATCAGAAAGGCATATGCAAAATTAAAGGGCAGGGAAAGTATGAAGCACTTTATGGCCTGAATATTAAGAATATGCTTGCCATCCGGCTCGGCCTGTCATCATCAGATATCAATTTTGTAAATGATGCTGCCAGTTTTCTGAAGGGAGAACTTTTTAAAGGAAGTTTGAATAATGTTAGCCAGGCCATTGGTCTAACCCTGGGCACCGGGCTTGGAACAGCACATACAGAAAACGGATGTGTAAAAGATACAGACCTTTGGAAAATGCCCTTTTTAAAAGGAGTCGCTGAAGATTATATTTCAACCCGATGGTTTATTAAGCGATTCCATGAAATGACCGGGATTAAGGTGATGGATGTGAAAGACCTGGTGGATAATCATAAGGGATCTCCGTATTTTAATGCTGTTTTTCTGGAATTCAGCGTTAATCTGGCTAAGTTCCTCTATAAGTTCATCAGGATAAAAATGCCGCTCGCTGTAGTAATTGGTGGTAATATTGCAAATGCCGAAGAATTCTTTCTGGAAAATACCAGGCGTTTCTTAGCCAGCAAAATGGGATATAGTTTTCCGGTAGAAAAATCTTTATTAGGTGAAAAAGCCACATTATTAGGGGCTGGGGCAAGCATATAATATTTAGATCGGGGTTAGAGGCTCTGGGTGAGGAAGATGCCTTAACCTCAAACTATGTCAGGTGAAAAGCCAATTCCGCTATAGTTGAAACCTTTATTGTTGAATATGAACACCATCACTTGTATAAGATAACCAAAGGCCTTTTTAACCCAATAACCTAAGTTCGATTAATAATATGCCTTTAAGGTGTATTTTATGAGTATTGTTTACTAGTGACGTCACCCTGATCCGATAGCTATCGGATCACCATGACGATCGCGTTGGTCTATAAAGAGCTAAAAAACAATTATTTTGGCTCAAGTATAATCGAACTCAGGTTAATAGCACTAAAGTAAGTTTATTCTAAAAGAACCTTCAGGTCTGCTGTAGCGTCACTTTTAAAATATCCCAAAAAACTTCTTCTTTTTCTTTTGCTTACCGTTCTGTTTTCTGGCTTTTTCGGCAGCTTTTATTTGTTGAGCCGATTGCATTTTTGCTATTCGGATGCTGTCTTCCCTAGCTGTTAGCAGCCCTTGTTTGTATTGTTGATTGGCGATTTCGAACGGTGATTTGTAAGGCGTTGTTGGCAAGGTCGCTACAACATTATTCCTGGGCGTAGCTAAATTGTAAACTAGAAAGGCGATAACCAACACGCAGGCCGCAACGCAGCCCAAAAAAGCCGTTTTTGAAGCATGAATGTAATTTTCCTGGTAGTACCCACCGGTCGATTTATTGTATTTTATTCCGGCCTTTAGGGCCAGGGGTTTCAATGTTGCCAATTCTTTTTCAAGCTTTTCGTTCTTTTCCTTTGTCTCATTATATAATGCAGCATATTGTAGGTCTTCGTTCGGTAAGGTATTTTCCGTAAGCCTAAAGTCTTGTGGTGCAGATAATATTCCAACTGTAACTGCCTGATGCAATTCCATTCCATTGGCATATCGTTCAAGGGGATTTTTTTGTAGGCACCGCCCAATCAACTCGAGTAACCAATGTGGTACCTGCATTTCCTTATCCAATACATCGGCCTGAAATGTATTTTCCAGATTGCTTTTACGAAGTAACATGGCATCTGGAATTTCCTTTTCAAGATGCCCGATCATTACCGTATTGCGGGCGGTATCGCCACCTCCTTCGAGTGGGAATGGGACCTGTCCGGCCAAGAGTTCGTATAAGATGATGCCATAACTATAAATATCTGTTTGTAACAGCATTTTTCCTTCATGCTGTTCTGGTGCCATAAATTCTATTGCTCCAGCATGGCGTATGCTTGTCCTGCGCTGCTCTTCACTCATAATGGCAAGACCAAAATCCAATAGCACATAATTGGCAGTCTGCACATTATACTTCACATTATTGCTTTTAACATCGCCATGTTTAACATCAACCTGATGGCAGTGTGCAAGTGCAGCAGCCAATTGTTCCGCTACTTTTAACGTTTCTTTAACCGTGAAAACTTTTTGATGCGGAGGCAACAGCAGTTCGCCAAGCTCCGGGCCTTCAATGTATTCCATTTCTATATAAGGGAACGATCCGCTATCGGTAATCCCTGAGCTCAATATCTTCACCACATTCGGGCTGGAATGGGTATTTACCTGCTGTAGTTTGTTAACCTCATTCAGAAAGTTCCGGTAGTTTTTGTCGCTTTCATCTTCCACGTAGATCGGTGTAGGAATGAGTTTGATTGCAGAATAAACCGGCCCCATGCGCATCCCTTTGTAAACAGAACCCTGCCCGCCAGTTTTTAATGCACCAAGATTTTGTAGCCCTTCGGCAATAGTAAAAATCTTACTCATGGTTTTGGCTGAAAACTAAACTCCAATACGACCGATTCACCTAAAATAATCTGATCTCCCTCCTCTAATTCCTGTCCAATCTGTGTGGCATGGAGTTTTACTGTCTGTTCGGTGAGCGCAGAACGCAGCTTGACTTTATTGCGTGGAGGTATACCACCTTCATCTGCGAAGATTACGAATTTGGCGAGGTTTTTATCCCATTCAATGTGAGCGTGCTGTCTGCTGATGTATTTATTCCGTTCATCATCACTTTCCGAAGGAAATGCAATGTGGTTGGTGCGGAAATAACCTTCGTCAGACTGTGCCTTTTCATCTCTGCCGATATTGTATTTTCCACCCTCAGAACTTATTTCGTAGTTTGGTTGCAAAGTCTTACCGCTAAGTGCTTTCAGGTAGGCTTTAGCCTGCTGCTTTACAAAATGGGTTTTGGTTTTGACGAAAAGTGCTACCGGCAGCTTCTGCATTTTTACTGCGTCGTCCGGAAAAGCTTCTTCAAAAGAAAGTGTAAGCGCCCAGCTTGCGGGTAAATCCAGGGAATAGTCATCGCTTATGCGTTGTATCTCATTTTTTAGTTGATCAGGATCCTCGGTAAATATGGCAGCTTCATATACATGACGCTCTGCAGAGGTACAGTTGATATAAATACCCAAACCTTTGATATTTGCTCCTTCACCGCCCTCCGCTTTTTGTAACTCCTGCTTCACAAATTGTAGTAATGCGTGTCTGATTCCCTTCACATCATCAGGATGTTCCCCACTTCCGCTTTTGAATAAGTCGAATATCATTTTCATCTGTATATATTGTTGGTACTTTGCTACTGTGTTATCTTGATTATTGAACTCACCATCTCCAGTCTGTTCTCCATTACAGTAAAGTTATAAAATTTATGATTTCACTATTTGAGTTAAAATTAAAATGTTTCATCTGTTCAATTAAGGTCTGGTAAATGGTTATTTGTTATCAGTTTTAGCTGATGGAACAATGCTTTTGGTATAGCCGCCCTCTTTTAAGAGTGGGATTACGTGTTTGCCAGCCAATCGTACTGCGTCTGATGACCCTTTGGTAGCCTCAATGCGTATACAGACTACAATATGGCCATTACCCTTTGCAGTTGGTGCAAAAAATACATACCAGCCATCATTAATTTGCTGTTTCTTCCAGATCCGCTCTGGCGTTCCTGTTTTGCCAGCAACCGCCAGGCCAAGCGTTTCCGCCTTTGGCCCGCTCTGTTTGATCATGTACTCCTGCATCAGCCTGGCATACTCCGGATTGTTTACCAATTTCGTACCAGTTTTTATCCCCTGCGGTTGATCGCTTACTTTAAGTACAAACCTGTTTGCAATCATATTTCCATTGTTTGCAATTCCGGCAGCCATTCTTGCCACTGCCGCTGGAGTTGCAATGAGTGCTCCCTGGCCCCAAGACATGCCTGAAATTCCCTTGGCCCTCGTCTTTCGGATGTTGCCAGGATCATATTTTGGTTTGGTATTGAATTCGGTCTTGCGCCAAAGCTGTTTCCATTTTTCTTCCTGTGCGCCGTTTTCGCTGGGTTTATTGTAATAGTACCCTCCGGCTCCGTGTAAGAACATGCCTGTTTTTAGGTACAGCTCGCCCATATTTTCCTGCAGCTGTTCTTGGTTTGCAAGTTTGATGAAATAGACGTTGTTAGATTTTACCACCGCCCGTTCCAGATCGATCCATCCCGTTTCATCTGGTTCGATGCCTTTGGTACGGATACGCTCCCAAGATGCCACCTGGTATTTTTTATCGGCAGCGGCCATGCCCAGTTTATTAAACGATGCCATGGCAGTGATCAGCTTAGCGGTTGAGCCTGGCTGGGTAAAATTGGTAAAGCCAAGGTCAGTGGTGGTGACCCACCCAGAAAGCTGATTCTGTTCTGCATTAGTCATGGTCAACCGTTCCCAATCATGGATGGGCGGTAGGGGATATACAGCAGAAGTAAGTACATCGCCAGTGCTTGCTTCCATGATGACTACAGAAACGCGGTTATCCGATAGTGAAGTGTCCTGGGCAATCGATTTTTGTATCTTGGTCTGCAGGCCGGCATCCATTGTTAACTGTAAATCGCGGTTCTTATTTTTAAAATCTTCCACCTCTTTACTGCTGATACCGGCAAGGAGTAATGGAGAAAGTGCGGCGTAATCTTTTTTCACGACCGTCATTTCCTTAACACCCCGTGCCAGGAAACGGTTTTCGCTATATCTGTTTGCAAGTACTGTAAAGCTCTTTACAGGGAGTTTAAAGCCGCGAAGTTCGGCTGCGTGTTCATAATCTGCAAAATAACCATTCACACTTCCGTTAAATATGCCAGAATTTGCATCTCCGGTCCAAAAAAACAGTTGTTCTTCGAAAGGGTAATATCGGTCTAATCGTTGGTGTACGGCAGAATCGAGATTGTAATTGGGGATACCTGCACCAATGAGTTTGAAGTGTTGTGCCCGCACACTATCAACGTTGCTGGTTGCCATTAGAATTCCCTTGCGGTCATGTATGGTGCCGGCTTTTAACCGGCTCATCAATATTGCAATGCGTGGATTGTAACTGAACATCCTCGCACCGCTACGGTCGGCTACCAAGGCTGGCTGCACAACCCATTTCCGGTTATTCAGCACGTAGCCTGCTACATTAGCGCCCAATAGTATGATGCCCAAACAGGCAGCAATCAAAGCTGGTACCAGGTTTTTGTCCTGCTGTTTGGCGAGGTATTGCATCTGTATTTCCGTACCTCGCACAGCAGATGCCGACATTAAAAATCCGGCAGCTAAAAAATTGAGTACAAGTGATGATCCCCCATAACTTTGAAAGGGTAGGGATACCCCAGATAGCGGTAAAGCTCCGGTAGAACCACCCGCAATGAGCAGAAACTGCACAAAGGTAGATACGCCGATTCCTGCACTTAAATAAAAGAGAAACGGTGAGCCTGTTCGCCTGCCGATAATAATTGAGCGGTGCAGGTACAATAGGAACAGCAGGAAGATGCACAACATTCCCGTTAATCCAAATTCTTCACCTATCGAAGGCAAGATCATATCGGTATGTGCTTCAGGAATGGTTTTGGCAAAGCCTTCTCCTACACCCTGGCCTGTTGCGCCACCTGTAGACATGGCCCATAAACCATTGGCCACCTGGTCGCCGCCGTAAACTTCATTGTTCCAGGCATCCTGCCAGATGGCTTTCCGATCCCCCAGGCGTTGTACTGGTCCAGGGAAGACGCGATCCAGATATGGAATTTGATCGATCGTTAAAAAGGCCGACATAATCAACAGCACCATGATAGCCGA
The DNA here is from genome assembly GCF_004331735.1 of Pedobacter psychrodurus. GTDB lineage: Bacteria > Bacteroidota > Bacteroidia > Sphingobacteriales > Sphingobacteriaceae > Pedobacter > Pedobacter psychrodurus. Next base: position 40,624 of record NZ_SJSO01000003.1, read on the forward strand.
CTCACTAAGTTGCCTGCGTTGGAAAAACATCAGCGAACCCACCAAAAGCAATGTGATCCCTGTGGATATCCATATGTTTTCAAAAATCCATGACACCACTACATATAAAACTATGGCGCCTGCCATGAACATGAAATCGCCCCGGGAGAAGGAGAATAAGATAATAAAGGTGAAACAAACCACCATCGCCGGGCCAAGATCTCCCAATACCAGAAATAACATGAGGGTCAATAATATTGCCAATAAGGCAAAAGAGAAAAATGACCATCTTTTGTTCCAGCTCATATATTCACTGATCAGTTTCTCATTTACGGCAAAAAATCCTGCAAGAAAAAAAATGATCAGATACTTCACCACTTCACTGGGCTGAAATCCGAACAAATTTACCTTTACACCACTTCCTTCTGGCCCGGTTCCGAACAGGATTGTGAGTGCCAGTAATCCAATGGCGGTTAAGGCCCAGGGCCACCCGTTTGCAGCTGATCGGATGTTTTTAAATAAAAGCAGGCGATAAACCCATGTATCGGTATTGAAACGACGTAATTTAATGCATAGCATCAACAAGATACCCCCAAAACCCATTAGTAAGTATAGGAGTGAATCTTTAGCTAAAAAACGGTCGCGTAGCGGATCCTGCAAACTCAGCAGCATCAGGAAAGAAATGCCCGTAAGCAGCATCACTACTGGCAATATGACCTGATCGGCAGTGCTGAATTTCCATGACAGGAGGAAGTGAACAAGAAAAAATCCACCAATCAGGCTTCCACAGATGATGAGAAACCACTTATTGAATTCTTCGGGTGTTCTAATGATCAGTGATTTTTCTTTTTTGAGGATATTGAAATCCCTGGTAGAAAAAAGCTTTATAGTATGGGGGCGCTGCTCAAAAGTGAAAACGGTGTTATCGTTAAGGTTTTGTACCCCCTTTGAAGCGCCGAACTGAAAACCGGGCTTTAAAGGCAATATCTTAAATGCCTGGTTGTCGGGCAACTTTGCAAAAGTGAATTCCCCATTCGAACCGGTACGGGCATAGGCGGTAAGCTGGAGCAATTTCCGTTTACCAGCGGTATCCAAAGTAAAAACTTTCGTAACGCCGTTTGCTTTTTCAGTTATATTTTTGAAGGTTTCTGTTGGCTCGTCGTTGTAGATACTGTCTTGGGGCAAAATCATTTCCAAACGGATCAATACACCTGGGACTGCCTTTTCGTTTTCTACAATCTTTCCACTGATATCATGCTCACCCAGGCCGAGGCTTATTTCGGACGGATAGGGCCGAGGACTATTCTGCTCCTGGGCGAATCTGAGCGAATCATCACCCGTATAGCCAAGCAATGCCCGGGATGCCAATACCCTTGCTTTAAATGACTTACCTCCTTTTTCAAAGGCCTCATCTGCAAGTAAAAAGTACCTGCGTTTATTAACTTCGCCGATGTTGTCGATTTGTTGGGCATTTGGCGTTGCATCTGCAATGGTTTTTTCAATGAGATCAATGTCCCGCTGATCTTCAAAATAGTAACCTTTTTTAAGTAGGTTCCTGATATTTTCGGCAGGTTTTCCAGCATTCAGGTTCACCATGGTGCCAGCTTTTAAGCGCGGCACAACTTCTGCAAATCTAGGCTGAATGATCGAATATAATTGGTAGAAGAATAGTGCAAGAACGGTTCCAATTGCTAATATGAAGATTCGTTCATGAGCCCGGCTCACTTTAACGGCACCTTTATTCTGCTCCATTTTTTAAATCTCTGGTTTTAGGGGTGGTACTTTTTAATGGAGTAAGTTTCATCAGTTCGGTATTTACCAGTTGCTTGTCAGGGAAGTGGATGCTGTTTTTTATGGGAAGTAAACAATTGGTGAAAGTGACATTTTTAAGTAATAATGCCTGGTTTGAAATTGCAATCGCAGTAGCGAAGCCTTTAAATTGCAGGCTGTCTAACTTCATAAGCCTGGATTGAGATAGCATAGTTATAGCTGCACCTTTGTATCCGCTATCCGCTTGCAGCACAATGCCGTTTGCAAAAATATATAGGGTATCTTTTCGCAGGCGTAAAGTATCGCTGATTAAGACCGGACTTTTAAAAATAGAGTCGGATAGGACTAAGGTGTCCCCTACGGCATGATCAAATGCATCTTGTAGTAACTGCTCCTGGCTATTTCTAACGGTTTGTTTTGGTGATGAAATCATGGCTGAACTAGGGTCTGCTACGTGTTGGTTTTGCAGGTACATAAATACGGTAGTGCCAAGAAGGATAAGGCATAAAATAACCAACGCCGTAAACCAATAATTTCTTTTGGCCGGTGTACTGGCTGCTGGTTCTTGATTTTCAGCTGGCTGTATGGCTTCATTTTTTTTTGCTCCTGCAGGTACTTGCGTTTGTTGCGTAAAGCCTGGTCTGGTGGGTTTTACCTGTTGAGGTTCTTTATTGTTCTGCAGCAGCACAACGGTAATGTTATCACGGCCCCCGTTTTCGTTGGCAAGGGCGATGAGATTGCCTGCTTTTTTCGCGAGTGTATCCCCTTGGAGAAGCAGACTGGTGATGTCATGCTTGTTGACCATATCGGTCAGCCCATCACTACATAATACCAGCATGTCGCCCGGTAGGAAAGGAGATTGACCGGTTTCAATATAGCTGTCATCGGTAGCAATCTGATCACTAAAACCGATTGCCTTATTGATTTCATTGCGTTTTGGATGCTGCATGGCGGCGGCCTCATCCAGTCTTCCCGAATCTTCCAGAAAGCCTACAAATGAATGGTCTTTAGAGATTTTGATCAATGATCCGTCCCGTAACAGGTATAATCGGGTATCGCCCACGTGGGCATAATAAAATTGATTGTGCTCAATATCCGCAAGTACCATTGTGGCCACGCAGGCCATTTCAGAAAGGTTTGTTTCTGTTTGCTTTTTGGCAACGATGACTTCATTTGTATTTTTGAATGCGCTGATCATCTGCGATATCGGATCGGCTGGACGGTCTGAGAATTGCATCGAAATCTGTTCCCTTGCGATAGCTGCCGCTACTTCACCGCCATGATAGCCACCCACGCCATCTATCACGGCTGCCAAAATCAACTGATCGTTGTTGAGGGACTTCGTAATAAAGCTGTCCTCGTTGTTGTCTCTGGATTTGCCGGTGTCTGTGAGGCCAAAAAAGTGTTTATCCATTTTTATTACGGGAATTTTTAATGTCTTTAAAATGAACGATCATCAGCGCAACGGCCAATGATAACAATAGAATTGATAGCAGCTGCGACATAGTTTAGGATTTGAACAGATTTATGCCGATTATACCGTTGAGCAGCATCCTGGAGTTCAGCGGCAAAGAAACCCACTGCGGTGAATTAATTTCGCTGCGCTGTACCAAAACCTCATTCAAGGTAGTAAGTTCGCCAAAAGAAGCTAAATAGAAATTCCCGTCTGCTTTGTTATAGCGGATGTGCAGATGTGGTGAGTTGGTCCATTCTGAGGCGATCTTGAAAATATTGGAATCTTCGCGTTCATCCTCGTTTCCCGAAACAATAGTATCTTCTGTTTTAATCAGGAACTCGATTTTTTTGCCCGAAAACTGCTTGTCGGGTATAATGGCTTCCAACCGGGCGATAACGGCCTGGTTCGAGGATGGAACAGTATTATTATCAACATATTCCAATTGAGCATCGTAGGGGATTTCCATATAACCTTCACTGTAATAAGTGAAACCCTTCAAAATATCGTTGTTGATATCGAATGTCTGCGCAATACCGGTTTGACGGGGAATAAATGTTACACGAAGGTTTTCTGATTTTTGATTGTTGCCCGGTAGCAGTTTTCCGATAAAACCCTTGTCGCCCCTTGCGTAATCTGGATGCGATACCAGTCGGAATACCCATTTCGAGCCTGATGGTTCTACTGTTTTGCCCGCTTGCCGGTATTCTCTTAAAATCTCGTAGAATTTTTTGACTGTTTCCTGTACGATCAAGCCAAAAATCCCCTGCTTATTATCTACAAATGCCCGATAATCTTCAGCGTTAAAGGTGATAATGAATTCATGATAAAAAACGATGCGATCGGCAAATGATAATTCCCTGATAGACTCCTTAAATTTATCAATGATAAAGCTATAAATGGTTTCCGGTGTAAGTTGCGGTGCTTTCTGGTCACTGCTCTTATTTTCATCAGTTAGAAACCAATCCTGAATACCGATACGCTGCCAGAAATTTGATTTTGTTTCCATAAGTTACGGTGCCTATGTGGCGGTTAAGGGAATTGTTTTTATAATTAAAACTCTATAGGGCTCGCCGAAGTATCGAGCTTAAGGTCTTCTGTGCTATCGGCCGCTTTATCTCTCGCTTTTTTGATCTCTGCATTGATTGCGCTATCCACCATCCGCTTTGTTGCTGCTGCTTCAGCCAGCCTGCGCTGATTCGCTAATCTCTTTCTGTCAAGCATGGGTGTATCAACAGCGGTGGGTATCGAATCAATGGGCTGTAAAACTTCTTGTGCCTGTGGTTTGCTGCCAAATTGGGAATAACCCAGAAAAGCCATCAATCCGATAATTGATATGATCAAAAAGGCGAATGCAAAATGAGGCAACAATATACCTTTTTTATCTGGGCTCTGTTCTACATTTTCTAGCGCTAATACCTGTTTACGGAGAGCTTCGTTCTCAGTTTTGAGCAGATCCATAGCGGCATTGTCTATCGGTAATTTTATGCCTGATAAGCTTCCACTAACCACTGCTTCATGCAAGGCCATTCCATCGCTGTATCTGCGCATGGGATCTTTCTGCAGGCATTTATCGATAAGCTTTAAAAGCCAATCGGGAACCTGCATTTCCCTGGTTTTCTGTTCATCAGTCCAGCTCGCGGGTAAGTTTGTTTTGCGCAGGTCAACTACGTTTGGTACTTCGTTTTCCATGTGACCGATCATTACCAAATTACGTCCGGTATCGCTATTTCCAGGCAGGGGAAAGGGGACTTCACCTCCAAGTAATTCGTATAAGATTATGCCATAACTATAAACATCGGTTTGCAAGAGCATTTTGCCTTCATTTTGTTCAGGCGCCATAAACTCCACTGCACCCGCATGACGGATGCTGCTTCTCCGCTGCTCCTCACTCATTATGGCCAGTCCAAAATCGAGTAGTACATAGTTGGCTGTGTGCACATTATATTTAACGTTATTGCTCTTAACATCACCATGTTTTACACCAAGTTTATGACAGTGTTCAAGGGCGGCAGCGAGGTGTCGTGCCACTTTTATGAGTTCGTTTAGCGTGAATATCTTTTGATGCGGGGGCTGAAGCAGCTCACAAAGGTCAGGTCCTTCTATGTATTCCATCTCTATAAATGGGAAGGATCCGCTTTCTGTTATGCCGAAACTGAGCATTTTTACAACATTCGGACTGGGATTTTCATTTACCTTTAGCAGCTTTGATACCTCGTTTTCAAAATTACGGTAATTTTTATCGTCACGGTCCTCGGTGTGGATTGGAGTAGGAATTAATTTTACTGCGGAGTAAATTGCACCCATTCGCTTTCCCTTATATACCGATCCCTGTCCGCCCGTTCGCAGTGCTCCTAAATTCTCCAGCCCTTCTGTGATTGTAAATACTTTGCTCATAGTTCTCCTTAATAACAATTATAGGGATTTTTTATTGCCAAATAATAAATTAAATGTGGTTAAGGCTTACGCAAAGTTGAGCATGTCATCCTAAATTAGTTATCTGGCAGAGTGGGTGATCATGTTGAGCAGACCATTGGCAGCGATCCTAACAGCATTGCTGCAAACTAATCTGACCTTTAATAATCCGCCCTATGTAAGTGTTCAAAATCAAGACTTTGTTAAGATTTCGATTTTCTTAACTAATGCTTATTTCTTTGGCCTGGAGCAAAAGGTTTGGCAGATTTAGCGCCAGTTCCTTTTTTTGCTTGTCCGGGAGGAACTTTTCCACTATTTCCGGCAGTCCTCGAAGTATAACATGAGCTGGTTAAAAGGATAATTGATATTGCGAAAATAAAGTAGCTATGTTTCATATTTTATTCACGGAGCCATTATTGTGCCAATAATGAATATTACCTGAAATGAAATTTTTCAAAGTATAGTCGCAACAAATATTAACACATTTCCAAGCAATTATTGTGTTTGTTTGTTATTACAAGATGGAACACACAGTCATATCGGAAACTATTTTGTCTATCGCCACCCACCGTGGGACAGAGAAAAGTACCTGCCCATCCGAAATTGCTCGAATACTATTCCCTGGTGACTGGAGAAAGCATATGAAAGATGTTCTTGATGTTGCTATTGATTTGCATAATCAAGGTAAAATAGTGATAACTCAAAAAGGAACCCCAATTGATGTGAATATTATAAAAGGACCTGTACGCATAAAGGTTAGCTAAACTTTATTTAATGTCTGAAGATTAGATATGTTTCATCCCTTTTTTCGTCATTATATTTAAAGGAGATACTTTTTGTGTAAAATAAAAATGAGACAAACAGCGAAAAACTGATTTGTGGATAGAAAAAAGAAGGTGCCAAGCAGTTTATCGGAAAGGTGTAGCTGAATCAGGCCCCTTTTCCAGAAAAGAAATGCATAGACCAATAGATGGGTGAAAAAGATTAGCAGCAGCGAACTTCTTAGCCCAAACTCAAAATACATTATTCATGTTTACTTTATGAGTTAATATACGTGTAATGTTATTAAAGTTTTAATTTGATCTGGACAGTATATCAATTTCCTTTGCGTAATCTGTTTTGATTTTATTTAACAATTGATTACCTAATTGTAAACAAAGTGTACCTACGCTGGTGTCATTTTGTAAATACATTTGGATAGAAAAAATTACTAGCCAAATTCTAACCGATTATGAGAAAAATTTTAACAAGTCTTGCAGTATCCATGCTATTGTTTACTGCCTGCAAGAAAGAACAACCTAATTCAATAAATGAGCCGGGACAGGTAAAAGCTGATTGGACTTCAGATAATAGTACATCCAATTACACCAGCAAAGTTTACACGCCGTACACTGTGTTTAATAATGTATGGGGATCTAACCCGGGTTATCAGAGTATATGGGCGAACAATGGAAATACTTGGGGGATTTGGTCTAACCACCCCAATACCTCGGGTATAAAGTCTTATCCCAATTCTGAACGCAAAGTGCAGCGCGTGTTAAGCAGTCTGAATAGCCTTACCTCTCATTATGATGTCACAGTGCCTGCTGACGGATCGTGGGGTGCTGACTATGATGTTTGGACGAACAATGATAAATATGAGATTATGCTTTGGATGAACTACAGAGGTAATGTTGGTCCGATAGCCAGTTCATATCCAGGCGGAGTGGCGCAAGTAAACGTATATAACAAAACTGTTGGTGGACATACGTGGAATGTATATAAAGGCCCTATTAGTTCGAGTGGTAAACAGGTGTTTTCTTTCCTGCGTACCAGTAATTCTACCTCGGGCGATGTTAACATCAAAGATATTATGAATTACCTTAAAAATGATCTGAACTGGATCGGGAACGAAACGATAGACCGTGTACAGTTCGGTTTCGAGGTAACTAGTACAGCCGGTGGAAGAGACCACAGAGTGAACAGTTATACTGTATCCTTTAATTAATTAAATAAACTGATTTTTTAAACAGGCGCACTAATTTTTTCTACCTAAGTCCATTACCCAGTAGGTGCCAGCTTTGCCGGCACCTACTTCATTGTAGGCGGTATCCATCATGGCTTTGCAGTGGCTTTCGCTCGCTATCCACGCTGCCATTACCGTATCTGCGCTGGTAAAATTTTTGGCAATAACCTCTCCAACATCTGTTCCTGTATATCCCTGCGCTCTTGAACGCTGTATTGCAGGAATACCTTCTGGTGTAATGTGACTAAAATAGTTTCGGCTCTGCATATCTTCCGCATGTAGTACGGCGGTTTTTTCAAGTGCGGTATTCCAGGTTACCCTTGGAGCCGGAGGCATGATATCAATGCCACAGGTACAGCCTTTTTCTCTTAACTGATTTAATCTGACTAAAAGTTCGGTTCTAAGGTCAATTTTGACATCTTCTTTAGCTTCTTTTTTGCAAGAAAAAATAGTAATGGTTAGCACTAGTATATATGTATTGCTTAACCAAGTTCTGGCTATGTTCCTGTTTTTAAAGATGTAGCAGTTACTCATTTCTTTGTCTAAGATACAACAGATCTCTATTAAGTAGTAAAAAATGCAGCGATTTTAGTAATTGGTCTAATTCCTACGTTTTCAATGGACAAAAGTTAGGTAATCGTTTGCCTTTTCAATGTTTTCAAGGTGTAGTTTTACGCTATCGAAATGTTATTTACCGATCTTAATTAACTGATCACTCAGCAATGATCAAAATGTGTATTTGAATTATCAGATCATATATTTTGTGGTGCTTTTTAATTACTAAATTTATCACCGAACGGACAGCTAAATGTTCGTTAACTAACCAAACTGAAACTCAGACGGCTGGAAATAACTTAATTTCCCTAACTTGGGAAGATAAAGACACTATCCGCATTTTGTATCATGAGACAAATTTCTGCTTTTATTGCCAACATTAAAAAAATGCTGATTACGTTAGGATTAACCTGTTTACTTACCCAGCTTTATGCTCAGGTAAAGGTAACAGGATTGAAATGTGAATACCGGGAAAATCCGCTCGGTATCGAAACACTCAATCCACGCCTGAGCTGGCAGTTGCGTTCGCAGCAGCAAAATGTAATGCAAACGGCCTACCGTGTTTTGGTTGCAGATAATATCGAATTGCTTGCGAAAAATATTGGCAATATATGGGACAGTAAAAAAATGATTTCTGATGCTTCTATCCAGGTTAAATATGATGGTGCCAAATTACAACCAACCAAGGTTTATTATTGGAAGGTGATGGTTTGGGATAACCACAAAAATACCTCATCATGGTCTTTGCCGGCTAATTGGCAAATGAGTGTGTTAGGCAATTGGAAGGGCGCCAACTGGATCGCTTATGAACGCCTGGCTGATGCGCAACGTTTTCTTCCTGCACAGGGAGATAATAACCTGGTAAAGAACAAAGTTCTTCCTATACTAAGAAGGGAATTTACTGTTAAAAAAGCAATAAAAAGAGCTACAGTTTATGTTGCTGGCCTTGGTCATTTTGAACTTAGTTTAAATGGCAATAAGGTTGGTGATCACTTTCTGGATGCCGGATGGGTAGAATACGAAAAACACGCACTATATGTGACTTTTGATATTACCAAAGCTTTAAAACAGGGTACGAATGCATTTGGAATGATGTTAGGAAACGGTTTCTACTATGTTCCCAGCGAACGTTATCATAAGCTGACCTTGGCTTATGGCTACCCAAAAATGATTTTGCGCACGGTGCTCGAATTTACTGATGGCTCAACAGAGAATATCATTAGCGATAACTCATGGAAGGCTGCCCCGGGTCCGGTAACCTATTCGAGTATTTATGGTGGAGAAGATTACAATGCTTTGCTTGAACAGGCTGGTTGGAAAATGCCCGGTTTTAATGATGTATCCTGGAAGCATGCGCTAGTGGTTGATGGACCGGAACAACTCACTTCACAAACGGCAACGGCACTTAAGATTTTTGATACTTTCGCACCAAAAAAGATCAGTCAACCTAAAAAGGGTATATGGGTATATGATTTAGGGCAAAATGCTTCAGGTATCCCAAAATTGGTTGTGAAGGGAAAAGCTGGAGATAGTGTGATCATGAAACCTGCCGAATTATTGGCCAGTGATGGAACCATCACTACCCAGCCAATTGGTACCCCTGTTTTCTTTAAGTATACCCTTAAAGGTATTGGATCAGAAAGCTGGCAACCTCAATTTATGTATTACGGTTTCCGGTACATACAGATTGAGGGCGCAGTGCCCGAGGGAGAGCCAAATCCAGATCATCTGCCAGTGGTAACTGGGGTCTTTGGTCTTCACACCCGAAACTCGGCCGCAACAATTGGTTCTTTTTCATGCTCAAATGAACTTTTTAATAAAACATATAAATTAATAGATTGGGCCATCAGAAGTAATACCTCAAGTGTATTTACCGATTGCCCGCATCGCGAAAAGTTGGGCTGGTTGGAAGAAGCACATCTGGTAGGACCTTCTATCCGTTATAATTATGATATTGCAAGTCTTTGCCGAAAGGTGGTTAGGGATATGATAAACGCGCAAACTCCCGAAGGCCTGGTAACCAGTACAGCTCCGGAATATGCAAGGTTTGGTGGTCCTTTCCGCGATTCGCCAGAATGGGGAAGCAATTCGATCATTATGCCCTGGTATATGTACGAGTGGTATGGAGATAAAGATGTACTGGAAGAAGCTTATCCCATGATGAAGCGGTATTTAGCTTATCTGGAAACCAAAGCGAAGAAACACATCCTTTCTCACGGATTGGGCGATTGGTATGATATTGGGCCTAAAGAACCCGGCCCTTCGCAGCTTACCCCCAATGGTGTAACGGCCACCGCTACCTATTACTACGATTTAACACTAATGACGAAGATTGCCCTATTATTGGGTAAACCGATAGAGGCCGATGCTTATAAAGAATTGGCTGTTAAAGTTAAACAAGCCTATAATGCTGCGTTTTTTAAAGATAAAACCAAACAGTATGCAAGCGGAAGTCAAACAGCAAATGCAATATCGGTTTACATGGGGCTGGTAGAACCTGAAAATAAAACTGCGGTTGTGGAAAATATAGTAAAGGAGCTGAAGAGTAGAAAAAATACCTTAACCGCTGGCGATATTGGTTACCGTTACCTGCTCCGTGTGCTTGATGATGCTGGCCGCTCGGATGTAATTTATGATATGAACAACCGTTCTGACGTTCCTGGTTATGGTTATCAGTTGGCCAAGGGAGCCACTGCACTTACCGAATCATGGCAGGGGGCAGAAAATGCATCTAACAATCACTTTATGCTCGGACACTTGATGGAATGGTTTTATAGTGGTCTTGCCGGAATCCGCCCGGCAGCACATTCAGTGGGTTTTCGTCAGATCGATATCCGGCCAGAAGTGGTAGGTGACGTAAATGCCGCAAAGGCCGAGTATGTATCACCATATGGACTAATCAAAAGTGAGTGGAAGCATGTTAACGGAACATTTGAGTTAAGGACTTTGATACCAGCGAATGCCAGTGCTGCCATTTATCTGCCCGCAATGGCCAATTCGCAGATTACCCAAAATGGAAAAACCATCGCTTCTAATGATTTGAAAGAGGGTAGAAAGTTAATTCAGGTAGGTTCTGGTGAATATGTATTTACCGTTAAAAATAACTAAACTGTTAGAGTTTAATTACCGTGTAATATTAGTAATAAATTTGTCATTCTGAGCGCTGCGAAGAATCTGTTACCTAGTAGCACTATTTCTTTAATGAACACACAAATAGGAAACTGTTGCAATTTAATGGTTTGTGTTTCATCGGTTATAGATTCTGCATTGCATCCGATAGCTATCGGATCAGAATGACACTTAAGGGGATATAGTGCATTTTAGCGGCTTGAGTTTCATCGGTCGTAGATTCTTCATTGCCTTCAGAATAGGAGAAAGTTAGAATTAACAAACCTCTTTATGGGTTTGCGTGGTTTTATTGTTACATTGCATACACCTTACCCAAACCAAGTATTTTTTTGTAATGCGCTTTAAAATCATCCTGATCTTATTGTTTATTTGTGGATTTGCTTATGCACAGCAGACGCAATTGCAATTTTCGAGACTTGATCTATCCAACGGACTTTCCAACAATCAGGTAAACGCCATTTACAAAGATACACAAGGCTATATGTGGTTCGGTACCATGGCTGGCCTAAACCGTTATGATGGTTATCAGTTTAAGGTTTTTAAACACAATGCCAGAAATTCAAAATCGTTAAGCGATGACTTTATAAATGGCATAAGTGAACTGCCTGAGGCGAAACTCCTGATCGATACCCGGGCAGGCTTAAATATTTTTGATCTGGAAAAACAGCAGTTTACCCACGATATTGCAGCTCACTTTAAAAAACTTGGTATATCAAGCACAAAAATAACCGGCACTAAAAAAGATAAACTTGGTAATTTTTGGTTCAATGCAGGTGCTGAGGGCGTATTTGTATATCATGCTCTTAAAAAAACAACAATTCATTTAAAATGTTCAGATCTTGATCCAAATGCGCTGGGTTCAGCACCCGTTACCCATATTCAAAGCGATTCTAATGGCGATATGTATGTTTTACATACCGATAAATCTTTCGAACGTTTAAATATTAATACCATAAAGATTAAAGCACGGTATTACAGCTTTAAGTTAAAAGATAAAGCTGCTTTTAAACCCATGCGCTTTTTTATCGACAATAACGGGGCGGTTTTTATCTGGAGTTTCAATGATCAGGAAGGATTAACCTACTACCGCCCAGAAATTAATGCGGTTAAGTACCTGAGCCAAAAAGCAGGTGGTCTAAATAATAACCTGGTAACTGGGGTAATCCAGGATGAAAATGGTACGATTTGGATCAGTACCGACCACGGCGGAATCAATATTTTAAATAAAGAAACCCTTAAGATAAGTTATGTGCAAAACAGGGAGGATGATCCGAAAACCTTAAGCCAGAATAGTATTGTAAGTCTTTATAAGGATAATGAAGGGATTATCTGGGTGGGGACTTTTAAAAAAGGAATCTCTTACTATCATAAAAACATTATAAAATTTCCGCTTTTCAAACATTTGGCGTCTGATAGCCGGAGTTTGCCCTATGATGATGTAAACCGATTTGTGGAGGATGACAAGGGTAATATATGGATCGGTACCAACGGACAGGGGCTGATTTATTACAACCGAAAAACACAAACTTATAAAAGCTACAGGCATCAGGCCGATAATCCAAACAGCATCAGTAACGATATTGTGGTAAGCTTATTTATAGATGATAACAAAAAACTATGGATAGGGACTTATTTCGGTGGTTTGGATTGTTTTGATGGACAGAATTTTAAAAATTATCGCCACAATCCAGGTAATTCTAATAGTATTGGTGATGATCGGATATGGGATATTATTGAAGGAGATGATCGAAAACTATGGATCGGCACTTTAGGGGCAGGTGTTGATGTGCTCGATCGTTCAAATGGTGTTTTTTCGCATTATAAGGCCTATTCGTCTGCAAATAGTGTGGGTTCTAACTTTATTACTGCGCTATTAAAAGATAAATATGGCAATGCTTATATCGGTACTTCATCCGGCTTAGATTTTTGGGAGAAAAAAACGGGTAAATTCAAGCATTTTAATGCAGAGCCACACCTCAAAAACTCACTCAGCAATGGCAATGTGTACGATATTTTGGCCGATAGTTATGGTTATATCTGGGTAACCACCAGAGATGGATTGAACCGCTATAATCCAAAAAACAACCAGTTTGAGGTTTTTAGGGTTGATAACGGCCTCTCTGATAACAATACACTGAATATAGTTGAAGATAAAAATAAGAATCTTTGGGTAAGTACTACGGGAGGCTTAACCTTTATCAAAGTGAAAAAGACGGCTAAGGGTCTGTCTTATACTTTTAGAAATTACGATCAGCAGGATGGCCTGCAGGGTAGAGAGTTTAATGTTAACTCGGCCTATATCACCAAAAATGGCGAGCTGATATTTGGAGGTGCTAATGGCTTTAATCTCTTTAAGCCTGAAGACATCAGAACTGACCATACCCAACCTGAAATTGCCCTTTCTGATCTGCAGATTGCCAACAAGAGTGTTGCTGTTGATGAAGAAATGGATGGCGAGGTTATCTTGGAAAAAACCTTAAACAGTACGCCAAATCTAGCTTTAAACCACAAGCACAATGTAATTTCTATCGAATTTACTGCATTAAACTACTTTAATCCCGATAAAATCAAGTACCGGTATATGCTCGAGGGTTTTGATAAAACCTGGCAGGAGCCTTCGGGCAATTTAAGGCGGGCAACCTATACCAATCTCGATCCTGGATCTTATGTTTTCAGGGTTTCTTCTACCAATTCGGCCGGCGATTGGGTTCCGAACGAGAAAAGAATTTCCATCAAGATACTGCCGCCATTTTGGAAAACACCTTTAGCCTATTTGCTTTATCTGGCATTTGCTGGTGGAATACTTTTCCTGATCAGGCACCGCGGTATCCAAAAGTTAAAAAGGAAATTTGCATTGGAGCAAGAACGTCACGAGGCAAAACGCATGCACGATCTGGATTTAATGAAAATCAAGTTTTTTACCAATGTAAGTCATGAGTTTCGTACCCCGCTGTCGCTGATCATCACCCCAATGGAAAAACTGATCAAACAAACTGCCGATGAAGGGAAAAAACAGCAGATGCAGATGATCCACAGAAATGGACGACGCTTGTTGAACATGGTTAACCAGCTGCTGGATTTTAGAAGAATGGAAGTGCAGCAGTTAAAACTGGATTATAAACTCGGCGATGTTGTCGATTTCATCAGGGACTTAACTTATTCATTTACCGATATAGCAGAAAAGAAAAATATTAAATTCCATTTTGAATCAGAGCTTGCCAGTTTGATTACCGCTTTTGATTATGATAAAATAGAAAGGATACTATTCAACCTGCTTTCCAATGCGTTTAAATTTACACCAGAAAGTGGAGCCGTTACTGTTTTATTAAGCTCAACGATAAATACATCTAATCAAACCTGTCTTTTAATAAATGTCAGCGATAATGGGATTGGGATCGAGGAAGATAAGCTGAACCGGATATTCGACCGCTTTTTTCAGAGCGATATCCCAGGTTCACTTGTTAATCAGGGCAGCGGGATAGGTTTGTCCATTACCAAAGAATTTGTGCGGATGCATGGTGGAGAGGTTTGGGCCAAAAGTAAAGTGGGGGTAGGATCTACCTTTACCGTCAAAATCCCTTTTGATGAGGCAGATGTAACCATAGTAGAAAACAGCAAGCTCAGTTTTACAGTTAAGCCGCCGCTAAGAGACATAACTGAAGAAAGCAATCCTGTTGACGTTTCTGGATTAAATAAAAAGCCTGTGCTCCTGCTGGTCGAAGATAATGATGATTTTAGGTTCTATTTAAAAGATAATTTGAACGAATTTTATCAAATTTACGAAGCTGCTAACGGCAAAGAAGGGTGGCAAAAGGTTTTGTCGGTTCATCCCGATCTGGTGGTGAGCGATATCAGTATGCCCGAAATGAATGGTATCGATCTTTGTAAAAAAATTAAAGGGGATGCCCGTACAGCAGATACACCTGTAATTTTGCTGACTGCCCTAACTGGAGAAGAGGTACAGCTTTCTGGCCTGGAAACCGGAGCCAATGATTATGTGATGAAACCTTTTAATTTTGAAATTTTGCTGTTCAAAATCAAAAACCAGCTCAAACAATTGGCATCTTCAAAGATAAAATATAAAAAGCAGGTTGATATTAATCCTAAAGTAGATGAAATAGAATCTGTTGATGAAAAATTTATGCGGCAACTTTCGGCGCTGATTGAAACCAATGTTTCCAATGCCGATTACTCTGTAGATCAGCTCAGCCAGGAAATGAACATGAGCAGGGTAAGTCTTTATAAAAAAGTGTTGCTGTTAACCGGAAAATCTCCGGTAGAATATATCCGTTTTTACCGCCTCAAAAAAGCGACCCAGCTTTTAGAAAAATCGCAGTTAACCATTTCCGAAATTGCTTACGAGGTTGGTTTCAACAACCCAAAATATTTTACCAAGTATTTTAAACAGGAGTTTAACATGTTACCATCGGTATATATCGCCCAAAAATCGATTAAAAAGTAAGTTCTTTGTTTTGGTAAAATGCTGTTTTATAGGGTGTTTTATGTCGGGTTAACATTTGCATACCTATTCTTAAACATTTGCATACCACGCTTATTTCGATAGCCCTTTACCTTTAGCTTATTAAAAAAACCAAATATTCCAGGTAGCCGGTTAACAACCAAATGCCAAATAAGCTTTATGAGAAAACATTCCTTCCTAAATACAGTAGTATTTTTATTCACCTTTCCGGTATGCTGTTTTGCGCAGACTGTTCATTATCAAAAAACAGATAATGGAATCATTGTACATCCGAGCATTAATGATATGGCTATCGGTAAACAGGTAAAAATAGAAGTAATCACCGATCAGATTATCCATGCAGTAATTACACCAACCGATAAATTTTCACTCGAACCCAGTTTAATGGTTATTCCGGTAAAATCGAAACCTGAGTGGACGGTTACTGAAAATGCAGACGGAATTATACTTAAAACTAAATCATTATTGGTAAAGGTAGATATTCATTCAGGTCAGATTCGATACCAGGAATTAAACGGAAAAAATATACTCGAAGAAAAAGTACAAAGCGGAAGATCGTTCAAAGCCGTTTCTAACGATGGAGAAGCAGGCTATCAGATTACGCAGGTTTTTAATTCTCCAAATGATGAGGCACTATATGGCTTAGGACAACATCAGGACGATATGATGAATTATAAGGGCAAACAGGTTTTGCTTCTTCAAAACAATACCGATGTAGCGATTCCTTTTTTACTGAGCAGTAAAAAATATGGTATCCTTTGGGATAATTACTCCATCACCAAAGTGGGCGATGTGCGGGATTATCAACCAATATCAAGTCTGCGCCTGTTTTCTAAAGAAGGCGATCAGGGCTGGTTGACAGCTACCTATAGTGATCAGAAAAAAAATGCAGCAACAATTATAAGAGCCGAATCGGATATTGATTATTCTTTTTTAAGTGACATGAAAAAATTTCCAGACAGCTTTAAAATGGCTAATGGAAAGGTGAGCTGGGAAGGCAAAATCTCTTCGGGATATGGTGGCTTGCAACATTTCCATGTTAAATATGCCGGTTATATTAAAATCTGGATTGATGGAGAAATGCTTGTGGATAAGTGGAGACAGGCTTGGAACCCAGGCACGGCTGTTGTGGAAACAGAAATGCAAAAAGATAAAAAATACGACATTAAAATAGAATGGATTCCTGATGGTGCAGAATCTTACCTGGCGATAAAATGTTTAACACCGATCCCAGAAGGCGAAAAAGATCAATATGCTTTTTCTTCAGAGGTAGGCGACGAGATCAACTATTACTTTGTATCGGGGGGAAACGCCGATGAGGTGATTGGTGGTTACAGGACGCTTACAGGTAAAGCGGTGCTGATGCCAAAGTGGGCCATGGGTTTTTGGCAGAGCAGAGAAAGGTACAAAACCCAGGATGAGCTTTTGGGCGTGGTGAAAGAATTTAGAGACCGTAAAATCCCGATCGATAATATTGTGCTCGATTGGCAGTACTGGAGACCTGATAGCTGGGGAACGCATGAGTTTGATAAAAGCCGTTTCCCGGATGCCGATGCGATGATCAAAACCCTGCACGATACTTATAACACTCGTTTGATGATTTCGGTATGGCCCAAATTTTACACCGGCAATGCAAATTACGATCTGATGAACAAAAACGGATTTTTGTATAAACGCAATATTGCCGATGGAAGAAAAGATTGGCTGGGCTATCCATCTACTTTTTACGATGCCTTTAATCCCGAGGCCCGTGGTCTGTTCTGGGATCTGATGAACAAAACGCTTTACAAAAAAGGAATCGATGCCTGGTGGATGGATGCTACCGAACCGGATATACATTCCAACCTACCTATTGAAGAAAGAAAACAGCTGATGACGCCAACATTTTTAGGCTCTGCCGCTAAATATTTCAATGCTTTTCCACTTCAGAATTCGAAAGGTGTTTATGAAGGACAGCGGAAAGCAAATGCGAACGATAGGGTATTTATTTTGACCCGATCTGCTTACGGCGGTCTGCAACGTTATGCGGCAGCTACCTGGAGCGGTGACATTGCCTCACGCTGGGAAGATATGAAATCGCAGATTTCTGCAGGGATCAATTTTTCATTGTCTGGTCTTCCTTACTGGACCATGGACATCGGTGGTTTCTCGGTAGAACGCAGATATGAAAAACCGAATGCAGCAGATCTGGCTGAATGGAGAGAACTCAATGCCCGATGGTACCAGTTTGGTGCATTTGTTCCATTATTTAGGGGACATGGCCAATTTCCGTTGCGTGAGGTATACAATATTGCTCCAGCAGATCATCTTGCCTACAGAAGCATCTTATTTTACAACAAGCTGCGCTACCGCTTAATGCCTTATATCTATGCTTTAGCTGGAAATACCTACCAAAACGATTACACCATTATGCGTGGTCTGATCATGGATTATGGAACAGACGAACAGGTTAAAAATATTGCCGATCAGTATATGTTCGGTCCTTCACTGCTGATCAATCCTGTGTATAAATATGGGGCTACCACTAGAAAGGTGTATTTGCCAAAACTAAATGGCTGGTATGATTTATATACTGGCGCTTATGTTAAGGGGGGGCAAACTATCAACGCTAAAGCACCTTACGGCCAGATGCCGGTTTATGTAAAAGAAGGTGCAATTATCCCTTATGGACCTGAAATTCAATATACAGCCGAAAAACCTGCCGATCCAATTACACTTTATGTGTACGCAGGAAAAGATGCAGAATTTAATCTTTACGAAGATGAAGGTTTAAACTACAACTACGAAAAAGGTGCTTTTTCCACCATCAATTTTACTTACAGCGAGAGTGCCAAAACGTTAACCATCGCCGACCGTAAGGGGACATTTAAGGGAATGGTTGAAAACAGGACATTCAACATCATACTCATCACGCCTAAAAAGGCAAAAACATTAAATTTTAATCAAACACCGGATAAGACCATACGCTATACAGGCAAACAAACAATAACCAAATTTTAACTAACCAGATTTATGAGACAATTATTTACAAAACTAAAAAGATGAAGAGGACATTAAACAAAACAGGAATTGTGTTGCTGATGTTTCTTTTCACACTTATTCACATCAGTTCGGCTGTTTTTGGGCAGGCGGTTCAAAAAACAGTGCGTGGTAAAGTAACCAGCAGCGACAATATTAAAGATGCTATTCCAGGGGTAAGCATCTCTTTAAAAGGAAAAAAAACACAATTGGCCATTACCGATGGGACAGGTAATTTTGTGGTAAAAGTAGCCACAGGCGATGTACTGGTATTTAGTTACATCGGGGCAGAAGCGAAAGAAGTAACCGTAGGCAGTCAGGATGTGATTAACGTGAGCCTGGTTACCTCAATCAATAAACTTGACGAAGTTGTAGTGGTAGGTTACGGAACAGCATTACGTAAAGACCTCACCGGTTCGGTATCATCCATACGGGCAGATGATATCGCAAAATCGGCAGCAACAACCTTTGACCAGGCTTTGCAGGGGCGTGTAGCCGGAGTGGTAATCAATACCAATTCTGGTCAGCCTGGTGGTGGTATTTCGGTACAGATCAGGGGAGTTTCTACTTTAGGTGGAAACCAGGAACCTTTGTATGTAGTGGATGGGGTTTTTTACGGTGGTGATGTTAATGGAGCCATTTACACAGGTGGTAGCCCAGGCACCAATCCGCTGGCAACCATTTCACCCTCCGATATAGAAAGTATCGATATTTTAAAAGATGCTTCCGCAACGGCTATCTACGGTAGTCAGGCCAGTAATGGTGTGGTAATTGTAACCACAAAAAAGGGAAAATCAGGTCCTCCTAAAGTGAGTATAGATGCCTCTTACGGGATACAGCAGCTGCCAAAATATTTACCAGTGATGGAACTTCCGGAATATGCCGCCTTTAGAAATGTGAGGGATGTGCTGAACGGCGCAGTGCCTAATCCATTATTTGCAGATCCATCTGTGCTAGGACCTGGCACAAACTGGCAAAAAGCCATTTTCGGAACAGCACCCGTAGAAAATTATAACCTATCGGTAAATGGGGGAGATGGAAGAACAACTTACATCCTCAATGCAGGTTACCTTTCGCAGGATGGGATTGCGGTAAAATCTGATTTTAAAAGATACAATGTTAGGCTGAATGTAGAAACCAAAGCAACTACCTGGTTAAAACTTTCTGCCAATATCTCTGGAAACCGCATTAACGAAAACATCAACAACCAAGATGGTAATTTAGTGCAATTGGCCATCAGACAGTCACCTGATATTGCCGTTGTAAATCCTGATGGTTCTTATGGTGGGCCTTCAAGTCCGCTTTTTACCTTAACCAATCCATTTGCGTTAACCGAAATCAACACCAATACCAGGACGCGGAGTGAAGTTTATGGAAGTGCTTTTGCTGATATTACCTTTCTGAAAGATTTTGTATTGAGGAACGAGATTGCCGTAAACTATAATTTTGGACAGATCGAACAGTTTGAGCCAGCATATCAGTTTGGTCAGTTCCCTAAAACCAATAGTTTTGGCCGTAGGGGGACCACAGCTTATAATAACAATACCTTTCGTACCTACTTAACTTACAACCACACTTTTGCTTCAAAATATAAGCTTAACGGTACATTGGGTCACGAATCGCGTTTAAACACCAGCAGTTTTGTTGATGCTACTGCAACGGGCTATTTTCAGACCACAAATTCGGAACTGAACCTGGGCGATCCAGCAAAAGCGACTTCAACCAGTGGCAAGAGTCAACAGGCCATCGATTCTTATTATGGCAGGTTCAATTTTACCTATAATGATAAATATACCTTAACCTCTACGGTAAGGTATGATGGGTCATCAAAATTTTCGCCAGATAACAGGTGGAACTTTACCTATGCCGTAGCTTTAGCCTATCGTTTAAAGCAGGAAAATTTCCTAAAATCGGTTGATTTTATCAGTGATCTTAAGCTCCGTGTAGGTTATGGACTGGTAAACAACCAGAACATTGCCGATTATGTTTACGGAACCTCTTACCGCACTACGCAAACGGCTTTAGGCCTTGGTGTACTGTTGGATAATGTACCTAATCCAGATGCCAAATGGGAAACCACCAAATCATCAAACGTAGGTATTGATGCCAGTTTCTTTAAAGATAGATTGCAGTTTACTGTTGATGCCTATTATAAAAATACCGATAACCTCTTAAATAGCTTATCGTTACCGCTTTATTCGGGTACTACACCTCAGGATCAGTTTACGGTTGCAAAACTAAACGCACCCACTAAAAATATTGGCTCTATCGTAAACAAAGGGATCGAATTCAGTGTGAATGCTACAAATATTAAAACCAAAAATTTTAGCTGGACAACCAACATTACCTTATCTAGGAATTTAAATAAGGTAACCAGTTTAATTACCGAAAATACCAATCTGCCACAATATCTGGGCACCGACATCGTTCAGCAGGTTGCCGTAGGCAGGTCAATCGGTGAGTTTTATGGCTACATCGCCGATGGCGTATTTAAAGATGGCGCCGATTTAACTAACAGTGCAAACCAGGGTACCATTGGTGTAAACGGAGTTTGGGTTGGCGATATTAAGTTCAGGGATATAAATGGAGATAAAGTAATCGACAGTAAAGACTTGACTTATCTGGGCTCGCCATTGCCGAAATTTCAATATGGTTTCACCAATACTTTTAAATACAAAGCATTTGATCTGACGGTGTTTTTCAATGGAAACTATGGCAACAAAATCTTTAACCAGTTAAAACGTACAAACGAAGATCTTCAGAGTGGTTTTGGATTGTTGCAATCGGTTAACGATTATGCCCGTATCGGTTTAAAAGACCCTAGCGGAAGTGCTACAGACATTAATAATGTGTATATCACCAATCCAAATACTACTGTTCCACGGATTTCAACTTCAACATTGAATGGCAACAACAGGGTTTCTTCGAGGTATATCGAAAACGGATCTTACCTACGACTTAAAAATTTGGTGCTGGGTTACAGTGTGCCGTTTAAAATCGTTCAAAAGGTAAAACTTGGTTATTTGAGGGTATATGGCAATGTGACCAATCTGTTTACCATTACGGATTATACGGGTTACGATCCGGAAGTAGGCTCCAGGTTCCAGAATGCGCAATCGGCAGGGGTAGATAATGGAAGATATCCATCATCACGTACCTACACCTTTGGTATTTATGCAGGTTTTTAACATTAATATTTATAAAGATGAAAAATAAAATATATTTCACAATAGCCCTGCTAACTGGCTTAACATCATTTTTAGGGTGTAAAAAAAGCTTTTTAGACAGAACGCCACAGGATAAGGTAACGCTAGAAAGCTTTTTTAAATCAGAAAGCGATCTGCGCCTGGCTACTGGTGCCCTTTACGGAACACCCTGGTTTGATTTTAACGACAAATCGATCCTGGTTTTAGGCGATGCAATGGCCGGAAACCTGTCGCGCACCAACTTTGTTTCTTACTCTACCTTTGCAGTAAACAGTTCAGACGCAAGGATTAACGAAGCCTGGCGTTCATTATATAAAATTATAGCCTATTGCAACCTGAATATTATTTACATCACCCAAAATACTGATCCATCAGTTAGTGCAATAGCTAAAAATAATGCCATTGGCGAACTCCGTTTTTTAAGGGGAACATCCTATTTCTATCTGGTGCAGTATTTTGGCGAAGTACCCATCATTACCGACAACCGTACGCTTGCAGAACAGCCGCAGGTTAACAAACACCTGGTTAAGGATGTTTACCGCTTTATTATTGAAGACCTGAAATTTGCATCACAAAACCTGCGTACTGTTATTGATAAAGGAAGGGTAAACAAATGGTCGGCCGAAGGTATGCTGGCTAAAATTTACCTCACCCGCTCGGGCCTGAAAGATAATGGAACCGGTACAGGTACCGGACAGCGTGATGTGGCCTTGTTGGACAGCGCAAAGAAATATGCAGGCGATGTTTGTAATAACAGTGGTTTAAAACTGCTTCCCAGTTATGCCGATCTCTTTAAAATCGAAAACAACAATAACGAAGAAAGTTTATTTGCACTACAATTTATTGCCAGTCCGAATAGCTATGGCCTGGGCAACAGTACCCAGGGCTATTATGCAGCAGAAGGTAAATTAACCAATGCAGGCGACGGATATGGCGCTGCCAACACCCCAAGTATCGACATTTACAATAAATACGATGTAAAAGACCTACGCCGTAAAGCCACCTTCATGCAGAATGGTGATTTCTATCCGGAACTGCTAAAAAAGGATGGTGGTTATAGGGTTACCGATGAAAGGCCACACGTGAAAAAATACGTGGTGGGTACCAATGAAGATAACCCCGGACAGGTATATTCGCTTTCTACCAGTTCTGCAGCATATATGCTTAGGTTGGCTGATGTATACCTGATCTATGTAGAAGCCATATTGGGCAATTCGCCTACTACTAGCGATGCAGATGCTTTAAAATATTATAATCTGGTGCGTGCCAGGGCAGGTTTAGATCTCAAAACCTTACCTGTTTCTAAGGCTGATGTTTTGGTGGATAGACAGTTAGAACTGGCTATTGAAGGGCAATACTGGTTCGATCTGCTTCGAGAACATGATATTAACCCGGCGCAAACCATTTCTAAAATTGGTGCACAGAACCGTGGCCGCTTAACCTTCAATTCAGCTACGAATGTAAGGGTAAACGAAGATCAGTTTTCCACACCAACTGATGCATCTTTCAAGTTGCCTTATCCACTGGCCGATCTTACCACCAATCCATTGTTAAGTCAGCCTGCAGTACCTTATTATAAATAACAGCTATAAGTTTAATTTTAAATTAAATCAGAATGAAAAAGCTTATAAAAAGCAGATCTGGAATCATTTTTATCTTAATGATGATGGTACTTGCCATGCAGACTGCATGTAAAAAAAGTGACAACGAAAAACCACCTGTAATTACCAAAATAAGGGCAATTACAGCTGCTCCTAACGATTCGACCTTGACCAAAGTAGGCTCAGGACAGAATATTGTAATCCAGGGCGAAAATTTAAAAACAGTTTCGGCTGTATATTTTAGCGGCTTTGCGGCAACTTTTAACTCCGCACTGGTTGGAGATGATAATTTTGTGGTCACCGTTCCTTCTATTTTATTTTCCAATATCCCTAAGGGGCAGGAAAATACGATCCGCTTGGTGACCAAATATGGTGAAACAACCTTTACTTTTCCAGTTTCGCCACCACCACCGGTGGTCAACAGTGTAAGTAACGAGTATACCCCTCAGGGTCAAACCATCACTTTGTATGGTCAGTATCTTTATCTGATCAAGAGCATTACCTTTCCGGGTGGGGCAGATGGTACCGATGTGGTTTCTAAACCTGATGGAACGTCGTGTACCGTAACAATTCCCTCATCAGCCACTTCAGGCGATATTATCGTGAAAACACAGGGCGGAACCAGCAGCTACAGTTCTTACAACGATAAGGTAACAGGCATGTTATGCGATTTTGATAATGTAAATACCTATTCATTTGGTAGTTCTAGGATAAACGATCAGACACTATATCCTGGTGCACAAGGATACTATGGCAGAATGTTCACAGGACCGATTTCTGGTTTTAGTTATAATCAATCAGATAATAGGTCAATTAATCTAACTGCCGTACAATGGATACCCCAGGCAAACCTACAAGATCCTTTATCAAGCTATGCGCTTAAGTTCGAGATTTTTGTAAAAGAACCTTGGGGCGGCGGTACGATAATGATCAGAAGAGATGAAAATTCTTGGGTATATCTCGCACGCTACGAACCTTGGAAGGCTGAAGCAACTAGGGTATTCAAATCCGATAAGTGGTATACGGTAACGATATCTTTGACCCAATTTAAAAAGAAAACCAATAATGGTGAAGGTACGGGCGATTCTGCATTATCTTTAACTGATCTGGTGAACGCTACAGGAAAACGACCGATGACATTCATGTACATCAACGATACAGCGACACCGGTAACCACCAAGTTTGATGTGGGGATCGATAATATCCGTATTGTAAAATTGAAAAAATAGTTTTCCCGTTGGTACTGGATAAATATATCCGGTACCAATTTTTTACCCCATCTTCTTGACCTAATAAAATGAAAACTTCTTTAAACCATACGTATAAAGTTATCGGTGTTTGCTTGCTGTTGGGCAGTTTAGCCATTGCTTCCTGTAAAAAGAGTCGCAATGAACCGATTCAGGAAACACCTGTAATAACGCCACCCAATACAGGCACCATTATTCCGCCAAAAGAGGTAACTACCGCAACAACCGTTGGTTTTTTTCTGGACAATTGGGAAGGTAAAACCTTTGTTGCGCCATCCTTTGTTGATGCCGCCAAACCAACCGGAGCTGCTGCTATAACCATTAGTGCTGATTACAGCGAAACAGTGGGTAAAGTTTCCAAATATCTTTTCGGCAACAATAGCAACCCCTACATCGGCCAATTGGGTAACGAGGCTACTTTGATCAACCATGTAAAAAACCTTTCGCCAAATATTATCCGTTTCCCTGGTGGCAATATATCCAGCGTTTTTTTCTTTAATGCCAATACCGGGCAAAAACCTGATGATGCACCCGCTACCTTGTACAATACTTCTGGTGCTCCGGTTAATGCAGGTTACTGGTATGGTAAAAACACCGCCAGCTGGACGTTTTCTGTAGACAGTTATTATAGCTTTTTACAGCAGACGAATAGCACAGGTATAATCACTGTTAATTACAGCTATGCCCGCTACGGAACCAGTGCACATCCTGATCAGGTGGCTGCTCATTTGGCTGCCGATTGGGTGCGTTTTGATAAAGGAAAAACCAAGTACTGGGAAATTGGGAATGAAGATGCCGGACCATGGCAGGCCGGATATAAAATTAACACCGCTACCAATAAAGATGGACAGCCAGAGATTATCAATGGTGCTTTATATGGAAAACATTTTAAAGTTTTTGCAGATTCTATGCGCAAGGCAGCGGCAGAAATTGGTGCTACCATTAAAATTGGTGGTCAGTTGATCCAGTACGATGCCTCCGTAGGCAATAGCAATGTGGTAGATAAGGCCTGGAATAGCGGATTTCTATCTGCTGCAGGCAATACCGCCGATTTTTATATCGTGCATACTTATTACACCCCTTATGCCCAAAATTCTTCAGCCACGGTGATTTTAAATACAGCGGTAACAGAATCAAAAATGATCATGGATTACATGAAAAAAAACACCCAGGAAAACGGTGTTGCTTTAAAACCGATCGCCATGACCGAGTGGAATATTTTCGCCGAAGGATCTAAACAGCAGGTATCGCACATTGCTGGCATGCACGCATCGATGGTATTGGGCGAACTGATCAAAAATAATTATGGTATGGCCAGTCGGTGGGATTTAGCTAATGGTTATGCCGGAGGTAATGATCATGGCATGTTCAGTTTGGGCGATGAAGGAAACGGAACCACCAAATGGACCCCGAGACCTGCGTTTTACCATATGTACTATTTTCAGAAAATTTTTGGTGATAGAATGGTCAGTTCTAATGTTTCCGGATCAACCGATGTGGTGAGTTATGCCTCAGGTTATGCTTCTGGTGCAGCCGGGATAGTGGTGGTGAACAAAGGAACAGTAAGCCAGGTGGCTGCTATCAATATCGCAAATTTCGCACCTGGTGCACGGTATTATTACTACACCCTAACTGGAGGAGATGACAACGGTGAATTTTCCCAAAAGGTATTTATAAACGATAATGGCCCAACAGGCGTTTCCGGAGGACCTGCCAATTATCAAACCTTAACGGCAAAATCGGCATTGGTTGATGGAGGAATAAAAGTTTCTTTACCGGCACGATCTGTTGTTTTTATAGCAGTGGGTAAAAAATAATAATTCATGTTACAAAAAGTACTCTTTTTCCTGCTATTGTTCTCTTCGTTCTTTACACTGCCCGATCATGTGTTTGCACAAAACCCTCAATCGTTTTTTTTACAGGAAACTCAACGTAAAAAGGCAGATAAACCGGCCTATATTAAACATTCAATCCCCTTAAAACCTGCTTCAGTTGATATAAATATTAACTATAAAGCTGAAGCAGGAAGGGTTTCCAATTACCTGTACGGAAATAATTCAAATCCATACATGAGCAAGATTGTCGATCAGTCTGTGCTGATGGACCATATTAAAGCACTATCCCCCAACATCATCCGCTTTCCGGGAGGCAACCTCAGCAATGTTTATTTTTGGAACGCATCGAAAGAAAACAGGCCAAAAGATGTACCAGAGATTATTTTATATGGAGATCAGCGGAAGCAAAAGCCTGAGCGCTTGTGGTATGGGATAACAGATAATCCATCGTCGTTATCCCTTTCTAACTATTATCAATTAATAAAGGAAACCAATAGTACGGGTATCATCTGCGTTAATTATAGTTACGCAAGGTATGGTATTGGCAATCGCCCGGTGCAAAACGCAGCGCACCTGGCAGCCGATTGGGTGCGTTTTGATAAGGGGAAAACCAGATTCTGGGAAATTGGCAATGAAAATTACGGTACATGGCAGGCAGGCTATAAAATAGATACTGCAAAAAATAAAGATCATCAACCAGAACTGATTTCGGGCAAATTGTATGGCGAACATTTAAAGATATTTGTTGATTCGATGAAGGCTGCTGCAAAAGAAATTAATAGCGAAATTTTTATCGGTGCGGTAGTTATCGAAACAGCCAAAGAAAAATCGTGGGAAGGTGGCATTACTAAAAACTGGAATGATGGCTTACTTAAAGCCGCTGGTTATGCTATAGATTATTATGTGCTGCACAGCTATTATACGCCTTATGAACAAAATTCTTCGCCAGAAGTTATTCTGAATACAGCAAAAACAGAAACCCATAAAATGGCTGCATATATGAAAGAACTGGCCAAAATTTATCAGCTTCCAGAAAGACCTTTAGCGCTTACCGAATGGAATATTTTCGCAACAGGTTCCAAACAGTCTTGTTCTTTTATTAATGGTATACATGCCGCTATTGTTTTGGGCGAACTGGCTAATTTAAAGTTTGGTATGGCCAGCCGCTGGGACCTGGCAAATGGATATTCCCGTGGTAATGATCATGGTATGTTCAACAAAGGCGACGAACCTGGTGTTCCACTCTGGAATCCCAGACCGGTATTTTACTACATGTATTACTTTCAGCGGTTTTTTGGCGATCAACTCCTCACAACCAAGGTAAGTGATAACAAAGATATACTGGCTTATGCCGCCAAGTTTAAAAATGGAGAATTGGGAGCTGTCATTGTAAATAAAGGCAGTGTACCACAGGTTATCGATCTAGATGTCACCGGATTTAAGACCTCTAAAAAATATTACCTCTACAGTTTAACGGGTGGAGATGATAATGGTGCTTTCTCTCAAAAAGTTTTGGTTAATGGCCAAACCACAAAATTTGCAGCCGGTGGACCTGAAGACCCTAAAAAGATAAAAGCATTATCTGCAACCGTTACCGGAAAGATAAAATTCGAATCTCAACCCTTTTCAGTTCAATACTTATTAATAGAATAAACACAAACACACACAAATGAAATTATATAAAATATGCGCCTTACTGCTACTGCTAAAACTGGTTCAGCCAGTCCTATCATTCGCTCAAAAGCATAACGCGTTAAAACGCGAACATCTATTAATTGATACCGGATGGCGCTTTGCACTAGGTCATCCGTATGATGTTAAAAAGGATTTTTACAACGGAACGGGTTATTTTTCTTACCTGGCCAAAACAGGTTATGGAGATGGTGCAGCAGATCCCAGCTTTGACGACCGTACCTGGAGAAAACTCAATCTACCCCACGATTGGGCTGTAGAACAGGGATTTGATCCAAAAGCAAGTTTAAGCCATGGTTTTAAAGCGATCGGTCGTAATTTTCCAGATGCCAGCGTGGGTTGGTACCGTAAATCTTTTTTTATCCCTGCTAAAGATCTGGGCAGGAAGATCAGCATTGCTTTTGATGGGGTATTTAGAAATTCAATCGTTTGGGTAAACGGCCACTACCTGGGTACCGAACCTAGCGGTTACCATGGTTTCGAATACGATATTACCGATTACTTAAATTACGGTGGCGAAAATGTAATCGCCGTACGGGCAGATGTAACCATCGAAGAAGGATGGTTTTATGAAGGGGCGGGCATTTATCGCCATGTGTGGCTAAATAAAACTGATCCTTTACATGTTGTACCCAACGGTACTTTTGTGCGCAGTACCGTAAACAATAATCAAGCAACTGTTACCGCCAGCGTTACCTTAAAAAATGATGCCCTCGAGAACCAAAAGTTTAATATTAAACAAAGCATAATCGATGCCGAAGGCAAGGTAGTAGCCTCTGGCGAACTTCAAAACCTTGAACTAAATGTATTGACCGAAAAAGAATTTACTTTAACCATTCCGGTTCTTAAGCCACGATTATGGGATCTGGAAAATCCATATCTGTATCAATTGTTAACCACTATTAGCAAAAATGGGGATGTAATAGATGAATACAAAACCACTTTTGGGGTCAGAACGATCAGGTTCGATGCCGATAAAGGGTTCTTTTTAAATGGAAAACGGATAGAGGTTAAAGGCACAAATAACCATCAGGACCACGCCGGAGTAGGTGTTGCCTTGCCAGATGCACTGCAGTATTTCAGGATCAGCAAATTAAAAGAAATGGGCAGCAATGCCTACCGTTGCTCACACAATCCACCAACGCCAGAGTTATTGGATGCCTGCGATAAACTGGGCATGCTGGTAATTGACGAAAACCGGTTGATGGGCATTACCGATCAGAACCTGGCTTACCTTAAAAAACTGATTATCCGCGACCGTAACCACCCCAGTATCATCAGTTGGTCTATCGGTAACGAAGAATGGAATATAGAAGGCAACATTACCGGTGCACGGATTGCCAAAACCATGCAGGCCTTTGCCAAAACCATTGATACTACGCGGGCAATTACCGCTGCGGTGAGTGGGGGCATAGGAAATGGAATTTCGACCACTATTGATCTTTTAGGTTACAACTACGTGGCAACGAAAAACACAGATGAACAGCATAAAAAGTACCCTGCACAGTTTAGCTGGGGTACTGAAGAAGGCTCTACCGTGGCAAGCAGGGGTTTGTATGTTACCGATATGGATCAACATGAAATTGCGGCTTATGATACCAGACAAAACGAGAACTTTCTGAGCCTGGAAGATGGTTGGAAACATTATGCCTCACGCCCTTACCTGGCTGGCATGTTTATCTGGACAGGCTTCGATTACCGCGGAGAGCCAACACCATTTGGATGGCCATCAGTACTTTCTTATTTCGGCATGGTTGATTTATGTGGCTTTCCAAAAGATAATGCCTTGTATTTAAAATCATGGTGGGGTAATCAGCCTACTTTACACCTCTTACCACACTGGAACTGGAAAGGAAAAGAAGGTAAACCAATTGATGTTAAGGCATACAGCAACTGTGATGAAGTAGAACTCTTTCTCAATAAAAAAAGTCTGGGCAAAAAGCGCATGGAACCTAACGGCCATCTAAGCTGGACGGTAAACTATGCACCTGGCACTTTAGAGGCTGTTGGATTTAAGAATGGGAAGAAAATATTAACAGATGTGGTAAAAACCACTTCAGATCCGGTTCAGGTGGCCATTACACAAGAAACCATTCCAGTAGGAAAACCAAATATTGCCATCCTCACGGTTGATGTTCGTGATGCTTCAGGAAAAATGGTGCCTACAGCAGTAAACGATTTAAATTTCGAAATCAGTGGTCCTGGAAAAATTATAGGTGTGGGTAATGGCAATCCCACTTCTTTAGAGCCCGATCAGTTTATAGAGCAGGTTAGTGTCATCCGCGTAAACAACCTTAAAGAAAAAGCAATTTCAGCTATTGATGATCTAACAGAACTAACTACAGCAACAACAGATTGGGATTACGCTTTCAAGCAGGAAAGAACTCAGGAATTTGGTAAAAAAGTAAAAGCATTGATCTATCGTGGAGATTTCGATTTAGCGGATTGGAGCGAACAGACCAAAATCACATTTTTTTATAAAAGCCTGGGCAAAGAACAGTCCATTTACATCAACGGCAAAAAAATCGGTGGTCAACTGCCGGCCGATAAAAAAGGAAATGTTTTTGTGCTCAACCGATCTGTGTTAAAAACCGGAAAAAACAGTATTGCCATATTGGCTACACCGATTTTGAAAGTACAGAGCTGGGATAATATCAATACCGATCCTGGTGCAATTCAAGTATTAAAACCAGCAGCAGGCTGGAAAAGAAAACTATTTAGTGGTTTGGCTCAGGTGATTGTACAATCAACAGGAGGTAAAGGAGAAGTGAGCTTAACAGCTTCATCTAATGGTTTAAAGCCAGCCACAATAAAGGTTAAATTATAAATTGATAAGCCGCAAAATTTCATTCTGCCACAGGAATAGATCAAAGAAAAACATGATAAAAAAACTCTTTTTGATAGTTGCTATTACTTTTCTTACACAAAGTATCCATGCACAGGAAACACAGTACCAATATTTATCGGGAAAAGATAAGGACCATACCGTCGCCTGGGATTTCTTCATAAATACAGGGATGAAAAGTGGGCATTGGGATAAAATACAGGTGCCATCCAACTGGGAACAACAAGGTTTCGGTACCTATAACTATTATAAAGATACCCAAAACCCTGAAGAAACCGGCCAATATAAATACAAATTTAAGGTTGCTAAAAGCAATGCCGGTAAAGAGATTTTTATCGTTTTTGAAGCCGCAATGACAGAGGCAGAAGTAAAAATTAACGGAAAATCAGCCGGGCCAATCCATCAGGGCGGGTTTTATACTTTTCAATACAACATAACAACATTATTAAATTTTGAAGGCGAAAACCTGCTCGAAGTAAAGGTAAGTAAGCAGTCAGCCGATAAATCGGTAAATAATGCAGAGCGGAAAGCAGATTTCTGGCTTTTTGGAGGGATTTTTAGACCGGTGTACCTTAAAATTTTACCAAAAGCACATGTAGACAGAATTGCAATCGATGCAAAAGCAAATGGAACGTTTAACCTCGATGCTTACACCGCAAATGCACCTGTAGGTTCAGTTTTAAAAGCCCAGGTGCAAAAACTAAGCGGCGAAAAGATTGGACTGGACATATCTTCGAGGATTACAGATTTAGATAAAGCAACAACAATAAAAGGTCAGTTTAAAGATATAAACCTTTGGAATCCGGAATCTCCAAATTTATACCAGGTGATTGTTTCTTTAAGCGATGCCAATGGTAAACTAATCCACCGCATAAAACAAAAATTTGGTTTCCGGACGGCAGAACTTCGTCCACAGGATGGTTTTTATGTCAACAATAAAAAAGTAATATTTAAAGGGGTTAACAGGCACAGCGAATGGCCTGAATCGGGCAGGACTTTAAGCAAAGCGCTTAACATTGAAGATGTAAAACTGATTAAGGAGATGAATATGAACGCCGTTCGTATGTCCCATTATCCACCAGATCCCAGCTTTTTAGATGCCTGCGATTCTTTAGGGTTATTCGTGATAAATGAATTAACGGGCTGGCAGGCGAAATACGATACCGAAGTAGGCACAAAACTCGTAAAAGAACTTGTGGTTCGTGATGTTAACCACCCCTCAATTGTAATGTGGGCAAATGGAAACGAAGGCGGCTTTAACTTTGATTTAGATCACCTATATGCAAAATACGATAACCAGAGCCGTTTGGTTATCCACCCGTGGGAGCGGTTTAATGGTACCGATACCAAGCATTATCCAGATTACAATTATGTGGTAAACACAACTTTATATGGTACGGATGTGTTTTTCCCAACCGAATTTATGCATGGGCTGCATGATGGCGGGCATGGTGCCGGTTTAGATGATTTTTGGTCGATGATGATGAAACACCCTTATGCGGCAGGTGGTTTTTTATGGTCTTTTGCCGATGAAGGTGTAACCCGTTTAGATCGGAATGGCGAAATGGATATCCAGGGCAATGCAGCACCCGATGGCATTTTAGGTCCGCACCGCGAAAAGGAAGGCAGTTTTTACACCATAAAAGAAATCTGGTCGCCCGTTCAAATTACGCTAAAAGATTTACCTGTTAATTTTGATGGCAAAATAGCGGTAGAAAACCAGTATGCTTTCACAAACCTAAACCAATGCAGTTTTGAATGGCGTTTGGCAAAATTACCTGCTGCGGGAACAAACAACATGGCTAAAGTTAGCGCATCAGGCCAACTAAAAGGCATCGGTTTACTGCCCGGTGAAAAAAGCTTTTTGACTATCCCGCTTCCTGCAAACTGGACAAGTAACGATGTTTTATACCTAACCGCGTTTGACCCTTATAAAAAAGAACTTTTTACCTGGAGTTGGCCGGTTAAAATGCCGGTTGCCCCTGTAGCTACCGGTACCGCTGCAAAATCAAAAATAGAGTTTATGGAAACCAATAAAGCATTAACCTTAAAAGTTGATGGTATCATTTACCTTTTCGATAAAAAAACAGGTTACATCCAAAGCGTTACGAATAGCAAATCTGAGATTTCGCTTTCAGGTGGGCCGGCTTTGGCAGGCGTTAAATGCGAGTTGAAGGATTTTAAGCATTACACATCCGGCGAAGATTACATCCTGGAACCAGTATATAACAGCGAAGCTAAATTCAAGGTGAAATGGATTTTCTCATCGGGCAAGCAGGTAAAGCTCGATTATGAATATGCTACCCAGGGTGAGGTAGATTTTATGGGCATTACCTTCAATTACCCTGAAGCAAATATTACCGGTATGGCATGGGAAGGAAATGGTCCTTACCGGGTTTGGAAAAACAGGTTGAAGGGTACAAGTTTTGGGGTATGGGATACTGGTTTTAATAATACCATAACCGGCGAAAGCTGGAAATACCCCGAGTTTAAAGGCTATTACGCTAATATTTACTGGGTAACGATAAAAAATAAACAAGCTCCTTTTACGGTTTACACCTCGAAAAAGAATACGTTTTTTCAAATGTTAAAACCGCAGAAAGCCGCCGGGGCGACTAATAATAATACCACACCGGCATTTCCTGATGGCGATTTAGGGTTCTTAGATGCCATAAGTCCTATCGGAACTAAATTTCAATCTGCAGATAAACTTGGTCCGCAAAGTCAGAAAAATATGCAACTGAATTATAGCTGGAACAAGGGCAGCCTTTGGTTCGATTTTAAATAAACAGTACAAAATAAATACATGAATAAGAAAATAACAGGCTTCGTTGGGAGTGCTTTAATGTTCTCGGTACTAACCGTGACTGCACAAAATTTGTTTAATCCGGCAACTGAAGCAAAAATAAACGCATTAATTAAAAAAATGACGCTCGAAGAAAAAGTAGGTATGCTGCATGCAAATTCTTCTTTTACCTCGGCAGGCGTAAAACGTTTAGGGATTCCCGAAATGGTTACTTCCGATGGGCCTCATGGTGTTCGTCTGGAGCATGGCAGAGGCTGGACACCCTTAAAAAATGTGAATGATGCCGGAACGTATTTACCAACCGGAAATACCCTTGCTGCAACATGGAATCCCAAATTAGGATACGATTTTGGTGCGGTTTTAGGCAGTGAAGCTAAATTTAGAGGAAAAGATGTAATCCTCGGACCTGGTATTAACATTATCCGTTCGCCTTTAAACGGCCGGAATTTCGAGTACCAGAGCGAAGACCCTTACCTGGTTGCGCAAATGGCGGTGGGTTATATCAAAGGGGTACAGGATCAGGGTGTTTCAGCATCGTTAAAACACTTTGCAGCCAATAACGAAGAAGTTGATAGGGGAACAGTAAACGTAGAAATGAGTGAACGGGCCCTGCGTGAAATTTACTTGCCTGGTTTTGAGGCAGCGGTTAAAAAAGGACAGGTAAATACCGTAATGGGTGCTTATAATAAATTTAGGGGGCAATACGCAACTGAAAACAAATACCTGATCAACGATATCCTTAAAGGTGAATGGGGATTTAAAGGTTTGGTGATGAGCGATTGGGGAGCGGTACACAATACCATGGAAGCACTCGAAAACGGAACCGATTTAGAGATGGGTTCCGACCTGGGCACACCTCCTTTAAAATACAGTCAGTTTTTTCTTGGTGATACGGTAATTACGCTGGTAAAAAACGGTAAAGTTCCTGTGGCTTTAATCGATGATAAAGTGCGACGCATTTTGAGGGTGATGTTTAAAACCAATATGATTGGTGCAAAACGTACCGCAGGTGCATATAATACCAAAGCGCATCAACAAACGGCTTTAAAGGTCGCCGAAGAAGGAATTGTATTGCTGAAAAATGAGGATAATGTACTTCCATTAGCCAAAGGAAAAATTAAGAGTATAGCCATTATTGGTCAAAATGCCGATCGGGAAAATGCCATGGGCGGCGGAAGCTCGCAAGTTAAGGCCAAATATGAAATCACCCCTTTACAAGGCATTAAAAATTTATTGGGTAGTAGCGTAAATGTACAATATGCGCAGGGATATAAAATTGCACGCAAGCAACAGGCCGATTCGGCTTTGATTAATGAAGCAGTTAAAATTGCCGCTAATGCAGACGCAGCCATAATTTTTTGCGGATGGACGCATGGCTACGATTACACCAAATGGGATGATAATGCTTATGATGCCGAAGGTGTAGATAAGCCAGATATGGACATGCCTTTCGGCCAAAACGAATTGATAAAAGTAGTTTTAAAGGCGAATCCCAAAACAATCATTGTGCTAATGGGCGGTGGCCCGATAGATATGCGCGAATGGGTAGGTAAGAGTAAAGCCATTATTGAAGGTTGGTACCCAGGCATGGAAGGTGGTACAGCCCTGGCCAAAGTTATTTTTGGTGAAGTAAATCCTTCAGGCAAACTCCCGATGACTTTTCCTAAAAAACTGCAGGATTCTCCAGCACATAAACTTGGCGAGTTTCCAGGTGTAAATGGCGTTGTACATTACAAAGAAGATATTTTTGTAGGTTACCGTTATTTCGATACCTATAAAGTTGAACCACAGTTTGCGTTTGGTCATGGCTTATCTTACACCACTTTTAACTATGAAAATGCAGCTATCCAAAGAACAGGTGAGAAGCAGGTTACGGCCTCCGTTACCCTTAAAAACACAGGTAAAAGAGATGGTGCCGAAGTGGTACAGTTTTATGTAGAACCCATCAATCCAAGTGTGCCCAGGCCACGTAAAGAATTGAAAGGATTTGAAAAAGTTTTCTTAAAGGCAGGTGAAACCAAAACGATAAAGGTTATACTGAATAAAGATGCCTTTTCTTATTACGACGACAAAAAGAAAACCTGGGTTGCCGATAATGGCGAATATCTGATTGCAATTGGTAACTCATCAAAAGATATCCAGGTAAGCAGAACACTTTTATTATAATTTTTTATCCTGCTGAAAATGAAAAAGTACCTGTCGGTTTTTTGCTTTTTTGTATCGCAGCTACTTACCTCAAGGCGATTAGCAAAAGGTTTTGACGAGGAAGGCCTGTACGGAATAATATATGATGAAACCACAGTACAATATGTACTGAACATGATGGAATTGGTGATCAGGTAACACTTTATTTAATCAAAACTAATAGCTGCAATTGTGGGGCAGACCGCTGATCTGCCCCTGCATAAAATGATAACAAAAATCATAATATGTATCTTAATGATCAAAATGTACATTTTTAAATCGCTATATCAGCGCTAGATTTATCGTTCTACACTAATGCTTATTAGTTGATAACCAAATAGAACGTTTATGAATATCCTTATGTCTGTTTATCTTTTAAGAAAGAGCCAATCTTTTTTTAATGGTAAATGCTCCAAAGTATCTGATTTGTCAGCCCATTCCATTGTAAGTTCTATCACTAACAGCATCCGGTAGGTAACTTCAATTGTATGGGATATGAAATTTGGAAAAGAAATTGATAGCGAAACCTTAATCCGGGTAAGGGAAGGAGATGAGACTGCTTTTCGGATGGTTTATGATACCTATAGTGCACGGTTGTACAACTTTGCATACCGTTTTGTTAAAAATAAGGAACTGAGCGAAGAAATTGTACAGGAAACGCTCCTTAATCTATGGACAAGCAGACATAGGCTCGATGAGAGATATAACATGGGTTCTTATTTGATTACCATTACCAAAAGACTCTCCTTGAATATAATAAGGAATCAATATACCTCAAACATAGCCTTGGATAAAATTGGATCATACAGGATCTGCAACAGCAATGAAACAGAAAATGAGGTAATCTATAATGATCTGTCTAATTATGCAGAGCGGATGGTAACCAAACTGCCTGATAAGCAACAAGAAGCTTTTCGGATGAGCCGTTTTCAGGGATTGTCGCATCTGCAGATCGCCCAGGAAATGCAGGTCTCAGAAAATACAATCAAAAACCATATTACTGCTGCATTAAAAACATTAAGGCTGCGTTTTAAAGGTGCCGATGTTTTTCTGTTTTTGCTTTACTTTCTTTTAAAATAAAAAAAACTAACCAAAATATGGCCTTATCAGGCTTAATCGGGCAATGCCATCAATCAATGGCTTCCGCTGAAAATAAATTTTGATAAGCACTAGTACCTGCCGGCCTCTGGCGTGTATTACTTATATAAACTAACCAAATTAAAACGCCATTAAAGCAGTCAGGCTCCCGAAGTTCCAGCTGGTTTAATCAATAATGACAACGTGGAGGAAGAATACATCTATAACCTTTTAAAAAAGTTTGTAACCAACAGTCTCAGTGATGCTGAATTTTTGGTGTTTAAAGAAATTATTGGTAATCCAGCGTACGCACCTGTAATTGATCGGTTAATGGATAACGAATGGGAAACCCTTCAATCAGGAATTGATTTTTCTAAGTTGCAGTCTGAAATCCTTTATCAAAAAATTACTGCAGATCAGCGTTATAAACCTTCAAATAAGGATAAACCGACATATTTCAATACAATAACAACGAAACTACTATGGGCAGCATGTTTGTGTATAACACTCACATCGGTTATATGGATGGTAAGCTATTACCAGAAACCTGTATCTGCAGCATATATACTTTATAAAGCGCCATTGGGCCAGCGCATTTCCAGATCTCTTCCTGATGGATCGAAAGTATGGCTAAATGCAGGGAGTACGGTACGCATCAATAAAAATTTTAGTAGAAAAATAAGAGAAGTTTACTTGCAGGGAGAGGCCTTTTTCGATGTCGTACACGAAGAGGATAGACCCTTTCTAATCCATACTGGTGAAATAACCACACAGGTATTGGGCACTGCATTTAATGTTAGCGCTTATCCTCAAAAAGAAATCAGTATAGTGGTGTCAAGGGGCCTTGTTGGAGTTAAAGATGAGCACCGTTTGTTGGGCTTGGTAAAGCCAGATCAACAGCTAAAATACGATCGAAGAACCAAAACTTCAAGCTCAGTTCATATTGATGCCCGGTTATATACGTCATGGATACACAATGAGCTCCAGCTAAATAATGTAAGTATGGAAGAGGCCGCTGAAACACTATCCAGATGGTATAATGTTAAGATCCTTTTTAAGGATGAAACGCTAAAAAATAGCATGTTCACCGCTTCATTTCCGAATGATGCTCCACTTAAGCAAGTACTGAACATTATCAGCAAAATTAACAGATTCGATTATAAGCTTTCAGCAGATACCTTATCTATTTACAGATCTGGAGCTGCAAAATAAACTAACCAAACTAAACAAAAAAATGATGAGAAATATCCACACAAAACCAAAATAGGCCGCAGTAAAAAGCCACCATGATTGCGTCATGATGGCCCTAAATTTAGCATCTGAAGCTTCGTAACCGTCAGATGGAGAATCTTAAAAAACAGTTAAGCTTATTTAAAATCAAAAGTAAATATATGATAATTTTTACTAAAGGGACCTTTATACCCATTAGCGTACCTAAAAAATATGTTTTATACCTTATGAGATGCACTACTTTGACCACTGTTGTTATGTTAGTCTGCGCAAGCATGATCATGGCCAAACCGATCAGCGCTCAGGGTATTAATGAAGTGCAGGTTAGGGTTGCCCAGCTTAATGGCAACTTGGCCCTTGCAATAAAAACGGTAGAGGCACAAACAAAATTCCGTTTTGCCTATAAAACTGAAGAGACAGACCATTATCAGATCAGTTTAAAAGCCGGATCGAGGTCTTTAGCTAAAACGCTCGATCTGCTGCTGGTTAATACAAACCTAAAATACACAGTCGAAGGAGATTATATCCTGATCTCAGCAAAAGAAAATGTGGTTAAACCCTTCAAAAAAGCATCAGAAGATATTACCGTAACTGGTGTGGTAAAAGATAAAGGAGGTGTGCTCCCAGGTGTTACGGTTTATCTTAAAAGCGATCCTAAGCGTGGCGTACAAACCGATGGGAATGGTCGTTATACCATCAAAGTGCCAGCCAATGGTACCCTGGTGTTTAGTATGATAGGCTTCGAAGCCAGGGAAGCCCAGATCAATGGAGAAGGTACAATTAATATAGAACTTAGCTCAACCGATAACAAACTTGATGAAGTAACAGTTGTGGCCTTCGGTACACAGAAGAAATCAAGTTTGATCAGTTCCATCACCACAATAAGTCCTAAAGAGCTTAAAGTGCCCTCAAGCAACCTTACAACAGCATTAGCAGGAAGGTTGGCCGGGGTTATTGCTTATCAGCGTACGGGAGAGCCCGGACAGGATAATGCGGCCTTTTTTATACGTGGCGTTACTACTTTCGGTTATAAAAAAGACCCCTTAATCATGATCGATGGTATAGAGGTGAGTGCTACTGATCTGGCTAGGTTACAACCTGATGATATTTCTAGTTTTTCGATCATGAAGGATGCCACAGCCACCTCACTTTATGGCGCCAGGGGAGCCAATGGTGTAATATTAGTCACGACCAAATCGGGTAAAGAAGGGCCAGCGCGTATATCTGTCCGTTTCGAGAATTCTATATCTTCCAATACCAAAAAGGTAAATCTGGCAGATCCCATCACCTATATGCAGCTCGGTAACGAAGCCGTACTTACGCGGAATCCTTTAGGAATTCTCCCGTATTCCCAAAACAAGATCGATAATACCATTGCGGGCTTAAATCCAAATGTATATCCGGCAAATAACTGGATGGATCAGTTGATTAAAGATAGAACCAATAACCAGAGGTTAAATTTTAATGCCAATGGAGGAGGAACTGTTGCGAAATATTATATCGCAGGTACGCTGAACCAGGATAACGGCATTTTACAAGTCGATCAGAGAAATAATTACAACAGTAACATAGATCTCAAATCCTATCAGCTGCGCTCCAATGTGAATATCAATATGACAAAAACCAGTGAGGTAATTGTAAGGCTATCTGGCAGTTTCGACGACTATACAGGTCCAATTGACGGTGGTAGCGGCGTATATTCGAAGATATTGAGATCTAATCCTGTATTGTTTCCGGCTTATTATCCATCAGAACTCATGCCCAAAACCAACCATATTCTGTTCGGTAACGAGCGTATTAATGGCACCAATTACATTAATCCCTATGCAGATATGATCAAGGGGTATAAAAACTACTCAAGATCCACTTTGAATGCCCAGTTTGAGTTTAAGCAGGATTTTAAGTTTATTACCCCGGGGCTGAGTGCTAGAGGAATGTTTAATACCTCCAGATATTCCTTTTTTGATATTTTAAGGAACTATAACCCATACTACTATAGCGCCTCTGGTTACAACAGACTCACAGATACTTACGGGCTAACCAGTTTGAACGAAACTTCTGCAACTGAGTATCTTAATTATAGTGAAGGCGTTAAAGATATCAACAGCTCGACCTACATGGAGGCGGCTGTTAACTATAATAAAACAATTGCCAAAAAACATGAGCTGGCCGGGTTATTGGTTTACCAAAGAAGGAACCAGATCTATGCCAATCAGGGTTCACTCCAAAAATCGCTTCCTTACCGCAACCAGGGTGTATCCGGAAGATTTACCTATGGCTACGATAACCGTTATCTCGCAGAGCTGAGTTTTGGCTATAATGGTTCTGAAAGGTTTTATAAAACAGAGCGTTATGGGCTTTTCCCTGCTGCAGGGATTGGATGGTTTGTATCTAACGAAAAGTTCTGGAAACCATTTGAAAAAGTAGTCAGTAAACTGAAACTGAAAGGAACATATGGTATTGTAGGTAATGATGCCATAGGCAGCGCTGAGGATCGCTTCTTTTATCTTTCAGAGGTAAACATCAATGACCCTAACAAGGGATTTAACTTTGGTGAAAACTTTAATGTCTTTAGAAACGGCGTTACCGTAACCCGTTATGACAACCGTGACATTACCTGGGAAACCGCACGTAAGCTAAACCTTGGTTTTGAGCTGGGACTATTTAACAATTTAGAAATCCAGGCCGATTATTTCACCGAGAACCGAAACAATATTTTAATGGACCGTGCTTCCATTCCATCTACTATGGGGCTCTCCGCAACACCACGTGCAAATGTTGGCAAGGCCAAGGCTAGTGGGGTTGATATCTCTGCAGATTACAATAAAACTTTTAGCAGTGGTTATTGGTTGCAGCTCCGTGGTAATTTTACCTATGCGCATAGCGAGTTTACCGCTTATGAAGAACCTCAGTATAATGAGGTTTATAAAACCAGGGTAGGCAAATCGCTTAACCAGAGGTTTGGTCTCATTGCCGAACGCTTATTTGTAGATCAGGCAGAGGTGAATAACGCTCCTGTACAAACCTATGGTGATTATGGCGCAGGCGACATTAAATTCCGTGATGTAAATGGTGATGGCCGAATTACCGACCTTGATCAGGTAGCCCTGGGAAATCCCGAAGTACCAGAAATTATTTATGGAATGGGCTTTTCTACTGGGTATAAAGGTTTTGATATCTCTGCCTTTTTACAGGGATCTGCACGGTCTTCTTTCTGGATCGATGCCCAGGCAACTGCGCCATTTGTAAACTATTACACTTTAGATGAAATTCAGGGCCGTTCGCCGATAACCGGTGTGCCGCAAAATGCGCTTCTACAGGCCTATGCCGATAGCCATTGGTCGGAAGATAATAAAGACCTGTATGCCCTTTGGCCAAGATTAAGTAGCACAGTTAACCAGAACAATGCCCAAACCAGTAGCTGGTTTATGCGCAATGGTGCTTTTTTGAGGTTGAAATCTGTAGAAATCGGTTATTCACTTCCCAAAAAAATGAATACCAGACTGCATCTGGCGAGTGCAAGGTTTTATCTAAGCGGAACTAATCTGGCCACTTTGAGCGGATTTAAACTTTGGGATATCGAAATGGGCGGTAATGGCTTAGGTTATCCGATCCAAAGGGTATTTAATGTGGGCATACAAGTTGGCTTATAATTTATAACAGGATGAAAAATTTAAAAATATACTATATCTTAATTTTTTGCGCCATGATAATGGGATGCAAAAAAGATTATCTGGATGTTGTTCCCGATAATGTAGCCACGATAGAAAATTCATTTACCAGTAGAAATGAAGCAGAAAAATACCTTTATACCTGTTACTCGTATCTTCCTCAGGAAAGCGATATTAACAGTAATCCTGCATTTTTAGCAGGCGACGAATTTTGGACTTATTGGCCAATCACTTCTGGGAATCCGCTTCCGGCCAATCCCCAGCAGATTGCAAGGGGCAATCAGAATGTAAGTAATCCCTATTTAAATTTTTGGGATGGAGCCGTTGGAGGTAAACCACTTTGGAGGGCCATTAGAGATTGTAACATATTTTTAGAGAATGTGGCTAAAGTACCCGATCTGGATCCTTCTTTAAAAGATAGATGGATAGCTGAAGTACAATTTTTAAAGGCATATTATCACTTTTATTTATTAAGGGCTTACGGGCCAATACCGATAGTAGATAAAAACCTACCCATATCAGCTTCAATCGAAGAAGTGAAAGTAAAGCGGCAGCCTGTTGATAAGGTTGTTAACTTCATCGTAGCCCTGCTCGATTCTGCTGCTATCAATCTACCAGCAACCATCCAAAACCGGGCATCAGAACTCGGTAGGATTACCAAACCTGCGGCGCTTGCTATAAAGGCCCGCACTTTAGTAACAGCTGCCAGTCCATTGTTTAACGGAAATTCTGACTTCGCACAACTACAAAACAGCGATGGTACGCCGCTCTTTAATGCGGTAAAAGATGTAGAAAAATGGAAAAGGGCAGCAATAGCATGTAAAGAAGCAATAACAGCATCAGAAAGTGCCGGCATTTTGTTATAT
The DNA here is from genome assembly GCF_004331735.1 of Pedobacter psychrodurus. GTDB lineage: Bacteria > Bacteroidota > Bacteroidia > Sphingobacteriales > Sphingobacteriaceae > Pedobacter > Pedobacter psychrodurus. The sequence continues at coordinate 83,688 of NZ_SJSO01000003.1, forward strand.
GAATTTAATGAACTCGTGAATGTTTCAGCACGTACAAAACTGGAAATGAATATCCGTAATAGTGTTGCAGATCAATGGAGTAACGAGCTAATATGGGGTTTTTCTAACGGAGCCGGTTCATTTATTCAAGGTTGGGCAATGCCTAAGCTCGATCCGAACAAACTGGCCAACGATTCATTTAAAGGAGAACTGGCACCTACCATGCGTATGGCCGAACTGTTTTACAGCGATAAAGGTGTGCCTATTGCCGAAGATAAAACCTGGGATTATCTTAACCGGAACAATCTCCGTACAGCTACCGCTACAGATCAGGATTACCTACAGAACGGATATACTACTGTTGGCCTTCATTTTAACCGTGAAGCCCGTTTTTACGCCAACCTGGGGTTTGATGGTTCGGTATGGTATATGCAGAATGGAACCTGGAAAGTACAGGCAAAGTCTGGTCAGGCACAATCGAGAAAAGGGGCAAATGGCTATTCTACAACTGGTTACTTTGCTAAAAAATTGGTGAATTGGAAATTTGTAATTCTCCCGGATTTTGGCTTTACCCAACAGGTATATGCCTGGCCGATGATCCGTTTGGCTGATGTTTACCTGATGTATGCTGAGGCCTTAAACGAGGCAGACGGACCATCTCCAGAAGCTTATAGTTATATCAACAAAGTGAGAAAAAGAGCAGGGTTGGCTACCGTAGAAGAGTCATGGGCCAACTATTCAACCAATCCAACCAAATATTTATCAAAAGAGGGTTTGAGGGATATTATCCAACAGGAAACCGCTATCGAATTTGCTTTTGAAGGCCATAACTTCTGGGACCTCCGTAGGTGGAAGAAAGCTTCTGAAGTACTCAATAATCAGGTTTATGGTTGGGATATCGATCAGGCAGATGCTCAGAATTATTACCGGAGAAAACCGCTTTTCAGTCAAAAATTTGTAGCGCCAAGAGATTATTTCTGGCCAATAAGTGAAGGAAGCTTAATTGTAAACCGAAACCTTGTTCAAAATACAGGTTGGTAATCTTAAAAAACTAAAATATGAAAACTTTCAAAATATTTTTCCATGTTGGCTTACTCGCCATGTTTTTATTAAGCTGTAAAGAGGATTCGCTTTTACCAGTTGAAAATGATCAAAATAGCCCTGAAGCAGTGAGTAATATAAAGGTAGAAAGCCGACCGGGAACCATAAAGCTTACTTATACCTTGCCAAATGATCCTGATCTGCTCTATGTACAGGCAGAGTATACCAATAAATATGGACAGCTAATTAAAAATAAGGCGTCTTATTTTTCTGATTCATTGGTGGTTACTGGTTTTGCAGATTCTGCAGTACATCAGATGAATGTATATGCAGTTGACCGTAGCGAGAATAAATCCACCCCGGTTACCGTATCGGTAAGGGCGATGTCTCCTCCAATTTTTGGGGTAAAAACCAGTCTGGTACTTCAGGAAGATTTTGGGGGTATAAATGTTACTTATTCAAATCCGAATGAAGCCGATATAGCCGTAGTGGTCTCATATAAAGATTCTTTGGGCTTTTTTGTGCCTAATGAAACGATTTATACCAAACTTAAACAGGGAACTTTTACCTCAAGGGGGCTTCCGCCCAAATCAATAATTTTTGGTGTTTATATCCGCGACCGCTGGAATAACCGCTCAGATACAGTTTTTAAGACACTTACACCAATATTTGAACGCGAACTGGATAAATCAAAGTTTAAAACTGTAACCTTCCCAACCGATATTGGTGGTTATGGGAATGGCCTGGTGGTTTCGAACATGTGGGATAAAGTGATATCGCCTGATTATGGTATGTGGCACTCCAGGGGAGATGCAGGTATGCCGATGCATGTGAGTTTTGATCTCGGAGTTGTAGCTAAGCTTAGCCGATTTGTGTTGTGGCAAAGAAATGGCAATTATATATTCAATCATGGTAACCCTAAGCGATACGAGGTCTGGGGATCCGATAATCCCCCTGCCGACGGCAGTTACACCAACTGGGTGCTGTTAAAATCTTGTGCTTCCATAAAACCTTCTGGGCAGGCTGCAGGCGTAAACAGTGCTGACGATGTCGCCGCTGCCGCCCGTGGTGAGGAATGGAACGTTCCTTTGAATGCGCCAAAGGTAAGGTACATCAGGGTAAAAATACTCGAAAATTGGATAGGCGGCCTTCAGGCGCATATTGCTGAAATGAGTTTTTACGGAAACGACAATTAGGTTTAGTTAAAATCCCGGTTTTAGCCGGATAATTCAATTGAAATGAGACTAGAAATAAAAAATATACAACTGTTTATTTTATTTGCCTGCTGCCTGATCATATCAGCTTGTACTAAGATGGATGCCTACAAAGATTTTGGTGCAGGAAAGGAAGTGCTGTATACAGGAAGGCCAGATTCAGTTATCGCTTTTTCAGGCAACAGCCGTGTAAAAATATCCTGGTTACGTGCTTCTGACCCAAAAGTGGTTAAAACCCGTATTTTTTGGAATAACCGAAAAGATTCGGTAGAAGTGCCACTTCCTGCTGTAGCTGCTAAAAGATTAAACACGATCGTCAATCTGACAGAAGGCAACTATAACTTCGAACTTTTTAATTATGATGCATCAGGCAACCGTTCTGTAGTAAGCAGATGCGCCGGTTCGTCGTATGGTGATGTTTTTCAAAGATCTTTGTTTGGCCGTACCCTGGATAACTTCTATGCAAAACAATTTAACCTGCCCAATAATGCAGCACTAAGCTGGGCCAGTTCTGATGCAAAATCGGTAGGGGTAGAAGTGGTTTATAAAAATACTGTCGGTGTGAACAGGAGGGTAACCAGTTCTGCAAAATCTTCTGTTACGTACTTACCTGATTATGACCTGAGCAGCCCGGTAACTTACCGGACCATGTTTTTACCCGATTCTGCAGCAATCGATACGTTTTTTACAGCTGCGGTTGTAAAATCACCTGGCGTACTTCTTCCCGGGCAGATCCACCTTAAAAATTCGGGATATCCATTTAAAGCAGCTAAAACGGTAGGTAGGTGGGGTACTCTCGCCGATTGGATGGCAAATGATGCTGTTAAGAACCATGATGGACCTGTTGGAGGGCTTGATAATTTAAACACCAGCACCGAGAACTATCTGTCGTACGAATTTTGGGGAACGCCGGCAATTGTAAATGGTAAAGTTTATCAGACAGGAACTTTAGCCCCAGGTGCTTACCGTTTGGTGGTAACGATTTCCAACATCAACAATAACCTTGAAGATTCTTATTTGAGTATAACAAAAGGCACTGAGCTTCCAGATGTTGAGAATATAAATAGTTCACTGGTAAAGCTAAAACTCACCAATAACCAGATGAACAACAAGGATTTTACCCTGTCGTTCACCCTAACACAACAAGAAACAATAACCTTAGGCTTGGTTTGTACTATGAAAACCGTAAACGAAAGTAGTCTGAGGATAAGGAAATTCATGTTTTTTAAAGATTAACCAGAAACTGACTTAGCCTCTCTTAAATAGTTATCGATTCCATTTAATAAACACACAATGAACAAACTCTTTTACAATGTTATTTTTCTATCGTTCAACTTGTTTTTTCTGGGCGGAAATAGCTTTGCACAAATCAAGGCAGAAGCCGATCCAGAAAAGGTTTTTCTAAATCCACCTGAAAGTGCTAAACCAGGTGTATTGTGGATGTGGATGGGCGCTAACTTAAGCAAAGCTGGTATTACCAAAGATTTAGAGGCACTTAAAAAAGAAGGCTTTAACCGTACAACCATGTTCAGTTTAGCCGATGTGACTACACCCTGGGCAGGTGAAATTGGGAAAAGCCCCACACCAGAAATCGTTTCATGGACTGAACCCTGGTGGGCACTGGTACGTCACGCTGCCCAGGAATCAAAACGGCTAGGAATGGATTTCGGAATGTTTAACGGTCCCTCATATGAATCGAGCGGTGGGCCCTGGATTACTCCGGCACTTTCCATGCAGGAAATCTGTTGGAGAGAGGTGAAAATAACCGGGGATAAACATATCAGTATCAATATTGCTAAGCCAAAAGTAAATCCACAGGGTAAATCGCCCTTTCCAATGTATAACCCTGAAACTGGTTTGGTAGAAAAGCCAGATATCGCAGCAAGAAACACTTATTATGAAGATATCGCCTTATTGGCGTTACCTGCAAATGGTGTTGTTCCTAAAGATAAAGTAATCAATTTAACGGATAAAATGAATGAAAACGGACATTTGGAATGGGATGCTCCCGCGGGAGAGTGGACAATTTACAGGTTCGGACACACTACCAGTGGCACACTCATGCAGCCTGCACAATGGAAAGCTACAGGTTTGGAATGCGATAAAATGAGTGAGGAGGCAGTTGCCTTTCATTTAGATCACGTAGTTGAGGAGATTAAAAAACATATTGGTGATTATATTGGCACTAGTTTTACCCATGTTCATTTTGATAGCTACGAAGCCGGAGAACCAAACTGGACCCCGAAAATGAGGGCAGAGTTTTCTTCGAGAAGAGGATACGACCTGCTCCCATACCTGGCTTCATTTGCAAAACGGACCATTGGAAGCAAACAGGATTCCTTAAAATTCAGGGAAGATTTTAGTGCTACAATTAAAGATTTATACCGTGATGTATATTTTGCCACCATAGCCAAAAAGCTAAAAGAAGCTAACCTAACCTTTCTGGCAGAGCCTTATGGAGGGCCATGGAGACAGGATGATGTAATGCCTTTTGTTGGAAAAGTAATGACCGAATTCTGGACACACAAAGGTAAATATTCCCCTTATGAATTAGACCCAACGGTAGCCGCCTTAAGAAAATCAGGGCAGAATATTATCGAAGCCGAAGCTTTTACCGGAGACCCGACCGATAGTAAATGGGATGAAACACCAGCCTGGTTAAAATCGATGGGCGACGCCTCGTTTTGTGCAGGCGTAAACCGCATGATTTTACACCGTTTTGTACAACAGCCCTGGGATGATCAATACAAACCAGGTGCAACCATGGGGCAATGGGGAACACATTTCGACCGTACCCAAACCTGGTGGAAACCCGGCCAAGCCATGGTTGAATATTGGAAACGCTGCCAGGCATTGTTGCAGTGGGGCGGCATCAATAATGCAGAAGGAGATTTTGCGATAACTGATAAAACAGGAAATGCAGACATAAAACACATTCACAGGACGTTAGCCGATGTGGATGTTTATTTCGTAGCCAATGTAAACCGTGCAAAAGGAAACGCGAAATGTAGTTTTAAAGTATCGGGTAAACAACCAGAATTATGGGATGCAGTGACAGGTAACAGGAAAGACCTGCAGGAATTCCAGCAGGCGAACGGAATGATTACCATTCCGCTGAATTTTGATGATTCGCAAAGTTGGTTTGTGGTATTCAGAAAGCCGCTTGCTGAAAAAAAAGGAGAAGTTAATTTTCCAGTTGCAAAACAACTGTCCATTCTTGATGGATCGTGGTCGGTTAAATTTGATGCGGTATGGGGCGGGCCTAAAAATCCGGTAAAGTTCGAAAGTTTACAGGACTGGACAAAAAATGAAAATAAAGGAATAAAATATTATAGTGGAACAGCCTTGTACACTAAAGTTTTTGAAATGCCTAAACAGGCAGAAAACAATAACGATTTGCTTTTAGACCTTGGTACCGTTAAACACATTGCCAGCGTAAAAATTAATAATGTAGACCTTGGTGTAGTTTGGACCGCGCCATGGAGCGTTAAGATCCCGGCGAAATTATTAAAAGCCAAAAACAACAAGTTAGAGATCGAGGTGACCAATGTTTGGGCCAATCGTTTAATCGGCGATGAACAGGAACCGGCCGATATGGAATGGCTTCCGGGGCATATGAACAGCGGTTCATATTTAAAGGAATTTCCGGACTGGTTTTTAAACAAAACCGCCCGTCCCTCAAAAGGCAGGTATACTTTTACCACCTGGAATTATTTTTCCAAAGATAGTGCATTGATTTCTTCAGGTTTAATTGGTCCTGTGCGGATCATGACTACAAAATAAAAAGAAAGCATTTTAATAGAATAACTTAAATGAAGTTTGCAAAATACATAGTACTGGCATGCGCGCTCCTTTTTACCTTCAATCTCCATGCCCAGCAAATCGACTGGGCGGAGGTTGAACCTGGGATCTGGAAAGCTGTTATTGGCAGACCAGAAAAGTACGACCTTTTAAGCGCATCGGGTGTAGGCCCATATCATGCAGGACTGATGAAACTGAAACCTGCTGATTTTCCACTTTCAAAAAACGAAATAAGTGCAAAGGTTATCGACGGTAAAACTTATTTGAGATTTCCTTTAGACCGTTCTGAGCAGTTATTTGGTTTCGGACTTAATTTCAAAACGGTAAATCAGCGTGGCCGGATTTTAGATCTTCATGTTGATCATTACAATGGAACTGATAACGGGCGCACCCATTCGCCAACTCCCTTTTATGTATCTTCAAAAGGTTATGGTGTATTCATCAACAGTGCAAGGTACCTTCGTGTTTACGCAGGTGCAGCGGTATTCCGAGATAGCAAAAATCCACCTCTGGTTCAGGACCGAAATACTGATCCCAACTGGAATCCGCATCCATACTCCGATGCTGTAGAGATATTGGTTCCGGCAGCAGGTGTTGAAATTTATATGATCGGTGGCCCAACAGCGATGAATGCCGTTCAGCGTTTTAATCTGTTTAATGGAGGAGGTTGCCTGCCACCCCGTTGGGGGCTGGGGTTTACCCAACGCCTGGAACGGCTGACAGATGCCGAGGGGGTGGCCGCCGAAGCGAAAGCTTTTGAAGATAAGGGTTATCCGCTTGATTTTATTGGTCTTGAGCCCGGATGGCAAAGTAAATCTTATCCTAATACTTTTGAATGGGATGCCAAACGTTTTCCCGAACCGGAGAAAATGGTAAAAGAGATGTTGAAAAAAAATATCAGGCTCAATTTATGGATCAATCCATATGTTTCTCCCGATGCACCTTTTTATAAAAAAATACTTCCTTATACTGCATCACATACGGTTTGGGCAGGCTTAGTACCAGATCTGAAAACCGATAGCGCCAGAAAACTTTTATTCGGAGCCTTGGAAAAAAACAAAGTTGATATAGGCATTAGTGGTTATAAAATAGATGAAGTGGATGGTGGTGATAGCTACCTTTGGCCAGATGTGGCAACTTTCCCATCCCGTATCCCGGCTGAGCAGATGCGCCAAACCTATGGACTGCTGATGCAACGCTACAGCACCGAGCTTTATCAGAAAAGAAATTTGAGAACCTATGGTTTGGTACGTGCCTCGAATGCTGGTGGGGTATCTTTCCCCTATGTAATTTACAACGATTATTACAACCACCAGGATTTTATCACAGCGCTAATTAACAGTGGTTTCGCTGGTGTGTTGTGGACACCCGAAGTAAGGGCATCTAATTTAGCTGAAGAATGGGTGCGACGCTTTCAATCAAACGTATTCTCGCCAATGGCCATGATCAATGCATGGTCTAGCGGTACAAAACCATGGACTTTCCCTGAAGTTGCGCCCATTATTAAACAGTTTGCCTTACTGCGCATGCAAATGATGCCGTACTGGTATAGTGAGTTTGCCAGATACCATTTTGAAGGTATCCCACCATTTAGAGCTATGAATTTAGAACCTGGTTTTCAGGATATCGGTGTGGTAAAAGAAACCAAAAACTTAAACCTCGAAGAAAATCCTTATGCAAAGGCCATTACCAGAGAAATTAAGGATCAATATATGGCTGGCGAAAATTTACTGGTTGCTCCGATGTTTACCGGACAAAAAAGTAGAACTGTGATTTTACCCGCTGGAAAATGGTTCGATTTCTACACCGGAAAATATGTTGGTGGGGGCGAGGTGATTAACATCACCCCAGGGTTAGATCAGATTCCTGTTTATGTAAAAGATGGTGGAATTATCCCAATGGGTAAGCCACTATTGCATGCCCCAAAAGCCGGTGAAAAAGTTGATCTGGAAATCAGGTATTATGGAACAAAGCCAGGGGAATATAAATTATATGATGATGACGGAGAAACTTTTAATTACGAAAAAGGGGACTATAGTTTCAGGACCATAAAAGTGTTTAAAATAAAAGGAAAATTGTCGGCAAGTATCAGTAAAGCTGAGAAAAATAAGCCTAATTCTGTTGGTGAAATAACTTATAAAATGATGACGCTATAATTTCCAAAAAGTGCATTTTACTTACTGGTAAGGTGCTTTTTTATATTTAAATACTACTTAAACGTTTACGTAAAAACCTTAAATAAATGTTATTATAACGTTTATTTATTCTGAAATTTAGATTGTTAACTAAGCGTTAATTTTAATGCTGCAACGCTGGGGTTCCGCCAGTTTGCAGTCAAAGGTTATCGCCACTAAATCTAACCAAATTATTATGATGAGTAAATCAAAACTTTATTATTTGCATAGCTGTAAAATTACAGGTATTGTACTATTGCAAATGCTGCTTTTGTTCGGTTACGCTTTCGCCCAAACCAGTGTTAGGGGGACCGTAACTGATGTTAAGGGAGGTGCTCTCCCGGGGGTGTCTGTTAAGATAAAAGGAACCCAATCGGCAACCTCTACAGATGGAAATGGTAAATATTCCATATCTGTACAACCATCGTCGGTTCTGGTATTTTCATTTATCGGTTCAGAACCCAAAGAAGTAACGGTTGGTAACCAAACCACCATAAATGTAACTCTTGAAGAAAGCCAAAATTCGCTTACTGATGTAGTGGTTATTGGTTATGGTACCAAGAAAAAGATCGATTTGACTGGTGCCGTAAATTCCATACAATCTGAAGAAATTACCAGAGCAAGAGCTACGAATGCTCAGGAGGCTATTCAGGGGCGATTACCAGGTGTTGATATTAAACGTAGCTCTGGTAAACCAGGTGCTGATTTTAGTATCGAAATCAGGGGTGCAAACTCCATCACCGGTAACACGCAGCCATTGTATGTTATCGATGGAATTCCAGTTGGGCAAAATGGCAGTGCAACTAATCCGATAAACGACATCAATCCATCAGATATTGAACGTATTGATGTATTAAAAGATGTTTCATCAACAGCTATTTATGGTTCCAGAGGATCAAACGGAGTGATTTTGGTTACCACCAAACGTGGTTCAAAAGGGACTACAAAAATAACTTACGATGCTTTCCTGGGTATTGTAAATCCTTACAATCTGCCTCCGGTAATGGATGGACCAACCTTTGTAAACTATGTTCGTGATTATTTTTATGAATTACCAAGAGCTTCTGCCATCAGAAATAATCTACCCATTCCAACAACACCTATTGCAGATAATACCATATTCTCTGCAACTGAATTAAGTAACATTGCCAATGGCACTTATACCGATTGGATTGATTTAATTAAAAGAAATGGTATTTCTTCCAACCAAAATTTATCAATTAATGGTGGTGACAATAAAACCAACTACTTCATTGCTGCGGGCTATCAGCTTTATCAGGGTACAATGAAATCAGAAAGCACCAAAAAATACACATTAAAAGCTGGTTTGGATAAAACCTTAAATCAAACCTTTAAAGCAGGAGCATCCATTTACGCTACCTTCGCAGATATACGCCCGGGAAGTTCTGAAGCCTTTAGAAGTGCCTACCGCCTCCGCCCAACAGGTAGTGCATACAACGCAGATGGAACGGAACGTTTTTTTGCTTACGAAACAGAAGCACAAATCACCAATCCATTGTTCGATTTTAGAAATGAGATCAGACAACAACAATATCTGCATGTTTTACCCAATGTTTATGCAGAAGCAAATATTATCAAAGGATTAAAAATACGTACTTCTTTTAGTCCGGATATCACCATACAAAAACAAGGTCAGTTTAATGATACCTTTTCCAAATCGAGATTGGGTACGCTGCCAAACAGTGCGTCAACAGCAGCCAATCAATGGGTTAATTATACTTGGGATAACTTACTGGTTTATAACAATCAAATTGGAAAGCATAAGTTTGATGTAACCATTGGTAACTCTTTTGAATACCATCAACAGGATTTTACATCCAATTCTGCAACAGGGCTTCCTTTTAATTCTTTATGGTACAACCTGCAGTCGGCGACAACAATAAATGGAATTGCCCCGGTAATTACAGTAGGTAGTGGCTATAATCAACAGAATATTACTTCTGTTTATGGAAGAGCAAATTATACTTACGATGATAAGTATCTTTTTACCGCCACTATGCGTGCAGATGGGAATTCAATATTCGCACCCGGACGTAAATGGGGTTATTTTCCATCAGGTGCATTTGCCTGGATAGCCAGTAAAGAAAGCTTTTTAAGCAATGTAAAAGCGATAGATTTATTGAAGTTTAGATTCAGTTACGGAAAATCTGGAAATGCTGCATTAAGTACTTTCATACAGCCCTATTTTACACAATCACAACTCAATCAAACAGTATACGATTTTAATGGAAATGGTGCCAATGGATTTTCGCCTGCCTTTGGAAATCAAAGCTTAACATGGGAGAAAACCGATGAATACAATTTAGGTTTGGATTTGCAAATGTTAAAGAACAGAATTGGGTTACAATTGGATTTGTACCGTAAAACAACAGATGGTACACTTTTAAATCAACAGATTCCGCTCGCTAATGGTTATCCAAATACTCGAGCTAATCTGGGCGTTATCCGTAACCAGGGTATTGAAGTTGGTATCAATACGGTAAATGTTCGCTCTGATAAATTTACCTGGAATACAAGCTTTAACTTTGCCATTAACAGTAATAAAATTCTTGAATTATACGGCGATGGTAAAAATGATATAGGAAATGGGTTTTTCATCGGAGAGAAATCCAGGGTAGTTTATCGTTATAAAGTTATCGGAGTATGGCAAAATGAAGAACTTGCTGCGGCTAAAGGATATGGTAGAATCCCAGGACAATATAAAATTGAAGATTTTAGTGGGCCAAATGGTGTTCCTGATGGTAAAATTGATCCAAGCGACAGACAAATTATCGGCAGTGATATGCCTAAATGGTTTGGTGGTTTAACCAGCACGATGAACTACGCTAATTTTGATTTTAGCATTACGCTGTACACCCGTCAGGGAACTTTCGAAAATAGTGTTTTTCTGGAACAAGCCATGAACGGTGATCAAACCCGGGCGCGTTTCGGAGCTTTCGACAGAGATTATTGGACACCAACTAATCCAAGTAACACTTGGGCAAACACAGCTATCGAAATCGATGGCGAGGCCAGAACTGTTGCTCAATTTCAGAACAGTTCGTATACAAAAATCAGCAATATGACATTGGGCTATACTTTGCCAAAAAAAATGTTGAATAAAGCTGGCATACAAGGGTTTAGGGTGTATGCTAATGCCTTTAATCCTTTCGTTTTTACAAAATTTATTGGCTGGGATCCCGAAAATCCAAGTGGAAACTCTTTCCTCAACCAGGATTTTAGAACGCGAACTTTTATGTTCGGTTTAACATTAACATTATAAACAGCTGTCATAATTTAATTCTAGATATGATGAAAAATATAAGCACAAAATACATACTGATTGGTGCATCGGCATTAATACTAAGTATAACAGGCTGTAAAAAATTTACGGATGAATACAATCCTGCAAACCGCACAGCCGAGGGCTACTACGATAAATTTTCGGGATTTGAAGATTTATCCAAATCAAATTATGCCACACTAAGAGGTATAGTTAACTTTCCTACTTTTTTTAATTTAGGTACAGATACCTACAGCACAGCAAATATTAATGATAATAATGGGGAAAACCTGTATAATATCAATCTTAATTCGCAAAATGGAAGTGCGGGTTCACTGTACGGTCAACTTTATTCGGCAATTAATATTGCAAATAATACTATATACTGGGCAACACAGGTAACAGATGGTAATGCCGCAACAGTTAATACTAGAGTGGCAGAGGCCAAAGCCTTAAGGGCCTTTTACTATTACTATTTAGCAGAAACTTTTGGAGATGTGCCATTGGTTATTACACGTACAACTGCTCCTACCTTAGCATACACCAGAACACCAGAAAAAGATATTTATGATCAGGTAATAAAGGATTTAAATGAGGCCATAGCTGTATTGCCAGCTACAACGCCAGATTTTGGTCGTGCTACTAAAGGCTTTGCTCAACACTTGCTTGCGAAGGTTTATTTAACAAGAGGTTATAAGTCGTACGGAGGTGGTAATGCCGATTTTACACAGGCTGCTGCACTTGCTGAAGCTGTAATCGGTTCTGGAACTTATGCATTAAAAACTAAGTTTTCTGATCTATTCGATCCAACAGTTCCTAATTATCAAAGTAACAATGAGGTGATTTTTTCTGTTCAATACAGTACAAATGTTTTATTTAATGGTGGTGGCAATACCTTGCAACAATGGTTTCTTTGGGATGTGCAAAACGCTGCTCTGTTAGGAAGAAGTGTATTTTATGGTAAAACCAATAATGCAATAGCGCCTGTTCCTTACTTTTTTAGTTTGTTTAATAAAAATAGCGATAGCCGCTATCAGGCTACTGTTTACGATGCTGTGCTTGCACAGGTAGCTGGATCTTTTAATGGTAAAACTTATGCAGTTGGCGATACTTTAATCTATTATCCGATTGTGCCATTCACAGCAGCACAAAAAGCATTAAGAAAATATATCGTTATCAATCCGGATGAATACAGAACATCTCCATTTCTTAACGGTGTGCGAAACTATCCACAATTTAAAAAATTCCGCGATCCTTTTGTAAGTGGCTATGTAGATAATGGCGGTGCAAGAGATACCTATGTGTTCAGGTTGGCAGAAACCTATTTGCTTGCAGCAGAGGCTTATGTAAAACTCAATAACCAAGCTAAAGCTTTAACTTACATGAACGTTTTAAGAACACGAGCAGCTAAAACAGGAACCAATCCAGTAACCGGAGTTTTATATGCAACAGAAATGCAATATGCTGGTACTGTAACTTTAGATGCCATACTGGAAGAGCGAGCCAGAGAGTTGGTTGGCGAAGAATTTAGATGGTATGAATTAAAAAGAATGTATGAAAGCGTTGGCAACTTATCGACCAACAAACTACTTACGCGGCCTATATTGTATAATGATGAGCTAAAGGCAGCAGAAGCAGGTAGAACAATTTTAGATGCGAAATTTTTATTGAGGCCAATTCCTCAAAGGGAAATAGATTTAAATAGAGGATCGTTTCCGCAAAATCCTGGATATTAATTATTTTAACATAAACTTTGGCCTTGTGTTAAAGTTTATGTTTTTTCCTTTGCGTTGTATTTTAACTTTAATATTCCATTTTATGTACAAATTTTGTTTGCTCAGCCTAGTTCTAATCGTTTTAAATTTTAATCAATTATTTGCCCAAAAACAACAACTTTGGTACAATAAGCCTGCAAAACAATGGACAGAAGCATTACCTGTCGGCAACGGAAGATTGGGGGCAATGGTTTTTGGTGGAGTAAAAGAAGAACTGCTTCAACTTAACGAGGCAACCTTATGGTCGGGCGGTCCGGTAAAAGAAAATGTAAATCCAAATGCTTACAGCCATTTGGCTCAAGTTCGAGAGGCGTTATTTAAAGAAGATTATGAATCGGCCAGAAAACTCACACAAAAGATGCAGGGTGTGTATTCTGAAAGTTTTTTACCGCTGGGTGATTTAAAAATCAAACAAAAGTTTGAAAACGAGCAGGTATCAGCTTACAAGCGTGATCTGGATATTCAACGCGCCATCGCAACAACAAGTTTTACAGTTAATGGGGTCAGTTATAAGCGGGAAGTTTTTTCAAGTGCGCCAGATCAGGTTATCGTGATGAAAATTTCTGCAAGCAAACCCAAAATGCTTAACCTTTGTATTAGTACTAGTTCGCAGATTATATTTACTAAAAGTGTGCTACCTGGTCATGTTTTGTCGCTAGGCGGAAGAGCACCAATACATGCAGATCCAGTTTATGTTAAAAATACCAAAGATCCAATTCGCTATGGAACCGGGAAAGATTGTGCCGGAATGCCCTACGAGCTATTGGCAAAAGCAATTAGCAATGATGGAAAAATTGTACTGGATACAGCTGGAATTACCGTAAGCAATGCGACAGAAGTATTAATTTATCTTTCTGCTGCAACAGGTTTTAATGGTTTTAACAACTGCCCAAATTTAGATGCCCAAAAATTAGCTAAAGATAAATTAAATTTAGCCAGCACAAAAACTTGGGATGCGTTATTGATCGCACATTTAAAAGACTTTCAAAAATACTTTAACCGGGTATCGTTTAAATTAAATGCTGACGAAAAATCTAAAACAAATATGCCTACTGATGAAAGGTTAGAGGCTTACACCAAAGGCGAATCCGATTCGGAGCTGGAAGCTTTGTATTTTCAGTATGGCCGCTATTTATTAATCAGCAGTTCGAGAGTTGTGGGCGTACCCGCAAATTTACAAGGTATCTGGAACAAAGAAATGCGACCGCCTTGGAGTTCTAATTATACCACAAACATTAATGTGCAAATGAATTACTGGATGGCAGAAAATTGTAATTTGTCAGAAATGCACACCCCGCTTTTTGGGTTAATTAAAAACCTTTCGGTAACAGGGAGCGAAGTTTCATCTTCATTTTATAAAACCAGGGGTTGGGTTACGCACCACAATAGCGATATATGGGCATTGGCAAACCCAGTAGGCGATTTAGGCTCTGGCGATCCAAAATGGGCAAACTGGCCTATGGGTGGCGATTGGTTAACCCGTCATTTATGGGAACATTACCAATATACACAAGACAAAGCTTTTCTGGCCAGCACAGCCTATCCATTAATGAAAGGTGCGGCAGAGTTTACCCTCGATTGGCTTGTTCCCGATAAAGAAGGATATTTAGTGACTGCGCCGTCTTTCTCTCCAGAAAATGATTTTATTTATGGAAATAAAAAGGTTGGACAAGTATCAGTAGCAACTACAATGGATATGGGAATCATCAGAGATCTTTTTGATAATCTGATTGACGCAAGTAAAATTTTAAACATCGATAAAGCCTTCCGAGATACTTTAATCGCGAAGAAAGCCAAACTGTTGCCTTACCAAATTGGTAGCAAAGGGCAGCTGCAAGAATGGAATAAAGACTATGAATCTCCAGATCCGCATCACAGACACGTTTCTCATTTATTTGCCTTATATCCTGCGAATCAAATTTCACCGCTAACTACACCAAAATTTGCTGAAGCAGCAAAAAAGACTTTAGAATTGCGTGGAGATGATGGTACAGGATGGAGCTTGGCCTGGAAAGTAAACATGTGGGCCAGACTTTTAGACGGCGATCATGCTTATAAACTTTACCGAAACCTATTTAGAATTACTCGGGAAAATGGAACCAATTATGGTGGCGGCGGTGGCATCTATCCGAACATGTTCGATGCTCATCCACCATTTCAAATCGATGGAAATTTCGGTGGGACATCGGGCGTAGCCGAAATGCTAATGCAGAGCCAGGATGGATACATCCACTTATTACCAGCCTTGCCAAAAGTATGGAAAGAAGGAAAAATAACCGGACTCATGAGCAGAGGTGCATTTACCGTGGATATAAAATGGGTAGCTGGTAAGCTTAAAACCGCTACAGTAACCCCAAAAAAAGCTGGTCTCTGTAAAATTTTATCAGCCCAAAAATTGAAAATAAATGCAATGGTAAATGCTAAAAATATAAAAACAATGAATGGTTATATGCTTGAATTTAAAGCAACAGCAGGTCGGGTATATACGCTCTCTGCAATGTAGGTAACCATAATTTTTTTTGAAGAAATTTAATTTAACAATATAAAAATTCAGTATGGTTAAGGAAACATTTTGTACCAGGTATTCCACCAGATGAAATTGATAGGTGAAAAATCTACATTAATTCTAATAGCTTATAAATTAAAAATACACAAATGAAAAAAATAGCATTTACTTTAATGGCATTGTTTTTTTTGATGCAGACTTACGCACAAAATACAGCACCTAAATTGGTTGATGAAAAGAAAATGGAGTGGTGGAAAGAAGCAAAATTTGGAATGTTTATCCATTGGGGCCTTTACGCCGTGCCTGCAGGTGTATATCAGGATAAACCAGTTAAGGGTATTGGGGAATGGATCATGAACACAGCTAAAATCCCTGTAGCAGAATACCAGAAATATGCACCACAATTTAATCCAGATCAATATGATCCTGAAGCCTGGGTTAAAATGGCGAAAGATGCAGGAATGAAATATATCATCATTACTTCAAAACACCATGATGGTTTTGCCATGTTCGATTCGAAAGTTACCAAATGGGATATTATGGATTCATCACCATATAAAAAAGATATTCTTAAGCCGCTGGTAGAAGCATGTAGAAAAGCCGGCATAAAAATCGGGTTTTATTATTCGCAGGCCCAGGATTGGACACATCCCGGAGGTGCTGTAAGCGGTGGTGCCTGGGATGAGGCGCAAAAAGGCAATTTCGATACTTATCTAGACAAGGTGTCTATCTCACAGGTGAAAGAAATTTTGTCTAATTACGGAGAACCCGATATTTTGTGGTGGGATACACCGCAAAATATGACACCTGAACGTGCAGCTAAATTTGAAGCCATTATTAAATACCATCCGAATCTGATCACCAACAATAGGTTAGGTGGAGGTTACAACGGAGATACCGAAACACCGGAGCAATTTGTTCCGTCAACTGGTTTTCCGGGGCGCAATTGGGAAGCCTGTATGACTATTAACGATACATGGGGCTTTAAATCAACCGATCACGATTGGAAAAGCACCAAAACCCTGATTCGCAACTTAACCGATATTGTAAGTAAGGGTGGTAACTTTCTGCTGAACGTTGGGCCCGATGCTCGCGGACAAATCCCCTCAGCCAGCATAGAACGTTTGGCCGAGATGGGTAAATGGATCAAGGTAAATCAGGAAGCTATTTACGGTACAACCGCAAGCCCTTTTCCTTATCTATCCTGGGGCAGGGCAACGCGTAAGCAGCAAAAACTTTACCTCCATGTTTTCGACAATCCGAAAGATGGTAAGCTAAAAGTTCCTATGTTAAACAAAGTAAAGAAAGCTTATCTCTTAAGTGATGTTGCAAAAGAATTAAAAACCAAAAGGTCGGGTAAAAATTTAGAGATTATGTTGCCAGGGCAGTTGCCTGATACCATTAATACGGTTGTAGTGCTCGAATTTATTGGAGAACCCGATGTTGCGCCATCGCCCGTTAAAGGTAAAAATATAACAGCATCATCAGAACAGCCAGGTGCGAATGCAAAAAATCTTTTGGATGCCAACAGGTTAACCAAATGGGAAGCGGCTAAGGGGCAGAAAGACGCCATTTTAGAAATAGACCTGGCTAGAAATTTTAACATATCAACCTTAATAATTGATGAACCATGGCATCCATGGGAAGATAAAAAACAGGAAATTACGCTGGAATACAAAAAAGGTGAGGCCTGGTTACCGGTAGTGAAAACCACAACCGGAGGGATTGGATTTACTAAGAATTTTGAACCAGTTACTGCCCGTTACTTCAGGCTTAACCTGCACAACGGACAAACACAACCAACTCTTTTAGAGTGGCAGTTGTACGGGCCTGAATAATGGAACCCACGAAATGGATTTGATATAAGCCACAGAAATTACGGTCGTTTTTGGAACAGGCCCAAATAATAATGAAAATTGACATGATAGATTATAGAATTACGATTAAAGACGAAGATAAGGTTACCAAGGTACGGCAGATCGTAAACCGGATGACCCATGATATAGACAAAGGGATTTTAAAAATAAATACCCAGGTAGCCTCTATCAACGAGTTTAGCAAGTCTCATCACGTTGCAAGGGAAACTGTAGAGAAGGCCTATAAAATTCTACATAAAAATGGATATCTGGTTTCTGTCCCGGGAAAGGGGAATTTTGTCGGGAAAGGTCAAACTCAGGCGATAAAAATATTGATGATCCTAAATAAAATGAGCCCTTATAAAAAAGAAGTTTATGAATCCTTTATTGAAGAACTCGGAGATAAGGCACATGTTCATCTGGAAATACATCACTACAATCCCAAAATCTTCCGTGATATCATTCATGATAACCATGGTAAATATCATTATTATGCAATTATGCCTCATTTTTATTCGGGAACAGACGAGCAGGAATACATAGAGATATTAAAGGATATTTCGCCGAATGAGCTGGTGATTCTGGATAAGAGAATCAATCTTGATGGCAGATTTATCTCTGTCTTTCAGGATTTTGAAATGGATATTTTCGAGGCTATGGACAAGAATGCAGAACTGTTCTCAAAATACTCGGTTATAACAGTTGTTTTTCCTGAAAATGACCACCATCCCTTAGAGATCACCTCGGGGGTTAAAAAATTCTGTGAACTTTACAGAAAGCGTTTCGATATTATATCCGATGTTAATAAAATGGAACTATTGGCAGGACAGTGTTTTATTACGCTGACCGAAATAGATCTTGCTAGGCTGATTAAAAAATTAAGAGCAACCAATTTAAGTGCTGGCCACGATATTGGTATCGTTTCTTTTAATGAAACTGTTTTTAAAGAGTTATTGGAAATAACTGTGGTTTCTACCGATTTCTCGGCTATGGGGCGGACTGCTGCAAAGATGATTGTCGGCAAAAAGTTTAAACAGGTTCGCAATTCTTTTAATTTTATTAAGCGCGCGTCGCTTTGATTTTTTAATTATGGAACAGCTATTTAAGGGCATATTTTTTTGTGTCATCTTTGGCCTCTCATCACAATATGTACAGGCTCAAGAACATAATCAAAATGTGAAATGGGGGTACTGGGAAAAATGGGGCGACCAGGGAGATGGAACTTATAACAATCCATTACTTCCGGCCGATTACAGTGATATCGACTGTATCCGTGTGGGGGATGATTATTATGCAATATCTTCTACTTTTCAGTATTCTCCCGGCATGGTTATCCTCCACTCTAAGGATCTGGTAAATTGGACAATTGCCGGACATGCTGTAAATGATGTATCGAAGATCTCCCCTAAATTGAATTGGGACAGGATGGATAGTTACGGGAAAGGGATCTGGGCCGGATCAATCAGGTACCATGCCGGCAAATTCTTTATTTATTTTGGAACGCCTGACGAGGGATACTTCATGACCTCCTCGAAAAATATCAAGGGACCTTGGTCACCATTGGTTAACGTATTGGCCGAAAAAGGTTGGGATGATTGCTGTCCTTTTTGGGATGACGATGGTCAGGCTTATCTGGTGGGAAGTAATTTCGCCGATAACTATAAAATCCACTTATTTAAGCTGAGCCAGAACGGCGAAAAAATTGTTGAAGGGTCAGATAAGGTGATCTATCAGTCCAAAGGTAGTGAGGCCAATAAACTCTATAAAATTAATGGTCTATACTATCATTTTTTTAGTGAAGTAAAAGCAGGTGGACGGGTCGTAATGATCAGGAAGGGCAGCACAATATCAGGTCCTTACGGTCCTGCTAAACAGATCGGGCATGCGCAGAAAAATTTTCACGAACCTAATCAGGGCGGAATCGTAAATGCCGTTAATGGTAAATGGTATTTTCTCACGCATCATGGCTCTTCCGGAGACTGGTCGGGACGTAATATGAGCCTGTTGCCCGTTAATTGGGTAAATGGTTGGCCAATATTGGGTAAGGTAGGGACAGATACTATTGGAAACATGGTTTGGGCCGGCAAAAAACCGGTGGCAGGCAGAAAAACCTTTCCACAATCCAGTGATGATTTTAACCAGGCTGAAATTCAGCCGCAGTGGGAATGGAACTATCAGCCCAGGACCGAAAAATTCTCTCTGAAAGCACGCAAAGGGTGGCTAAGGCTTTGGGCATTTAAGCCTTTAGAAAAGGATAATCTGCTAAAAGCCGGAAATACCTTAACACAACGTACCATGCGGACAACACAAAGCGAGGCAATTGTGAAATTAGATCTTAAAGGGGTAACAGATGGGCAAAAATGTGGTATAACCCACTTTGGTGCTCCTGAATATTCTTCATTTGGAGTTGCCAAAAAAAACAGCGAGTTGATTGTTGTACTAAACCTGAAAAATAAGGTTGTTTATGGTCCCAAAATTTTGGACAAAATTTTATGGCTAAAATCAACATGGGGGTCTGACGGCCGAAGTCAATATTATTATAGTACCAATGGTACAGATTTTATTGCCTTTGGCGACCAGTACCAACTGGAATGGGGCAGCTATCGCGGCGACCGTATCGGTATTTTTAACTATAATAATGATGAAGCATCGGGATATGTAGATGTTGATTATTTCAGATATACATACTGATTTAAACAGCCTGTGATCTTGGTATTGCTTGTTACAAGAGAATTCGCTTTGTAGTAGGTTTCAACTAAATTTTGCTCTTCTGATTTTTGGAAATCCTGCGGAGCTTGGCGGTCCATTACAAAGTGGAATTCCCCATACAAAGTATCTTTTGCGATACGCGGCTCCAGTTGTAATTTTTTATTGAATTAGGCTGTAGATGGTCAGTATTTGCTTAAAAAAATCAATTTGGATATGGTAATGCTCAAATTATGCATTTTTTTAGCGTGCTTCCGACATTAATTTTGATTAAAAAAACTAATCAATCATTAGTCGCTAACCAGATAACAGATTATGAGAATTTCTACATCAATCTACCTTAAAACAAAAGGTAGGCCCCATTATTTGATTGCGCTTTTTGCTTTGGCAATCAGCCTGTTTATTTCCCAGCCATTATGGGCGCAAACACCGGCCTTTACCGTTTCTGGTAAGATCAGTTCTACCATGGGCGAGACACTTCCAGGTGTAAGTGTGAGCGTTAAGGGTGGCCAAAATGTAACCACATCAGATGCAAATGGCAGTTATAAAATTACGCTTTCAAGCCAAACGGCAACACTGGTTTTTTCTTATGTAGGTTTTAAGTCCCTTGAAGTGCCCGTTAGTAATAGAACAAGCATTAATGTTCAGTTGGTAGAGGACAGCAAAGCCCTGGATGATGTTGTGGTGGTAGCCTATGGCAGTACCACACAGAGAAGTTCTACCGGTGCATTGCAGACGGTGAACGCAAAAGAGCTTCAGGATATCCCTGCAGCTCAGATCACACAAAAGCTTCAAGGAAAACTTGCAGGCGTACAGATCAATCAGGCATCGGGTAAACCAGGCCAGGGGCTACAGGTACGTATCCGGGGCGGTGCATCTATTTCAACAGGGGCCGGGCCTTTATATGTTGTTGATGGTTTCCCTATCGCTGGCGATATCAGTAACATTAATCCAGATGAGATCGAAAATATCACAGTTTTAAAAGATGCGGCCTCAACTTCGTTATACGGTTCGAGGGCGGCTTTTGGCGTAGTTGTTGTAACGACCAAAGCTGCCAAATCTGGCCAGACCAATATTTCGGCAAGTGTTTATACAGGCACTCAGCAAGTACCACAGAAAGGCCGGCCTGATATGATGAATGGTACAGAATGGGCGCAGTTTAAAAAAGAATATTACGAGGATTTAGGGCAACCAGTACCTGTTCCGCTTCAAAATCCGACGCAATATGGAGAAGGTTATGATTGGTACGACGCCATGTTACGTTCTGCGCCTTTAACAAACTACAGCATTTCATTAAATACCAATAAAGAAAACTTCAGCAGCTCGATTGTTGCCGGCTATTTTAAGCAGGATGGGGTACTTTTAAATTCAGGTTACGAACGTTTTTCAGTTCGCCTCAACTCGCTCTTTAAAGTGAACGATCAGATTAAAGTAGGTTTCAATCTTGCACCTACACACACCGTAAATAATTCACCATCAACCGATGGGATGTTTTTTGGTGGCGGCGGTTTAATTAACAATGCGCTTTTAACACCGCCTGTTCTTAATTATCAAAATCCTGACGGTTCTTATCCGGTCACCGTTACCACAGCTGGTATTACGGCTTTTCCTACACCTAATTGGGTAAGGTCTATTCAGGATATTACCAATAAAAGCAAAGACAACAGAATACTGTCCAACGGTTACGTAGAATACGAGCCGATCAGCAAGTTGGTGCTAAAATCCAGTATCAATGTAGATTTTGCACAGTCACTGTTCCATTCTTTTCAGCCTTCTACAGCTTCGCGGGCTTTCGCTTCAACGCCAAGTCCACTTTCTGCAGGATTATTTGATTCAAACTATCAATACCAGTCCTGGCTGTCGGAAAATACAGTTAATTACTCAAAACAGATCAATGATCACGGATTTGATGTTTTGGCAGGTTTTACCAAGCAAAAATACCGTAGTGATTACAGTACCATCAGTGGATCTAATTATCCCGATGATAGGATCGAAACCATAGCTGGGGCCCTGATCAAAAATAATTCTACCTCCGATATACAGGAGTGGAGCCTTACTTCATTTCTGGCACGCTTGAACTACAACTATAAAGGCAAATACCTTTTCGCTGCAAGTATCCGCCGTGACGGTTCTTCACGGTTCGGATCGGCAAATAAATGGGGGAATTTCCCTTCGGTATCTGCGGGATGGGTTTTAAGCCAGGAATCATTTTTACGCGATTTGAAACTGGTATCATTCTTTAAAATCCGTGGAAGTTATGGGGTTACTGGAAATAACAATATTGGCAATTATACACAGTATGCTACAGTATCGAGTGGCGTAAACAGTCCGTTCGGTT
Source organism: Pedobacter psychrodurus (assembly GCF_004331735.1). Taxonomy (GTDB): domain Bacteria; phylum Bacteroidota; class Bacteroidia; order Sphingobacteriales; family Sphingobacteriaceae; genus Pedobacter; species Pedobacter psychrodurus. Next base: position 106,361 of record NZ_SJSO01000003.1, read on the forward strand.
CTACAACGGCAAGTGGTGTAGCGGTAACCAATTTAGGGAACGACGTGTTGGGATGGGAAACAACTAAACAGTTAGACCTTGGGATTGATCTTTCCATATTAAATAACCGTATCAACTTTACTTATGATTATTATAGCAAAAAAACCTCCGACCTGTTGTTCTCTCTGGCCGTACCGCGCGAATCCGGCTTCTCCTCATTCACAGGGAATGTTGGTGAAATAAAATTCTGGGGACACGAGTTTGCCATTAACTCCAATAACCTGGTCGGTAAATTTAAATGGAACACCAATTTTAATATTGCTTTCAGCGACAATAAAGTACTGGCGCTGTCTTCGCTGAGCGACCGTTTGTATACCGGAAATGGCACAGCGAGATCAATCACCCAAGTTGGACAAAGGATAGGACAGTTCTGGGGACTAATCCAGGATGGGGTATATAAGGATCAGGCAGATTTTAACAGTTCTCCAAAAAGCGTCAATTCACAGGTGGGTACTATTAAGTTTCGCGATCTTAACGGCGATGGCGTAATCAAATATGGTGATGAGGAAGGCGACAGAACAGTGATCGGCAATCCGTTCCCAAAATTTGTTTTCGGACTGACAAACAGTTTTACTTATAAAAACTTTGACTTCACCGTGGTTGCAAGTGGATCGTACGGCAATGATATTGCAAGAATGATGGATGAGGGAACAACAAACCTTGACGGTGTGTTCAACGTACTTAAAGAAGTGAAAGACCGATGGCGCTCGCCACAAAATCCAGGTGCTGGTAAATACGGAAAAACAACCGCATCAACAGGAGATGACCGTGCCCAGTTCCATACCCGCTTTGTTCAGGATGGAAGTTATCTGACCATCAAGAACATTACCCTGGGTTACAGCCTTCCCGTAGAGAAGTTAAAAGTATTAAAGAGTGTACGCTTTTACGCGAGTATACAGCAGGCCTTTGTTTTTACTAATTACGATGGTATAAACCCGGAAATTGGTACCGATCTTAATGGAAATGCACCAAATTCGCTGTCGCAGGGTCTTGATTTTTCTGCCTACCCGGTTCCAAGGACATTCACTTTCGGGTTAAATGTAAATTTTAAATAATCAAATTACTATTAAATCTGACGATCATGAACAAGAATATATTCTGGGCTATTATCCTGATGGTTTCATTGGGAGCCTGCAAAAAGGGGTTTTTGGAAATTCCTGCAAAAACCGCATTAAGTACCCCCGTTTTCTTTAAAACAGAAAGCGATTTTCAACAGGCCATCAACGGTGCTTATGCTCCCCTTCGTGGTCTTTACGGAGGGCAGAACGGCGCATGGGCAATGGGAGAGCAGCGGTCTGACAACACAACCTATAAATATAATCCTAACGATAGGGGGAGCATTCAGTCCGAATATATTAAAGACTTTACCGATGATGCGAATAACCCGGTTTCGGCAAATAAATATTTTACCGATTATTCTATAATTGCAAGGGTAAACCAGGTTCTTGAACCGATTGATGGGATCGATTTTGGTGCTGCCTCAAAGAACAATATCAAAGGACAGGCCTACTTTTTAAGGGCATTTGCCTACTTCGACCTGGTTCAGTATTTCGGACAGGTGCCTTTGCACCTTAAACCTGCCAAAACGCTTGATGAGACTTCACTTCCTTTGAGTAGTGTTGAGAATGTGTATGCACAGATTATTGCAGATGCTAAACAGGCGGCTACTTTGTTGCCCAACAAGGCTAGCCAGGAGGCAGGACGGGCTACATCGGGTGCTGCAAAAACACTGCTTGGCAACGTTTATATGGTTTTAAAAAGATGGGCTGACGCTGAAGCAATACTCAAAGAGGTTACGGGTTATTCATTGGTGTCTGATTACAATAATGTTTTTAATCCTTCACAAAAAAACAATAGCGAATCGGTTTTCGAAATACAGTATAAAGAAGGAAATGAAGGGCTTTCCAGCAATTTCTTTTACACTTTTCTTATTCAACCTATTTCAGCGGCAGAAATAACAGCAATAACCGGGATACAAGAAGTTCCAAGAACCATACAGGGATTTAATCTTCCAACACCAGATATTATTGCCGCCTACGAGGCAAATGATAAGCGGAAGGATGCATCGATCGGTTACCTTACAGCAGGTGGGGTTAGTTATCCGTACATCAAAAAATATAGTCACCCACATGCGGTTACCAATAATACAAACGATAACTGGCCGGTATACCGCTACGCGGAAGTACTTTTGTTTTTGGCCGAAGCAGTAAATGAACAGAATAGGCCAGGTGATGCTTTAACCTATTTAAACATGGTCAGGGCAAATCCAAGGACGGGATTAACAGCTAGTTTAGCATCAGGACAAACCGCCGTTAGGGATGCGATACAGAATGAAAGAAGAGTGGAACTAGCTTTTGAAAACAAAAGATGGCCTGATCTGGTAAGAACAGGGAAGGCTGATGAGGTGATGAAGGCCTTTGGTATCCGGTTCAAGGCAAATCCACTGAATTACTACTTCCCGGCTGGTATTACACCATCGCCAGCATCGTATACCAATATCAGGTTGTTATTTCCGATCCCAGCATCTGAAGTTGCGTTAAATCCTTATTTTTAACTTATTTTAAAGGAAACATTAGCTAAGTGGTGTTTCCTTTAATTGTATTATCCCAATATTATGTTTCAATCCAAAAGATATTTTACCGTTTTTCTGTTGTTGCTGACCAATTCTTTTTGCTTTGCTTTTTCAGCACTAAAGCCAACAGATCTAAAGTGCGAACTATTCTATAATCCGCTAGGAGTAGATGTAGTTCACCCAGGCCTGAGCTATATCCTAACAGCTACAAATAGTCAAAGGGGATTAAAACAACTTGCTTATCAGATACTCGTTTCAGATGCAGAGCAGTTATTGAAGAACGATAAAGGTAATGCGTGGAATTCGGGTAAGATAGCATCTAGTCAGATGGCCTATATCAGTTATATGGGCCAGCCGTTAAAATCAGGTAAAAAATATTGGTGGAAAGTACGTGTATGGGATAATAAAGGAACAATTTCTGAATGGAGCGATGCCGCAACATTTACAATGGGACTATTGTCAGATAAAGATTGGGTTGCCAATTGGATCAGTGGAGCAGGAGCGGAAAAATTTTCGCTTAGCCCATTTGGGTATAGGGCCAAAAGTGCAGAAACGCAAAATGCAACCAAGTGGGTTCAGATCGATCTGAAAAAAAAATCACCTATTTCTTCCATCCGCATCACACCCATGTTTTTTGAAGACCGTGCAGGTTATGGTTTTCCTTTTAACTTTAAAGTAGAAATATCGGATGACGAAAGTTTTACAGAGGCCACTATGGTTGCTGATTATACTACCCTAAATTTCAATAATCCGGGGTGGAAACCAGTATCGTTCAATGTTAAAAATGCCACAGGAAGATTTGTAAGAATAACCGCAAATAAATTGTGGGGATGGAAAGGAAACTTTCAGTTTGCACTCAGGCAGATTGAAGTGTTATCAAACGGAAAAAATATCGCCTCCGAAAGGCTGGTACAATCACTTGATAGCAATGAAGCCAATGGATGGGACAAACAGAATTTAACTGATGAACCATTAGATAGGTCGGTTTTGCCCAATTATTCGTCTATGGCATTGAGAAAAGACTTTTCAATAAACAAGGGTTTAGTCCGTGCCGTAATTTTCATTAGCGGCATGTCTGAATTTGAACTTTCGGTTAATGGCAAAAAAGTTGGTGAAGATTTACTAACGCCGGGATGGACAGATTATAAAAAGACGATCTTATACAGTACTTACGACATTACGGATAAACTTAAATCTGGAAGCAATGCCATTGGGATTATTTTAGGGAATGGCATGTATAATATCCAACCGGATTCTATTCGCTATGTTAAATTCCTAAATTCTTACGGGCCCTTAAAAGCAATTGCACAGATCCGCTTAGAATACGCTGATGGTATAGTAAAAACAATTGGTACCGATAAAACATGGCAGGTTGCGCCTGGGCCAATTACCTATTCGAATATGTTTGGAGGCGAAGATTATAATGCCAACCTGGAACCTATCGGCTGGAATACGGCTGCATTCGAAACGAATAAGGATTGGAAAATGGCTGTAGTTTCTGCTGGCCCGGGAGGAAAATTAAAGGGACTATCTTTTGCTGCTCCTGCGGTAAAAGTTATTGAAACCAAATCGTCGGTTAAGGTTACTAAAATTAAAGATAACTTGTTTATTTACGATTTTGGGCAGAATGCTGCTATGATGCCAAAACTTGCTATTAGTGGAGAAAAAGGATCATTTGTTCGGATGATTCCGTCAGAATTATTGGGTGCAGATGGCCTAATCGACCGTAAATCAGCTACACAGGATGGTGCCAGGCCGGCATGGTGGCAATATACGCTTGCAGGAATAGGAGTAGAGCGCTGGCAACCTAAATTCTTTTATCAGGGCGCAAGATACGTTCAGGTAGAGCTTTTTGCAGCCAAATCTGGTGGGCAGTTGCCGAGGGTGGAGGCTTTGGAGGATTTGATTGTACACTCTTCATCCACGCCTGTGGGTAAATTTTCTACCTCAAACACACTTTTTAACCAAATTTACGAGTTGGTTCGGTGGGCACAGCGAAGTAATATGCAGAGCCTGATGACCGACTGCCCGCACCGCGAAAAGATGGGCTGGTTAGAAGAAAACCAGTTGAATGGTCCCTCGCTGAGGTACAACTTCGATATGTCTCCACTGTTCCGCAAAACGATGAGCGATATGGCAGATGCACAGCTGGCAAACGGATTTGTTCCGAATATCGCCCCGGAATATTTTATTGCCGGTTCTCCCGACCTCACTAACGGTTTTCGCAACTCTACAGAATGGGGAAGCTCGTTTATTATAGTTCCATGGCAGCAATATTTGTTTTCGGGCGATATTTCCCTGCTTGAAAGATACTATGAACGGATGAAGAAATATGTGGCCTTTTTATCCTCATCGGCTCAAAACAACATTATTGTTACTGGTCTTGGCGATTGGTATGATATCGGTCCGAAGCCTGCCTGGGGATCACAGCTCACTCCAGTATCCTTTACCGGAACTGCAATATATTATTACGATAATCTTATCATGTACAACATTGCCAAACAACTTGGTAAACAGTCAGATGCAGATATGTACCATAGATCCAGTGAACAGATCCGCAAATCATTTAACGATAAATTTTTTAATCCTACATCAGGATTGTATGCAACCGGTTCGAACACAACCAGTGCCTTACCATTATTCCTCAATATTGTTGAGCCCCAGAACAGACCTAAGCTGTTGAGTGCATTGGTAGATAGTATCAGGAAAAATAACAATAGTTTTAACTCTGGAGAAGTGGGATACCGCTTTTTACTGAGGGCACTGGCCGATGGCGGGCATTCAGATGTGGTGTTTGATATGAACAACCAGTCTGATAAACCGGGTTATGGCTACCAGATTAAAAAAGGGGCAACCAGTTTGACTGAAAAATGGGATGCCGGTGTTGGTGATTTTGGCTCTCAGAACCATTTCATGTCCGGACAGATCAATGAATGGTTTTTTAATGACCTGGTTGGTATCAGTCCTGATGAATCCGGTCCTGGTTTCCGAAAAATTATCATCAAGCCGTCAGTATTGCCAGACCTTAACTGGGTAAAAGGATCTTTCAAATCGATAAGCGGCGATATTACCTGTAGTTGGAAGAGAACAGATAATGGCCTTGAAATGGATGTTTCGATTCCGGTAAATACCTCGGCTACAATTTATATACCATCCGGCAAGACCAGCCTAGTGAAAGAAGGAGGGGTGCCTCTTGACAAAGCCGATGGTTTAAGTTTTTTAAGAGCTGAACCTGATAAATTAGTGTATAATGCCGAAGCAGGTAATTATCACTTCGTGATTAAGAAGAACTAGTAATTGGAACAATCAGCTGCAAATTTGTTGATAACGGGATATTTTGTTTCGTCTACCTATGAAACACGGTAATTAAATGAATGGTGGCAGCTTAACCTCTTAAATGACGATAAGCTGTTGCCATGATTTGACGCTGAACAATATAGCTGCTATTAGTGGGCGCTTGATGTGTAATGTGATTACTTTCCATATTCAAAGTCGTTTTTATCTTATCAACGGGTAAGCTTCAGAAATATCATCGATTACCAATCCGTTTGTTCTGGTATTCCCTGCAAATTGTGGAGATTTCCACCCACCACATTATAAAAAAAAAATCCTTTTTCACTAGTCTTATTAATCCTCACTCTGGGATAATGAATTTTCCCAGAAGTGGATGGCTCATGCTTAAACGCCATCAAAACCATAATCTTTAATTACAACTCTGAATTGCCTTAGGTGGCTATCAGATCATATTATGGGAGCTCTTTTACAGCGTCTTTAGTGTTAAATGGCAATTTGAGATTTTTGATCGAAACCTTTTCTGTTTTTTTTAGGATGATCTGGTGAGGGTTTTCTCCTTTTTCGATCTGTAACCCATCAATGTTGATCGAACTTACATCATCGAAAACCAAAGCATGCCTAAAATCGGATGTTTTGTATCCCAGTTTAATGTTCTTAAAAGATATGCCTTTGGCATGTCGAACATAAAATCCCCAGGCCGGCAGTTCGCCAAACATACTAAATTCAGGATACCCGGCTTCATTTTCCACTACGCTGTCCAGTTTATCCAGCGGGATATGGGCAACTTTTTCGGATGCGCCACCACCATATGTAATCTCAATATCTTCGAGGATTACGTTTTCAACGAAATGATTGGGAATACCTGTAATTGATGCTGGAAGTAAATTGTGCGGAGGTACTTTAGGAAGTGGTCCTTCTAATGGATAACCAGCGTCAGGTTTGGCATTTGGAATATCGGCTTTTAACTTGGCAATACGGATGTTTTTGATACTACTGTACTCACTGGTTTTGTTTCTATGTCCTAAACGGATAAAAATGGCATTTCCTGTGTATTTTGCAGTAACACCTTCGATATCTACGCCATCTATAAAACCACCATCAACGGCCTCTAGGGCAATTGCAGAGCGGTAAGTATTGTACACGGTGATATTGCGTACCTTGATGTTTTTAAAGCCGCCGTAAGAACCTGTACCCAGTTTAAAACCGCTGGCACTCGAGCGGATAATGCAATTGGCTACAAATATATTTTCGCAGATGCCCGGACTTCCTTCAGATTTTAAGCAGATGCCATCATCGGCAGCATCAATATTGCAATTGGTAATGCGCACGTTTTTACTGTTTACGATATCGATACCATCATTATTCCAATAGACTGTACTTTCTACTGTAACGCTATCGATATAAAGCCTGTTACAGTTGACAAAATCCTGAACCCAACCTGCACTGTTTTTCATGGTTACGTTTTTAATTGAAACATCCTCGCAGTTGGAAAAGGCAATCAGCCTGGGTCTGTTGCTTTCTGATGGGCGTTTAACCACCCAGGTTTCATCGGTTAATATGCCTTGATGCAAGAGTAGCAACAGGTTCTTTACTACTTCGGCACCACGGCCATTAATGGTTCCTTTGCCGGTAATTGCGATATTATGTTGTGCTTTTGCATAAATAAGGGCGCTTACACGCTGTTTCCCGTAGTCTAAACGGTTTACGGTTCCTAATAGTTCTGCGTCATCCGACAGGTAAAGTTCTACATTTGATTTAAGTTGAATAGGCCCGGTAACAAATTGCCCGGATGGGATAATTACACGGCCACCTGCTTTTGAGGCAGCATCAATAGTCTTTTGGATAGCTTTGCTGTTAGAAAATTGCAGACCTGATTTTGCGCCAAAATCGACAATGTTGAATGATTTGCTTTGAGCGCTAGCTTTAGAGAAAAACAACGATAAAATAAAAAGGTACGGAAGGATTTTCATGGTGATGCTGGAAATATATTTGTGTATTGATTTGCTTTTTGTATTAAGCTACGGTATTTTCTGTGGATTTGGATAATTGTAATTACCCGATTACCAAGTGTGTTAACCAAACATCGTTTTTCTTTCATGACCTGCTTTTACTGAGCCAAGCTGATCAGGGAATGCAAACGGATGTCTTTTGAGGAAGAACCAATATTGATCATAACCGTTCCTTTTTCTGGTAACCAGCTTTTTTGCTCAACCGACCAAAATGAGATATCTTCTTCATTAATTAAAAAATCAACTTTTACAGTTTTACCTCTGGCCACAAACACTTTTTTAAAGCTTTTCAACTGCTTAAGCGGTACAGGATGTTTTGAGTTAGGATAGCTTAAATAAAGCTGTACTACTTCTTCACCGTCCATTTTGCCTGTGTTTTCGATCTCAATATGAACCGATAGCTTTTTCTTCATGCCAGCCGATATTTTCTTCACCATTAAATTGCCATATTTGAATGTGGTATAACTAAGTCCATAACCAAACTCATAAAGCGGTTTTCCTGGATAATACATATAGGTTCTGCCTTCGCTTATTTCGTACCTGTCCATAGCCGGTACCTTTTCCAGACTTTCGTAATAGGTAAGTGGCAATTTTCCGGAAGGGTTATATTTTCCGAAAAGTACAGATGCAATGGCATTGCCTGCCTGTTCTCCTCCAAAGTACATATTTACAATGCCCGGGATCTTTTCTTTTATCCATCCGATGGTATGTTGGCTACCCGTTACCATTACCACAATCACATTTGGGTTTGCCTCATAAACAGCTTTTAACATCGCCATTTGATCTCCTGGAAGATCAAGGCTTTCTTTGTCGTGACCCTCACGTTCATTATATAGTCCGGTACCGATTACAGCAACCACCACATCACTTTTTTTTGCCGCTTCAACCTGTGCGGTGTATACACGTTCTTTTGAAAAAGGTGTGTGCCACCAAAAACGGCATACTGCATCGTTTCCGGTATCGTAATATTCAATTTTTACCGGATATTTTTTGCCAGCTTCTAGCTTTACCCTAAAACTATCAAGTATTTCACCCCTATCTTTCCAGCTGTCAATAACAATTTTACCATCAAACCAGGTGCGTGATCCATCGTCAGAACTTACTGCCAATGTGTATTCGCCACTTCTATCAGGCACCAGCCAGCCACTCCAGCGTATAGATTTCTTTCCTGCGGGGATAAATGGATCAGGCGGGTTTTCTTTGGTGCTAAAATTTACCTGTGCATCGATTCTTTTCTTAGGTATTCCCTCCAGAAATTTATTGTCAAAATATTCAGCATCAAGCCCATTTTGCCCACTCTGTGATAATAACTCAGCTGAAGGTATCATTTCTACATTGAACAAGTCGAGTTTAGTGGGTACATAGTTTATAGTTGTTCCACTTCCAACGATATTTTTTATGCCCTGTAATGGGGTAATTGGTGTGTTTAAAGGAACACCGCTATAGCCCCCAAAAACGTTGATGTCAGCATTATGTCCAACAACAGCTATCGATTTGATCTTGTCTGCCTGGAGCGGAAGTATGCGTTTGTCGTTTTTTAAAAGTACTATACTTTCTTTAGCAGCAGTTAGGGCCAACTGCTGATGTGCAGCGCTACCTATCACCGAAGGGCTGATCTTGTCGTAAGGACCATATCCTAACCTATCGAACAGTCCAAGGCGGAATCTTACCCGTAATACGTTTTTTACGGCATTGTTTATTTCCTCATCACTTACCAATTTTTTTTGCCATGCCAATTTTAAATAATCCCTGATTAAACTACATCCGGCTGCACATTCCATATCCATGCCAGCTTTTATTGCGGCTGCTGCTGCTTCTTCCAGCGAGCCGGTAAACTGATGTTTACTAAAGATATTGCAGGGTGCACCACAGTCACTCACAACAAAGCCATCAAATTTCCATTCTTTGCGCAATACGTCTGTTAAGAGCCACCTGCTTGCTGTTGATGGTATCCAGTTCACTTTATTATACGCAGACATGATGCTCTGTGCCCTGCCTTCAGTTATACTGCTTTGAAAAGCCGGAAGATAGTATTCTCTAAGCGTTTTTTCGGAGATAATGGCATTTGCAGCAAGACGGTTGTTTTCCTCGTTATTGGCTGCAAGGTGTTTTGGAGTGGCTACTACTTTTATGTGGTTAGGATCGCTGCCCTGCAGCCCTTTGATATAGGCTACTGCAGCGCGTGAGGTGAGATAGGGATCTTCACCATAAGTTTCTGCTGTCCGGCCCCACCTGGGATCTCGGGCCATATTAATTGTTGGAGACCATAAGGTGAGCAAATCACTAAATGGCGCAGTTTGTTTCCTGCCTTGCCCGAGTTCATTCCATTTGCCCCGGGCCTCGTCAGATATTGCAGTCGCGACCTGATTGATCAGAGTAGGGTTCCAGGACGCGGCCAGACCGATGGATTGTGGGAAAACCGTAAATTTTCCGGGGCGCATTACCCCATGCAGACCTTCATTGCCGTAATAGTATTTGGCTACTCCCAGACGTTCTACCGGTAAGGATGTTTCTGATAACATACCGATTTTTTCATCGATGGTCAGTCTTTTCATCAGGTCCTGCAACCTGGTTTCTACTGGCAAGTTAGTATGGTTAAATGGAAACGGACCCAATTGTTGTGCAATGCCTAGGAAAGGGGAGATGCTCAAAAAGATCAGTCCCAAAGAAAATTTGATTTTCATCTGAAAATAATAGTTTTATGGTGTTAGGGTGAATATAGTACTGGTTGGTAACGGCATAAAATTCTGCTGCAGATAAATCAGTCTTGCATTCATCTTTACTGAGTTATTTGGTTAAAATTAAACCTGGCGATTACACCTGGCCGATAAAGTTGTCATTTAAATGCCTCAGATAGTAATATTTGTGCTGAATTATTTACGTAAACGATTTAGTTGTTGCGACACTGTCTTGAAAGTTTGCATGTTTTGGGTTTTTTAATGCACTTTTTGATATTAATTATCAGAACTTGTTTGGTAACGGAGTGTTTTGCTTAAATTAGGTACTTGAACTAACCAATATGGACACTTTCCGAAAATATATAAATCCAGGTGCCGGAGAAGATGCTAATCAACCTGATTGGGGAATCTCGATATTAAATGTGGGCCATTATATCCATCCTGCTGGAAAAATATATCCAGATGCCGTACATCCGGATGAATACTTTTTCGATTATGCAAAAGGCCGGGTACTCTCCGAATACCAGTTGGTGTACATCGCATCGGGGACAGGTATTTTTGAAGCCGAATTTATCGGTCAGGTAAATGTACAGCCAGGAACCATTTTTTTTCTGTATCCAGGGATATGGCATCGGTTTAAACCGGATGAGGAAAATGGCTGGAGCGAATATTGGGTAGGTTTCGGTGGTAGTTATGCCAATCACCTGATGAAACAGGATTGTTTCAGCCCTGAACACCCCTTGATATATATGGGCTTTAATGCCGAATTTATCAATATTTTTATCCAGCTGATTGATACCATAAAATTTGATGGAATGGGAAGCAATCAGCTTGCCGGATGTTTAACGATTCAGCTTTTGGGACTGGTATATGCCTCAGCGCTTTTAAAATTGCAGTCCAGTAGCCGCAAATCTCAGATTATCAATAATATCAAATATAGCATCCATGAAAATTTGAACAGTGATATTTCGCCGGAAAAGCTTGCAGAAAAACATAATGTAAGTTATGCGTGGTTTAGGAAATCGTTTAAAGAAATTACAGGCCAGTCGCCCGGACAATACCAGCTGAACCTCAAAATCCAAAAAGCAGCCAAAATGCTGCTCGAAACTGATCTGGGCATTTGCGATATTGCCTATCAGAACGGCTTTGAATCTGAATATTATTTTTCCAGGCTCTTCAAATCTAAGATGAATCTTTCGCCATCTAGATATAGAAAGGAATTCCTGAGTAGGAAAGAATGAAGTTCTTCCTATTGATAAGTTTATAAGCGCAATAAAAATCAAAATATGAATCTCAATGATCAAAAAGTGTATTTCTTCATCACTGACCAAGCAGTAGATTTAGCAGAAAATAATTTGAAAGATTTTACCTGACCAAATAGATAAAAATAATAGGATTATTTAAGTTAAAAGCACCTACTATGAAATCGTTTCCGATTGCTTAACCATTGCAGGGAAAAGCGGTGTTGGTAAATTTCAAAGAGACATAAGCTGTCCATAAAAAAAATAGAAACTAAATAAAGATGCGCAAAAATTCATTGAAGATTGGTCTCTTCGGTATTGGCCTTGATACCTACTGGGAGCAGTTCGAAGGTTTGGAAGACAGATTAAAAAATTATCTTTCTACTATTGAAAAAAAAATTAACACATTTCATCCAGATGTGATCAATCTTGGTATTGTAGACAATATTGATAAGGCATTTGATGCAGGAGACCGTTTCAGGAGTGAAAACGTAGATCTTATATTTCTTTATGTGAGCACATATGCACTTTCATCAACAGTTCTGCCTGTGGTGCAAAAGGCTAAAGTTCCTGTTATTATTTTGAATGTATCGCCTGAAGCTGCTATAAACTATGAAACGTTTAACCAGATGGATGATCGTGTAAAAATGACAGGAGAGTGGCTGGCATTTTGCGCGGCCTGTCCGGTTCCCGAAATTGCAAACGTTTTTAACCGCACAGGAATTAAGTTTCACCAGGTTACAGGTATGCTCAATGGAGATGAAGAGTTTTGGGAGGAGGTATCAGCATGGGTTGAGGCTGCAAAGGTTAAAAATATCATGTCGTACAACCGCATGGGCTGTATGGGACATTATTACAGCGGTATGCTGGATATCTATACCGATATGACAAAACAATATGCATATTTTGGAGGGCATATTGAAATGCTTGAAGTGGAAGAACTTGCCTCGCTAAGAAAAACGGTTACAGAAAGTGAGGTTGCGGAAAGAATTGAGCATTTCAAGCTACAGTTCGATATGCAGGCCGATTGTTCTCTCGAAGACCTTCAAGAATCCTCAAGAACATCAGTTGCATTGGACCTACTTGCCGAAAAATATAAACTTGGATCATTTGCATACTATTACAAGGGAACGGGAAACAAAGAAAACGAAGATGCGATCAGCTCGATTATCTTAGGGAATTCGTTGCTCACGGCTCGCGGCATTCCAGTGGCAGGAGAATACGAAATAAAAAATGTTCAGGCGATGAAAATCATGGATAGCTTTGGAGTTGGGGGGTCTTTTACAGAGTATTATGCCATGGATTTCAAGGATGATATAGTTTTGATGGGGCATGATGGCCCTGGTCACATAGCTATTGCGGAAGGAAAAACAAAAGTGAAGCCGCTTAAGGTATACCATGGAAAAGTTGGCAGAGGCTTATCGGTAGAAATGTCTGTGAAGAATGGCCCCGTTACCTTATTGTCAGTGGCCGAGACTAATGACGGTAAGCTTATGCTTCTGGTAGCGGAGGGAGAATCGGTGGAGGGACCTATTCTGCAAATTGGAAATACCAATAGCCGCTACAGATTCAGTATTGGTGCCCGTAAGTTTGTGAACGCATGGAATCTTAACGGGCCGGCACATCATTGTGCAGTTGGGGTAGGTCACATTGCCGATAAGATCGAGAAACTCGGGGAACTATTGGATATGAAAGTTGTCAGGGTCTGCTGATCGTAAGCCCCTGGCCCTTTAAAATTAATGTAAAATCTATTAAGTTTTAAATGGCTTATAATAAAGCAGATTTGTGAAAGAGGTAATTTTTTGTAAATAAGAACATGGAGTACATCCGGTCTGATTAATGGAACTACAGTTATTAAATAAAAGATTTCTTAGAATCCACAGGTCTTTTTTAGCTGCTATCGATAGTGTAAATGCTTTTAATACAGTTACAATTGAAATTAATAACTACAAGCTTCCTATTGGCAGAAGCTATAGGAAAATTGTACATTCTGTTTTATCAAACCCGTATCCATCTCCAGAAACGGACTTGGCCTTGGTTACAATTTAGAGATCCAATATTTATACACTATTTGATCTTGTATCTTATCCTCTTCAGTCAAAATGCCCAACCTTTGAGCAGGAACCGGGGAGAATATCATTAAATAACATCGAAAGTGAAAACGGTGTGTAGGGAAAAGTGAGGTGGAGTTTCACAGGCTGCCAGTGTTTAGTAAGATGTAGCTTTAAAAGCTCAAAATTGTGTTAGCTATCCCCTGAAAAATCATTATGGATACTATAAGATAAACCAATTTCATTGATTCCGCTCCGCTGATTGCAAAGTCTCTGAAAAATACTGATTATTAGAATTAATCAATAATTTGTTTTTGGTTAAGAAGCGTCAATAGGTTGTGGTTTCTTTAGGGTAAAGTTAATATGTGTGAATAATAACGAGTTACGTAAAATAAAAAACGAGACAAACAGCATGAAAACTGATTTGTCTCGTTTAGTGCTCCCGACGAGATTCGAACTCATATCGATGGTACCGGAATTTTGGGTCTTTAATGTGAAAAAGATTGTATAAATTTATAATAATAGGCCTTAAAGCCATCTATAAGCCAATATTTTTCATTAAACTCAAAAATCTAAAATTTGATTTTTTTGAGTTCAACAGGCTTTTTTGATGAATTAAACAGCCCTGTTTTACAAATAATTTACAGTTTTTTTTATTACATTATTATGGCAACAATAAGTGCAGTGGTACTCAAACATCAGATGAAAAAAGATGGGACCTTCAATGTAAAGATTCGTCTAACACATAAAAGACAAACCCGCTACATTGACACCAAGCAATTTGTAGTTAGAAAACAATTAGACCAAAATTACAACATTAAAGACATGTTTGCCGCGAAGCCAATCTACGATACAGTTTTTAAATATCGTGAATCTTTAACAAATTTAAATGATAGGGTAGATTATTATACCTGTGAACAATTGTTAGAATATATTCAGGCGGATGGAGAGAAAGTCGAGTTCATCTCTTTCGGTAGAAAACATATTGAAAAGTTAAAGGCTGAGGGACGTAAGGGAACTGTAACAAATTTCAGAAGCGCGGTAAATCACCTAATTGATTATTTTGAAAGGGAAGAAGTTTTTATCGATGAGGTTACCTCGAAGATGTTGAAGGATTACGAGGCTTATTTAAGAAAGCCCCGGACCTTGAACCGTGTCCATCGTAATGGTACTAAATTTCAAATCAAAACTGTAGGCCTTTCTGATGCCGGAATAGCGGGTGCAATGCGCGATCTTCGAGGGCTTTTCAATGTAGCAAGAGATACCTATAACGATGAGGACCTGGGAATAATCAGGATTCCCCATTATCCTTTTAAAAAATATAAAATTAAGCCTGCTCCCGAAACGAGAAAAAGGAATATTGATATTGAAACAATCAAGAAAATCAGGGATTACAAGCCAAGGATTGAAGATGGTATTGAAGCGACAACAAGGGATCTGTTTATGCTTTCCTTTTATGCATGCGGCACTAATGCTGTTGATATTTTTCATTTTAGAAAAGAGAATATGTACAATGGTAGGCTCGAATACAATAGGATGAAGACTAAGTCTAAAAGGAGAGATAGAGCTTTTATAAGTATCAAAATAATTGATGAAATGAAACCCATTCTCGATAAATATGTCGGAAAACTTCATGAAAGATTTTCTTCTGCAACGGGCATGAATTCAGCACTTAGTCAAGGCTTTAACAAGATCTGCCGAGAACTTGAAATCCCAAGAATTTCATTTTATTGGGGAAGACACAGTTTTGCTACAATAGCCAGAAATAAATGTCGAAAAAGTAAAGATGATGTTGCTCTTGCATTAAACCATGTAGATGAAACCCGAAAGACTACTGATATTTATATCGAGAAGGATTGGGATATTCTGGATGAAGTTCAAAATGCGGTTATAAGTCTGTTAAGAGATAGTCCACTTGGATACAGACCATTTTCATCGAATTTAATTTCTGGATTAAGTCTCTCCACTTGCCGTTAGATGGAGTCTGGAGTCGTAAATATTTGATTTTTCTAACATTCTACTACCAAGTATTAAATGCTGCTGGACACCCTATTGTAGATATCTTGTTTATTGGAGAATCTCCAAATTAATTTATTGTAAAATGCAAAATGTACTGAATAAAGAAATTAAGCAGATGGTGCCATATCTGTTAAGTCTTGTAACAGTCGCTTAATTTTGGGATCGGTTAATCGAGATGTAGCGTAGCCAGGTATCGCGCCAGCATGGGGTGCTGGAGGGTGGAAGTTCCAATCTTCTCATCCTGACTAAACTGAAAAACGATGTTAGAATTATTATTCTACTTCGTAATTGAAGAATTTTATGGTAAATGCTTATTGGGTATCTTCAACCTGTAAAGGTTGGAATTGTCCTGGTCAACATCAGCATGGGGATAACAAATTTACTGAAGTATGTCTTATCGGCCTTTGCGTAAAGATAACCTCCGGACAGCATCACAGTAGTTTCTCCCAACAATATCATGAGGGGTGGAGTAAACGTTATCTGGCCCAGTTTTAATGCTCCAGTAGTATTGTAGAATAAAGGCAAATAACCTTGTCGCAAATTAAGTTCAAACCATTGCAAATTATGGTAAAGAATATCAGCTCACTAAAGAATAGATTTGCTTAAACCATTTATAAACCGCATACGATGACATTTGACCTGCCTTAACATGAAGAGAACAGTCCTGTATTTTGTCTTCTTATTATTTGTATCATCTTGCTACGCCCAGACTTATAATATCCGAGATTTTGGTGCTAATTCCGATAGTACCAAACTTAACACCAAATCGATACAGTTTGCAATTGATAAATGTAATAAAGATGGAGGTGGCGAAGTTCAGGTTCCAGCTGGGACCTACTTTACTGGAACAATCTTTCTGAAGTCCAATGTATATCTCCGGCTACTTCCTGGTGCAATATTGCAGGGGAGCTATCACGTAAGCGATTACCCTGAACATGACATTTCATCCAAAAAGAAGCATGCTACAATCACACACAATGGAATGTACGTGGCTTGGTTAAAAGCCTTGATTATTGCAGATAATTTGACGAACGCTGGCATCATTGGCGAAGGAACAATTAAAGGTGCTGGTGAAGGAAGGGCATTTCAATTAGGTGAAAACAAGAATGGTAAGCCGATGAATGTTCTTTTTATCGGCTGTAAAAATGTGGCGCTTAAAGGTGTACGCATTCTTAATTCTGCACAGATTACAGTCTCTATATCCGATTGTGAAGAGATGTCTATCGATGGACTCTACATCAATAGCTTTGTTAACTGGAATACTGATGGCATGGATATAGATGGTAGAAACATTACTGTAAGCAATTGCATCATTGATTCGGAAGATGACGCGCTATGTTTTAAAAGTGAGTATACGGACAAGCCATGTGAGAATATTACAACCAACAATTGTGTGTTAGCCTCTAATTGCAACGGTTTAAAGTTTGGCACAGGTTCGAGAGGTGGCTTCAAAAACATCACGGTTAGTAATATTGTAATCAAAAAGCCGTCTCGGGACCTCTTAAGAAAGTGGAATATCTTGCCAGGCATTGTTAAAAAAATCAATACGAATAGCGTAAATACCGGAATTGTGATTTTAGGAGTTGATGGCGGTATCGTGGAAAACATCAATATTTCCAATGTTGTGATGACTGATGTAATTAGCCCAATAATGATTAGGGTGAGCAAACGTTTTTTGAACGAAGATGGAAAGCCATCAATTATGCGCAATATCTCAATTCATGATGTGTTTGCCGAGTCGCAGAGCATTATTCCTTCAGTTATTGCTGGCTTGCCGGAAAGCGTTATTCAAGATATACGGATTTACAATGTTAGGCTAATGTTGCCCGGCGATGTCAATTCCACAAAAGACTTTCCTATACGGGTACCTGAAAACGACAGGGGTTATCCGGAAAACCGGATGTTTGGACTGAAGCTGCCTGCAAACAGTTTGTACGCGCGTCATGTAAATGGTTTGTATGTCACTAATGTTTCTATCACGACTCAAGCACAAGATATCCGCCCTGTGTTCGTTTTTGATAACGTAAAAGATGCCATTCTAGAAAATATCCGGTTTAATGGTAATACCATTAAAAACAAGAGTATAGGCGGTACGAAATAAGTACTCATTGTGGCGGATAACTAATTTTCCCTACAATTCACCCTAAAAGAACACTCAATACATGTCAAGTAAGGTTAATTTTGAAGCAAGTGTAACTCGGAGCTATGTACTTCTTACCTGCATTTTTACAGCAGCGTAAATGCGCAGACTAAATCCAATCAATTTTCGGTAATAACTGGAAAAATACCTAACGATACGCTTCAGGTGGCTGTTAAGGACTTGCAGCGTTACATTACTAGAACTGTTCCCAATGCAAAAGTAATATGCTAAAAATGCCTGCCACAGGTCAATTGAAAGCATTTGCCGTCAAGACTGAAATTTAACGGTGTAATCTGTTTTGCTAATAAGGCCATGTATATTTGGTCAGCGTTTGGTTGAATTAGACCTTAGAAAGTGATAATCTGCTGAAAGCCGGATGCAGATAGACTGAGCTTATTTTTGGTGACAGGCGTTTATGATTACAGGCCTTGCCATTAAAGTAAGAAGCTTTAGAACCTAGGCTCCATCCCTCGCTTTCAAAATTTTTTTGCTGTTATCTGGGTTAATAACGGAACATGCATCCATTTTGTGTGTTCAAACATCAAAGTGAAGGTTAAATTCCGCTTACCAATATTTGCTTCATAATTTTATATTGGTTATGTGATCGCTGTATGGGTTGGCCCGGACATTATAAATTGATAAAAGAAGATCACTTAGAATAGCTTTTGCAATAACATTTCTTTACGCTGTGGCGAAACTTCTACCTCTGCACCATCACTGAACTCTAAAGTGCCTCCGTCACCTTTGCGGTATTTAACCACATAACTCAGGTTTACAATTACCGAACGGTTAATGCGCATAAAAAAATCATCGTTCAATTGTGTTTCATATTCTTTTAGTGTTTTTGAAACGATGATTTTCTTGTTGTCGGTAAGCAGGAAAACACTATAGTTGCTCATGGCTTCTACCCTGATAATGGTTGTTTTATCGATAATATAAATTCCTTCGGCAGTGGGTAAGGCTAGTCTCGCATTTAGAACTTCAGATTTCTTGCTTGGTTGCCTCATTCTACCAGCAACGCGTTTACGCAAACGGATTATGGCGGTTTTTAGATCATCTTCATCTACGGGTTTCATGAGGTAATCCACAGCACTTAAACGAAGTGCTTCCAGCGTATAGCTATCGTAGGCGGTGGTGAAAATTACCTCAAAACTAAAACTTCCCAAGCGCTCTAAGAACTGGAATCCGTTGAGGCCGGGCATTTCCACATCAAGGAACAGCACATCCGGATCTAACGCAATAATTGCAGCCAGGGCTTTTGCAGGTTCATTAAAAACACCCACAACCTGAAGTTCATCTTCGAAAGATTGAAGTTTCTGTGAGAGTAGTTTACTTCCTCGGGTTTCATCGTCTAAAATAACTGCCTTTAACATAGGGAGATGTGTTAATGCTAAAATTCGGGTTTTAAATCCGGTTAGCCAAAATTATAATGAGATTTTCTCTGCCACCAGGCGGAGTGGTAATTTTATTTCATTTGCTATAAAGATTGCGTTACCAATAATAATCTGTACAGACTATTCAATTGGAAAATTGGCTTCGCAACGACGACCTCTTACCGACAATCATCAAACTCTTTATTCTTTTTAAAAACTGACTTTTAACGATCTTCCTAAAGAAATCTTCATAGCGTAGAAAGACAGTGCTTTACGCCATTGCTCAATTCACCTGAGTACGCTTGTATGGCCTGAAATTTTTCAGGTAAAGGTACACCTCAGTACCAAAATCGCTTTCAGAACACATAATGGTTTGTTTTACTACCTCATTCTCTTTGCCAAAAACGGTTTTCCATGTGTTTTTACCTGGCTGGCTTGTGACCATACTATTTGCTGTTAAATCTATCGCTCCTGCTTTAACAAAACGGATCTCAATCATAAAATATTTAATTAGGCCATTAGTCTTGCGGTCTAAAAATAATAATCCAGCCCGATAATTAACAGGTTGTTTTAATGCAGCTAGCCAATTACCTGGTCCCTTTTCCCAACCACCATCATCATGTAAGGTAGCTGGCTGTGGAAAAGATATCTTAATTTTTTCTATGTCAGTCTGGCTTGTGGGTAGCTGTGTTTTTACCGGCACCTGTGAGCGGATCTGTGCACTACTGCCCAGGTATGTAAAGCCTAATAGGGCAAGGATGAGCATCTTTTTCATAACCCGCCGTTTAGAATGTATATTTTACGCCAATCCCACCATTTTCGGCACTGAAACCTCCGCCACTATTAAAAGTGAATACAGGCTGCCAATCGGCACTAATGGCGATGGGAATACTTTTAAGCTTATATTCCAGTCCTAAAACACCTAAAGCACCGATGGTAGTAGCTGGATCAACTAAATCATCATCGAACGAAAAATATTCGAAATGACCACCACCACCAACATACCATTTCAAGTTTGGTGCCCCATTAATAGGCTGGTGGTATTCGTACGCTACACTCACGCCAATCTGGGTGCCCAGGCCGTTAAAACCCCTGTAGGTAAATATGCCCTCTAAGGCGTGCTTTTCTTTTAAAAAGTGCTTTGCGGTGAGCGATATACCATATAGAAATTTTACCCCTACAGCAGTTTTGTAGTTGTTGGATGTGCTATAACTAATTGGTTTGGTGCTCGCTTTGGCTACCGCTGTTGTTTTTGCAGCTGGTTTGGTAACTGTTTTTGCTGCCGGTTTTTTTACCGGTGTTTTTTTTGTCTGTGCACTGATATTTATTGCTAAAGCACATAAAATGATGGTGAAGATCGTTTTCATGATTAATGTAGGATTAAGGTTGATAGAATAATATTTTGTTCTGGTTATAATGCGCTGCCAGGAGTCCGTAGCCTGTTGTTGTTTTTACGAAGGCTAAACCATAAATATCACCCGTGCCTGAGAGGGTTTTGGTACAGCCGCTGTAAGTAACTTCAGATGTTTGGATCTGGTTACTGTTTAAAAGCGTAATACGTTTGTTGCCCGGTGAGGCACCTGCAACAATATTTCCATAAGTTGCCACATCAACCAGTTTTGGTAAACTTACCACCACACTTTTACCAAGGCCGCCTGCTGCTGTTAATCCATATTTGTAAAGGCGATCGCTGCTGTAGCCGGTAAGGTACAGGGTGTCGTTAGCAATGGCCAGTCCCTTCGGACTTCCGAATACGCCAGCCACAACACTCATGGAACTGCTGTTTAAAGGGTCATTAAAACGTAGTAACCGATCCTTACCATCATCTGCAAGATATAGACGGTTTTTGCTGTCAAAAGCAATTCCCCGGGGATTAACAAAACCCTCCTGGATAACACGTAAGTACTGATAGGTTTTTACTCCATTGACCGTAGCCATTTTATAAATTACGATCCGTGCATTTTGCTCGGTTTCTGTAATGTACAGGTTTTCGTTATTGTCGAAAGCGATTGCTTCGGCACCCACACTTTGAAAGCTTTGGGCAGGTGCTTTCTTTGCCAGCAGATCACTGTAGCTGTTCCAGACTTTGGTTATTCCGGTAGAGCCATAAGGTTGTTTATACTCTGTAATGGCTACTTTCCCACTTGCAGATACGGCAAGGCCGCATGGATTTGACACATCAACAGAGGCAGTTAATTGCAGATCCGGGATGCCGCAGGTATCGGTGGGTCCACTTTTATCCTTCTTTTTGCAGGACATAATTGCTCCTGCCGCTAGCAGCAGGAACATTAGGAGAACGAATGATTTCAGGTTTTTCATGATTGATCTGATTAGATTTTTTTCAGTTCACCGGTATAATTTCCTTTTAACGGGCCTTTTGCGGTAGTAGCATTGAATGTAATGTTGTACTTATCTCCATCTTTGGAAATTACCACACTGCCGCCATTAATCTCGTCAGTGACATTGTTTATGGTTACCGCGCCTCCGGCAAAATTTGTGGCGGTGTTGTAAGGCGCCCCGTTTTTATAGGTGAATGAACCGATCGGAATTACATAGTTACCAAGATTTTTAAAACGGATCTGAACCGAGTTAAATTCTGGCGTAAGGAAATAAAGCCACGCGCCATCGCCATTTCCGCCCCTATAATCTCCGGAGTTGATGTTGTTGCTGCTGTTCTGGTAGTCAAATTTTCCGGCTATTGTTCCTGCTCCTTCGCCTTCTTCTTTATCTTTTTTGCATGAAGAAAGGGTAAAGAAAACGCCCAATATGATGAGCATTTTCATGATGGTTTTAAAGTTTTTCATTTTATTCGTTTTTTTAAGTGGATGAATTATTGTTTATTGGCCTGATAGGTAATGTTGTTCCGTTCTATAACCATAAGAGGACTATTGATATTTTTCCAGCTGGGTACCATGGCACCGATGAAATCGCTGTTGGCTTTAAAACTGCCGGCGGCCAGGGCATAATAGGGTACAGATACTTCGGGAGTAACAGCCATGATCGGCAAGACCTGGTTAATTGGAGGTGGATAATATTTTGTTCCGATCTGTCTTTCTTTGATGTCCCAGTCAATTGTTTTCGTACCTGTAAACCTGAAAAGTAGAGCCCCTGCCTTAAAATCGGCGTTTTCATAATTTTGAGCAGTATTGGTGTTTGCCAGGACAGCGAATTCAAAACCTTGGGCGGTATTGCCCTTATCAGTGTACTGGTAAGATTTTAGTGTCAACTGCCCTGATGCACTCTTTTCCAGCGCAAAACGGTAGGTGTAGGTTCCTGTTCCGTCTAGATCAAAAGTCAGCGTATTTTCGGCAACATCTGCAGTCATACTTCTTAAGTAGCCCTGGCGGTGCAGGTTAACTTTCAGCCCAGTCCCCTCCTGCGTGAAGGTCATTACTGCCAACTTCTGGTCGCCGGTTTTACGTGCTGCAACGATGTAATAAGGTAAAAGATCCGCTGTGCTTACTTTTTGGATGTTTTCAGGATTGTTTGGATCGTCAGGATCATTCGTGCCTTTTTTGCAGGCAGCGAAAAGCGCCATCAGTATCAGGACGCTTAGCATAAGTTTTAATGTTTTCATGTTTTTTTAATTAAGGTTTGATAATTTTCTATTATAGAGTGTTTAACTATTGATCTTTAGTAAATGCCGCGAAGAAAAAATTTGCTGGCGGATTTACACCGAAGTTGTACCTGCTAACCATCAGTTTGCCATTGAGGGCCAGAAAATACCTGGCTATACCATTCTCTGTAGCAATGGCCATTACATTTTTAATGGCTGTATAAGTATAAGTGGTAGCGGAAATGTGCACTGTTTCCTGATATTGGCTATCGGTGAACTTGTAGGAGAAAAACATCGAAGAACCGTTTTCTCTGCTCATCATGATGCCGCTATACCAATTACCCGTAAATTGATTGGTGCCCGGTATTTTATAAAGGTTGCTGCTCAGGTAATATTGTTGTAAGCCTTCAGCTTTGCTGATGTTTTCGTCGGCTATGGTAAAAACCCAATTGCTGGCACCTCCATAATTAACCGTAATTTTATTATTTTCGAAGGTATAATTCACCGCGATATTGCTCACCGCGCCCCAATCGTAAATTTTAGCCTGGCCATTTTCTTCAAAAGTAACCAGATAGGGATGTTCGAAATTTTTATTCCCGATAGTTCGGAGGTAAGTTCCAGAAATAAAATACTGTTTAATGTCAATAGTAGCTTTAGGTTCTTCCTTTTTAATTTTTTCCTTTTTGCAGGCGCTAAAAGTGAGTAACAGAATTGCGGTAGTGAGGTAGGTTAAGTTTTTCATGAGATCAGATTTAATTTTTCTATGCAATGTTTTAATCTGGAATTGACTGTTATTGGTTCTACTTAATTCAGCCAAACCACCATCTTATTATACATTTTATCAGTCCAGTCTCCACCACAGTGTGTACTGCAACCGTTATCTGTTATGCCTTCACTTTTGGCTTTAATTGGCGAATTTGCCGGGATTTGGTCGTAAAGGCTTTTTCCGTAATACTCTCCTTCATTGTTGCCACTGCAATTAATAGCGAAAATTGGAACCTTAAAATTCTGTGCATTCCAGGCGCCGCTACCCCCACACGCGGCCAGTACGCCTTTGCAATAACTAAGTGTGTTATTTGCTGATATGTCACTGAAGAGCATATATGAGGCGAAAGAATAGCCCCCAACCACAGCCTTTGTTTTGCTAATGTTGTATTTACCTGCTATAGCTACAATACATTTATCATAATCTTCTCCGATCATTTTTGCACTGGTATTCCAGGTCTCGGAGTTGGTATTGCCAGGGGTTCTACGGTATTTAACAATGGCTGCGGCATAACCGTTAGTGGCTGCTTTTTCGCAGATGGCCGTTTCTGCTGCACCGTCTAAGCTGCCTTCGTTAGGATTGTTTTCATCGTTGCCGCTGCCCATCACCAAAATGCCTTTAAAAGTTGTGGCATCTTTGTTGGTAAAGATTTTATAGGTAATGCCGTTTACAGTTTCAATGGTTTCTTTCAGATCGCCTTTAATTACTTCCTGAGTTTGATCAGTGTTTTTTTTGCAGGCGATAGCAAGTATAATGCAACAGGCAATCGCGATGGTTAAATTTTTCATGGTTGTATTTTTTGGATGATGTAATATTTATTTCCTTTTTGCTGATACAAGTTTAGCTAGTCCGTAAAAGGTATTTTTTCACAATGATTGGAGAAGAAGGATGGATGAGTGAACAGGTAGATGGGCTGAGGGAATGCCGGGATTAAAAAAGTCGGAAAACGAAGGCCGGTCACTGTAGCAGCAGGAGAAAAAATGGGGCAAGAATAATCTTTTCTGTGAAGCACCCTTTACAGTGAGTGGATGCCCAGTCTCATTTAGGGAAGGGGAATAACTATCCAATTAATTTTCTGTTATTTTGGGTAACCGGTCCGTTAGCAGTTTAATATTTAAAAGGATGAAGTCTCTTTTTCAATTTTTATATAGCATTAGCCTTGCCTTAATTGTTATTGGTATTGTAAATACTAAGGGATATGCTCAACAGAAGAAAATCGATTCGCTTGAAAGGGCGGTGCTCGGAAATCTTTCTAATAATGATCAAAAAGCAAAAGATCTTTTTTTTCTTGCTGCCAGCTTAATAAATTCTAATCCCAAAAGGAGTTTGGGTTATATTGATCAGATCCTATCTTTCGAAAGCAACATCAAAGGTTTTGCTATAGTTGCAAGTAGCTATAGGGTAAAAGGAATTATTTTAAATATGCTTGGAAGATTTCCAGAGGGAGTATCGGCATTAAGCACTGCATTGATTAAAGATAGGGCTGATAAAAATGCCTATGGAATGGCTGGTGATCTTTCCAGTTTAGCCACTATTTATCTTTATCAGTCTAATTTTCCGCAAGCTTTGAATTATTACCAACAAGCCACTAAAATACTGAGCCAGATCCCTGAAACCAATCCCGTAAATTACAGGGATAGAAAGCGGGATTTGGCTTCCATTTATGGCAATATAGGATTGGTTTATATGGAAACCAAGGATTATGTTAAAGCAATCAATCATTTTCAGAAAGCAATCGCATCTCATGAAAAACTGAATAATAAATTAGGTATCATACCCTCCCTGGGAAATATCGGATACGCATACAATAAGCAAAAAAACTTTGAAAAGGCTATTTTTTATTCAGATAAGGCCATGAAATTAGCGGATTCGATAGGTGATAAAGTAAGCTATGCCCGTGAAACTGGGAATTTGGCGGCTTATTTCAGTCAGAGTGGAAGATATGAGCAGGCCTTAAACTCCGGGCTAAAGGCCATCGCCCTAAACAAATCATTGGGAAATGCCAAAAGCATAGGTTTTAATATGCAGAATGTTGCAGAAGCTTACGCCAAAAAAGGAGACCTCGAACAAGCAAAATTTTACGGATTGGAAGCATTAAAAGTTGGACAGGATCTAAAAATACCTGAAATACAAAAAGATGCCAGTGAGGGATTAAGCAGATTATATGAAAAACTTAAATTGACTGATAGTGCACTTTTATATTATAAGCAATATGTGGTTTTTAAAGATAGCATTGATAACAGTAAAAAAAGAGATGAGATAGCCAGGTTGGGCATACAATATGAGTTTGATAAAAAGGAAGTAACCTATCAGCAGCAGCAGGTATTAGCCGATGAGCAGATGAAACAGCAGCGGTTACAACTGGCCTTAAACGCTGAACAGTTGAGTGCCAGTATGCGTTTAAGAAGTCTTCAACAAGCGCAGTTGCAGTTCGAAAAACTGGAAAAGGAAGAAAGACAGAAGCAATTGCTAATCTCTATCAATAACGGAAAGCTTCAGTCTGTTAAGGTAAAACAACTCTCTCAACAGCAGAAACTGAATAAATTGGAACTGAAACAGTTATGGCTTTATGCAATACTCGTTGTGCTGCTGTTAAGTTCTGTTTTATTGTTTTTATACAATAAGTACAGGATCAGGCAGTTACGGTTTAAAAATACACTGCAGCAGCAGCAGGCAGCCCAGCTTAATAGTGAATTGCGCTATCAGAACCAGTTGTCTGAAAGTGAGCTGAAAGCCATACGCTCACAAATGAATCCTCACTTCATTTTTAATGTGCTAAATTCTATCGAGTCTTATATTATGGATAATGATAAAAAGGTGGCTTCCAGATTGATCCAAAAGTTTGCAGCTTTAAGCCGTCTAATTCTGGAAAATTCAACCAAAAGCCTCGTTACCGCCGACCGGGAATGGAAGGCTATTAAGCTTTATACAGAATTGGAGGCGATGCGTTATGATAATGCTTTCAGTTATACCTTTAATATTAATGAGGACCTTGAACTAAAAGAGTTACTCTTGCCGCCAATGCTGATCCAACCCTTAATCGAAAATGCCATTTTACATGGGCTGATTGAGTCTCCACAGCCAGAAGCACATTTGGATGTAGACTTAAATCTAGAAACAGACCATATTTGTATAATCGTTACAGACAATGGAGTGGGTTATCGCAAAAAGACAAAACCACTGCTTCCGAAAGGTATAAAAGAAAAATCAATTGGACTCAAATCTATTTCGGAAAGGATAGATATGATTAATAAACAAAATCAAGCTTACAAAGCAACTTTCGACATCCATTTGGGCGATAATGAACACGGTACAATAGCAACAATTTGTTTGCCGATTATTAAGGCGGAATAAAATATTTTCACAACCATCATAATTATGAAGATCTGATAGCTTCCGATAATATCAGGTCATCTTCGATATTTCTGCTGAAACACCCGATCCCTTTAAGAAAGCAATGGTGGTTTAATTATTTATCATACAGATAAAATTTCCAATGGTTATAAATGATGCCTCGGAATAGGATATATATATAGTACATCTTCCCACACCAAACATCAAGGCCTGCGGTCAAATTTGTTTCTACCAATTCTGCTCAATTGTTTTATGATGTATTTCTTTAATGCCAGCTCTGTTTAACTGTGTCCGGTCGCTGCAATATATTCGGGATCAACCTGTATTGAGGTGTCGGCGGGCGAATTTTCTAAATAGGTTTTATCGACATCACCGAGGTATGCTTTCAGGTTTGCAATCCGATCAGTTATAGCTGCTTTCTTGCTAGATAGGCAATATCCTGGTTTATAGTTTCTTAGGTTAAAAGTGCTGGGTAGGTATCGCTGCTTATCCCTGTTATGGAAAAAAAGTAATTCAAGAAGCTGATATAGTTTTCAATACTTAAAGTTTCTGCCTCCTGGAATTGCAAAGACTAGCTGAGCACCTTTTTCTGGGAGATCTTTAAGCCGGAATATGGGACTGTTCTTTCATCCTCTTAATAAGATTTTAGATGCGAAAGAGTATTGACCAAAGTAATGAAGGACTCGATCGACTGCCCTCAAAGGTTTGACCTAGGCCATTTGATGGAAATGGCCAGGAATATGAATTTACTTTTTTGTCAATAACAATTGAATACTAATGTTCCGGCTTTAACTGAAAAATTTTAATGCTTACTGCTTTAAATACTTGGAGAGCCTTAACATATTGGTATATTAAAATATTGTTCACATAAAACGTTACGTTATTTAAAACTACAGAATAAGTCTTTTTTTTATTATATTGCAGTATACGCTTTCTATATGTTCAGATTACAAAAAATCCACGCTACCATTATTCCTAAAGGGATGGCTGTAAGACTTTCCATATTTCCATGTGTGAATGGATTTTGGATATTGGATGGGGAAGATTTCGCTAAACACGAAACACTTCCAGACCAGGTGATTAATTGTGATGACAGTTTTATCATTGAGGCAATTAACAAAGAAGATTTGAAAGAAGACTGCACAGCTAGAATTGATATTTATGACTCCAGCAAATGTCCGGAAATTCTGATCGGAAAACTAATACTCTCCATAACGGTAAAGTGGTCTACCTTTTATGATTGGTTTCCTGAATCCAATGATTACGTTACCCAAATGCAGGACTGTTATCATCCGCCAGCAACATTCCGCATTATAAAGGCGACCAGGTCGTGAAAGATAAATTTAGCCAGCTTATGATTTTTTATGTTAAAGGTTTATAAAGCTTTATCCTTCCAGGGGGTTGTCAAGGGGAGCAAAACCGCTCCGTGGCTGGTCCTTGTAAACGCAGATGGTGAGGTAAAACCGTATGTTATCAAGTTATTCGACCGCGAAAAACATTTTGAAGGCGATGCCCTAAGCCGAGAAGTGATGGGAAATGTGCTTGCGGGACAGTTTGGCCTAGACGTTCCCCATTGCGCTTTGATAGATATCAACGGTTCCTCATTCGAATCTTCAATTTTAAATGGTAAAGCACTTGAACGGTTTAACTCCCTGCAAATTAAGATTGCCTTCGGAACTGAATATTTATATCCGCATTTTTGTTTTTTTGACGGCATTCTGCATTCCAGGGCCGTTATGGACAACATCAAAATTCCTTCCCTTTTTGCATTCGATATCATGATCAGAAATACGGACCGGAGTTTCAAAAGACCAAATCTGTTGATACATTCTGGCTTAACTTATCTTATTGATTTCGAATCTAGCTTTCAATTTAGAAAAGATCCTTTAGGAGATGTGTTGATAAGGACTAAAACCCACACCTATTATTATATGCATGTGTTCCACAGGCTTTTGAAAGATTTGGATATTGATAAAAAGTCAATAGTTTTTGATGATTTTATAATGAAGCTCGGAGCCACCGAGTTTTCTTTCCTCAGTCCATATCTCAACCAACTGACAGGATTCGGTTTTGTTATCCAGGAATACCATCAGGCGGTTGATTACCTTGAAGCCATCAAGCAAAATAGATTTCGGTTTGATACAGCATTAAAATCATTGTTGGATGAATAATACTTTTGCATACATCATTTTACAGTATTGCCACTCTATCCTGACTAGGGAAGCCATCAATGTGGGCATACTGTTTAAGTTCTCCAATGAAAACGGGGTGAGGTTTTACCTGAAGGAAAAACATAAACTGGACCTGATTTACCAGGAATTTGATAAAACAGCTTTTGATTTAGCGTTAGGGAACATCTCTCAGGGCATCATCGACTATAATCAGGAAATAAAAGAATCCGAGGTAAAACTCGATCAGAACTTCACGGAAGTGATCAGAAACAAACTGAAATGGCAAGACTCGCTTTTACAGTTTTCGGACCCTTTTATCTCGGTTGCCATTGATAGCAATGAATCAACAATGTCCTGTTATATTAAGTTGCTGTTAAGTAATTAGTCCAGAAGCTTTGTTATTTTCTGCTTTTGCTCAAATAGTTGATTTTCAGCGTAACAACTTTGTCTCAGACGAAAAAAAGATGTCTGATTCGACCAATTTATTTGCTTATCAAAAAAAATCAATTCATCTTTATATTATGTAAGTTTATATTGCTTACGTGATCTAATTTGTTTTACAATCGTCTGTCTCGTTAAGTTTATGGAAGTGGAGTCCTGAAGCCACTTTTAAAAACGGGGCCAGCGCGGAGGCGGTAAAAGCGAAGGTGTAACCGAAAAGCCTTTAATCGAGTAGGAAACTTATCGCTTTATCTATGAGCATCACATCATCTAATCTCGGCTCTTCGGTTAATTTTACCGTTGCCACAACGCTTGAAGCCATCAATGCAACTATGTTTGAGTATCTATCCGGAACGGATTTGCCACTTATCAGCCTGTGTTGGACACAAAGTGGTGCCAACCAACCCTACGTACTGATTTCACTTGAGGATTTAATGAATCAAGCTGCCCCAGGCGGAACAAACGGAACAAATCCTTTTAATGTTCCTGGCTGGATAAGTGGGGATCCTGTAACAGCGGACATTACCAATATGCAGCAATCTCATTTTGTCTGCGGAATACAGATACAACTAGGTATCCCTCCAGGCATGGCCATGCCTGGCGCGCAAAACCCAAACAACTTACCTGTTTTGCCTCCTATACTGGCAATTAATTCGTCCAATACGAATACAGCAATATTTACTTTACTTTGCCAGCAGTTTCAAGTTGTGTATCCGACATGGGGCTTTCAAGGCTCTTATGCTTTCAACAATGAACACCAACCTGTACAAACGGTCTGGGCCATCATACTCAATGTGCCTTTGAGCTCCATCACAGTCCCTCCAAATGGTAATAACGTCCCATCCAATGTTACCAACCAAATCAATGACTTTGGACCGGATATGTTTAGTATCCAGCAGTTATTCCTTGATTTTTCCAGTGCGGTTTTCACAACTGTACCAACCTTTACAAACAATTTTCCTGCTGGTGTTTCCAATCAGATCACGCCTGCTATGGTTCAGGAACTTTTTGAGAACGATATCAATCAGGGACTGTCTGTACTGGGATATACGATCACGCAGAACAATCCCAATCTGGAGCCATCCACGCTAACCGTAGGATCGCTGACATTGGTTTTCGATGAATATAATCCTGCAAGTGCATCCACAATGGGCCTGAGTACTTTGAATTATTTATGTAACCAGGGCACAACAGCTCCGCCGCAGAATTATTCGGGTATCAAGTGGAACTGGATAGACAGTGGTGGGGATGGGGCTCAATATGACGGTGCAGTAGCAATCAGTAATGATGTTTTTACGCCATATTTTGCCAGTCTGCTAGCGCCTTTTGTCCAGGCAAACTGTAATGTGCCGGTCATGGCACTCAATTACAGCGGCCTGGATATGTACTACAATTATTACCTTGTGCCCGGCACCGCTCCAGCCTACACGGTAGGGTCAGGAGGTAACATAATTAATTATTCGTTCAATAGTGGAATGGTTGAAGCTAGCTGTGGACATCACGGATTATTGACCTATTATGAGTTTAAATCATATATAACTTATACCATGGCCGTAACGGTAAGTGGGAATGAGCTCACTATCGTCCAGCAGCTGGTGGTTTTTGCTTCTGTTAAATATGAATCAAGTTTGACTGAGTGGAGTGGCAATTACATTGATACGACCTATACCGATGTTTACCAGCTGAATGCAGGGGAGGGTGGTGCGCTTGTTTTCAGCAGTCCCGCACAGACAGTTGCCGTCAACGGTCAACAGCCGCCAAGTAGCGGTGTAGCTAATTTCATGCTTGGCATAAAAAAAATGACCGACCTTATCAACGAACGGGTTCAATTTGCTTCTACAGAGATAACCGATGTGCCCGCAACCAGCATAGGGACTTTCGTTTTTCCGGGTGGACAGACTTTTAGCTTCGCTGATGCGCAGTTCTCCGACAGCAATGACCTCGTCGCTTACATCACCTACAATGATCCGTTAAACGCCTAACTCCAGAAAACGATTATTAGCTTTTCTTTTAATCTGGCATCAGGGATCTTTATTCCTGATGCCGGGCTATCACTTACCTGGTCACTTCGCGCTAAGCGGCAGTGTTTGCCTGGCCAGATGGGCCAAGGTAGGGAAATTTTTATACACCTATAAAACATATCATGAGCAATACAATAAATTATTCATCGGAAATGATGACCAACTATCTTCAGGCTTCAATTATGAGTCCTGATGCAACATTTGAGGTTTTACAGAACAGTCTGGGCAATGCCCTGCTGTTTTCCATCGGTACAGATGGTGTATTTTATGTGACCTATGAATCGCCAGCGGACAGCAGTGCACCTACTGGCTGGACCCGGCTAGACCTTAGCACCCCGGCGTTGACTGGGCAGTTTAGCGGGGGAATCTGTACGAAAATAAGCGTGGCCCAAAACCAACAGGTGGGGACCACAGATTATAGCACGATTGGGCTGGCAATGGTGGTGACAGTCAACGGTGAAGACAATCTTTTTTTGTGCACTGGCAATTCAGATTCGGACATGTCCTGGTTAAGTGCACCGGTGTGGGTCTACGCAGCATACGATTCACAATCGACACCGCCCAGCCCTTTTGTTATTGCGAACGTATTTATCAGCGAAACAGACCAAGGACAGTTTATCATAGCAGATCTGGATAACCAGGGTATTGTCGACAGGTTTTATATCGCTCAAAACAGTAGGACACAGTGGTGGAACAACAATTCACTGCCGATAGATCTGAATACAAATGATTATATGGGCTGTATTGGCCGTGCATCAGTAGGGGGAGCTGTTGATGGAATGTACACCGGGGGCTCAATAGATGGAACTCCACAGCTGATTTATTGCCCGGTCTATAATGCCTTCGGCGCAGCTCCGCCGAGTCCCTCTACCCTTTTTCTGCCTGGAAATCTGGTACCCCAGGCGATGGCAGCTTTCCGCAATGGAAGCAGTAATTGTACCTCTGACCTCCTGGTAACATCCGTTGCTGATGGCGAGGGGAGCCTCTATTATTTCGCCTATGATAACCAGTCGTCCAACGCTACAGGGGAGCTATTATTGCAGAACAGTCTTCTCATTAACGTTTCCTATCTCCAGGCCGCCATGACCGATAATATACTAACCGTATGGGGACTTAACGGCGCTGACGAGCTTTTTTATTTAACCTGCCCATATACCTTGGGACAGCCCGGCACCTGGTCAGAACAGACTCCGCTTCCCATAGCTACAAAAGTTAACCTTGTTTCGCCATACGTAAATCTCAGCAACGACGCAAACACCATATTTGCCGTAGCCGTAAATACCCTTTTTATACTGACAAGATCCATCGAGACCAGTTTGTGGACGACCACGCAGGTGATACTGCCCCCTCCATTGACTACCTCGCCCGCTTTAAGTTATAATTCTTATACGACCACAATACAGCTCTTAAACCAGTATAACCAGCCAATGGCAGGTTCCCCTTTAATGCTAAGTTCGGATACAAGGGCAACGTTTTATATTAATAACCTTTATTATGTGCTTGACACTACACCCGTACCTGTAAATACTGATGGCTCAGGAAATGTTACGATAATAGAGAGTACTACAGACCTGACAGGAACACTATTGTATGTCTCAGAAGATGCCAGCGCTGCTGTTTCTATTAACCCTATGGATACTGTGTTCAACAGTGTGGCCCAGCTTAACACAGTGACATCCTTGCAAAATGCTGTTGTTACGGATCAATACGGTAATACCACACCATTGGTACCTGCCGGTACCTCAACCGAAAACCTGCAGACGGTGGCATCATCAAACCAATCACTGGCCACTGCTTATAACAGCTTTTCATCACCGGAGTATACGCTGGCAGTATCACGCTTTAACAGATTCAATGCGCCGGTGCTGGTCGGTTTCGAGAGTGCGATCATGGTTGATGCAGGCGACCTGTTCCGGATGCTGGACTCGGCGGTTGATTATGTGGTGCATGTTGTTCAGGATGCGGCCAGCGGGGTTTGGAATTTTATAGCGGAGATCGCAGGAGACATTTACCAGGCAATGCTCACCACTATTTATGCTGTCGCCGGGGCAGTGGAATGGGTATTTAAGCAGATTGAGGTAGCAATAGAAGATCTGATTGCTTTCCTTAGCTTTTTATTCAGCTGGGAGGATATTGTTACCACCCACAAGGTGATGAAAAATATTTTTATTCAATCTACCCAGCAGGCCATAGATAGTCTGGAAGGCTTCGGAACGGCTGTGCCCGTTATATTCACCGAGCTGATCAATATGATCAACGGATGGGCAGACATCCCGACCCTTAATCAGACGGCAGATAGCACTACGGCCGGCAACGCGCCACCAACGGCCCAGAATAGTAGTCCTTCCACTTTTATTTCATACCATTTTCAGGGAAACGTTTCCAGTGCCAGCACATCCTATAGCGCCCCTTCATATGGCCAGGAAATATTCCAGGACTTGTTAACGCTTTTAAAAAGTGAAGAAGGGACGCTGCAGGACGGTTTCGAAGCCATCTATACCCAGATCATTGAACCTTTTACCACGCTAACAGCAACAGAAATCATCCAGCGGTTTATAGCCATAGTTACTGATACTTTGCTTGAAGCAACTGAGGCCATTATCATAGCTATAATACAAGTGCTGGTCCAGATTACCAGCGGAATAATAGAGCTCATGACAGCGCCGATAAATTTTCCGGTGATTTCTGATATATACAAGTGGCTTACCGGTGATCAGCTTTCCTTCCTAGACGCGGTCTGTCTCGTAGCTGCCGTTCCTACCACGCTTTGTTATAAAATATCAAATGATGCCGCTACAGGTTCAAAAGCTGCACCTTTTCCAAATGGGGCAGCCTTGACAAACGCTTTATTAAATGCCAACAGTTTCGCTGAGGTTCAAAATGCATTTTACAGTACCGCTCCATCAAGCAGTCAGATTGGAACTGAAATA
Source organism: Pedobacter psychrodurus (assembly GCF_004331735.1). Lineage (GTDB taxonomy): Bacteria > Bacteroidota > Bacteroidia > Sphingobacteriales > Sphingobacteriaceae > Pedobacter > Pedobacter psychrodurus. The sequence continues at coordinate 141,016 of NZ_SJSO01000003.1, forward strand.
CTTGCCGCTGATGCGTCTCCTGTACTGAACGAATCGGCAATGAAGGTGTTTGGTTTCGTAACGGACTTTTTTGCCTTGGGCGGCTGTATTGTCTGCGGCATTACTTCATCCCTGCTGAAAGGGCTCTCGGCTATAAAGTTGCCGCAACCGAAGTTCCTGCTGACCATAAATGCGATCGGGAATGTCGCCTATGTATCACCGAACCTACCTGCCTGGATCAATATAAAAACTGATGATGCCTCTACTGATCTGAATAACGGTCTGACCGCTATTTCCATAATTAAAGGTTTTTCGAACATATTCTTTTCAAGCTATGAGACCTATTCAAAATTGTCCTCAGCTATGGAAACGATAATAAACTTTGTATGGAACGAGCCGGTGATCGCAACGATCATAGAAAACGCAGATAATGTTGATACCACTTATAAATCATTGATACCTGCCTCGATGGGAAATTTTGCGTTTAATTTTGGAGGAATGTTGGAGCTGCCTATAGCTTTCGCTGAAAGTAAGCCGATAGCATGGGGCGTACTCGTTACCGCACAGGACGGTTTGATGCTTACCTACGGTCTCTGCATGCCAATAGCCGGAGGTATTTATGCATTTAAGCCAGGTCAAACGGTTAACTAAAACTTAGTAGTTTTTTCAATAGTTTAGCGGTTATTTAAACAAGTGGGACCTATATGATGGTTCCACTTGTTTGTCGATCTTTATCTTACTTACCCCCGATGTTGTTGCCGCTTTTTTCTTAGTGTTGATACGAAATATTCTTGCTGATAATGTCTATAGGTGTAGAAGAATACAAATTAAGTGCATTAGGGATTTACAAGTATTCGCTAAGCGAACTTTATAGACCTTGTGAATTAAGTTTTGAATATATCAAAGCTGATTACCAACCACTCTTCGCTTTTTATGAAATGGAATATAATGCTACCGAAAGTCATATCGAGCTGGGAGTAAAGTCATATCTGAACTTATTAGTAAGTATGAGGAACTACTGATGGAAGCGATTCTTAATAATAACTGGATCTAGGTCAGTAAGCATGCGAAACTCTACTCTTGAAGCTGATTCTGAACAGGGTTGCTCAGTTTTTATTTATTGCTTTGTAGAAAATCAATTACAATTTTAAGTACAAAATCTTGACCCATTTCAACATCTTTACGTATGTTTATTGCAACAACATCAACAGAAACACCAACAGATTCATGACAGATTTTATCTCTGGATAAACATTTTTCATTTGATAGGAATATTCCCATCCATTAGGAAGTTTTTCTCCCATCATACTTGAAAACACACCTCCGGTGTTTTCGCTTAAAATTGTTACATCTTTAAGTCCTTTCAGGCCCATTGCAAAATGGTCTGCAACAGATATACTGGCGCCGCTGGTTAATAAAACGATCTTTGTTTTTACATTATTTTTTTATTTAGGATGTAAAAGTATTCTTGCAAAGGAGTAAAATCATTTGCTCCAGATCCGATTTTCTTTTGTCCATATGAAGCGACTAATTTTTCAGATAGAAGTCTGCTCATCACTGTATTAACAAACTCAGGTGAACCACCCCCATTAATACGGATATCTATAATGATTGCTTTTCTATCATTCAGCCCAGCAATCATATCATCCAATTGTGCTTGAAATTTCTTCTAAGGCAACCCCCAAAAGCCGTTTAATTGCAAATAGCAATAAATATCGTCGTAGGAATAATAGCCAATTTGAAGTTGCTTGCTATTGAACTTCTTGAAGTTTTTAAAGCCCAGCTGATTCAATGTTTAAATAGTTGCCTCTCTTAAAGCAATTATGGGTGATTTATCCGGAAATCTTTCATAAAAATTAGAGTATTTCGCACTTGCTAAGGGTCGTTTTTAAGTATCCCATTGTTAGTCTTATAATGCAATGTTCTTATTGGGTAAGGTAAAAAAAGATTTAGCAATACTAGGGTAATGTTAATTTTATTAGGAACATCAGTATGTTAGGTACTTTTTGTAGTCGCTTTTTCTTTGAAAAGTAAACATCCCTATTTAGTCATTCCCATCTGATCGACTTGTTGTAATTCGCCTTTTGCAAGCGTAAAGGTTAGTTCTTTCCAACCGGTGCCTTTAAGCCCTTTTAATATTATTCCATCCTCTGTTTTGGCTATTGTAAACAGAAAGTCTGCTAATTTTGGATCATAGCCTGTAGATTTATCAATCTCTGTCATGCCGTATTCATCCACAGCCTGAAGTCGGTAATTGTTTATTGTAAATCTTAATTTGGTCCAAGCACTTCCTTTTAAACCATTAATTTCTAAGCCATCATCGGTATTTTTGATAGTCATCTTAAATTCTTGTAACTTAGATGAACCCTGGTTGAATGATGATGTTGCTAACAAAAGCATTAAAGCTATTGAGGATTGCACAACTATGCTGATTGATCTGGATCTGGTTTTCATTTGGACTATATTTAGTTAGTTGAATATACAGAAAGTTAATTAAACAAGCAACCTACGATTAAAATGCTCACCTTCTGCGAACTGACGAAATGTATCAGAATCAGTAGTTGCAGTGCAACAAGATTCGATTCCGGAGATATGATAACTGATTTAAATCAACAGTATTACAACCTAATTTATGTTGGAACCACTCAAAAAATATACCAGGCTAAACCGGTTGAGGTATGTAGGGAGGTAGGTTTTGAAAATCTATCACATTTCTCTGTTGCATTCCAGAAGCAGTTTGATTATGCACCAAAAGAAATTTTATAAAACTCCTCAAAATGCCAAAAAGAAGTTTTTGGAGCAGTTTTTAAGTGATGCATAAATCAGATATTCCCTATTTGTAAATATAAATAACCCAAAGTCAATGTCTTAATTGATTGTTGGTTTGATGGTCAGAAACAAATCTGCAGGTATTCGTAATTGGGAAACCCGGATTCACCCTCTTCTGGAAAGGTATAAAATTAAAATCTTTATAGTAGAAATTCTGGGTTGTTATGTTCTGTTTCTGCAGATCTGCATCTGGACCTGCAAGGTTTGCTGACCCTGCTTGCTGTTAGGATTACCATAGAAACTGGAGTACTGCCTGAATCTCCGGATTTTCAAAATACTTTTGCTGACTGGAGTTTAATCCAATATAACTGTAATATCAGCACTATAAGTTTAGCATGGCTTTTATATAGGTTTTTCTTTGTCTTGAAATAGGGATTTTCTGATCTGTGTGGCTCAAAATTAGGTATCCAGAATCCTCGTAAAGTATGCTGGTTACATAGGCCCTGTTCACGAGATGGGATTGATGGCAACGGATAAATCCATAGGGGCTCAGCATTTCCTCATATTCATACAGTGGCTTTGATATGAGGTATTGTTTGCCGTCAGAAAGAAAAAAGGTCGTATAATTATTTGAGGAAACACATCTCATAATATCTTTTACGGGGACAAGATAGGTTTCTTTTAGGGTCGCCAATGCTATCTTTTCTTTTCCGCTGATTTGCTCCTTATCCAATATATTCAGCAGGTTATTGAGCCTTACGTTCTGTTTCCTGGCCTTCACTGATCTGATGATCTTATCAACAGTTATTTTAAGTTCGGCAATATTGATCGGTTTCAATAGGTAATCAAGTGCTGAAAACTTGACCGCCATAATGCCGTATGCGTTGTAAGCGGTTACAAAGACAACATCAAAATCAGGTCTGTTTAAGGATCTTAAAAGGTCAAAACCATTTTTGACAGGCATTTCGATGTCCAGAAATACAACATCAGGGTTAAGATTAAAAATGTGTATTTCCGCCTCATCTGCACTTTGTGCAGTAGCTACCACATCAATTTCTTTGCAGTGGCGATTAAGCAGGGCCTTTAGGTTATCGATATTGATCACCTCATCATCAACAATTAATGCACTTATCATTTATATATCAATCCAGTTATCAAAAGTTAAAACGGCCTGTGTACCAGGCTGCTTGTTGAATTTAAGCGTTAAATGTTGTTCATTGTTTAGCTTATTAATCGCGCGGATGCGTTCTTCTGTTATCGAAAGTCCGTACCCTGAAACAGAAATATTATCCAGCCATATCCCATTGTCTTCTATAATGACAGCAAAAGAGTTATCCTGATTTCCTTTTTTACAAGAAACAAGTAGCTTACCTTTTTCGCCGAGATTTGAAATGCCATGTTTAACTGCATTCTCTATGAGTGGCTGTATGATTAGGGTCGGTATTTCAATTTCAGAGGTATTGATCTCAGCATCAATTTCGATATCCCATATAAAATTAAAACGCAAAGCTTCCAGTCGGATATATATCCGCATCATTTCCAGTTCCTGATCTAAGCGATTATAAACATTTTGGCTTTTTGCCAAAGTTTCTCTCAATAATAAGCTAAATTCTTGGAGATAATGATTGGCGTCATCTATACGGTAGGTGTTGATCAGTCCCTGTATAGAGCTCAATGCGTTGAAAGTAAAGTGTGGATTGAGCAATGACTGTAGCCTGATTGCAGCTTCTTCCATTTTTTGCTGCTTCTTTTCTGATCTAATCACCTTGTTCTTCAGACCTCTGGCAACTAACAGGAAAGCAACTATCAGTATGAAGATTGCCAATATCACATAGGTAGATACAGACCTGTACAAATGGTGGCTAACTTTTATGGAAATTATACTGGAAAGTTCTGTTTGAACAGCATAGTTCACCCTTAGTTCATAGGCAGTGTTTGCCTCTAGTTTTAAATCATCAATGTCACCTTGAAGGATTCCGCTAACCGATTTTCTAGTGCTCAAGTTGATGAACCGGTAAGCAACATCAAGATTTTTGAAATCATTTCTGACTGGGGCATTGATGCCGGTCTTTTCTGTGGGGGACAGGCTTAATTCACCATATTGGGCGCTTTGCGAAGAGGTATGGAAAAGTATTCTTTGACCGTTTACAAATTTATAGAAATTGATTTTAGGGATGAGTTTCGGCCTTTTAATGACGTACCTGTAGACCTGTCGACCGCTTTTCTCCTCCAGGATATCAATAAAGAATTCTGAACCCGGTAATAGGTATAAGGAGACATCCGGATTTAATATGTTTTCTGCCTGCGTTTTTTGTTGCGTGTTTATCAACCCGCCGGAGCTAGAATTCTTAAAATTGGTTTTATAAACCAGGCCAGTGAAGTCATCAGGCCGTTTTATTCTTATGAATCCTCCAGAGGTGTAAACATAGCTAATCCCACCCTTCACATATTCATTGATCTGGCCGCTAGCTGTAACTGCTGTTTCAAAATGAAGATATTGTTTTTCCCTTGTTGATGAATCCTGCCCAAAAACAACTTGAATGCAGCTGAAAAACAGAAAGATTGGCCAGGAATATTTTTTGTGATTCATCGGCTTTGCCAGTATTTCTTCTTCGTCTGTAATCTGCAAATATAACATTTATTAATTTTCTCTTTTATTGTTTCTTGGCGATATAGATCATGGTCTCCAGTTCATTCATTAACTCGGTATCGCTTTCAAAGCCACCTGCCTTGAACCGTATTTTTCCTTTGGGATCGATAACCACTTTGAGTGGGATTGCGGTGACCTTATAAGCGGTGGAAACCGGGAACTGTATTGGCTGCTCACTTGAAGGGCTGTCTACTAAAGTATCTTTTGGAAAACCACTTTTTTCAATATAGGATTTTATTCTGGAAACCGCATCTTTACCCTGCTCCTGGGTGGCCACGAAAAGAAAAACTACTTCTGGATGAAGGCTGCTTATCTTTTTCATTGCAGGCATTGATGCAATACAAGGTGCACACCATGTGGCCCAGAAATCCAACACTACAACTTTTCCTATCATTCTGCTCAGGGATACTTTTTTTCCTTCCAAATTTAACAGAGTGAAGTCAGGGGCACTGGTATCGGTATGCATTTTTTTCAAAAGCTCCGTTTTGTAGCTAGGCGATATGTTTTTCTCGATAGAATCCAAAAAAACCGATGCTTTTTTATTTCCCATCTTCCTCACGGTCAGGGTTCTCAACAGTGCTTTCATCTCAAGGCTTGATTTTCCGATACTTGCCTGTTTGAGCAGTATCTGGTAAGCTTTTTCCTGCTGTCCCTGAGATACTAAAAGCGCTGTGTATACGTCTAATGAAGATTGTAGGACGTTTTGGGGATCTTTGTTTAGCAAAGCCTTTTCCGCATACAACAGTGCCTGTTTATCTTTTTTGTTTGCGCGAAGGATTTCTGCATAGACCTGATAATAGGGATACGCTGCCATCACCATAAATCTGTTCCAGTCCTCAATAGGAAAAGTGGCAGGTCTAGCAAGTGGTTGATCTTTATAGGATTCATAAAGATCGACTGTTTTTTTTGCCAACACCTCGGCGTAATTTAGGCGGGATCTGTCTTTCAGTAACCTTTCTGAAGCCATATTCAGGTAAGATGTCTGATTGAATTTATTTTTTATCAGGCCGATATATTTCTCAAACTCGGTATCGTTTGATTTCCTTAGATAAGATAGCGCAACCTCGCCTTTGAGCACGTCTATATTTTCTGCATTGTCAACAGTATCAAGTTTAAGGTCTCTGATGGCAGAATAAAGTGTTGCTACATTTTTCAGTGGATTCTGTTCTTCTGTAATCAGTTTCAACCTGTCCGAAAAGGAAGGTTTGACCTGTGCCTTTGCACCACAGGAAATACAGATGAAAATGGTCCACAATAGATTTTTAATAGTTTTCATGACTCTTTTTTTAAGGATGAGTAAAGCAGCGAATGATTGCGCTTTCAATTGTTATCGGGGTCAAAATTATGTAATAGCAAACGCAGTAAAAGTCCTACTGTGAATACTGGCTATATAGATGTGAATCCGGTTAAAGATAATGTCAGGTAAGTTGTCAAAAGATGAATATAGATGAGTCGCTAATATGGTGTCGAAAGAAGGAAAGGACATTCAAAATATGAATTGGTCAAAATAACCCTGAGTATAATCTGTTTATGATCTTGTAGTATCCAGGCTGCAGTTGGCATGAGATTAGAACAGGCTTTTGCAGGGAAGGTGCGAGACTATACCCACTTTGAAAACGGAACGAGCGGCCATTTTTCCTGAAATACCCACCTGAATGACTGTGTTCAAAAAACGAAATATGGAAGGAATTTCAGTTTGTTATTAATAGTTTTTGTTTTATGGTCGATTTTATTCAGCTTTGGGTTATTAGGTCGTAAAATGGGGCCAATAGTCTTTCTTTTTAAATCACTTATTATGTCTATAATTTTAGATAAAACCGACATCCAAATACTGCAGATCCTTCAAATAGATGCCGCATTAAGTATTGAAGTTATAAGTAATAGGGTCAATAAGTCTGCCGCGACTGTTCATGCGCGTATAAAAAGATTAAAAGAAAGTGGACATATCAAACGGATGGTCGCTATTCTTGATAGCCGACTTATAGAAAGGAATTATATCGCTTTTTCTCAGGTTTACCTCAAGTCACACACTAAGGAGTGCTTGAACGAATTTAAGGATGAGGTTGTTAAATTTGATGAAGTGATGGAATGTTTTCAGATGACAGGTGCTTTTGATTTTATCCTTCGGATTTCCACACAGAACATGGATCACTATAATATGTTTTACAATGAGAAATTGGCGACCTTATCGAATATAAGTACGATCCAGACTTCATTTGTGATGTGTGAAGTTAAAAGTGATACTGCTTATCCTCTTTAACTGCAGCGTAATAAGGAGCCTAAACTTTAAGTAAAGGAAGGATCAAAAGTCTTAGAAATAAAATGTATAATCTACACATCATAATATAACTTTCTTACTCAATATGAACAATTGAGCTTTTTCAGACGTGTACTTTTTACAATAAACCCCATGTTTCACAGCTCAAAAGAAATTAAATTTCGTGATTCCCTTAATCGGAATCTTGGTACAGAATATCAGAAAAGTCAATATGACCAGAAACAGTAAATTTCACTTTTTTTACTGCTCTGGATGTAAAATACGCTCAAAGCATTGAACTTTATAGCCATATAAATAACCAAATATCACTTTTTCAATGCAGAAAAAATACAATTTAGGTGTAGATCCATATACCTGGATTAAATGCAATTGGACAGAGAAACAGGGAATCAATCAACAATATTTCAAGTGTCGGATATGCGTGAGTTAAGGATTACCAATCAGATTACTTCCAGGAACCAGGATTCCCTGAACCGTTATCTTAACGAAATTGCCAAGTTCCCATTACTTGATATACAGGAAGAGATTAGGCTGGCCAAAATGGTAAAGGAAGGAGACAAGGAAGCAGAGCGAAAATTGATCAAAGCAAACCTGAGGTTTGTAGTTTCTTGTGCCAAAAAATATCAATGTTTGGGAGCATCACTAGCGGATCTTGTAAATGATGGGAACATGGGGCTGATGAGGGCCGCAAGTCTGTATGATGAATCTAAAGGGTTTAAGTTTATCTCTTACGCTGTGTGGTGGATCAGGCATAGTATGTTAACTGCGGTCAACGAACATATGCGTTCTATTAGAATTCCAATGAATCAGGTACATAACCTGAAAACCATTAAGGACGCCAGGGATAGGCTGGAAGCAAAGATTGAACGAACAGTAAGCCTTTCTGAAATCGCCGAAGAAACCGGGCTACAAGAGGATTTAATAATGGAAATCGAAAAATTGGCCTATGGTACAAAGCTATTAGATGACTTGCTCCTGGGAAAGAGTGATGCCGCGCACTCACTGATAGATTCAATTCCTTCAGTAGAGATCGATCCCACAGTGAGCTGGTATACTGAAGAATCGCTTGGGATTGAGCTTAAGCGAGTATTGAAAAAATTGACAGACCGGGAACAGTTTATTATTACACATTTTTATGGCCTGTTTGGGATTACAGAGATCGGGCTGAGTGAAATTGGATCACGCTTAAATATTACTGCTGAAAGGGTGCGGCAATTGTTACAGATAGCAATCGTTACACTGAAGCAAAATGGCGTCGAATCGCTCAGGGAATATGTTTAAATGCATAACTCTTATCTGTAATATGCCTTGTTAATTTTTTAAAACTAATTTCTTTTGTCATCCGTTTCATAAACTATATCATAAAATACGATAAACATTTTCGTTCAGCTATGACCTTGGAATGAATATTTCATTTGCAATACTTTATTGCTTTGCTTTTGCTTAAGCCTGTATCTTAGCATTGGGTTGATAAAACTTAACCAACACGAATTCCGAAAAACAATACCTTGATACGCTGACTAGAGAAGGCAAATGGAATTGCCTGCCCAAGATATTAATGATTGCTTTTTTAATAATAGTGGGCACGCCATCCGGCAATGCCCACTATTAGTTTAAAAAAAAATCGCAAAAATTGAACCAACAGGAGTTCTACGACCTGTTTTTCTTCATTGAGATGCTAAGGCTGTTACCCCACTCACCAGAAATTTTTTATAATCGGCTATTTCATAATCTGCACCCTGTGGCTGTGCCAATAATGTTTCTGTTTTAGGATCGAGCAGTACATAAAACGGCTGCGAATTGGATTGAAATTTCCTGGCCTGGAGATCGCTCCATTTCTTACCAATGGTATTCAGTTTTCTTCCTTCGGGTGTAATAACAACATCTTCAGAAGCCAGTTCCGATTTATCATCTACATACAGTTGAATGAGCACATAATCCGTGCTGAGCATCTTATAAACATCCTGATCAGGCCAAACATTGGCTTCCATTTTTCTGCAGTTTACACAGGCGTGGCCAGTAAAATCGATCATTACAGGCTTATTCAGCTTTTTAGCTGCGGCTAAACCTTCATTGTAATCGAAATAGGCATTTAGTTTTAGCGGCGCATGAAATTTATCTGCATATTTATGTGGACCATCATTCGTAGCCGTTTGTTTTCCGGCTAAAAGCCCAGTAGTATAAAGATCGAAATCCTGGGTTTCCTGTGACGGAAGAAAGGCCGATACACTGCGTAAAGGTGCTCCCCACATACCCGTAATAAGATAAATAGTAAAAGCCAACACTATGGTAGCAAGGAAAAGTCTCGGTACAGAGATAGAGGCTAGTGGACTATCATGAGCGAATTTAAGTTTCCCTAAAAGATAAATCCCCATCATGCCGAAAATTACGATCCAAAGGCTCAAAAATATTTCCCGATCAAACCACTCCCAGTGATAGGCTAGATCTACATTGCTCAAGAACTTTAGTGCAAAGGCCAGCTCGAGAAATCCCAGCACCACCTTTACACTGTTTAACCAACCTCCGGATTTGGGAAGTTTGTTCATTGCAGAAGGAAATAACGCGAACAGCGCAAATGGAATGGCTAATGCTAAAGAGAAGCCAAACATTCCTATTGCAGGGCCCAATAAAGCACCGGTTGTTGCAGCTTGTACCAATAAAGTGCCGATAATTGGTCCGGTACAGGAGAAGGAAACCAAGGCCAAAGTTCCAGCCATGAAAAATAAACCTGCAATGCCACCTTTATCCGAATTGGCATCCATTTTATTTACCCACGAAGCGGGGAGGGTAATTTCAAAAGCCCCTAAAAATGATGCGGCAAAAACAACCAATAACAAAAAGAAAAAGAAATTAAAAATGCCGTTTGTGGATAAACTGTTCAAGGCATCGGCACCAAAAATTACGGTTACCAGAAGGCCGATTACCACATAAATGAGGATGATAAAAAAGCCATAAATTGCTGCACGCCGAAAAGCTTTTCCTTTTTCTGATCCTTTAGTAAAGAAACTTACCGTTAAGGGCAGCATCGGGAAGATGCAGGGCATTAACAAAGCAGCCATACCGCCAACAAAACCGGCAATAAAAATTCCCCATAAGGTTTTATGCTCTTCTTTTGGCTGTTCAATTGTTTTTTGATCGAATGCAGATACAGCTGTGTTTATTTTAGCAATTGTGTCGACAGTTTTAATTGTGCTATCGATTGTTTCTGGCTTAATTTCTGTAAAAGTGAGGTCGTCGGTACCGGTGCTATCCTGTGCATATCCATTTAAGGATATGGCACAAAATAATAGCAATCCGAGACAGATTTTCTTTAAGGATATCATATGTAGCGTTATACTTAGTTTACAGGGATACTAAAATCTACTTCTTCTGGTGGCAAACATTGCTTATCATCGCACACCATAAATTCTATGCTGCCTTTTACGGTTGCACTTTTGCTTTTAAGTTTCACCCTTTGCTGAAACACTACCGACTTTTCAAAATAACTTACATCCATTTTAAAGGTAGATTCATACTTCGTAATGGCTTTTGGTTCGGTTGTGGTGCCAACTAAGGTATAAGCGGCTGATGATGGGAAGGTAAAGGTTGTTTTAACCGGTCCGCCATCTTTAACAAATTGTGAATATAAATGCCAGCCCTGATCTACTGTTGCTTTAATAAATACTGTAGCGGTAGTAGGGCTTGTTTTTTTCGCTGCGTAACTCCAGGTTACCGGTTTTAAGATTTGGCTATATGCACTAAACCCGATCAGGCATACGACAGAAAGTAAAAGAATGATTGTTTTCATGTTGTGGTTTTATTGATTTATGTTGATTATTGTAATCTGCTAAAGGCCTGATAATCGATAAAATCTACCTCAGGAGTTAGGTATCCGGCTTTAATGGGTTCCTCTTTCATTAAATCGGTACTTAAATATTTTTTGTTACTATCCGAAAAGATGGTCACTACACAGTTTTCGATGCCCATTTTTTGCTGTTGTTTGATAGCGCCGATTACATTTGCACCAGATGATATACCTACTGCCAAACCCAGTTTTTTGGCTAGTTTTTGCGCCATTAGTATAGCATCGCCATCGTTTACCTGTATGACTTCACCCAGTTCGCTCAGTTTTACAATTTCAGGAATAAACTCGTCAGAAATCCCTTGAATTCTGTGACTGCCCACTTTATAGCCAGTAGTTAGGGTAGGTGATTCTGCAGGTTCTAGGGGGTGTATTTTAATATTGGAGTCTTGTTTTGTTAAAAAATTACCCACACCATGATGGTTCCTCCTTTGCCTACTCCGGCAACAAAAGCATTTGGCGAAATATTTTTTAAACGCAACTGTTCCCAAATTTCTTTACCTGTGGTGTATTCGTGTGCTTCTGGATTGGCAATATTTTCAAACTGTTTAGGTAAAAATATATTTGGATTATGCACAGCCATAAATTCTGCCAGTTTAATGCTTCCTATAACCACCTTCTTCTTTGCTCACCAGGATAATTTCGGCACCTAAACTTTTAATAATATCCATGCGCTCTTTACTTAGCCAATTGGGCATGATTATCGTGACGGGATGCCCTAGTGCCTTACCTATGGCTGCAAATGCAATTCCGGTATTGCCACTGGTGGCTTCAACAATTCTGTCGCCGGGTTTGATCTTACCTTCGGCATATGCTTTTTTCAAGGTGTAAAGCGCCATCCTATCTTTAATGCTGCCGGTTAAATTGTAGTGTTCACATTTCACATAAATTTTGCCAATACTGCCATGATACGCTTAGGTTAGCTCTAACATAGGTGTATTACCAACCAGGAGCGATAAATGTTCAAATTTTTCCGTCATGGCGGAAAGTGGTTTGTTTGCTGTTGATGTGTTCATGGCTCAATTATTAGACGGGCTTTGCCTCTGGTCCGATCTGGTTTATTTTTGGCTAAGTTGAGTGTTATGCTAGTTTATATCAATAAATGTTGTTTTTTACAGAAATTCTCTTGTTTTAGCCCAAATTATTAATGTTATATTCAGTTTTGGAATCTTTTTTATGTTGGTATCGAGTATTTATTCAGTAATGATTATCCAAGTTGATCTGGTGTAATAAGCGTATCCCGAAAGATTTAAGCTGATATGCAATCCCGGGGTTATTCCGGGTAGTAAATAAACCTAATTATAGTATAATCCATTACCATATATTTTTTCATTTAGATCAGTGCTAAAAAGAGCTTTGTGTATTTGTGTTATTTGTTGATTAGAAGAGTATGCCCTTAAAGGCTAGTCTAGTCTATATAAGGCTAGTAATGCGTTTCGCTTAGTGTATTTATTACATGAAAAAATGATTTTAGCGTTGTCCGATAGAATTAAATTTGGCATCTACCTGCAAAACCTTAATCAAGCCAAATATTAGCAGCTTATTGGAAAGCTAAATAGTTAATTTCACTGAAATTTAATGTTTGGAATGATTAAAATGTTATTAGCCTGAGCTTTACAGATAGTAATTCTTTAATATTATGACAACCAAACACAATTTCGGAGCAGGTCCTTGTATCTTGCCTCCCTCGGTCATGGAACAGGCTGCCAAAGCAGTAATCAACTGGGGAGATTCGGGGTTATCCATATTGGAAATTTCTCATCGTTCAGCTGAATTTGAAAGTGTAATCCTAAAGACCCAACTGTTGGTTCGCGAACTGCTTAACGTACCTGAAAATTATTCAGTTCTCTTTTTGCAGGGCGGTGCAAGTACGCAGTTTTCAATGATACCATTAAATTTTCTGGTAGGAAAACAAAAAGCGGCCTACCTTGACACTGGTTATTTTGCTCAAAAGGCAATTAAAGAAGCTACACTTTTTGGTGAAGTTACCATTGTGGCCTCCTCGGGGGATAAAGGTTATGCCTATGTTCCTGATAACTATAATTTAGAGAAAGATGTGGCATACCTCCATCTTACTTCTAATAATACAATTGAAGGTACGGAAATTTTTGATTTCCCCAACTCTAGTGTTCCGGTAGTGTGTGATATGTCTTCTGATATTTTTTCCAGGAAAATCAACGTCAGGGATTTTGACTTTATATATGCAGGGGCACAAAAAAACATGGGGCCTGCTGGAATGACCTTGGTAATTGCCAAGAACTCCTTTCTCGAAACAGTTGGACACCCGGTTCCCGCAATGTCTGATTATCGTATCTTCAGGGATAATCAAAGTATGTACAATACACCACCTGTTTTTTCTATTTATGTGTCAATGCTCAATCTTATATGGTTGAAAAGTGTAGGTGGGGTGGAAGGGATCGAGGCTGTAAATAAAAAGAAAGCCGAACTTTTATACCGGGAAATTGATCGCAGCCCTATTTTTACAGGAACAGCCAATGTTGCCCACCGTTCAAGGATGAACGTTACTTTTAGAACCAATGACCAGCTGACAGAACCCGAATTTTTAAAGTTTGCTACGGACCGCGGAATAGTTGGCATCAAGGGATACCGTACAGTTGGTGGCTTTAGGGTTTCCCTGTATAATGCACTACCACTTTCCAGTGTAGAGTTCCTGGTCCAGGTAATGTATGAATTTGCAGAATTAAAAAAGGATGTCAATAGTCTCAAAATAATTAAACCGGCGTAAATATGGCAACAATTAGAGCTTTTTCTGCCCTTAGACCAAATATGGCATTGATAAATAAATTGCTGCATAAATATTCAACATATAAAATTGAACAGATGATTGCCCGTTTAAAACGAGGTTTGGAACCAAAATACCCGCATAGCCGTTCAGTTAATTCACTTGATGAATGCCGTATTATATTAAAAGAGTTAGTTTCCACGAACTATTACGCTATACATCCCAAAGCAATTTATATTTATGAATCACAATGCATGATCGGATCCCAGTGTGGAATATGGGCAGAGATGAATTTAGAAGACGTTATAAACGAACGTTTAGAGACCCATGAACGGACACTTACTGAACAGCAGGACAGAATTGCGGAATACCGTAGGACAATAGGTATTGAGGGTACCCCGATCCTGTTAACTTATCGTTCACGTTCAGGGGTTGATATGCTCATTGCCAATCTGAAAAGTAAGATCAGTCCGGATATCTACCGAAAAGCTGGTACCGTCTACAGGATTTGGCCTGTAACCGATACTTTGGATGTGGAGGGTCTTAAACGAGTATTTAATTCAATTGATAAAGTATTTTTAGCTGATGGTCACCACAGGTTGGCTGCAGCACTTAATATGCATCTGGCGGAAGCCCAGTGGATCAGTGCACTATTTGTTGCCGATAACCAGATCCGTACCTCGGCATTCCATAGGACCTTTTTGCCAGAAATGAAAATTGGTACAGAGGCTATTCTCCAGGAGATCGGAAAATATTATTACATTACCCTTATTTCTGGCAATTACCCATATTTTCCTGATAGGACACATAGGATGGGGATGTTTTTAGCCGGAAGCTGGTATCAGCTTGACCTAAAAAATGACGATGGGCTCATGCAGCAGACAGATGTTAATATTTTGCAGGACAAGATTCTGGCGCCGGTATTTGGCGTATCGGATCCAAGGTGCGATAACCGGCTGTATTCAACACCCTTTAGAGAGGAACTATTGGAGCGTACCCAGTCTGATTCAAATCTAATTGCCTTTACTTTATGTAGGATCGATGTCGACCATCTGATTCAAAGAATTGAATCTGGTACTGTTTTTCCTCCAAAATCCACCTACATAGAACCTAAAATCCCATACGGGCTAATTTTAAGCGATGTCAAACAACTCATTGACCATAATCAGGATGAACTATAGTATGCTAGTATTGGAAGATGCGCTTGCCGCAATCCTTTTAACAATAATTTTGGTGTACATAATAATATATAAACGCATTCGCAAAAGGAAAAAAACTCAGACGAGGACTATATGTAATGGCTTTAAAATCGGGCTTCCAAAGTATTAATATGCTTCTAGCATACCTTTCTATTGGTTCAATAATAGAATAGCCGGCTATTCTGATTTACAGTAATGACAATATTAAAAGACTGTTGTTTAAAATATCCCATTAAAATTTGTACTACTAAAACTAATTAAAACCTAACTGCCACATGGCATTTACCGATCTGATCTTAGACCTATGAAAAAATCAACTTCTATAATAATGCGTTTGATCTGCTCAGCGGGTTATCCGTTCCCGCCGCAAATGCTAATGACTATCTATGTTTATATGAAAATTGATGGCGCAAATATCGATAGAAAGATGGGTGATCTATCAGTTGTGATGAGTTTGGAGATTTTTGCCGTTTAGGTAGTTTTTTCCAAATTTTATTTTAATTAATTTTTCAATTGATCTTTTTGTAAAATATTGTTTTGTAATTTAAGGTTATTTGCATATTTGTGATACATCTTTAGAACAAAACTTGTTATATTTGAATGACCATTATAGCTAACCAAGCATTCATAATTTCAAACCATTTATAATGGAATCTTTTAGTCCAGATCAGACAGATTTTGGTATCCTTAAACTTTTGCAGAAGGATGCACATCTTACCTACAAAGAACTTGCATTCAAGTTGCATCGGTCTCAGACGCCTATAAAAGAGCGGATTGAGAAACTGGAGAGGAATGGGTATATAAAATGTTATGTTGCGCTTGTTGATTACCGGAAGGTACCCGACTGCATGATGGCATACCTCCATATTCAACTGAACGATCATTCTCAGGAGGCATTATCCAAATTCCAAGAGGGGGTGTGCAATTTTCCCGAGGTAGTTGATTGTTGCAATTGCACGGGAGCATATGATTTTATCCTAAAAATCATTACAAGGAACATGAATACATACAATGAATTTCTCATTCATAAAATTGGCAAACTTAACAATGTCGGTTCCCTTAATTCATCGGTTGTGATTGCCCAGATAAAGCACGATACAGCAATTCCTTTTTAACTAAGCCCGTTTGTAATCTCTCTTCCAACCAGAAGACAATTTCATAACTGTTTCTTTGGTAGCCATTTTTGCCGGACTGGATTCGCTTACCGTTAGAGGTATGCCTTCTTTGTGTACCTGCTCTCTGAGCACATATGCATCATGTGTAATGCCCGATAAAATTATTTTCTCTGATAAAAGCCATATATCGGGGACGTCCATATTTAGTCCTGGCGTTATGCTCTAATTAGTTGACCTTTCCGGGCTTACGGACGTGACATGGATTTGAGGTATTTTATAAACCCTGTTCAGAATCCCCGGATTCGATGGGAATATTCTCCAAATATATTGGATTTCTGCGAAAGTATAAGTATAATATTGGCTACAATGGAGGTAACATCAGCCCCAGCGACATTTTCCAAAATAGAAAAACTGAACAATATCCCATCTTGGTTTTATACTTAATAAGCACGTAAGGCCTTTACCGGATACTAATCCTACTGGTAACCGAATGCATATCCTTATCCGGTTTAACCGAAAATGTTACCTTTTAATAATTGTTAAGTGGTGTGAAGGGTTTGGTCAGGACAGCATTTGCCGATCAAAAAGGACAGTCGCCGTCGTACCGTTGAGGAGTGCAGTTTAACGTATTGTTTAAATTTTTTCGGAAAAAATTAAACAAAATGGCGTCTTCATCTGGCAGTTTTCAAGCTCTCTCAGATCAGTTAGAGCCACTTACCTCAGTGCGCTGTTTGTTCAGCTGAGCGAATTCTTAAACCTCAAAATTAACGATGCATACGGCCTGAAACCGGATTGCATCTGGAAACAAACCGTTAGCTGAGCTAGCTTAAGTAAACTTTATAAAGCTAATTTTGGCTATGGAAATACAAAAAACAAACGTGTTACTAACAGTTCATGAAAGGCTTTACGCTTTCACGCGAGAGAAATCAAGTTTTTATAACAATTATCTGGGGAAATCATCGCCCAGGAAGCTAAAATGGGCAAGGATAATGCTATTTATCTTTTGCCTGATCTTTACAATGCTTCTTATCCTAACGATGGCAGACCTAACCAGTGCTAGTTTTTATCTCTCGTCTGCCGCAACGGTGATCAATACTGTAATTATGTTAAAAGTGTTTAAGCTAACTGACCTCGAACGCGGAACGCAGCTGTTTTCGGCTGCCTTCCGGCACCAGCTCGCGGTTGAAACTTTTGTCGTCAATCAGATTGGTCTTAAAAAACGCGAGATAGCCGGGGTTGCAGCGGTCTGCCTCAACCTGTCTCAATATTACAAAAGAAATTACTACAGGTGGGAGATCCCCTTGGGACTTACAAGTGTCATTGTAACAATACTCTGTCTGATCAAAGGGGCTGGTATTGTGGAGTTAACGAAGGTAGCGGTAGTGATCGGACTGGCACTTTTTGCACTCTGGAACGCTTTTGCAAAGCTTGCTGACCTGCTTGACAGACGAAGCGAGCGTTATTTTGGTTTATATCTTCTCCTTGAGGACCTTCAGAGGAACCCCGGGTACCGTAAGATGCGCAAAGATTATAAATGTAGCATGAGGGCTGCAGAAAATGGGGAAGATTAACCCCGAATTTATTTATAATCTTTTTTTAGGGTTTCGCCCGACTTTTTTGTTAGGTCAGTGTTCGTTAAGGGGACGCTCACCTTTGTAACGAAATGGTTGCCGTTTTCTCTTCCATAGTAAATCGTCGCCCGGTTTCCGTACATATTTTGCAGCCTTTGTCTTATGGTGGAAAGGCCGGTATGGAATCCGGTGTCGTTAATTCCCGCACTGATCAGGTTACCGGTCTGGATAACCAGATTGTTGTTCAGAACGGATATGGAGATCTTTCCAGGATCAGTGATAAGGCTGAGATTGCCGTGTTTGAGCATGTTTTCAGCTAATGACAAAAGAAGGAACGGAATAACTTCAGCTTCCGCAAGGTTGAGGTCGTAATCAAAGCTGATAAAGGTCTGTGACTTTCTGATCTTGGTGATCTTGAACAAGTTTTCGATCTGTTCGATTTCTAGATGAAGTGGTATTTTATCCGGACCGCGCTCGCTCCCAAGCGCGTAGCGTAACAGTTTGGAGAGATGAAGAACGGCTTGTCCCGCTTCTGGCTCGGATAGCCTGGTGCTATCATGGATATAGCTCAGGGTACTGAGCATGAAGTGTGGGTTGATCTGGGCCCTTAAATAGGCGTTCTTGGCTTCTACCAGTTCGAGATCAAGCTGTGCGCGGTGAACATCCTTTTCGGCGGATTCTTTTTCCAGCTCATTGCTGCGTTCGAGTATCGATATACGGTTCTGGAAGAGAAAGAGTGTGATGCCAAAGCCCGTGAAATAGATTCCCCTGTAGACCGTGCCGCTGATAAATATTTTAGTGATCGCGGTATCGCCAAAGAATACTTCGTTACTGATGTTTCTAAGGATAGAGTCGGCAAGGTTACTAATTATCAGGAAAATCAACATGGATAAGGGCGCAAGGATCAATAAAAAAGGATAGTTCTTTTGCTTTTTTCCAATGGTTTTTGGCAGTATAAATTTAGCCACTAGGTAAACCAGTGCGATGTTGATCGGGTAATGCATCAGGTAGTTTTTCGGACTACCGTAGACGCCGGTAATAAACTTTACCGAGGTAACCTCGTAGGCGATAAAGCAGGCCCAGAATGCAATGTGCCAAATGTAGTTTTTTATAAAAGGTCTCATTTTTTTTCTTGTCGGTTTGGAGCTTCGCCACGGAAGTATATCACTTGGCCAAGGGCGGTCTTTTTGGGATTTTTAGCGGGCTAGTTTTCTTTTATGAAATCGAAAAATAGCCCCAAATTAATTAAGAAGACGGTATTTATATTCCGCTCTTCTTTATCAGCAGATCGTCTGACGACTGATCCGACAGTATCAACAGTGACAATAATTACAACATCCTATGCCGTTTTGAGCAACAGGTGAAATTACTTTCTTTTTGTTTTTAGCCAGATGCTGTTGACCCAGTTCATAAACTGGATATTATAATTGGGGGACATGAGCACATCATACTTTCCGACATTTATAATGTTCCCTGAAATACCCTTGACATGGCTGCAATTGATGATATAAGAACGTTGTATCCGGTAGAAATTTGGACTGCTGGATAAGCGATCTTCGATTTCGGTAAAGGTCATGTAGACCGAATAATTTTCTTCTTGGGTGTAGATATGGATATGGTTGTTGGAGCCTTGTATGTAGGCAATCTCGCTTTTGAGCACTCTGGCAAGTTCGGTCTTTTCTGGTCCGGTGCGCAGGAAGAAAGAATCTTCAGTTTCACGTTCCAGCACAAGGGGATTAAAAAACTCTTTTAATACCACTTCAGTATATTTCACGAATTTTGGGAGATCGAATGGCTTCAGAAGATAATTTCTTATTCGAAGTCCAAAGGCATCAAGAGCGTAGCCCGGATAAGATGTTGTGAAGATAATGTGGTGTTGTGTATCGCGCAAGCTTTCGGCAAGGTTCATCCCCGAAAATCCTGGCATATCTATGTCTGAGTAGATCAGGTGTGGAGCGTTCTGCGCGGACATCTCTGCCAGTGCCTCTAACGGATCGGTGTAGGTTTTAATTAGGGTTAGTCTTGGCATCTGAGCGACATAGTCGCTAATGGTGCGGATTGCACCTGTTTCGTCATCGATGATGATGCAGGGAACTGTGTTTTTCATGGTTCATTAATTTAGGCATCTCTAATCTAATTATTATTCTATTTAAGAATGTATTTGTAATATAATTGATATAAGATATGTAGATATTTGTCTACTAGTTGGTGTTTGAACGAACCAGAATGATGCTTGAAAGGAAGATCACCAGTTTTTGGATTCGGCTCCTGAAGGATATGCGCTCAATAATAATGCGGGGATGCTAAAGAATCCGGTACATTTTCATCATCCTTCCGGGATAGAGAGAGATATGACCGTTGCCTTGGTCGTCTGTTTTTGACAAAGTGTAATCGGGTTGGGAGGCTACATCATGGGGAAGTCGATGCTATTTATGATGCTTTTCTAATTGACTTTAATCTCAGGGTTAATTGTGCACCCTGTATCGTACTTGGATTTCATTCCAGGCCTGCTTCGAAATCTACCCCGAATTCAAAGCTGAATAGCTCGGATGGATGGACTTTTAAACCTACCGCGAGTCTTTTGATTGTAATGAAATCCGGCGCGGTGATGCCATTTTCATATTTTATAATATCTCCTGTATTAACACCGCTATTGGCATAAAACTGTCTGTAAGAAAGGTTTCTGGCTTCTTTTAGTTTTTTTAGGTGCGTTCCGAATCTTTTTAGGATTTCTTTTTCTTTCTCACTGACCATCGGTAACTTTTGAGATCGCCAATGTCAAATTTTATCCCATTTCAGGTGTCATGTAATTACTTGACAATTCTGATTTTTTTGGTAAATTTACGCGTTCCTGTGAAAGGATAGGGCAGGTCTGCTTGCGCAGGGTTCATGATTTAGGCAAATAATCGTGCCTGCCCTTTTTCTTCTATGCCGGACCTATATAACTCTGCCAGACAAACTTGGTATTTAGGACAGGTCCCGTTTTGCTCTGATTTTGTTGAGGGTATCATGATCTTTTTAACCCTGCCTGCTTTGGAGTCAACTGCTATCTTTCAGACTGCAATGAAGCCCAAGATCTCCTGACAAATGGTTATTATCTAATACCGGTGTTACTGCTAACCGATAGGCATTCTGTATTAGCGCTATAAAAAAGGGGATAATCAAATAAATGATGTATCCCCAATCTAAATTAACGCTCTCTGGCTTTCGCCGGATGTAGGGCTCTCACCCCCTACATTACAATTATACAAAAAATATTTTAATGGTTTTCTCTTAGTATAAATCAGTTGAAATATCCGTTTACCAGGGGTTTGCTCCAGCCGTTTTTTACACCGGGTTTTGATTGCTGACGCCATATTTTTAGTTGCAAATGTACAGGACAGTTAAGCTGTAAAAGGACTTTCGCGGCATAAGCGCTACGCTATTTATTCCACGGTTCCCTGTACAATTTAACTTGATTCTGTCTTTGTCTGGCAAAAAAAAATATGGCTACTTTAGATCACACAATCGAAAACGGATTCGGTGAAATCTTTCACAAATCCTTGGTGACAAATCAATTTATCTTCTTCACCAACGACGGTGATGGAATACTGATGTTTTACGTTAAGGACCCCGAGAGAAAACCGCTTGGGGGCTATGGAGCAGAGGAATTACTGATCAGGGTGATCCTTAAAAAGGACTGGATCTGGGCCAGTAAGGATATGAAGTACAATATCAAATGCATTTTGGAGGATAATTTGGATTGGGATTATCCTTGATCGCAATTGGAATAAAGGTTTCCAGAGTTTTGAAATAATTGCCTTATGTTTATCCTTGTCAAAGCCCTGAAAAAAGTCGTTTTATCTTTGCTGGAGGGTGTTGCAGGCCTTTAAGTTTACCGTAATCATTTGGCCATAAATGTTATCCAGACGCAACCAAATACTGGCATTAAAATGAAAAATATTCCTGCTTTCTTGATGATATTGTTGCTGCTATATGGCTGCAGTGCAGAATCTACAAGAAAAACTTTCAGTTTTATAGCGCTGACAAACATACTGTTGCGATAAATAAGCCTGACGCAGTGCTTGGTGTACATGCTATACCAGAGGAAGGCCTGTTGGAAGAAGGAATACTATGTTGTGAATGTTCGGGACATCTCGGCCTTTTCCTGTGTTATGTTTCTGAACAATGCTACTAAAAGGCTGTCCATACTACTCCGATATTTCAGGGTAGCCAAGATGCCACATATTGTCTTTGCTAAGAATACAGATGCGGTTATGGTGGTAAAGCTATGAAGATGATATATGGTGAACTGAGCTTGAAGGAGCAGGTAAGAGAACTGCAATTTATTCTACGGTCACTTTCAAAAGAATATCACCTGAATGATCTTAAATATGTCCGGATGTCACTGAGTACATTTAGGCAGTTATCACAGGATATTACAAGGGAGTATACTAAACATTACAAGGCGAAAATCAATAAAATAAGCAGTGAAGAAATGCGGAAGTCGATTGCGCAATCAGGCATGGTAGCGTAGCTGGAAAAGATACTTTTGGTTTATGGTATAACAATTGGTAAAATATCCGCAAATGAACTTGTTTATTACGCTCAGTGGAATGGTAATGAAACGGGAGGCGCTGTAACAGATAGAGCGCGGCACAAGATCATAGATGGGCTGGTTGTTTTTTCTTTAAGTCCCGGAAAATAATATCTGTTATAGAAAAGATGACGCTTACTAAATGTAATGAACAATAATGCTTAAGGAGTGCTGGCTTGCCCTGTGTTTAACGGGCTGGTCTTTCTCATCTTCGTGTAGTAGGTGACGATCAATACCGCAGATAGGGGTAGTCAAAACTCAGGGCTGATTTTTTGATGTTTCCAGGCGCTTAAAGTATATTATGGTGTAACCTTTCGCGGATTGGCGATCATTGTAATCGCCATTTTAGTTAATTTTAGTAATGCTACTTGGATCGCGGTTATGATAGCGCAAAAGATATCAATAATTGCTTCTCGCAACATGGTACACAAAATATATTTGGCATTTGAAAAAGGGCATTTTATGATTTTGCAGTTAATAAGCATTATTTTTATAAAAGATATATAGGTCAGAAAATGAAATTGGGAAAATCGACAACCGCAACTGTTGTATTAACTGTTCTTTTAATGTTGGCGCTTCTCAGCGTCGCAAGATATGGCCGTTTGATGAAGGCTGACCCCGAACGTTCGGTGATTGGTGATAAAGGCACTATTGTCCCTGCAAAGGTGTTTTTAAAGGATGTCGGACATGGCTCAACGGCCGTAAAAGAAATCGTTGTCATTTTCGACAAAAGCATCTCAATAAAAAAGAGTTTTGAGGTAATGGTTTTTGCCCCGGAACGAAAACTGATCGGTATACCCGAAAATGGACGGAATGCCTTTTTGCATCTTTCCGATGGTTATGTCTTTCAGAAAAGCAGGGATTCAGATAAATTTACTTCGATTTTTAATAATTATACTTTTTTCATAGATCCACCTATAAAGCAAGCGCAATTTGAAAACAAAAGAATAGTTTTCAATAGCTTTGATGCTCTTAAGGGATTTGGGAAACGTATTACAGTTTCTTGGAAATAATGTATGGGTTAACTGGATAATAAGCCATTAGTTGATCCTTTCTTTGTATACCTTCAGCATTTTAGAGAGGTGTTTTCGGGCCTCGTGAATCCGGGTTTTAACAGTTCCCAATGGGATATTAAGCTTGTCAGATATCTCATGGTATTTGTAACCTTCAACATACCTGATAAAGGGTATAGACAGGTGTGCGGGTAGCTTGTCCAACGCGCCTTTGATGTCGCCCATCACAAAATTATTTTCTGCTTTGTTTGAGGTCGCACTGTATGATAGGTTTTCATACGTTATGTCTTCCGATTGGGTAATCAGATCGCGGCTTTTAACCCCTTTACGGTAGGAGTTGATAAAAGTATTGCGCATGATGGTATATAGCCAGCCTTTAATATTGGTGTCTTCTTGGAACTGATGAAAGTGACGGACTGCCTTCACCAATGTATCTTGCATAAGGTCATTGGCATCGTCAATATCCTGAGTGAATTTCATTGCGAAGTTTCTCAATTCGTTGTCATGCTTGGCAATAATTGATGTGAATTGGTTGATTGTCATAGATCTCGGTATGAGGATTCGTTTTTATATACGAACACCTGTGAGCCTAAATTGTTGTGGGGTTATATAAAATTAACGGATACCAAACGACAAAACAGGCTCAGAGCGTAACTGGTAGGTGTTTTTGATTCTAATCCTATTTTCGGGAAAATAGCTGATCCTATTTGGAAGATTTGTATCGCAAATAGTCTCATTCACATAAAACTATAGATACGAACTTTTTATACCAAATAAATGATTCGAAGATTATATGAAACAGACCAATAGTTTGAAGATATATCCTATTACATTATAAACCCAATCGCAACCGATCTGAAAGTTTGGTCGGCAAACTATTAAACAGATGGTTTATAATTCAAGAAAACTCAATCCAAAGTATGTCATTGATGATACGATCAGCGATTTTTTAAAGGCTAGGGGATTGCAATATTAAGATGGCGTGGAGATGCAACATGAAGTTTGTCCTTTCCACTCTCCAAGAGACAAAAACTCTCTGAGATTCCCCATTTTAATCCCAGTTAGTAAAAATGAATTGCAAATCGATAATATTACATTTCGAGGGGCTTATGGTCGGAAACAAAACTATCATATGCACTGTCGGTAAGTAAAAAGTACTTAATTTTGCCCTCTGATGTCAACCTGTAGTTTTGACCTATCTTTCTTATGATGAAGGTACCTTTAGGGAAGGTTAGTGTGCCCAAACCCATTGAGTAACTGCCAACCGATACATCTGCAATATTCTTGGATCTGTTCTTGTAGGAATATATTTCGACCCTGTCATTGTGAAATTGGCAAAGGACATCACCTTTAAAATTTTGTAAATTTCCGGGTTCAACCAGATGAAATTCCTGAGCTGAAATAGTATTCTTTCTTTTGCAGCCAATTAACAGTGCAAGAATTATAATGGGGAAAAGTAGCGTCTTTCTCATAGTTGCCATATAACTTTTTACAGAGGAAAAATATTGATGGAGGTGTTTTTTTATAGGACTGCAATTTTCAGATAGTCTCTTTATTATTGCGTAATTAAACCATTTGAAGAATTAATTAACACCATAGTGAGTATTTTGCTGCCGATTTAGTTTTCCAGATGTCTTGATTTTATTTTTTTTGCGCAAAAAAAAATGATTTTCAGAAAGTATATTTTTTCAAAAGTGGGCGAAGACATGGTTGCATGAAGATTCATTTTTATTCTAATGTGGAGAAATCCCTACTGAAACACTCAGCTTGTCTGTCTTTTTTATTTTTTTAAATATCTTCTCTCAAAGGTTTATCTGCCAGCTCGGTTCGTTCTGCAACGATGCTGTCACCTTTTTTTCATCTAACTTCCACGTGCAAGTGATCTCGCACTATATTGATGAACTTTACCAGTTATTTTGATAACTTGCATGTTAAACATCTTAAAGAAAAACAGTTATTATGGCATCAGGTAAAGTAAAATTTTTTAATGAATCTAAAGGATTTGGATTTGTAGTGGAAGAGGGTACAGGTAAGGAGTTTTTTGTTCATATCTCCGGTCTTAAGGATGATGTGAGGGAGAATGACGAAGTGACGTTCGATATCCAGGATGGCAAAAAAGGGCCAAACGCTGTGAATGTTAAATTGGTATAATCATTGCTAAAGTTAGAGTGTAAAGTGCAGGTTAGTTTCAGCTTCCTGCATTTTTTTTATTCAAGCTGTATGCAACCTGGTGATGCGGTCCTGATTATTTTAGGTGGAGTCTTTATGGTTATTTAGACTGTTTTTTGGTTGCCCCAGTGGACCGGCCCATTTTTTGTTCCAAAAGGATGCCGCGTCTGTCCCTGACAGGGAAGGAAAAGGTTTTTTGGCGTTCTATTTTTATTGTCTGATAATTGATGTGGGGTGGGGATTCATTCAATCCAGGTACAAATTTAAGTTTCATACCGGCGCGCTGAAGGAAATTCCGGCATAAACCCTCCTATAGCCTTGGTCCACTTTTCTATTTATTCCGTTGTTTCTTCCAGCTTTGGCGTTCATTAAACCTTTGGCTGCACCATAATTAATTCAAATATTATGGAAAAGGTAAATTATCAGGTTGCAGAAATTGAAATCAGTTATAGACCTAAATTCAAAGTGGCGGAGCGGCCAATGATTATTTCCTCCGGAATGGCTTATAAAATTTGCTGGTTAACTGGGATGCTGCCAGGATTGATCACCTGATTGTTTCGAACTATCGGTATTTTAGCTTTAAGGATGAGGAATGATGTGGGTATGTATGTTATAAGCTGGTCAATCTCGCTGTTTAGAGATTATCTGACTTTTCATTGTCTGCTTTCTTTTTTTTGGATGTAAAGCTGTCCCGGCAGGAAGGAATGTGCCTGCAATTGATCCAGTCTGAGTATTTTGGATCCTGTTGTAACGCCAGAAAATAAGGATCTGGTCTTCGCTTGCGATTCCTATACCTTGATCGCTGACCATAAACATACAGCAGCACCTTGGAAATAATCTTATTGTGTAACTGAAAAGTAGTGATCATATTCATCATAATTATATAATTTTACAGCCATGTTAAAAGAAGAAAGGCAGCAGTACATCATCAGTCAGTTAAATATTCATAACAAAGTACTCTCCACTGACTTGAGTGCCCAGCTGGATGTTTCAGAAGATACGGTTCGCAGGGACTTAAATGAACTGGCCGATCTGGGGAAGATTTTTAAGGTTTATGGTGGTGCACTTTCCAAATCCTTTCACTATCCTTTCTCCGCCCGCGAGGTTTACAATAAGGAAGGAAAAAAAGCTATCGCACGTAAAGCACTCGGCCTGATCGAGAGTGGAATGGTCTTAGTCGTTAGCGGTGGAACCACCATGCTCGAGCTTGCCCGGATGTTTCCTGAAGATCTTTACTGCACAATTTTTACCGTTAGCCCCCTGGTCGGAATTGAATTGGCTGAACATCCTAATATCACGGTCAATCTTCTGGCCGGACGGCTTGAGCTTAACTCCCATATCGTTACCGGTTCGCAGGTGATCAGCCAGCTTTCGGAAATTAAGGCTGATCTCTGCTTTTTGGGAACCAATGGAATTTCACTTGGCAACGGCATATCAGACTCCGACTGGGAAGTTGTGCAGGTGAAAAAGGCTATGATCAACGCAGCCCACAAGACTGCTTTACTGTGCATATCAGAAAAACTGGATTCTTCAAAACGCATGAAAATATGCAATTTTAATGCGGTTGACTATCTGATTACTGACCTGCATCTGGATAGTGCCCTGATTGAAAAATACGCAGCCAAAGTCACAGTGATTTAAGGTCTGCGCCTGTTTGCTGGTTTCAGCTGCTGACTTTGAATCGCCCTGGATGACCCCGGGGTTTTATCTTCCTCTATGATCGCTTTGTAAACTACTTCCTGGATCGCCCCGCGCACATCCGTGCTCAACAGTTTGGTGTTTTCACCTCCGTCAGGGTTCACTCTGTTCGAAAGGAAAATGTATAATAGATTTTCTTTCGGATCTGCCCATACACCGATCCCGGTGAAGCCTGTATGACCAAAGGCTTGCGGTGATGCACTTATCGTTGGATAAGGTGTAACTCTGGTAGCATTGTCTTTCTCGGGCTTATCAAAGCCGATTCCGCGTCTGCTGATGCTACTTTGGTATGCAGTAAAATAAGCTATGGTCTCTTTTTTCAACAGCCTTACACCATGAAGTTCGCCGCCATTTAACAGTAACTGGTAAAGCTGTGCCAGATCATAAGCATTACTGAACAGACCGGCATGACCCGCAACTCCGCCAAACATCGCCGCGCCCGGATCGTGTACATCTCCTCTGAGCTGCTGCAGTCTGAACGACTTTTCTATTTCCGTCGGTGCAATTGTATTTAGCGGTGTGTGCTCCAATGGCTTAAATGCCGTGTTGGTCATTCCTAGTGGAAGATAGAATGTGTTGCGAACATATTCATCCAGTGTTAAACCAGTAATCTGCTCCACGATCATACCCAGAAATATAAAATCATTATCACTGTAGACGTATCTGTTTGCTGGGCCCATTTTGCTCTTAAGTATCCTGGTTTTGATCGTGTCCGCATAGTCTTTACGCAGATACATGCCCTCGGCTACCCTGATGGTATAAATGCCCCCTGGCTGGGCCTGATAATAACCAGCTTTCGGCTGACCTGTTTTTATCTCTATCGTTTCGCGGTAAAAGGGGATGAAAGAGACCAGTCCTGCCTGATGGAGCAAAATATCAAAAACCTTTAAGCCTGCCTTATCGGTGCCCCGGACCCAAGGTAAATAATCCCCAAGTGTTTTCTGCAGATCAAGTCTTCCCTCTTCATATAATTTCATCACCGAAATATTGGTCGCGCTGATTTTGGTTACGGATGCTAAATCATATACCGTCTGCAGGGTAGTTTTTTCTTTCTTGCTATAATCTAAGTGCCCATAGGCTTTAAAAAAGCCTATCTTGCCGTTTCTAGCGGCCAGTACAACGCATCCTGGTGTTGCCCCATTTGCAATCGCGTTTTTGGCAATACTATCAATGCCCATTAGTGTAGCACTATCGAGTCCTGCGCGTTCGGGGCTGACAACAGGCAGATAAAAGTTAGTGGTTATTCCTGTTCCGAAAGGGAAACGGTCTACACTTACCGGAAGCTTGCCTTTAGCTGTTATTTTTCCCTCCAAAAGATCTATCGCAGTATCATGCATCAGCTCGTCGTCTTCATAACAGGCGATGATATTTTTAGCCTCTTTAAAGTCTTTTATCGCATAAGGGTTGCCGAAAGCAAAACTGATCACATTTGCCTTTTTTTGCAGTTGGTCCAGGAGATAAAAAGTCGCACCGCTGATGCCAAAGTTTTTTGCCGGAAAACGCGCATAGCTGTGCATCCCGATGATCACTACATCATAACCAGCGGTCTGCTGCAATAAATGCTTTGCACGGGTACTGTCACTTTTAGATCCCAGATAGTAGCAGTCCGCTTGGTATAATTTGCGGAGCTGAGCAGCAAAATGATTTTCCTGTTCAATGCCCAGGCCGACGAAGGCAACCCTAGTGCCATGTTTCAATGGCAGTAACTCCGCATCCTGCAGAGCGAGTAGGGTGATGGAATTTTTATAGACTTCTTTTTTTAACTCATCAACCCCCGCGTTTAGCCTTAAAGATAGGTTCAGGGTGTCAATAGGTTTTAGCGTGTCCAGACCAAGATGGTATTTTGCTAAAAGTACTTTCTTAACCCGGCGATCGATCTCCGGCCAGCTTAGTTGACCTTTTCGGATGGCCTTCCGGATTTTTTTAATACTACCCTTGATATCGCCCGGAAGGCAGAGCATATCGTTGCCCGCAATCAGGGACTGCGCTGCGGCCTCTCCTTTGGGGTAGAATTTAGCAACCCCTTTCATTTCCAGCGCATCGGTAAAAGTGATGCCCTTGAAGCCGAATTGCTCCCGGAGAAGGCCTGTAACATTGCTTTTTGATAGCGAAGTAGCCCGGTTGCTCGTTGTATCTATCGCTGGGATATAAAGATGGGCAACCATTACACTGCCAACATTTTCCCTGATCAGGCTTTTGAAGGGAAAAAGCTCCAGGGAGTCCAGCTGGGCCAGCGACTTGTTGATCACCGGCAGATCCAGGTGGGAGTCTACCGATACATCCCCATGCCCTGGAAAATGTTTTGCACATGCCATGATACCCGCATCCTGCATACCCGAGGTGATACGGCTTCCATAAAGAGAAACCTTATACTTATCCTGCCCGAAGGAGCGGAAATTTATAACCGGGTTATCCGGGTTATTGTTAATGTCAACAACCGGCGCATAATTAACCTGTATTCCTGCATTTTTGCATTGTAAGCCAATAGTTCTTCCGACCCGGTAAACTATAGATGCATCATTCATAGCGCCCATCGTCAGTTGGTCTGGAAACGGTTTTATGTCTCCAAAGCGCATCCCAACACCGGTTTCTCCATCAATACAAACCATAAGCGGTACTTTTGATAACGCCTGAAGTTGATTTAAAACCAAAGCCTGCTGGACTGCGTTGCCCTGAAACAGGCAAACTGAACCAATTTTGTATTTTTTGATGTAACCTGCGACCTCTTTTTCAAAAAAGACAGCTTCATTACCACGTTTTTCTGAAAGGCGCACCACCATCAGCTGCGCAATTTTTTGGCGCCTGTTGAGTTGACTGAAGTTTTGATCTACCCATTTTTCACCCAAGGCCCGACCCTTTGTTTTTTGTTGCCCCTGGGTGATTATAGAAAGCAGGAGCAGCGACAGCAATATTAAGTTTTTTCTTGTCATAAAAATTAACGGTTTATTCGGTTACAATTTCGGAGCAATCCAGGTCCATGGATAATCGTCCTGGACTGTAGATTTTAGTTCGTTTGTTCATTCTGGTTGCCCGCGATAACGCTATAGGGATTTTTTCTTTCTCTTTAAGGCGTCTTTGTTCCCATTTGTGATTGCCGTTCTGATCAAACAGACAACTGCACCATCGGTTGCACTTACATATACCTGATTGCCTGATGGCAAAACCGGATTGACCAGGCAGTTTGAGACTTTATATTTCCAGGTCACAGTACCACTGATGCGATCAATGCCATATACTACTCCGGACTGGGACGGTACATAAACCACGCCCTTGTCTTCGACAATCGCCGAAGGGCAAAGTTCATACGGTAACTGTAGCGCCGATTTCCATGCGACCTCCATCTCTGGAGCAGAAGCAGAGATGCCCAGCAGGTTGCCGTCCATTGTTTTTACATAAATCAGCAAACTGTCTGACGAAAGCCCCATCGATTCCCTGACCCTTAATTTCACGTCCTGCTTGCGCCAGATCACTTTCCCGCTTGAAGCGTCAAAGGCAGTCATATATCGGTCTGGAGCTACCACAAACACCCGGCCGTTTGTGGCAACCGGATAACATGCAGCAGGAGATAGCATCCGGTTTCCGGCGCCATTGTTCCATTTCCAGACCATACGTCCGCTTTGGATGTCCAAGGCGTAAAAATCATTATTCCAACAACCGAAGTAAATTATCCCTCTATAAATCAATGGCCTGGTCACCACGAACCCTGCAACCTCATCAAAATCCCATTTCAGCTTACCCGTCTTCAGTTCAATTGCCCTGAAATGACCATCGGAGCTACCCGAAAAAACGACGTCATCCTGGATCACAGGGGAACCGACCACAGCCTTTGAGGTTGCAAATTTCCAGATCAGTTTGCCGCTGATCGCTGAGAGACAGTATATGTATTGATCAGAGGATCCGGCAACAACAAAGTTTTTTGATACCACAGCGGTGGAATAAACTTTCCCCCCGGTAGCAAAGGTCCATAAGCGCTTTCCGCTCCGTTTATTCAGTGCATAAATGAGCCCTTTGGTGTTGCTGAGAATAATCGCATTTTCACTCTCTGCCATGCCCGAACCGATATCGCTCTGATCCTGAAAGGTCCATAGTGGCCTGACCCCTTCGAGCTTTTCATTCATCGCATAGGACGGTCTGAAAAATTCCGCAGTGTCCTTCTCGGGGGGGAGTTGCTTTAACGCCACCTTTGCCCATGGATTATCCGTGCCAACCATTGGTCTTCGCAGCTGGAAAGAAGCCAGGTTATTTTCGAAAGTTACAATGTTATAGCCTCCGATACTGTCCTGTGCGCGCAAGTTAGAACGGCCCATAATTCCGGGCACCCCCTCAAAGTTGTACTGATGGTTCTGATGTCCATGCCCGCATAAAATCAGCTGCAGGTTTTTCTTTTTCAAGCGGTCCATAACGTTATACCAGTTATTCTGCGCCGAATCCTGGGGATAATGATTCAGGTAAATAACTGGGATTTTAGTAGGTGTTGCTTTCAGTACCGAATCCAGCCATACCACATTTTCCCTAGGTACCTGCCCGGGGCCCATCCGCATATTAGGACCGGAACCAAGCCCGGTAAACAGATATCCCCCATATCGGAAAGCAAATGTCTCAGCACCGAACACACGGCGGAAAGTATTGCTGCCACTTTCCGACCAATTTGTATCATGGTTGCCCGGAATAATAAACCATTTCTTGTTTAAGCTGTCCAGGATCTGTTTGGCAAGGCCAATCTCACTATCGGATCCAAATTCGGTGATATCACCGGTAATGACCACGAACTTAAGTTCACTGTTGGCATTTATGTCGGCAACGGTTCTGCGCAGGTCTTCTGCAGCGGTTTTACCGCCAATATGCGTGTCTGACACAAAGGCAAATTTAAAAGATTGCCCATTCGCAGCACAT
Organism: Pedobacter psychrodurus; assembly: GCF_004331735.1. GTDB lineage: Bacteria > Bacteroidota > Bacteroidia > Sphingobacteriales > Sphingobacteriaceae > Pedobacter > Pedobacter psychrodurus. The sequence goes on from NZ_SJSO01000003.1 coordinate 173,510, forward strand.
GCAATAAGCAGAAGGCAAAAAAAGGTGATTAATTTTCTCATATTGTTGTACTCCCATTGGAGCATGTTTTTAATTTTCAGCAAGAAATTTACCATCCTGGGTTTTGCTTCAGCTCCACGCCCCGGTCCTTATAAAGTTTAATCTGATCAAGGGGTAAAGGGCTCAGGTATACCCTGGTATTATCGAATATCCGCTGCGTCTCTGCCCTTGGTGCAGGTATAATGTAGCCCTGGCCGGCATTGTTCTGGATTGTCGCTGTTGTGCCCGGAAAATCTGCTTTATTTATCCAGGCGCCCAGATTGATATCAGGATTGGCTTTGGTATCCAGGTATTCATATTTTTTCCACCTGCGTAAATCACTATTCCTGAATCCTTCCATCATGAGTTCAACCCGGCGCTCGCGGCGGATTTCCCAAAGTAATGGGGCTACGGCCGGGTCTCTTTTAGGATCATTGTAAACGGTATTGTTTACAGCTGGCAAGCCACCGATCACCTGCAGGTCAGGCATATTAATATTTGTTCTTCTCCGTAGTTTATTCACTGATAAATCCAGATCGCTCTGTGTTAGCGTACCCAATTCTGCGCAGGCCTCAGCATAGGAGATCAATACCTCCCCAAGGCGGATAACAGGAGCTTGGGTGTCATTCAGACTGCCATTTCCATTGGTGAGGTCCTTGATGTCCTCATTCAAAAATTTTAGTGTAGAATACCCCGAAGTTGAGTAATTGCCATTACGGCCAACAAGCCTGATATCATTGGTGATTGTCGCCTTCAAACGCGGGTCTCTGTTCATCAATACATTGCTTATGTTCTTGTCACCCTGGTAAAGCGGTGAGATGGAAATAGGAAGGCCGTCATTACCTAGGTAAGATTCGACAGCATTTTTGGAAACCCCGGTCTGTAGCTCTTTATTAACATAGCTGTTTAAGCTGTGGGTGAGCAATCCGGTCTGATATTTTCTGTACATGATGATCTCGGTATTGGAAGCTAAGTCCAGAGAATTGAACAGTTTTCGGTAATCCCCCGCAAGGGCATACCCACCTTTGCTCATCACTTCACTGGCCGCAAATTTAGCGGCCTGAAGGTATTCGTTTGCCTTGGATAGGTTGTTTTCCTGATACTTCTGCCAGGTTCCTTCGTATAGGAAAACCCGCGACATAAAAGCCAGGACAACATCCCGGTTTACAATAAGCTTCTGCGGGCCCGTTGAAGCATCACTTACACGTACGTTGGCCACAGCATACTGAAAGTCTGCCAGCACACTGTCCATCACCATCGTGCGCGGATCTCTCGGCCTGTAAAGTGCGTCATTATCCACATTGGACAATTCTTTATTATAAAAAGGGTAATCTCCAAATGCTTTAACCTTGCCAGCATATTCCAATCCTCTAAAGAAACGGCCGACGCCCGTCCAGTGTTTCTTGGCTTCTGCGGACATGGGTACATTTTTTATGCGGTCGATGAAGATATTGGCCTTACGGATATCAGTGAATGACCAGCCTCCACCACTCTGGGGAACCTGCCGGGTCAATACGGTTGGGGTGGTCGGCGCGAAATCATCATTCAGGCTTTCTCCGGAAAAATAACCGCCCCAGCTTAAGTTGAACCCTGATGCATATCCTGGAAAATAGCCTGCATAGAAACCATAGGCGAAAGTTCTTACATTTGCCTCACTTGTCCAAAAGGTATCATTGGTCAGGTCATCAAGTGGTGGACGGTCCAAAAAATCGTCCATTTTTTTGCAGCCGAAAACCGCAACAAACATTGCTATAAATAAATATTTTATGTTTCTCATCTCTGTTTTTTATCAATTAAAAGGTAGCCTGTAATCCCAAAGAATAGGTTTTTCTATAAGGATAAACCCGCCCGAAGCCAGCACGGTCATTATTCAGTTGTGACTGGGAAAAGTCTGTTTCCGGATCAACTGGTATATCACCCAAATGATCGAAGGTCAGCAGGTTCTCTCCACTGAAGTATATTCTGATTTTTTCCATTTTGATGCGCTTGATTATATTTTTAGGAAGCGAATAGCCCACACTTAGATTTTTTAAACGCAAATAGGCCATGTTCAGTAAATACCTGGTCTGGGGCTGGAAGTTCCACCTGTCTACACTTGCACCATAGTCGGTAGGGCGGGGATAAAATGCGTCGGGATTTTGAGGTGTCCAGTAATCCATCTGGTTGGAATACCAACCTTCAGCTCCCCTGAAACCCGGGAATACCGTCGGGCCACTGGCCCAAAGATCTCGCTTGGCCACCCCCTGGAAGAAGACATTCACATCAAATCCTTTCCAGTCTCCACCCAGCCTGATGCCGTATAGATAGCGTGGTGTTGAATTTCCGATTACCTTTTTATCGCCCGGATCATCAACAGTATTGGTGCCGGAATAAATCACCCCATCGCCATTGAGGTCTTTGTATTTAATATCTCCAGGTCCAAAATAGAATGAGCCGCTTTCCAGTTGGGCCTGGGAGGCTACTCCCGGAGCATATATATACCTGCCGGCAGCATCCCTTCCTGAGAAATCACTCTCGGTGAATAACCGGTCGGTTTCATAACCCCATATCTCTCCAAGCTTCATACCTTCGTAATAGCTGGAACTGATCTCTGAAATCGGTCCCGGTAGGCTTCGCGTGGCATTCGCAAATTTGCTAAGCTTTTCTGTAGCATCTGATAGGGTTCCGGAAAAGCTGATGTGTAGTCCGCTTGAAAAGTGGTGGTTGTAGTCAACAGCCAGCTCCCAGCCCGTTCCCTGCAGTTCCCCAAAGTTAACTCTCGGAGCCCCGGTGCCAAACGAGGCCGGCAGGGTGGCGCCACTGGTCAACATGCCGCTTGTGGTTCTTCTGAACACATCAAAGGTAATCCCCAGATCATTGTTCAAAAACCTGGCATCGATCCCAAGGTCAGCAGTACTTACTTTTTCCCAGGTCAGACTTGGAGAAACAAAACCAGGCGTGCCTACGGTGATGGCACTGCCGCCGGGAAGCAGCCATCCAGAATTAGAAGAAGACATTGTAGCCAGGAACGCATAACTCCCTGGTGAGCCGACAATCTGGTTGCCTACCGACCCATATGAGGCTCTCACTTTCAGAAACGACAGCCATGTTTTGCTGTTTTTCATAAAGGATTCCTCACTGAGCAGATAGCCCGCGGAAACCGAAGGAAAGAATGCATATAAGTCATTACTGGGAAAGCGTGAAGACCCATCATAACGGCCGTTGACCTCCAATAGGTATTTGTTTTTATAGGCGTAATTGATCCTGGCGAAATAGCCCAGCGTAGCGAAATGATTATGTGCCCCATTGGCGAACTGATCACCGCTGGCCAGCGGAATCTCTCCATAATCCGGGTCGAGCAGGTTACGTTTTTCAGAATAATTACTCGTAGACTCATTGTACTCAATATCCCCGCCCAGAATTCCCTTAAACGAGTGTTCATTGATTTCTTTGTTATAGGTCGCATAAACTTTGCCGGTATTGATGCGCGTCCATGCGGAATTATAGGAGACCTTATTGAATGAGGCATTCTGGTAAGCGGTGTAATTCAGGTTCGTGCCATTAAAAGACCAAAAGTCGTAAGCTGATGTGTTGCCGCCGGTCTGGTGCAGGTGCGCCTCTGTACTGGTATAAAAATAATCAGCATCCAGGTTTAATCCTTTGGCAAGTTTAAATGTACTACCCAGTTGTATTCTCGCGGTACTGCTTCTGTTTTCATCCATCTTGGCCTGTTCCACTTCGGTGATCGTCCCCCTGAATGGCAGACCATTAAAGGTGCCATACGGATAACTAGATGGCCAGCGGTACAGATAATAATAGGGACCATACTGGGACCCGGAAAATGAAAAGGGACTGGTAGTTTTGGTATTGGAAAAAATGATCTTTCCCCTTACATCCACCCATGGTTTCGGGCTGGCATTTACGCCTAAAGTAAAATTGTATCGGTCAAAGCCATCAGGATTTACCTTAAGCACGCCTGACTGTCCAAGGTAACCAGCGCCGAGATTATAGTTGATCTTTTCACTCCCTCCGCTCAGGCTTAAGTTGTGGGTCTGCTGGGGAGTCCATTCCTTTAGATATAATTTAGCAGGATCCCAGGTACGGTAAAAATACAGGTTGCCTCCGGTAATATCAAAATCACGTCCCTGTACCATTTCATTGCCCAGATCCTGACCCAGATAGTTTCTTTCCCATTCCCGCATTTTTTCAATCGCTGGGGCATCTACCGTATAGCCGATTACCTTGAAACTGACCGCGCTAGGATTAAAGCGTTGCAAGGCCAATAGGGTGGCCTGCGAATTTTCGGATGCAAGCGACATTTTTGGGGTATTCAGCGGGGTTGCCCATGCCAGGTTATTGGAATAGGTAATGGTGTTGGTTCCGTTTCTTTTGCCGCTTTTTGTGGTAATCAGGATCACTCCGAATGCCGCGCGGGTTCCGTATATTGAAGCCGAGGCCGCATCTTTCAGCACAGAGATCGATTCAATATCATCTGGATTAATCAGTTGTAAACTCGGAATTTCCGCATTGTCCACCAGGATCAGCGGCGCCGCGCCGCCTGCGCCGGTATTAATTGAGCCCCTCAGACCACGAAGCCTGATCTTGGGATCTCCGCCAATATCCCCGGTGGCCGTTGTAATGGTAAGGCCAGGCACCACCCCCTGTAGACCCCTGCCCACATCGGTAATTGGTCTGGACTGAAGTGCCTTGGTATCTACGGTGGTCACCGCACCTGTAAGGTTTGCTTTTTTTTGGGTACCATAACCGACCACAACCACCTCGTTAAGTGATTTAGTGTCTGCAACCATTTTTACGTTGATCACACTGCTAGTTCCAACAGTAACCTGCTGATCGAGACTTCCGATAAAACTGAATAAAAGCACCTGGCCGCTTTCTGCTTTTATGGAATAGGAGCCGTTGGCGTCCGTGACAGTTCCACCGACTGCACCTTTTATCCTCACCGAAACCCCGGGGTTAGGATTTCCGTCATCGGCAGAGGTAACCTTGCCGCTGATAAGCTTTTGCTGGGCGAAAACCTGCACAGAAAAAAAGAACAGTGCAAAGAATATCTTAATTAGTTTGTTTTTCATATTGTTTTAAAGAGTTTGTACATTCGTTTGAATGCCCGGTTATGGATAAAGTAAATACTGTTTACGCATCTTTTTGAATTCGGATAAACCAGGTTCCCAGCTAGCTCTGATCTCTTTCTCGGTTTTGCCCGCTATAATCTGCTCTTTGAGCGCGGTGGTTCCGGCCAGTTTATCGAAATTTCCCATCTGCTTACTTTGCCTGAAGTCAAAAAAACGCTCCTTGTAAGGATAAGCCTTGTAAAGATCCAACAGCCAGCTCAGGTTGATCCGTTTACTCCGGATGAGTTTTTTAGTATCGTAATTTCTTAAATCAAGGCCATAGCATTCCTGGTTTATAAAGAGCGGGCTTTCGCTCATTCCCGGAATGCTTCTTGGAGTGAAGGCAAAAGTGTATTTGCCGTTAAGATCAGGGTTTCCCAGCACGGTAAAGGGATAATCGGTTCCCCTTCCCTGACTGATAATAGTCCCCTCAAACAAGCATATTGAAGGGTAGAGTAAAATGGATTGCTGGGTATTCAGGTTGGGTGAGGGATATACAGGTGGGCTGTAAGGCATCTCATGATCGTAACCTGTCATCGGGATTATTTTAAGTTTACATTTGATTCCCCCTGCCATCCATCCCTGGCCATTGATCATTTGGGCATATTCGGCAACGGTCATTCCGTGTGCAATGGGCACAGGATGAAATCCTATTCCAGATTTAAGTTTCATATCCAGCACAGGGCCATCTACCATGTAGCCATTCGGGTTTGGTCTGTCAAGTATCAACAGCTCTTTATTGTTCTCTCCGCAGGCCTCCATCACCCGGTGAAGGGTAGCCAGGTAAGTATAATACCGGGCGCCGACATCCTGAAGATCATAAATCATCAGGTCAATTTCTGTCAGGTCCTTCGCGGCAGGCTTTCCCGATTTGCCGTAAAGCGAAACCACCGGAATGCCTGTTTTTGGATCAGTACTATCATCCACATGTGCCCCGTTACTGGCATTTCCCCTGAAACCATGCTCCGGGCCGAAAATCTTGACAATGTTTACCCCCAAGGTATTCAGGCTGTCAACGCTGGTTTTTCCTGCAATTAAAGAGGACGGGTTGACCACCATACCGATGCGCTTTCCCTTTAGGTAAGGCAGGTATCTTGTGGTCTGGTCTGCGCCGGTGAGCAACTGGCTTGAGGCGACCGCCTCCTGATCAGGGCGTATTTGTGCTTTGGAAGGATTGTGCCACAAGATTGGCGCAATCATCAAAATGGAAAGTAATGCAATTTTCATTATTTAGTTTATTTAAGAATTTATTATCGGTTCAACAGGATTACGTTAGCAACTTTTCGCTGGTTCTCATTGCTCCATTTACCACCATCGGAAGGGTGATTCACCACACCGTCCCGATGCTCCCATAAGGTCGTGGAGCCGCCGCCGTCCAGATTTATACCGTCTTTACACTCAAGCCATGGCAAGATTTTCCGGAGCTCAAATAAACTCATGCCGGCCGAATTCTGGTTTCTTCCGTCAATGGTGATCAATAGTATACGGTTGTCCTTCTTTAATCCGATTGCTGAACGGGGATGCCTAAGCACGTTAAAACCTGCTGTATCGAGTGAAACCTCCCTGCTCTGTTGGACAAGCAGTGGGCCTGTTAACATGACCTCTTCGCCATCAAGTTGTTTTTCCCAGTCAGCACTCCCATCCCATTTTTCGATGCGCATCCGGCCATTTTTTATCACCAAAGCTGCCTGCTGATGCCTGGCCCTTGATGCGCCGGCTAAAAGGCGGTTTTCGTTTATGATCTTTCCTTCCGATTTGATAAAGTCTACCGAGCCACCATTCTTAACATCGAAAAAAGTTCCGTTGATTGCTGCAACGGCATGTTTTTCAGTGGCAAATTCGCTCGTGGTTTTCTTTTGCTGAAGTTCATAGGCTAAACTAAACCGGTTTCTCTTGCGCTGCTTCACTTCAATAATTGAAATGAACTGTGAGGATCCGAAGAGGTTTTTCTCCTTAAACCAAGCCTGCTTTAAAACCACCCCAGGCGCAAGACGCCTCTTGGTCCAGTTGATTTTTTTGAAAATGATTGAATCGCTCTGGGCTGATACAAAGCTGAAGTTGAATATCAGGAAGGTAATTAAGGTAACTAAACGCATAGATTTGATTTTATGTAACAGAGGTATTAATTAATTTTTTAAAAACGCAAAATCATGCATAAATATCGAAATTTAATGCCGTATTATCCATTTTATCTAAAATATAGTTCATTAACATGCGGTTTTTATTTTGAATAACGCATAAAAACGCATTTCACTGCAATGATAGGCAATTCATTTTAAGCGAAAATTACTCATATGTTAACTCTAGATACAGTTTTCTCATAATACTTTGAACGGGAAGCTGTATAAATCTTCGGTAAGTTTATCCTGGTAAAGATTGAAGACGGTTCAGGAGAAGCCTCCTGTACACGAAGTTTATTCGGTCCGATAGTCGCTGTGGAACGCAGATATAAGGTGACAATGGTTGTTAAAGTTCCCATATCTGATCCTATGGCCCTCAAATTAGATTATTTCATCTCCAGGCAAGAAAAATGTGTTTTGCTTCCCGCTTTTATTAAATCATAATTAATGAGAAGGAGGATTAATTCAATCCTTGTACAAATTTAGGTTTCATGGCCGGCATGCGGAAAGAAATTCCGGCATAAACCTTCCTGTGGCCTTTGCGTTTTTCCATTTATTCCGTTGCTTCTCCCGGCTTGGCTGCCATGAAATCTCTGGATGCACCATAATTAAATTCAAATATTATGGAAAATGTAAATTATCAGGTAGCGGAAATCGAAATCAGTTACAGACCTAAATTCAAAGTGGCGGAGCAGCCGAAGGTTACTTCTTCGGATATGGCTTTTAAAATATTGTTGAGGAGTTGGGATGCTGGCAGGATTGAACTGTTGGAGGAGTTTAAGGTGGTATTGCTGAGCAGGCAGAACAGGGTGCTTGGAGTTGTGGATATATCCAGGGGCGGCTTTTCAGATGTGGTTACCGATCCGAAGGTGATTTTTTCCATTGCATTGAAATCCTGCGCAAGCAGCCTGATCGTATCACATAACCATCCAAGTGGGGAGCTGCGTCCAAGCGCTGCGGACATTTTGCTTACTTCAAAACTGGTCTCGGGAGGGCAGATCCTTGGAATTACCGTTCATGACCACCTCATTGTTTCGCCTTATGGGTATTTTAGCTTTAAGGATGAGGATATGATGTAGGGTATATATGTTATAAGCTGGCCAATCCATGATTTGAGATTGGTTGGCTTTTTTTGTGTCTGGTCATCGCATTTGAAAACTGATATTTAGTTTTGGCAGTATGGATCACCCGTACTGCAGCTTTCCCGGGTAGCATAGATTTCTAATTGATCAGTTTTACCATCTCCATCATAATCAGTATTGATGAGCACATCAAAGTTACTTTGGGTAAGTCTTAATATTTTGTAGCTGAACTGATGCTGGCCGAAATTCAGAATAAGGTTTTCTCCTTTGAGTTTCCAGTCCATATTAGTTGTGGAGAGGGCGCAGTTGGAATTGAGGTGGATCACCTCGATATAATCATGGTCCTGGCTGGGCCTGTTCAGAAAATAAAAACAATCCTTCCCGCAACCGCTTCTATGCGGGTAAGGGTAGCTTGTCCCATTGACTTTCAGACTTTGGTACACCCATTTTCCAATGACTTGTTGATCGTTATAAAGGTTGACTTCAGGTGGCCGGGGATCGCTGGAGCTTTGCTTTTTACAGCTGAAATGGAATATCAGGAATAAAAAGAGAAGCGTTAAGTATTTTTTCATGTTTAAAGATATAAAAAATCACCGGATGCAATAAGAGCTAATAATAAGAAATCAAACAGTGATTTTTTTTCATGAGAGTGCGATTAAGATTAAGAAGGTTGGTTTTTATACTGCACAATTATCTGGCTCTATTTACGCACCATAAATCCTGAACAGCCTGTATGTACGTACAAGATCATGGCAGTAAAACAGCCGTTAGAAGATTTTTTAAAAACGGATAGCTGTAAGTTCTGCGTTGATAGAAACAGCGTCTGTTTCGGCCGGTAAGGCTTCAACTTTTGCGCTAAAGGTCAATATTTTTGATTCCTTTTCTTTCAAGGGATATTTACCAGCTGGATAATTGCAGAGCGGCAGGGGAAGCTTTTGACTGCCAGTAATAATTACATACCTATACTCAGTAAGGGTAATACCACTGACTTCATTGGTAAAATATACGGTGCCCTGTTGGTTTTCGATACCGGTGAGTTTGCCCGTTAGGTTACATTTTTCCAAAGCAGTGGATTCGGAAGATGGGATTTTGGAACACTGGGTTACAGAAAGGGACAGTAGTCTCCAAAACAAGAATATAAGCGTTTTTCATTAGAATGTTCTGTTTTAATATGATTAGTTCAGTTTAGTCGGTTTTTATATGCAATGATATGTTGACGAGCTTCAGTGCTTTTTTTCTAGTGACACATTAGATGAGTAGATAGGTTAATCTGATCTGTCAATTTGCGATACCTATAATATTTTTTAAACGGATTTTTGTAATGTTAAAATTTACTGGGTCTGTGGCGTCGCATTCCTGTTGGGGCGACTTTCCATCCAGATAGAATTCGAAAAGGTAGCGTTTGCCTACAACTTTGGCGGAGTCGCGAAGTTGATAGGTCTTGACAACGTTGGAATATACTTTGCCATTGTAGATTATGTCTTCTCCGTATGTTTTGTTCCCGGCGATAGGTTCTGCAAATTGGACCAGCCAGGCATTTTGAGAGTGTATGCTTCTGCAGTTCTCTGAACTAATTACAGAACCAACAGCATTTTCATAATCTGGTTGAAATGGTGGCTTTTCTTTACAGCTGGAATAAATGAGGATCAGAAGTCCTAATACATGTAGTTTTTTGACCATAGATATTTAATTAAATTCCATATTATAATCCCTGTATGTAATAAGAACACTACTTTTTTGTATTTATACTAATAAAACGTCTTAATTTTCAATACGCTACCTTCGGCTCTGAAATGCGCACTTTTGAGTATGCCATCGGTTGATTTTAGTGTTTTTAAGCTTTGTTGTTGGCGTTTTGGACTCATATATTATTTGTGGAAAAAAGGTTTTTTTAGGAGCTAAATTGCCTATATATTTTTGATGGATTCTTTCAATTCTCGCATGAAGCAATATTAGCGATAAAGGAGTAGAGCTGCCATAGAAAGAGCTAATCCAGTAATCAGCAATATCTTGATTAATTTTTTTCCCCAGGAATAGGGCGAGAATACTAACATAAGTAGGCTTACAATCCCAAATGGATAGGAGATAAAGAGAGCAGCATATGATGACCACATCCAAGATGTGAGCACAAACCACACACTAAAAATAATAGCTAATAAATTTAATCCTTTTTCTGTTTTATTCATGTTTTAATTTATGTAAAAAAAATAATAAGGACAATCTTTCGGCAAAGTACTAAGAGGTTTTTTACCTTCAAGTATTTCCAAAAAAACATCCCATTGCGGCCGAAATGTCTGCGCTGGCACTTTCGTAGCGTCACTTTGATGAGAATTCATCGGATTGGTAAAAAGGAATACCTTTAGCAAATCCAAAAAATTGTGGAGCAATAGTCTTTTTTTCAAAAGTATGCCTCGCCTGTGAATGAAGAGAAAGAATATTACATGCTCTACTAAAAAGCGGAAATTAGATTACTGAGATAATAAGTGGTAGCCTGGCACGGTATAACAGTTGATTAGCTTCGTGTTATTATTATATTAGTTTATGCCCCGCCTGAATTTTTTATCAAATGGTAAATGAACTGCAATCAATAATCGCGAAATTTGACTTATGGAAGGTTTTATCAATTATTTACTACAGTTTGGCAATTTGAACAAACAGCAAACAGACTTCATCATGAGCAAAGCAAAAATGCTTGAACTTGCTAAAGAAGAATATTTTTCGGAAGCAGGAAAAATCCCAAACCACGTTGGATATCTTCTCGACGGTGTGGTTCGCTTCTGCTATTACAATAACAAAGGCGAGGAGATCACACATCATTTTATCGACGAGAACAACTTTGTTTCAGATCAGCAAAAGTTTGAGGCGCAGGTAGTGGCTTCCGAGTATATACAGGCTGTTACAGATTGCAGGTTAATTGTTTTTTCAAAGAAAGACTGGGATGAGATCGAAAATACGATTGTTGGCTGGAGTGCCATTACAGGCCTGATCTTAAAAAATTGCCTGTTAAAAACGATCGAAAGAAGGAGCCCTTTGATTTCAGAAGATGCGACCACACGGTATCTTTCGTTCTTTGAATATTTTCCCGCTCTTGTCAACCGCATTCCACTCTCTTACATCGCATCTTACCTGGGTATAACCCAGCAATCCTTAAGCAGGATAAGAAAAAAATTACGCTGAGGCTGCTTTTTTACCAAATGGTAAATGCTTTAATTTTTCTAATGCCAACATTTGCATTATTATTTTAAAGAAAAAGAAAATGAGCAAAAAAATTGTTTTAATTACAGGAACGAACAGCGGTTTCGGCTGGCTTGCCGCCAAGTCGGTTGCGGCATTGGGACATAAAGTTTATGCCACCATAAGAGATACAGAAGGTAAAAATGCTGATCGGGCAAAAGCTTTGGCACAGATAGAAAATGTAACGGTTCTGGATGTGTCCTTAACCGACCATGCAAGCGTAAAAAAAGCCTTCGACACGGTTATCGCAAAAGAAGGGACTATAGACGTATTGGTAAACAACGCCGGATCTGCAATCTTCGGTGTCGCCGAAAGTTCCACCACAGAGGATGTGGAGCGTCTGTTCGATGTCAATTTTATCGCTCCCTGGCGATTGATGAAATTGGCCTTGCCCTTTATGCGTCAGCAGTCTGAAGGTCTGATAATCAATGTTTCGAGCGGATGGGGTAGGTTTTCCGCTCCATTTACGGCCATGTATGGTGCGTCAAAATTTGCACTGGAAGGTTTAAGTGAAGGCCTGCACTATGAAGTAAGACCGCTTGGTGTTGATGTAGCCATCGTTCAGCCGGGTGCTTTTCCTACTGAAATGTCGCAAAAAACCCAGTTTGGTTCTGATGCATCTGTTGTTGACAAATACCAGGCGATCTCGGATGTTCCCAATAAACTCTTCGCAGCCATGGGGCAAATTTTTGAAACTAAGAAGCCAGACCCGCAGGAAGTTGCTGATGCCATAGTAAACCTGATAAATCTGCCCAAAGGTCAAAGACCATTAAGGACTGTTGTCGATACTACCGCAGGAGAAATTACTAAAAGGGCCAACGACGCTGTTAAAGCTGAATATGACAATGTGTTAAGAGTATTCGGGATGGAAGACCTTTTGGCTTAATGGATCCGGCTCCTGCCTTTTATAAACCTTTTTTAGTGGATCAATAAGCGGGGGAATCATAGAATGCATCATTCATGTTCCCTAGTTAACAAAACTTAAAAATGGTGTGCATTTTGTCGGGATCCTGAATTCTCTGCTTTATAATAGCTTTTAAAAAAACCGATCAGGTAAGCATGCTTACCTGATCGGTTTTTTTTATTATCCAGCCTGTACTGTATTTGGCTCTTCCCACCACGTTAATCATCTGTTTCATCACAGTGGTGGCAGTTTTTGATTACCCTTACTTAATTTTCCGGGCAGGATTGGGTATGACCTGCTTATGGTGGGCAGTCCGGATTAATTAACGCTTATGAACTGACCGGAAAAATTTATCCTGACTGTTTTTACTAGCTTGCCGTAAAGAGCTGGGCCTGCTGAATATCTCCTTCAATAGGATGCTGCTGCAGCCGCTCGGGGATAGCTGGAAGTTAAGTCTGGATAGCAAGTCATTACTAATTATTGCAAACATTTACCATGGGTAGGGGTTGATTATTTAATCAGAATAAATAAAGTGAAATAAAATGTCGGAAAGAAACAGATCAATATTGCTCGAGGGCAATGCGGCTATAACTGCAGGTAATCATGAGGGGTTCCTCGAATTATGTACAGAGGATACCAGGTGGGAATTTGTTGGTGACAGGACCATAGCCGGTAAGCAGGCTGTCCGCGAATATCTGGCTGAAACCTATACAGAGCCGCCGAAATTTAATGTAAAAGATCTGATCACTGAAGGTGAATACGTTATTGCAGTTGGGGAGATTGAGTTAAAGGAAAGAGATGGGAAATGGGTCAAATATGATTATTGTGATGTCTGGCGGTTCCGGGATGGTAAGCTGTCAGACTTGCGGGGTTTTGTTATTGCAAAAGGTTAAATTTTGTCTTCTGAACCGGATCCGTTTATTTTAATTATCATTATTTACCTTTTTAACGGAACTAAAATGCAGGATCTGCCTGTGAATTGGTTCTTTGGTCATTTTCTGCACAGATAGCGAGAGCTACCTTGCTCTGTCCGGTGTATGAACTGCTGGAAATACCAATAGGGGTTCTGTTTTGCCCAGTGGGATCAACCTTGTCAGATACTTTAAAACTAAATAGATATTAGTCCGAAGGTTAAACCGGAACAATTGATCTCTAGCACCCTTCTTCACTGTTTATAGTGTGGTCATAGCGGACCTTTTCATAACTTGAGGCCTGAGACCTAAGTTCACGGATCTCGGACATTTCTTCATAGGTGATGGCCTGGCTGCCTTTGTTCATCAGTGTATTGATCCTGAGCAATACCTTTCTATAATCTTCTACCGTTTTGATCGCGTCCATGATATTAAATTTAAGCTAAGTTAGTTCATCATAAATTATCCTGAGCCGCAAAATTGTAAACACCGTGTGGAAAAACTGTTGGGGGGCTGCTGGGCAGGGGTATTGAAAGTATAAAATAAGCTGAATGGCGTTTACACGCAGCTTAATAAAATATTGGTCAGGACCTGTCAAATGGAAACCGCTCGTCTTTGATGTGCACCGGCCGAATCGATGATCTTATTAAGGTCAACCGACTTCTCTGCCATACCTTTGATGATAATTCATGGCATGTTAAGGTTTTTAGTTTCTGTCGCTGTTCATTGATGGAAAGGTTTTTGAGATCAGCTAATAGCCGCATTTCATCTTGTGGGATATAGTTTTTGCTGCTTAATGTCCATTTCATCACGGTAACCAACAGTTTCACCACATTAATGCCGGATTTAAACTTGCGCTTAATTTCTTTGACTGGATTGAACGGGAAAATTTTCTGTTAATTAAAATTCGTTAACTCACGGTGATGAACTGGTTTGGAAAATTTATACTTACTGTTTTTGTCAGCTTTTGCTGCATGATCGGTGCGCTTGGGGCAAAGTATCCCCTTTCAATATTGTTGGTGCTCGCAGCTAAGGGCTGTTGGGTGCTTTTTGTGGTTGCTTTTTTTGGAACAGGGATAAAAGGAAAAGGCTCAGGAGGGAATTTGAAGATTTTATGCGGTGGAAGGACAGGTGGAGGTGAGCCATGGGACAGCTGGTTTAAATTGATCTTATTTGGTTGCGTGACAAGGCGGGTGTTTTGTTGGGTCTGGTAATTTATTTTTATTAAGGTCAAATTTAGCTGGGTTTTCTTGCTGTCAGTTTAGGTCAATTTGATAATGATTGTTGGATGTATCTGGCTGTCCCCTCAGGGGCGGGCCATCTGCTGTATCTTTTGTTCCAAAAGGATGCCGCCACTGTCCCTGACAGGGAAGATAAAGATCATTATAAAAATGGACATTCAGTTAATTATTGATATTGTTCAGTTTTCCAATGTTGATCAGTGAATTTGCTCCTTATTTACTATTCTGCATCTTCAGGTATGAAAGTTGCAGTCCGCACGGTAAGCGTTTAGAAAGGATCGGGTACTCCTGCCTGAACGTGGCGAGCCTTTCTGCTTCGAACCGTATCAGGGTATATAAATACCCCCTGAGCTGACCTGTTAAATGGCTAGCTGAAATCTGCTGATACAGATGGGTACACTCCGGGAAAATCTTTGGAAGGTAATTGAAATGCTTTTTACTGATGGAAACAATGGTCGTTTTTTCAATAAATTTTATTTCAAACTGGTAGCTTGGTCCAAGATCAAGTGAACTGGGGTATGGTAGGAAATCCCCTGTGTCATAAAATTCCAGAACAGATGTCTTTTGGGTTTCCTGTTCTCTCAATATTAATGCTGCAAGCCCGGTTTCGATACTGGCAAGGTAAAGTGGGATGAGCGGGCTATGCTCTATACTCGCGTTTTTTTTAAATTCATGCACCTGCCTGATCGCCGATATATACGCGTTCATACCTATGGGTATTCCCCCAAAACGGTCGAATGCTCCTAAGTAATTTTTCTTTTCCATTTTTCTCTGGTTTTATTTTAAGCAAAGAAAGCTGCTTTTCGGCCTCTGTCAAGTTGCTGGATCAGCAACCCCAAGCAACCAGGCCGGTTCTGAATGCCGGGTATGCGGGTGCTGATTTAGCCTGAATGTGAATTATACTACTGTAAATCCCTGGTTTATTAGTTGTTTTTCTTGCAGAATTACCTATTTCGTCACGGAATTTCAGGGTTTCGCCACGGATGCTTTTGATTTTCATCTGAGATGGATCATTTTATCGTTGTAAACCTTAATCTCCACTGATCGATATGTACCCCGGCAACCTGATTTTTATATCTTCTTCACATATGTTGGCGCTTATCGGTCTGAAGTCCGGGGACGATCTGGTTTCCCATAAACATTCTGCTGATCATGATGGATAACAGCGAGCCCGTGCGCAGATTTTTCCGGTTTTTATCCTCCTATAGAAACCTTCCGGAAGAGCTTCATGGATATTTATTGGACAATATGAGGGGTAAATTCTATCCCGCCAGGGAAATCCTGTTCGAACATGGTGACATTGTAAAAGATGCTGTTTTCATTTTCTCGGGTTACGTTTGCGCCTATGGCTTTAATGAGTGGGGTGGCAGGCAGTTGATCAGTATCCACCCGGGCGGGGCGTTCATTGCCGCAAGGAGTTTTCTTCTTCAATCCCCCTCTGATCTGGAACTGGTGGCGCTGGCAGGTGCCTATCTGATCTTGATCGGACATAAGGAGGTCATGGAGATTTTTGAGCGTTTTGAAGGCACACGGGAACTTGCGGTGGGGATCATAGCGGATTTTGCGGAAAAAGAGCAGATGAGACTTTTGCTTCTAAGCAAGGAAGCCAGTGCCGTAGTTCTTGAGTTTTACCGTTCTCATCCGGAAATCCTGGGCAGTGGTCTCCTGCTTGATGCTGATCTAGCATCGTACATGCTGATCGGAGAACAGACGCTACGTAATGTGAGGATGAAGCTTATAAAGCAGGGAAAGCTGTAGTACTCAGTTTTGAGTATTTGACAGCCAATTGCTTCCAGCGTACTTTTTGGGATGTCTGAAAACGGATTACATGGCGAAATTGGTCTTAGGTAAAGATAGATGCTTTAAACTTACAACCTGAAAACATGGAAAGATCCAGTTCGACAATTTCAATTATCCCAGTGACAGATTATTCCCGGTTGCTAAAACGTATGGGGATCAGCTATCTCACCGATGGGTATTATCTGGTGCATGGGGAAATAGGAAGCAGCGGATGGAAAAGAATTTATCTTTCGGTTGTAATCAGCCAGGTTCCTGGCCTTTTTGCCTTTTTGATTCCCAAGCTGGTTTCCATGGGTATCGCTTTTGCCGTTGTCAGGGATGAACGGAGTGCGGCGATGGTACTGAATGGTGCTGCTGGTGCGGCCCATGTTGGGAAGGTAGTGATTTTGGAAGTTCCTGAGGATGTGGAAGCACTTGTATTAAGGCTTGCTCCGTTAATGGAAGGTTTTCATGGACCTGCTGTTCCGGGCAAACGCCTTCTTTCCAAAAATATTTATGCTGATAACATTGGAACCGCTGGGCCAAAGCATCCCTTTTCAATGGTACAGGTATTGGCCGGCAAATATATTGTGATCGCTTTGTTGAAAGATGATCCTAAGGGCGAGGTATTGAAAGCACTTTTTGTTGGTCGTTCCTGCCTGCCGAAATGGTGCCTGATCAAAGAGGGCAGGCGTTTTATGATATCCGATGCCGCAGGGCAGGATATGGGGGACAGGTTGCGATGGCAGAAACAGATTTTTGACAGGTTCTCGGGAACTTTTCCTATGCCTGCGGTTTTTGATCTATTCTCAGAAAACGGTAACAGTTATCTGGTGATGGAATGGATAAAAGGCAAAAATATCGGAAAAATTATTGATGGGATCTATAAGGGCAGGGATTGGACAGGGCTTACAGTTAAAGAAAAAAAGTTTTTGATGGGGGTGTTGATGGAAGTCATCAATATTGTTGGCAGGGTGCACGCCAACGGTTTCCTGCACCGTGACTTAAGTACCGCGAATTTTCTGGTGACTAAAAAAATGGAGATTTATCTGATCGACTGGGAACTGGCTTTTGATGTAAAAATGCAATTTCCACTGCCACCTTTTGGGTTCGGTACGCCGGGCTTTATCTCGCCCGAGCAGAACTTAGGAGAGATCCCGTCGGCCGGGCAGGATATCTACAGCGTCTGCGCTTTAATGGTAGTGTTTTTTACGGGGATCAGGCCAGTGGATTTATCCCTGAAAGAAAGAAGAGATATGGAGGGTTATATCAATGGTAAGACGGGTGAGCCCGATGTTGCACAAATCGTTTCACGGGGACTGGAAAGGCAGCCGGAAAAGCGGCCGGAACTTGATGAGATCAGGGAGATGGTATTGGAGCTCATAGGCAGGTTTGGTGCGGGGATAAACAAATTTTAATTTTTGCTTAAACTACAAAACTATGGAAACAACTTCAAAAAGGCAGTCTAATCTTTTCAGTTCCATTAAATTTCCGGAGCTGGTTTTAGATCTGGTGATCTACCTGTACATTTTATTGTTTTTTTATACTGCTTTTAGTAAGATGATTACTTATAGTTCTTTTGTAAAGATACTGAGCGAGCTGCCGTTGATCGGTTGGATGCATCTTTTTCTTGCAAGCTTTATCATTGTACTGGAAGTGCTATTCGGGCTTTTACTGATCTTTCCTAAAACCAGGATCAAAGGGTTATGGGTTTCTCTTTTTTTAATGGTCTGTTTTACGATTTACCTGGGTTATCACATCATGGTGCGGAGCAAACTGCCCTGCAGCTGCGGGGGCGTGATCTCCGGGATGACCTGGCCACAACATTTCTTATTCAATATTGCATTTATTCTAATGGCTATAATCGGTCTCCTGGTTAATTATTGGTTAACTAAACTAAAGATATCCACGCGCGGAAACAGGTAAATTCTCTGACCTGTCAAAAGAAACAGGGGAATCTTAAACATAATACAAAAACAAAAATCATGAAAAAGTTAATTTTCGGAATGCTTGTGGCCGTAACGGCTGTGGGCGGAAGCGTAGCCACTTACGCTTCAACAATGTTTAATGCTAATGGTAAACTGACACCTCAATGGTACAGGTACAATGGAGGTTCGCCAACTGATGGTAACAACTATACAGCCACCGTCAGCCTGCCTTCGGAATGTGGTGGATCGGCAACGCTTTGTGCCATCCTGGCACCTGAAAATCCGGATAATTTAGGTCATCCGATCGTAGAACAGAAAACCGATACGGAGTTCAAAAATTAAACAAAAAAGCACGCTGGAAATTTTCAGCGTGCTTTTTTTGTCAACGGTCCCTGATGACAAGCATCTCTGTATCCATTTTTTTCTCAATCAGATCCAGACCGTATCCATGAAGGTCTTTACGGATTACTTCAAGATTAAACATGGTGGATAGGCGCAGCGTTACTTTTCCAGTATATCCTGTGTCATCTGTGACCGGCAGGGCCTGATCCGAATCAATTGCCGATAGCCCGCGGGCAATCAGCTCAGAAAACGTTCCATTGACAATCTCGAATGATCTATCTTTTTTTTGACGTATCGCATGGGGATCGGTTTCATTGCCTGCAAATTTCTTTTTCTTTCCCCTTTTTACGATCGCAAGACAGGTGATGTTCCTTTTTTCAATGGCTATGTGGTATGGAAGGAGCCGGTTGAGGTCGGCCATCATCAGCTCATCACGCAGTGGCTTATTGATGAGCGGAATGGCGACATCATAACACCACTGGTTTTCAGTCCGCCAGCGTGAATTGTCTGCATAGTTTACCGGGTGGTAAAACCTGGTGCTGTCCTTAACTTCCAGGACGAGTCTGTTGTCATGATAAAACTTTTGTCTGTATCCTGCAAGGGTTGATTCCCTGATCAAATTGAGCAGTAGGAAATTGATGCACCTGAACCTGTATGTTTTTGTCAGCGTATCTGTCTCTTCGGCTTTCATTGAATTCTGCCATTCACCTGCCTCCTTATAGAGCATGGAATAAAATTTAAGGTTTTTCAGTTGTCTGCCCCCACCGTCCAGATATAGCGGTGCTTTAAAATTAAAGCTGCCTGTATCCTTCTTGAGTACCAGATCAATCTTTTTTTCTTGTAGGAGTGCATTTACATTTTCGGCTGTGGCATCGGTTCCGCGGGCTATAAACTTCACCTTGCCGTCTTTTCCTATCCAAATGTGATGTGGAACGGCCCGGTGCGGAAAGAGCTGGTGGAGGATGGTATCAGCGGTTATTGAGCCGATGCCCTCAGGTACACCCGGTACGGTATGATCATCGTTCGGCCTGGAGGCAATTGCCTTGAACTGTTTATCGATCTGCGGTTGGGTATTGTTTGTTACCAGTAAGGTACGCAGGTCTTCCTTAAACCGGTTTTCAAGTTTTACCATTTCCGGCATTGCAGATATGCATGCGCTGCACCAAATGTTCCAAAAGTCGAGTATGAGCAGTTTTCCCCGCAGTTCACGGGTATTGATGCTCAGCTGTTTTCCGTTCAGTTTGTAACTGAGATTAAGGTCGGGAATCGTGTCGCCGACTTCCAGGCGCTTATAGTTTTTCTGTTGGGCAAAAAGGGTGCTGCCTGCAAGCATGGCAAGCAACACACAAATTATGATCTTTTTCATCTTACTGTTATTTGTTGTAACCTGGGTTCTGTTCTAAAAATGGATTGAGCCTCAGCTGTTCTTCAGGGATGGGCCAGAGTATAGCTGTTGCGGTCCATGTATCGGGTTTAACTGCTTTTAATATCTTATCTGCCCTTCCGGTGCGCTGAAGGTCAAGCCATCTGTGTCCCATTTCGCACATCAGCTCAGTCTGTCTTTCTTTTTCCATTGCAAGCAGGGCCTCGGCTTTGGAAATGGATCCCGAAAGGTCTGGGACTGGGTTCGGTAAGGTCGGTGCGGGCGCTGGTCTTGCCCTTTTGCGGATTACATTTAAATCTGCAATGCCGTTTTCAATATCTCCAAGCTGGATCCTTGCCTCTCCCCTGATAAGGTACTGTTCAGCCAGGCGAAGCACCATAAGGTATTCACTCAGTACCGAGGTGTTGATCACCCTGTATTTTGCGGGGTAGGCATAGCTCTGGCCCAGGAATATCCGGCTTGCTATCCATGCGCTTTTGCGCAGGTCTGCTGGTTCAAAGGCGGAGAGCAGTGCAGGTGTGATGACGTATTTTGGCTGTTCAGCCGCGGTAGCGGGCAAAAATGTCAGGCCATCTGGGGTGTTCTGGTTGGTCTGGGTGGGGTACAGCTGGAGGATGGCCTCACTGCTGTTCTTGAGGAAAACTTTGGAGGGATCGGTAAGCATTGTATACTTTTTACTTTCTATTACGGCATTGGCGCTTTGCTGGGCCAGGGCCCATTCTCCATTGTACAGGTAGGCCCTTGCCAGGAGCGCCATGGCGGCATAGCGGTTGGCACGCACCTTTTCACCTCCGGTCTGCTCGCCTAATAGTTCTACAGCTTCCTTAAGATCCTCGATAATAAACTGCATGACCTGCGCTTTTGGGCTCCTTGGGAATGTGGCGTTGCTTTGGTAACGGGTGTCTGTGATGAGTGGTACATCGCCAAAAAGGCTGCTCAGGTTAAGATATAGGTAGGCCCTGATAAATTTTGCCTCTCCGGTCAGGTTGGCTTTTAATGCTGGGCTGACTCCGCTACCGGTGTTTAATTCGCCGATTGCGGCGTTTGCAAAATAGATGTACTGGTAGCCCAGGTTCCAGAAATTGGTGTTCAGTGCCGGCGAGCTGATGCGGGTAAGCTGGCTGAGCGCAAACTCCCCCTGGTTGCCGGGTTCATAGTTTACGGTTTCATCGGCATACATTGCGGCATATGGGGTAATGGCCTGGATGAATCCGCTCTGGCTCAAGCGGCTGTAGATGCCGGCAATTGCGGCGGATGCGGTGGCGTCGCTTGAAAAAACGGTAGCGGCCGTCAGCTGGTTAACGGGGGGAGGGATTTCGACGAATTTTTTACAGGATCCCATGGCCAGTGTTAGTCCGGTGAACAGGGCAAAATAGATATGGAGCGGTTTTTTGTGCTGTGATTTCATAATTTCTGTTTTTTAAAGGATTAACTGTAGACCGATGCTTACCATCCGCAGGGGTGGCAGTGTTGATGGACTCTGGCTTTCGGGATCAAGGCCCTCATATGGGGTAATTGTCAAAAGGTTCTGCGCCTGCAGGGAAATTTTTGCCGAGCTCAGACCGGTTTTTTTGATGGTTTTTTCACTCAGGCTGTAAGAAAAGGCAACATTTTTTAACCTGATGTACGAGGCGTCGACGATTGCGGCATCTGATAGGCGGATCAGTGGTCTTGCAGTATTGATCGGCCCGCTATTGGACTGTGAGTATGCCTGGTATTTTGCTCCCGGATTGGATGGGGACCAGCGGTCCAGCAGTGCTTTGGGTACGTTGTTGCGGCTTCCCACCAACCCTGAGGCGCCATAGATCAGATCGGTTCCTTTCTGTTTTGCAAACTGAAAGAAGATATCCAGGAAAAACCCTTTGTACATGAACGTGTTGGAAAAGCCGCCATAAAATCTAGGGTCCTTGGTGCCCAGTAGGTAATAATCGAGGGTGTTGAGCTGCCCGTCCCCGTTTTTGTCCTGGAACTGGTAGGCTCCTGTGGTCTGGTTGATGCCTGTGTAGTGATAACCCTGGAGAACATTTAATGCTTCTCCGATAAAATAAGTGGAAGCGTAACTTGATGCGGCCAGCCCCGGGAATTCCAGCAGCCTGTTGCGCGCAAAAGTCAGGTTGGCAGAAGTTGACCAGGTGAAGGTCTTTCCTTTTAGGTTAACAGTATTGAGTTCTATTTCCAGTCCCCTGTTTTCGATCCGGGCATCAAGGTTCTGCAGGATCGAAGAAAATCCGGTCTGCCCTGGAAGGGAGTAGGATACCAGCTGGTTGCCTGAGAGGTTCCTGAAAAATCCTGTGCTGATCCGGATGCGGTCCTTTAGCAAACCCAGTTCGAGGTTGACTTCCAGTTTTTTGTTGGATTCCCAACCGTAGCTGTCGTTGAACAGCCTGTTTGGATAAAGGCCTGTCTGGCCGGCGTAGCTGAGTGAGGGGATATAACTGTCAAGGTACTGGTAGTTGTTGATCTGATCGTTCCCGGTGAGGCCGTAACTTGCCCGGATCTTTCCAAAGCTGAGAAAGGAAAGTTTGTCCCTTATAATTTCTTCCTCGGAGAATACCCATGCTGCGCCCAGGGCACCGAAATTTGCAAATCTTTTGCCGGGGCCAAACCTGGAGGAACCGTCGCGCCTTGCGGTGAGGTTGATCAGGTATTTACTTTCGTAGTTATAGTTTATCCGGGCAAAGACAGCCTGGTAGCGATAATCTGCGTAGCTGTTGGTTGGCGTTCTGGTTGCGGCGGCGGCCATGGAGCCGATGAGCAGGTCGTTGGTGTATCCTGATGCCTGAACAAGGGTTCCCCTGGTGAATGTTCCCTGCCAGGTGCCGCCTAGCAGCATACTCAGGTTTCCATATCTTTTCAGGTTGAGTGAATAGTCGATCTGCGGCTCTGCTGTCCAGGTCTGGTTAAAGTTGTCTCCAAAGGTAGCATAACCTGTGGGGGCACCGGAGGGGTTCTGAGCGGCGATGGGTGTGGCGGTAAACTGGTTCACGCTGGTTGAATTGAAGCCTGTTGTAAGTTTTAGCCTCAGGCTCTTCAACAACTGATAGCCCATTACTGCATTTCCGTTGAAACGGTTGGTGCGGTAGTCGTTGGGCTCGAATGTCATGGCCAGGGGATTGCTGAAATTAACGCCGTTTTCGCTCCAGATGAGTTTTCCCTCCAAGCTGTAGGGCGATGGTGAGTTGGGTACGGTGGCTACTGCGGAGGAGAGGTCACTGGAATAAAGTGTGTTTACTGAAATGCCGTAACCTGCTGATAGGTTCAGGCTGAACCTGTTGTCGGGTGATTGGTGGTTGATGTTCAGGTTGGCATCTTTTCTGTTTAATCCGGTTTCTCCGGGGAAAACGGTGGTTTCTT
Source organism: Pedobacter psychrodurus (assembly GCF_004331735.1). Taxonomy (GTDB): domain Bacteria; phylum Bacteroidota; class Bacteroidia; order Sphingobacteriales; family Sphingobacteriaceae; genus Pedobacter; species Pedobacter psychrodurus. The sequence continues at coordinate 196,915 of NZ_SJSO01000003.1, forward strand.
TATAGTAGTTTGCGCTGAGGGCGTAGGAGGTCAATGGGCTTCCGCCTGATAGCCTGAGTTGGGCGTTCTGGGTGTGTGCGGTGCCTCCGGTGAGGAGGTTAGGGAAGTTCTGGTCACGGTTTGTGTCCCATGCCAGAAGGTCGGGTGCGTTGGCGATTGTTGGGGTGATTTTGTCATTTGCAAAGGCTTCGCGCCGCATCTGCAGGTATTCTCGGGTATCCATCATTTCTATGCCACGTGTGATCTGTCCTGCGCCGGCAGAGAGGTTCAGTTCGGCTTTTGTGCTTCCTGCTTTTCCTTTTTTTGTGGTGATCAGAATTACGCCGTTTGCACCCCGGGAGCCGTAAATCGCGGTGGCATCGGCGTCTTTCAGCACTTCTATGGATTCGATGTCTGCGGGGTTGATGGTGTTCAGTGGGCTGTTGGCAAAAATGGTGCTGACCTGGGCGACGGTTTCGGAAGGGAAGGGCACGCCGTTGATCAGGTATAGCGGCGATGTGCCGGACTGGATGGAGCTGCGGCCCCGGAGCTGTACATTGAAGTCTGATCCCGGAAGGCCGTTGCGCTGGGTGATGACCAGGCCCGCCACTCTGCCCTGTAGCGCGGCAAGTGGGTTGGAGACTGGTTGGTTTGCTATTGTTGCGGCGTTTACTTTTGCAATGGTTCCGGTGCGCTCTTTATCTTTTACGCTGTAGTATCCTGCGTTGATCTGTATGTCTTCAAGTGAGTTTTCTTTACTGTTAAGGATGATTTTTAGGTTGCGGTTTTCTTGGTTGAAGCTTATTGTCTGGGATATATAGCCGGTATAGCTTACGCTTATTGTTCCTTTTGGTGGGGCTGTCGGGAAAATGAAGTTTCCAAGTTCGTCGGTCGTGGTGCTGAGTTTGGTATCGGTAATGACTAGGGTTGCGCCGCTCAATGGCTTTCCGTTACCGGAGTGGAGCTGCCCGGTCAATCGTATTGGAATCTGTGCATTGAGCTTTGAGATGAGACAAAGCGTGGCCAGCACGATGAATATTGTTGTTTTTTTCATGTGTTTATTAGTTTGGATGATAGGAAAATTCTGGTTGTTTACCAGTCTGTGGAGAGGGAAGCGGGGTTTATGGTTTTGTCTTTTTATGGACAAGGCATAATGGTCCGTTCCTGAATTGGTATCATTCGGGGGCGCAGATCACCAGGACGAGAAGGTTGGAAACTGGGTTTTCCATGTGGGACGGGTTTTGAGCGTGATGGTTTATATTGGTCAAGGTTGATGAAAAGCCTGCCTATATCATTATTAAGAACCTGTTTTGAAGTTGAGGCAGGCTTTTCAGTTGCTATACGGGGTTCTTGGGTTTGAGGGCGAAGAGCCGGTCAAAGGGGCAGGAGGATAAAGAGAGGTGCATGAGCACCTGAAAGTCGAGGATAGAAAAGACATCAATGTGCGAATCTCCTATGTTGGATAGGAGGAGGTTTGATGTTCGCTTGATTAATTGTTTTCTCATTGCTCATATGGTTTACGAGTCACTTGAGATCCATTCAAAAGGCGTGGTTCCCAACTTATCGTTCTGGAGGGCTAGCACGCCCTGAACACGAATAAGAAGGGAGCCCACGCCTTAAGCATGGGCATTCCGGCTTCTTATCTTGTGTTCTTTTAAAAGTGCTAGTTTCCAGAACAAGACCCGAAGCGAATGCTTCAATAATTTCTATGAAGTAAACGCAAAATTATAAAATCATATCATATAAAATCAATTATATGATTTATTAAATCAATGACAATAATAATAATGTCATCTCAAATATAATTAAAATGATTTATTAAATCAATTAATTATTCTAATAAGTTATTTAAATGATCTAATAGGAATTTATAAATACTTGATTAGCAAGCAATTAAAATAATTATATTTGGTTATACTATAATCAAATGAGTAAAGACGATAGACAGATATATAGAATTGCGGCTGTATTAAAGGATAAGGGTATTGATAACAAAGTGTTGGCGGAACTAATGGGAGTAAATCCTGAAACAGTTTCGAGGTGGTGCAATAACGAAATTCAACCAAAGCCAGGAAATCTTTACAAAATTGCCGAGTTGACAAAGTCAAATCTTCAGGACCTTTTGATCCCAACAAAAAAATGGCCAGATGGACCTTCAAAAGCGGAAGAAGCTCAAAGGAAATATGACCAAGACAAAAAGGATGGAAAACTTAAAATTAGATAATACTCTAATTAGTAAAAAAAATCTAAATATATTTTTCTAAGATCGATTTTGATCGGTAGCGTAACAACTTTGTTGCCTTATGTCGCTAGTTAAAACAATTATCTTTGAAATAAGTGTTGCCTTAAAACCACACCTCAATAAAGAAAGGAATATATGTACCCTGCAAATCAGATAGCTTCAGCATTCATCGAGAAAGCGATAAAAGATAAAGCTTATCTAACACACATGAAACTTCAAAAACTGATATATATTGCAAATGGTATCCACCTGGCACTAAATGAAGGTCCGTTGATAAATGAGCCAGTAGAAACATGGGATTATGGGCCAGTGATACATTCCGTTTACCAGAATTATAAGATGTTTGGAAGTACGCGGATCTCGGTAAATCCATTTGAAAACTTGGTGTATCGCTCAAAACTATCAGAAACGGCGAAGAAGGCTATAGACGACGCTTGGGTGGTCGGAAAGGATGTTGATGGGATACAGTTATCTAATTGGACGCATAAAGAAGACTCTCCATGGACAACAGCAAAAGATCAGAAGCTTGCTGTTATTCCCAACAATGAAATGAAAAACTACTTTATGAAATTTTTAGGAAAGAAATAAATATGCCAGATAATATCACAGAAAACCTACGTGATGATCTTGCTGGAACTTCGGCAACGCCTGATCCGGAAACCCGAGCTAGCGAAGAAGATACGTATAAAAATAGGTTTGACGATATTACCCTCCTAAATTTTACTCAAAATGTATCAGCAAGAAAAAGATATTCACACAGAATTTTCCTTATTACCACCGGTTGGTTGATTAGTGTTATAACCATACTTGTTGCTGTCGGCTTAGCAAAATTAAAACTCTCTGATTCCGTTCTAATTGCTTTATTAGGAACTACTACGATCAATGTACTCGGCTTCTTTGTTATTGTAATCCAATACCTTTTTAATAAGGATAAATCAACCTAGCGGATAAGTAAATACGTTGTTCAAAAATCTATATTTCAATTTAACATAGGAAGTCGATCAAGTTGTTTTAAAAGTATTATATTGTATAGAAATCCGATGATACAATTATTATTCAATTTCTTTCTGAAGGAAATGTTATTTTGCTGAAGTATATATTAAATAAATTTACATCGACAAGTTTGCCTTGAAGTGAAAATGGTATTTAAATATGTTATTTGCTGTGATTATAGATGAGATTGTCTCATTTCGAGATATCTCTATACCTTAGCAGTTATAACTTCAATATCGCTGAGTCTCTATGATAAGAATTCAGAAGTCCAAATACTCGGTATTTCTGTTAACATTGACTACCATTTTCTGTAAGTCATCGTAAATTGCTTATGAATGCTATCTTTTAATTCCGTTTATAGTTCTTAACAAATTTGTCTAAGCTATTACATGCTCAAAATAAAGGATTAAAATTGCCTTGCAGAATTAGTATCATTTACAACAAAGGTTTTAATCTTTCCACTAAGTTTGATCATTCCAACCACAGATGTTTTGTTTTTAGCATTTCGCCCCCCTTGTGTTACATCAATTTTTATGATATTTTAATATAATTATGGAATTTTCTAAGCTTAATTTTAAAAGCCTTGATTTTTTGTACATTGTGTGATTATATGGAAGAATTTTTTCACTATCCGGATGATGTCATCTTTCATGGTGATGACAGTCAGGGCTTCACTTTTTTACAGGCGAGAACGCTAAACGATGACAATGAGAAACTCAGAAAACTACAGATCCGTTTAGAGAGATATTATCTGAATGGATTTAAGCGGTCCAGACATGATTTCAACATCTCGGTTATGAGCTGCATAGGTCTGGAAGTATTGGGCCAGGTAATGCTTGGCTTTGATGATAAAGGGAAAACGGTGGCAGATAAGACCTTGCAGGTTTATAAGTGGCTCGATCCCATTTTGGAGCAACAGACCTCTGCGGTTTTCAGAACCAACTATAACCTGAAAAGAAACTATCCCAATCCAGCCGGGATTGATTTCGCTCAGGGACTTTTGACTTATGCCGATATATTTCGCAAGGGGCTCAGAAATTCCTTTAGCCATACCTACCGCTCTTTGGGTGTTTTTTTAGATGATTCACTGACCGAGCTGGTCAAGGTTGATGAGCATGAGGGCCTGCTTGTTATCAATGGCAGAATGCTCAAAATGGCGCTCTTGCGTGAATACCGTGAAAAGTTTAAATCTGCAATCAATAATACAGAACCAGAACACCGTCAAAATGCCCTGCGGTATTTTGAACTTTTGATCAGGTAATATCAGGGCTATTACATGGTCAGATCATTACAGGGCAGGCCTATACAGCTAATTCCTAATGCTATTGCCTCTAAAATCGTTGATTTTCCTGCACCATTGTTTCAAATGATTACAGTATTGTTGAATGGATGTTCTGGCCTGGGAGCTAAGATGATTTCTAGATCCGAAAATCGCCCAACATTCTCTAACCTGACTGATTTAAGCTTCATTTATAATATTAGTTCTGAAATGCCTGATGGTAAATTCTGTTTGCTCAAAAATAGGAATTTTTTTGCGAAACTCTGTCCCTGCAAAGGTTTGGAGCAATAGTCGTACTGACACATATCCAAACGTAAATTACGACTGGCAAAAGACTATCGCCATATTATAGATAAATCGAAAAATATATCGGCAGGATCTATTGATACTATATTGTGGCTAAAATATTTGAACTTATCTTTCTGATGATTTCATTGTTTGGTCAATGGATAAAAAGGATACCTTGATGAGGTATCTATTTTAATAAGTACCGTTCTAGAGCGGTACTTAAAACAGTTCTTAATCACAACATTTGTTTACGAAAATTTCTTAAATGAAAAATCAGACAAATGAAGAACAAGAACTGATTGCTCAGTTAGGTAAACGCCTCAAAAAACTCAGATTACAAAAGGGATATACCAATTATGAGCATTTTGCTAATGAGCATGGGATCTCACGTACCCAATATGGACGTTATGAAACTGGAGACAATCTAAAGTTTCTCACCTTATGTAAAATTCTTAAAGGTATGGATGTTTCATTGAAAGATTTTTTTGAAGAAGGCTTTGAAGACGATTAGTCTCAAAATTTCATTTTCAAATAAAATGCTTTATGAATTTTAAACAATATCTGGACACGCTAAAGTTATCCTCAAAAGACGCTATTGTAGACGGGGAGGAGGATTCGCTAAGTGACCTTAAGAAATATCTGCATATTGAAAGAAATGTGGAGAAAGATCTAGTCAATCAGCTCTTAGCAGCTCAGCAGGCAGAAGGATCTCAACTTATCTTTTTAATGGGCAATGTTGGTGATGGTAAATCACACCTGATGGCCAAAATGTGGGAAGATCATCCGCAATGCATGGCTGAGTTTAATGTTTATAATGACGCTACAGAAAGCCTCTCTCCAGACAAAACCTATCTTGAAAATTTGGATGAAGTCTTCCTGCCTTATACAGATTCAGCCCTTGAAAGCCCTGCTTCTGCCGTTAAAACCATTATAGCAATCAATCTTGGTACGCTGACGAATTTTCTGGAAGAAACCAAGTTGGATTTTGTTCGATTGCGTGATTATATCGTTAAAAACCAGCTTATTGAGCGGAAGGTGCGTTTCGATGAGCCTTATAAAGACACGGCCTTTCAAGCCTTAAATCTGACTGATTATCATATTTTTGTTTTGAAAGTTTCCGGCATGGAATGTCAGGTACTTACATCCATCATTCAAAGAATTACCGCAAAAGATGCTGCAAACCCATTTTATTCGGCATACCTTGAATATTATCAAAACCATCCGCATACTGATCAATGCCCGATAAAATATAACTATGATCTTCTTTCTTCTCCCGTGGTTCAGCAAAGTCTGGGTGAGTTGCTCGTAAAGATTGTACTGTCCGATAAATTGATCGTTTCGGTAAGACTGTTGATGAACTGGATTTATGATCTTATTGTTTCTCCCACATTCTCAAGTTTGTCCCTTGAAGAAATTACCGATCGAACAGGCTTAAGAGCCTTTGTCACGGAGTTTTACGATCATAGTCTTCCCAGTTTATTATTTGATAGCAGCAGCACATCATTTATCTTAAAATCCATCAGGGCCCATGAGCCTGTGAGTACCAGTAATGAAGGATTGGAAATGTTGATGATCAAACTGGGTACAAGTTCATCTCCAGTCAATTATTTTCTTCAGTATAACCTGATCCCGGAAGATGGTATCTTCTCTCAGTTGATCCCTTTAATGGATATTAAACAAAAGCTTCCTTTGTTCCTTCGCTTACATTTTCTGTTGAAATCGGATCTTGGAGGTGGCGTGAACGATGATTATTTTAGGGATTTTCTCCATAATTTATACTGGTTTAACCTTGGTGATTTCATCAAACTTTTACCTCTTTATGAACAGGTGAAATATGCTGTATACCACTGGAACGGTACCGCTGCCCAGGATCATATCAATCTAAATATCGGCAAAAAGCAAAGCGCATATAAAATCAGCCAAAAAATGGAGTTGGACCCATCACCTGTAGATATTGGAAAATCCACCTCACAGGAGATGCAAAAATTCTGCGAATACCTCTTGGTCGGATTTAAGATTTCTCCAGAGGGATATTCGGAGCTAGAAATCGATTATAATCTCTATCGGCTGATCAGAAATATCAATAAGGGTTACAGACCCAACAGAATTGATAAAAGCGTTCATCTGAAGTTTAGTCAGTTTGTCGAACGGCTCACCAAATACCGTTCACAGACTAAGGAACTCACCATTCAGGAATTTACTGGAGAGATCCGGAAAAAATTCAGTCTCCAGTACACACCAGGTTTTGAGCATTTTAAATTTATTGAAATAGAATGAGATTCAGATTAAATAAGGATTTATTGGTTAAAAATATGTTCAATGGCGATAAGCTGAGCCATTCGCCCGGTAACAGTATCAGGCTGTTTCCTTTTGTCGCGAACCGAAAGGATATTAAACTTGTAACTGATGATCTAAAAGATTTTAGGGGTATTGCAGGGGCATGTTTTAGGGAATGCCTCCAGCTAAACCAAAGCAATATTTTCGACAAAACAACTTTCATTAATGATGTCTGTGAGAAAGCGAACGCAAAGGATAACCCGGATCTTAAGGAGCTGATAGAAAAAATGGCCTTCAACGAAAAGGGACAACTTGTTTTATTTGATACCCAGATCTATCCATATGTCCGTAATGGAAACGTTAATAAAACCCTCAACGATATTGCCAAATTTATTATTGCGATATATTTTGACGAAGATGATCGCGCCAGCCTTAAGAAGCTTACCGACAGCGATCCAGAAAATCTTTTCTATAAACTTATTCTCTCCTGTATCAAAAAGCCTGAACCAGGAATAAACAATCTGGAACCTTATTATCAGGCTTCATCCGACTTGAGAAAACAGTTTAAAAATGATCTCCATACACTCATCAGTGATAAAGACCTTTTTGTTGATCAGTTCCATCAGCTGATCAAGTTTTACTTTTTTAAATACACAAGTGAACTGGCACTGCGCCTTAACATGTTTTTTGGTGAGGAGCCTGCTCCGCTTTACTTTTCAGTAAAATGGGAAAAACTCCAGGGCGCGCGCGCATCATTGAAGTTTGGATGGGATCTTTTTGAAGCAAATATTTCTCCGCTCTTTTCTCACGTTATTGTTTTGGAATTAATAAATTATATAGATGGATTCGCAGAGCAGCCTGTAGCATACCGCGAGATTAAAGAGATTGTTTTACATCTGGATGCCCAGGAACAGGATAATTTAATGGTCTGTATCGATGAAGTTATTGAACTTTACCGCTTCGGAAAACAGGACGTTAACTGGGATAACTTTAGAGAAACTATCCCATCGGCCGAACAAAATCCAATCCTTGCAAAGATCAGGTTACTCTATCAGATGATCGAATACCAGTTTGAAGAAAGTTCCAGGGGACGCGCAAAGCTGGCCTATCAGGAGTGGCTATGGGAGTTTACAAAAATTAATTTTACCAAACCAAGGGGGAAGTGGGGAAATTCACTGGCCCTTGGACAGGAATATGTTTTACTCCTTACGAGGCTTTGCGTAGGCAGCAATGAAAAAATCCGCTTAAAGGATCTATGGGCAGGTTTCCAGGCCAGGGGAGTGCTGTTGGACAGCATCTCACGCGACCACATTATCCAGTATTTTGATAAAATCAATCTATTGGAAAAGAAAAGTGATAGTGGCGACGCTCAATATATCCGTAAATTCTCTCAAACCCTTGCTTAGATATGACCGATCATATATTTTATTACATTTCAGAAGTTGTACTCAATTATTTCAAGAACGCTTACATTCAGCCCGGTGAACGGTACCATATCCGATACGAGCAGGAAGATCAGGTAACTGATCAATATAAAATTATGGAGAGTACGGCCACAGACCAGGGTTATGAGATAGTTCCTTTTGAGTTTCATGGTTATGAATCATATGCTGTACAGTTCAATCAGTTTAAACTTATCATAGCTGCAAATACTCCTGGCATTGCTGTTGATTTTCTTACTGGTCTGCGTAACAGGGCTGGAGATAAAAAATTTAAGCAGTTTGCCGATTCAGCTATTCTATTTATACACGATACTTCCCTGGACAGCATTGTTGGAGGAGTCAAAAGTTTAGCCGATGCGGGAATGCCTTTAAGTTCAGCTTATATCAAAACGAATACTAAAGAACGTATTGCCAATGATGATCATTTTCAAAATTTTCAAAAGGCAGTTTTAAGCTACCGCCTCGAGCAGGTTGGTGAAACCAATGATGACAGCTACTCACTTTTTGACTATAGTATTTTCCTGGAAATCCTGGGTAAAAGAACTTTAGATGCTGGTGATTATAAAGCATTGGGGCTGTTTACTGACAATGCTTTATATAAAGAGGACTCTGAAGAAATGAAGAAACGCCTGGAGCAAAATGATAAATGGTTTGAAGAAATTCACCAGGCACATCAATACGGAACACCAGAGAAGATTCTTGAAAAGACCTTTAGTCCCAAGGGGGTAGAAGCCTTGTCCAGTACCGATTGGCTGGACCATGATTTTACCGAGCTTGAAAAATTTAGGGATGAGAAGGATAAGATTCAGGATTTGGAATATATTCCCGATGCCCGGCAGATCACAGACGACCTTATGGTTCTTTGGGATAAAGGTGAGGGTGAAGGAGAGGGGCAGACGAAAGCGAAGAAAAGACTGAGGCACCTGATCGTATTCAATTCCGAGCTGCACCATCGGATAAATATTTCATTAACTTTTGACAATAGGCCGAAAAAAGATGGGATCGCGGGCGAAAAATTTAATATCAATCCTGCAGAACTCGATATCAACGGTAAAAGGATTTTATGGAATATTCAACTCTCAGAACCTGAAAAACCTACTTTAAAGCGCTTTAGCTATGTTCATCCTGGTGGAAGTGCAAGGCATGCTTTTACTTTGTTAATTTTACCTTTCAGGGAACACCTTATTGCAAACGTGAAATCCAGTTACCATTTACGTGTAAAGAACAAGGCATGGCATATTGAACTGGAACCCCATGAGCGGATTACACTTAATTCCGGACAGGAATCTGAACTCAGGAATATACTTAAAAAGGATGCAAGCTATATTCTTACCTCGGACCAGACGTTGGTATTGGATGCCAAAGACCTGCAAACCGAGCAGGAACAGGAAGAGGTCAACTTTAAAATCACCTATGGTCAGGCAGAACTCCCGATAAAACTGGCTTTGGAAGTAAAAAAGCCTGAATATATTTCGGGAAAGGAGCTATGGAATAGTAAGTTGTCTGGTTCGGAGTCTTTTAAGTATAATTCCTCTTTGGATGCAAATAAAGATAAGGAGGTGGTAACACTTTCCCGGGCAACAAGTGTGTATTACCCTTTGGATGATTTTCGTAGGAATTTACGCTACGAATCAATAATGATCGCAAGTGGGGAACTGGCTTTTTTTGAGCGTAATGATGAATTGCTGCCAAATAGTGATGTTGTTTTTAGCGAAAAGATCATTGATGCTTACAAAAAAATAATTGGCTATTTCAGAATCAGGGAATTGCTTCCGAGTCTGACAGTTCCAGATGAGGAGCTTGTGGATTTATACAAAGAATATCTGACCCTCTTTTTAGAATTACTTTCTTCGCTCGAAGAAGATAAGGCATTGACAAAGGAAGAACACGATCTGATGAGGATCGGAACCATTGAAATGCTGGACGGAGAAAGGTTATTTAAATTTTCACCCCTTCATCCCTTAAATATTGCTTACCAGCTCAGGGTAAGGGAAGCCCTTGGTGATGACCAGCTATCCGATTACATGTCTGAAAGATTGCGGCCTGTAAATCTGGTTCCTTATGTAAAAGGGAGAAGAAAACCAAACGATGATGCTTATTTCTATTACCAGCCCTTTGAACAGGACCATTCAGCTGAGTGGCTATATTATTGTTCTGAGGAAGTCTCGTCACAACAGGTTACCAAGCATTTCGTACCGGCATTGGTCCATGAAAAAATCGAGCAGTTTCTAAAACATTTCCGGGCATTATTTTTAAGTGAAAGGGCATGTTTAAGGATTAATCTTTTTAACCAGGGTGATGCCAAGGAAATATTGCTTGGTATTTTTCAATTTTATGCCAGGTATTTCCGCAGGGAACAGGGTAATGCAGATGGCGCTCCGAGAATTGAGATCACCATTTACGGTTCCAAGGGTTATATGACCAAATTTGAGGAACTAACTTTATATGATGATCTAAAAACCCTTGAACAGGCTTTTAAATTTAAACTCTCGGCAATCAGTGATCCAGAGGAACTCTTGGATCTGTACAATAGAAAAGTAACATTTTTTAAGATTGATGATGATCAAAAGGATTATCATTATGCACATTTGTCTTTTTACCAGTTTTCGCCCGCAGAAGTAAAAAAATCCGCCAATAATATGAGGCAGGTACCGTCAGGTATTAGTCTTGGGGGATTGCTCGCTGACGTTCCTTCAACCTTTGATCGTGAGGCTTTTAGGACAGGGTTTGGAACCGAAGGTATCAATATGCAGCAAAATGATTTACTTCGTTTTGCCGCTTCTTTCAATGCGTTGGTTAATGTGACCAACTCGGATCATCAGTTTAACTCTTCAAATGCGATAGCATTGGTGATCAATAAAAAAGCTAGCAAAGGGCTGGAACGGGTTTATGAGAAATCCCAGTGGGTGACCTTTATCGAGCCCAAAGTTGACCTGAGTTTTTTTAAATCCTATAAAGATGTGGTCATTATTCACTATAGTGATCAATATAACAATGCTAGTGGGTACGATGCAATTACCATTACTGGTAAATGGGATCCTTATAAGGTAATTATTCAGGAGGTATTCCGCGAGGAAAAGATAGACCGTCCTGATGACAAGGTCATCCAGATCATTGGAATGTTCAATGCGATCAATGGAGGATGGCTGTTGACTATGAACAGCCTGGGTAAAAACAGTCCTTACTACCGGATGGAAAAACTAAGTCTTTTAAGTGCAGTTAAAACTGCAATGGCTTTTCTAAACCACCCTGATATCACCTGGGTTCCTATATCCATGGAAGAAATCCTACGTGTTTCCGGCGCAATTGGCCTGAGGAAAGGTGATGGGCTTTTTTCGGTCAAAAACCTTGGTGAATCCGGAGAACACAGTGATGATTTATTGATGATCGGGTTGGAAAACAAAAATGGGGAACTTAAAATTCACTTTTATCCAATAGAGGTCAAAATAGGAAATGTGGAATCCACAATGCTGGAAAAGGCAAAAAAACAGGGGCTAAATACTGTAAATCTCATCCGTAGGTTTCTCTTTGATAGCGAAAAGCTATCTGCACAGATTTACCGTAATTTTTTCGTCAAACTGATGCTTATTGGCGCGAAGAAATGTGCACTCTATGATATCTGGCCCGAATATAATTCCCGATGGGCGGAAATTGACCAGCAAAGACATCTATTGCTCCAGGATCAGTTTGAAGTAAGTGCCGGTCTGGATCCAGCCATCAACAAATTTGGTATAATTGCTTTTAAATGGAGTTCAAGCTATTTACCGCGATCAATACAATTTCAGGATGATGCAGCAGTGATCACCCTGCTAAAAAGGGATGGACTGGATTACCTTTTACACGATATGGAAACCTTAAACGAATCTTTTGCTAACGGTTCAATCCCGCCGATTGATGCTGAACAGCTTTTAAGGTCACGTTATCCTGATTTGGCGGTATCATCTTTCGTGGAACCTAAGACAGACCAGTCAGTACCTGTTGTGCCGGAACCAGAAATTTTAGAGAGCGAACCAGCCGTTGCTGAAAAACTTATTTTTAATAAGCTTTCCCATCAGGATGTGGAACTGGCTTACCTGGCTGTTTATGAAAAATTAAATTCAATAGGCGTAGGCATTTCTAAGCAACTGCTTTCTGAAATTAATTTTATTGAAGGTCCTGCGTTTTATCGCCTGGAGATATTGCCATTTGCAAATACTACAATCAAAAAAATCAAAGGTCACGTAGATGAACTGAATATTGCATTAAAGCTCCGTGAGGGCGAATCAGTAAGGGTTTTTAGCGATCTGGGTAAAGTGTGGCTGGAGGTTCCAAAACAGGAGTCACAAAGGGTCGTGGTTACCACAGCACACATCTGGAGTTCTTTTGAGAAAAATGACGATTTCAGGGTGCCATTTGGAACAGACATTGAAGGGCAGGTACAAAGCATAAACTTTTCTTCCAGCAATTCTCCCCATTTGCTTCTGGCCGGTACAACTGGCTCCGGAAAATCGGTTGTCTTGGATACCTTGATTCACAGCGCAACAAGATTTTATACACCAGAAGAATTACAGATATTTCTGATTGATCCCAAGGGGAATGAACTGATCGATTTTCAACGTCTGTCCCATGTACCTGAACCAAATGGCAGATCTTCTTTGGAAGCAATTTCCCTGCTCACCAAAGGAGTAGAGGAAATGGAACATCGTTACCAGATTTTTACAGAAGAGTGGAAGAACACAGGAAGGGCAGCGAAAGACATTATCGAATACAATCATATGGTGGAACAGGACCGAAGAATTCCTCGTTGGTTGATTGTATTGGATGAATATTCCGATCTACTGGATGAGGATCCTGCAAACAAGGTGACTATAGAAACACTGTTGAGACGCTTGGCGCAAAAGGCACGGGCAGCTGGAATTCATGTGATCCTGGCTACGCAAAAACCTTTGGCAACAATAGTCAGTTCGGCAATCAAATCAAATCTGCCCGGCGTCATTGCACTTCGTGTAAGGACAGGGATGGATAGCCGTGTGATATTGGACGACCAGGGTGCTGAAACACTTTCGGGGAAAGGGGATGCCCTTTTTAAGAACGGAAGTGGGGTTATGATCAGGGTACAATGCGCGATATATGTAAGGTAGTTTCCCACATTTTGAAATATTCTGAACATTGTGACATGGGATAAACAACATATATATTAAATTTGCAAGACAATACCGTATTTCTTATTGCGGTATTTTCAATTTAACGAACCGAGGCGATGGCATTAGATATAAGATGGATAATTTCGGAAATCAAGGATCAATATCTTGGAGATGAAAATCCAAGACCCTGGATCATTGGTTTTTCCGGCGGTAAAGATTCCACAATGTTATTACAGGTGGTATGGCTGGCATTGCTCCAGATTCCTATAGAACTCCGTACGCGCAGGATCTTTGTAGTTTGTAACGACACATTGGTGGAGAATCCCAAAATTGCGCAGTTTATTCACCGTACTCTGGATGCGATCCAGACAGAAGCAGCCAGGCAGGGATTGCCATTAACTGTTCATCAGACAACGCCTAAACTTGAAGATACTTTTTGGGTAAATTTATTGGGCAAGGGATACCCCGCGCCGAACAATTCTTTCAGGTGGTGTACAGACCGACTGAAAATTAACCCCACTACCGAATTTATTAAATCGACAATCAGTGAAGTAGGTGAGGCAATTATTCTTTTGGGTACCCGGAGTGATGAAAGTTCGTCCCGTGCAAGGAGCATCCAAAAAAGTAAAATACATATAAATGGCGAACGCCTTCAGAAACATGTTCTGCCCAATGCATTTGTATTTGCCCCAATTAAAGAGGTGCTTACCGAGGAGTTGTGGCCTTATTTACTTCAGGTCAATCCACCTTGGGGCGGAACACACCGCAATCTGATTACCCTATATAACAATGCAACAGGAGGTGATTGTCCCCTAGTGCTGGATAAGACTACCCCGAGCTGTGGCAACAGCCGCTTTGGCTGCTGGGTATGCACGGTTGTAAAAAAGGATAAATCAATGGATGCCCTGATCGATAACGGGGAGGAATGGATGGAGCCACTGGCGGATTTTAGGGATATGTTACAGGATAACCGCAACAACCGGGAATGGCGCCAGAAATGGGGAAGGAATGAAAATGAGGAAGATGAAGATGAAGAGCGCTGGGGACCTTACATTCCTCAGAAACGTGCAGAAATGCTTCAAATCCTTTTGGAAGCGCAGCGGGAGGTACAAAAAACCGAAACTGACCTGGTCATTATCAATTATCAGGAACTGGTAGCAATACAGGTAACCTGGCACCGCGATTCGATCTTCAACTACAGTGTGGCTGAAATTTACAATAAGGTTTATGGTACTGATTTAGACCGTTCTGATTTTAACAATCAGGAGGTTTTTGAAAAAGAAATCCTTAAAGAAATCTGCGATAATCAACAGGATTTTGATTTGATCAACGAACTTCTTGAAATCCAGAAATCCAGATATATTCTGGTCAATAATTATGGTCTACATCATGATATTGAAAATCATTTAGAAAATCATACCCGATTAAATAAGCAATAATGTTTATTGAGCAAATTATATTTAATAATTTCAGGGTCTATTATGGCAACAACCCTGTTGTTCTGGCAGGTGATAAAAACCGCCATATTTCAATAGTTGCAGGTAACAATGGATTTGGAAAAACATCTTTCCTGACCGGGTTAGTTTGGGGACTGTATGGAAAGTTAATTGTAGATGTTGATCTAAGGTATCGGCAGGAAATCAGTGAATCTGGGGGGTATAGAAGGTATTGCGAGAAACTAATGAATAAACTTGCAATCAGTAGTACCACTGAGCAGATTTCGACAAAAGTATTTAGCGTAACCCTTAGTTTTACTAAACTCTTGATTCCTTCTGTTCCCTGTGAACAGGTACAGATCAAACGATCTTATAATATCGAAACAGGTCAGGAAGATGTAGAAATCCTGATAGATGGAATTACGAATGAACTAACCAAAAGTGTTGGTCCGGAAATATTTATAAATGATTTTATCCTGCCCAAGGAAATTGCCAAGTTCTTCTTTTTCGATGCGGAAAAAATTGTTTCCCTATCGGATATTAAGACCGCTGATGAAAAGAAATTTCTAAGCCAGGCCTATGCTGAAGTGCTGGGCATCAAAAAATACACTGATCTAAAGGTCAACTTAGAGAATGTAAGAATGAGGCTCAGGAATAAATCTGCAAGTAAAAGCGATCGGGACAAACTTTCTAAACTACAGAGCCAGCTTGTCCAGAATGAAAAACTACTTGTTTTAAACCAGGATGAAATCAGCGAAAAGTCAGATCTTTTGGCTCAGAAAAGAATGGTATCCGACCGGTATCAGGAACAATTGATCCGTGAGGGATCTGGAATGACCATCGATCAGTTCAAGGCACTCCGGGAATCCCAACAGGACCTAGTTGGAAAACTTTCCAAAACTAAAACATTGTTCAATGATCTTCTGGAACTTGCCCCATTCGCCATTGCTGCTGCAAATGTGCTCAAGGTAAAAAAACAGCTCGAAACCGAACTCACACAGAGCGCAATGTCCCAGACACTGCTTACCCAGAAGTTCGGTATGATCAAATCCCTACTCGAGTCCCAGTCGGAAGCATTGGAAATTCCTGCAGGAAAAAAAGGCGCATTGCTGCAATTGATTGAAAGAACTTTGATGCCTGATTCTAATATAAACCATAAAGCACTTTTAGACTTTAGTTCCGATCAACAGAATAGGTTCCTGAGCATTTATGATAACCTTATTAATTCATTCAGCAAATATTTTAAACAACTCATAGCGGACCAGAAACGGATCCAGAGTAATTATAATCTGGTTAATCGTAAATTACAGGATGCCGAATCCAAGGAAAAGGATACTGTAGTGAGTGCGATACGTCAAAAAAAGCTTCAGGCGGATGCAGAAATCATACAGTTAGAAAATGATATTGACAGGCTTCAGGCACGTATTTCTGGATTAAACACAGATAATCAGTCCCTTTTAAGACAGACTTCAGAACTTTCCAAACATGTTAGACTGGAGGATGCGGATCATAAAAAAGATTTGGTCGCAGAGCGGACAATCAATAACCTGGACCGGTTTATCTTAAAACTAAAGCTACAGAAAAAAACTTCCCTGGAAAACAATATCCATACTGAGCTGAATAGGTTAATGCACAAAAGTAATTTCGTTGGCAGCGTGAATGTAAGCATTCAAGGTGATTTGATCGACATTGACCTCTTTGATCAGCATAACCAGTTGATCGAAAAAGATATGTTGTCAAAAGGGGAGCAGCAGCTTTATGCTACAGCATTATTAACTGCTTTGATTCAGGAATCGAATATTCATTTCCCTGTATTTATTGATAGCCCCTTACAAAAGTTCGACAAACAACATTCAAAAAATATCATAAAAGAGTTTTACCCCCATATCGCAGATCAAGTGGTGCTGTTTCCATTACTTCAAAAAGAACTTAATGAGGAAGAATATCAATGGTTGCTTCCACAGGTTGGGCGGGCTTATCTGATCGAACAGAATGTTAAGTACCAATCAAAATTTACGGAAGTAAATCCAAATGAATTATTTTTGCATCTGAACCAAACCCTGAATCATGTTTAGCAGTATCAAAACTTCAAGGGCCAATAAGGATCTGGTGACCAAATTGACCAACAAGCTGAATTTAGGTGCTGAGAATGTGATCGCCAGGTTGGCATTTACATATTCCCTGTCCCAAGAGAAATTAATGGATCTTTCACAGATCCAGGATTCCTCAGGTAAAGAGTATAGTGTGAAAGTTCTTTTTGGCGACTATGCCGAGTTCTACGTAGCCTTGGTCTGTGTGCACTATGATATCTATAAAACCGACAAGGATATTTCAAGATATATAAAAATGCATATTGACGATGGATTGCAGGGTATTTATGATGAGGTAGAGAATAAAAATTCTATCTCTGGTAATGATTTTATGATCAATCAAGTTGAAATTGGGCTTAGACATCTGGTAAGCTAAGACATCTGTAGGGAGGGCTATCAATTTCCCTTCAAAACAGGATATTCAGTTTATAGTTTACGTTTTTGTTTTCAGGCTAAAATAGATGGGGGATTTCTCCCCCTGATCCATTAAATGCTTTGTTTATTCATCTTCACTTTCCGTCCTGAAGTGTATATCAATGGCATTATAGCTTTCCCTCACAACATATTTCTTTTGTGCCTCGGCATAAATGTTCACCAGTTGGTGCCGATTGGTGAAAATGTTGTTTTCAATATGTTTTTGCTCGGAAAATATTTTCTGCTCTATATCCTTACTATAAATGGTGATTTTGTTTAAATCTATTCCCATCTCTCCATGCAAAATTGATTCAAGGCTACCCGGAGAATTTCTGTTGATCTGTTGAAGGTTACGGATTCCGTCTGTATTCTCATCTGGATAAAAGATAACCAGATAATCCCTTGCACGGCTGATGGCAACGTTGATCAGAAATTTTTTATGAATGAAAGCATTGTAGCCCGGATGTGAAATGCTATAATTCGGCGGGTTGACAATGAAAAATATCATATCACATTCATCCCCCTGAAATCCGTGGACGGTATCAATTATAACCGTTAAATGATCTCCCAGGTCCAGTGATTCGATCATTTTATTGATCAGTGTAGCTTGCGACCGGTACGGACATACAATACCTACCGTCCATGGTTCTTCCCGGTTTACATGTTTTTCAAGGTATCTGATGATCTCATAACTTAAGATTGCAGAATAAAGCTGGTAAGGGCTTTTGGCAAGCTTGGCAGGCTTATACACTGAATCTTCATTATTTACCGGAAAACGTAGAAGGGTGATTGGTTTAATCCCGAGATTTTTAATTGCTTCAGGTAATTTTCTGGAATATTCCCGGCCATCTGTATAATCAGCACGGGCATGGTCGAGCTTATCCCCATAACTATATTTTCCAAATAATGATCCGATGAGTTCTACACTCCGGTATTGTATCCTCAAATTTTCAATTTTATTACCGTAGACAGGAATATGGGACTGTTCCGTCTCATCAAAACTGTCCAGTCCGATCATAGTATAGATATTTTCTTCTTTATTGAAGCCCTCTGGGATATCTTCGTCCGCAAGGTCTACCACAGGCGGGATTTGCAAAGGGTCACCGCTGATCCAGTAATTGGTTTCTCTGTTTTCAAGGTTTGCAGTACACTGATGGATGGCATAAGCGATATATGTTAATGGAATCATTGAACATTCATCAAAAATCACATAATCCCAGTGTACATCTGCGATTCTTGCCGTACCACCATCTGCATCAATAATAAATTCTTCATAGGGTAAGCGGTGGATAGTAGTAGCCAGCACACAGCTGCTCATTAAATCGTGCATGTAAGTGTTGGAATCATACAATATACCCGCATCATGTATGATCCTGGAGAAACTTGATCCATACCTGACCAGCCAGGCAGGGTCTGTAGAATGCTGCAGGATCCTTTCTACCAATACGTCCGCCGCTTTGTTGGTAGGAGTAAGGATCAGAATTTTCATACCTGAACTTTTTTCAATGATCTCTATGACCCGTTCTGCTATTTTGGTTGTTTTACCGGTTCCAGGGGGACCAAAAATAAATTTGATATCAGCGGGTAGGTTATCCTTTAAGTTGTAATTTTCTTCCCATTCATTGGCTGCTGCGATATGTTTGAAAGCTGCAAGAAGCCTCCCCAGTAAGTCTATTGAGCGGGAGAAATGCAAGGTTATCCTTTTGATATTATTGAAGTCAATATTTTCAAGCTGGGCGGTTTTTTTAACCATAGCTAGTACTACCTGCCCTTTTTTGGAAACATCCTGAATTTCAATCTCTGTTTCCCTGCCGTTTTGAAAGGTAATGATAGCTCTAAACTGGGTACAGTATTCAATGGTGGGGGTTACCGTGCGGTTGGGGTCTTTCAGTCTGATAAGCTTTTCGGAACCGGGCTCACGTGCTGCAGCGAAAAACTGGATTTCTTTTTCCGTTGCAAACCTGTCTGAACTACTGTCCTGAAGGGTCTGCAGTTCAATAAAATCCCGGAACCATTTGTAGCTATACGTATCCCGTTGAAGACTCGTTCGAAGTTCATTCCGATATGCTATTGTCTCGAGTTCTTTTCTTCTTTCCGCAATCTGTTTCAGTATATCTTCATCCAGATCCTGGTTGTTCAGGATGTCCATGATCCTCATATTGTGCGCATTGAAGCACTCTTCCAATTCATCAAGTGCATTTTGAGGTAACCATTGCTGGTAACTCATTTTCTCTAGGTGTGCCGCAAAACTGAATTTCCTTGGGCAGTATATTTTTGTCGGACTGAAATGATATTCATCTGTCGCGATTGTTTTGATCTTTTCACCATCTATATATAGATCATCCTGCCTTCCACTGAAATAAAACAGTTTAATCTCTGGGTGTTCTTTTTGCCAGTCGGTATAAAAGGGGTCCGACCACTCTTGCGCATTGCTTAGTTCTTGCTCATTTGTCACCCTTTCGATTTCAATTTCTAGCATCCCGCTTTTAAAAGTTGGGCTCTCCCCCCAGAATGTGGCATCATAGATTTTAAACCCCGGTATGTCCATGAGTTCCTGTATGCTGACGGGGTAACTGCTGAGCTCTTGCTGACTTAGGCTGTCATAATAATAAATATCCGATTGCACACGCCAAAACCGGTTGGAACCGTCACTTTCCGGATTTATGGGTATAGGTAGTTCTGAAGACGTATTCTGAATGCAATGTTTAATTATCGTTTTTAAAATGTGATAGTTGGCAACTTGAGGATGCAGCAGCAGATTTTCATCCAGGCTGATCAGAAGTTTGATAGTGTTGGCAAGCAGATGAAGGTGGATCAGTTCGATCTGTTCAAGCTGGCTGAGCAATTCTGGTTCTTCAATCAGTGCAGATCTTAATTTGTTGATCGGCGACCAGTCAAAATTAACACCCAAGGCAACCAAAAGTTCCCTCTTTTGTTTTAATATGGTGCCATCTGGTTCACGTTTGTTCCATTTAAAAATGTGATCGGGAAGGAGTTCATCAGCTCTCCAGGCAAACTTTGTGGCCACTTTTAGACCGGGATCAAATCCGAAAATATCTGTTAAGGGACGGCTTGTCTTTATGGTACCAAAGATGCGGCCCTGTTTTAAAAGAAATTCCAGAAACTGAATCTGTTGATCATCTGTTAGGTCCCGGGATATTTCCGGTCCCAATAGTGTTCCATTTTCAATTACCGGATAAAGAAATAGGCTGACGTTCCGCGTTTTAAAAAAGGGCTGAAAAGATCCCAATTTTAATAGAGCCTGAAGGCCCCTGTATTGTTGGTCAATATATAAGTCCGGTTCAAATAGATCAAAAACATCTGGGGATAAACCGAAAGAACCTTCAAAGACTACTGGTTCAAGCTGGGTAAACAGACTGTACTTGCTTAGGTCTAATTCAGGTTCTTCGAATTTTGAATACAAAAGTAAAAAAGCAACTTGTTCTGCATTTTCCAGATAGCCGGTATTGGCATGTACATGCTCCAGTTTTGAAAGTATATCGGATTTATCCGGAGATTGACGGATTTCAAAAAGTTGGTTGAGTCTGGGTTTATCGTACTGGTGCCTTTGATTAAGTTCTTCTATTATACTGTCCACAAATTTTGCGTTACCGGTTTCTTCGCTTTCAAATATCCCGGATATTTTGATCATGTATTCTTCTTTTTGAAAATAGATCGTATCTCCTCCAAGATTGATGACATCATTTAGCGTGAAGGATTTTTCGCCCGTAATGACTTTTAGGGATTCTTTAAGAATGGCACCCGGACGCTCATCCTGTGCATCAACTGTGAGTGCGACCTTGACCATATTGGCGAGCATGTTTAACCCACGCATGGTCTCAATATCTAAGTCAATTGTTCCAAATTTGTTTAGGTAAGCAATTTTGACTTCCGCATCTTCGGTGGTAATGACTTCCAGTAGTGATGTATTAAAATCCCCTTCTTTTCCATCCCATTTTTCGATAAGATAATTTGCCAGATCACTTTCACTCCTGGCAATGAGCGGTTTTAGTTCTGCAATCTCTGGAGCAATGGA
Source organism: Pedobacter psychrodurus (assembly GCF_004331735.1). Classification (GTDB taxonomy): domain Bacteria; phylum Bacteroidota; class Bacteroidia; order Sphingobacteriales; family Sphingobacteriaceae; genus Pedobacter; species Pedobacter psychrodurus. The sequence continues at coordinate 218,514 of NZ_SJSO01000003.1, forward strand.
TAATTCTGGATGAAAATTGATGATATGTGTTTTTAGCAGCACATTATTTCCACACCAGACCGTATCCTGACCATTCTTTCTTTTATCCACCATAAAAACTTTACCGGTCTGGAAAATGTAGATTTCATCAAAGATATCGATCCCTGCAAGATGCGATGCGATGGCCAGCAGTTGTACTTCCTCCAGACTGAGCTGGTTTCTTGCCTTTAAACCCAGATTTGAAGATTCTGAAATGCTGAGGGTAAATGGGGAATGTTTAAGATAAGGCAGTGCTTCGTGCTGGGGTAGCTCATGACCAAATAACCGTTTCCATAGTTTGGTTAAATCGATATATTGTCCTTTTGATAATTTTTCCCACTCGGGCTGATAAAAAATTTGTTCTGAGGCAGCAACAAATGTATTATCCAAAGGAATAAAAACTGCGCCCGAAAGTGATTGATTTTGTTTGATTGCTTCCTGATATGCTGTAATGTCCCTATAAAAAGATCGCAGGTCTTTACGGATCAATTTTTGGGGGTCCAGGATCAACTTGTTCCACAATGGAATGACTACATCTGTAAATGATTCATTTTCTGTATCCACTATATAACGATGGAGATAATCTTTATCTTCTGCAGCTGAAATGGCCAGTGGGGCTTGCCATGGTTTAAAAGGCTTGATCAGCATATTTTCCAGGGCGACGATGTCCCCTTGCTGGTTTGAAAATAACCTCAGTACGGACATACGCTGATTTCGCTCCAATTCATTCTCCCCATCTTTAGCCTGTTCGAGCACTTTACAGATCATATGCTTTTCTTCGGGATTAAAGGAAGCTTTCTCAAATTTGAAACTCAAAAATTCATTCAGGACCTTGTAATCGTTATAATCGATTGACTGTCGTTTACGGATAAAATCCTGGATGTTGGAATATACCGCAAGTGAATCCTTGGTTGTAATGAAACCAGCTTTTTCCAGATAGGGCTGTATAGTTTCAATTTCGGCGAATAGTAATAGATAAGTATGTTCAATATTATCTTTTTTGAGGTTATTGATACTTTTTACATTGCCGTCCTGAAATTCAAATAGGTTCAGGTCGTGAAAGTTATCCTTAAAAATCTCCGTCTGCGTATTTGTTCCAGTTACATTCTGGATCTGTTCATTGATTTCCTTGATTAATGTTACACGGATTGCCGGATCAGTGAGCAGTGCCTGGTTTATTTTAGCAGAGGATCCTGCAATGGAGAGGAGGTCAAGCACATCAAACTTTTCAATTTCAAGTATTTCATCTACAGGAACCTTCAGCAATTCATCATCTCCCCAGTAAAACCATTCAAAATCCATCCCCAGTTCTTTGTTGTTCAGATTCAACTGTGTTTTCCTGATCCGGATATTATCAGGATCGGTTGCCATCTTGTAACCGCCACTGGCATTAACAACAGGAATGTTGCTTTTCAAATAGCTATAGAGCTGTTCCACCAAGGGTTCATTGATCCATTTGCGGTCATGGTCTTCACTTTCTGCAGAGAGCAGGAGATTGGGGTAAAGGGTAATGAATTTTTCCCGGTCACCAGGTTCATCCGATTCTGACCAAATCGACATTTTCTCTATCAAACGTTTGGCAAAGACCTCCAACAAACGCTCATTCAACGGATCAGCATGCAGGGATGTTCTGGCTGATTTTTTATAAAAAGCGTTTGAATGAAGTATAAACCTGAGTTTATGTTTTTCCTCGCTTAATGGAAAGAAAAGATAAAAGTTAGGTACATTATCAATCAGGTTTACTGCTGTTACATAATCGGTATAACCCAGCAATAACTGGATGTCAGTGTCTTTCTCCGCTGTTGAAAGCTCATCATCGTTTAGGTTTTCTTCTTTCCCAAATCTGATATAATTGTATTCAGGAGATAGTTTTTGAATCCGCAGGTCTTCGAAGCTAAGCGGTGCATTTTCTATATCTGTTCCGTTTAGGTGGACCTGGTTCAGCCCCCTTGTATTTGAGGCTGATGAATGGTTGAGTATCGATAGCGAAAACCGGATACCTTCCCTTAGGTTTTCATCTTCCAGGCGGATGCTTTTATCTTCACCAAGTCTCAAAAAGAATAAAGACCCTGTCTGATAACTTTTCATCGGAATCTGGTCTTTATGTTTGTTGAGCCAGAAGCGGAGCTTATCAACATCATTTTTGGTCAGCGCATCCTGCCTCTCCACATAATGGGCATCACGGATTTTTTCATCCGGCTGTGTCGGAAAATTGGTGATTAGAATTTTAAACAGCCATGGTTCTTCACCCTCAATCAGATAATCTGGATCACCTTCATCTTTAGGAATAATATTGTAGGTTTGTTCAGTAGGTATCGTAGCGGTGTCAGAATTCATTAACTGCTTGATATCTGAATTTTGCCAACTGAATAGGATCGGCCCATAGTTTTTATTCAACAGCTCATCAATTCCGTTATCTTTTCCAACTAACCGATGTGCAAGTTTGAAACCAATTCCAAACTTTCCAATGGTATGATCTTCGGCTTTTTTGGTTGAAACCCCAACATTGAGGATTGATCTGATCGAGGGAAAATCAAAAGTTTTACCATTATTGAGTACAAGTAAATAATACTTGCCATCTTCATCCTGGCCCCAGATCATCGTAAAATGTGTGCTGTCTGCGTCAACCGCATTTTGCATGAATTCATAAACTGCCTGGGCATCCTGGGCCATTTCCAAAAATCCTTCCAGGAAACCTTTGATGCCCCCGACAACTTCTTTCACCTTGTCCCCATGATAAAGGTCAAAAAACCCGAATACGGATTTCCCGTCTTTTGTTCTGATCTGGGCACCGACAAAGTGCTCATCCCTGTTGGGATCCTTGGTTTCTCTGATTTTATCTTTGTAAAATGTCCTGAATTGGCGTATATCTTTTATTTTCATTTTTTAGTTATAATAATTCTTCAATCTGGTCTATAATCCGCTCTATTGCTTTAGAATCTATTCCACCGGCTTCACTTTCCGTGGTAATGAAAAGAGTTTCACCTTCTATAAAGCCATTATCTAAATAAAACTGCTTTTTTTTCTCCCAATCCGCGCGGTAGCCGGGAACGGACAGCATACCTAAGTGCTCTAGAATGATCAAATCACCAGCTGAATCAGTAAAGCTGAAATCAGGAATTCTTTTCTCTCCGTTTTTGCCGGTATATTGTCGTTCATATTCAAAAGGCAATAAACGGTATTCAAGTTCGTTCGCAATAATGACTTCCGATTTACTGCGGACCATGAGTCCCTCTTGTTTGGTTTTATGGATGAGGCCTTCAACATATGGAACATGTGAACGGGCATCCCTTACCGAATGTGAAAAAATATTTGTATTTCGTTTCGCAGTCTCTGAATATTGTGGTTTAGAGAGATTTATAATCCAATGTGGATTGTCACCTTCAACGAATATGGTCAGTTTGGTTTTTGCCCGGGTTAAGGCCGTGTAAATTAGCTCTCTGGAAATGATTCGGCCAGATTTCGGGATTACCAGAAAGACATAATCAAAATCACTGCCCTGGCTTTTGTGGATAGTAATGGCATAAGCCAACTCAATATTTGCATCTTCTCCCTCGTTACCCTGTGACTTATAACCAAAAGTCAGTCCGTTTTTTATACCAGTGAAGGATACATTAGCATAGCCTTTTGCAATGTTCGCGATTACCCCCAACTGGCCATTCGAAATAGGATGTTTTTCGTTACCAGGAAAACTTTCCTTGCGTTCATTCCGTTTCTGGATGACCTTATCAAAATGCATCATGCGGTTTTCCCCGATCATAACGGAGTCTTTTGTTGGCAACCTGAACTGACTTTGCACAATTCTGTTTAGGCTAAATGTACCCCAATAAGGATTTTTTACGGGTGTAAGGATCTGGAATGCTTCAATCTTGGATGTATCAATATTCCCTTTTGTAACCCCTATAAACTCATTAAATTGATTTATTTCTTCACCGCTTCCTCCGCTAATCAGTTTTTTGGTGGCTGAGACCAGATTTTTCATCAGCTCAGAATCATCCGCCCAGCATTGGATTTCCAGATCGTTCATCAATGCGTTATTACCCAGTTTGGAAAAAATGCTGTCTGCATTTTTCGTTGGCTTAATACCTGAAAACCAGGATGCAAGGGTAAGGGAGTCTGAATTTGCCCCTTCTACTGTGCGTACCAATGCATTAAGACGGGCAAGTGCTGATTGTGCTGTGAAGTTTTTGTCCTCAATTTGTAGTGATTCTAAATAATTACAAAGATCTGCAAAGGGGCGCCCGGCGCCAATAGGTGGTAACTGATAAGGGTCGCCCACCAGAATGATTCTTTTTACATGAGCTAGGTCCAAGGCCTGTAAAAGTGCATATAAGTCATCTTCAGTTAGCATTGAACATTCATCAACAACCACATTCTGTTCACCTTGATACAATGATAATCCAGTGAATCTTGGTTTGAGCAGATCCCAGTCAAACCGGTTTTGTCTGGTCAAAAAATGAGCTATTGTGTACGCATGTGTACTTGCCATATTTCCCAACTTTATACTTGCTTTACCGGTTGGTGCCAGTAAAAGAATTCCTTCCTGTTTGAGCTGTACGCTGCCAAACAGGGCGCCCATTACAGTGGTTTTTCCAGTTCCTGCGGGACCAAGTAGAACGGACAGCTTACTTTCGGTTACCTGTTTTAATGCATTTGTCTGGTCCGTTAATGCAGCCCTGTGCCTCGAATTGCTTGCATCGGTAGTTTTGCCATTGCGGGCCAGTGTATCTCGGATGAGCAGTTCCCAATCCTCGGTTAAAGGGGCTAGTTTTCGTTTGGCTCGTGCAATAAAAGTTTTTCGGAAAAATGTTTCTATATCCGCATATTTTTTAAGCTGCAGGGACTGGGCCTGGGATGTAGTTAATGAATCAAGTTTTTCTTTAATAAAGTCAAGGTTGGCGTTTATGTAATTTTCGGGGATGATTGTGCTGCGCTGTAAAGTTAATCGTGTTAATCTTTCATTGATCTCATTTATAGATAATAATGTGTCGCCGTTAGTAGCGGCGTCTTTCAAAATCATACAGATCAAAGCCCTGATGCGCCTGGGATCAAGAAATGAACCTACTAATTGGGGAGGGGACGGTATGTGCAGCCCCTGGACTGCAGGGTCTTCGAAGATGCCATTATCAATACTCTCCACTGAGATAGGAAAGTGTTCCTGATCTCCAGGATCTTCTTCAGCAATTAAATAAGGATTCAGTAGGATTGATTGGTTACTTATTGTTTTATCAATTTTCGACCGGTGAGCAGGTGCGAACCATTTGGTGATCTGTTTATCGCTTAATTCAAAACGTGATAGAAGTTGTAACAGTTCTATCCGTTCACTACTTTCATCCAGCCATACTGCTTGCATATGGGGAAGATCTTTTCCATAGCTTTTCATACGTAAATTAATTTTACCGTATATGGCATCTTTCCAGGCATCCCAAGGATTGTCTTTGATTCCTAATCCATGTTCATTTCTGAGATCCTCTTCCAATAGATTAGCTTGTTGGAATCCAAAAGCCAAAAGTGCACTTGCAAAAGAAGGAAATGGCCCCATATTCTCTTTAACCTTTCCAATCTCACGGTCGATCCAAGTCAAATGTTCCCTCCAATAACCTTTGACAATACCATGTTCTATGATCCGTTCAATAACTGTACGCAGTTTGCCCAAAACAGATAGAAGTGTGCTGTCATTGACCCATTCGGTACCGTAGGCAAATTCCTCGATTATTTCCTGCCTGCTTCCGGTATCCTGAAGCGTTAGTTTGATTTCGTCAAGTAACTCATATTTCGTTTTCTTCCCGTCTTTGTTTTTTAGCACAAAATCTTCCGGAAGATTCAAATAAGCATGGTATGGGAGCAATATTCCCTGACTCGTTGGCTCATCTGGCCGAATCCCGTGGCTGATCATCCTGTCCCACATAGGATAGGTATAGTCGGCAGTGCTGTCATAACGGAGTACAGATGATTTTTTTATGATACTGCCAATTCCAGCAATCAGCCGTTTGCTGTTTTCATCTATTGGATTTGCTCCTTTAACATAGTAAATAGCTAGTGAAGATTTTTCTTTAACTGGTTCAAAAAAGCGCTCAAGTAATTTGTTTTGCAGCTTTGGCCCATACACCCAGGAAGAATTGAATGGTGAAATATCATCAGTTGGAAGATCGGGATAGGAGGATTTTATGTCTTTTTGATTGATTTTTAGCATCCACCAAAACGGGACTGCAAAACTGCTAAATGCGGGAACCGTTATTGGTGTTGGCTTTAGGGCGGAGTGTGGAATATCTTTCCCTTTTCTATTGTAAGGATGATTAAACATCCTTGAATAAGGGTTTATATTCATAAATGCGCCGCCCTCTGCTTGACACGGAGGAAGAAATCCCTCTGGTAGGGACGCCCAATCATTATTTGCGTGTAGATCTTCCAGTTGATCTTTTTTTTCTTTTAATATTCTTGGTAGATGAATACAATATGTGTTCTGCGATGGATGAAGGCATATTTTTCCATTCCAGGCATTGTCATGCCATGCGATCCGGATCGATAAATGTTTGATCATATTTAACTTGCGCTCGTTGAGTTTTTAATTTAGAAGTAGCTATTTTTTAGGTGTTGTTTGGATGTACTTATCTTTAAAATCGCAGATATAAACAGGCTCTTGTTATACGATTGTTTGCATACACCTAACTTAAAGGAATAAACATTAGCTAATTCAAGATTGCTTTTTAACCCCTTTATTTATAAATAGCTTTTTAGAACTGGTAGAGGTTTTATCTGGACAAGTAGATTTGATCATTACTAATGAGTAAATAATCAATCTTCCGGATATTCTTTTGTGTTGTAAGAGGCATAAGCGTTAATTTTTTAGGAATTAAATTCAAGTTAAATATATAATTTGCTAATGAAACTTCAAACCTTTAGCCTTTTAATAATCATGTGGCATAGACTCCGGCAAATTAATAAAATATATAAATAAACATTAACGTGCAAACTTTAATATAATTTCTGATTTACATCATTCTGAAAAATGGATTGAAGCTTATAATATCGATATATTACACTGTAAAAGGGGCTTATTTTGTGGGAAAAAACAGTTTAGATTCGGTCCATGAGAAGTTAAAAAAGAGCTTAATTGTGTTATTGTTAATTTTAAATCATAAAAATTATGGGTATCAAACCAGGACCGAAAAGGATCGCTGAATCCACAGGTAAACCGGACAAGAGGCAAAGAGACAACAAGGAGACGCTAGGTAATACACCTACGCTGAAGCCTCATGATCATAAAAAAGGAAAATAAACTTGTATTTTCACATTTATGGTCAGCTTCCAACCTTCAGAATACTGCAAGGTTAGGATTATTTAACTCTTGTAGTATTTTTATTTTCCAGAAATTTTTTGATTAAAGGGTTATTTCAATAGAGTTTTATCAAAATGTAAAACAAATCGTTAGTTCTTAGGATTTCCTGGCTTCTGGTAAAAAGCTTAAATTTTTCTTTTTTTATTTAGCAATGTTCAAAAAATAGATCTTTTGTGATCGAGAAAAAACTGCCATTCCATTTTGTGTTCGTGATGTTCAATGCGTTTGCCATACTTGTCCTTGGTACAATTATCTCGCTTCTAAATTCATTCACCTTCCAGTCTAAGGAACTGGTCAGGTTCTGTGGTGGAATGACTGTCGGTTTTCTAATAAGGGCCATTGCTTTCAGGTGGCCGATCTTTCGGTATGAAAACGGAGAGGGGCTTTTAGACACTGTGGTTTAGTGTATCAGGGAGAGAACGATCGTGAAGTAAGTTAATGTATCTATAAGTTTACTAATTTTCCAAGTTTGACTTCAAAATAAAAAAAAATGCTGGTGGTATTACCATTTTTTCTAAGTTTTGTAAACCAATCTTGTTGATGTTATTGGTAACCGGTTCCGACCCTGGCAGTGAGTTCACTGAACAGGCTTGCCCTGTTCCATAATGTTTTGTCTCCGATTACGTAGATGACTTCTTTTGCACGGATTACAGCTACGTTGAGGATGTTGGGCCTGCTTCCTGCCCATTTCCTTGCGCCTGTCTGTTCGGGGGGTGGGGCGCCAAGGACAAATATTACTACTTCTGCTTCGCGTCCCTGTACGGTATGGACAGTTCCGATGCGCTCGGTCGGCCATAGGTATGGGTTTTCTACCCAGCCGTTGAGTATCCGCTGTTTATGATGAGTTTTCGCAGGTTTTCGGCGACGATCAGGAAGGGGCTGATGATGTTAGAGGTCGGGTTTGATCCGGCTGCTTTGGCGGTGTTGATTGCGGACAAGCTTGACCAGATACGCAAGGTGATTGTTAATGGCCTTGATTCAAATTTCCAGCAGCCGGAGATTTTTCGGAAATTCCGTTGGCTTATGGAGCAGTATAATGGGCTTTATATACTAGGCGATAACTTAAGGTTTGATATTATGCCTTTAAATCATCAGATTCCGGGGCATAATGTGCATTATCAATATACGGATGATTTTTATGCCAGGCAACGTGCCGGAAAGAAGTGATCAGGAGTTTTCTGTAAAATTAAGATATGAGCAGGGCAACGGGATTATTTTGCGTGATAACAAAGATGTTTTGATAAACGATTAAGGCAATGACTTACTCCTCAATGGGAGGTGATTTTTCACCTTGTTCACTAAGATGTTGATTGGTAGTGTAGTCGCCTTTGTAGATGGTGCCTGCATGGAATTTCTGTTTTGGGTGGTCTAAGTTTAGATTTTGATCGGGAAACGTATTTCTGATGACCTCAATAATAGGCTCGATCCTAATGGCAACCATGAACCCCTTATCTTTATGGTTTTCGATCATAATCCCGATCACGGATACACGCGGATTGATTACATGTGCTTCATCAAAAGCAGGAATAAAATAGAGCCCTGAGCCGCTAACGCCAGTGGGATTTGCCGCGCGTGTAAATACTTCGCTGCCAAATGCCTGTAGCTTTTGTTGAAATTGAACCAGCATGTGTGTATCTGAGCTAAAGTTGTTTTTTTGATATCTTTTTGGGCTGACGTTGTAAGTTAATAATATGAGTGGTGATGCGGTATAAATGATAACGCCTTCTTTGATTTCCTTTTTGATTTTTCTGAATGGAAATCCGCATACCAAATAATTATCTCCGCTTACTGGAGGGTGGTTTACCATTATTTCATGTTCGGTAAATGGAGTGTATCTTGAAAGATACTTGTGCATTTTTGGATAAAATTTAAGAATGCTAAAATCAATATTTGATCCGTCCTCTTGTGTTAAATAACTAGAATGTAGCTCACCCTGTAGTGTGATCAAACTATTGTTGTCTCCTGGAATAGTTAGTAAATGCCAATTTTCATGGTTTAACAGGTGTGCAGCGGTGACCAAGAATATATCACCATTGAGTTTCAGCAATATTCCAGATCCTAGACCTTCAATATCATTATATTCTCGTACCTGTTTGGATATCACCATTGTCGCGGCTATTACTCTGCTCATCGCGGAATTGACTACCCGGTGAAAAATATGTCCCGCCATAATTTATTCGTTTGTATCTTATTGTTTTGTCTGATTATTTGATGCTTAAATTTACATTTGATCTTTGAAGATTGGGATAGTTTATCTGATGATTTGGAGTAAACCCTGGGGATTCTGTCAAAAAAGTAGTCGTAATGACCATCGCTTGATAAATCTTTAAAATCAATGACTTCGAAAAGGACTTTCGGTCCCAATGGTTTAGGGACTTGACGCCCTGCTTCGTTGATCATACACTAATCAGAATTGTATGTAATTGCATCTTTGAAAATTGTTTGAGTTACATAAACCCTGATTTCTTCGAAACCTGATATAATAGGTCATCCTTGAAAGGCGAATGCCTATGGCTGTTTTAATAATTTTATAAAATCGTCCTTTATAAATTCCCACTCTTTATTACGCAGGCAGACGGGGTTGAAATCGGGATCGGCGATGGAGAAGTCCGCAAAATTTTTGCTTATAAGCGCTGCATCGTGTGTCCACTCAAAACGTTGTTCGTGAAGTTTTATCATCTCTTTTATTGAATAAGATTCAAGTAATTCGTGGAGATCCCAGAAATCTTTTTTTCTCCCACCTCTTTGAATGACATCGACTTTCATCGCGATTATTTCTTCAACCGTTGCAAGCCTTACATTGTCCTCTAAAATTAAATCCTGAAAGAACGGATCCTGTGAATAGTAGAGATCGAGTTTAACCAAATTGTCTTTCGAGGGACCGACCAGATAAGATTTTCCCATTCCGGGCTGTGCTCCAAAGTCCCCCTGGATGCATTTAAAGTTTGCTAGTAGGAAATCTTCCATTGCATCAAAGTCAAGTTTTCCATAGAGTTCTGCATCGGCAAACAGATCAATATCTATGGACATTCTATGTCCAAGATGTAAGCTCAAGGCTGTTCCACCAACTAAGCGCATCTCAGAAAACTCTTTGGCTGCCATTAGCTTTAAAAGTACCTCTTTGAGTAATTCATCAACGGTATTCCATTTTAACATTACTTGAGTTTTAAAGTTTTCATCAGAGGAATCCGGTTTTCTTTTACTCCGCTACGGCCGGTAACAGACTTAATCTTGTTCCTGCCATAGAAATCCAACAAGGTTTTCTTTTCGAGATCGTTTCCTCTTTCAAAAACCCTCTGAATGATAGCGTTTGCCTGTCTTTGCCAATCAATTTTGTCAATATCGGTGTCCCAGAATAACATCTTTCTTAATTTTTGTAGGTCGGGTGTGGATCCCGGTGACCTTTCCTTTTCTTCCTTCAGGTCGTAATGGGCTTGAAGTAAAAGCATAGTACCCTCTTCAAAACCGAGTGCCCTGTCAATTTTCAGGGATATCGCGGGAGTGAGCCTCCTCCGCCCTTTGGTGATATCATTTATGGTTTGGGGGAGTACGCTAAGGGATAGCGCAAAAGGTCTTTTTTTTATACCCCTTTTTTCAAGTTCATGGCCCAGAATTAGTCCGGGATGAATGCCTTGGTATCTGATCATTGCCTTTTCCATATTCAAATATAACCAATTTTGGTTACAAATACCAACGCCATTAAATGTTCAGGGTGTCAGATTACTTGATAACGCCTAATGTTTAAGCGGTGCCTGATTGATATCGGGCAGAAGGTTTATATAAATAATTTAAACACATGCTTGCAGCAGTATTTCTGGTTCTTTATCCCTGCAATTTATAACTTTTCCTGTGCGATGGCCAGCATGGTTACTATTTTATCGATTACTTTTTCCAGGTCTTCTGTGGATGCGCTGTAGTATGCGTTTTTAAAACTTTTTGCAGAGATCCGGTCTGTTTCGTTTGTGCTGTAGTGTTTGGAGATGTATTCATGGAGCAGTTTGGGGCTTTCGGTAATGATGATCTTTGCCTGGACCTGTAGGTGGATGAAGATGGCCAGTTGTTTGACTGTCAGGGTGACTTTGTATCTGTTGTCCAATAGGCCCTGATGGTTGAGGTGTGCTCCGATTCTGTCCATGGATGTCAGGTACTCTGTTTCTGTTGCGAGGTAGTTGAGCAGTGATTCCTGGATCAGGGGAAGACTAGTGTCATATTGCTGGGTGGTTACCGCGAGGGTCTGTTTGATGTATTTGGTGAGGATGTTCAGTAGTCTGTACTGCTGGGATAGTTCTTCGCATTGTTCTATTTCTGTGCTAAAATAGCTGACACAGTATTGATAGAATTTTGGATGGTTGAAGTTCAGTGATATAAGGAGTAGGATAATTTCTATTTTTTGGGTTGTTTCTGCTGGCTCCTGTAGCCTGGTGCACAGTTCTTCAAGTAAAAGATCGATGTAGGTTTTTTGCTGGTAGGTGAGATTGTAGCGGTCTGTATATAGTGGATGGAGTATTTCCTTTACAATTTCAAGTGTCGGAGCCTGAATGTTTTGGTTGAAGAGTGATCTGGTTTTTTCTTCAATGTCTGTTCTGGTTTTTGCGGACAGGCAATAGGGAAGTTTAAGGTGATGGTTGAAATGGTCGGGAAAATGTTTCTGGAGATCGAGGAGTAGCCTTTCCGATGCTGTATTTAAGATTTCATTGATCTGTTTTGTTTTTTCCGTTATATCTTTTTTGGCTTTCTGCAGGCTATGCAGGTCTTCAAGGATGATGTGGATGGTCTGTTGGTGCTGGTGGATGTAGGTCAGGGCTTTTGATGGATCCATGTTTGCAGCGTGGATCTGTAATGCGATCAGGATCCGGTCTGACTCTTCGTTGATTTGTGACGCCAGTTCACCCCCTTCGGGGCTTTTGCCGAGTCCGTTCCGGATTGCGTGTTTGATGAGCTGCTGGAAGGTAAAGAGTTCGAAGTTCATTTTTTTTTTTTGATTGATTGGCGGTAACCTAAAGTTTTTTGGATGTTCTTTTTTATGGCCTTGGTGAAATGGGGTGTTTCCGTGGAGAAAGGATAACTGGTGCTGGGGATTTATTTTCGGTTTGTTTTTTTGTCAGCTATTGCCTTTTTTGGAGCTGTGGGTTGCTGTTTTCAGTAACCATTCGGCAACTTGACAAGTGTTGGTAAATTTGTTTTATTTGCCGCAGTAGATGCTTTTAAGGCATGCCGGATTTTAAAGTTTTGTTTTTAGTAAGTCCTGATGATCTGGTTTCCGTGTGCCCCTTTTGTGATTAGGGGTGATTAAGCTTTGATGTTGACATTTAATCTATCGTGATGAACAAAATTGATGCACTTCTGGATGTTCTGTCCAAAATTTACCAGATACTGGTTCTGGTTTATAATAGTAAGTATCATGGCGCTATTGGTTTTGATGAGGATCCGCAGATGGACAGGCAGGAGGTGAAGGATTATTTGGGGATCAGTGAAAGCACTTATAAGCGGAAGGTAAAGGAGGGAGTACTAAGGCCGCTGAAACTTCCTGGAGGGGATAAGTATTATAAGAGCCAGTTGTTGGGTGAGTTTAAGGAAAGCAAAAGAAGGGGGAGGGTGTGAACCGTCAATACATGATAAAAAGTATCCTTAACGCCTCGTGTGGTGTCCGCTCTGTAACGGCGCGCATTTCCTGTGTTGGGGTTATTTCTTGGCCAATAATTATCCACAGGCTTTCAAACCGTTACGACAATTAGTATGAAGGTTAAAAAGGATGGGGGGCTTGATGTTATTTTACGTTAAAAATTGTAAGTGTGCCGGAGTTTGTTTTATTTCGGTGTATATACTGTGATAACATAATTTGATTAATTAGATTTATGCCATGAAGAAAACTGTTTTGCCCTTGTTCTTTACGTTATTGGTTGCGATTCCATTTTGTTTAACTGCGCAATCTAAAAGCAAGAAACGGCCCAATGTTGTAATTATCATGGCCGATGATCTGGATTCACGTCAGTTAAGCTGCTATGGTGGAAAAAACATACGTACTCCCTACATCGATCAGCTTGCAGGGGAGGGGTTACAATTCAATAAAATCTACGCTTCAAATGCTACGTGTGTACCGACCCGGGCTTCATTATTTACCGGCTTATATCCTATACGGCATGGTTCGTTCCAGAACCATAAACCTGTTCATCAGGATTTAAAAAGTATAGGGCAGTATCTCCATGCGGTGGGTTATAAAGTAGGCTTAACGGGTAAGGATCATAGTACCCGTCCCAAAGCGGTATTCCCATTTGATATTGTGGAAGGTTTTCAGCCAAACTGCATTGCCAGTGAAGATAATTATGCCTTGGAAGCTGTTGAGGGCTATATGAATGCGGAGGACAAGCCGTTTTGCATGTTTATCATGAGTATCAATCCTCATAAGCCATGGGATTTAGGTGATCCTGCAGAATTTGATGCAGATAAACTGATATTGCCTCCTTATCTGGTCGATACTAAAGAAACGCGGTTGCAGTTCTGTAAGTATCTGGCGGAGATCCGCAGGTTAGACAACCAGGTTGGTGATGTAATGAAAATGCTGAAAAAGAATGGTCAGGATAAAAACACGGTATTTGTATTTCTGGGCGAGCAGGGCGCGCAGTTTCCGGGGGGGAAATGGACATGCTGGGATGCCGGACAGAAAAGTTCGATGATCGTGCGTTGGCCAGGTGTAGTTCAACCCAATAAAAAAACGGATGCAATTGTACAATATGAAGATATCACGCCGACAATCATCGATATTGCAGGTGGAAAAACAATAAAGTCCCTGGATGGAATAAGTTTCCTGCCGGTATTGAAAGGCTCATCTCAAACTGCCCGGCCTTATGCTTATGGGATGAACAACAACATTCCGGAAGGGCCGGCTTATCCAAGCAGAAGTGTGCGTGACATGCGTTATAAATTAATTCTTAACCTCACTCCTGAGAAAACCTATGCCATAAAATGGTATAACAATCCGGGCGATCTGGGGGTATGGTATTCATGGCGGGAGAAGGCCAAAACTGATGAAAATGCTAAATTTCTTGCGGAAAGAATCAGCAAACGTCCCGCCGTTGAATTGTATGATACACGAAACGACCCGTACGAGTTAAATAATCTGGCGGGTGATCCGGCTTATGCTGAGCAGATCGTCAAATTAAAAGGCGCGTTAAATGAATGGATGCTGCAGCAGGGTGATGAAGGTGCGTCGATAGACAGGGTATACCCCAAAAACAATTAATAAACAGATGATGATGATGAGAAATGGAAAATTGAGTTTTTTTGATATTTTTATTTCGCATAATGGGTTCGCTTAAATTGTTTATTAACCGAAATAATATTGGTTATTTTGTATGGCATTATTTTGGTGCTTTCACCATAAAATGCCTGGCGGATTTACTATTCAAACCACAGTGTTAATGTACAGACAGCTTCGAGATCACATAGAAAAGATAAGTCCTTTAACTGATCAGGAATACGATCTTGTTTGTGCCCAATTTGAGTATCGTAAGTTTAGAAAGCATCAATACCTGACCCAGGTCGGAGAACCGGTCAAATATCATTACTTTGTTTTATCAGGTCTTTTAAAGCTCGTATTTACAACGGAAAATGGAAAACAGCACATCGTATCTTTTGCTGCCGAGGATTGGTGGGAGAGCGATTTTTATGCCTTCTTTACCAAGACCATGGCAACAATGTCTTTAGAGTGCATTGAAGACACAGAAGTATTGTGTCTATCGTTGGATGGATATAGATACCTGTGTGCTACTTTTCATAAAATGGAGCATTTTTTTCTTGAAAAAGCAAATTATGGATTTATCGGCGCCCAGCGCCGCATTATCTCAAGTCTGACATCAGATGCAAAGGAAAGGTTCGAGCAGCTCCAAAAACAATATCCTTTCTTAATTCAAAGGATACCAAAAAGCCTAATTGCGGCATATTTGGGCGTTTCCCGGGAGACGCTCAGCAGGTTGTATTAGTGAAGTGACCTACCTCACACCAAATTCGTGACTTACATCAATCTCAAAATTTGCAGCTTATGCTGAACTTTGTTTTTCAATATTCAACATTTGATGAGAAGAACAGCACAAATTTTAGGATTAATATTAATGATGTCAGCACCTTCAATGGCGCAGACTTTAAACAGCAAGATGATGGAAAAAAAAATCACCAATCCCTGGAAGTGGCAGGATTCAAGGAGCTATGTACAGGCAGTAGAAGTTAAAAACGTGGAAAGCACGCTTTATGTCTCGGGACAGACCGCTATAAACGATGAGGGTATTTCAAGTGATGAAGACATGAAAACCCAGTTAACCAAGGCGATTGCCAATCTGGAAAAGGTTATTACGAAAGCAGGGTTCAGGTGTGATGGGATCGTACGCCTAAATATTTACACAACAGCAACCTCGGAGCTCTGGCCGCATTTCGGTATCCTTCAGGATTGGATAGCCAAGCACAACATCAAGCAGGCCCTGACTATGTTGGAGGTAAAAAGCTTGTTTGAAACGCTAAAAGTCGAATTAGAAGCAACCGTGGTCAAATAATGAATGTTTTACGGGGCCTATTTTTGAATATAGGTTACTTCAGGCAACCCTTAGCGTAAATTTAAGCCTGCGACTTATGGTTTTATGTATTTCTCTATAGGTAAGCACTGGTTAAATGCAAAAATTTATTGATCACAGCGGAGAGAAAATCTATGGGACAACGCTTAGAGAAGCTTAGGGTAAAATGGATGTCCAATTGAGCGCCGCTGATACGAATACAAAAAAGCCCGGTACCCATAAGTTATGGGGCCGGGCTTTTTAGGCATATTTTTTTTCAATTTAAAAGATAATAGTTCTACCAACGATTGTTGCTAGCGATTTAAGTTATTGTCTATTGTCCATCTCAGTTTATTATATGACGGCATTACTTATTTCAGTTCAACCTCAGCCAATACAGGAAAATGGTCTGGGGGGAACTTTCCAAAATAGGGATCGGTTAAGATGCCCCATTTCTTTGCAATACCAGAGGTAATAGCGATTCGGTCCACGATCGAGAGGTAGGAAATTTTCCCTAATACGCTGCCAGACCAAAAAAAAATAAACTGAATGATTAATGGTGTAATTGATCACAGTAAAGATAGGTTTGGTTGCCCGGTTCAGTTTTATCAGTGCTTAATGATTACCTGTTTTTTTATCATTTCCTTTCCATCAAGGATATGAATGAAATAGTTTCCATCTGGTATGCTTTCAATATTTACTGTAGCTTTACCTGACATAGCTGATCCATTCCTAAGCACTTTGCCCTTGGAATCCAGTAGGCGGATTTGAAATGCCTTGGTATGATCAGCAGTTTTTACTGAAGTCCCATAGCTTTTGGCCACTTCAAACTGAGTACTGGAAGGATTTGGGAATATCGACCAGGAAGAAGGGCAGGGAGGATAATAAGTAGCGTCATATTCGAGCAGTTTTGGTGATATACCGCAACTTGTTTTAACCCTTACGTTCAAAGTAATTGGATTTGCTGGAAACTCATAGGTGCTGAAATAGGCATTGGAAGTAGCGGGAAGCTCAACCCCGTTGTATATCCAGATGTATTGAAGGTTGGGGATTATGGGGGTAATGTTGAAAGACGCTTCCCAATCGGTACCACCGGTGCAGACAGAATGATACATATTCATCGTAATTGCTGGTACAGGAACGCCTACAACGATCCTGTACTCGCGGAAAACAGTACCATTGTAGGAAGCTCTCACGAAGCCGCTCTCGCTCGAATTCATACTGACAGGAGACACTGTGACAGATCCTGCTGTGCTAGAGACAATATTCAGTCCAGGCGAAGTAGTCCAGCTTATTGTATAACCTGCTGGAAGATTGGGCATGTTATAGGTTGCAGTTTGCCCAAAACAGATGCCATTTGGACCTGTGATCACGCCTCTGTCAAGTTTGCCGATTTCAAAAAGATCCTGGCTCGGGGACAGCCAGTACTTCAGTTGGCTATGGGACAAGGGGGTTATATCCCAGGATTTCCCAAATTTCCCGAACCGGTCGTTCAACGTAGGGCTGTTACAGCTCGAGGACCCGCCCCTAAGCTGCCCTATTACCTGTCCAGCCTCGTTAAACAATGGTCCTCCGGAAGATCCCCCTTCTGTAACTCCATAATTCCATTCTACACCCCACATGTTCGAACTGAAAGTACTGGTCTGGATCAGGCCAGTCAGCGAGATCTTTTGTACATCACCTGAAGGGTGGTGGATTGAAGCACCCCAATCTGGCGCTATATTGGACCTGTTCCATCCATAGAAACTAAGATTTGTTTCGAGCGGAACGGCGTTGAATAACTCCAGTAATGCGAAATCTGTTGTCTCGTAGGCTGCTCGCCAGCTAGCCCCGTAAAATACCCTTGCTGTACTGAGTGCTGATCCCGCGCAGGTTTCTCTTCTGTAAAAAAATACAAAAGTATAATTTGCGGTAGCATTTACTTCACTTAGATTTAACGATCCGTCCTCATTACTATCCAAACAGTGAAATGCAGTCAGGAAGTAAGGTTTTGCATCATTGTTTTCATTGTTTACCAAAGCACCACTGCATTGTGATCCTCCGGTATAATAGATAGCAGTAGGCCTCCCATCCCAATCCTCCCTGCAGGCTATGTCGTGCATACACGAACCGGAGTCATTGATCCCTTTTGCAGTTGATGAGCTTTTATAAGTTTGTTTGTACCCAATGATGACTTCTGAGGAAACAATCTGACTTTCTGGTTTTGGAAATTGCCCACCACTTTCTTTTAAAAAAAGGGTGATCGCCGATCCTTTGAGCGGAGCAATACCATATGTTCCCAGCTTATTGTTTTCTTTGGCTGTGATTGGCCCTATCATCATTGTACGGTCCTGGTTATAGATATAAAGCTCCGCGGTTTTGGAAAGCCTGAAAGTTCCAAAATTCAGGCTTATCGAAGTTGCACCGGGAGAAGCCACCCGGAGCCGGGTATAGGTGGCCTCACCATCGGTCCAGGAAGATCCTTCAGAAATAGAAATGGTTTTGGAGACAGGCTTTCCGTATTGGTACGGAACTTTTGCAGTGTCGACCACCGCTTTTTCCTTAGAAAGATCTACCGAGATTTCGATTGTTTTTAAATTGCTTGCTTTTGAGGAACTTTTTGGTAAAAAGCCCATAATCATTGCGGTATCGGCAGATTCCCTCAATAAAACCTGGGCAAAAAGGCTGTTCACGGAGATAAAGATCATGGAAAGTATAATCAGTGCAGTTTTTTTCATGGTGAGCGTTAAAAATTAGGTAGTTTATGAATTGTTAATTTGCTATTTTGACAATGTTTTTTAAACGGATTTTGGAAATATTAAAGGTTATTGGATTTGCTAGATCACAATCATTCTGCGCCGATTTTCCTTCGAGATAAAATTCAAAGAGATATTTTCTTCCGGAGACCTTTGAAGAGTCAGGAAGCAGATATGTTTTAACAACATTTGAATAAGTATTGCCGCTATAGGTTATGGTCTCTCCATAGGATTTGTTTCCTGCATTAGGTCCGGAAAATTGAATTAACCATGCATTCTGAGCTGCATTAACCCTGCATGTTTCAGGACCGATTATCAGTCCAACAGCATTTTCATAGTCTGGTACATAAGGAGGTTTGCCCTTGCAGGCGATCAGCACCATTGACATTAGTGCGATAGATGTGAGTTTTTTGAGCATAGGTAATTTAGTAAATGTGATAGGGCTTTATCGGAATTTATTTTTAGTTTTTTTCGATGTAAACCCATGATAAAAATAGTAAATAAGTTAGGTGCTAGCAAGATTAATTATTTCTTTTTCAGTTAGATATCGGATTTGAAGGTTAGAAATGTATCTGTTTCGGTGTTCATATTCAATTGGCTTTGTAGAGATTTTTAATTATTGTCTGCTTGAAAAGACAGAATTTTGGAACATCGGTTGGCTGGGCAGAAGGCTTGAGCCGATCGATTCTCTATTGTGCTCAGCTTAAAGTCATCTTTTATCAGATCTATCAAACGATCAACGCTATATCCCCTTTGAGCGGGATTTGCCTTTTAATTGGATGGGTTTATTCCAATGTTTTATACTGATTACCGTTATCAATTACTTGCCCGGAAGGAATGAATGTGAGACAAATTGACAAAAGATTGAGTGGATTTTAAATTTTATTATAGCTCTCTTTAAAGTATTAACCAAATATAAACTGATGTGCCAAGCCATCCCAAGTAGTTCACTGATATGATGAAACTGGGATGATTGTGAATTTATCATGATGTGATCTGTTAAAATTCTTAAATCTTGTTCTAACAATCTCTATGACAACTAATAATCTGATGACAATATGAAGAAACTGATCTCTAAATGGCGAGCAAAGCGATGGCTTTGCTCGCCAGTGCAAATGACCCCATCTCTGCTAATTTTAACGAGGATAAGTGTCTGTATCCAGGACTCGCTCATAAAAAAGACGTAACAGTCCATGAAAGGCATTGTCTGTCACAAGTAACGGCAAGCCACAGGTCACGATAACAGACAAAATTCGCGAGTTTACTATTCATACAAAAATATGGCTATTTGACTATAATAAATCAATGGTAGTTTGTAGGGGGCAGTAATGAGTGAGGGTACATACAGAGCTTCAAGGCATTAACGCGTCTTACATTGATCTGAATGATGCTTGTGGCAATTAGTTAAGTTGATTGCAGATAGGCAGATCGAAATACCTCGGAGCTAAAACTATAATATTTTTGGGTTGACCGATAATGATAATATTTAAAAAATTACACAATGAATTTTAAAAATAAAAATGGAATAATAATGCTCTCCCTTGTAACAATGTGCATGATCTCAGCATGTAAAAAAGGGGGTAATGAAACCGGAGGTGACGTAAAGATACCACCTGTAGAACAACCTAAAGAACCAACTGTACTCCAGATCACCCCAATCGGGGATCTCAACGGAGGTTCGGCGGAGATTAATTCACATGCTGATGTAATTTTGCGGTCGTCTTTGAAAATGGACTTCAGAAGCTTTATTGGATTAGGGAAAACTGAACTCGGAGTGGATAATCCACGATATCCGAGGATTAAGAAAATGGCAAATGGCAGTTACATCATTTTTTATCACAACTCTCCTTCTACGGTTGGTGCCTCATGTGATTATGCCATAAGCAACGATTTAAAGAAATGGACCCCAAAAGGGAAAATTTTTGAATCGTTCCCTATTACAGATAGCGGCGGTGCGGCCAATAGACGTGCTTTCTCCACTTGTGATGCCTTAGTATTGTCCAATGGTGACATTTTAGCCGTAGCATCCTACAGGGCAGAAAATCGCTATACCCAACTTACCAAAGATGCAGGCGTAGTGATAAGAAGAAGCAAGGACAATGGCAATACTTGGAGTGGGCCTATACAGATTTATCAGGGCGTGAATTGGGAACCTTACCTACTACAGCTTCCATCAGGTGAAATCCACTGTTATTTTACAGATAGCAACCGCACCTTCGTGCAATCCAATGATACAGGTACCGCAATGGTTCAATCTAGTGACAACGGTAATACCTGGAGCCCTTCTTTTGGTTCAACGCCTTATTATGTTTTGCGTACCGAACATACCGTCAACGGCAACAAATACTTCAATAACCAAATGCCATCGGTAATAAAACTAAATAACAGCAATGAGTTGGCAGCAGCTATGGAAGCTAGCATTGGGGGATATTACATTTCATTTGCTTATTCTGGCGAAAGTGGACAGTGGCCACATCTCAATGTGGATCAACAGGGGCCTGTTGATCGAAATGACCTTGATTTCTTGGGTAGCGCACCTTATTTAAGACAATTTAAGTCCGGTGAAACTATCCTTTCCTATAACCAGGCTTCCAGGTTTAGGTTAAAAATAGGGGATGCAAAGGCCCGGAATTTTGGTGATGACTATCTTCCTCCATTTTTTACAGGTGGATATTGGGGATCTTTGGAACTGGAGGATAACCATCAGATAATAGGGGTAATGCCAAATACCGGAGAGAAGGAGATTTCCTTGGCCAAATTTATACTTAATCATAGTATTAAGGCAACACAGAGAGCTGTTGCAACTGACGGCAATAACAATGAATGGCTGAAAACGGATGAAGCACTCTTTGTGGGGGAGAATTCACAGGCTCAGGCAACCCTTAGAGCCTCCCAGGATAATAACAATCTGTATTTTCTGATCGAAGTGCTGGACGAATCTATTTCAACAGCGGATTTTGTGACATTATTTTTAAGTCCTACTACTAACAACACGCTAGGTAGCGGTGCCTATAAGATGAAATTATCATATAACGGAATTAAAGAATCCCATGTCTATAACGGTGGCTGGGTAAATGGAAACCTGGATGCAACCATTAAAACAGCCTATCGCGGTACTCCTTCACAGAATAGCGATAAAGACCATGGTTATATGATTGAAATTGCAGTTCCGCGGTCAAAATTGAATATCCAATCCGGACAGTTATTGGTAAACTTCTCGATCACCGAGAATGGCCAAGGCGAAGATTCGATTGCTAGTGCCGGTACAACCAGTACTTTGAAATGGATACCGGTGGTTGGCCTGTAACAACTGCCGAAAACAATTTTAACACTTATTTCCTGATTATGTATCGAAAGAAAA
Source organism: Pedobacter psychrodurus (assembly GCF_004331735.1). GTDB lineage: Bacteria > Bacteroidota > Bacteroidia > Sphingobacteriales > Sphingobacteriaceae > Pedobacter > Pedobacter psychrodurus. Next base: position 240,507 of record NZ_SJSO01000003.1, read on the forward strand.
TTAGGAATATTTATCATGTCTGAGACTCTATCTTAGATCGCGAGGCAAAATGAAGTCAGAATTAGGGAAACTACAGTTGGTGTTACTTTGGTCTAAGAGCATTCCTTCAACTGGTGTAGACAGTGATCCTGTCTACACCAGTCTGTTGGTATAGATAATTCTTAACAGTCGAATGTACATAAGCCTTTCTCATTTTTTTTTATGAAGTAGTTTTCAATAGCGGTTCCTCATTTTAGTTTCAGTCATCACAACTGGATATAATCAGCAGTTTAGAAAGTTATATTAATCAAGCAAGTCCATGTTTTTTGGACAGAACTGTTTAAACCCGCTTTGGTATTGCTAATATTAGCGTTATGACCAAGGGAGAAATGAGGAGGCAGAAAGTTAAGATTAGAAGTGACTTGAACGTTATCGATAAGGTAAGGGGAGATAATCAACAACTAAGTAATTGAAAATCTCCCTTCCTAAATCTACAGAAACCTTTTCCGAATGGTGTTAAAAACTCATTATTGGTTAACGATAGTGTCCAAATAAGAAATATGCGGATAATTCTGTTCTTCTAAAAACCTTTAGAGATAAAAGAATTAGGCATGGAACAGCATCGTCAAAGGATTACCCAAATCAGGCGGCAGCCCCGCATCTAGCAACCATTTTTATAAAAAATATTTCCAGGTGTTGCGTTTTCTTTAATTCCTGCGTTAACCCCATTAGCGAAAGTATGATCTCAGAAATGATGCCCCTTTATTTTAATTTATGCCCGAAAATGCCGTTATCGAATGACGCACATTAATAGCTACAGCATATCGAATCGGTTTTTTATTTACCTGTCTGCCGCTGGACCATATTTTTTCCGCCTTGATTGATATAGACAAACTGGAGAAATATATCCCCGGATGCATAAAACAGGATGATAAAAGTATAGAATGGCTGTACAGGTCTTTCTACGGCTACCTCATGGGGGTGGCGTTGCGCTATATGGAAAACCGGGAGGTTGCCGAAGAGGTGGTCAACGACAGCTTTATGAAAATACTTAGAAATCTTGACGGTTTTGTCTTCCCTGATGAGAAAGAAATCAGGATGAGGAGCTTCAAGGGCTGGATAGCCAGGATTACCTCCAGAACAGCTTTGGACCAAATTAAAATTCCATATCAGAAACTGAAAATGACGGATATCTCCCTTGCCGCGGATGTGGAATATAATGAAAGCGTGCTGGAGACGATTCACGCGAAGGACATCATGGCACTTTTATACCTGCTCCCCGATATCCAGAGAATCATATTTAACCTTCATGAAATTGAAGGATACAGGCATGAAGAAATTGCAAGAGATTTGGGCATCGAAGAAAATGTCTCCCGAAGCTATCTTAGCCGCGCCCGTTCAAAACTGAAGAAATTGTACCATAAAAACATTAAAGCCGCTGTATGATGAATGATGATATTGATGACCTTATAGCCCAACTGCAAGATTTTGAGATTCCCTACAGAGAAGGTGCTTGGGAGAATTTACGGCAACGCAGATCCAGATCACTTCGGTTAATCTTTTTCCGGCCTTTGTTAAAATATGTGGCAGTCTGGTTTTTAATGCTAGCAATCCCCCTAACACTGCAGAAAAACTTCAGGCCCTCGGAGATCGCTGGTTCAGTGGTTACTATAAATCATGAAATGCCCGAACTCCGAATGCACGGTAACGCTGTTGCAGTGTCAAAAAAAGTTGTTCATGGAAGCACTTTGAAAACTGATACTACTCAGGATGAGCAGGTCAACATGCGCTCTATTTCAGCTACTCCCTCGGCTTTAATCGAAATGAGCGTGCCTGAGCCTGCCGATGCCAGGATCGCAGTTGTACGATTGCCGCTAAGCGGTTTAAGATCCACTAAAGACGGGTTCTTGGAGTTTCTGGAAAAAGAGCAATCCAAATCGGGAGGGCAAACGGCCCCTGCCGTTGTAAAAAGAAAATTGGATTATGCTTTCAGTATCGGCGTTTCTACCGATTCCCGGACTGTTGAGAGACTCAATATAGAAGCCGGTGTCAGTTACCCGCTTAATAAGCGTCTTTTAGTTTACAGTGGGATAAGCTTAGGCAGCTTTGGAACTGAGCAACAGTTGCCCGATCAGGCTACTTTCGAAAAATCTACCAAACTGGTCCGAGCTGACTTAAACGGGATTACCATACCAGTAGAAGTTGAATACCGTCCGAATGAGCATATATTCTTTAAAGGCGGCATGTCTGCTAGCCTGATTACCAAACACCATGGAACGCTTTCCTATAACGAAAAAATAAGCTCTTTTCAATCCTTTTCTGACGCTGAGGGAAACATGCAAATCAAGGAAGTGGTAATCGATAAGCCTGTAAGCGAAGAAATCACAGATGCAAACTTTACCCCCTCTAGACCAGTATTGTTTTATAACCTTTCCGCAGGCTATCGCATTCCTTTGTTTACTTCGGCCAGAATTGCCATGGAGCCCTACCTCAGGGTACCGGTGACGTCCTATGGTGAGTACAAACTAAACCTGTTTCAGGGCGGGCTGAAGTTCAGGCTAGACTTTTAAACTATATTATCTTTGCAGTACCATCCCCGCCCACCCGATGTTGGACGGGCTTTTGAGCGGCACATACACCAAGTTTTGGGTCATTGTGAATTTGATGTAACTATGCTCCGTAAATATTCCTTTAAATGTCAATACATAAATCTATGGGTATCCGGGTGCCACCAGTAATTGGGAACCTGCGGCTGATTTCACTTGGTACATCGCCATTTGATATTTATCACCTTTGTATTGTTTCTGGAGAGTATTTGATGGTAATACTTGGTAAATTCAATTACCGATAAAATCTTAGATGATCTGATGCATAATAGCTAAGCTAAAAGTGAGACTGTACCCCATCAGCCTGAGTTCTTAAAACAATGCTTTTAACACTTTTTTTTCGCTTGCCCGCAAAATGGGCTTATATCGTTGACCCCGGAAACCTTTATGATATTTTTCCTTTTTGATTATGCTTTAAAGGAAAGTCTGCATTTTTGAAATTTCTATTTTTTTTTTCTGGCCTGTTGCGTTAAGTACAGATCCGGCGTTCTGCCTAAAACAAAATCATTAAAATTAAAATGAACAACACGAAAAACACTGGTATGAACACAATGAGGAAAAATTTATTATGCGCATTATTAACCCTATCAACAGCTACCGTACTTTACAGCTGTAAAAAAGATGATCCCCAGCCAATGGAGCCAACTGCCGCAGTTTCTGTTTTTAATGCCGTTCCCGATGCAGCTCCGCTTGACTTCTACATCGATGATAAAAAGGTAAATGCCGAAGGTCTGGCGTTTGGCAACAAACTTAATTATGTGGAAGCCTTTCTTGGTAAGAAAGTGGTAAAAGTGACTACTGCAAATGCTGGGGCTACATTAATAAACAAACAGATTGATCTAGCACAAAGCGCGTATTACTCGCTTTTCCTGATTAACCAGGCGCAGACAGCGGATGCCCTAATGGTTAAGGATACCTTTTTGAATAAAAACACGGAAAAGGCCCAAGTCCGTTTCATCAACCTTTCTCCTGGCGCACCGTCATATAACCTCGAAATTCAGGGTGACACCACCACTTTTAACGACAAGGCCTTCAAAGCAGCCACTTCCTTTAAATATGTTACTGATAAAGCAAAAGTCACATTGTTATTGAAAGACAAGGCTACGGGACAGGTGCTGGCTACTTTGGCGGATGTGGAACTTAAAAAAGGTTTTGTGTATACTATTTGGTCAAAGGGATTAGCTGTGACAACAGTGGATGCCCAGAAAATAAGCCTTAAGGTTTCGGCACATTAAGAATTATTATTAACTACCATTTAAGGTCCGGAGCTGGTTAGCTCTGGGCTTTTTCGTCAGTCATGGTTTGCTCATCGCTAAGGTGTTCAGGTTGCTCGTGAGCAGCAACGGATAATCAAGACTATATCAGGGCACATGCTATTTTCGTTTCAGTATATAGCTACTTGAGTTTTAAAGTTTTCATCAAAGGAATCTGGTTCTCTTTATTCCACTATGGCCGGTAACAGACTTAATCTTACTCCTGCCATAGAAATCCAACAAGGTTTTCTCTTCCATATTGTTTCCTCGTTCAAAAATCCTGCAAATAACAGTATTTGCCTGCCTTTGCCAATCAATTTTGTCGATATCAGTGTCAGAGAATAGCATCCTTCTTAATTTTTGCAAATCGGGTGTTGATCCTGGGGACCTTTCCTTTTCTTCCTTCAGGTCATAATAGGCTTGAAGTAAAAGCATAGTGCTTTCTTCAGAGCCAAGGGCGCTGTCTATTTTCAATGATAAACCAGGGGGTGAGCCTCCTTCGCCCTTTGGTGATGTCATTTATGGTTTGAGGGAGTATGCTAACGGATAGCGCAAAAGGTCTTTTTTTATACCCCTTTTTTCATGTTCATGGCCCAGAATTAGTCCGGGATGAATACCTTAGTATCTGATCATTGCCTTTTCCATATTCAGATATAACCAATTTTGGTTATAAATACCAGCGCCATTAAATGTTTGAAGCAGCCATACTAGAACCGTTAATGCATTAAAAACAATTACTGTTTCCTATTCCATGACTGAACATGCCAAACAGACCTGGCCTGTTCTCACTGCCCTGATCGATTTTGGCTTTAAACATCGCAAAGTGATTTTAGACAAATGAAAAAACATTGTACTACCTGTTGATCAGCTTGCCATTATTTTGTAGCAACATGCTGCCAACATTGCAAGTCATATTGTCAATACAGAAGGCAAACTAAATATACTTATCAGCTAAAAATTGCCACCAGTTTTTTTCGCTAGTTTAACCCATGAGAAATCGCAGCCCTATATACTTTTGTTTTATTTTTATCATCAATTTTTCCTTTGCTCAAACCAGCATCTCTAAAAACCAGATCATGCAAGTCATTGCAGGTGAGAATGCCACTGTGGGCATTTACATCATCTCAAATCATTACAAGGAGACTATTAGCCATTAACGCAAGCGAGCATGTGCTATCTAATAATGATATGGATGATAATTATGCATTGAGGTACGCTATTGATGTGCCCTCTTCTGAGACAATAGGACATCCGGTTTAAACTTTAACGAACCGGAAAAGAATAGTGGGTGAACCTTTTCCCTTAATCAGATCAACAGCTCACATGCTGTGATTTTGTGATAGGATGGTTTTCCTCTCCAATTTTTTATTGTTCAGGGATTTTTTACATATCCCCAAAGTTCACCATGATCATGGATAAGACTGTTTGATTCTGCTTTGGCTGAATACCCAAATCCGCTGGATAATAATGATTCCTGGCGCTTAACGTAAATTTAATCTACAGATAACGATCTTGACTAGTACGTTTTCCTTTTTCATTTGACTTAGATGTAGATGATGGAAGACAAAACAAAAGAACTACCTGCTATAAGGAATGCTACACCTGTTTCTTTTTATGCACATCAATCAGTGCGTTCAATAGGACTGGAAATGTTTCCATTCTGCCCCATATGGCAGTTTCAACCGATTTTAGCAAAAAGAGTTCCTTCGGAAATCTCTGAGGAAATTTATCAGTTCTTTTTGCGGAAAATCGTTTCGATGTTAAAAAAATCGGTAAATGCATTGAGGGCAAAATTAACTGACAGAATATTGGCATTCTCAACAGTTAGTATAATAATGCCTACCCTACATGGTAGAGGTGATGTACCTTTAATTGCGTCAGGCGAGAGTGCAGCGCTATTAAATCAAGATCGAAGCGGCTTATGTGTTATGGGAGATTGCCTTACCTTTTCATGGGCGTATAGCACAGCGAAGAAATTTTTAACGGCTATCCAAAGCTTTCCACAGTTTCAGATAATAGTTTCAGCAAATAGATATCATAAAAAAAAACCATGAAAAAATTATTTCTTTCCCTAGCCGTATTGGCCTGCTTATTTACCGCTTGTAAAAAAGAGCAGCAATCACCTGTCGCAAATCCATCCCTTATGGCCAAAATGGCCACAACTGACTTTGCGATATTACAAGCGCCGCCAGCTTTGAACATTTGGATGTCCGGCTTATCAAATGCCACTCCCGTATCAAGATTGTCTATTCCCGGAACCCATGATTCCGGTGCAATGTACGAACCTGTGGTTAATACTGCAAAATGCCAAAATATCACTATTGGAGCGCAATTAAACTTGGGCGTCCGCTATCTGGATATCCGTTGCAGACATATTGATAATGCCTTCGCTATCCACCACGGTGCCATTTATCAAAATCTTAATTTTCAGAATGTAGTCAATGCCTGTCTTAATTTTTTAAATGCAAATCCCTCGGAAACAATATTAATGTGTGTAAAAGAGGAGCATACACCATCTAACAATACCCGTTCTTTTGAAGAAACCTTTAATACTTACACGCAACAGAATCCAAATAGATGGGATCTCTCAGAAGGGCTGCCAAGTCTAGGTGAACTAAGGGGTAAGATTAAGTTGATAAGAAGATTTACTGCAACTGGCGTAAAAGGGATTAACGCCACTGCATGGAGTGATAACACTACTTTCGATATCAACAGTAGTTTTGGAGGGATTAGGGTTCAGGATGTTTATAAAGTCAACGATCTGGCTAGCAAATGGACAACAGTTGAAGGACAGCTGAACGCTGCAAAAGCGGACAGCTCTAACAAACTCTACATAAACTATGCGAGCGGTTATCAGCCTGGTATCTTTACCATTCCGAATATTACTGTGGTATCCAATTATATAAATCCAAAGCTAAGCGGATATTTTACAAATAATCCTTCGGGCAGGTACGGTGTCATCCCAATGGATTTTGTAGACCAGTCTAAAGCGCAATCAATAGTCAATAAAAATTTCTAACCTTAATTCACTCATCTATTTGCTGAAAAGGGTGTTCCAAAGCTGGGACGCCCTTTTTTTGTTGATTGGTTATGAGACGGCGAAATGCGATAATATCGTACATGAACAATTATTGCATCCCGAATTTGATGTTTTCTTATAGTCCATTTATAAAGACATGTCTGGTAAGGAGCATGTCAGAACATGTGATGTAATTAATCCATGAATAAAATCCATATTTTCAGTCTTTAGCCCTTTGTCGAAATTTTTCTAATCTCTGCAAAGTTCCTTTACTATTGCTTCATGTTCAGGATATTCAGCTAGCAATGAAGTTTTTTTAGCCATTTCGAATTCCACAAAATCAAATCCAGGAGCAACAGCACAGCTAGCCAACGAAAACCCTGATTTAGATGGGATATTCGCTGCAAACCAACAATTGGCTTCAACGATGGCCTGGAGTTGTCCGGAACTTGAGTCACTCAGTTCAATGCAATCATAATTTCCTTTACTGGTTATTATATGGATAAATATAGGCTCTCCCTTGTGGAAATACCATATTTCATCGGATTTAAGTCTGTGAAAACCTGAAAAGTCGTAGCCCTCCAAAAGGTAATATATTGAAGTACAAGCGTTCTTCTTTTCACTTTCATTGACACGGATGATTTCATTCTTGGATCTGAATGTCTCTTTATAATAGCCACCCTCGGGGTGAGGTGCTAATTGTAAATGATTTATCCAGTAATTAGCCGTATTGTTTAAGATATTTAACATGTTAATTGTTTTTTTGAAACATTTTCTGCCGATTTCTTCTGCTCAATCTCGTTGAAAAAATTGATGAGCCCACAAAGCTAAGTTTTATTATCTGTTCACATCCAATTCGTGAACAATAAATAAGATGGGGATTGTAACTGCTTGATCCGGTTATACAGCCGATTATAACTATACTTGAATATTTTTCACACTGACCATTGAAAGCTATAAGCTATTTTCTATCGATAGGGAATATTTTGGTTACTACTTCCAACCACGTTTTGGTTTGTGAATACCCCGATTTTGTTATTTCTATCGCTATCCGATTGTCCACCTTTGTAGAAATAAAAGCAAAAAATATGAATATTGTATTAACGGGTTCTTTAGGGAACATTGGAAAGCCACTTACAGAATTATTGATAGCAAAAGGACATCAGGTCAAAGTAATCAGTAGCAAAACTGAAAGAATACCTGCTATTGAGGCCTTGGGCGCTGTCCCATTAATCGGAACCATTCAAGATGCAGACTTTTTAGCCTCGGCATTCTCAGGTTCGGATGCAGTTTATTTAATGGAAGCATGGGAAGCAATTGGAAGCGTTTTTGATAAGAACATTGATTTTTTAGCTGAATTTGGAATGATTGCCAGCAATTATGTTGCTGCGATTAAACGGTCGGGAGTCACTAATGTTATCCATTTAAGCAGTATTGGCGCTCATTCGGATAAAGGTATGGGCAGCCTTCTGGTTCATCACAATGTTGAGCAGATCCTTCAGACACTGCCTGAAAATGTCAATATCAAGTTTGTCCGTCCTGTTGGGTTTTTTAGCAATATTTACCGATGGTTACCTATGATCCACTCTCAGGGTGCGATTATTCAAAGCTGGGGCGGTGATAATAAAGAACCATGGGTTTCTCCGTATGATATTGCAGAAATGATTGCCGGGGAAATGGAAAAACCTTTTACCGGCAGAACGGTTCAGTATGTTGCAAGCGACGAGGTTTCTCCGAACGAGATCGCTTGGGCTTTAGCAAATTCAACCGATAGGACAGGATTGCAATGGAAGGTTATCCCTGCGGATGAATTATTTAATAAAATGATTTCGTCCGGAATCAATCCATGGATTGCTAAGGGAATGGTTGAGATGCAGCAGGCGCAGCAGGACGGTAGCCTTTACGAAGATTTTTATCAAAATAAACCTCAATTAGGCAAAATAAAACTGGAGGATTTTGCGAAGGAATTTGCTGAAGTCTATAATAAAAAACAGTAGCATTCGTCAATAAAAAAGCATAACTGATGCTTGCATTGCAATCCAAGGAAAACTACAATCATAAGGCAGGCTAATCCCTGCCTTGTGTGCGGTATAAATATGTCAGCTGTTGATCTGCTTATAGTTTAGGGCACACTACTTCTGAGATCAGTTTAGTCTATCCCTGTTTTTTGGCTAGTAATTTTAGGAATCGGAAGTCTAGGTTCCCTTCATGAAGGGAACTTAGTATCACCAAATATGCATTGATTGGGCAGACCGTAACTGTGGAAATTTTAACTGAGAAATTACCCCAAGACGACGAGACACCTTGGTTGATAAAAGTTTATTTTTGTATTGCTACATTACCTGCACGCAAATACATATTGCATCCCTAATCACCTGAAATGAGAAATAAAGTAAACAACCTGTATAAGTTTAAATCATTATCTGAATTCCATCAATTGTTTGGTCTTCCCAAACCTGAACATCCACTTATCAGTTTTATCTGTTTGGAAGACATGTCACTCCCAGAAGAGGTTTTGCCTGATTATCTTGTTTTAGATTTTTATAAAATCGCCTATAAAGACACTATTGGAAGGGCGAAGTATGGGCAGCACCACTATGACTTTGGTGAAGGTGGACTGGTTTTTACTGCCCCCGGACAATTGTTTGAGAGACCTAAAAACAACACAAGCAAGGGTTATATGTTATTACTCCATCCAGATTTTTTTCTTTCCTACTCCTTGGGTAGGAAAATCAAACAGTTTGGTTTTTTTTCTTATGCTACCGACGAAGCGCTGCATTTATCAGCAAAGGAAAAGGAAACCGTATTTGCTGTTTTAAAGATTGTTGATGAAGAACTCAACAGCCGGATCGATGATTTTAGCCATGATGTAATTATTTCGCAGATAGAACTATTGCTCAATTACAGCAGTAGATATTATAAACGGCAGTTTATTACCCACAAAGCTGTTAATGCTACTCTTATACAACAATTTGAAACGACACTCGATTCTTATTTCACTCCTGGGAGAGGGCTGCAGAATAAGATACCTTCTGTCCAGGATGTGGCAGAACAATTAAATGTCTCTGCTAATTATCTTAGCGACCTGTTACGGTCATTGACAGGGCTCAACACTCAGCAGCACATCCATAACAGACTGATCGAACATGCGAAGGAAATATTGTCGACAACAAAACTTTCCGTATCAGAGATCGCTTATCAGTTGGGGTTTGATTATCCGCAGTCTTTCAGTAGATTATTCAAAGGTAAAACCACGATGAGCCCCCAGCAGTTCCGGCAGTCATTTAATTGATCTGTAAGGACGCATGTTCTAAACTTTTGCTTTAAAGATTGCATTGTCTACAATTTAAGCAAACGGTCCAGAACGTTTCAGGTAGCAGAAGAGCTGTTATCAAAACAGCCATCAAGCCTTTCAGCATATGACGGTAGATAATATTGCCCAGAAAATTTATTAGCCCCCAGGAGGGCAGGGTTAATTGGTTTTAAAGGATTCTGTTTCAAAGGATAAGCTCTTGAGAGGATAATCGGAACGCAATATTATGCTAGACCAGTATAGGTGCGTACCCCCCTGCGAAAAATGTTTAATATTATGATTGCAAAAGCCTTTGGACGAAGCGTTCCGATCGATATATGCCCAAAGTCCGTCCCGATCTATATTTAGCTTGTAGAGCCAATAAAATCTGAACTGTGTCTGATCTGTTTTCACTGTTACCATTAGCTCATTTTAGGGGGCTCAGGCAATTGAAAGATATTGCAATCTTTTTGATGCTAACGCTAAGTATTTACCCAATATTCCTCGTTAAAAAAAAGAAATTCAAGCTAATTTTAAGGGATTTACTAACGAGCGTATAAAGTTATAAAATGCTGCAAAACAGCGTTTTAATTTGAGACGATTAGACAAATGAATGAGTCTCATGCTAAAGCTACTGTTTCTAACTTTAATACTTTAGGTATTTTATTCTAATCTGGTGCACTTACACGATATATTTATCGGCCCTGGCTTGGAGGTAATCGATTTCTTAATCCAAAAGAAGTTCAGGATTGCCTTCTGTTACATAACGCCGGGGTAAATAATCTGCAAGATTTAGAAATCGATATTTTAACTAGAAAGGAGGTTAACAGGATTTATTTCTCTAAAAAAAGGCCTTGTAGCGTATTTACGGCCTTTATGCCACACAGTGGACTGACCGGATATCTGATTTAGGTGTCTTGTTTTTGTGTCTCTTAACTAACCAAGTTACAATCAAAAAATTATGAAAACTAAACTACTTCACTTTTTATTAAGCTTTCTTTGTATTCTTTCTTTCACCGCCTGTCAGAAAGCGGCTCCAGAAACACCTCAGGACGAAACTTTCGATCTGCCGGATAAGCAACAGGTAAATGCATTTATTCCACCCCCCTCAGGTACCCTCATTGATAGTGGAATTTACAGGATACGTGGCATATCATCCCTTCCTGCTGGTCCGGTTGTAGAAGTTGCAGGAAATACAACCGCGGAAAATGCTAAAATTCAGCAATGGCCATGGTTCCCCAATAACGGGCAGAAATGGCGTTTGATTAAAGTTGATGCCACCTATTACAAATTGGTTAACCTAACAAGTAATAAGTGTCTATGGTCACCATCGGCTATTTCAGGTGACCAGCTTCTGCAACATACAGACGATGGTAGTGATGCACAACGTTGGTCGATAAGTTACTCAAGCGCTAATAATGCCTACGTGCTAACCAATAAAGCAACGGGAATGGCGATGGTAGTTGACCCGGCAAATTCAGGCTCTGGTACTAAAATAAAACAATTGAGTGCGGTCAGCGGCACCCAGGATAAGTTTCAGTTTACCAACCTAAACTTTCGGAACCCACTCGCATCGGGAAGCAGGGCAGACCCTTTCGTTGCACAGAAAGATGGGTTTTACTATTTCCTGTTTACTCAGGGTAGCAAGATATCCATTATAAAAACCCCATCGATGGCTCTGCTGAATAATTATCCGGTGACTACTGTATATACACCGCCTGCGGGTACCGCCTATTCACATGCCATATGGGCGCCAGAACTGTTTTTTATTTCCGGTAAATGGTACATATATTTTGCGGCAGACGATGGCGCAGATGCCAACCATCGCATGTATGTCCTGGAGAATGCCAGCGCTGATCCCACTGTGGGTACATGGACCTTCAAAGGAAAGATTTCTGATCCATCCGACCAGTGGGCCATAGATGGGACGGTGCTGACTGTCGGCAGTACTAATTACTTCGTCTGGTCAGGATGGGAAGACATCGCGACAAAATTCAAACAGTATCTATATTTGGCGCCAATGTCCAATCCGTGGACAATCAGCGGACCGCGTGTGAAAATCTCTTCGCCCACAAATACCTGGGAAAAATACGAATCATCAGGTACAGGGCTCGGGGTTAATGAAGGCCCAATTATGTTACAAAAAGATGCATCCAGTCCGATATTTATCATTTACTCGGGCAGCAGGTATGGAAGTGATAATTATTGTCTTGGACAGGTTCAACTTAAATCCGGAGGTAACCCTACTGTTACCGCAGATTGGATAAACAAAAAGCAGGTACTCACCAGGAATGATGCGGGAGGGGTATTTGGTCCAGGCCATAATGGTTTTTTTACAAGCAGTTACACTGATGGGAACGGAGTACTCCGTTCGGAAAACTGGGTAATTTACCATGCCCGGGGAACAGCTGCCAATCCCGGGGGAACAAGGACGCCCCGGATGCAAAAGTTTAGCTGGAATACTGACGGTTCACCAAATTTTGGCATCTCAGCTCCAATTAATGTAAACATTCCTATACCTATTGGAGAGTAAAGCTTCTTTTCGGTATCAGATATCCAATTAATACTTAAAATAAAACAGGGATGAGGATCAGGTGACTCTCCCTGTTTATTTTTTGGTATTTGTTAAAAATTTGTGAATAAGGGGCTAAACCACACAAGGGCATTTTGCATTCAGATGATTTTAATATGCCCATAACTGACTTCATCTCCTGCCTGGCATGCTGAATAAGAAATGAAAATCTTGTGCAAGAATCCTGCATGAAAACGTCCGAAAGCACTCAGTTAATGCAACAAAAAACTGTTGGGTTTTGTTAAAAACCTAAAGATCCCGTCGGTCTCTGATAGTAAAAACTGAACGACTTTGTAAAACTTCATTTCTTTGCACAAGAATCGTTTAGATGGATCCCATCTTTTTCCATTTTCTTGTCAATCCGCTGCAATGGTTGCTGCTGAAAAAAAGACCCTGATTCAACATGACGGCACTGAAAAAGTCCTTGTAAAAAAATGTTGTACTAAACATTGAGAAAAAATGGCAAATAAGGTCCTTTAGAATCGTCTAATTGCAGAATAAAATTTATAAGATCGTGAATATCGAAAAGAAAAGGGCTTATGAAATCAAAATTCATAAGCCCTTTTCAATGGCTAGTTTTTCAGTGCCCTCATTCAACATGAGGGCCTTTTTCACTATGCCTGCGGAAAAACTTTAACATTTCACCACAATTATGGTTTTATTTTATTCATCATCCTGCTTTCTTGATTTAGTAGTGTTGGCAGATGATGGGCCTTGAATTAATAACCTGGGTTTTGTTTTAATTTAGTAGTTCTGTTTAATTCGGACTGTGGTATAGGAAACAGATAATTTTTGTCTGCAAAGCCCCTGTTTTCTACTTGAAAAGAAGTGTATGTCAGTGTCGTACCGCTTTTGGTTATCTGTATTCCAGATACGGGTTTGTTAAAAAATTCTTCACCTTTTTTCCAGCGGCGCACATCAAAGAAGCGGTGTCCTTCAAAACATAGTTCTACGCGGCGTTCGTGCTGAATCCGCTCACGCATTTGCGATTGCGTCAAGCCTACGGGCAGTACTGGCATACCCGCGCGTACCCGAACCTGATTGATATAGAGATAAACATCACTTACCGGACCGGTCGCTTCATTCAAAGCTTCGGCGTAGTTCAATAATATTTCAGAATACCTGAATAATATCCAGGGACGGTTCCGGTTAACTGCTGCTGCACCAGAAGCCCATGCGGCGCTTTCTGAAAGAAACTTACGCAGGTAATAGCCGGTTTTAGTACTGTTGCTGTTAATTGGCGTGTTATCCCTACCACCCGTAAAAGTTTCAACCGCTCTGGATTTAAAGGATTGACCATTATAGATCACAAAAAGAGCAAGTCTAGGGTCACGTGCGCTAGCGCCTGTAGTGGAGTAAGGGTTAGATGCGGAAAATCCTGAGGTATTGTCCGAGATCGGTTTCCCACTTACCCTCATCTCAAACGCATTTACCAGGTCCTGCGTTGGATTGGTTCTTCCCCTGCCTTCGTAGCTTATCGGGGCATTGTTGCTTTCTATTGAGTTGGTCGCACTAACATTGGTGGCAAATATAACTTCTGGGCTATAATTGGATGATCCAACTGAAAAATCCCAAAGGTTGCCTAACTGGGCTAAAGGCAGGAGTGAATTTTTGTTCAGGTCTATAAGTTGCTTTGCAGCAGTGGCAGCAGCTGCCCATTTATTCAGTTCTCCACCCGTATTGTATAGTGGGCTGGCGGCATAAAGCAATACCCTTGATTTTAAAGCCAATGCAGCGCCGGCCGTTGCCCGGCCTTTATCTGCTGAACCAAGATCACCCTGGGATGCAGGTAGCACTTTTATGACCTCATCACAATCTGCAGTAATTTGTGCGACCACCTCATCTATAGTATTCCTAGGCAGGTCCAGGTCGTCTGTTGTGGTAAAAGAGCGTGTTGCAAGGATTATCTGACCGTATCGTTTCATGAGCTCAAAATGGTACATAGCCCTTAGAAAATAGGCTTCTCCCTTTAGTTTTGGAATGTCGCTTGCCGGTATAATGGCACTGGCAGAACTTTTTTCTAAAAATAGATTAGTCTTCCGGATGTTATTATACATATTGGTATATTGATCATCAATAGTGCGCAAAGCTCCCCAGGTTCCATTGTTGATAATATTTATCCTGGAGTTAACGTTGGAATTCACCGCCTCATCAGAGGCTGATGCTAACATTGCACCATCGCCATCCACATTGTAACCGTTGATAAGACCAGAGTAAGATGTATTTAAAAATCCCCTTGAATTCCGGTCAGAGTTCCAGACATCTTCTTCCCTGATACTTCCATCTGTATAGTCGAAACTCAGATAATCCTTTTTACATCCTAAAGAGAATAACAGGAATATAAATAGATACTTTGAATAATTTATGTAGTGATTTTTCATTGTTCGTTCTGTTTAGTGATCATTTAAAAGGCAACGCTTACACCCAGGGTGTAGGTTTTATAATAAGGATATGTTGTCCCTCTACCTGCAATGTTTACTTCCGGATCAACACCGATACCAAGGTCATTGGTTGTAAATAAATTTAATCCGCCAATGTAAAAACGTGCGCTGTTTACGCCCAGTTTTGTAGTCAGTGTCCCAGGCAGGTTCACACCGATTTCGACCGATTTTAATCGAAGGTAGTCAGCCGATCGCAGCCAGAAGTCAGAAAGCGCAGTGTTGTTTCCCCTGTCAGCTATACCAATACGTGGATATTTGGCGCTCGAGGCGGTTTGGGGGGTGTAACGGTCTAAGCTCAATTCATTGAACGAACTTGGTCCGCTGTTCACCAGGCCTTGTATGTTCAAAGTCCTTCCGAAAACACCCTGGAATTGAAATACAAGATCGATTAGACCATACCGGAGGTTTCCACCAAAACCATAGTAGGTATTCGGAAGGCCTGTTTTGTCCAGACGTACCTGGTCGTTATTGTCGATGATGCCATCCGGTATTCCCAGAGGCCCGCCAACATCTTTATATTTAATGTCTCCGGGTACTACTTTGCCAGCCAAGGTTTGCAGCGGACTGCTGTTAATCTCTGCCTGTGACTGGAAGAGGCCGTCTGAGAGAAATACCAGCTGAGCGCCAGCGATGTGGCCAATGCTTCGCTGATACTCCGGTAATCCGATCTGGCCATTCTGAGCCAGAATCTTACTTTTTGATAGCAATATATTACCATTGAAGTTAATCTTCAATTTTCCCAATTGTTTGGCGTAGGATACTGAGGCTTCCAGTCCACGGCTTTGTACAATCCCTCCATTCACTAAACCTGCCTCCTGACCGATAATATTTGGAAATACGTTTGCAGTTAAAATGTTGCTTCTTCGTGTTTGGAAAAAATCTGCGGATAAACCCAGCGAATTATTAAGTAAGCGTACGTCAAATCCCGTATTCAGCATTCGAACGGTTTCCCAGGTGATATCCTGATTGCCCAGATTAGCCTCTGATGCAGAATTGGTAGCTGTTGGGGTTGAACCAAAACTGTAGCCTCCGCTACTTAAGTTGCGGCTGTAAAAACTTTCAAAAGGGAACCGGGAGCCGCCAATGTCGCCGTTTCCGGCAGTTCCATATGATGCCCTGACCTTTAAATAATTGATAGCTGAGGCATTTTTTAGAAATGATTCCTCCGAGATTATCCAGGCCGCTGAACCTGCAGGAAAGAATCCGTAACGTCTGCCAGGCGCAAAATTTTCTGACCCAGAATACCCGGCTGTAAATCCAACAAAATATTTTTGCTTAAAGTTATAATCAATTCGGCCCGCAAGTCCTTGGTTACGATAATCCAACCGTTCCGGCGCCTTATCAGCAAAACGCTGACCTTTCAAAGATAAATTCAGGCTGTGGCTGCCTATGCTCTTTTCGTAATCAAAACCTGCCCAAAATTCGTTTTGCAGAGCATTATTGCCATAGGTTGTTGTCCGGTAAGCCACCGGGCTTGGAGTAAGATAGCTGACAGGCGGTGAAAGTGTTTGGTCGGTGACAGTGTATTGCTGAGTAAGTCCTGAGATATAGTTTCCCACCCCATCATAAGAACCGACAGCATTGAAAGATAGCCCAGATATCCAAAAATCCAGCTTTTGCCTGACGCTCAAGGTAGCGAGCAAGACCCTATTCTGGTCACTCACATATCCGCTTTGCTGTAATAAACCCGTCAGGTTTTTAGTGTATTGTGAGGTTCCGCCAAGTGTCCCGTCTGCATTTAAAATAGGATATGCATTAGGAGGTGTATTATAAATATTATTCATCACATCGCCCAGTCCGGTACCGGGCGAACGCCTGTTTTCTGTACGTACACCTGCATTGAGGCTTACGGTAAGATATTTATTTGCCTCAAAATCTATATTTCCACGGAAATTTAGTTTCTTAAAGCCGACATTTGAATTAAAACTGGGAGTCTCTGTATTTTTCAAAAAGCCCTGCTGATTTAAATAACTCACCGATGCAAAATATCTTACAGATTTTTTGCCGCCCCCCATTGAGAACGCATATCGCTGAATAGGCGCAACTTTTTTCAGGTATTCAGAAACATAATTATTATCAGGAAAACGGAAAGGCGAGGTGCCGTTACGGTAAGCATCCAGGGCCTCCTGGTTGAAGGGGGCCGCGGCCCCATCATTTAAGGATGCTTCATTGTAAAGTGAAGCATAATCATATGCATTAAGCGGACGGATCAGGTTTACGGCATTTTGAAAACCCACCTGGGCGTCAAAATGAATATAAGAGCGGAGCGGATCACCCTTTTTTGTGGAGACCATTACCACTCCGTTTCCGCCCCGAAGGCCATACCAGGCGAGCGTCGAGGCATCTTTTAGCACTGTAATGCTCTCAATTTCACTAATGTCCATGTCGCCGAAATCCCGCTCAGTACCATCAACAAAAATTCTTGCGGTAGTTGCTTCAAAGGAGTTAATACTCCGCATGAACACACTGGTAACCGTAGTGCCCGGCGCTGTACCAACCTGCGATTGGTATAGACCGGATAAGCGTCCGGAAAACAGATTTCGCAAGTCGTTGGTGGGCAACTGTGGAATATTATTGCTGTTAAGACTACTTACAGCACCTGATACCATCCTTTTTTTAAGGACTGCGTATGGAGTGGTTACGTTATCCTCTTCGCCTGCATCTACCTCTGCAGCTTTTAGCGTAATGTTTACTTTTAGCTCGCCGCCCAATATCTGCTGAGCAGTGAGATATCCAGGACTTTGCAAGATGAGCACATCACCGGCACTTCCCCTGATGGTAAATTCTCCCTTAGTGCCGGAAAAGACTTTGCCAGCCTTTTCCTGAATAAAAATTGACACCCCGGGCAGGGGTTTGTTGTAGGTATCAACGACTACCCCATTAAAAGAAATGACTTGTTTGTCTGCCTTTCCCTGCTGCGCAGCAGCCTGCCATACCGATAGGAACAGCAATGGAAACAGCAGTATATATTTGTTGAAAAATTTCATATGATTAGTTGGATTATTGTTTAAACAATTGCCATATATAATTTACCAGCCTGGATTTTGTAGTAAAATTCCTTTTGATTTATTAACCTCAGTGAGTGGGATAGGGTATAGGTACTGGCGTTCCTGAAAAGGCATTCGCTGATAGGCAGCTTCGACTGGTATTACTGTATAAGTAAAGCTTGTACCATTTCTAGCGACATTCATCGCATTTAATGGCTGTGATACCAGCTCTGGACCTTTTTTCCACCGCATGATATCCCACCAGCGGATATCTTCAAAAGCAAATTCAACTGCTCTTTCGTTTTGAATTCGGGTACGCATATCATTTTTGCTCAGTCCTACAGGTAAACCCGGCATGCCAACACGTGCCCTCACCATATTTATATTCTGGTATACTTCTGTGGTTGGACCATTGGCCTCGTTCAAAGCTTCTGCATAATTGAGCAGCACTTCTGCATATCGGAAATAAACATAATTGATCAAAGTTCTGGCAGTTGCACCGGCTCTATAAATTTCAGGCCATAATTTTTTACAGTAATATCGGGTACGCGTGAAGGTATTGGTGCCTATCCTAAAATCGGTTCCCCCTTCGTACATTTGGATCTGCCTGCCTTGCCAGGTCATATTATTATAAATAATATTTGCATAAAACCTCGGGTCCCGATTTGCATAAGGGTTTTGGGGATCATAACCCGAACCCGCCGCGTTTATCGGAGCACTACTTACAATAGGACCTGTAGGCGTCGCCCGTTTAACAGCTTCATAAAGGTCAACATGGTTCTGGGTTGGGTTAAGTAACCCTTGTGCGCCACCCGAAGCCGGTGACATCACAAAATCATTTAGAAATCCACCGATTTGTCTTGGTGCACGTACCTTGATCATGATATACTCAGGCGAGTTATCTACGTTTAACAAGCTATTATAGTCCGATTGAAGGGCATATTTGTTCATGTCAATAATCTCTTTGGATGCAGCAGCAGCTAAGCTCCACTTTACAGGATCCCCGGACGCATTATGTAATGGACTCGCATCGAGCATCAGTAGTTTTGCGCGCAACGCCTTCAGCGCTCCTACAGTAGGGCGGCCATATTCCCCTGGATCCCACTCGGCGACAGGGGAATAGTTTGCGGATGATTCAACTTTCAATATATCTTCCGCCTCTTTAAGATCTTTGAGTATGAATGCAAGCGTCTGCTCGTAACTGTTTCTTGGGAGGTCTATTTCTTCCGTTGGGGTGAAGGGCCTGTCAACGATAATCACGCCTCCATAACGCTTGATGAGTTCGAAATAAAACATCCCCCGTAGAAAAAGCATCTGCGCCTTGACAATTTGTGGATTGTAAGGGCTCCCGGCCCAGGGAACCTGATCTAGGTTTGTCAAAACCGTATTTACAATACGGATGCCCTGGTACATCCTGGTGTAGGTATTGGCTATATCTGTGCTGGCTACCAGGTAGTTTCCTGCCCATATAGCAGAAAGACTGTTCACCACTCCTGTTGCCTCATCGGTAAGCTGACCGGTTGTACCTTTATAGGTATCCTGCAAACGGCCATAATCATCAATCATGAAATTATAAGCGTTATCTGCAAAACGGGTGGTGAGTAGGGGATCTGAAAAAACTTTTTCTTCAGGCAGCGTCGTGCCCAGATCCAGTTGTAGAAAATCTTTTTTGCAACCACTCTGCCCTATTAAAAGAACTAATAAGCAACCGGTAAATATTTTCTTCATCATAACTTTAAAATTAGAATTGTACATTGATACTTAGGTTGTATACTTTGGATAAAGGGTAGACGTTTGAATTGGACAATCCGACCCCTGTAGCACTGTTTGCAATTTCAGGGTCGAGGCCTCCCTTGAACTTTGTCCAGGTGTAGAGGTTCTGGCCGGTTAACGATACCCTTATGTTTTCGACATTCAGCTTTTTCGAAAAGGCCGCCGGAACCTGATAGGCCACCTCCACATTCCGAAGTTTTACGTAACTCGAATTCTGAAGCAGGAAGGAATTAAGCACATAGCTCGGATTGTTGGGATAATTCGTCGGCTTGGCTACCGGCCAGCTAGCGGTTTGATTATCAGCCGGAGATTGCCACCTGCCAAGCATTGGCGTATAAACCTGCGCGCGTCCGGGATCATAAGGTAGCACCGCGGAATTTACATCAAAGGCGCCTTGAAAAAGTGCTGACAATGATAGCCCCTTATAGCTTAATGTGGGCTCCAAACCCAAGATGCCCTGAGGGATATCGGTTCCTCCAATAGCGAGCCTGTCCTGAGAGTCTACGGTACCATCGCCGTTGGTATCCTGGTACTTCAAATCGCCGGGAATTACCCGAACACCAGTAGCATTATTGACCGGGCTCGCTGCGATGTCTGCCGCATCCTGGTAAAAACCAATAACTTTGTAGCCGACAAACTGTCCTAAGCGGGTACCCAGAAGGCTTTGGTAGTCTGGCAGATTAAAAGCCTGATCATTAACAACAATTTTGTTTTGATAGCGCGAATACTGAATATTTACACCATAGTTGAATTCAGCGTGACGGCCGTTGTACGAAAGTTCCAGGTCAAAGCCTCTATTGTAATTTGCTCCATAGTTTACAATGGGCAGGGTAGCGCCGTAAATCAGTGGTGCCGAATTTGTTCGGCGCAGGGCAATTTGGGTACGGTCTTCATCATAAACGTCAGCTGTTAATTTTAAGCGGCTCTTAAAGAAGCTTGCTTCGATCCCCAGATCCCTTTTGACTGAGTTTTCCCAGGTAATATCTGGGTTTCCAAACTGACTTTGGAATACCACTGGATTTGCGGTGGCACTCGTACCATTTCCAAAATATACGATTGTATTTGCGCCCGATACTCCGCCGCTCGCATTTACCCCATTGCCACCATTGGTAAAGTTGCTATTATATAAAAAGCGCGTTTCTCCGGTAACAGCGGGATTGGAATATCCGGTTTTACCCCATGAGCCCCTAAGTTTCAAAAAAGATAACCATCGGATGTTTTTCATGAAGTTTTCCTCGCTTATATTGTATGCCGCTGAAACTGAAGGAAAGAAACCGTACCGCTTGCCGGCAGCGAAGTTTTCTGAACCGTTGTAAGCGCCGTTAAACTCTACAAAATACTTTCCCGCGTAGTTGTATTTAGTACTTAAAACGAGCCCTTGGTTTGCAAAAGGCGCATTAGCCACGTTCCGTTGGACGCCTCGCACTTCCCTTTGGGCGAGTGAAAGCACGGAAATCCGATGTTGGCCAAAATTCCTGTCATAGTTGAAACCTAGCTGGATATTGGTTTTGTTATAACCATCACGGCTGGTATTTACCCCTCCGAGATTATCATTGAAAAAACCTGGAAAAGGAATGATATTACCTGTTGCCTGCTCAACCTGATATTTCGCATAACTGCCCGATTGCGCTCTCACGCCAATAATGAAGGCATCCAGTCCCAATGTTCCTTTAAAACTTAATCCCTTGGTTATTACATCAAGTTTTTGATTCAGCACAAATACACTTTCTATTGTATTGTTGATCCTATTGAAATAACCGTTACGTGTCAGTTGTGAATATGGATTGAAAGTATTCACACCGATACGGGGATTTTCAATGTTGTTATACAGATCATCCAACGCGGCCAGTTCAGGTGTAGCCCTGCTTGTATATTCCGGAAAAAAAGGGACACCCCACGCCGGTATGGCTAAAAGTCTGCTGATTATGCCTGTTGTGCCACCGGTGTCGCCCGTACCAGCAGTGCCTCCCCGTATTCCGAATGTATCTTCAACTCGTCCACCAAACTTAATGCTGAACACCGTTGACTTAGATAGATTAAAATCTAAATTACTCCGGAAATTATAACGTGTAAAAGAGTTTGAAGTCCTATAGCCATTGATTGGCTGAAAATTTTTGAACATGCCATCTTCAAACAAATAACCAAGGGATATAAAAAAGGAAGCAAACTTACTTCCACCACTAAAGTTTAGGTTATGTTGCGTCCTCAACCAATTGTTTTTTGTAACGGCCTTGTACCAGTTTACGTCCGGATAGCGTAGCGGGTCAGAACCATCTTTGAATTTTATGAGTTCCGAATCCTGAAAGGTACGTTGGGCCTGGGTAAATAATCCAGCGGCAATTAAGTTGTTTTCTCCCTCTGTGTGGTAACTGGCTGCATCAAAAGCATTTACCGTATTTGGTAGCCCGGTCAAGCTTACCAGCCCCGCTCCTCCAGAGTAGGATACTCGAAATGCGCCCGCTTTGCCTACTTTTGTGGTGACCACGATCACGCCATTACCAGCTTTAATACCATATAGCGCCGTTGCGGATGCATCCTTTAAAACGCTGATGGATTCAATTTCATTGGGGTCAATATTTCCGAAGGAAGTTCGCTCAACACCGTCTACAATAATCAGTGCAGCCGAGTTGGAAGAAGAACGGCCCCGAATGAAAATATCTGCATCATTTTCTCCTGGAACGCCGCTGCCCTGTCGCGTTACAACTCCTGGAATTCGACCAATGAGTGCATTTGTCATATCTGCAACCGGGGTTTTAACAAGCTCTTTTCCTGACAGTGTGCTGTAGGCAGCAGTTTGTTCACTGCGTTTTTGTGTCGAACCAAAACCTAGAACAACGACCTCATCTAGATTGTTATCGACATTTACCAGTTTAATAATCATATTGGCACCCGCTGCTATTTCTAATGCGGAATAACCGATATAGGAAACCGTAAGTATTGCCCCCTGGGGAACCATGAAGCTAAAGGTACCGTCCGGAGCGGTGGTTACCCCACGAGAGGTGCCTTTTATTTTGATAGTGACACCGGGGATGGGCTGGCCTTTTTCATCAACCACTTTTCCGTTAGCAGTTATATCGGCCTTCTGGATGTTTTTTTCAGTATTAATTTCACGGAGGATTAAAAATCTGGTTTCCTTGGACAGGGGAAAGCCGGTTTTTGTCTTTATAATCTTGCTGTATACCGGAGACCAGGCACTGTTTAACAGCAACAGGGACATGGTGCAAGTCAGCATTAGAAAAAAATTCAAGCGCATCTTGACAAAATGGACTGGATAAATGAGTCCTTTTTTCATAATTTAAATCTCTTTAGGTTAGTAATTTGGTTAGGGTGCCGGGCAGACTGATTAGTACAGTTGGCGCAGGAGTCTAAAACGTACTCCGGGAATTTGATAGTAAATGTTAATTCATTGGCTTTGTTTTTTTGAGGTTTAGTATATGACTTATAGACTGATGATAATCCCATCGAATCCCACCAGAAAGTTTCCTTTTTTAAGACGGCTCAGCTTTTACTGATGCTTAAAAACATGTCTGTCTTTCGGTAAGAAGTGAAGATGGACCATGGGCATAATAGTATCTGGTTTATGGGAGCCAAATTAAAGAAGTGCCGGCCATAACTTTTACTCAATCACTTGACTAATCGTCTCATTTTAAACAGAAAAAGGCCATCCAAAATTAATGCGGATAGCCTTTGCATGCTTTTATTTATGATAACTTTCAGTGATGGCCCTGTTGTACTTGGAAAATATTTTTTTTGCCCGTTCAACTGCATTTCCATCTGCGAGTATCGGGTAATCTTTACGGTTATTTACCCATTCCCATTCCCAGGTTTTTATTTGCTGGGCGAAGGCTTTGGCATCCCATATTTTTTTACCCTGAATATCTAATGTCAGTGCCGCAAAAAACTGTTGCCAGCGGGGTTTGTAAAAATCGTTCAGCAACCCGCTCCATTGCCGGCAGGCATATTCATGTAAGATTGCATCCTTATCTCCCCAAAGGGTGATCAGGTTTTTTGCATTTTGCTCATATAAATCTTTCTCAGCTTTTGTTGTACCGCATTTGCGGGCATCAGCCACCCATTTACCAAGTAAAAAGTCTTGGTGTGATGCCAGAAGCCCATCTAAGTCTTCGATGAGTCTGATATACTCTTGAGTGTACATTTTGAATTTCTGTTCATCTTTAGACCGGTATGCACCAACCCATTTTTTTTGTAATACAAGTGCGTAGTTTGCTAGCACCTGCCTGCTCACATCTACTACATCAAACTGGTATCCCTCGCTGTCCTTAAGTTCATCAGCAGCAGATACCAATGCCTGCCATGCGGGTAAAATATCTTCGGGATTGTAATTGAGCTTCGTTCTTGCCCATTGAGTTGTACTGTCCAGAGTAGGTCTGGCCTGCAGAATAGACTCGGCGCCATCGCGTATGTACTTGTCTTTAGGCACCGTGTAAACCGTCTGGCGGAGCACCTCCCAGGCTCCCAGTGCCTGGGAATTGATTTTTCCATACCTGTTGCGCACATACTTCGGAAGCCACTCATTCAGGTTCACAGGAACGTTTTGCCAGGTATTGGCGGTAAATAGTTCATAGATGACAGGATTCTGTTCGATGCCCTCCATGGTAAGTCCTATTCCAGTTAATTTTCCTGAATTTTCGCTCTTCAATGCTTCGGCAGGTCCATTCGCCGCGCCTGTCATCCGGCCAAATAGATTGGTGTTTCCACCAAAATTATTCACCATAGACCATATCCATGGCTTGCCATAGAAGGCTTGGGTGCGTTTCCATATCGGCTCAACCTCAGCTGCAAGATCCAAAATGATCATCTTGTCATCCGGAACCGTCTTTAATAGCCCCTCTGTCTGGGGCTTTCCCCAAAATTTACGGTCTGCATAAAATAACCAGCCCTGCATCACCCAGACGGCGCTGCTGTCGGCTTGATGCATCGCATCATACACGCGGGCACTCAGTTTGCCCAAATAATCAGGATCGTTGGATGGTGGCTCGTTTTCATTAAAGGTATCTGCCGAATAATAATGATCAGTGCCCAAAAGCTGCGTTTGTTTTTCAAGAAACATTTTACCTATTCGGCTGAATAGGGGGTCTTCTGAATCCAGAATGTAGTTGTCTGCAAATCCATTGTTCCAGTTGGTCGTTTTAAGCTTTGCATTCGGGAATTTCCTGTTAAAAGCCGGAGGCACGTGCCCAGTGAATGCCGGTAGTACAGGTTTCATGCCTAGCGAACGCTGACGGGCGAGAATCTTTTGTTGCAAGGATGCATGGCTTTTCATCCACTCCAGCGGGAGTGGTCCACCCCAGGCATCCATATTTCCCATCCAAAACCAGGCAAAGTATGCCGGGCCGGTGAAAAAGTCTTTTAAATCCTCATCACTGAAACCAAGTTCCTTGTAAACCAGGTACCAGGTATATTCTTGTCCGGTAATGGCCAGAGGCATATTGATTCCATGTAAAGCCATCCAGTCTATCTCCTTTTCCCAGCGTGGCCAATCCCACCAGCTCATCGTATAATTGAAGGTACAGTAATTTAGATAGTAACGTAATTTATATGGGGTTTCTTTCGTAATTTTTTGTTTTAAAACCGGTAACTCCGCAGGCAATTTCAAGTTACTCCCGTTCCAGGTTACCTGACAATGAGCGTACTCAGTCAGGTAGTGATAAAGCGCCGAGGCGATAGCGCCTCCATTGTTACCGCGCAATATTATCTTGCCGTCCTGGCTTTCCAGCTCAAAGCGATCTGGTCCATTTGGGCTGTGTAACAGCTCTATCTTAAAAAAACCAAAATGATCAGGCAGTAGGCGCTTGATTAGTGCCGATGAGGCATCGATTGGTGTCTGCGCTTTGGATACAAGTAAGGAGAAAAACAAAATGAGCGTTAGCAGGGTAGTTTTAGATTTCATTTTCAGGGCTTATGGGATATAATATTGACTGAGCCAAATATAAAGTGCAGTATCACCGCCGAATTGCTCAAAAGTTTTACTAATCGTCTCATTTTTTATCATTAGCATAATCTTAACCTGTACGTAAGATTAAGCCTAACTCTTTTTAATGTTCGATCGAGGTTATCCGAAGGCATTTGTGCGTGCGACGCCTTTAATTAGGGGAAAATTCAATTATATTTGAGCAAACCATTTATGAACCGAACATTATTGTTTTATTTAATGACCCTTTGGGTTTGTTTTGCCCCATCTTCAACTAAGGGACAACCATATTATTTTAAGCATTACGAAACTGATGATGGGTTAGTGAACAACTCGGTCAATGCCATCACGCAGGATCATAATGGCTTTATGTGGATCGGCACCCGCGGAGGTCTCAACCGTTTTGATGGGTATACGTTTAAGGCCTTTAGTAACCAAATCAGCCAGCGCGGAAACCTTTGGAATAATTTTATCACTGCTATCGCTGAAGATAAAAAGGGAATGCTTTGGATTGGCACGGGCAAAGGTTTATTCATGTATAATCCTTTCACCGAAATCCTTACGCCATTGTTAATTGGACCTCAGGTTTATATTAACGGTTTTGTAATCGATGATCGTGATAATCTGTGGTTACTCGGACAAAACCGACTATATCTCTACAACCAGCGCAGCAAACAAATTGAAGATCTTAAGATACATGTATCACGAATTGCAAAAAATTTTGATGGTAATCTGCTACTGGGTAATTATGATGGTATGCTCTTTCGATGTGATACACGCACAAAAGCAGTTACACAGACCCGTGCCATTGATCCGCGCGTTGCACCAAATCTTCGCGCAATTACAGAGATTTATCCCATTAACCAAGAGGTTGTATTTATTGGCTATAAGCAAGGATTAATCACCTATAACCTTCAAACCAGGGAAACTAAATCTATTCCCTTAAAAAGTGATACGGATAACGGGGTGCTCGTCCGGGACATTTGCCTTAGTAAAGAAAACGAATACTGGATAGCAACTGAGAATGGTTTATACATATACGATTTAAAAAAGGATTCGCTAATCAGGCTTACCAAGAGACAAGGCGATCCTTATGCTATATCTGATAACTCCATTTATTCCCTTTTCAAAGACAAGGTCGGGGATATGTGGGTGGGCACATATTTCGGAGGATTAAATTATCATTCCCAGCAAAATGCCAGATTTGAAAAATTCTATCCAATTCCAATGAAAAATAGCTTGTCTGGGAACGCAATAAGTGAGGTATGGGACGATCATAGCCGTTTTTTGTACATTGGTACTGAGGATGGAGGGCTAAACCGTCTGGACAAAAAAACTAAAAAGATTATCAATTATACAGCAGATCCAAAGCACAACGGTGGTTTTTATTCCAATATTCATAGCCTGGCCGGGTTTGGTAATCAACTTTTTTTGGGTTCATATTTTCATGGAATGCAGATCATGGATCGTAAAAAGGGGAGGGTAACCGATATTTTTAAAGTCATCAATGAGCCGGGTGAGCATGGTAGTGATTTTGTGTTGAGCATTTGTTCCACACGGGATAAAAGTCTGATCGTAGGTACTACGGGTGATCATGGAGGTCTTTATCGTTACATTTCAAAAAAGAAAGCTTTCAGCCGTTTTAAACAAATCCCTCTTGGGTCAACAATCTATCATATTCTGGAAGACCACCAAGGGAAGCTATGGGCAGGACTTAAATCCCAAACCGCTGTCTATATTGATCCACAAACTGGCCAGTATGGTAAAATGGTATTTGGTGACCCTGCCAATGAGGCCTCGGTGCATTACATTTTGGAAGACAGCTCGCATGCGCTTTGGTTTTCAACAGTCGGTGCCGGGCTGATGAGGCTAGCACCTGATCGTAAGACCTTGAAGAAATTTACGATCAAGCAGGGTTTACCGAGCGATGTGCTTTTTGGTATGCTCGAAGATGATAAAAAACAGCTCTGGGTAGGTTCTAGCAATGGGTTGGTCTGCCTTGATCTGCGTACGGAAAAAATCAAAGTTTATACCCAGGCCAATGGCCTTATCACCAACCAGTTCAATTTCAATTCTGCCTGTAAAAGCATTGACGGAAAATTATACTTTGGATCGGTTAAAGGGCTTATCGCTTTCGATCCAGGGAAGTTGCATCAGCGTGATCCCGCGCCTGAAATTTCTTTCACCAGCTTACAAATAAATAACTCCGAAGTTAGTGCTGCTGGTCCAAATAGTCCGCTACGCCATGCGATCACTCATACAGACACCCTGATTTTAGGACCCGAACAGCGGAATTTCAGCATTGAATTTGCTTCATTAAATTTCAGCTCCGCGAAGGCCACCCGATATCAATACCGAATGAGGGGGCTGGACCGTGCCTGGTCCTATTCTAATACCAACCGTAAAGCTTATTTTACAGATCTTTCTCCAGGACGCTATACCTTAACGGTAAAAGCAAGCAGTAATGTGGGGACATGGGTTAGCAAGGAAAGAAGTTTATATATAGAAGTTTTGCCACCATTCTGGAGAAGCGAAGTCGCTTATCTACTCTACGTCTTTTTTACCTGTCTAATAATTTACTTAATATTCCACCAGTATCACACCTTTCAAAAGAAAAGGAATCTAGCGGAACTGAAGCTTTTTGAACATCAAAAGCAAAAGGAAATTTATCAGGCAAAGATAGAGTTCTTCACCCATATAGCCCATGAAATTCAGACCCCGCTTACCCTGATAAGTGTTCCGGTGACAAGGGTTTTAAAGCAAGCAGATGATTACCCGGCACTCAAAAAAAGCTTGTTGATGATTGGCAAATACACCAATCGCCTGGTTGATTTGACTCATCAGCTGCTGGATTTTCGGCAAACTGAAAAAGAAGAGTTTGGATTAAATTTTGTTAATGTCGATATTAATCAGCTGATTGGTGAACTTGTTGAATCTTATCATGATTTGGCCCTGGAGGATAACATCAGCCTCAAGTTTGAACTTCCAGAGGAAACTATCATCGCTTTTGTTGACCGTGAGGCATTCATCAAAATATGCAGTAACCTTATCAGTAACGCAGTTAAATATGCACGGTGTAAAGTTAACATCACTTTATGCGCACTAGCACAAAACCAGTTTTCGCTCATATTGGAAAATGATGGCAAAGCAATACCTGATGAATACCAGGAGAAAATATTCCAACCCTTCTTTAGGCTGAAGACAACCGAGAAAGCCGGAACTGGGATCGGACTTTCCCTGGCAAGGTCACTAACAGAATTGCATAGTGGGACCCTTATACTATCTTCTGGAAAAACAGATCAGATTATATTTGTTTTGACTTTGCCCCTGCATCAGCAACATGAGTTTAATTTAAGCACTTGGAAAAATATTTACCCGCATGAACAATAGTATTTTGGTTATCGATGACCATCTGGATTTGCTAACACTTATTGAAGACATTTTAAGCTGTGATTATAAAGTATATCTGGCACAGAATGCAGAGAAGGCTAAACTAATGTTAGACCAAGAAGTTGTTCATCTGATCATCTCCGATGTGATGATGCCTGGAATGGATGGATTTGAGCTTTGCAGGATGATAAAATCCAACGTGGCTTATTGTCATATACCAATCATACTGCTAACCTCAATGAGTGGTATACGTGCTCACATTAAGGGCTTGGAAAATGGTGCCGATGCCTATGTAAGTAAACCGTTCGCTGAAGAACTTCTAAAAATGCAGGTCGCGAGTTTGCTTTTAAACCGTTCAAAAATTAAAGATCACCTTGCAAGTGCGCCTTTTGCGGATGCCAGGGTCATGGCTCATTCCAAATCTGACGAAATCTTCCTTATGAAACTAAATGAGTTCATTAAAAAAAATATTAGAAACCCGAACCTCGATATGCTAACGCTGGCTGAACATATGTTTATGAGTAGGCCAACTTTCTACCGGAAGGTTAAGGCTTTATCATCCTTAACCCCAAAGGAACTCATTGACATTACCCGATTAAAAACAGCTGCTTTTCTAATCTCTGAAAACTGCTATACCCTACATGAAATAAGCATTATGGTAGGTTATAGTTCTCAAAGCCTATTTAGCCGGAATTTTCAGAAGTATTTTAAAATGAGCGCTTTGGAATATATTGGTTCTTTGCCTAAAGCAGATCGGACTTGTGGAGATGAGACCACAGGGGATGATTGAAAATTTAAAACCCAGCAAGGTCAGCTAGACTTGGCTCCTGCTTTATTTTTACCCCGAATCTTACTCAGCTATCCGCAAATTGTATTGTGCTCTCAATAACTATTGATTCAATCTAGAGCGCAGCATCAAGTCCACTTTTAGGAATGGGGGGTGTTCCTGCTTATACAATAAACTACGACCACAGTCTGGAAAAGCGAATTATGATCAGCTAGATTTAAAATAAGATTTCTCCAAAATACCGTATAAAATTTTTCTAACTGGAGCCGCTTCGAAATTCGAAAATCGGGTTTCAGCAGAGATGGCTTAATCAGTTTTTGTAGTGATTTGTCTATATTTAATATAGCTGTATGTCATTTATTTTTCTTTTCATTTAACATAGTTTTGTTATGGACAATTAATCAGGGCACGTGAGGAACTTTAATGAAGTTTTATCAGCATTGTCTTGAAAATTTAAAAATCCCCATCCACACTTTATATAGCTTAAAATGACCGATCCAAGATTTCCTGTATTAACCCAGACGCAGATTAACACATTAAAAGAATTTGGCACCATTATAACTTTTTCAGAGGAGACCCCACTGTTCAAAGTCGGCGATAATGATTACAGCTTCTATGTGGTATTAGATGGTAAGTTATGCGTGATGGACCCTAACAATGAAGATATAATCGTTACGCATGGAATTAACGAGTTTACAGGCGACAACAGCATGTTATCCAATAGGAGTATTCCATTCGATGCAGTGGCTGCAAAAGGTACAACAGTTCTGAAAATCGAGCCCAAGGTTTTAAAGGACGTGATCTCAAAACATAGTGGCATAAGTGACATACTTTTAGGGGCTTTCCTTCATAGACAGGAAATCATGTTGAAGGAATTTAGTGGGGGCATAAAGATTATTGGTTCAGAGCGATCCAGGGAAACTTACGATTTACGTGACTTTATGGAGAAAAACCACATCTGGCACTCATTCTTAAACATCGATAGTTCAGATGAAGCAAAACAGTTGTTGCAAAGCTTCAATCTTTCTGATGAGGATTTACCTATTCTTGTGAACATGTCCGGTGAAATTTACAAGAAGCCTGCTATAGCAGAACTTGCTAAACTCACTGGTGTACTCATTGAATTTGATGACAAAGTCTATGATGTGCTTGTGGTCGGTGCCGGGCCATCAGGCCTGGCAGCAAGTGTTTATGCGGCATCAGAGGGCCTTGCAGTAGTAACTATAGATGGCAATGCCCCTGGGGGACAGGCAGGCAAAAGTTCAAAAATTGAAAATTACTTGGGTTTCCCGACCGGAATATCCGGGAATGACCTTGCAAACAAAGCTTATATTCAAGCACAGAAATTTGGGTGCAACATTTCTATCCCACGAAAAGCAGTCAAATTAGAATACAATGACGGTTTTTTTACCTTATGTGCTTCAAACGATAAGAACATTAGGGCAAAGGCGGTTATTGCTGCTACTGGTGCGGAATACCAGCGTTTGCCATTGGAAAACACTGAGAAATTTGAAGGAAACGGAATTTTTTATTCCGCAACAGGTATGAATGCATCTGCCTGTAAAAATGAACAGGTAGGTGTTGTTGGAGGGGGGAATTCAGCTGGCCAGGCCGCGTTATTTCTCGCAGATCACGCATTTCAGGTTCACGTTATCATCCGTGGTGATGATCTTGGAGAAAAAATGAGTGATTATTTGGTTCAAAGAATTTACACCACTTCCAATATTATTGTCCATACAAATAGCAACATTGTTCAGCTAAATGGAAGCCATTATTTACAATCAGTAGTTCTTGATACACAAGGCCTGGCACAAACGATAGGCATTTCAAATTTATTCACATTTATAGGTGCAAAACCATGTACAGAATGGCTCAATGGACTCGTGTTAATGGATGATAAAGGATTTATCTATACTGGGAATGATGTTGAGCAAACTGCATTATCCGAATGTTCTGTTTTCAAGAAAAGAAAACCGCAGACACTCGAAGCGAGTATACCGGGATTTTTTGCCGTTGGTGATGTAAGGAAAGGTTCAGTAAAAAGAGTGGCCTCTGCAGTTGGCGAAGGGTCCATGGCCATCAGTCAAATCCATCAATATTTAGCCGAGCTTAAACTGTTCAAATAACGCAATTACAAATGGTTAATTTGATAACATCAGAATTAATACAAAGTGATGTAATCCGATTTCAGTGCTACCGCCTAGGAAAGGTAAACCGACGATACTTATACTGATCACCAAAAAAAGGAAAGAACCACTTTTATTGAAAGATAGGCGTTGTAGAGAGTACGTTGAGAAAAATAGGCGATATTAGGGTGCGCTTAAAATCATAAATATAACTAAACCGCTAAAAAATAACAAAAACAGAATTTGACCATAGATTGAGAGCCCAAAATGTGTAATCATTCAGGCTAAATAAGTAAAAACCTTCTAAGTGGTAACTAGCCCTAAACCAACGCCTTTGTTTAAGTGTCCAGATATAGCGGTTGAGGAATTTAAAACAGATTGATGTTTGTCCTTCAAAAGCGTTGACCTACCGGGGAGCTCAGACCAAATATTATAAAAAAAAGATTTTAACAACAGGTTCATAATATGACTTACTCTGTCTATTGCCGTCATTTGCAAATGGATGTTCATTAATATTTCGAATGCATACAACGGCTGAATATGGAATGGGAATAAAATTCAACATGATGAGCCATTAAGATATCAGGTTATGGATCTTTGATAAGAGAAGAAGTAATTTTAAAACCGAAAGCAGATTAATTGTTATGGAAATCAAAACGCAAATTGAAATTAATGCCACACCAGATAAAGTTTGGGCAATATTGACAGACTTTGAGAACTACAGGGATTGGAATCCCTTCATAAAAAGCATTACAGGCAAACCTGTGGTTGGCAATCGGATAACAGTAAGTATAGCCCCGCCAAATAGCAAGGTTATGACATTCAAACCAGTAGTATTGATCTTTAAAATAGACAAAGAATTTCGTTGGATAGGAAAGTTATTGTTTAAAGGTGTCTTTGATGGAGAACACAAGTTCGAACTTATAGATAACGCAAATGGAACCACGACCTTTAATCAATGTGAAAGCTTTAGTGGGATATTGGTAGGTTTGTTCAAAAAACAACTTGAAACCAATACCAGGGCAGGCTTTGAACAGATGAACGAAAATTTGAAGCAACAGGTAGAAACCAGCCTCAATACGCATGGTGGCTAGGGGAAAAAAATGTGCAGATGAAAGTTTTAAGCAAAAAGACACTTTTATTGTCCTATTGATGTAAGATAGGTGCTGTAGAAAGCGTCAAAAATGGCGGAGTTAGCCCATAAGATTCAATACATATTCTCCATCTGCGCAGGAGTACAATTGTATTAAAAGAACTTGTCTTTAAATTCTCTTCTTCCTGAAAATGTAGGATGGTCTTTGAAATGAATGGATAGGAGGGTAGAACGTATAGGAAGAGGCATAAGAACTCAACAGCTCAGAAAAGACGATGAATAATTATTTGACAAAGCACTTTAAGATATTTTAGGTAAATCTCTTAATAACCATATCAGGGATATTGTGTTTGTTAAACCAAATGCCTGTTAAAAGACTATTATAACGAACTGCAGATATAGGTGGTGTTTGGCTGTAACCATCCTTTTCACCTCCCATTTGCATCCCTGGTATAACTTCCATTACTTATAATCCTTTTCACATTTGGAAGATCTGATCGCTCTATAACATCAGCCGGAATACCATCGACAATAATTAAAACTGTCTTTTTTGCTTTTTGCGCCCAACCATTTAATGAAATAGCTAGCAACAACAGCAGTATTGTTTTTTTTATTATTTTTATTTTCTTGAATTTAAATATTGAAAGCCTACGGGACTAAAATAAAAAAGCACCAACGGTTTTCGATGGTGCTTTTTAGGTTTATGGTTTGAGTAACCACATTACCTCATTTATATTATCACCTTGCGGATATTGCCTGGAGATGGCTGCTGAAACATTCTGTTGGTTCAACCTCAACTCCGATTCCGGGTACATCCAACGTTTTGGTATGCGTTTCTCGTTTAACATACCTGCACCTGTAGTATCAAAAACAGGGTAACCGGTTCTTCTTTGCTCAAAAAACGGTTGCCAACCACCATTCATGAAAGAGGCAATATATTTCTGAGTGATGATGTTTGATATTGGACTAGCTGCTCCAGCCAACTGTACCGTAGGCTGCATTAGATAGTTATTGATAGTTGCCTCATCTATTCCATAAAACTGCATTGATGCCCGAACACCGTTCTGATAATAGTCGCTTGCACTTCCACTAATCCATCCCCTCTGTACACCTTCTGCCAAAATAAACTGCAATTCTGCATAGCCTAAAGCAATACTTGGCTCGTTAGTTGGATTGTTATAATAACGTGGCTTGATTTTAGAAACCTCACCTGCAACCGTTTTTGCATTGTTTTCGTTAACCGGTGCGCTCCCTCTTGCTCCGCCGTAGGCATTAAAATCATTTACGGGCAATGCTGAGAATTTGGTCGCCTTATCTGCAAAGTTAAACAGACGTGAATCTTTTAAGGATTTCAATAAATTAACAAAAGTTTCTTCCATGTAGTTGGTTGTTTGGATATCATTATTATTGAAATAAGGATAACGATTTCCTGCTAAATCATAAAACTTCAGTTGTGCATTATCTGAATTGCCCGTTAAAATTGGATATTCTGTGGAATTATTAACAATTTCGGCAAAACGTTTTTTTACTTCAAATCTTGTATCGTTTTCCTTTATAGACAAACTCATCAAAATCCTTAGAGATAAGCTGTTGATTACACGTTTCCATTGTTGCATGTTGCCATTAAAAACAATATCGCCCTGGATATTCGGCGTAGAAGCCGTTATCAATCCATTAGCAACTTTTAAGTCGTTTAATATGCTTAAATAAATATCTTCTTGCTTATCATAAACCGGAGCTGATACATTTTCATCTCCTTTTAAAGCCTGACTGTAAGGTATATCGCCAAACATTTGTGTAAGTTGAAGGAAATGCCATACCCTGAAAAACTTTGCAATTGGCTGATATTCTGGCTTATTTTGACTTGTTGCAGCTTGCTCCATCTTCATTACCTGACGCAGATTGTTAAAATTACCAAAGCTGCCTCTGTTCCAACCATAATACTGGTTTAGGGAAACCGCGTCAGTATAAACCATTTGACGGGAAGCAAATGCCACAGTAATATCAGTGGTTTGAAAAGCTCCCTGTTCAACTGCATTTAAAAGTAAGTCGGGTGTTGCAATTGTAGATTTATTGGGGTCTGTTTGGAATTCACTGAACTTCTTGCAGCCTACTTGTGTAAGTGCAGTAAATAATAACAGATATAATGTCTTTTTCATATTATTTGCTGATTAAAAATTAAGGTTAACGTTAAAGCCAAATGATCGGGTAGAAGGTGTTTGAAGGTTATCAACTGCAGGATCTGGATCTACATTAGGCATTTTTGAGAATAACAATAGGTTACGTCCTACCAATGATAAATCCAATCCTTTAATGAAAGATTTACCTAATAATTTACTAGGTACTTGCCAGCCAATTGTTACTTCTCTTAATTTTAAAAATGTTTGTGAGAAATAGTTATAATTATTATAAGCGCCGTTACTTGTATTGGTCATATAATCGATATAGTTTACAGCTCTGCTATTTGGAGCAAAAACACGGGTATCGCTGATAATATTGCCAACAGCATCATAAGTAGCTGAACCGCTCGTTACAATTACACCATCACCAATGAAAGTTGATCTTCCTGCGTTTGCATCTACACGGTACTGGTTAAGTGTTCCTGGGTTTGTACCACCCCACCACATTTTCTGATTGGTTGTAGAATACATCATACCTCCTAAACGGCCATCAACCAAAAACTTTAAGGTAAAGGCCTTGTAGTTGAAAGTATTTTCGATGCCATAAGTCCAGTCTGGAGATTGGTGTCCGATAAATCTGGAGAAAGTATCGTTTAGCGGGAATCCGTTGCTACCGTAAATAACTTGCCCCTGATTGTTGGTTTGGTATACTGAGGTAAAGATTTTATCCGTACGATCGCCTACTCTTAAAAAGTTTAATGTTTCTGCACCACCATAAATTTCCTTCAAATATCTGCGGTATTTACTTAAGTTTACCGCCATGTTCCAGCTAAAATCGCTGCTTTTTAACAACGTTCCAGATAAAACGAACTCAAATCCTCTACGTTGAAATACGTTACCGTTAGCTAACTGACTGTTATACGCACTCGTTATTGAAGTAGGAACGGAAACTATATTATTGAAATCACGTGTCTGATAATAAGTTGCCTCTAAACTTAACCTGTTGCTGAAGAATTTGGTATCTAAACCAACCTCCCAGCTATCAGATGTTTGTGGCTTAAGGTCTCTATTGAGCAAAGCATCACCAAAAGTTAAAGACGGAACGCTGTTCCAAATCGTGCCCTTGTTAAATGAAGGCAAATAGCTATACGTATATGCATTATCATTTAGGGTCGCGCTTGATACCCTTGACCACGAACCGCGAGCCTTCAAATATGAAAACCATTTTGGCAACTTTGTAAGTTGCGATATCACAACAGAACTACTTACCGAAGGATAGAAGAAACTGTTATTTGCCGTTGGTAAGGAAGAAATCACGTCATTTCTTCCTGTAACGGTCAGGTAAATTGCGTTTAAAAACTCTAAGTCTAATACCGCATAAACACTACTTGTGCGTCTTTCTTCAACAAAGTTATTACCTTGTATTGGATTAGCAGAGTTACTCAAATTATAAAAACCTGGTATGGTTAAACCGTCTGTACTGGTCGATCCGTATTTATTGTTTCTGTAGTAATTAGCAGCGCCAACCTGAGCGTGTAATTTAAATTTCTCGGTAAAAGTATGGTTGTAATCTCCAATTAAATCCGATACTAAATCTATATAATTTCCAGTCGCAACGGTAAACTGTCCTCTTGATTTATTTCCATAACCGATATAACTCATCGGCTCTTTATAAGTACGGTTTAAACCATAAGAATTAATGCCATTTCTAAACTGAACACTAAAAGCAGGACTTATTTTATAATTCAGGTTTAACGAACCAAAGGTATTGTCTTTATCATAACCTCTTAAATACTCATAAGCCTGAAAATAGGGGTTATTGTAGTAGGAAGTATTGTAGTTTCTTTGCTGAATACCTTTTTTCCCCGGAACCCAATAATCTCTCAAATCTGCAACACTAACATCCGCTCCTGTCCATAAAATTAAATTATACAAGTAGTTGGTCGGACCATAACCAGTTTCCGGGAAATTCTTGGTAAACTGACGGTTGTAGTTTAAACGGGCATCAACAGTAAAATTATCTGATAACTTATAATTTCCGGAAATGTTGAATGAGCTGTTTTGTAAATCAGTATTTGGTACAATTCCCTTTTGATAAATGTGAGATGCTGATGCTCTGAATGCGCCTTTCTCTCCACTTTGGGTAATGCTGATGTTATTGCTAGCGATTATGCCGGTTTGGAAGAAATCTTTAACATTATTTTTTCCCCTCGAAATAAAAGGAAGTGGTACAAGTTGACCCGTAACAGGATTTCTTGGACTGTTGAACTGAGGTGTCTCAAAAAAGCCGCTAGACGTGCTCGGATCTACCTGATCTAATTTTGGCCCCCAAATCCATCCCGAACCTTCTGGTCCACCGCCAGAACCATCAACATAAGTATATTTACCTTTAAAACCTGCACCATATTCGGTTTGCACTTCAGGGATTCGGATAAAACTTGGCTGAATTTGTGTTGAACTGTTTACATCAATACTTAAATCTTTACCCTTACCGCGTTTTGTGGTAATCATAATTGCACCATTTTGTCCGATCGAGCCATATAATGCAGAAGCATTTGCGCCTTTTAAAACAGTTACCGATTCTACATCATCTGCATTTACACGGTATAAATCGGCTGATTGATCTGGAATACCATCAATAACAATTAGTGGTTTTCTTCCTCTCAACGAGATTCCAGGATCTTGAAAAAGATCTGTTGAGTTGGTAATATTTAAACCGGCAACACGACCAGTAAGCGAGTTAATAATGTTTGGTTCTCTGGCTTTTACTAAATTTTCACCTTGAACTTCCTGAACCACATAACCCAGTTTAGCACGGTCTTTTTTAATACCAAGAGCTGTAACCACTACTTCAGATAATACCTGGCTGTCTTCCATTAACTGTACCTGATAAGCATTTGCATCGCCGACAGAAACTTCTTTAGACTGGTAACCAATATTTTTGAAAACCAGTACGGCTCCATTATCCGCCTTGATAGAGAAATCGCCATCCTGATTGGTTACCGTGCCCGTATTAGTTCCTTTTATCAATACCGAAACACCTGGAATGCCTAAGTTATCTTTATCCGTTACATGCCCCTTAATAACTCTTGGAGCTTGAATAATTACTAATTTTTCTGAAGGCTTAAGAATAATCTTATTGCTTAGCTTAATATAGGTAAATGGCACTGCAGATGCAATCTTCTTTAATACCTGTTCTAAATTACTATTCGTTTCGTTCAGGCTAATCTGCTTTTGCAGAAATCCGTTGCGGTCTACACAAACAAAACTGAAATTAGTTTGCTTATGGATTAGATCAAAAACTTGTTCCAAAGATTGGTTGGTTAATCTGATGGAACACTTTACCTCAGCGAGGTTTTGCTCGCCATTACTCCTGGGAGTGGCAAAAGCGGCGTTGAGAAAAACAATCAACAGGCATGCGATTGATAAGATTTTCTTCAACGAAATTAAAGACGTGTTATAGATCTTTTTTTTCATAAATTAGCAAATTCGTTAGTTAAATTTTAATTGTTTATTTGGCGATTAATAGCCGGCATCTCTAACATGCCGGTTTCTTTTTTTCAGGCTATGCCTGTATATTTTCCTGTTATTTATTTCTTCATTATTTAGCACTTATATAAATCTTATTTCCTTGCTTTCTATATTCCAGATTACCCGATGCACAGATAATTGTCAGCACATCTTCAATACTATCGCCCTTAAACTGGGCATAAATGCGGGTATCTGCCGTCGGCTGATCGGCAAAAATTAATTTCACACCATACATATTTTCGATATTAACGGCCGCGTCACTTAATTTATCGTTGCTTAAATTGAGCGTTTTAGTCATCCAGCCCAAAGCAGTTAAGCTATCGACGTTATGCTGAAATACACGTTGATTGGCTCTATTAAAGGTCAACTCCTGCCCTGGCTTTAATAAATATGCATCATCATTGTCTGAATTCAGGTTTACTTCTACCTTACCTTCTAACAGAGATACCGTTGTTAAAATTTGATTTTTAGAAGCATTAACATTAAAATGGGTACCTAAAACCTTTACACTTAAATCGGCAGTGTTTACCCTAAAAGGCTGATGTGTATTTTTACTGACCTCAAAATAAGCTTTACCATCAAGCGAAACATTTCGGAAAGCACTATTAAATGCAGAAGGATAACGCAGTATGCTTTTTGGGCCTACAGATACTTTAGTACCATCAATTAACGTAATATTTTTAATTTCTCCTGCTCGGGTTTTAAGCAAATTATAGGTTACTGAAACAGAATTATTTGATCTTAAAAAATAAATAAGACTAACCAGAAGCAAACCGATTACTGCTATGCTTGCGGCAACTAAATTCCATTTAAAAGGAGTAAGCTTTTTAATTTTGGCAATATTATCTGCCTGATGATTTATTCTGTCTTTTAATCGGGTGAGTGCAATTGTACTTTCTTCATTTTTAGCTTGTGCAGTATGTTGCCAGGTGAGTTTAATTTCCTCAAAGGTCTGTTCGTGATCTGCAGAATCAGTTATCCAATCGGCCAGTACTTCGTTTTCCTCGGTTGTGGTTTCCTTTTGCAGGTATCGTGTAATTAATAAATAAATTTCTTGCTCTTCCAAATCTGATGTATTTACAGTGAAGACGTAAAAGTAACATCACCTCCTTACACTATTAATTCGATTTAACAGAAACATAACATCTTTAACGGCAATTTAACATTAGGAAGGAGAGTTGTAGTAACGAAAGTTTTCTTTGAGAAACTTTATGGCACGATACATATGTGTTTTTACCGAATGGATGGAGATACCCAGTATGTTTGAAATTTCTTCGTAAGAAAGATGATCGTGCCTGTTCATCCGAAATACTAATTCTGTTCTATCGGGCAGTAAGGTTATCATCTGATGAATATCCCAATCCAATTCTTTATACATCAATTGCTGATCTGGGGCATAAAAAGAATCTGTCGATCTCTCTTCGATAGAATCTATTGGAACAAAAGCTTTGGTTTTTTTTTTACGAAAATGATCGTTAACCTTGTTTTTAACCGATGTATATAAAAAAGAATTAAGTGCAGTATGCACTGAAAGTGATTTCCTGCTTTCCCAAAGCTTAAAAAAAACGTCCTGAACCAAATCTTCAGCATCACCATTAGAAGAGTTTAGCAAAGATTTACAGAATCGAATTAAGCCTGGATAATAACTGACAAACAACTGATCGAAAGCCTTTTCATCATCGTTAGCCAACTGCTTTAAGAGTTCAAAATCCCCGGTTTGATTAATATTCATACTTAAGGACAAAGCTAAAATCCACTTGTTAAAAAACTGTTAAAAACAGATTAGCAATAGCTCCTCGTAGCAAAGAAAGTTTTAGCTTTTGAAAAAATATAATTTCCTTTAATTTAAAAATGGGTATTGCTAACCCTTTTTCCATAGGCCGGATTACCCAATACGGTCGGGTTACAGTATTTCTATGCAGGGTATTAATAAAAGCTGCGTGACAACATATCCTATTTTTGACCAATGCTTATTTAATATCACTTTTCTTTAAGGATTTGCTTTCTGCTTTAGCCGGTTTTAAGAATAATCTTAAGGCGATGTTATATATACAGATTAAACAAACTTGTCGAAACTAGCTTGTTCCTTTTGATTTGTCATGATTTGATCAGCTAAATAATTGCAGTTGCTTTAGCTACTCAACAGCCTAGTTGAAAGTATGTATAGTTGCCAGATAAGATTTTTACGGGAAGAAATAGGCAGAGAAGAATATTTTTGAAACAAACAGGCTTTTTAGCTGGTGGAATTCTGGCCAGTAGCAGAGTTAGAGCTATGTTTGAAAAACCAAAGTTGTTTAAAATCGGAAATATTGGGCGTGGATACAGGTTAAGAAATTATTCATATCTCAGAAGAATATCACAACGTTTCAAGTTGTAGTGCTTTACGATGTGCTTGATGATGGACTTGCTCAGCTAATAAATTGGCAGAAGGGGTGAGCGATGGAAGACATATCGGGATTATAATAAAATGCTGGAGGTAGAAAAACTCGATGCAATCGTTACCGCAGTTCCTCTACAATTGCATTAATTTTACTGTACCTATATACTGTTGCGAATAGTCTGCAGTTCGGATGATATTCCCGGCGGATTCCCGGGCATAACATGCATTTAAGGTTTGTTAATTATCCGGGAGACATATTTATTTATAGCAAATCCTTATATTTTTAACTCTGGTTTATAAAAGCTATCCTAATGGTGGCCACAACAAGACGTTGCATCGGATAATTTGTGTTTCTAAGCTCTAAGGGCAATAAGTAGTTTCAAGATATTCTCGCAATGTGGTCGGTTTCCTTTCCAATACTTGTTCCAGCGTGCCATCACAAATGTTATAAGCTCCATTTTTGATTATCTCTGAAAAAAGCAGGGCCTTTGAGATTTCCGCTTCATCTGCTCCATGTTGTCTTAATGTTGATGCAAAGGCCTCCTGATCAGAATTCAGGAAAGTTATTTCATGCCCAGAAAGATCGCTCAATATATTGGCCACATCAACAAAGGAATAAGATTGTTTGCCGCTAAAAATATAGGTAAAATTAAACTCATTTTTTTTAAGAATAATTTTGGCTATCGCTTCTCCAATTTCATCTCGGCTGGCAAATGCTGCTTTTCCACGACCTGCTGGAAATTTTATACCGTTGATCGGTAGATTGTCTCCAATAAAGTAAGGTATCATATTTGAGTACAGTCCGATCTGAAAAATAGTATATTGTAGTCCGCTTTGTCTAATGTAATTTTCAGTGAGAAAATAGGAATCCCTTATCAGTCCCAGTTTACTTTTCTCAACATTATGGCTAATTGCTCCGCCAGCATAATAGATATGTTTGATCCCACTGTCAACAGCTGCATCGATTACATTTTTCTGATGCTCGAAAGCATCCGGGTGCGTTACGTGGATCAAGAGCAAACGGTCAGCACCGATGCATGCCCTTTTAATGTTCTCTTTATCTCTGAAGTCGCCAAGTCGGATAGAGAGGCCTGAATCTTTCCACTTCTGAATTTTTTTCTTATCTCTTGCAAATATTGCTATTTCCAGAGGGCTAATTTTTTTGAGCATATTTTCAAGTACCGCAGTACCTAAATGACCTGTTGCTCCGGTGATTAATATCATATTTATAATTTCTTTTTCTATCGCTATTTGTTTTGTTTTTTTTATTAAAGTCATTAGTCTCCTATTCTTAACTGTCTTTTATATGTGATAAATAGATTGCTTCTGTTAAAATGAGACCGAGAGGTCTCTATTATTCGCAGACCACGAGACTTAAGTAGATACATCCTTTTAATTCAGTTTAAAAGCTGTTCTAATAGCGATGTATCATTAACAAAATTTACAAAAAATAACGCTAAAATGATTATGTATCTAACTGTTTTTCTCAGTGTAATGTTGTGAAAACTTATTCACAGTGTAGTTCGACCTCCAATTTTTCTTTTCTTAAAATGTCTGTGAATGGATTAATCCAGATCAGTTTAGGATTTTTCCATTCGATGAAACTTTCACCAGATTGTCCGAACTCACTTCGAAATGAACATTCCATTCTTACCAGTCTGCTTGTTGTTCACTTAACTTCAAATAACGGGAAAATGATGAACCAATAATTCAGTTTAATACACGCTTTGTCATAAAGGCGTAATTTTTGAATATATTTCTTTGTAGGGATTTAGGTAAATGCCTAAATTTGATTCATGAAAATGCTTGACGTACTTAAATCAATATCAAATCAGACCCGCTTAAATATCCTGACGTGGTTGAAAGATCCCTTTGCTTATTTTCCAAACGAGGAGTTAGCTGACTACTCACCTTCATTAGGTGTTTGTGTTTCCGATATTGCTAAAAAGGCAAAAATGTCTATTCCAACAGTGTCAGTTTATCTTAAAACTATGTCTGCAGCAGATCTTTTGGTAGCAACAAGAAAAGATCAATGGACATACTATAAACGTAATGAAGAGGCGATACAGGAGTTGGCTCAGCTGATTAAAGAGAAATTATAAAAAAAAAATAAATTATCAATTAGGAATTTACCTAAATAACTAAATGTTGTAAAAAAATGAAAGCAGCAGTATTAAACGAGTTCGGCTCGGTAGAAAAGTTCGAAATCCTGGATGTTCCAACCCCAAAACCGGGATTTGGTGAAGTTCTTGTAAAAGTGATGGCGACATCAGTAAATCCGCTGGATTACCAGGTGCGCCGTGGAGATTATAGGAATGAACTGCAACTTCCCGTTATTACCGGTCATGATGTGTCCGGGGTGATTGTAGAGACCGGAACGGGGGTTAAAAATTTCAAGGTCGGTGACGAGGTTTATTATACCCCGGAAATTTTTAAAGGACAGGGAAGCTATGCAGAATATCATGTCGCCAATGAATCCATAATCGGTATCAAACCGAAAAAC
Organism: Pedobacter psychrodurus; assembly: GCF_004331735.1. Lineage (GTDB taxonomy): Bacteria > Bacteroidota > Bacteroidia > Sphingobacteriales > Sphingobacteriaceae > Pedobacter > Pedobacter psychrodurus. The sequence continues at coordinate 284,291 of NZ_SJSO01000003.1, forward strand.
GTAAGCCACTTGGAAGCGGCGACATTTCCTTTAGCAGCCGGTACTGCCTGGGAAATGCTCTATACCAGGGCACAGCTTAAAATCAATCAAACGATTTTGATACACGGCGGAGCAGGCGGCGTAGGGATACCTACTATTCAACTGGCGAAGGCCATGGGCGCAACAGTTTTCATAACCGCCAGAACCGTGCACCATCAGATGCTCAAAGGATTCGGGGCCGATTATACCATCGACTATGAAACGGAAAATTATATCGATGAAATTTTAAAGCTGACCGATAATCAAGGCGTCGACGTGGTCATTGATACATTAGGCGGCAACACACTTTCGGACAGCGGAAAGGTTCTAAGCCAGATGGGACAGGTGGTAACATTGGTTGATATCGAAAAGCCACAGAACCTGATCCACGCCTGGGGAAAAAATGCCACTTACCACTTTGTGTTTACCAGACAGAGCAGAAACAAATTGGACGAACTCACAAAGCTTATAGAGTCAGGCAAGCTAAAGCCCGTTGTCGGAAAAGTTTTCCCTTTGTCGGAGATAGGTAATGCGCACAGCCTGCTGGAATTCAGAAAAGGTGCTGAAGATTTCTATGGAAAGATCGGTATTCAGGTAGACACTGAAAACAGCCATTAAACAAAATAAATATGGGCAACCAACAGCTATTGATAGAGGCGAACAGCGCTTTATTGGAAGGAAAGTATGCCAAGTTCATTACCTACTGCACGGAGGATGTCAGATGGGAAAATGTCGGTCAGAGAACCTTCAACGGAAAAGCCGAACTTCTTGGGTACATCAGCTCAGCCTATGATGGGGTGACATTCATAACAGAAAATTATATCCAAGAAAAAGATTTCGTAGTGGAGATGGGTCAGATAGTATTTAGAAAAAACGGCGGGTCAGAAGAGAGTTCCTACTGTGATGTCTGGAGTTTTAGGGATGGATTGATCAGTGGGCTGACTTCTTTTGTGATATAACTTTTTTAACGTCATCTGAATATATTAGTGTAGGGGGGCAGATAATGTCGATGTATTTTAAATATCGGGAAGAAAATCTTTTGGCGCTTTTGCGTTCGGGTGACGAACTCGCCTTTAATGAGATTTATCGAAGGAACTGGCAGTATGTTTTTACCTTCGCTGCAAGTGCCTTAAATAATGCCGAAGACACTGAAGAGTGTGTTCAGGATATTTTCTGCAGCATCTGGCTTCGTAAGGAAAGCCTCTTTCTGAGATATTCATTACAAACATACCTTTCCGCAGCCGTGAAATATAGGGTAATAAATATTCTTGATAGACGCTATAGAAAGCGTCAAAAAATGGTACAAGCCGACCCATACTATTTCCATGGATTTTCTCCTTCTCCAGAAGTAGCATTACTTGAAAAAGAACTTGTCCATAAACTGGAATTATCTATTGCCCGGCTCCCTGAAAAATGTAGACTGGTCTATAAAATGAGTAGATATGAGGGTAAAACACATCGCCAGATTGCCGAAGAACTCAATATCTCACGAAAGACTGTGAACAATCATTTGACAAAGGCACTTAAAGATCTTTCTGGTAATCTCTTGACAACTTTTCCACTTTTTATAATTTATGATCTTTTCTAGCAGGGAAAAATGCACTGAAAATCCAATAATGTAGGGTAACTTACAATATTATGAGGGTAGGTGCTTTTTTCCAGCGCTACAAATGACCCAGATAATCTCTTTTATTACCGGGGTTGATATTATACTCCTTATTTTGTTAAAAAATCAGTTGGTAGCATCGTTGTTACCATCCGGCAACATGTATCCCAACAGGTAGATATTATAATTGGAAGGATACATAATTTGCTGAATTTAGTAAATACTAATTGTGCAAAATTCTAATTATGAGTATTTTGCATTCTTTTGGGCTTATCTCCTATAGGCCGACAGATATCCCTTCATTACTAAATCGCACGTAATTTTTTTTTTAAAAAAAATATTAAGCCACTAGGTATCTATACAATTTTTCTGACTATTAAGCTGAAGAATAAAGATATGTTTTGCAAGATTTACATCTGGGCATATTTGTCATGGCATCAAATAATAACTTCATGCTGAAAAATCAGATCTGTACCTAACTGATATATTTTATTCTTTGCTGAGGTCACAAATTGATAAAAAAAACTCTTGTGGCTAAATAAATTTTTAAGATGAGCAAATAGACCTAGATTTTTGAATATTCATTCTCTGAACATTTCATCCGGTGAGATTGAGTAGGGCATCCGGCAAAATATAATAAGACGAAAAAACCTTGACAATACAATTGATTTTATGCATCAACTATTTAATTACATTAACGAATGCGCCTCAACTTCACTTTCGGAAGATGATTTGCAAATTTTATCAAATCATTTCATCCACAAAAAAATTCGGAAAAAACAATATTTATTCGAAGAAGGAGATATATGCCGCTACATGGGATTTATCCTAAAAGGTGCATTGCGTAAATATTACGTCGATGAGAAGGGGAATGAACACATTGTGGATTTATATATCGAAAACTGGTGGATTGGTGACACAGAAAGTTTTGTCATGAAAACAGCAAGTATCTACAATATCGACGCCTGGGAAGATGCCGAAATATTGCTGATAACCAGGGAGAATAGTTTGAAGTTGTCCTCGCAATGTCCGTTATTTAATGAACTCTTGCTGAGACTTGATGAACGAAACAATATCTTGGCTCAAAAACGGATAGCCTCATCCATAAGCTTTTCAGCAGAGAAGCGGTATGAGGATTTCGTCAATAACCATTCCTATTTTATACAACGCTTTCCGCAGCATATTATCGCTTCATATTTGGGGATTACAAAGGATACACTTAGCCGGATACGCAGAAAAGCATTGAAACGCTAGATAGATGATTTTAGTTTTACGTAGATATTTGTCGCTGTTTTTTAATGGCATTTGTCAACATTAATATATTGCTGGTACTTTAGTTTTGTAATTTCCTGATAGTAAATAAACATCGAGTCGGATGATAAATTTTCCATGTCTGTCTTGCCCGCTACTAATATTAGCTCTAACATGATATTGGTCGGCGAAGATTTACAATGATTTGGCTTTCAGTGAATGATGAACAATACACTTAGTAATAGTAAAAATATTGTAATAGCTAACATGCATCCTTTATATAATTATATTAACAAATATTCTTCGACATTAATCTCTAAAGAAGATTTTAATAATGTTAAAAGCCATTTTATCTATAAAAAATTAAAAAAGAAACAGTATCTACTTCAAGAAGGCGAAGTCTGTAAATATTTTGCTTTTATACTCAAAGGTGCAATGCGCCAATATCACATGGATGAAAAAGGTGTGGAACGGATGGTTAATTTGTATGTGGAAAACTGGTGGGCGGGTGACCGAGAGAGTTTTATAGTGGGTACGCCGAGCATTTACAATGTGGATGCGTGGGAAGATTGTGAAGTTCTGCTGATCACATCTGAGGCCTCTCAAAGATTGTCCAGAGACTGTCAGGCATTTAATGAAATGTTGTTAAAACTCGGTGATCGGAGTAACATAGCCACACAAAGGAGAATAACCTCAATAAGCTACAGCGCAGAGAAACGCTACAAATGTTTTGTGGAAAACTATCCCTTTTTCGTAAACCGGTTTCCTCAGCATATTATTGCTTCTTATCTGGGTATCACTAAAGACACGTTGAGCCGTGTACTGAAAAAGGCCACGAAAAAAGTGGACATTGATAAAGTAGGCATAAAGGACATATAGAAGATCATAGAATTCCTATTTGATTCTGTTTTGCCTCGTCTGAATTTCTTCCGGATGCAGATTCTGCAGCTATCTTTTTAATCAGTATATTTTCCGTTTTTGTTAAAGGATTTTTTGATCATGAACCCAATTGAGAATTTGATCTTTCTTTACAGATTGACAATCAAAATGGCAAGTACTCTTGCCATTTTGATGTTTCAAAACCGTAGGAATCAGTTCTTACATATCTATCTATATTTCTTAATTCCCACATCTGGCTTCTATTTTCTACCTATGTTTCAACTTCCATGAAACAATCACTCTATTGAAACTTCTCCTGTTATAAGTGCTCGTGTGCTTTGTCAAGAAATTTTTATTGTACAAAAAAGAACAGAAAACTATGCTTTTTCCTGCGTCATTCTCTTTTCTGAAGGAATTATCGAGTCCCTAACAAATAATTATAACTTATTCCCAATTTGGATAATAGACAATTAGCTATATTTTTTTTGATTATTAGTCTACTGTTCTAAAATATCGAAAACGCAAATTTGCTCACAGTTCCGGAACTGTTCAATTATCCACAGTGCTGTTTTGCCAGTATCGGAAATGAGCAAGATCTTAATCGATTGAGAACTGTAGAATTTGAGGAAGGGGAAACGCAAAAAAAAGTTACCAGTCTGATAACAGCAGCTACAACACGTTTCTGCGTTAAGGTCGCTACAACAGACTGATATTAAGTCTGTATAGTGCCGAAAAGTATAGATGAATTTATAAACATTAAAGAACAATAACATGAAAAGACAAGCAACAGCAGTTTGGACGGGAACAATTAAGGATGGTAGGGGGCATCTAACTTCTCAAAGCGGGGCTTTAGAACATACACCCTACACATTTGTTTCGCGTTTTGAAAGCGGCACCGATACAAATCCAGAGGAACTCATGGCTGCAGCGCATGCAGGCTGTTTTACTATGAAACTAAGTGCTGAACTTACTAGCGCAGGTTACAAACCTAAGGAGTTAGTGACCACTTCCAGCATTTCACTTGAAAACGGTATCATCACTAAATCTGATTTGGTTCTTACTGCCAAGATTCCCGCAATTTCTGAAGAAGAATTTCAAAGAATAGCCACAATTTCAGAACAAGGCTGTCCGGTCAGCAAGGCTTACAATCTCGAAATTTCGCTTTTAGCAACACTTCTATAAATTTTACTCAAGATTAAATCGGAAGATGGGGCAGGCATTTAGCTGCCAATTTTATCCCCAGCTGCTATTAATATTTGATATGAAAAAAATAACTATTTACAATTAAAATCTTGACAATGTACAAAAAACTAATCATGCCTTTTCTATTTTCTTTAAGCTGTGTTGCAGCTCTGGCACAAAAACCAAGCCCTGATCTATTAAATCCGACAAATCATTCATTATTATTGATTGATCACGAAGGCCAAATGGCATTTGCAACCCACAGCATTTCTACAACTGAATTGCGAAACAATGTAGGGCTGATCAGCGGGGCATCGAAAATTTTCAAGATCCCAACCGTGGTAACTACGGTTGCCGAAAGATCTTTCAGTGGTCCAGTTTTCCCAGAGATACAGGAATTCTATCCAGAATCTACTTCAGGATATGTCGATAGGACAACAATGAATACCTGGGAAGATGTAAATGCCCATAAAGCAATTACATCGAAAGGGAAAAAGAAAATTGTCATGGCTGGATTATGGACAAGTGTTTGCATCGTTGGACCTGTATTGTCCGCTATTAATGAAGGGTATCAGGTTTATGTAATCACTGATGCCTCAGGAGATGTATCAAAAGAAGCACATGACCAAGCAGTAACTAGAATGGTTCAGGCAGGCGCAAAGCCGATAACATCTTTACAATATCTTCTTGAGCTTCAGCGCGATTGGGCACGTCAGGAAACTTATAAACCAGTAAATGATTTGGTGGTTAAATATGGAGGTGCATACGGAATAGGCGTTCAGTACGCCCGAGAAATGTTGAAGAAGTAATTTCCCATTATTCCATTTAAAGGCAGGAGAATTTCTTCTGCCTTTTTAATTATTTTAAAGATATGAAAAAATTCATATACGTAACCTTGGGATTTTGTCTTTCAATGTCCATATCTCTTTACGCCCAAAAGGCTGATATCATTATTGAAAATGGTAAAATTTCCTCCCTGGATGGCAAGAATACAACATTTCAGGCGGTTGCGATCCAGGGAAACAGGATTATTGGGACTGGAACGGATTTGCAGATTTCAAAATTCAAAAGTAAACAAACTAAAATTATCGATGCTAAAGGTAATCGCGTCGTGCCCGGATTATTTGATAGCCATCTGCATGTTATCCGTGCAGGAAGGTTCTACAATACCGAATTAAGATGGGATGGTGTTAAATCGTTAAAACGTGCGCTTGAAATGCTTAAAGAGCAGGCTGAGCATACTCCGGAAGGACAATGGATCCGCGTGGTCGGTGGATGGAATGAATATCAGTTCGAGGAGAAAAGGCTTACCAGCATTGAGGAGATAAATCAAGCGACCGGTGATGTTCCTACATTTATTCTTTACCTATATGGTAAGGCCTGGCTTAACCGAGCAGGTTTGAAAAAATTGAGTATTACTTCCGATACTCCTAATCCTGCCGAAGGATTAATACAAAAAGATGAAATAGGAAATCCAACAGGACTTTTAGTGGCAGAACCCAATGCATTTATTCTCTATTCAACATTGGCAAAATTGCCAGTATTGACACATGAAGGAGAACTTAATTCCACGCTTCAATATATGAACGAATTAAACCGTCTCGGCGTAACTGCCGCTATGGATGCTGGTGGCGGTTTCCAAAATTTTCCCGATGATTACGCAGTTACAGATAAATTAAACAAAGCAGGGCAAATCAGTATTCGTCTGCCTTATTTTTTATTCGCACAGAAAAAAGGAGCAGAATTTGCTGACTACACTAAATGGCTTGGCATGGTAAATTTAGATGACAGATCGCATAATGGCCACAATCAGGTGGATTATCATGTTCAGGGGGGCGGAGAAAATATTGTAGGTGATGCAGCCGATTTCGAGAACTTTCTATTTCCCCGCCCGACATTATCACGCGATATGGAAAAAAGCCTGAAATCCGTCATCAGTCTTTTGGTTAAACACAGGTGGCCTTTTCGACTGCATGCAACATATGATGAAAGTATAGATCGTTTTTTGACAGTTATTGAAGAAATCAATCGTGAGACGCCAATGAATGGACTGGTTTGGTTTTTCGATCATGCGGAAACTGTGAGTGATATATAAAATCCGCTTTGGGTTCGCCTCCTGTAAAAAAAGCATTAGAAATGGAAATTCCCTCGGCACTGGGTACGGACGGCACCAGAGTGGCCTCGTATAATCCATGGATTGCATTATATTGGCTAACTTCTGGTAAAACAATTGGAGGAAACAAGGTTATAGCAGAAGAAAACATACTGGACCGGGCAACAGCGCTCCGACTTGCAACACATAAAGGCTATGAGCTTATCAAAGAGCGAGATAAAGGCAGAATCGTAAAGGGGTACTTCGCAGATATGGTTATTCTCAGTGATGATTATTTTGTAATCCCTGAAGAAAATATAAAGAACATTAAAAGTAAACTTACTATTGTTGATGGTAAAGTAGTGTATGCCAGTCAGGAGTATAGCTCAGTTGGCCCAAAATCCTTACCAGTAATCCCTAACTGGAGCCCGGTAAAATATTTTGGGGGGTATCAACATTAATTTCTTTTTCGCCAACTCAAAAGAAACAATTAAACCGTTCAGCCCCCTTGATGGGGAGAATATTGTAGAAAAAGCTCCTGAGAATAGTTATCATTCACAGGAGCTTTTTCGTATTTATTCACGGTAGCTACCTGGTTTGCGATACAGGACGAATGCAGCAAAACGAAATATATGATCAGTGCCTTTTTTCCTACCCAATATTGGTAACGAGGTATATTTTTCTTGATTCGTCGTAATGGACCGTACATATTTCAGCTTGATTTTGTATCTTTTTTGACACCCACAAAATGAATTAAGAACATAAAAATTAATCTATATTCCGATGAAAAATAAAACGGTACCACTTCACTGATATCGGGTTAATCACAGCCATTGATCAAAAAAATCTAACAATTCTTCTACAATAGTCCGATCCAGAACTGTCCAAGTACTAATAGATATATGTCTATTTTTTTTTGCGACTTGTATCATCTTTAAAATTTTCGTTCATACTGATCTTTGGTCTGTTCAATAACGAAATCATTATGCAGCGGAAAACTAGATATATTATTGTCAACCTATTCAGCGACATCTTTGTAAATAAACAGCACTCTCGTACTTCTCAAGTTAGAACCATTAATGTTTTTTAAGTCTTTAAGAACGCTGCGCGTAAGTATTGCTTCAATAAACTGGAAACTATTAGCAATGATCAGCTAGATTCAAAAGTTAATCCCATATCAGATGACAAATAAAGAAATTGGAATAAAGATTACGAATGAAATTTTTTTTAACCGAAACAGCAATGCCATCGAAGCATACTGTAACGAGCATTACCTGAAACAAAATCCTTCAACGATCAATGGACATCAGTGCCTAACAGATTTGTTGAAACATAGTCCTGAAAATGATTTCCGCTTGTTCAAGGGGATCTTTATTGAGTCAAATGATCTCGTTATATCCCATAGTCATCTCAAGCGTCCGGGTAAACCGCGCCTTATGGTGCTAATTATCTTCAGGTTTGAAAACAATAAGATTGCCGAACACTGGGTGTGGCTAAAAAATAGGTTTGTTCCCTTAAGGCTGCGTACAATGGCTGTGTAAAATATAACTGTCTGTATTGCTGGCAACGGCCGGACGTTATAACGAAACTGAAATGGTAGCTTGACCGCATAAAGAATTTATCCATGCACTACATGATATGTTTTTGTTCACTTAAACATAACGATCTCAATTGTGTAAGCCGTTACGTAAATAGATTGTATAACGGAACAGGATTCAAATTCAACTGGTAGAGTAGGTTTTATCTCATCTAATTTATTCTAAATTTCTTTATTTATTTTCTTCGAATTATTAAAAGGTCTATGAAAATTAGAAAACAGACCGATCTACCAATTATGAAAATTTGGGTATATTTTGTTGCTTCATTGAAACAGTCGACTCATATGTATTTGATTTAAAACGCCCGAAGGGCGCTAACCTGAATATTTGTGTAGACAACTTATTTCAGCTAAGCTTCATTCAGAATCCTGATCCAGCCCAAGAAGCTTTTTTCCTTGGGGCATAGTATGGGTTGCTTAGCTTAAAACAAATTTTTCAAGCTCGCAATTGAATTTTTGCATTTCTTCAACAAAAAGAGCATGGCCGCTATACTCAAATGCAATTAGCTGCGAGTGCTTTATGCCTTTATTTAACTCCTCAGCGAGTTGGAACGGGCAGATTTTATCTAGGCGTCCATGGAAAATTGCTGTTGGTAATTCAATTTTTGACAAAATTGGCCGCAAATCTGTATCTTTCAAGGCGATTAGACACTTTGTGGCTGCATAGGGTGAAGCTTGCCAGTTAAGTGAATCAAGCCAGGCTGCCAAACCTGGTGAGAGTGATGTTTCGCTAGCGGTAAATATTTTTCCAAAATTATTGTATAATTTCGATCGGTCGGTGTGTATCAGGTCAATGAGCTGCTGTGCATCTTGTTGACTGATACCGAATGGAAAATCAGGCCTTTGCGTCCACGAGGGCGCAGCAGCGCCAAATAATACCAGTTTACTAATGTGGGCAGACTCGTACCGCTCAGTAAAGTAGATTGCAATCGCGCCTCCCATAGAAAAACCGCCAAGTATAGCGTTTTCAACTTCGAGTTTTTCCAGTACTACTTTGATGTCTTGTGAAAAGGTTTCGTAATCGTATAGGCCGTATGGCTTGCCTGATTGGCCGAATCCTCTAAGGGTAATGCCAATTACCCTGATGCCCCTCTCAACAAAATGTTGATACTGGTACTCGTACATTGCATCGCTGAGTGGCCATCCATGTATTAGTACCAACGGCTTACCATCGCCGATGTCAGTTACATGTAGATTGACATTTATCGCGACTTTGATAAATTCTTTTCTTGGAGAAAGTTTTTCCGCCGCCAATGACTTTTTTGGATCTTTCATATTATTTTGATATTTTTCGAACAGCACAGTTTCTTACTTATCATTTGCAGCCTGGATAATTACGTCAGCAACCGCTTCAGGTTGTGATATAAATAAGGCATGACTGGCTTTGATTTCTGTAATTTTGGTATTAGAGCGCTTATACATATTCCTTTGTATTTCAGGGCGAATGCTTTTATCTTCTGTTGCAACAATACCGTAAGCTGGTTTGTCCCGCCAAGCTGCATTCTTAAGCGGAGTTGTAAAACTTTCTGCATAAATAGGACCCTGGGGGGCGAACATGAAATCCGACTCTTCTTTAGGAAGGTCTGCACAGAAGCCCACATGAAACTTAGATTGGTCATAATAAACAAAACCTTTCTCATCAGGCGGAAGGATTCCATATTCAGGCAAATTGGGCATAGATGTTGCCCATTTCAGGGTATTTTCACCCTTATCTGGCTGATAGGCGGCTACATAGACGAGCTTGACCACGTTTTTATGGATACCCGCTTGAGATATCACAACCCCTCCCCAGGAATGTCCAACCAATATCACAGGTCCGTTTTGCTTATCTAATATACGATTGGTTGCCTGCACATCGCTTTCCAAAGAACTTAAAGGATTCTGTACTATGGTAACATTATAACCTTTCTTGGATAATATTCTGAATACGTTTTTCCAACCCGAACCATCTGCAAATGCACCGTGGACGATGACAACATTTTTTACCTGGGCAAAAGTATTCAGATTTACCGATAGTATAACCAATAGGGGGAAAATAAGGCTGGCGCGCTGGGCGCTGAATAGTTTTGTTTGTTTTTTCATTTTAAGGATTATTTATTAGGTCTAATAATTTTAAATGTGAATGCTAAGGGCATTTGAAGCTTTTCAGTGTCAAATCATTTGGATTAGCCATCCAATTAGGAAACATAAATTGATAAGGCTGGCTAATTGCTTTCGATATTGGTACTAAAACTTAATCTGTAGAAGATTTCAGCATTAATTATGGAAACCGCTGAACTATATTCCAGATAATTTGATGTCATTCAAGTCCAATAAATTTTCAGCCTTACGAATGGCATCGTCCGTAAAGGTTTTTTCATTTTTCATTTTAAAAAGCTCTTCCCGCTGCATTTCATGTACTTTGCGCATGACCTGGCGGTATTCTTCAAGTTCGATAGCTTTATCGTGGGAAACTTTATTCGAGGTTAGATATCTTTGATGCCCTTCAATTTCTTTGTATAGACTTTCGGTATACGCACTAAGAAGGCTGTTGTTTTTACTCGCTTCGGAATGGTGCTCACTTAAACACTGCAAGGTCATAATATCCAGCCGCATCCTTATTCCTGCATTTTGCTCGTGCTGTGGAAGAATTGGGTCGATTTCGGTGACTTTTGTAAGTTTGATAAGTACCGGGAGGCTCAGGCCCTGAAATACAAGGGTTATAAATATGACAACAAAGGTTATAAAAATAATCAGATCCCGCTGGGGAAAAGATTTTCCACCATCAATCAACAAAGGAATGGAAAGTGCTGTCGCCAGTGATACAACTCCCCGCATACCAGCCCAGCCAATGATGAACAGGTTAGCTAAGGCAGGTGCAGGTGACTGCCTTTTCTTTTTGCTGATCCAGCGAGGAAAAAAGGCGATTAAATAAACCCATAGAATTCTTATACAAACTGCTATCAGGCTTATGATAACACCATACTTAATTGCGTTTATGATTGATATGTTGCCCAAACCGCTCACTATGACAGGAAGTTCAAGACCAATAAGAATAAATACAATTGCATTCATCGCAAAAATAACCGTGTGCCACACCGAAATCATATTCATTCTGGTTTCACCGGTTTTGAAAACTTCATGGGCACGGAATGACATAAATAACCCACCGCTAACAACTGCCATTACTCCAGAATAATGAAAATGTTCTGCAGTTAAAAATAGTATGTAAGGCGTCATCAGTGTAAGTGTGGCATCTATAGCGGCAGAGGTTGGCATAAAACGATGTATGATGTACATTAAATATCCACCAGCGATTCCGACTGCAATTCCCATCCCTGCAACGAGAAAAAACTGACCTACAGCCTGATGCATTGTAAATGAACCAGTAAGGATTGCAGCTAGTGCAAATCTAAAAATGATGAGTGAAGAGGCATCATTTACGAGGCTCTCGCCTTCTAGGATCGTTATTGTTCGCTGCGGTACTTTAAGTCCTTTCAAAACAGTTGTGGCAGCAACCGCATCTGGGGGCGAGATTATACCACCAAGGACAAAGCCAAGTGCGAGCGTAAAACCAGGTATTATGAGAATTGACGCAAAGGCTACGATCACCGAGGTAAGTAATACTAGCCCAAATGCCATAAGACCGATCTGTATCTTCCATTTTTTAAATTCGCGCCAGGATGTGTACCATGCTGCCTCATATAATAACGGTGGCAGGAATATCAGAAAAATAAGCTCAGGATCTAATTTAAGGATAGGCATTCCAGGGATAAAACCAATAAGCAGTCCTGCCAAAACTAAAAATATCGGATAGGCAATACGCATCTTCTGGGCGAGCATAACCAGAAGTATGACTAAGAAGAGCATGCCCAGGATTAATAAAAGATTTTCATGCATCATTTATCTGTTTAAAGTATTGTTAATGGCTAAAATTTAATGCTGACCATAGATGCGGTAAAAAAACCGTTTTTGTGCTCAGGAATGGCTACGTTGATAAAATTGCCGGTATCGAAATATTGAATACCAATGTTGAAGTTTATAAATCTGTTTACCTTCCAGGCAACACTGCCAAGATATGTGGTTCCAATGTAACGGTCCGGAACATTTAAAGATGGTAAGTTCAGCGATCCATCCGGCCTGTAAATCCCATCATTTACAGAGTGACGCCAGTTAAATACCACTTCGACTGAAACCTGGACTTGTGCCAATGCGTTAAAGGCCAGGCTAGGGTGGAGCGATATCAGGTTTGCCGGACCAGCCTGTGGGTTCATCCCAAAGTAGCCCCCATTAGGAAATAACGGGTTGAATGTACCCAGTCTGCCGTCGCCTTTTGACCTGTCTCCGGATATCAGGTCTCCGCGTAACTTTACCACAGGCCGTCCCCGAAGGTTTACAAACTTATAGCCAACTTCTGAGGAGCCGCCCCCAGCCATAATTTTTTTCAAACCGAATCTTCCGCTTTGGAAACCACCTTCGAAATTATAGAATAAACCAACCCCGTTTTTCCAGATCCTGGTGCCAAAGGTGTGACGCAGTTCCGCCGCATTTCCTTCATCGAACCGTCCGTTTTTCCTGTCAATGCCAAGGTAGTAAAAATCCGTATTGAACAGCTTCGGGGCAGAGAGCGTTCCATATAAGCCCCAGATTTTTCCTCCTGAACCGATGCGGTTATCAAAAACGCCCTGATTAGTCCCTCCTGATTTCAGGAAAAATCCGTCAATATTGAATTTATCTGTTTTGAAAGCTGCCTTAGCTCCATCAAAGTATAAGCGGAGATTTGGCCCTTCACGAACATCAAGCAGTCGTCCGCTCCCATACTGAAGTTCCTGCCTTCCAATACGGAGCAGAAGTTTTGATTTCTTTCCATAGTAAGGGTAGAAATCAATAAAAAGATTTTGTATGTTCAGCTTGTCCTCATCAATAGGCCTCGGACCATTCTTGCGCCCACTTTCCTGACCGCTCCGCAACTGGGAGAAAATCCGCAGACGCCTGTTTATCTGCAAATCTCCATGTATACTGTACCTTTGTAAAAGGAAAATATCGCGGCCCAGGTTTCTGGATCCCCAGTCTTCATTTTCCGCCCTATCCAGCTCAAGCCTCACCTCTCCACCGAAAGATAAATAGGCGTTGCCGATCGGCGACAAGGGAATAAATTTTAATTTGTTATAAAAAGTTCTTGAACTGTCCTTAAGATGAGTGTATTCCTCCTCAAAACGAAGAAGTTTAAAACTTTGCGCCGCGGACCACTTTACACAAATCAGCAAAGTGACAAGGATTAAAACAGCCGGTTTCATATGTCAGCAAGACCAAATACCATTGGTGTTTTTGCAGGTTCAACAAAACCTGGGATATTAATACATTCAAATAACTTGTAAACTATCATTGGACAATGTCTGTATTGATTTTAATGTTGCTCTTTAATATCTTGGAAATTGGACAGCTTTCAGCAATCCGGAGCAATCTTGAATGAAGGTCTTGATCGGTAATTTCGGGCAGTACTATCTTTCGTTCTATGTATACAACGATCCCTTCTTTTTCAATTTTGTTAAAAATGTTAGCTTCAACGATTATTTCTCTTACAACGATTTCTTTGATATCAAGATACATTCTCAGGGTTGCAAGCGTACATGCAACAAGAGAGGAAAGCAGAAGCGAGTAAGGGTCGGGTCCTAAGTCCTTTCCACCGATCTTTTCCGGCTCATCGGTGATCAGTGTGCCATTTCTCCATTCAATGTAAGTTTTATATCGCTGGGCCCTGATAATGCCCTTAATAGACTTTTCTAAAAGATATTTCATGAAGCTGATTTTTATTGAAAATTAGATCAGCAACATTATGCTGGGCAAGCAGAATATTGTCTGCTCCTGTGCTGTTGATCCTTCTATTTGGCTGAACAACTATTCTCTGTACCATACCGCAGCATACATTTTCGGATGGCGCCTGAATTGTAGATTTACGTACGGACAGACCGGCACTATCTTCAGGCTATTTTGTTCCGCGTAGTTTACCAGTTTATCCAACAATAATTTGGCAAATCCACGGCCTGCAAATTCTGATCTGACTTCAGTGTGGAAAACAGTAAGCTTCTCACCAGAGATGGCGATGTCCATTTTGCCTGCTTTGACATCATCGGAAAATAATTGAATCTCCCCATAAGGACTTCTATCAATCACTACTTTTGTCTGTTCCATTTCTATACTGTTAGTTTTATCTGTTTTTTCTATACTCAAGGCCCCCGAAGGGCATTTAGCGATCTGGCTAAAAAGCTGCTCGGTGGTCGCATTTTCTATTTTTATCCAAGGCCTTTTCGTAGGATCATAAACTTTTGGAAGCGTCTTCACGCAAATTCCAGCATGTATACATACTTTAGGTTGCCAAAGAATACTGATCTCTTCATTAAAATATTCTATCTTTTCCATATTCTAGTTTGAAATTTGATAAAGTAAAATTCCTGTTTGCATTTCAAAAATTGCCTACAGTGGAACCCGGTACTTATCTTACTGCCAAAGTTCCGCAAGATGGTCAGAACGAAAGATGATAAAAGGCTAAAAAGAAAATAGACAATTGTCTATTTTTTAAATAAGTACTCTTCTCTAACTCGAGGTGAAGCTGATATTTATCCGAAATACAGTATCCTTTATAATTTCGGATTGGAAGTGGCAAGCCGAAGTGATAAGTGATTTTTACAAGCCTGGGTGGTAGCAAATTTTTCAGGAATTTAATCTGGGGCTGTACAGAAAAAAACTATGGCCATAAAAATTTTGAGCAACAAATAAGGCATAGCGGATGGGCTAATGAACGAAAAGATTATCCAGTAAACCAAAAGGTAACCCTGTTGGCAGCGCGTTTATTGTTTATAATAAATGTATACAAATAACTACTAAAATATAAAGAATCCTAAAGTGTATTGAAAACATTTTTAATTCCTCCCATGCTGGAGGATGTTTGTATAAATCCTAAATCGGGCTTATTGATCAATTGGTACAGATGACCAGAAAATTCGTTATAGCTAACGGGACAGTATTGGCACAGAGCTTAAAAGTGTTGAAGGCATTTGCCGTAGATGAACATTTTGAACGATGCTGATGCCGAAAATCTAAATAGCCTATAACTAATTTCTTCATTTCGAAGCTTTCCAGAAAGATTGTTCACTTTGGAGACCTGATTTTTTATTCAGGATGGTTTGAAAGTGAACAATCTTTTAACTTCTGGAAGATATAGATAAACTAAAGCTTATTCAACGTATTTTCAATACGGCCGGAAAGATCTAAAAGGTGGGCCTTTCCCAATCCGCTTGCACTGGCTGATGCAGTTTTGAAATTAGTATCAAGGTTCCTTAGCTCTTCTTTTATAACCGAGATCACATCACTCTGGGCAATGGGTAATCCTTCCCTGGAAGCCCCTGAAAGTATGGCAGCCAGGGGGGAAGCCTGCGCAGGTGAAGGTTTTAGCACAGAAATTAATCTTTCTATATACATTTTTTGCAAATTTCTCCTGTAAACATCAATTGGCTGGTTGTTTTTTAATTCCGTAAAGATCGATCCGTTTAAATCGGAAAAAAGGTCTGTTATCTTGTAGGCGGCAATTCCATCCATTTCCTCTGCGGAAATTAGTTTAGTCAGGGTGTTCGTACTTAACAATCTGCCGATTATGATATTTTGTAGCCGACCAGCCACTTCCAAGCCGTTCTGGCCGATACGATCCAATATTGGTTTGTTAATAAGCCATGAGGGCGTCTGGAAAAGTTGCGTATTTAAAAAAGCCATTGCCTCTCTTTGCGTCGGCGCAGGCGTGCGCTCATAGACTGGTCCTTCCTGTTCTACTGATTTTGGAGTTTCATATATGCCGCCGATATTTTTAGCAACATGGCCCATGTACCTGTTAAACTGTCCAGTCAACTGGCTATACATATTGTTTAAATTGCTATATCCTTCTGCAGGCTCTTTTGTCCATTCTTGCAGACCTTTCAATATCAATTTTAAATTTTTGATACCGTAGGTGCCTGCTTTCATCGCATTGTCCGATAAATCTTCATTCTGCGAATGTGGATCATCTGGATTGGATTCTGTACCAAACCATAACCTGCGGTTTTTAGCCGCCTCTATGGTCATTTTATTTAAGATAGGCACTTCCTGTTGGGGCTTTTGGGTTTGGGGAAAATATTTATAACCCCACTCAATTGCCCATTTGTCGTAATCTCCGATTCGGGGATAAAGACCTGTTGCGGAAATGTTATCCTCTGGCTGTGCAACGTAATTAAAACGGGCATAGTCCATAATAGAAGGCGTATGGCCATTAGCCTCTACCCATTCTTTATTTCTGAGCATTTCTGTTGGTACTGTAGAACTTGATCCATAGTTATGAAGCAGGCCCAGGGTGTGGCCCACTTCATGGGATGATACAAAACGGATGAGATTGCCCATTAATTCATCGTCGAAGTTTACCTTTCGGGCCCTTGGGTCAACCGCTCCCGTCTGGATCGTATACCAGTCATGCAATAATTTCTGTACGTTATGGAACCAGTTGATGTGGCTTTCGATTATTTCCCCGCTGCGCGGATCGGCGATACTGGGGCCGCTTGCATTTGCAATTTCTGATGGTTTGTAAACAATAGCCGAATGACGCGCATCATCGATGCTCCAGCTAGAGTCCTGTTCAAACGTAGGTGCTTCTTTGGCTACCACTGCGTTTTTAAAGCCTGCCTTCTCAAATGCCCTGGCCCAATCGTTTACTCCGGCAATCAGGTAGGGTACCCACTTCTTTGGCGTGGCAGGATCGATGTAAAATACAATAGGTTTTACCGGCTCTACGAGCTCTCCACGTTGGTATTTTGCAAGATCCTTTACCTTAGGCTCAAGTCTCCATCTTTTGATCAGTTCAAGCTCTTTTACACCTTGGGGATTTAAATCAAAATCCGTATATCCTACTGTAAAATAACCTACCCTGGGGTCAGCATAACGTGCCTTCATAGCTGTTTTTGGCAAAATCACCAGTGAGGTATTCAGTTCTATAGTCGAGAAACCTGAAGCTACGCTGCCCGCCATTCCACTCAGTGGGGATTGTGATAGTTGGAACGCAGACAGGCTATACGTTTTTACCGTACTGATTTCGACATTCATAGGATAACTGCGGACATTTTGAATGTAACTCCTATCCGCCTGTTGCGCGCCCAGCCTTAACCTGGTTTTAGCAGTTGGCGAGCCGAAATAAAAAATATCATTATCACCGTTTATATAGTCGGTGATATCGATTACACTTGCTTTTTTATCGTTTGTATAAGCAGCTATATTAAAAGAGGCGGCAATGGCTTGGATATTTGAATTTTTTAAGGACTGATACATGGAAGTTGTGCTGTCTGGCCCATAAGTTTTAAAACTAACCTTCCGTAGGAAAATCCTGTTATTGGGGCCTTTTTCAAAACGGATAACCGAACTCCCGATCTGGTCACCGGCATAGCCCTGTACTGCTCTCACCTCGGCACCAGATTTGGAGATGCGGCTGACCACTAAAATATCCCTTCCGAGAATTGTATCGGCTATTTCGAAGAAAACTTTATCTTCAAGCCTGTGGGTGGTAAGCATGCCCTTTCTGGTTGTTGCCTTGTTTGTTATAACCTGGTCATAGGGTTTTGGCTGAGCCCTTATGCCAGAACCTAAAACCGATCCCGGAGATCTTTTGACAGTGTCGCTCGGCTGTGAACCCATTGACCTGATCTGGGCATGGGCAGCTGTAATAACTAAAAGCGCAAATAGTATGCTTAATATTGTTTTCTTCATGATAAACTGAATGGTCTAAGAAAGTAAATTTATGGACAGGCAGTGTTTTTTATTAGTCCGTACGACAGATTATTTTATTAATTTTTTTAGTGTTTCGAGCAGTTGTGGCCCCCGTAGATTAGTAGCGATAATAGTTCCATCGCTACTGATCAGCGCATTAACGGGAATGGCGCCAATGCCATACAATACTGCTGCGGGTTCTTTCCATCCCAAAAGTGATGAGACATGGTCCCATGGCATCCCATCTTTTGCGATTGCAGCCTTCCAGTTCTCACCCTTGGTATCAAGAGAAACACTCAGTACATTGAAACCCTTGTCATGGTAGCTTTTGAAGGCATTTACCACATTGGGATTTTCCTTTCTGCAGGGGCCGCACCAGCTGGCCCAAAAATCGAGTAGCGTATATCTATTTTTGGACAGAACATCATAAAGCGCCAGTTTTTTCCCCTCTGGGTTTAATGATTCAAATGGTTTGGCCTTGGAACCGATTTTCATGTTTTTTGAAACAATGATCTTTTCTTCAAAGTCTTTGCCATCTGCTGAGTTTTTAAGCGACTGTCCGAGTTTTTGGAAATGTGGCATGATCTTTTCATAGTCGATATTCGGCCCGGCAAGCTGCTTGAGATAGTCGAGCGATACATAAGAATTTGGGTTGGTATCAATAAAAGTAAAAATTGATCCGACAATTTTCTTTTTCATACCCTCAAGCTCCGCAACAAGCGCCAATGCAGCAGGAGTTTTTTTATCAGCAGGAGGGATGGCCCGGTATCTAGCCATGGCGATGCCTCTTTCTGCCTGCAGGGGTTTAAGTACAGACCTGAGTTTCTGATAATCACTTGCAAGCTGGGTCCCCGAAATCTCAGCAGATTTTAGTGAATCTACAGTGGAGATTAAAAGATCGCCTTTTGAAAGGTAAATGTCGGTACTGTTGGCCGGTTGTATTTTCCCAAGCCGTAAATAACCTACATTTGGTGTTGAGGTACTACCTTTTAAACTGAATGTCCCGTTTTTGACTATACTGCTATCTGTTACAAGTACCTTCCCGTTATTGTATATCAACATCACGGACTCTCCGTTGTGCGAGGGATTTAATTTTCCACTGATGGTAAATGGCTGTTCCTGAGCAAAAGACAACACTGGAAACAATGTGGATAACGCAAAAATCTTTATATAATTTAATTTCATGGATGGATTTAGTTATAACCTGGGTTTTGTATAAGAAAGGGGTTGTTTTCGATCTCGGTTGTTGGTATTGGAAAGAGTTTGGCTTCGGGCCTCCAGTTTGGTTTGCCCGATAGCACCACATCGGCCCGTCGGCTACGTTTTAGATCTAGCCAGCGGTGGCCAAGCTCTGCAAAAAGCTCTATGTATCTTTCTCTGGCAATCATTTCAATCAGCTCCGGTTGTGTAGCGCCCGCAGCGGTGGGAGCCAATAGTCCCGCTCTTTTTCTGATCACATCCAGATCGGATATCGCATCTGAAAGATTATTCTGCTGCGCCCTTGACTCGGCCCTGATTAAATATACTTCACCAAGACGCAGAAACACCAGTGATTCTGTCTTTGCTGTTCCCGTACCACTGCTGATCTTGTACTTGAAGGGGGAATAGTAGCTTTTGGTTACCCCGCCCGTAGTAGAGGTATAGGTTTTGATCCAGCTGTTTTTCCTTCCATCCCCAATACCAAAACTGTTAAAAAGTGCATCGGTAAGCTGGTAGTTTGGTAGTGTAGACTGGATAAAGTTAAAGCCGTCCCAAGTGTATAGATTAAGTGCTGGCTGTTGAAGCTGAAGCAATACTTCTTTGCTGGAAAGTAAAAAAACATTGTTCAGTATTGGTTCAAGTGCGTATAATGGAACCCCAGTAGTGTTTTTGCCGGCAATAACTTCGCTTGCCAACGCTTCGGCTTTTGCCCATTCGCTTCTGTACAAATAGACCCTGGCCAATAACGCTGCGGCAGCATAAGTGTTCGCCCTTAAGCGGGTTGTTCCCAGATAGTTTGTGCTTAGGTTTTCTTTTGCAAAAGTGAGATCGCTGATGATCAGCTCATATACTCTCTCAATACTGCTGCGCGGAAGAACCGCATTGGTGCGGTAATCTGTACCGGTAACAAGGGGCACATCGCCAAATATGTTGACCAGGTAAAAATAATTTGCCGCCCTGATAAACCTTGCCTCGGCCATATATTGTTTTTTGCCATAATCACTCATGCCCAAAGAGCCTGGAATATTTTCAATAGCTGCATTTGCAGTATATATGGTGTTATACAATGGTCCCCAGTAATAACTGGCTACATTTAGGTTAGCTGAACTGACCGAGTTAGTGTAAAATTCCTGGTAAACGTTTGTAGGAGTTGTAATCTGCAGCTCATCCGCACTTACTCCCAGGCCAATAGACATCGATCCGCCGAAGGCGTAACCAGTAGTTTTAACCATGTTCAAGTAGAGCCCCCTGATCACAGAGTTTGTTTTCGCATCGGTTTCAAATGCTGATGCGGTAGTGATCGAATCGATGGGCAGATCGATCTCCACAAACTTTTTACAGCCAAAGATGCTTATGCAAAGATATAACGTTAATAATATGTTATTGAATTTTGATTGATTCTTCATGTTTATAATGTTAAAGTGATACTTGAAGGCCTCCGGTAAAAGTACGCAGCGGCGCCATCCGGGTGTAACTCTGTGTTTCTGGATCACCGCCCTGGTAACCTGTGATTACAAATACATTCTGCGCCTGGAAATATAATTTGCAGGAACTGATACGGATGGCGCTTAACCAGTTTGCCGGCAGATCATATGCGAGGTAGATGTTTTTTAGCCTTAAATAAGAAGCATCTGTGTAAGAACTCCCAGAAGAAATATAGGCATAAGTACCTGAAAGGCCGTTAAGGGATCCAGGAAGGGTAGTATATTTTTGCACATCTGTATGTTGTCCGGGAGCCTGCCAACGGTCGAGCGCCAGGGTAGGAAAGTTTAACATTACCCCCGGCAGATTGAAGTTTTGTGAAGCTCTCCAGTCTTTACCGAGCTGACTGGTAAACTGAAGAAAAAAACTTGCGGTAAAGCGCTTGTAACTAAAAGTATTGTTTAGCCCACCATAAAATTTTGGGTCAGTATTTCCTCTTACAATGTAATCCAATGCGTTCGCTATCTTGTCCCCGTTTGCATCCTTAAGCGTGTAGAGTCCGGTTGTGGGGTCTACACCCAAGAGCTCATTAGCAAAAATCCTGTTCAATGACTCTCCGATCGCATATTTTGTCGCGTATGATGAAGAAGCCAGATCCGGATATTCCTTTAATATATTCTTTGGCAAGGTGATATTGAAGTCACTTGCCCATCTGAAATCTGTGGTATTGATATTTTTTGTTGTCAATGTAAGTTCCAGGCCACGGTTCTGTACTTTTACCCCCTCCAGATTGTTTACCACCGCGGTAAAACCAGTTATCCTGGGCAAAGGGTAACTTACCAGAGGATCAGACGAGATATTCTGATAGACGGAGGCAGTAAACAGGATCCTGTCTTTTAAAAAGCCCAGTTCCAGTCCAAGCTCTGCTTTGATATTTCTTTCCCAATGGAGTTTAGGGTTATATAGTTTCCCAGGTGCAAGAGTAGTTGAATCGCCATAATTAGATCCAGTGATATAGCTGTCTAGGTAAGAATATTCGCCAATCTGGTCGTTTCCTGTAACGCCATAACTTCCGCGCAGCTTACCATAACTAAATGCCTGGTTGTCCTTGAAAAAATCTTCGCTACTGAAAATCCAGGCACCACCGACTGCTCCGAAACTGGAGAAGCGTGATTCCGGGCCGAAGCGGCTGGAACCATCTCTGCGTCCGGTCAGGTTAATGATATATTTTTGATCCCAGTTGTAGTTGATCCTTCCAAAAAATGCCTGATAATTGTATGTTGAAGAAGTATTGTTAATGGAGACGGTAGGGGCTGAGCCGAGCGATTCTAGCAGGTCATCACCAGTGTAACCCGTTCCCCGTCCTTGGAGTGAAGTGGTGTTACGACTATTATAAGTTGCCCCAAGGAGTACGTTTAAAGCACCCCTGCCGATTTTCTTTGTGTACTCTGCCTGTGGCTCTGCGATCCAGTTTTTAAATACAGAATTACCCAAAAGTGATAAGCCGCCAAGATTTGGTTTGTTTGGGTTCTGTGAAGAAATGGGCATCAACCTTTTATCATTTGTAATAGTTGAATTGTATCCAAAACTGCTACGTACGGTCAGATCTTTAGTGATTTTATAATTCAGAACAGTATTCGCATTTAAGCTGTTCATGTTTGAGAGATAGATCAGTTTTAGCTGCGCCAGCGGATTGTCCTTTCCGTCGTAGCCCCCTTCGTTCCAGGCCAAGTTTCCTTTCTCGTCATAAAGTTTAAAGTTGGGTGGGAGTGTTACCGCTGCGGCCAGATCACCTGCCACCAGATCGCTTTTTGCTATTGAATAGAGGCCGGAAAAATCGATAGTGAAATTTTGGTTCTCAGAGGCACTGTGCAGATTGAAGCTCACAGATGCCCTGGCGCTACTTTTCTCACCGGGCCATACCGTACCGTCTTTATGGTAGCCGCCTCCCAATCGATACTGTGTGTTTTTGTCCCCTCCTGAAAAGGTAACCTGGGCATCGTTTGTTTTTGCGGAATTGCCTACCAGAAGCTTTGCAAAGTCGGTATATCTGCTGTTGTCCCACAGCAGCACATCATAAGCGTTTGCATTGGTTTTTGTAATGTTGTCATTGGCAAAAGCCTCATTTCTCATTTCCAAAT
This sequence comes from Pedobacter psychrodurus, assembly GCF_004331735.1. Lineage (GTDB taxonomy): Bacteria > Bacteroidota > Bacteroidia > Sphingobacteriales > Sphingobacteriaceae > Pedobacter > Pedobacter psychrodurus. The sequence goes on from NZ_SJSO01000003.1 coordinate 307,435, forward strand.
ACTGCTGGGTATTCATCATCTTTGGAAGCATGGACACATTGCTCACTCCTGAATATACCGTTGCGTTGATTTTCAGTTTACCGGGCCTGCCTTTTTTAGTGGTAATCAGGATAACCCCGTTTGCACCTCTGCTGCCATAGATAGCAGTCGCATCGGCATCTTTAAGGACATCAATACTTTCAATATCCGCGGCATTTAAACCCGCGAATGCACTCAGCCCGTCTGTTGTTGCAACTCCGAACGGACCTAAGTTAACATTTACTTTATCGTTGCCGGCAGCAACGGGTACCCCGTCTATGATAAATAATGGCTGATCTGAACTCAGTGAGGAATCAAAGTTTGCACGCCCGCGGATCTGTACATTCAGTCTTGCACCGGGTACCCCTGTGTTCTGGCTCACAACCATTCCGGGAATACGGCCTTCCAAGGCCTGAAATACATTATTGACGGGCTGCTTGTTGATCTCTTCGCCCGAAACTTTTGAAATGTTGCTGGTGGCCAGGCGCTGTGAACCTTTTCCATACGCCTGAACGGCAACTTCGTCCAGTTTGGAGATATCCTGGGCCAGAAGGACAGTGAACTTATCGGCGTTTTTCCTTACAGGCATCTCCTGGGTCTTATAGCCCACCGATACGAATTCCAGAATGGTGCCTTCGGGAACACTGATCCTGAATTCTCCCTCGCTATTGCTTACAGCGATGACTTTACCGCCCTTCATTCGGATGTTCACGTTTGGGATGGAAGAGCCGTCTTCACTCATTACCGTGCCCTTAATGCTCACATCAAGAGAGAGAAAGCCGGAGATGTTCTCGAAAATGCTTTTTTCCTTCTTCTTTATGATTATCGTTTTGTCTTTTATAAGGTAGGTGACACCCTGATCCTTTAAGCATAATTCCAGGGCGCTGTTGATATCAGCGTGTTGCAGCTGGATGCTGATTTTTTTTGCGAGCTTCAGATCGTAATCATTGTAGATAAAATCATATCCGCTCTGTTTGGTGATCATCTTAAAGATCTCACTTACCGGGGTGTTCCTGACATTGATACTGATCTTTTGGGCAAAACTCGAGGCCGAGCTCTGCATGATAAAGAACAGTAGTAAAATAGCGGTTAGCTTCATAAAAAGCACTGGTCTTTTAAGTGTATAAAAATCCATACATTTGAATTGGTTTGGTTTGAAAGTTGATTCTGTGGTAAATGGTAGAAGCTTAAAAAATTCAGACCGATGCATTTTTTCTGCATCTACAGTGTTCCGGTTGCCGCCGGAATACTGTTTTTCGGTCATTATTTTTTTGGAAGAGGCAAAAATCTATGGCATTACGGTGATCCTCCTTCCTTCTGCTTTAAAATGTACGGTATTGGTTGATTCTAACAGGTCGAGCACTTTTGCGATCTCATCAAAACGTGAAACGCTCCCTGAAAACTCCTGATGGGTAATTTCTCCCTGGTATAATATTTCTACGTTATACCACCTTGATATCACGCGCATAATATCCTTGATGTTTTCGTTCTCAAAACGGAACTTACCCTCTTTCCAAGCCACTGCATTAGTTGCATCAACAGGAACTACGCTTACCTCGCTGCCATGTATTCTGGATTGTTCACCAGGTTTTAGGATGACTTTATCATTGAGCTTTACACTTCCCTCAAGCAGGGTTGTTCTGGAAAGAGCCTCATCGGGATAACAACTTATATCAAAATGGGTACCCAATACTTCCACCGTTTGTGTTTTGCTGAATATTATAAAGGGTTTTTTTTGGTCCTTTTTCACTTCAAAATAAGCTTCCCCACTCAATTCGACCCTTCTCTGATTACCTGTAAAACTACTGGGAAAACGCAGGTAAGAATCGGCATTGAGCCAGACCGATGTTCCGTCTGCAAGAATGATTTTAAACTGGCCACCTTTAGGTGTACTGATGGTATTGATTCCGTTTTTTCCTTCCGGTTCAGCTGAACGGACATTATAGATTATGGTTCCGTCTTCAGCTTTTTTGATTATGGTATTTCCTTCTGTGAATAAGCTGCCTACCTTGGCACTGTTTAATTGGATTATTTCGCCATTGGCAAGGGTGAGCGCAGCTAGGTTAGTTCCCGGATGTATATTTTTGGTATTTTTGATGAGGTTGTGTGAAGATTGATCTGCGATCCAATAGTAACCTCCGAAAGCAATCGCGATCAATATTGAGGCCGCTGCAATAAAACGTGGGAAAAGGGGGATGCGGTTTACCTGTACAAGATTTGGAATCGATGCTCTGAGTTTTATGAGCTCAGCTGAAACCTCTGCTTCCGAAAGACCTTTATGCGCTCCGACAGGCCAGCCAAGGTACCAGCTTTCTAAAATAGCTGATTCCGACTCAGAAAGGGTTCCGTTTTCAAATTTATCAAGTAGTTTTTTGGCCTTTTCGTGCTGCATATTATTGGATTTTATCCTAACATACAACAGAGACTAACGAAAATGATATTGGGGGTAGAAAAATTATAAAAAAATTAGAGGAAATATAGAGCCTAATTTATTTTTAAGAATTTTTAAGGCGTTTTGGACTTGTTTCTTCACTGTTTGCTCTGATATGGCTAATATATCTGCAATTTCGCGGTGGCTTAACTCCTCGTATCTGCTCAGCTCGAACACTTCTCTCATTTTTCTCGGCAGTAAAGCAATTTCTCTATCGATGATGCCCATCAACTGCGTGTAACGGATATTGTAATCAGTATCATCATTACAGTTTGTAATGTAGTTTTCTAGTGAAGAAAGGTATTCGGACTCAAGTTTTTCTTTGGCAATTAGATTGAAAATCCGGTTTCTCACTGCTGTAAAAAGATATGCCCGAAGGCTTCTAGTAACTTCAAGTTTTTCCCTGTTGTTCCACAAAACTATAAAGATGTCCTGAACGATATCCCTTGATTCCTCTTTTTTTTGCAGCCGTGAATAGGCGTGGATAAAAAGCAAGCGTTCGTAACGGTCATAAATCTGGGTATAGGCAACCCGGTCCCCCTCTCTTAGAAGATCAATAAGATTAAGATCATTAAGTTTGCGGTATGTTGACATAGATTAGAAACAAAGATAACTTAAAATCTACCAATCTTCCATCAGTGAGCCTGGCAACGGTGGATGAAAAGCTCACCTGAACTGCAAAATATAGATCGTAAATACATTTTTTGATCTGGTTTTTTTATTTAACTGATAAATGGGCAATTGTCAAAATGTATTACAGATCATCTAACTCCTAATCAAAGAAAAAGATCCCAATCTTTCCCTGATTAAATTCAGTTCAGGAATTAACTTCAAATTTAAGCCATTCAAAAAACACAAAAAATAGATATTTATCTATTTTTTTTTCAGACATACGTCATCTTTAATGACCAGTGTGATAGAGAAATTTGTTTGTACAACTTGAATAAATTATCATGTTAAGGAAATCGGACTTACGCAGCTAAGTAGATGCAATTAAAAGCAGTATATCGAAGGATGACTTTCAGGCTATGTGACTCAATGCTCGGACAATTTTTTTACAAACCGTAGCCAGGCGGGATGGATCAGATTGAACATAACAAACTTGCTGAGAAAACATAATCAGAACCGTTCAAATTACCCCAAAGCTCATTGCTGAGGATTACACACCCGATTTTTCAGTAGCACCAAATGATTCATTTACAATATTAAGGTGCGATCAGATAGGGGGAAATACGAAAGGTATCTGACAATTCCGAGAAGTTTCGATGCAAAGGCTTAATGTGGGTACGTTAGCGATTAGTGATGATTAGTATAGATAAATTTTAATTATATGAATAAAAAAAAAGAGCAGGTCAAGTCCCTGGAAAAAAGCTTCGGATTGATAACAAAAACTTTTAAAAAGCAGGCAGGTGGGAAAAGAAGGAAAGATGCCTACGGCTTCATTACAAGACGACTGACAGAGATTAATCAGTATTTAAAAGGGAATGGGGCAACAATAATATCCATGGATAGTGTGCAAGATGAACACTCAGAGCCAATAGTTGCAAATATACAGCCCTCCCAGACATTATTCGAGAAAAGCAGCTCAGAAAACCAAGATAAGCAGGATTGATGGAAAATGTTTTAAACACATATGAAAGCGCAATCGGATATCTTCGCAGCTATTATGAAACCTATTCCAAAGGAGATCTTAATTTCGGACTATCCCTTTGTAAGCGTATTTCACGTGAATGTATTAAGATTGCAGGTGAAGAAAAATTAATAGGTATTGATTTTGGGAATGCATTATTGGCTTGTTGTTTCCGGTATGCAGGCGTGACCAATATTATGCTGACTAAGGACATTGGAATTAAGTTATTAAACGATTTTACCCAACAGGTAAACTACCCGGAAGAACAGGTGGAATATATTCGTGAGCTCATCAACCGACATAGCAGACGAGAGATCCCCAACGGCAAAATCGAAAGAATCGTTTGGGATGCCCTTGGCTACAGACTTGCACTTGAAGATTTCTTTAAGCATCTGCATTATCTTCACGACGAGATGAACAGAATTCATGAAAACTCATATGATGAACTGTCCATTCTTCTTAAGATCCGGGATAAATTTTCAGGGGAATACTATTATACCGATTATGCAAAGAAAAACTACTCGGCAAGGCTCATCAAAAACAAGAATAAAGTAAATAAACGCATACAGCACCTCACTGAAAACCTGCCTGACACAAAAAATTCAGGGACAATGATGACCGATCGTGAAACTGAAGATTTATTCAAAATTGCTTTTAGGAACTATGTAAAGTTAGTCGATGTTGCTGATTCTAAAGCGGCATTGCTTATACAGGTGAATTCAATTCTCATTTCAGTTGTCATTGCATTTGTAATCAGTCGTATTGAGAAATACCCAATGCTTATAGTTCCTTCTTTCCTTATTCTCGCTGTTGCATTTATAACTATTCTGCTCAGTATTTTGGCGAGCAGACCACAACGCAATTCTTATATCCATGACCGATCATCGAAGAGCTACCAAACCTTTTTTTTTGGGAGTTTCGATTTAGTTGGATCCGAGTTTCGAGATGCAGATTTTGACAGCTATTCTCTCGAACTTGCCAATCTTTTAAAAAGTGGAAGAGAGAATGTCTTTAACGAGATTTTTAAAGAAGTATTTAACGTACGGAAAGTTCTAAGCAGGAAATTTACTTTTCTCTCATATGCCTATATCGTATTTATCGGGGGACTGGCCGCGTCAATTATCGCATTTTTTATTGCAACAAATTATTATTAACCGATAACAACAGCCCATTATTGTTAGCTGGCAACGGCAATAATTAAATATTAATTAATGAAACAAAAAATATTGATCCCGTTTGTGCTCGTCGTCATTTCGGCTTTAAATCTTTCCGCACAAGAGCGTGAAGTATATCGGGATAGCGTATGGATAAGTATACTTCCGAAATACGACAGTGTTAGTAAAATCCACCGTTTGATTTTTGGGGAGAATTACAGAAAAGAATATTCTCTGAAGGCAAAACTTCCTATTTTAAGGCTTTCTGAAATCTGGGGTGGGCTGAAAATCCTCCAAGTTGGTGGAGGAAACCAGTCTAAATCTCTGCGTTTGATCGATCCCAAGGGAAATGAATGGACCATGAGAAGCATAGAAAAATATCCCGAAGTTTTGTTACCAAAAGGGTTGCAGGAAACTTTTCTCAGAGATATTATCAAAGACAATATGTCTGCACAGCACCCCTTCTCAGCACTTATAGTGCCGACCCTCGCCAGGGAGATAAATGTGGCGCATAGCGAGCCAACTATAGGAGTGGTTTTAGCCGACAAAAATTTAGGTAAATATGCAGCGGATTTTGAAAACACAATCGCATTACTTGAAAAGCGGGATCCTTGGGGCAAGTCAGACAATACCGCAAAGATGCATAGAAAACTGACAGAGGATAATGATAATAGTGTTGACGCGGAAGCACTTCTTAAACTAAAATGCCTCGATGTGCTCATCGGCGACTGGGACCGGCATGATGATCAATGGCGGTGGTTACCTGTAAATAAGGATAAGGGGTACAAATACATACCTATACCTCGTGACCGAGACCAGGTTTTTTTTAGCTCGGAGGGTAAAATTCAACGTATTTTACAATCTTCCTGGTCATTGCCAATGATGCAGGGCTTCGAAAGAGGTATACGCAATATCAACTGGTTCCTTTGGGAAGGCCGCGAAATTAATAGCAGGTGGTTTAATGAGATGGATTTTCCAAAGTGGGACGAGGTTGTAAGGAACTTCTGCAGCAAGATGAGCGATAGTGTTTTGAGTCAGGCACTCAAAAAATTGCCTGAGCCGGGTTATTCATTAAGACAAAAAAAATTGCTGGCAGAACTTCAATCGAGGCGTTCCAGACTACCGGAGTTAATGGCTGAATACTATCGGTTTTTCAATAAAATTATTGATGTAGAGTTAACTGATAAAAATGAGTTCGTCAATATTAGGGATACTACAAACGGAAAGACAGCTCTTTTCATTCGGAAAATCGGCGGATCTGGGGCAACTGAACTTATTTTTTCCAGACTGTTAGACCCGGAAATAACAAAGGAACTCAGGATTTATTTGCATAAGGGTAATGATAAAGTTGTAATCAATAGCGGAAATCTGAGGATAAAAATTCGGATTATCGGTGGCTACGGTGAAAAATCATATGCTGTAAATCAGTCAAGTCGAAATATTAGACTTTATGATATTGAAGGGCGGAAAATTTTAGGTTCTGATGCAGAAAAAGTCATTTTAAAGCTGAATTCTGATTCGTCTAATTTAAGCTACCACCCTAAGGAAATTTATGCCAGGCATTATGTATCACCTAATTTTGGTTTCAATAATGATGATGGGATTGGCTTAGGGCTTACCGCAAAATTTACAGCTCCTGGTTTCAGAAAAAAACCATATCACAATATTCAAACCGTTTCACTTTTATATTCTGCAGCAACAGGCGCCTTCCGAGTGGCTTACCGGGGAGAATGGTTTAATGTACTAGGATCTGCAGCTATTACTGTTGGTTTGAAAATGCATGGTCCAAGCAATGCACAGAATTTTTTTGGGTCTGGAAATCAAACACCTTATGACCGGAATATGCCCATAACTTACTACAGAGCCCGGTTTGATTTTTATGAATTCAATCCCGGTCTGAAGTGGTCTGATAAATCTTATGAGGTATCTATGGGTTTAGTAATGCAGCATTACCGGTATCAGGAGAAGGAAAATCAAGGAAGACTGATCAGTTATCCAGAATTACGACACTCCTCGGACAGCCTAGAGCTGGAAACGGGCAAAACATATGGAGGGTTGAATTTTTCTTATCAATACCATACAAAGGACGGTTTGGTTTTGCCAAGCAAGGGGATACATTTGGATGTAAAAATGAATGCATATAAGGGGTTGAATTCGCAATCCAAATCGCTGATGCAGATTACATCAAGTTTTTCAATATATAAGACCATTGATAATAAGGGCATTTTAGTCATTTCCAACAGAATTGGTGGCGGAACAACATTTGGGAAACCAGCGTTTTTTCAGTCTCAATTTCTCGGCGGGCAGAATAATTTATCTGGCTACCGTTTTTACCGCTTTGCCGGCGAACATAGCATTTACAATAACATTGAGATCAGGTTAAGGCTTGGGAGTTTAACAAAACATATTTTCGCAGGAGAAGTTGGCTTATCAGGTCTATATGATGTCGGTAGGGTTTGGCTTCGCAATGAGAAATCAGACACACTGCATCATGGATTTGGAGGCGGGATTTATATTTCCCCGGCGGCAATGGCAGTGATCAGATTGAATGCAAATTTTTCCAGAGAGGGTTTTTTTCCAGTTTTTTCGATGGCATGGAGATACTAGAGATCAATTGGTGGGTTCCACTAATATACAGAACTGGCATTCCAGCAGAAAGGATGCCTTCTGTTAAGCAAAAAAGCGCAGTTATTGCGTACAAGAATTGTCTCTTTCTAAATAAAAAAATATTGATTGGCAATAATCAGAAATCACCAGGAGATTTATTAAATCCCGAAGTGCTATGCACATAACTCAACACCTTTATAAATACATTTTTATAAATTAAATCCAAACTAAATCTATGATTGTAAATTATGGTTGCCCTATATGGCTAAACACACTGGTAAAAAAGATGTCAGATCATTCGCATCGCTATCTCCAAATTGAATGTTGCTCGCCCAGTGAGGTTAAACTGGAGTATACTTTATCCCGGGAATTAATGTGGGAACTGAGTGGATTTTCGAATATAATCGCCATCTATCTCAAAAGAGGTCGTTTCAAGAGCGAACGCTTGAAATACTACAAACGCGATCCGAGGTTTATTAATTCCATGAGTTTGGATATTTCATCACAATTAATTTGCAAGATGAAGCTCATCTGCAATGACGGCATATTCGATCCAGGGACTGAACAAATGATGGGCCTTACAATGGGAATAATATCAAGGGTACAAAAACATGGACTTTTTAAACTTTGTGCAATTAATGAAAAGTTTTACAAGGGTATTTCAAAAAAATCGGACGCCTTCAATGACTATGAATTGGTTCACCTTATTGCTTTGAAAAATAAATTTCTTTCCCAGAGTGTTGTATAAGTGCAGCTTGGTGTCTCTATACTTTCAGAATTAAAAAAAAATGTTTACCTGCGAACCGCTATATTATAATCAGTTAGGTTTAAATGCTTTCAGTCTTCTCGCAAATGTCGGGTGGGGAGAAATTAGACTCGGCCATTCAATAGGAGGGCTAAGTTTATTTTAATCTTTCAGATATGCGGACCAATTATACCAAAATCCACCATTTTATAGACCTGTAACCGCTATGGTTTATTATGTGGACCAAATATCCCCAGTGCCCTATAGAGATACAGTGAGACAAGATCTTGAGTATTTCTGGGGAAGTAATTTTTACAGTTTCTAGTCCCACAATAAATCTGGACTGATTTTACAGGTGCAGCTTAAGCTTGGACGACCCACCCCAGGCGGAGTATGGCACCTTACCAAACATGGGGTACGACTGGTCATTAAAAACGCTGACATGCGCCGAAACATACAGTTAGGCGTTAGCGTCGGTGATAAAGCCGATTGGAAAGACTCATGGTGTACGGGTTAAAGTTAGACTGGGGAATCGTTGCTGCTAGATTTTATCAAACACTCAAAACTATAAAATGAACATACGCCACATTCCGATGTTGCAAAATATTCCGTTTCAGTTCTTTATGTGGTAGGTGGTTCAAGTAATTCGCTTTAAAAATTTCCGTTCCATCGCAGTTCTGGTCAAAAGACGTTTTTTCTTAAGTTTCTTTCAAAATTTTAGGAGCTATTTGATACAATCGCCCAAGTTTCGGCTCCATCCCCAAGCGCAGTCAAGTTATTCCAATATATTAAGGCCAAAAATGGGTAACGCTTTGGTGACTGACTCTATAAGCTTTGTGAGTTGGTTCAATTTGTTTCTGCTCTGTCTGGTAAAAACAAATGGTAAGTGGCATTTTCTCCCCAGGCGTGGATCAGGTTCTGTGGCTTTTCGATATCAACCAATGTTGCTACCTGCCCATCTGACTTAAGACCTTTCCGCTGCGGGAAAGTGTGTGGCCTAATGTGTCAATATCATTTTCTGGTAAAATGTCCCAATAATGAAAAAAAAAAGCATTGAGAATGTCATTATTACAGTTTCGTTACATTTTAAGAATATTTTTAATGAAAATATGTCGCCATAACCATAGATACATATCTATGGTTTTTTAAAACATATATCATTTTCATTTGAATAATGATGTTGGAAATTTGATAAATATTGCTGATGACGAAACTTATCTACTCAGTTTTGTTATATAACCCAGGACTTTAGACAAACTGTTTTGGCTTAGTGTAATATTTTAACCTGATATGATGCAAACATTACTAAAAGATATATCGAATTACGTTCCCTGTGTATTGAGTATTGCTGAAACTGAAATGATAATTTCTTCTTTCGAGATTAAAATAATTAAAAAAAAACAGTTTCTTAATCCAGGGACCCGGTTTGACCCGTACTTGAGATTTATAGTTTATGGAGCAATGTTTCAATATAGCATTATTGCAAAGTGCTTCAGCCACGTTGCTAAACCGGCATTAAACGCTTGGTTGGTTACGGATATGGAACGTGTCATATTTATTAAATCCTTTATCACCTATATCCAAACTCATGCCGATAAAAAACAATATTTGGGGACCGGGCCGCAGATGAACGAAATGATTGCGCATTCAACGGCTTTCGCCCAGGCCGTAAATTTTGTAGAAGAAAGAAACGTAATTTCATCACAGGTCGGTAATGATGCGTACAATGGGCTGAACGCATGGCAAAGAGGTGAAGCATTTTCAGGTGATTACCCGATCTTTATAACCATGTGTCCAATACATTTCATTTCTTCTTTTTTTGACGTTCGGAAAAAGGTGCATAGCCGCCTCCAAAAAAATGGAGGAGCGTTTTGCTCACTATTATGTTATCCATTTCACCGTGAGTATACTTCTCTCTGAGTTTATAATAGATCAATTCCTGCCTGTATTAATTAACCATATTAACATGAAAGAAAATATTCTTAATGATAAAAATAATCTCCAGTTTCAAATTGTTGAAGGAGATGACATAGCATATCTGCAATACAAATATCACAACAACAGCATCGCATTAATAAACATAGTTGTGCCAAAAGTTTTTCGAAGAAGGGGCATTGCATCTCTGCTTGCTGCGTACGCTTTTGATTTTGCTAAGCTAAATTCAAAGCCTGTGCTGGTATACTGTCCTTTTGCTGCTCATTACGTTCAGAATCATCCTGAACTCAGTAAACAACTTGATAAAGAATTCCATAAATAATAGGAATTCCTTCTGATAGGATCTTGAAAGACTAAAAACGGTAAAGGAAGTATTTTTTTGTTTCAAGATCTTGAGTAAACTTTTCTTTGAAACTAGCAACGCCCACGACTGTGTCAGGGGCGTTGAATTGGTTCTTTTTTATGAAGCTCCATTCAATCGGGGAATTACTTGATTACCGATTATTTTTATGGACTGTAACAGCTGTTCATGACTAAGGCCTGCATTATCCATTTGAAAGGTAAATCGGTCAACACCACCTAATGCCTTGCTATGTCTCAATAATTTTTCAGCCACTTCCTCCGGGCCACCAACTACTAATACACCTTCCGGTGCTATCAGTTTTTCAAACCCTTTTCTAGTTACCGGTGGCCAGCCTCGTTCTCTACCTGCCTTTGTCCAGAGTTCAGCATAACCTGGATAATAGTGAGCGATTGCTTCATCATATGTTTCAGCTACATAACCTGGGGAATGTAGGCCAACTTTTAACTTTTCAGATGAAAAACCAGCCCGTTGACCTGACTCTCTGTATAAATCGACTAGAGGTCTAAAGTGGGCTGTTTCTCCACCAATAACTGCAATCATTAATGGCAAGCCTAAGGTTCCTGCCCTTGCGAACGATTCCGGAGTACCTCCAACACCAAGCCAAATCGGCAATTTTTCCTGAATTGCTCTCGGATAGACGGGTTGATGCTGCAGCCCTGGTCTATATTTACCGTTCCAGGTAACAAATTCCTGCTCACTTATTTTTAGTAAGAGTTCCAGTTTTTCCTTAAATAAAGCATCGTAATCGTTCAAGCTAAATCCAAATAGTGGGTAAGATTCTATTGCAGAACCTCTTCCGACCACAATTTCTGCTCTTCCTTTTGATATTAGATCCAAGGTTGCAAACATCTGGTAGACCCTAACCGGATCGGAGGTGCTCAGTACAGTAACCGCACTGGTTAACCGTATTTTTTTTGTCAGTGCAGCTGCCGCAGAAAGGATAACTGCAGGCGCGGAATCTAGAAATTCTTTCTTGTGGTGTTCACCTATACCGTAAATATCAAGCCCGGCTTCATCAGCTTGAACAATTCTTTCGAGTAGTTGTTCCATAGCATCCACGCTATTAAGTGATTTGCTGCCATACATAGCGGAAGCAAAACTATCAATTCCTATTTCCATCGATTTTAAATTAATATTATTTGGATTTATTTAATAATACGCTCAAAGTTTAAGAAAGCATATTGGGTGGAGGTCCTCCGGCAGGCCTGCTCTTAATTTCGGGAAGAGGGACATATTCTTCATTATCCGTAGGTGGTAAATCCATACGACCCTGCTTCCAGTCTTCTTTAGCCTGTTCAATTCTTTCTTTTCTACTTGATACAAAGTTCCACCATATATACCTCTCGCCCAAGTGTTCGCCGCCGAGTATCATCAATGTGGTTTGTTCTTTGCTTATAATCAATGGGTCGACACCTTTTGTAAACACCAGCAATTGGCCTGCTTGGTAACCGTTTCCGTTTACTTCAATCCTGCCTTTAACAATGTAAATCCCTCTTTCACTATAGCCATTAGGCAAGCCGAAGTGAGTGCCTTGTTCTAATACTACATGCAGGTAGAACAAGGGCGAATGTGTTTTTACATTACTTTTCAAACCATATGCCTCTCCGGCAATTAGGCGCATCCAAATCCCTGTATCATTAAAAACAGGTAACTCATGGGGCTGGTAGTTGATAAAAGTTGGATCATTTTCTTCATCTTCTTCAGGAAGTGCAACCCATGTCTGTATTAATTCCAACTTAGTTCCTGCCAGCATCAAAGGATCTTCAAACCGCTCACTATGGGTAATACCACTTCCAGCGGTCATCCAGTTTACCTCGCCGGGTTTTATAACTTGTTCCACTCCAAGACTGTCCCTGTGTGTCACATTTCCGCTGAACAAATAACTAACTGTTGATAAACCGATGTGTGGGTGGGGTAGGACATCATAATTATTTATGGCTTTCACTGGAGCAATTAATGGCCCTCCATGATCCATGAAGATAAATGGTCCCACCATCCTGCGAAGTTGGTAGGGGAGGATGCGTTTTACTGCGAAACCTGCAGAAATTTCAGCATATCTTGCTTCTATTACAATGTCGAGCATAACAATTTGAAAAGTATTTTATATTAACAAGTTTTAATAACTGTATTTTACGAGGTACATCTATACAAATCAATGAGCCTCTGCAATATTTTGAGATGAATTGAGATTATCCGATCAGAAAATAGTTTCAAAGATATTGCACACCTTTATTTTTAATCAATTCTTAACAACATTTGTAATGAGTCGATTTTCTTAGGGATATTGAGACACTATCTCGCACCCTATCCAGGTAATTATATGATGATTTTCATTTATCTGAAATAGATTTCTCCTTACCTTTATTGCCCATCTAGCGTACTTTTAGTAATGATGCACAGTCTGATATGCCTAACTTAGATCAGGTAATAATATCCAATACGGTTTTATAGACACCTTTATCCCAAATTCTTGTCGATTTTACCATACGCCCCAGCGTAATAGTCGCGGTAAGCCTCTACTATATCTGATTTGCTGTTCATGACAAACGGTCCTTCAGCAACGATTGGTTCAGTATATGGTTCTCCACCGAATAAAATAACATCTGTAATTTCCTGCAACTTATTTTCGATCAGAATGTCACCAGCATCTCTATCAAATTCGATAAATTCAGCGGTCTGGAACTCAATACCATTGATAATTGCATTTTTGATTGGCAAAAAGGCAGCAACTTCAATCTTTTCAGCGACTGGAAGGATAAAGCTTTTACCTGGTTCAACTTTAATGTGATATAAAAATTGTTCTGAATAGGTGGGGATAACTGAGGTTAAATCTTCATAACTGCCAAGAATTACTTTGATAGACACGCTTCCGTTCAGCAATTTTTTCTGAGGAACTTCATTACTTTGAATTGCCAGGTATTCTGGATTTTCAGCTTTGTTTTTAGATGGAAGATTAATCCAAAACTGAAAACCATGCTTGCTATCGGCTCCTGTTTTTGAATCTACATTGAAAGTTTCATCATGAATAATTCCTTTTCCAGCTTTCATCCATTGGATTCCACCAGAATAAACTTTTGCATGATTTCCTGCGCTATCAAAATGCTCACCTTCTCCTTCAATAAGATAACTTAAGGTGGCAATACCCCGATGTGGATGTCCGCCTGTTCCTGTATTTAGCAACAGAGAAGTTTTTTGTGGAAATACATGATCCAGAAACACAAAGTGACCAACAGCATCTGTATATCGATTCGGTAATATTCGATGAATTTTTAACTCACCTATATCTGCACTCTGTCCTTTTGTTGAAAAACTTATTTTTTTTATCATCTTTTAAATAATTAATTTAAAGAATATTGTTAATGATTGTACTTTGCTAAGCTTTGGAATTTGAAAAACACACCCTCCCCAAAAAAAGGTTCAATATGGTATTAATGCTTATTTGACAAAGTTCCTTCTTCGAAATGTTGAATGTTTACATTTGTAGTACATCTCTGTTAATTTTCTCACAAATTAGCGTTTGATGAGCAAGGTGGTGCGCCTGGAAAACCGTTAACCGAACGTAACTGCCAACTCATAATTTTTTAAAGTTTAAAGCACTGTAAATTAAATTTTGGCGTAATAGGGCTTCAATCCTATTTCCTATTTCGGTTTTCATACTTTCTTCAAACCGCGACTATTATTCCACAATTCAAAAATAGTATTGATAACCGTTCAAAAAGTTGATAAATATCATTAAAAGTTATTGATATAAATCGCATCATTATGAGTGAATCAAAGAAAGATGCCAGCCATATATCTATCCGAAAAATATGATAAGGCATTGGGCAGTGCATGACTAACGAAAACTAAAAGTATATTTTATTAACTTTACGGTTTTTCATCAAAATGCTTAATATGCACCGACCCCTTTTAGATTATATATGTCAATACTCGAAGTCATTTCTTACAATTGAGGAAGAAGAGATGATTACAAAAGCTTTTAGACCAAAAAAAATGAGAAAAAGACAATACCTTTTACAAGAAGGGAATGTGTCGAAATACACGGGCTTTATTATCAAAGGGGCCATGCGACAATATTATATTGATGAAAAAGGGCTTGAACATGTTGTTTACCTTTTTATTGAGAACTATTGGGCAACTGACCGAGAAAGTTTTTATAATCTTACCCCATCTATATATAATATCGAGGCATCTGAAAATACAGAGCTTCTGATTATAACCAGGGCAGAATTAGTAGAACTGATGAAAAAAATTCCTGCCCTAGTTGAAATGATCCGTGTGATGGATGATCGAAATGCTATCGCAATGCAGAAAAGAATTTCTGCAAATATAAGCAATACAGCAGAAGAGCGGTATGAAGAGTTTATCAAGAATTATCCCCATTTTGCACAACGATTTCCTCAGCATCAAATTGCTTCATTTTTAGGCATAGCTAAAGAAACGCTAAGCCGTATCAAAAGAAAACCGTCTAGATAATCACTATCTCAATATAGATTGTTTAATTGTCGACCGTTGATTTTTGTCGACGGTTTTTGTTGCTTTATATCATCGCTTAACAATCTTAACTCATCATATATTTATAATATCAATCCGCGCAGAATAAAAGCTTATTCCTTTGGTTATAAAAAAAAATCTTATTGTCGAAAGTTCAACGGAACTCAGATATAGAAAGTAAATTTTAGTAGCGTCCAGGGATAAAAATTCACGCTTATTAAGATGTAAAGAAACATAGATAAATAAATATTTGTATGAGTAAAACTATTTTAACCGCAGTTAGTCTATTGATGTGGACCATTTCGTGGGGTCAGAACAACGAAACATCCGAACCGCAGAATGACTTCAAATTGGTGGGCGATGTCATTTCATTTCCGCTTACAATCGTTAATGCTTTTCCATTTATTTCCGGGGAAATCAACGGAGTTAAAGGGAAGTTTATGTTTGATACAGGCAATCAAGATGCTTTAGAGATCAACAATAATATTATTCCTCTATTATCCCAACAAGAGAAAGGTAACGGCCAAGTTGGGAGTGGTCAAAAATTTAAAACGTATATCAATGATAACATTGAAGATGTAAAGTTAATCAACGGCTTACATTTTAGAAACCTTAAACAAATCCCAAGTGGTAATTACGATTTTTTACAAAATGATATTACCCCTGATTGTATAGGTTATATAGGACATGATTTTTTCAATGGATATCTTTTCAAGCTAGATTACACTAAAAGGAAGCTTACTTTCTATAAAAATAGCCCCAAAAGAGAATCTTCAAAAGATTTTCTAGTAGGGGAAAAAGTAGTAGCCATATTAAATTTTGAAATCAGAAACTTGCCCAATCATCCTACTATAAGAGTGAAAGTAAAAGATGTTGAAATACAGGCGTTCTTTGATACTGGTTCTTATGGAAGTTTAGAATTAACCGATAAAGATTCTAAAAAGCTAAAGAAGCAAAAATATCTTATAAATTACGGACAAGATGGCTACAGTGAAGAATTACTTGTTTTGAATAACGTGAGAATAAATGCTCAATTAACTGCAAATTTTATTGGCATTTACGAACATGGAGATAGTAAATACCTTAGAAAAGCTTTAGGAATAACCGAGGATAATTATTTAAGCATAGCATACCGATTTCTAGCAAATTATAAGACGGTATGGGACTATCGTCATAAAAAGATATATGTTTTAGAGTATTAACTGATATCAGTTATCCCAACAACTGAAATAGTCCTATCGTTCATTTGAAATCTTCTATGTAATCTAAATGCCAAATTGCTTAAGTTTTGCACCGAGGAAATCTAAAATTTGATTAAAAATGCTTTCAAACTCGAACAGGAAATATGCGTTGAGAAAAGATGATTTTTGTCAACGGTTTTTAATGTTTTAAATCATCGTTTATCCTATTTGCCATATCGTAAGTTTACAATATTAATTTATTAAATATAATAGCGTAACTGCTAAATTGTAAAAACTATTTCCTCGGGGATGGTTCGAAATACTGATAGCAAAGTTGCCAAAAAAAGAATTTTATGAAAAAAACATTTGTGTTACTTGCCACAACCATGATCTCATTGGGACTTTACGCACAGTCGAATGTCCCCATCATCGGTGCTGATTTGATCGTGCATCATGCAAAGATCACTACGCAGACCGCTGCTCAACCAGTTGCTTCGGCAATAGCGGTAAAGGGTGGTAGAATTTACGCAGTCGGAAACGATGCTGAAATATTGGCGCTTAAGGATGTCCATACAAAAATAATCGACGCAGATGGGAAACGATTAATCCCCGGATTGGAGGATGCCCACATCCATCCTTTAAATGAAAGAAATTTTAATTATAAGGTTAGATGGGACGGTGTACCGACACTTAAACGTGCGCTCGAAATGCTTACCGAACAAGCCAAGAGAACACCGGAGGGACAGTGGGTAAAAGTTACCGGTGGATGGTCGCCATATCAGTTTGCTGAAAACCGCCAACCAACTATAGATGAACTGAACAAGGCAGTATCAGACAGGCCTCTTTATATTCAGTATGCCTATAACAGGGGATATCTCAATAAATTAGCAATGAAGGTTTTAGGGGTTGGGACATCCAAATTTCCCGATTTGCCCGAAACGGAATTGGAAAAAGATAAAAAAGGCAATTACACGGGAGTGATCACTGGATATACATTTACTTTTCTAACGCTTGATGCCATGCTGCCCATGCCAACACCAGAAGAGGAAGTTAGCTCATTGGTGCATGTCATACACGATTTGAACAGGTTCGGACTGACTTCTGTTCTTGATGCTACCAGTATTATTGGATATCCTGAAGGGCACAAGCCATTACAAACCCTCGTGCGAGAAAATCGTTTGAATATCCGTTTTCCTTTTGTCGATCTTGGCTGGGATCAGAGTAGTAATGAACCATTTGTGGAAACGCTGCTTAAGCGTATTACCAAACTCGCACCTGTCAGTCCAGGGCAGAACCTGCACCCGACCATGGAGCATGGTTACGAATATGAAGGAATGGGAGAAGCTTTAAGGGCAGAAATCCATGATCATGAAAATTTTGATAAACCGACATATATCATTCCTAAAGATAGGATGATGGAATATGCAGAAAAAGACGTCAGAAAATTGATAGAGAAAAGGATTCCTTTTCGGATGCATGTTACCTACAATGAGAATCTAAACCCCTTTCTAGATGCTTTTGAGAGAGTTGTTAGAACAACTCCTCTTGATGGAATGCGGTGGAGCGTGGAACATGCAGAAACCATTACACCAGAAAATATTGAAAGAGTCAAGAAACTGGGAGGCGGTATTGCTTTAGATAACAAAATGGCACTTCATGGAGATGCGTTCGTAAAAACCCACGGCATAGAGAAAGCACTGTATACTCCGAGATTAAGGGATCTGGTAAACAGTGGAATTCCTTTATCACTGACAACAGATGCATTTCGTGTTTCCCCAGCAAATCCGTGGCTTGCTATAAGTTGGGCTGTGACGGGGAAATCTGTGTCGGGCGCGACTGTTTTAGCTAAAGATAACCGCTTAACTCGATATGAAGCACTAAAACTGTATACAACAGGGGCTGCGTGGTTTGAAAATGAAGAACATGAAAAAGGGCGAATTGCTCCTGGTAATCTCGCTGATTTTGTTCTACTGAGCAAAGATTATTTCACAGTTTCTGATGATGAGATAAAAAGCATTTCATCAGTTTTAACCGTCGTTAATGGAAAGGTGGTATTCGGTTTAGATCAGTATTCAAATTTAGCTCCAAAATTACCCGAGCCTATTCCAAGTTGGTCCCCAATAAAATATTTTGGCGGATATCATTGGGACAAGTAGCTAAAAACTATTACACTCCAACGTGCATATAAATATTAAATCTATAAAATAATGAAAAACAAAGTAGTATTAATTACGGGAACAAACAGTGGATTTGGATGGCTCACCGCAAATAGTGTGGCTAATTTGGGGCACAAAGTTTATGCAACAATGAGAGACATTAACGGCAAAAATGCAGACAAATCCAAAGCCTTATCAAAAGTAGAAAACTTAACAGTTTTGGATGTTAGCCTTACTGATGAAAATAGTGTACAAAAAGCTATAGAGACGGTCCTTGCAAAAGAAGGAAGAATTGATGTATTGGTAAATAATGCAGGGATTGCCATGACCGGCGTGGCCGAAAGCTATACTACGGCAGACGTACAAGAAATGTTTGATGTGAATGTTATAGCACCATGGAGATTGATTAAATTGGTGTTACCGATCATGCGTAAACAAGCTGAAGGATTGATTGTTAATGTGACAAGTGGTTTTGGAACCTTTTCGTTCCCTTTCTCCGCTGTTTATGGAGCGTCCAAATTTGGATTGGAAGGACTTAGTGAAGGTTTACACTTTGAACTAAGGCCAATGGGTATTGATGTAGCCATTTTGCAGCCGGGTGCTTTTCCGACCGAAATGTCTTTAAAAGCGAGAAGCGCGTCTGATGCATCTATAAATGCTGAATACGGCGCCATAGCCGATTATCCTGGGAAAATGGTCAACGCAATTGTGCAGTTATTCGAAACAATAAAACCCAATCCGCAAGAGGTTGCAGATGGAGTCGTTAACCTCATTAATCTGCCAAAAGGCCAAAGACCTTTGAGAACAGTTGTTGACCCGACTACTGGAGAATTTGTCAAGGCCGCAAATGACGCTGTTAAAGTTGAATATGAAAAATGCTTAGCTGCATACGGAATGGCAGGTCTCTTAGATTGATGTATATTTTGATGAATTAAATTATGGCAACAATTTTTCTTAAAATTTAAATTAGCTAAAAAAATGGCTTGATTTAGGCATTATTGCATGCTTGAGTAATTTTCACTGGATCTCACAATTGAAGTTGAAGCCTTTAGCCTTCCAGATATTGCTTTGTCTACCAGGCAGCGCCGGTTACAATTCGGTTTCAAGTCCGAATAAAAGAGGGTTGCTCCAAAATGAGCAACCCTCTTCTTTTCTATATAAGTTATAGTGAAGCGATCGATAAATTTTTTTAAAATTTTACTCCCCACTTATATCAGATTATCTTTCCCCCTTTGACTCTGGGGTTGAGCAAAGAGATCGACTACTAAAATAATAACGACATGCAAAGCACCAACAGTATAAAAATTGATGATTATCAAAATAGTACAGAAAATCTCTGTCAAGGAAAGTATTCGGCCGTAACAGCAGTTTTAAATGTTCAATCTGGTAATCTACAATTTTATGAGTCAAATGGAAAACTTCTCGAATTCCCTATTCACAAGGAAAACTTCACTTGGATGGAAATTGCTGGAGAGGATATTTCGATTACATTCCTGGAGGAGTTGCACCGCCTGAGAGATATTCTGAAAATTTTTTCAAAGCAAAACACCCTGATCAGCAATGGGAAGGTGCCGAACAGGTTGGATGTAGTCCCACACTTCAATAATTTGGAAATTCGTTTTCTGCTACAGATCAGGGATTCTGCCGAAAATGTAGAACGATGTGTGGGATCAGAAATCCAGCATAATCCAGCGCATATATTTATTGAACAATCTGAACCTGAACTTTCTCCGCTCAGAGAAGCCATACATAATGTCACAGATGACCAGGATCCTGTCCAAGGAAAATTACAGAGTTCTTATAAGGGATTCAGCAGAGAATGCCGTGGACTGCAGAACTTGATTGGGGAAGTAGAGATGAGCAGGGAAGAACTTGAGCGCAAGAACGAGGGACTCGTAGATGCGAACAACAAACTACAAAATAGCCTGGAAGAACTTAACATGAGCCGCAAGCTCTCTGATGCTACAATTGCGGTACTTCATGAGCCTCTTCTTGTGCTTGACAAGGAACTCATTATATTGAGCGCTAACCAAGCTTTTTACAAAACATTCAAGATCGCGGAAACGCAGGTCATTGGAAAAAAATTGTATGAACTTCAAAATGGCGGCTGGAACATTCCGGGTCTTGCGCACAAATTTACCCGTATACAAGATCTTGATGAATCTGTTATAGAAACTGAGATTGCATTTGATTTTCCCTCACTGGGGGAAAGAATTATTAAATTCAATATGCAACCTGTAAATAAAACGAACGGCGAACAGTTGATATTGCTCGCTTTGGATGACATAACAGTCAGCAAAAACAATATTCAGGAACAAAAGTTAATTCTAGAACAACTTCAAGTACAAATTTCGGAAAAAATAAAACTCGAGTGCCAAAAGAACGACTTAATCTGCATGATATCGCATGAATTGAAGACGCCGGTAACGATCATCAAGGGGTGTACACAGGCGCTGATGCATAAATTCAATAAAAACGGTAATCTGGAGGCCGTCTCGTTTCTGTGTAAAATGAACAATCAGGTCAACAAGCTGTCCCATTTAATTGGAGATCTTCTAGATGCGTCCGAGGTTACCGCGGGCCAGCTAAAATATAATATGGATACATTCGAGCTCAATGAATTGATCGAGGAGATTAGCGACGAATTCAAACAGACCTCTGATTCGCACACTATTTTACTGAATCTAGGCGAAAAAGTGCGGATTTTCGGCGATAGAATACGGATCGGTCAAGTGATAACTAATCTGCTTTCGAATGCGATTAAATATTCGCCAAAAGCATCACGGGTAACCCTTAGAACACTGGTGAACGGAAAAAAAGCCAGCATTTCCGTTGAGGATACCGGTATTGGTATCTCAATACAGAGTCAAAAAAATATTTTTGATAAATTTTACAGAGCAAATGGTGTTGTCAACGGAAAATACTCCGGTCTAGGCCTTGGTCTTTATATTGTCTCCCAGATTGTGAAAGAGCACAGGGGCGGAATTTCAGTTTCCAGTAGAGAACAAGAGGGGTCTGTATTTACTATCGATCTTCCTTTTTCTTAAGATTTAGAGTGAAATTTTGGCAGGGAGGGAAACTGATTACGCCCGCCAATATCTATAAAATAGGTGATTTAAAACAATTTTCTCCTGATGAGGCTAGTGCGGTTGGTCCGAATTGAGATAAATCACTTTTGATGATGACTTTGAAAAGTAATCTTCCGGTATAAAAAAAATCTGTATAAATATGATATGAAGAGATGGAAGAACCTGCTCAGAAAATACTCCGTACACGATGGTTCTAATTGAAAATAGCTCCTGAAATAAGATGGGTGAAGGTTTTTCGCCATAAAGGGCTTATACCATTGAGTAGTGGATTATAGCATATTGCGACGTTATTCTTTTTTGAAGCCGCTATATTGGTTTTATAGATTTTATCCCAGATAGTGTTTTAATTAAGTGTTTCCGACAGCAGATTTTTTTTTCTGCCAAAAATCTATCTGGTTGATGGGAATAGACAGTCTTGATCTAACGGTATATTCACTTTATCTACAAATACAGTTGATATTTATCAATGATTTTTATTGCCCTATGTCATCGTTTGCATCTTAATATATGATCGAGATTTGAAAGTAAATCTTTTAACAAAAATCTAATTAAATTCAAACAAAAATGGAAGACTCAAAAAAAATGCCAGCTGCTGAACTGTACCGTAAAAGTTTAGACAGGTTTCTTGCCAAGGATATGAAGGGCTGGGCCGAATTATGTGCTGATGATATCGTAGCTGAATTTCCATTTGCCCCGGCAGGCTCATTAACCCGATTTGACGGAAAAGGAGCCTTGTATGCTTTTTTGAAGGATTATCCGGGTTTCATTGATGTAAAATCCTTACCGACACTAAAAATTTACGGCACGGATGACCAAAATGTTGTCATTGCTGAATGGAGTGTGTCTGGCGTGGTAATCAGCAACGGAAATCCTTATGAAATGAGCTACGTTTCCTTTGTAACCTTTAGGGACGGATTGATTGTCAACCTACGTGAATACTTTAACCCTGAAGTCTTTAAAGAAGCAATGGGTGGAGTGGATTT
Source organism: Pedobacter psychrodurus (assembly GCF_004331735.1). Lineage (GTDB taxonomy): Bacteria > Bacteroidota > Bacteroidia > Sphingobacteriales > Sphingobacteriaceae > Pedobacter > Pedobacter psychrodurus. Next base: position 330,222 of record NZ_SJSO01000003.1, read on the forward strand.
CGTTTAATCCACGGTTTCCATTTAGAAAACTCATAAGGAAACTTAGTAGTTAAATCCTAATCGAATGCCCCTAAAACTATGAATTGTTTCTGGGGCGTTTTTTTGTGGTTATCGTAGATTTTTAGTCGCCATATGTTTCATGGTGTATCCGAATAAACATTATCCAGCACCTAATTTACCTCAATCTCTAGCGATAAACATCAACGTATTTTGTAGATTTTTGTCTTCGATTATATCTTGGTTTAGGATTATGTTTACAACATAAAATACTAAAAATACAGATCAGTAGATTGCTGATCATTCGAAACCAAGATGGATATCTCAAGGACTGGGAACATCAGTTAATTAGATTCTTAACAAACGCATGAAAAAAACATTCACATTACTTACTTTTTTACTGGTTTACACCATTTCAAATGCTCAAAACAAAACAGAACCCATAATTGAAAACAAATTTCAATTAACAGGTGACACGATATCTTTTCCTCTAACAATTATCAATGCTTTCCCATTTATTTCAGTAGAAGTCAACGGTACCAAAGGAAAGTTAATGTTTGATACTGGTGCTCAAGGTGCTTTGGATATTAACAATAATATTTTTTCCCAATCAGGAAGGTCAACAGGTAACGGTAATGTTGGAAGTGGTCAAAAATTTAAGCGATACATAATAGATAGTGTCAAGGATATTCGACTAGCAAATGGGTTGCATTTTAAAGACCTTAAACAGGTCAGCAGTGCTAATTTCGAATTTTTGCAAGATCAGGTAACTCCCGATTTTCTCGGCTTTATAGGCTTTGATTTCTTCAAGGGATATCTTTTCAAACTTGACTATGTTAAAAGGAAGATTACCTTCTATAAGAATAGTTCCAAAAGGGAATTATCAAAAGATTTCCTGTTCGGAGAAAAGATATTGGCCACGTTGAATTTTGAGACCAGAAAACTACCCAATCATCCAATGATCAAGGTAAAAATCGGCGACGTGGACGTGCTGGCATCTTTCGATACCGGAGGTTCATATGGGGCATTAGAATTTACCGATAAAACTATCGAAAAGCTCAAGAAGCGAAAATATTTTATAGATTATGGAAAAGATGGATATGGTGAGCCATTATTGGTTTTGAATAATGTTAGAATGAATGGTCAGCTGACGACAAACTTTATAGGAATCCACCAACACGGAGAAAGCATCAATTTTAGAAAAGCAATAGGAATAACGGAGGAGAATTATTTGACAATCGCCAATCGTTTTCTAGCACAGTACAGAACGGTATGGGATTATGAACATAAAAAGATATATGTTATGGCCTACTAAATAAGATTCCCACATTTATGCCATGATATCATTAAACCAATCTTGCATCGTTATTTGGATGTTCAGATATTTTTTTTGCTAATTGTTAGAGGGGGCTCCGATTTTGGGGTCCTTTTCTAGATCTGGATAAAAAAATACAATCTCATTTTGACAATTTTTGGGGTACAATCCCACTTGGAACAGGCTGTGCGATATAGCTGTTTAAAAATGGACATGTGATTAATTTTTAATTAACAGCAATGGAACCTATTAACAATTTTATATGTCAGCACAAAAGATCTATCGAAGCGAATGGTTTATTTTTCTATTCCGTTCATTACAGTATCTTCTGATCATCAGTTGATCAATTTTGTTCAATCTCCTGATGAGCTTACCAGAATATCACGATGAATGTCGCTTTTAATTTGCATAATAGAGTTTGTGAAGTGATCACAACTGGTAAAAACATTAAAACATCTATTGGCTCTCAAAAAAGTAAGCATTTAAGAATCATTTCACAATAATGCCGGGAATCAATTCATTCCAGAGTTGCTATTCTTCGAATAAAAAGAAAACACACTGCGCGTCAAATGAGCGAGATCAAGACTTTTAATTTTACGCCGATCAGTAATGAGCGGCAACAAGTTCATACAATTTCGTTTTCCGAACGAATAAGAAGAGGAAAAGAGGGGGTGCTGAAACCACATCGTACAAATTTCTATATCCTGCTATTTGTAACTGAGGGCAGCTCTCACCATTTAATTGATTTTAAGATCCACAAAATTGATAAAGGAGATTTTTTCATCATAAGACCTGGCCAGGTACATGCTTTTTTTCAATCGAAAGATTTAGATGGTACCATCATCGCTTTCACAGAAGAATTTTTGTTGAACAAATCACACTACTCTTTTTTTTCTGAGAATTCAAGACTTTTAAAGGAGCTTTCGTTTGGTTCTCCTTTTCATCTGCACTGCGATCAGGAGAAAATAAATGTGTTGACCCAGATGATTCAACAGGAATTAGCAAATGTTTATAATGAACTGCAGGAAAACATTTTACAAAACCAAATTTCCTCTCTGATATTATATTTATTACGTATAAAGCGGGGGAGCCAAAATCTATCTCCCAAAAAAAGTAAAGAATCTCTTTATGCTTCGCAATTTAAAAGTTTGATCGAGAGGTTTCACGGAAAACAATACACAGTCACTCAATACGCAAATGAATTAGGCATCAGTGTCAGAAGTCTTCAAAAAATATCTGAATTACATTTAGGTAAGCAACCAAAGACTGTTATTCAAGAATGTTTATTGCTCGAAAGTAAGCGCATGCTTGTCAACCCCATGCTTTTAGTTAAAGAGATTGCCTATGATTTAGGTTTTAGAGAGCCTACAAATTTCACCAAGTTTTTCAAGAAGTTCGCCAAGATGTCTCCAGAACAGTTTCGCAAATCCCTGTCAGATTAGGCCTTTTATTTATCTGAATGATTTTTGTATCGTTTTTACCACCATTCGACCCATTTATACCTTTTTTAAAGATTCAATCGACATAGCTTTGCATAAAATTCTTAGCTAATTATAAAAAAGGTGCTGTCCGAACTAAAGTACTTTGAAGAACAGACTGTCTAGATAATGGGCTTATGGTCTTAAAGAACTGTCATCGCGAGCCTTCAGAATTGCGGTCTTTTTTAAATAATATGTTACTACAAATCCCTATACTTTTAAATTTTAAACATTAAAAAAAATGAAAACATCACAAGAAATCATCGAACTTTTTTTAGCAAATACCACAAATCCCGATGTTATTAAGTCTGTCGTTGACATTAATGCAACTTACATTTCACTGAATTTCGATAATCCTGAACTGCAGAAGATTATGCCATGGGCAGGAACCCATCGAGATGGGGCGAAAGGTTTCATTGATACTTTTGCTGGCGTTAACGAATTTTGGACGATTCAAGATTTTGAAGTACAAGATATTTTTTCTGAAGGAGACAAGGTGGCGGTCTTTGGAAGTTTTACTTACACTTCGAAAACGCTCAATAAACAGGTCAATTCGCCGTTTTCAATACTGGCCAAAGTAAGGGACGAAAGGATTTACCACTTTATGTTCATGGAAGATACTTTTGCAACAGCTGGTAGTTTCAGACTTACCCCGGCTGGTACATTTCATAGTGATCCAAAGGGAACTGAATTTGGATTGTAATTTAACTATGTTTAACCCGCATTCAATCGAGTAGCTGTTTAGGATGGTACAAATCACATTATTTGCAAGGCTCGTTAAGCATAGCAAGTTCTTATTTGTTTAAAAGATGGCCGAAAGGCCATCTTTTCTAGCTGCCATCATTATACATTGCTGTTCAATCGATACAGCTAATTTGATTGCGTAATTCCGCTAATAGTGCCGCGTTTAAATCAGGCAGCTGCATAAAGAATAATAGGAGAACTTTTTTAAGTGAAAATTAACAGCGTAATAATCGCAAGAATGCAATTTAGACTTTCATTTACGCTGAATTAATGTATAATCTACCTGGCCATACATGTGTAACTTCCAACTTTACAGATAGCTAGCACTTTGTAACCTAAAAAAACACTGGACCTGATTTGGGTCGCTTATATCTGTCCCGTGCGCGCTGGCCGACTGGAATTAATAAGGTAACGCGTAATGGGAATCTCAGGATGATGTTAAACTTGTAATTTTGCTGACAGAGGTTTCACAAAAAATACCGCTTTGCGTTAAAGGAGGGCGGGCCATCCGGCTCCGCCCTTGTCACCTATGAATAAAACCAATGGCCTACTAGTTACCATTGAGTGTCTTTTTCGAATTTCGAATATCGCGTTCAGAGCCCCGAAATTCTGCTTAAGGATATTGTTCAGGTTAGGATCAATTCCGTGTACATAGGAAAGTAATTTTCTCTCTTTTCCTTAGATTTCAGGTACTGGATTGGCATAAATATCGAAATATTTAACAGCCAATCCAGAGGCTTTAAGATTTTGGGAAAAGGCCTTCGAATTGCCTACGATGACAATACGTGCGCGCTCGCTCATAAAATACTGCTGACTTACCCGCATGACATCTTTCTGTGTAACCGCATTCAGCTTTTCAAGGAATTTCTTGTAAAAGTCTTTAGGTAGTTTGTTGACCAGTATGCTACTGGCAAATCCGGCGCCTATTGCGGGGTTTTCCATATTTAATGCGAAGTTACCGTTATAGAGATTCTTGGCGTTTTGTAGCGCATCTTCACTTACGATCTCGTTGCCGATCAATTTGATTTCCTTCAATAATTCGAAAACAGCACTATCTACCTTGTCATTTCTGACTGACGCGGAAGCACTGAAAGTTGTCTGGTTTCTACCGGACCCAACCGCCGAATATGCACCATAGGTAAAACCATGTTTTTCCCTTAGATTTTTAAAAAGTCTTCCGTTTGCCCCAACTCCAAGAATCTGATTGGCTAATAGCACAGCATGATAATCCGGACTTGACAATGGAAGTTCGATCAGATTGAGTACCGTAATCTCTGATTGTACAGCACTGGGCAGGTCGATAATGTTCACTTCGGTCTTAGCTAGGTTTTCCACCTTTGAAGGGTTATATGGATGGATGACTGGTCCTTTCCAATTTCCGAAAGTATTTTTAACCAGGGATCTGGCTTTATCGGGCGTGATGTCACCTACGATGGTAAGATAACCCTTGGACGGGGTGAGGATCTCACGGTATAATGTTTTTACATCCTCAAGCGTTATCGCTTCGACGCTTCGGGCGGTCGCGAATTCGCCCAAAGCATGGTCTGGTCCAAAAGAAAGCGCTCTCACTACCCGGCTGGAAATGGAGGTGACATTTTTTTCCTCCGACTTGATGCTAGACAGATGCTGGGATTTGAGTTTGTCAAAGGAATCTTTAGAAAAGGCAGGCTCCCTCAACGCCTCAATCATTAGGGTAAATGCTTCCTGGAAATAGGGTGTGAGTGATGAGACATAACTACCTCCCGCTGATACGCTGAGTTCAGCGCCCATCTGGTCAATTTTTTCATCCAACTCCGCTTTGGCATACTTAATTGTTCCCTCCTTGAGCATTCCGCTGAGGATTCCTATCACACCAGCTTTCTTACCTTCGAATATCGGTCCCCCATCTGTACTGAAAGTTGCGGTTATTTTAGGATGCTGATGGTTTTCGACAACTAATACCGTCAGTCCGGTTTCAAGCTTAAAAATTACGGGATTTTTAATCTGAATGATCGGTGCTGGTCCTGGCAATGGTTTTTTGCTGCGATCCAGTTTTTGGGCCATCGAAAACTGGACAATTATGGCCATATAGACCGTTAAAATGATTTTCTTCATGATTATTTTTTTGCGAGATAGTAAAGAACTATCCTCTGATTTGAATTAAGGTATTTTCTTGCCACATCACGAAGCTCATCCGGGCTGATCGCACGCACTACCGATGGAATTTCATTCAGCTGATTGGTGTTTTTATTATGCAGCATATATCCATTGGAAAGATTTTCTGCTATGCCTATCATTTTGGTATTTACACTTACAAATGAATTCTCAAAACTGCTACGTACCTTTTTTAGCTCTGAATCTGACAACAATTCATTTTTTAGCAACTCAATTTCACTGTCCATATCTGCTAATAGCACATTTAATGACGTATTATTGTTTGGTGATGCATAGGTGAAAAAGGCGCCACTGTCCTCGAGTGCATAATTAAACGCGGCTACTTGCAGTGCAGTCTTTTTTTCATCGACCATTTTTTTGTTCAGCCTTGAACTTCCCCCGCCTGAAAGAATGGAGCTTATCATGCTTAGGGCAGCACTTTCTCTGCTGTTCATCCCAGGAACCCGATACGCTGTAAAAATCATTGGCATTTGAATATTGCCATCATAAACAGTATCTATTTTCTGCTGTGTAAGGGCATTCATGTTCACGTTTATTTTAGGTTTTTCCGGCCCACGGGGAATCTCATCGAAATATTTAGCCACGAGCTTCGTCGTCCTTTCTATATCAAGATCACCTGTTATGGTCAGTACAGCATTGTTGGGCGGGTAGAAACGTTTAAAAAAATCGGTGAAGTCCTCTAGCTTGGCCGCATCCAGGTGGGCCATGGAGCCTATGGGCTGCCACTGGTAGGGGTGCCCTTGAAAAAGGTGACCAAAAATTCTTTCCGTTGCTTTACCATAGGGTTTGTTATCGATCCGCTGACGCTTTTCCTCCTTCACCACCTCATTCTGGATTTTTACACCCGTCGCCTCTATCTTGGGATGTAACATCCTTTCACTTTCCAGCCACAGTCCCAACTCGAGTTGGTTGGAAGGAAACACTTCGTAGTAAAAAGTTCTGTCCTGGGTAGTATTGGCATTGTTCTGTCCTCCACTACTGCTTACGATCTGCATGAATTCTCCCCGTGTCATATGTTCACTGCCCTCGAACAGCAGGTGCTCGAAAAAATGCGCCATTCCCGTTTTTTTTGTATCCTCATCTTTAGATCCTACATGGTACATTACGGATACCGCTACCACTGGTGCAGTTTTGTTCTGGTGCAGGATAACATGCAGACCATTTGAAAGGTCAAATTCTGTAAATTTTATCTCTTGAGCGAGACTGTTTAGACTAAATATTAGAAACAGTAATCCCAGGCTCAATGTATTTCTTGTGCTCATATCTTTTTAAGTTCAATCTGAATATTTATTTTGAGTTGCCTATCGAGTGCTCAAGGGCCAGCTCCAAGGTCTCACCACGCAAGTCCGTGGCAATGATTTTACCATCGGGACCCACAAGGAAATTTGCAGGTATGGAGGTAACCCCGTACAATTTGCCCGCGTCATTGTCTCCACCCTTTAGATCGCTCACCTGCAGCCATGGCAGGCCGTCTTCCTTGACTGCAGATAACCATGCAGACCTGCTGGCGTCAAGAGATACCCCCACGATAGTGAAATTCTTGTCCTTAAACTTATTATACGCCTTTAACACATTTGGATTTTCTGCACGGCATGGTTTGCACCAACTGGCCCAAAAATCAATAAATACAAATTTGCCCCTGTAGGAAGATAAGTTAAAGACCTTGCCGCTGCTATCGGGTTGGGCAAAGTTCACTGCCTGCGTGCCGGCTTGGCGACGCAGCCTCGCATTTATTGCCTCCCTTGCTTTCAGGGCGGCTGGATAGGCTCCAGCTGGTGTCTTCTCTATTTTAGCCATCAGCTCCTGGACATTTTTTATCGGATAGGTACTGACAAGACTATTTATGAAGGCTACTGCAGTAGAACTATTGGGATAGGTGTTGATAATCTTTAAGTAAATTTTGGTTATAGAGTCCCGGAGCAATCCCATTGATCCCTTGGCAAGGGACGAAACTTTGGCGGTATCTTTTTCAATCTGAGCCTGTTTCATTAAATTTTGTAACTGGCTCGTATAGGAATAAAATTTCAGCTTTTCTGCCTGATATGCCTCATAAATTCGTTGTTCTTCGGTCATGGTTGCTTTGGAACGTGAAAATTTATCAATATCCCCGGTGATCACGATTGTTTTATTTTCTAAAATAAACCCATATGGTTCCTTGTTTCCTGTAATTGATAGCAAAACAGGTTGTGGCTCCAGAACCGAACCCTTGAAACTAAAATTACCGTCTCCATCTGCTATTGTACTGTCGCGAAGCGGAGCGTATAAATCCCTTCCATTAAGATAAATCTTTAGATTGGCGGCAGCTTTCGCCTGTCCGCTGATCAGATAATTCTGGGCATGTGTATTCCTTGCGATTAGCCCAAACAGGGCGATCAAGGCACAAATGATATATTTTCTCATTTTATTTGATTTGAGGGAGGCCGAATAAGCTTCCCGGTTGCATTCATGATTAGATTATTTTGATTTCTTGCCCAGCACTTCATCAAGCACGTTTTGCAGATGCTCTCCCTTTAGGTTTATGGCGATGACTCTTCCATCCGGGTCGATTAAAAAATTGCTTGGGATCGCCGATACGGCATATCGCTTGGATGCGGCATTTGCTTTTTTAAGGTCACTTACCTGTAACCATGGAAGCTTGTCTTCTTCTACCGCTTTGAGCCATTTATCCCTATCTACATCGATGGATACCGAAAGCACCGTAAAATTACTTTCTTTGTGTTTTTGGTACGCTTTCAACACATTCGGGTTCTCAGCCCTGCACGGTGCACACCAGCTCGCCCAGAAATCTAGCAGTACATATTTTCCCCGAAATTCCGAAAATGGAACTTCTTTTCCGGTTACATCGGGCTGGCTGAAATCAGGTGCCTTAGCGCCTATGGACACACTTAATCGCAAATCGATTACTTCGCGATATTTTACAGCATGCGGATATTTTCCGACTGGGAAAGCCTCAACCAGGCGCATAAGACTATCCTGGAGTTTTACTGGTAAATTGCCTGCAAGGATACTACGCATAGCATGTACCGATACCCCGCTCGACGGGAATTGCTTAATGAAATCGACCTCCCTGCTCAGTAATGAATCTCGCCAAATCTCCGTTGTAGCAAGAATATAAGCGTACGCGCCTACTGAATCCTTTTTTTTGAGGTTATAATGGATTGGGCGTTGCATATCGACCATTAACTTATTCATCTCATTACCTAAAATTCTGTACTTGTTGAATAATGCCTGCTCCTTGCCACCTTTTATTTCGGTATTTTTCGCGTCATTAAAATCTCCTTTGAACGCATAATCGGTATTTTCCAGAAAAAGCTCGTAACTTTTTCCCCGAGATTCCTTGAATGTCAGATAGACGACCTGCGGCTCGGAGATTTTTCCTTTAAGCGTAAAATTACCCAGTGCATCGATCTTTCCACTGTCAATCACTTTCCGATCCGCGTATTCTAGGTAGATTTTAGTGTTTTTTAGATTCTTCAGGTTTCCATAAATGGAAAAAGACTGATTTTTTTGCTGTCCCTTTACGTTTAGGGCAAAAAGGGAGATTAATATTATGATGAAGTATTTCATATTAGTTTCTTTTAATTGTACCCAGGATTTTGTATGAGGCTTGGATTAGCGATGATATCGGATGTCGGGATTGGGAAAAGCTGTTTGTAAGAAGCCCATTGGCTTCCCTTGGTTGGCGCAATACTCGTCATGACCTCATCAAGCTTACCGGTCCGTTTCAGATCAAACCACCGGTGTCCCTGTTCGCAGAACAGTTCTGTTTGACGCTCCTTTAGGATCGCCTCAAAGATCGCGTTCTGACTGGAGGCGGTCGTGTTGCTGAGACCCGCTCTAGATCTGATCGTATTTACATCGGCCAGCGCACCGCTTAGGTTATTTTGCTGCAGCCTTGCTTCTGCCCTGATGAGGTACTGTTCGCCCAGGCGAAGCAAACTCAGGTATTCTGGTTTCGAAATTGCTGATGCAGCGGTATTCGCCTTGTATTTATAAGGAAATTGATAAGGAACGCCTCCGATGGTGACATTTCCGACCCAATTCACGCGCCTTTGATCATTGACCTCGAATGCCTGGATGAGCTGATTGCTCATGGCGATCGGAAAAGAGGATGTGCCCACGGATGTACTTAATACAAACAATCTGGCTTCAGGCAGCGAATAATTTATAGCCGAAACTGCTTCCATTTGGAAAATCGATTCTCTGGAGTTCTTTTGAAATACCTGAGCTGGACTAACCAGCGAAAACATACCCGCATTATTGATTACAGCGGAAGATTCGATATCTGCTTCTGCCCACCTTCGGTTATAAAGATAAACGCGCGACAATAGCGCAGACGCAGCCCAGAATGTTGGTCTCACCCTTTCGGAGCTGCCAACCGGGTAGGCTGTCATCGCATCGCCTTTTAAAAAGTCCCTGCTCAGTTTCGACTTTGCATCAGTCAGATCAGTGATCATCTGTGCATATACTGCACTTACATCTGCTCTTGGGGCAGTAGCGTTTACGCGGTAATCAGGGCTAGTTAGCAGGGGCACACCACCATAAGTATTGACCAGATAAAAGTAGCAGAAAGCCCTCATGAACTTTGCCTCACCTATAAGTTGCTGCTTTAAGCCCGAATTTATGGTGTTACTTTCCTCTAGCCCTTCAATAGCAGCGTTACAGTGATAGATAAGTGTATATGTACTGCTCCAGTACAGTTCATTAACAGGAAGGATCTCATTTCTGTAAAGGTTGGAATAAATTGAGGTAGGGCTGATGAAAAAACTCTTCATCTCATCACCGGCCGTTGATAGGTAAGTGGTAGAGTTAGGCGAAAATACAGTTGCCGATTCCATGATTCTGATGTACAGTCCATTAAGTACCGAAGTGGCAGATGTATTGGTTGAATAGGCGGTTGAATAGTTTAGCCGATCGTCTGGAGGATCCAGCTGTACGAATTTTTTACATGCAACAAATCCGAAAATAAGTAGCATAGTGGTCGATATTGACAAATAACGTTTCATGATGTTTGATCTAAAGTGTGAATTGTAAACCTAAAACGATTACTCTCAAAGGAGGAAGGGTAGATAACTCTTGTGTTTCAGGATCCCTTCCCTGGTAAGGCGTTATGGTGAATAGATTTTGGCCGGAAACATTTATGCTCGAGTTTTTTAACTTTAACCGTTCTTTCAACCTCGCTGGTAACTGATAGGATAGAGAGATGTTTTTTAAACGGATATAGGAAGCATCCACATAGACTGCGTCGCTGGATATCCAACTGGAGTATGCTTGGCGGCCTGCCGTAGATTGTGAAAAGCGTTGATATTTGGCCTGGTCACCGGGCTTTTGCCACCTGTCCAGAAACTGTACCGGTACGTTGCTCACTGCACTGCTGGATGAGCCAACATCAGAAGAGAACAAGCCTGGCAGATTCTGTACAATGCTCAATCTTCCGGTTTGTTTGACAAACTGCAGCAGCACATCGAGCTGGAAATTCTTATATTGGAAAGTGTTGTTGAAACCACCGAAAAATTTTGGAAGTGTGTTCATCCACCTGGACTCATAGGTAGGGTTGGTAAGACTCACAAAATCTCCAGCGGTAGAGCCTGATCCGCCATCCTTTTTCAATACAGTGTACAATCCCGTCATCGGATCTATTCCAGTCGATATCCAGGCTAACTGCCTTCCGGTTACCGGCTGGCCGATTTCCAGTGAACTGGCGTAACTAGAAGTAGCTAGATTTTCAAATTTTATAAGTTTATTTCTATTAATGGAGATGTTGAAAGATGAGCTCCATCGAAAATTCCTTAAAATCAGGTTCTGGGTATTGAGTATCGCCTCCCATCCTGAGTTCTCCACAGTTGCCGGAAAATTATAATTGTTTATAGCCGAAAACCCGGTTATTGCTGGTAGTCTGTAGCTCAACAGCTGATTAGAACTGGTATTTCTGTAATATGACCCGGAAAACCCGATCCTATCTTTTAAGAAATTCAGATCCAGACCAAACTCTAGCTTTGCATTCTTTTCCCATGAAACATCCGGATTAGCAAGTCCTGAAGGCACGAACCCTGTCAATCCTTGGTAGGTATTTGTCCTTCTGGTGTACAGGTCATAAAAGGCATAGTTGGCGATACCATCGTTACCGGTAACCCCATAGCTTGCGCGCAGTTTTCCCAATGTCAAAAAAGTCAGGTTGTTGCGCACAAAATTCTCAGAAGAGAATATCCAGGCAGCTCCTACAGAATAAAAATTCCCGAACTGGTTGCCCGGGCCAAACTTGGATGATCCATCACGTCTACCGGTCAGATTCAGGACATATTTTTCAGCAAGGTTTGCATTGAAACGCGCATAGACTGCATTGTAATTGTATTGAAAGGAGCCACCATCGGCAATGGTTATTGTACCTGCGTTAGCAATGTTTCCGATGAGCTGATCACTGACATAATTTGACCCAGCAACATAGTTTCCTTGATTGTCCGATTCCTGAAACGAGGTTCCCAGTAACGCCGATAGCGATAGTTTGTTTATTCTGTAATCATAACTCAGTTGAGGTTCAACGATCCAGGTTTTCTGACGGTTTTTGGTGGCAACGTGATTTGTTGGCGGAGCCAGCGAAAGATATAGCGGAGAATAACTGGCCGAGGGTAGGAGGGTTTTGATATCCGCAATAAGGTCTGTATAACCGAGGTTTGCTGAGGCTGTAAGTCCTTTGGCTATTTTATAGCTCGGACGTAGACTGATAATGGTGTTATTGGTCTTATTATTATAGGTACGAAGCATATAGGCGTAAGGGTTGCTATCATTGTCCGACGCAGTTCCTCCAAAATTCAGTGTCCCATCATCATTAAAAGATTTAGGTGCATTTGGCACTCTTAGGGTATAGCGGGTAAGATCGCTCTGCGCATTTAAGTTATAATCGTTCAGTAAATTCGCGGAAAAATCCAGCTTAAGCTTCCTGTTGGAAGAATAAGCGGTTACATTGAAATTCAGTGCAGCCTTTTTATTATCAAAACCACCCGGATAAAGTGCTCCTTGACGGTTAAATGTACCCCTGATACCGTACTGGATAGATTCACTACCACCTGAGACAGACATGTTCAGATTGGTGTAGGATGCTGATCCACCAATTAATTCTTTTTGCCAATCGGTATATCTTTCTGTATCCCATGTACCATTCACGTCAAAGTTGGCATCGTTGGGCGTGGTGAGAATACTGGGAACTGCAAGCCCGTCGTTTTTAAATGCTTCCCGGCGCATCTGAAGATATTGCTGGGTATTCATCAGCTCCAATGGCTGGGGTGCCTGCATCAGGCCCTGGCTCAAATTCGCACTGAAGCTCAGCTTGCCAGGTGTTCCTTTTTTTGTAGTGATCAATATTACGCCATTTCCCCCTCTCGACCCGTAGATGGCTGTAGCATCTGCATCTTTTAAGACGTCGATACTGGCAATGTCGTTTGGGTTTATATAGTTCAGCGGATTTCCCTGAGGGCTGGCTGCATTTACTCCCGAACCTCCATTGTTGCCAAGTACATCCAGTAACAGGACGGATTGGTAGGGAATCCCGTCTATTACGTACAAGGGGTTGTTGCTTACTGCTTGGTTTAAAGATGACCTTCCTCTAATGATTACATTTACAGGGGAGTTTGCAACACCGCTGACCTGGGTAATCTGTAATCCTGGTACTCGTCCCTGTAGTGCCAATAGGGGATTGGTTACAGGCTGTTTTTCGATATCCTTGGCAGTTATGCGTATGCTGTTTCCCGTAGCGAGCCGCTGCGACTCCGTGTAGTAACCTTTGTTGACTACCAACTCATCCAGTTCCTTTGCAATTGTGTTCAGTCTGACTGTCAGGTTGGGCGTAGCCATAATCTTGATGGTTTTATATCCAACATAACTTATCTCCAGGTAAGCATCCACATCAACATCTGAAAGAACAAAATTACCCTGCCCGTCTGAGACAACGCTCCTGTTGGTACCTATAATCCTCACTGACGCCCCTGGCAATGCAATACCGTTCTCATCAAGCACCCGTCCTCGGATATCTATGGATTGAAGTGCATCTGTGAGTCGGGTGAGCAATGTTTTCTTTCGCTCTTTTATAAATATGGTTCTGTCATCAATAGTGAAGGTCAGTCCCTGTGGATCAAGGAATTTAGCCAACGCTTCCTCCAGAGGCATTTCTGTAATAGAAAGAGATACAGGCTTTTTAGCTTCTAGCAGGACTTTATCATATAGAAAGTCGTACCCTGTCTGATTATGAATATCTCTAAAGATTTTCTCCAAATAAGTGTTTTTCTGATTTAGAGTGACCTTTTGTGCGAGGCTGGCCGCACTCACATGCAAAAAGGTAGCCATTAAAATAACGGTAGTTAGTCGCATAATGAGGCATATTTTATTGATATGCCGATTGGGCATACCAATTTTCATAGTATATTTTTTATACATTTGTTTAGTCTGGTTTAGCAGTAACCTTTATGGTTCGAAGCTTTGGGCTACTGCAGTTGGAAGTTGATTTCGATCACCGATGCCAGGCACCGACCAGTCCCGATCTTGATCGGGCGCTGGTTTTTTTTGTCCTAGCTATTCTGTCGTAGGTATTTTTTCATTTGTGTGGTTGGATTAAGTTAAAACATGTTTGGTTAGCTATTATTTTCGTACATAAAGTTTTTTTCCGGAAAGTCTGAAATGGACATTCCCTGTGTTTTCAAGTAATCTTATGACTGCTGAAAGTTTTCTGGTCCTTGATAAAAATCCGCCGAGCCGAAGCTCATGGGGCGCATCCTCCTCATAGATGATCTCTAGGTCGTACCATCTGGCGATCTTGCGCATATTGGTTCGGAAATCATCATCTTTGAACAAAAATTCGTTATTTTTCCAAGCTACTATCTCTTCAGTATCGATCGGCCTTATAGTCAGTTCACCATTTTTTAGCACACCCTGTTCACCAGGACTGAGCAATATGCTCTTATGGTCCGTTATGAGTTTGATACTTCCCTCCAGAAGTGTCGTTTTTGCTACAGGTTCCTCAGGATAGGAATTGATGTTGAAGTGAGTGCCTAACACCTCAATTTGCTCAGCACCGGTATTAACAATAAACGGATGCATCTTATCTTTTGCAATTTCAAAATAGCCTTCCCCGGAGAACTCCACGGTACGTTTTTTAAGACCTGCAAAGGACGCCGGAAATTTTATGGAGGAGGCCGCATTTAAATAAACAAGCGATCCATCTGGTAACCGAATGGTTGTTTGCTCTCCCTTTGAGGTCTCCAGCATATTATATCCTAGCGCACTTTTGTTTGCTCCTGAATATTGATAAAAAATCTGACCGTCTGACATTTTAGTAATTATAACCCCTGATTGATCAGCAATTTTTCCAGTTTGGACCTCACCAATACTGATCTTTCGTCCGTCGGCCAAGGTTAGCGTAGCAGATGCGCGTCCAGGGGCAATATCATTCTCAGCGGTAATCTCCCCGTTATGTCTCTCCCGACCGGCAAAATATATCAATGCTGAACCAAAACCTATTATCACCGCTGCCGCGATGCCGATCCTTGGCCAAAGCCGATGAAGACTTCTTCTGGGCTGGACCGAGTGGAAATCCAGTCTGCTTACGATGCCTTCAAGTAGTTTTTTCTTAAGCTGCTCAGCGCTATCCAGTTCACTGTTTGACAGATCCAGTTCTTTCTGGTTCTGGAGATCATACCATGCCTCAAAATCAACCCTCTCCTCAGCATTCAATGTTCCTTGCCGATAACGGTGTGCCAGCCGCTCTATATATTCCGATGTAAACTTGTCTTGCATAATTTACTGTTTAGCCTAATAGTCAGATAATTTTAAACTATGCCTAGTCAGGAAAGAAATATTTTTTTTAATAAGGGTTTTTAAAGAAATAGCTGGGATTCGTTGACATGGCAAGCAATGAGCATTTTTTGCAGATAACGTGCCCAGTGATTGGAATAAGCGCCAAAAATAACATGTATCAATAAACCAAGTGGCTGATACCAATAATTTGAAAAGTGCACATCACCACTTGATTAAATAGTAATTCCATTGGTGATAAAGCAATAGTTCCACAAGGATATTCCAGAAAAGGATAAGCAAAGTAAGGCAGTAAGTTAATTTACAACCATCAAATTTTGTAGGATTTCCGCAATCAAAAACAGCGGAAAGCCACATTTTAAATCTTTGCTGATATCTTTCAGTGCTTTGGTGAGGTGGTTGTTGACTGTTTTTTCGGAGATGTTAAGGTCTTCCGCGATTTGTCGACGCGACTTTCCCTCTTCTCTGCTCAATCTATATACGATCCGGCATTTTTCGGGCAATTTGGCGATAGCTTTTTCGAGCGTTGCCATCAGTTCCTTCTCCAGAATTGATGCTTCTGCTGACGGGGCGTGCACAGTCAGGTCCTCTATGCGAAGCTCCGCCATTTTTTTTCTTTTTCTATACCGCTTATCCAATATATTGATCACCCGATACTTCACCGCCACCGCAAGATAGGTGTATAGGGAATAGTTTAAACTTATGCTATCGCGCCGTAACCATATGCTGCAAAAAATATCCTGCACGCATTCTTCGGCCTCTTCGATATTATCCAGGGCATTAGCTGCGAGCATAAAGATTTTTTCCCAATATCGATCATAGATCTGGCTGAAAGCCAGTTCATCTCCTAATCGCAAAAGTGCCATCAGCTGATCTTCCCCATATGTACTATAAACTGACATTGAATTGTTTGATTATACTAAGTTACGTAAATGCAACCATATTTAGATGTGGTGCCCGGTATATCCCGGGGTCAAGGCATTATAATTTGATCAAAAATTTGCTGCTGTATTAATGATCCCGCCTTGCATTTACCCTTAGTGAATTGGAATTGTTTTAATTGATGTTATTTCAAGAGATTTAAGCTGATTTTTCAAAAATATGAAAAACTGCTTGCCGCGCTTTAGTTCAGTTTCGCTGTCTATCCTCATTGAGATTATATCCAAAGAACCATGGGAAGGTTTTCTTGCAACCGATTCTCAGACCTTAGGTTTTCCTTTTAGAATTCTTTTTGAACCATTAATTAAAAGATTGTGCCGTGTTAAAACCATCATCAATAGCGCGGCATTAGGAGTAAAGCATTAGAATCTTTCTACAAAATCGATATACACATCGAAAAATAATTTTTTTGTTAGATAGCAGATTCCACTAAACACACAACCAGGATTTGTGGATAGGTATAATGCATACTTATTCTTAAAATAATAGATTGTGTCAAGGTATGGGTGATAGGTATAAAATTATTAAGTTGTTTTTTAATGATGTTTACAAAATTACAATCTAACATTTGATAACTTTTTGAAAGCCTACACTTCATTTTGGCCGTTGAATCGGGTTAAAAAGTCTTTTTGGTATGCTTTCCCTAGTGGAATCTTGACCTCACCGAGGTAAATGTTCCCGGTATCAAATGATGTAATTGCCTGCTGGTTTATCACGTAGCTTTTACTTACCCTTAAAAACAATCGCTCCGGTAATTTCGAGTGAATGGTCTTCAGGTTCATCCAGGTAATGTATTTATTATCCTGGGTATAGATAATGACATAATCCTTGAGACCTTCGATGTATAGGATACTTGAAAAGTCAATCTTGTAAAATCTTCGATCTGCACGGATCATAATATAATGATCTGCAACATTATCCAGTTCACTCTGTTTGTTTTGCCTTAAGGAAAAATACATACTCGCTTTATCCACCGCTTTGGCGAACCTTTCGGATGTGATTGGTTTAACCAAATAGTCGATCCCATCTACCTCGTAACTCTCCAGGGCATGTTCAGAGTAAGCAGTGGTAAATATCACCAAAGTTTCTTTTGGTAGCCTACGAGCAAGCTCCAACCCAGTTTCACCGGGCATCTGGATATCGAGGAAAACAAGGTCTATGTTATTTTCGGTGAGAAATTCATTTGCACTTAGTGCATTATTGAAAGATCCTTTCAGGTGAAGCCCCGGGAAGTTTGCAATCAGGGAGGACATTCCCTCCCGAGCAAAGGGTTCATCGTCGACAATTATGCAATTCATGTGGGTATTTTCAATTCTACGGTATATCTGTTTTTTAAGGAGTTGCTTTCTAATGTAAACGTTTCTCCATAGAGCAACTCCAATCGTCTTTTCATATTCTCCAGGCCTAATCCTCCACGCTTGCCAACAACCTTGATCTCCGGAACAGAGTTGTCACAACAAATGCAAATACTATCTGTCGTTCGTGTAATTCGAAGTTTGACATCAGAAGGAGACATTGTGTCAAGGCTATGTTTTGTTGCATTTTCCACCAGCGTGAGCAAAAAGTGGGGTGGAATTTTCAAGTCACCCAGGCTACTTTGTTCAACTTCTATGTCATATTCAAACCGATCTCTTCGAACCTTTTCAAGTTCCAGAAAATCACTTATAAACTGAATCTCGGAAGATAAGTAAACTTCATGGTGATTGCTTTCATACAACTGATAACGCAGGAAGTCTGAAAGCTTGAATATAATGTGAGAGGCCAATTTCGGATTTCTATTATTGACAACTTGTATGTTGTTTAGCATGTTAAAAAGAAAATGGGGCTGGATTTGGTTGCGCAAAGCAATCAGTTCACTCTGCAAAGCCTTATTCTCCATTTCATTGATTCTCTGTGTGTCATTTATCCATCTCTGGAACAACTTGATAGCGGTCGCAAAAAGATAGAATGGTGTCAGATAAAAAATGCCGGCCAAGACGTCCAATAGGTTGAAAATAGCATTCGAAGTCGTTAAGATTCGGTGATGGTCGAAGATAAGACGATGAAAGAAAAAAAGAACTAAACAGGCAGAAGCAATAGCAAAGGTTAAGTAAACCAGATAAACTGTGGTCTGCGCATTATAAAAATACCTTGGGACAAGTATTCTGAGGTTTAGGTAAAAAAGCGCCATTAATACCACATAACTTAATATCCAATCCAAATGGTCATATACGCCCTGGAACTGGCGCCAATCTTTTCCAACAAGTATTAAAAGAAGGTAGGCAGTCATTGCAAACGCATGTCGCGAATGCCGGTATGATTTGTCGGTAAGGAACCTCAAAAGCCATTCCCTCTCTCGGATAATAGTTTGGTCTTGATGAATGCTCATGGAAAAAAGCAGATTTAATCATTTTGGTGCGCTGCAAATATAATCATCTTCATTGCGAAATTGAGATGAGGGATATTGTTTTGGTATGGCTTTGCCATCATTCGTCTAAAATTTAAGTCCAAATGATTTCTAATAATTTAATATGGTTAGGGTTAATTTTGCAGCCTACTTGTGACCTTTTTCAGCTACGGACGCCATTTTTAAGGTTTTGGAAGCTACTAAATGACTCGTTTATTTCGAGGGTTGCCCAATATAAATTTCTGTTGGTATAGGCAATCGATACTTTGGTCTAGTAATAAGATAATTCGAGCTGTATTGGAAAGATATTTGAACACCCGGCTACCATAATTAAATATTTATAAATTATTATCTTAAAAAAAAATGAAAACATTACATCAGCACAGAACATTCCTTTTCACGACATTGATTACACTGTTGATTACCGTAGCATGCAGCTGTAGGAAGGACACCATAGTGAAAGATGGAGGGATGCCTGGACAAGCACAAAATGGCCCGGGAGGTAGTGATTATCTTTACCGTAATATTACAAAGATAGCGTACCAAAGCAATGGTGTTGAAAATTATATTTTCCAGCCTTCACCCAAGCCTAAAAATGCACTTCCTGTAATTGCATTTCAGCACGCCTATAATATCTATCCTGGCAATCAGTTAGATCGTCACACTGGCCTGATCAATCACCTTGTAAAAAAAGGGTATACCGTTATATATGATGAGTTTCAACCAAAGCTCGATACCGACCCAAAAACTTTTGAAAACAATGCTGCAATCATAATCAGTGATGGCCTAAAATATATCAAGGAACATCCTGAAGAATTAGCTCCGGTTGCTTTGTCCGAAAATGGTCTGCTACAGCTTGGGCTGATCGGATATTCGGTAGGTGGGGCGACATCCATCAATCTAGCAGCGAACTATCGCCAGAACGGTATTCCAAAGCCTGCATATTTATTCACTTTGGTTGCCAATAATGGAGGTGGTAATACCACACCAATGCGAGATGCGGGAACAATTGATCCAGATACGAAAGTCGTGATCATTGATGTGGAAGATGATGGTGAAAATACATTTATTACTTCCTCAAACTGCTGGAATCAGATTTCACAAATCCCTGCTGCGAACAAGCAATGGATTGGGGTATTCTCAGATAGAAATCCATCCAAACCGTCCGAGCAATTGAAGGCAGACCATTATAGTCCCGCTTCAGACGCTCCAGATGCGCTGGATTTTAATGGTTACTATAAATGGGCGACTGCGCTGGCCAACTACTCCTTTTACGGTAATGATTATAAGTTTTGGTGGGGAAATACAGAACAGGCCACCTTCATGGGAATTTGGGGGGATGGTTCTGAAGTTAAACGCGCAAAGACCGGTCAGACAGCTTTCTGGCCTGGACACTAAAAGCATCAGTGTTGGCTTAAGGTCTAAACATTATTTAACCGAAGTTTGCCATTATTATCTTAATAATAAGCATGTTTATTTGGTAAGTATTGGATACTATCATCCTAACTTCGATAATCTGAGCATTTATGCTCAGATTATCCCCAGTTTTAAAGTTTCAGCACTTTGTGGAAGTTTCTTAAGAAATGAATATGTTATTCGAAATTGAAAGTCACTTCGTTTAGTTGATAATTGACCAACTCGACACATTGATTTTTAACGTGCTTGAGGAGTACCGAAATCTGCATAACTAGTCGATCTGCCGCGGGATTGCTTGCCCAAGACTTGCGGGAACTCCATGGCACTCACCAAAAGATGAATAATTATATCCGCTCATAACGATCGGGCGATCCATTCTCGGAGTTTATCGTAAGTCTAAGTTGTCAAGGTCGATTTTTGGATATATACATTCCTAAACCTGATAAGAGTTCGACTTTTAACGGCTGTTTTTAATTATTGATTAAACTAAAGTAGCTAAAAGTCCCTGTTTGCGAAAGATCTCCTTTTACCACAACGCCTGCCCTATATCCCATTCCCCAAGGTGCATATTTCGCTGCTGAAAAATCTGTACGGTAAAAACTAAGCCATTCTGCGCGCTGTTTTTTATAGAAAAATTCGATTTGTTTACCATCATTACTGATTTGCATCTTCAATTGCACGAGGCCAGTTAAATTTTCCTTTGATGTTTTAAGGATATTATAAGCTCCCTGAAAATTATCAAAGACAATAAAGCCGTCACTTGAGGCCGTAATCCCTATTCCACCCAGTTCCCCAGGCCATTTGCTTTTAAAAATAGCGCCGCCAAGGCAGATACCCGTTTTTGCCATACCCGGCTTTACTTCGGCACTAATGCTGAAATTCACAGTTTTAATGTACTGGCCCAGAAAGGTGCCTAACGCATGGTTTTCATCGGATGCAGCTAATTTTAATCCCTGATCAAAAGACATCGACGGCCTTTGCGATTTGGAAGGCCATTGCCATGCAAGATCAAGTTTTTGATCGTTTTCAAAATTGTCCACAAAATCAAGGTCGGTCCGTGGCCTATTTGGGAGGGTTGCATTATGCAACACAGGCCAACCATCAGTACCAACAATTAGTTCTTCTAAAATGCCTTCCCGGCCTACAAAAACGTCATAACTTTTGTTAAAGGCATGATACAGCATAAACAATCTGTCCTCTATTGTATTAACCACGGTACCGTGGCCTGGGCAATTCCACTTATCGTTACTTTGCATAATCGGGTTATCGCCATATTTCTCCCAAATTCCGCTGTCAAGGTCTTTCGTCCTGGCAATTCCTGTTTTATAGTTGCATTTTGCATCGCAGCAGCCGCCAACAGAATACAGGCTATAAATATATTCTCCCAAAGTAAAAAAACAGGCGCCTTCAACAAGTCCTGTTTCCCATGGTTGGCTGTTGGTAAATACTTTACTCTTTTGGCCCAGCAATTTCGTTCGGCTATTGTTAATTTCCTGTTTCCAGATCCAGCTATCTTTGCCACAGCCATTGCCGTCATTTTTCCAGAAAGCATAAATTTTTCCATTTTGCTGTAATTCAAATGCATCTATGGCGCCACATTCATCCTCAATAATAACGGGCCCATTGTCGGTAAATTTACCGTTTTCAATTTTATCTGCATCGATCCAGGCGGTACCGCACTGTAAACCCCGATTACCTTTTGTTTCCCTGTTGTGCGCTGTATAATAAGCATAAATCCGGTTCTGCTTTTGATCGTAAACCAGCTCTGATGCCCAAAAGTTATTCTCGCCCCATTGGTTTTTCATATCTTTAAACCCATCTGGAAAGACATGATTGATCAGTTTCCAGTTTTTAAGGTCAGTAGATTTATAGATGGTAAAATATGGAGCCCACTCGTTTGTGGTAGAAGTTGCATAATACACTTTTCCAACTCTGATGATCGAGGGATCCGGGTTGTCGCCTGGTAGGGCAGGGTTTAACAGCAAAGGAGCAATGTTTTTAGTATTAGCATTTGGAGTTTGTGCTCTTTTTAATCCGCAGGAAGCGGTGCAAAAGCTGACTAACAAATAAAACAGACAAATAACAAAAGCTGTTAGGTATGGCTTCTTTACAATTATTGTTGTTTGGTTGTTTACCAGATGGATACCACTTATATATTTTTTAAAGAATATAGATAACTGAAAAGTGATCATGTACTTAAAGTATTAATCGTTTTTTAACATTGGTTATTTCACCGAAAATAGACAATTATCGAACAGGGCAATGGCATACCGAAGTTGGAGCATCGCTCACAAATTAACGTTTTATTGCTAATCCATGAGTTCTGACCTGAGATCTTTTACTTCCTTTTTAGTCATTCGCTTTGTTTTAAGCTGTTGTCTTGTAGTGAGTTGGTTGTATTTTATTTTATTTGGTTACATCTTTTTTAACAGGCACTTAGCCTTGCCATTCTTCTTCTTTTTCATTTGTTGATCATGTAAAATGAGACAAATCAACAATAAATTGAGCATATTTTACAATGTTCATTGGCTTACTTTGGCCCTTGAACCAATGATGAGCTTGTTAATCGAAATCAAATCGCAAATGCTATACCACCAGTATAGGGGTGCCTATGAAGCCATATTACTTCTTGTTATTGCTATGTGCTCCTTAGGTGCTCGTAAAATCAATCGTAAAGCTAATTCTCTAAACACATTATACAATTTCAATAAATTAAATTCAATGAAAAACTACAGGTTAATTTACATCCTATTATTGGGCATTTTTGCCGTAAACCTAACTCACGCTCAAAACATTCTTAGCAAAAGTGAAAAGAAAGAAGGTTTTAAATTGCTATGGAACGGCAAGGACGCAAGTGGCTGGCGTGCGATATTTAAAGCACAGTTTCCTGCCAAAGGCTGGGAGATGAAAGATGGTGTTTTAACGGTATTGGCATCCAATGGACGTGAGCAGGGCTCAGGTGGTGATATTGTAACTAGGGATGAATACTCTGCTTTTATATTAAAATTCGATTTCAAACTTACCTCGGGTGCCAACAGTGGTATAAAATATTTTGTAACTGAAGAAGAAAAAACCAACCTATCGGGTATTGGTCTTGAATTTCAAGTATTGGATGATGAAAAACATCCTGATGCAAAACTGGGCAAAAACGGTAACCGTAAACTGGCTTCTCTTTACGATCTTATTCCATCACATAAGCCTGCCTCGATAGTCAAAGCTATTGGCGAATGGAATAGTGGTGAGATCCGTGTTTATCCGAATGATCATGTAGAGCATTGGTTGAACGGGGTGAAGGTAGTGGAATATGAACGCGGATCAGAAGAGTTCAGAAAACTGGTGGCTGGAAGTAAATACAAGACATGGAAGACCTTTGGAGAAGCAAAAAAGGGACATATCCTGATCCAGGATCACGGCAACAATGTTTCGTACAAAAACATTAAAATAAAAACACTTAAATAATAGCTGTTATGGAAGAATCGAGAAGAGACTTTATAAAAAAGGCGGCTTTTGGTTGCGAGGAAATGCTGGCCTCCCCATTAACGTATTCTATCTTTTCCATAATATAGTTTGTAAGTTGGTATTCTATAAATTTCCTTGTGCATTCCAAATGTTGCAGACAGCGGCGCCATATACTAATTTCATCGTCAAAGTTAATCCGGTTTAAAAGTATAATTCCCGAATTATGATGGAAGAAGTGGGGGTCGGTGATTTTGCAGTGCTGAATGGTTGCAACTTTTTAGCTGATAATCTGATCCAAAACCGCAATAAAAATCCTTGGATGAACTGGTTGAATAGGCAAAGTCATTTTCATTGTTTATCCAAATGCCATTAAGGTGAACTTTTTTCCCCTGCTGCACTTTCAGGAAAAGGAATGGTAGGCTCCATGGTCATTGGGTTTTTGCCCACCATTATTCTACCAAGCGGATTATTTTGCGCTCAAATCCCTGAACCTCTAAACAAAAAGTCCGAAGATTAAGGAACTTGCGTTACCTTGACCTTCGGACTTTCTTAAACTCTTGTCTTCTGTTTCCTGGCTTCAGGCCTCCAAACCTGAACTACTAATACAGGTTATAAATCTCTTTAATGTCTTTCAAAATCGCATCGAAATCTATATTAAGATCGATTAATTTACCAGTGCGGATATCGAAAACCCAGCCGTGGACGGTTAAACCACGTTCTGTAATGGCTTGTTGTATTGCCGCAGTTTTTAAAAGATTTACACATTGTTCCTGAACGTTAAGCTCTACTAATCTGTCGTAACGTTTAGCTTCATCCTCAATTCCATTTAATTCATCTTTGTGGGTACGATACACATCGCGGATGTTACGCAACCAAGGGTTTAAAATACCCATATCGTCAGGTTGCATTGCAGCTTTTACACCACCGCAATTATAGTGACCGCAAACGACAACATGCTTTACCTTTAAATGTCGAACAGAATAATTTAGTACAGTCATAACGTTTAAGTCTACGTTATTAACCAGGTTTGCCACGTTACGATGTACGAAAGCCTGTCCGGGCTGTATGCCCATTAAATCCTCAGCCGAAACACGGCTGTCGGAACAGCCGATGTACAAAAATTCTGGTGCTTGTCCCTTAGCTAGTTCAGTGAAATAATTTTCATCTATTGAGAGCTTGTTTGAAATCCATTTTTCATTATTTTTAAAAACGTCTTCTACTTTCATTTTTTTATAATTTTTTATGATACAAATAGTTTATTTTGATGCTATTGGTGAAAAACTAAACAAAGATTTTTCCGTTTTATCAAATCTTCTGTCCATTAATTTTAATTCCCTGATAAACAAAGTATTTGGATGAATGCTGAAGAAAATTGAATAGAGTCAATTTCTTTAAGAATGTTTAATCTCGGTAACATTAATGCCAGGTGTGCCGTCACTTATTTAATTTAAGTTTAAACTTCTTTACATTATACCTAACCAAGCTGCCATATCTTCTTACATGTTTTAAATCGGCTCGTACCGCTTGCATACAAATTTATTTAACCCGTTTTCTCTCTCTTTAAAACCGCTCCGTGTCAGAGTGGAGTAAGGAATACGTTAACCGCTATATAATGGCAGAAAGAAAGTGATGAAACTTTTGTTTTTACATGACTCCAATTGAAGGTTAAAGAGTAAGCCGATAGTAAACCAACTTACAATAATTATACTTTAATAACTATTTTGCCAACAGTTCTTCCTGTTTCTTGCTGTAAATGAGCTTGCTTGATTTCGGTAAATGGAAAAATATGCGATACAGAAACTCTTAGCTGGCGCTTTTCCAGTAAGGAGGCGATCTGCTGCATGTCCAGACCATCGGATTCTACAAGGAAAAAATAAGCATTTACACCTTTTGATTTTGCTTTTTCTGTAATGGTCTCGTTCAAGCCGCTAGGGATACTGATGATACTTCCTCCCTCCTTAGTGACTAAAATCGAGTTATCAATATTTTCACCTCCGATTGTATCCAATACAAAATCAAATTTTTCAGGATGGTTTTCCCAATCGTAACCATGGTAATCGATGTGGGCATCTGCACCTAGACTTAACACCAAGTCTCTGTTCTTTTCAGATGATGTTCCAGTGACCTGGGCGCCTAAGTACTTAGCAATCTGAACCGCAAAATGACCTACCCCACCTGCAGCTGCATGAATCAATACTTTCTGTCCACCTGTTACATTCCCGTTTTTAACGATTGCCTGCCAAGCGGTTAAAGCAACCAAAGTACTGGCGGCAGCTTCTTCAAATGAAATATTTTCTGGTTTTATTGCCAAATGGTCTTCCGATGCAATAACATATTCTGCATAGGCTTTGCCATGGCCAGGAAAGTTAATCATTCCAAAAACTTGATCTCCATTTTTAAATTTAGTTACTTCTGAGCCTACATTTTCTACCACGCCCGCAATATCCCATCCAATAATAAGCGGATTTTCTGTGCTTATCCTCCCATATATTCCACTACCTTTTCGCGTTTTTACATCAACAGGATTGATACTGAACGCTTTTACACTGATCAAGACCTCCTTAACGGAAGCTATTGGTTTTTCAATTTCGGTGTAAACCAACTGGTTTACATCACCTGTCTTTTCTAAAATTATTGCCTTCATTATTGTATTTATTAAATTTACAAGATATCTTCTTTACTTACATGTTTACAGATTATTCTGTAGTATGTCCCGACAACGCCTTGGGCTTTGAATTGATGGTTATTATTATGGAGTTTGCGCAATCACAAACGACCTCAATTCACTGATGAGCCCATCCTTAAAACTCCAAATGTCACAATAGGAACTCTTTTCTGAGCCTGAATCTTTTTTGAATTCAATCTGGCCCAACTCCACCACCGTATCGTTATTCTGGATATAATTTTCGGTTGTAAATGTTACTCCATCATAGGCTGAGCTAACGTAACCAAGAAGCTCGGCTTTTCCGTTGAATATGTTCTCTCCAACGTTTTCCCATCGGATATCATCGGTGCAGTAGCTGATGAACTGCTCGAAGTTTCCATCAAGTAAAGCGCGGTTTGCGCTTATCAGTATATTCCTGTTATCCATAGCTATTTCTGTTCAGTGTTGCTTTCATCCTCAACTTGTATGGCAATCTTACCATAGAAATTTTTATCTCCTTTTCTGAACTCGAGCAGGCTGTGCGCCTGTCCAATCTCCGACAAAGGGAAAACTTTTCCAACAACAGGCTTCAGTTTGCCTGATTCTATAAGTTTTGTGAGTTCATCCAGTTTGTTTCTGCTCTGTCTGGTAAATACGAAATGATAAGTGGCATTTTTTCCCCAAGCGTGGATCAGGTTCTGTGGCTTTTCGATGTCAACCAAAGTTACGACCTGTCCCATTTGGCTTAAAACCTTTCCGCTGTCCGAGAGTGTGTTGCCGCCCAGGGTATCGATCACCACGTCCACGCCCTTGTTACCGGTAAGCTTTAAGATCTCCTCGATATAGTTCTCGCTTGTGTAGTCGATAATATAATCGGCCCCGAATCCTTTGAGCATCTGATGGTGCACGGTTCTGGCAGTTGTGAAAACTGTTGCGCCAATGGTTTTTGCCAGTTGAATAGTAGGTATCCCTACGCCGCCTGCTCCACCGTGTATTAAAATCGTTTGATTGATCTTAAGCTGTGCCCTGGTATAGAGCATTTCCCAGGCGGTGCCCGCTGCCAACGGAAAGGTCGCTGCTTCCAGATGGCTTACGTTTTTCGGCTTGATACCGATTATGGCCTCGTCGGCCACATGATATTCCGCATAGCTTCCCTGTCCCTTAAAAATTTCCGGGGTATAGTATACTTCATCACCAGCCTTAAAGTTTTTGACGCCCACTCCGATCTCCACGATTACTCCGGAGACATCATGCCCGGTAATCACAGGAAGCTCAAGTTCACTCTGGTAATCCCCGCGGCGGACCTGGAAATCCAGTGGGTTTACAGATGTCGCCATCACTTTTACGAGAACTTCACCAAATCCCGGTTTTGGGGTTGGAACATCCAGGATTTCGAACTTTTCTACCGAGCCGAACTCGTTTAACACTGCTGCTTTCATTTTGTTACTGTATTTAGTTATTTAGGTAAAATTCTAATATAATTTTGAAATTCTTATGTTTTCGTAGCCCAATTCAACTTACTGCTGCCGATCTTCCATGTAATGAAAAACTTGCTCTGCTTTTTATTCAGTTATTTATCATAGATTTAATTCCTGCTCAATGGTTTTCATACTTCTTACTCTGTCGTTAAAATAAAACGTCATTTAGTTGGGGGTCTTTGTCAAATTGGGCACGTGCGAAGGGACATAAGGGGAGTACCTTTATCTTTTTCTCTCTTGCAAAGCCGATCATTTGGTCAAAAAGTTGCTTGCCGATACCTTTGCCTTGAAGTGACGGGCTGACAAATGTGTGATCTACAATAATTTTTTGGGTGCCAGACCAAAGATAGGTCATCTGGGCTTGAATACTTTCATTCTCCCCAACCTGAAAGCTACCCTTGCGACCATTTTCAATATGTTTAATTTCCATTATCGGTATTTTTATTGATGCTTTATTGTTCGGCCTAAAGCTTGATTCAGCAATGCAGCAAAATAAATCAAAATAAAAAAGATAGGTGTAGACATTTATCTATGTGCATTTTATTCAATGCCAAAAATGACTTGTGTTAACCGTAGTCACATGACGTTGAGGTGTAGTATTTACGGCCTTAAAACCAAACCCCTCTTATCGCTGAGCCCTATTTTTTTGTTAGAATCAATTAGATAAATCAGAATATATGAGAAATGTCTTTTTACAATTTCTGGACATTATGAGCTAATTTATAAGATTTAAGCGGCAATAAGTGGGGCGCTAAAAGTCCACTGGTTTCCGCCCATCAGTGGACATCTTTTTCGGCCTATATTGGTCTCAAGATTTTGCTTGAAAGTGGTCGTTCGGTTTATTTTAAGCGGTTTTACGCTTCTGAAAAGTTTCGCTGGATTCATTGGCCATTCCGCTTACACAACCGAAATGAAGATGTTCCAAATAGCCTTAAAATCGAAATTATATTTCTTATTCTGATGTGTTTTTAAATTGGGTTGATTTGCCACAAATCATGTCCTGGAAGGCCGTTTTTCTTGCAAAACCATCCTAAGTGGAGGATAGACAGAACAGATGCGGGAAAGATGGATTGGAAAATGAAGGGAAGGAATCTGGGAAGATTGGATATATTAGGCTTAGTCTTTACGGTTCCATCAAGACCGGATGGTAAAAAGCTTGGTGCACAGTTTGGTATGAAATCTGGTGCACACTTTTAAGTTCTTCCCCAGATTGATGAGAAAATCAGTTTGTTAAGATTCATTATTTCTTCACGAATAACAACCAGACTTATCATTGGAACCGTAAAATTGGGAAAGAACCACTTTTAGCGAAATCCCCAGTATGACCAGAAAGCAACAACATTGTTTTCTTTATAGAACTTTTACTATTTACCATCATATTTATACCTTTTTAATCAGTTTTTCCATAAGTTTGTTGAACCCAGCAAGTAAAAGGGCAATAGAATTTTTGGAAACAAAGAAGAACTATATGAGTGATATCACGATCGAATACGGTACTGCAGCATATTCCGCTGAAAAGCAAAAGCTTGCTGATTTTATTTTAATGTTTGGTGACCTAAGCACACAACAAATTGATTTTATTGCGAGTAAAGCAAAATTTACCACATTGCTTAAAGACGAATATTTTTCAAAGGCTGGGAAGATACCCACGCAAGTATCCTTTTTGCTTAACGGTATATTCCGCTTGTCTTACTATGATAACGATGGTGAGGAAATAACAAATTACTTTATTGAAGGAAATCAGTTTATTGCGGACTATCAGAATTTTGAGGCAAATTTACCCTCGACAGATAATTTACAGGCCGTGACCGATTGTGAATTACTCCTATTTGCAAAAAAGGACTGGGCAGAAATTTCGAACGCAATAAATGGTTGGGATAAAATCACAGATAAAATGTATAGGAAGTGTCTGATAGAAACAATAGAGAAAAGAAGCCCATTAGTTGCAGAAGATGCTACTACCCGATACTTATTATTTCTTAAAAAATTCCCTAGTCTTGCCAATCGGATTCCCCTCTCTTACATTGCATCTTATTTGGGAATTACCCAACAATCATTGAGCAGAATAAGAAAAAATATAGGTAGAAGGCAGTAAATACTATAACAAATTATAATTCTTTCCACCTGCAGGCATTATAGGATTTTAGTTTGTGGCCCAAATACAGTCATTGCAGAAACAGTAAATCACACCACGCTTAATTCAGGTAAATAAAATTTTGAGCGATCAGCTAGGATGCATTGGTGCTGGTTCTCTTCCGATTATATCAAGACAGAATCAAGCATCAGGCATTAGTAATAATATCGTCAGCCAGTTGAGCGAAAAAAGATACGAGACAAATTTCTAGCTTTAGACAACGGTTTGGATTTCTCACAAAAATAACATTGTTATTATTATACTAGAGTATGGATCCTGATTAAAATTCATTCCATTGGAAATATGTGCTGCCTATTTTTCAAATGATGTCTCCATCAAACTTTAGATAATATCACCTATTAATAACCCGCTCTGTACTCATCCGGGTTTCGCTTCTTTCTGAATAATGTTTTCTCATTTTCTAAGAACACTGACTATCAACATGAGATATTATTAAAGGGCAATTTTGACCATTAGCCACCAAGCGCTATTCGGTCGTTACTGAAATTCTACAGGATATTTAATCCGATTTTTTTGGACCTCTGGTAATATGGGCAATATGTTTCAGTGATTTAGAGGTAAAATATCAAAAGTGCTATTTACCAATTGGTAAATAGCTTGTTGTTTTTTAAATGAATTTTTGTAGAGATGATTTACAAATCAGCAGGTAATGATAAACGGAATTTTAACCATTAGGTTAGATGGAGCTAATTGCAAACATCCAAATGCGCTCTTTGGATGTTGATCGAGCAGGAAAAGAGAACACTTGAAAGATAGTGGACTAGATTATTGGTTTTACCAAAAGTGTCAATCCACGACTTGTTACAAAAGTACAGGAAAACATTAATCATGTTTGGCTGCGAACATTTGGGGCAAAATATAACTGTTGGAATTTGATATTCAACAGTTGGTAAAGTTTCGGAGAAAGTGACGGAAAACTGAAAACAGATACGCAGCGTTCTACCGCGAAATGATGATCATGATTTTTTGCATTAACAGCAATTAACAAACTAGCAGTAGCATCAGCACCTGGCTTTCTATACTAATGATTAAAAAAAATAACAAACAAATTATGAAAAAAGAATTAAGTATTTCAACCAGAGGAATCAAAGCTTATGTAGGGCCATTATCTATCACTAAGTTGCTACCCAATCGGTATGCCCATAAGATAGGTCCTTTTGTATTTTTGGATTACATTTCACCAGCCATTAAAGAAACATTTTCTAAAAAGGGCATGGGAGCTCATCCGCACAGAGGTATAGCCACCTTATCTTACATTCTTCGAGGCGAAGTCCAGCATCTTGATAGTGCGGGATATGCTGCAACGATACACTCTGGAGGGGTACACTGGATGAAGGCTGGTAATGGTGTCATTCACGACGAAATTATTAATTATGATACTCACACTACTAGTAAACTCATAGAAGGATTTCAGTTCTGGATCAATTTGCCTGCAAAAAATAAAGCGGAAGTTCCCGCGCATATAGCCCTTCGTGCAGAAGAAATTCCTCAGAAATGCTTGGAAAATGGAAGTGGTTGGATAAAAGTGATTGTCGGAAATTATAAAGAATTACGTTCACAAATACCAAATTATTCAGAACAGTTCCTATACCACATTCATTTGGAAGCAGCAAAGCAATTCACAATCGATTTGAAAAACAAAATACAGGTTGCTGCTTTTTTGCCAAGCCAATGTGCTTTGCTAAACGACTGCGAATTCCAGGCTGGAGAATTTATAGAATTTGGAAAAAAAGCTGGACAAATTGAAATCAAAAATCGTTCAGAAAAGTCCTTAGAGATAATCCTATTTGGCGGAGAAGAGTATAAAGAACAAATTGTTGCAGATGGTCCTTTTGTAATGAACACAGCTAAAGAAGTAGCTGACGCATACAAAGATTTTTATGCTGGAAAATATGGTCAAATAATGCATAAACAAAATCAGGTAGAAACGGATAACTTCTATCAATGGAGGTTGTATTAAATCACACCGCTGATTTAGAGTGAAAATAGGGGTGTTTTTCAATAAGGATGAATAATAAACTACCCACTCAAAATTAAAGCTTTTACAAACAAACAGCTATTGGACTATAAAAGCATTCCTACATAAGTTTGAACATGGGGCTGCGGGGATAAGTTAGCAGTTGATGATTGTGGAATTTGTCTATGGCCTGTCTGTTTGGCGTTATATTCTTCAAGTTATAAAAATTTATTACTCAATGTAATTAGCATTAAAAATTAAATTATAAAAAAAAAAACATGGATATACTCATAATTGAAGATGATAATACAGGATTTGCGCAAGCAAAGCTCAATAATTACCAGATAGGAACAATGAATTATTCCAAAATGGGGAAAGACCTTATTGCTATAGATGCTACTTTTGTTGAACCGGCACATGAAGGCAAGGGTGTAGGTAAAAAGATGTTATACAAAATCGTAGAAATGGCGAGGAAGAATAATATTAAGATCATTCCTATATGTCCTTTTGCGGTAGCAATGTTCAATAAAATGGATTCGATCGCGGATGTGTTAAAATCATAAAAATAGGTAGTGTACAACAATTTATCCTAATGTACCAGTACTAATATTTACCTTGGGATATACCTAAATCGCCACTTAATTAAAAAAAAATGAAAAAATCTTGTAGGTATTTAGGTAATTACCTAAATTTATAATCGATTAGTTAGAAACTTTTTTTTACAAGTTTTCAGAACGAGTGGCACTAATATAGAATTAGGATATAGTGCTTATTAAAACTGAAATGAAGCTTTTTGAAAAAAGATGTGCCTCCAAGAATTAAAATCAGCATGGCGCGTAAACTATAATTAAATTTTTAAAACGTAAGATCAGGTTTGCCTGATTAAATAGAAAAGAAAAAATGAAAACATCAATTTTAAGAGAATATCAAACTGCAGAGGGTTACAAAATTTTGGCTAGACCATCGCAAACTTTAAAAAGAGCTTTGAATAGATTCAAAGCAGTTTCACTAAGATGGATAAATCCTTGGTAGGGTCATAACCGATGATTGGTTGAATATCAATCAAGTTACATTATTTCACTGTGCGGAAGTCAGAAGGAGGTATGATTCGTGCAGGAGGTTCTGTATTAGAATCTCTTTGATTTGTATTAACTGATTGAATATTAGATTTTTCCGATTATCCTAGAACCAAACTCATATATTCAGACTGTTTACGATGGTTAGAAGTCGGTATATCTTCCTGACTTTTTCATATCTACAAAGGTTGAAGTTATTGCAGGATAAGTAATCCTAATTATCATATGAGCATACAGAACATAGTCGTAAACTCATTGTGTCGATCTGTAGTAATGTGGTAGAAAGCTGCCCGACTGAAAGTCAGGCAGCATAATGAATGATGCGAAATTTATTTGCTTTTGAATTTATCGCGCATTATCATTTTATAGCCAGCACCTTCGAAATGTTAGAAAAGTGCGCCAAAAAAGGGTTGCAGTTTTTGGGGAACCTTTTCTTCTTGTAGCATCTCAATCAAGTCGATCTCAATGTTACGGACGATTGTGGCAACAGGAACATCATTTAATAAGCCTTCGAATGGATTTTCGCTAATATCCCCGACATATTCCATAAATAAAAAAACCCATGAAACTATCATATTGAATGGGATCAGCAAAAGTAAATACTCTTTTCCTAACTCCACAAATTGTGGGAGCAGTCCAAAAGGAAGAAGTGTAAGGAAAACAAAAATAAACAGATTGGAAGTCGTAGCATACTGGCGAGGAAACGGTGTATTTTTAATGCGCTCACTTTTCCCCTGTTCATCATACAAATTGGAAATGATACCTTGTAATGATATGTGCTGATAAGCATCCACTCCGCCAGCATGTCGAAATTTTGCCAGGTGTTGTGACTGTAGATCCAGAATTTGCGTAGATAGATTCTTTTTGTTCTCCAAGGCAGCATGCTCGCTGGCTCCAAGATACTTTTCAATTTGGATATCACACGAAACCTGTTTTCCATGAAGGGTATTACGCTGGCGCTTACTTGCTCGGTCCTTATGCTCCCAGCTTGTGCGCTGAGACATCGCCATTTTCATGGCATATAGCCACGCAATGTGTCTATAAATCATTATCTTGACATCTTTGTCGAAATCTGACGTCTGCGAGCTGCTTTTATAAGCATAGGCCCTTAACGCTGCTCCAAATGATCTGCTATGATTGGTGATACTGCCCCAGATTTTACGAGCCTCCCAGCTTCGGTCATAGGATTGATTGTTCTTAAAGCCAACAAAAAAGGCTGTGGCGGTTCCTATCAGAGAAACCGGCAGCCAAGGGATTGCAACCCACTGCCAGCCTAAGTAGGAATAGACAAAGATAGCACCAGATCCAGTAAAGAGAGAAAAGAGGACCATTCGCCAAGAATAATAGTAAACTATTAGAGGAGAAAGATAACGTTTTACGTACATGATTTTGATTAGGTATTGATTGTATTTGAAAAATATTAAAGTTGATATAAAATTGATTGAGAATTGTCAAATAGCTCTATCGCCTGTGATACGTTTTCGTTTGTCACAGCAATCGTCTTAAGAACAAACCCGAGTTAGTGGGCAACAATCCGACGTTGTTCTCCTGCACCAAATCGGTGGCTAAACCGAATTGCCAGTCGTCATAACTTAACCCTAATCTTAAATATTGGTTAGCGAAATTGTAACGAAGATTTTTTTTATAACTGAAGTTATAGGAGCCAATTAATTGAGTAAACAATCTCCAATTGCCTCTTTTATTTAATGGCGGGCTGTAAGAGATGAGTGCAAAGATTTCGCTATTAGCTGGCTTCACCGGCTCGTAAGAGGCAAAAACTGTAAGAGAAAGATTTCCGACATTGCGGCCATAAGCGATGGCGAGCTGAGGCATAAACCCTGCACTTGTTATGTAACCACCTCCTGCAAGACTGACTCCCTTGAAAACATCATAAAAGAATAGTGACTGTCCAAGGAAAATGCTTTTCTTGCGGTCCAAATAAGGTGTTTCAATTCTTAAATATCCAAAATAGCCAAACCGGCTGTTTGAATCAGTGTATTTAGTCAGATACATTTGATGTGCAATAGCACGATTTCCCACAAAAACTTCCACAGGGATGTCGCGAACCTGCGCCGTAGCGCTTGATGGCATCCAGAGTAGCAGTATACTAACTGAGCCAGGCCATAACCATTTTATGGCTGATCCATTAAAATATGGTTTATTAATTATATTCATGTTATCTCTTTTAATTTGGTTTTCTTTTTTGTCAATTGTTAGCTATATTATAAGCATACTTGCTCAGTCGGTCCTACATCTTTTTTATAAACACCCGACGTCGGACTGCCTAAGGCAATAAGCCGTTTGAAAAATATGTAAGATTAAAGGGCTTACTTCTCCTTATGAATTGCCCTCGTTATATAGCGAGGGTGTATTACCTTGCAAGATTTTTTTTTAGAGAATGGGCAATTCCTCCAGATTGTTTTTTCTTATTGCTACTTTAGCTTTCATGTTTTTGTATATCTGTATTTAATTTTTATAATCTCTTAATTCTAACAATGCCTAGAATGCTTTTTATCAGTTCTTGAAAATTCCGATAAGAGTCGGAATAGAGCTTCGCAAATTATCAGTCTCGATAGAAAAAAAAGTTGACATTTGTCGAAAAAACAAGTAGATATTAGTCGTTGGATCATGACTGAAGGCTCAAATTTAACCTTTTGTAAAAATTTATTTATTGCATCTCTAGGGTATTAGTTAAGCCTGAAAATATCACAGGATGCATATTCATCAATAGTAGTGACCCCTCCATATCAGTGCAAAGTGGCCGCCAAATGGATTGCCGAGTAAATACGATACTATTATAACCACCGCCAGCATCTGACAGAACAAATCGCAAGATATATACTCAAGATGCAGAAAGCGCTCAGACTAATGAACATTAGACTCGACGTTGCTATTCGCGATATCACTGGCAGATCCGGTATAAATATTATTAAAGCTATTTTGGCTGGTAATCGGAATCCGGAATATCTTGCTTCGCTGGTTGACATCAGGACAAAAAAGTCAAAAGACGAAATTGCTAAATCTTTGTGTGGCACATGGCGCAGTGAGCTATTGTTTGAATTGAAAGCTTGCTTAGATTTTTATAGATATTTTAATTGCTCACTGAAAGAATGCGATCAAATAATAGAAAGACTTCTGATAGAATACGTTCCAAAAAAACCGGTTTCAATAAAGCAGGAAACAATCTTTAAGGGCTACAATAGAAAAAAAATTAAAAATGCTCCGCGAGCAATATTCTGCTGCTTTCTTAATATAAGCTCTACGGATAATTTTGGGAAAGTGATTTGAATTTGAGACATATCGACAAAAAAATGAACGAATTTTAAGGGAATCATTTCTTTACTTTGAATAACCAAATTAAATCTTGCTGCGGTAAATTCCTGTTATCGGCAGTATTCCTTTGTAGTTTAGTGTTTTATTATGAGAAACAAATTAGTGAGTAATCTGGCATCCGCATTGGTGATTTTAACAGGTCTTCTCAGAAGGACCATCAAGCGATAGAACTGTGGTGAGAAAAATAGATGTCCTGATCGATCTTTTGGGTTACGGAATAGTGGAATTGTCGGTGGAATACAGCCTAAGTTTTACAGATTTATCTCCTAGGGCTTATACTATAGAATGCCATATCGATCAGTCCGATTCAAAACTGCATTCCTGGCTTTACTCATCAGATTTTAAAATGGTTTTTTCAGAAATCTGTGGGTGCAAAGGCCATATGGTATGCTTCAATAGTAAAGGATTAAACAGAAATGTTTACTATGAAACGATGTTAAACGTAGTTTCTGATTACATTTTTTTAAAGGAGAAATTGTTATTGTAGAGAAAAAGATTTTAAATCAAATTAGTACGTGTAGAAAATTAATTGTTTCATTTGTTCTCTTATATTCATTTCCTGTGTGCACAGAAAAATCTCCTGAAAGATTTTTTCGAGAAGGTTGGTAAAAAAGAAGTAGTGAAACGGTTAGCTTGCTGGTTTCTTGATGAGAACAGATGGTGGACATTGGGAAATGGATCAGCAATACGGAAACATTCAATTGGATTGCAGCATTTAAAATGCTAAGTTAACAAAATATAAAAGCTCTTTATGCTTCTTGGAGGAGAGCTTAACGAAGCTGACGATTACACCCTTGGTGCAGGTGGTTAATTTTAGTGAGTATTTTTTTTATATCGGGCTTACCATCAATGGGACAGAGATTTAGCTGCCTAATCGGAAGTCTTACCAGATGCCTAGAACAGGCTGCTTTATTAAGGGCTTTTTTACATTATTTGGCTTTTGATTGTTCAATCATCAGCAATCCACCAAGTTTCAGAGAATGCATATCCTGGTAGTAGGTTTATTCAAATGCATAATATCTGATCCGGTGGTACATGATGAACTGATTACTAACAGTTCCAAAATTATTTTTGTCTGTAAAATACTATAAATCTATGGGAACTTTTTTGCAGCAATTCCTGCCGTGTTTTAGGTGTGGCAAGGATCCCGATCATGTCTTAATCATATTTACCCTTAAGTCAAATGTCCTTAATGAGTTGATTCATTTCATCGTCCTGTTAGAAATAATTCTTGTGGACCCCATCATCCACTGCTGTATTTCCCTGCCATAAATGGATTTTTTTCATTCTTTCGGCTTGGCATGTTCACATTATTTATTTTTTTGATTTTTTAATCTTAATGATTTGCCGGGAAATTTACAAACCTTGAATAAAGGCTTGTTACCATTGAAGCGGTTTCGGCGTATTTAAATATGAATTTGCAGGTAGCTAATGAAGTTAATTTTATTTTCTTGGATTGATCAATCCACTTGAAAGGGAATTTTTTTAGACGTTTTTCAGTTGATTTTTATATAAAAAAACCTTGCCGGTCTTTTGGCAAGGTTTCATTAGTGTTCCCGACGAGATTCGAACTCATATCAACTGAACCG
The DNA here is from genome assembly GCF_004331735.1 of Pedobacter psychrodurus. GTDB lineage: Bacteria > Bacteroidota > Bacteroidia > Sphingobacteriales > Sphingobacteriaceae > Pedobacter > Pedobacter psychrodurus. Next base: position 368,143 of record NZ_SJSO01000003.1, read on the forward strand.
GAATCAGCAATTCTATCCATTGAACTACGGGAACGCTTAGGGCTGCAAATATATGATTTGAAAACTTATTTTTTTTGCATTTTGAACAAAAAAATACACTTATTTTTCCCCTTGGTCCCATCACACGAAGTTTCTTTGATGTCATTACCCACTATATAGTTGTCTTCAGTGATGTGCCCCTGTACTGCAATTAATTTATCTTAATAAGTGTACGGATGTTATTCAGCATCAATCAGGTAATGTCATTTATATAACCGCTAGAGCTCATTTATAGCTCATCTACGGCCCAATTTGGTCCATTTCAGTCCAAAAATTCCATTTTTTTTGATTCATAGATACGTTTGGACCAGTAAACCTATATAACAGGTTTCAAAGCTAATATGATTTCTACAAAAGAACTTTCCTTTCTCTTTCAGTCGGCCGTAAAAGCCGGATCGGAAAAATGTTTCCGTGATGGAAGACTGTTGAAACAACAGCTTTCCTTCTCTGAGGCTTATGCCATTTATGGGAGGACCAATGTAGATAGGTGGATCACCGAAAAACTCATTGTCACAAGTAATAGTGCTGCTGGGATCTTTAGGAAATCCATCTCTAGAACTCAGCTGGAGGCTGTTGCCTTTAAAAGCAACAGAATCAGTTATCTGCCTGTGGCAGAACGTTAGGGTGCTTTCTGGCATCTGTTCTTTGACATACTGGAATGAAGCATTATTCCGCGAGAGTGGAAAATCCTGCGAAGTTGAGATTGTATCAAAATGACGAAAGCGCAGGGGCAGGCGAGGGCCCGGTCCGTATGGACTGACGCAAGTAGTTCCGATCCACCGAAGACTTTGAGTGTTGTGTTTAGTTTAGGTAAGAGGGGGGCCATGTGGCCCCTTTTTTTGTGGACTTTTTTATGGAAATACAGATCAATATTTATACGCTGGAAAAGTTGCTTGCAGAAGCGGCGGAGATGGGCGCAGGGGCAGCGCTTTCCAGAATAGGCAAGTTAAGGCCTTATCTTAAAAAGTCGGAAGCTTTCAGGTTATATGGAAGAAGGAATGTTGAGCACTGGATAACTGAGGGACTCATCACCGCGCGCAAGGATGGGGACTATTCGGCATCCTGGCGGATTGAACGGTTGGAAATTGAAGCGGTCTGCAAGGCTAAAAATCTTATCCGCTATTTATAGGTGGAGCGCTCGGATATGCATGGGTGGCTTCTGCTTTTTATACACGCAAGATGTCTTTTTGTCCGACGAAAATCCCTGCGGTATTTCCTTTTCGGCCAAAAAGCCCCTTGCCCTGAAGACTGACCGTCCGCTGCGCTTCGTCCACCTTCAGGGTGAGAAAACTCGCGGCTCGTTTTCTTTTTTTAGTTACTTGTAGATTTTATGAATAAAAAACAGCTTGGAAGACCTCCAATGGTGCGTGGAAAGCGGGATAAAAAGATAGATGTGCGTTTTACCAAGGAGGAGTTTGAGCTTATCTTAAAGCTGGAGAAAACTTTGGGTGTCAGTAAGGCTGATCTGATTAGAAATAAAATTCTGATAGGTTCAGAGCGGGTGATAATAAATGCCGGACAACTTATTTTGGCATTAGATCTTTTGGGAACAGAAATGGGAAGGGTAGGAAACAATATTAACCAGTTAGCGAGGTATTCGAATGCGCTGAACAGGCAGGGAATTCTTTCTGTCGTTGTTGCCGAGCGTTACAATATTCTGCTGATGAATTATCAAGAGATTCAAAAACGGCTGGAGGTGCTGCTGCGCAGGGTGATCAGGTTGTCTGGTAAATAGAGGATAATATTGTTTGGTGCTTGTTGGTGGTCGTGCTTATTATATGTGTTAATGTATAAGCTATGTTGTTATGGATGTAACAGGTTATACGGTTCTTAAGTTACTCTGATATTTTTTTAGCTGGTTTTATTGCTCATTTGTTATGTAGTTATCTGGGTAGCCATGTTACCTAATAGCTTGTAATCTGGTTACTAAGTGATCCGCTTAACATTGAAACTTGGTAACGGTGTTTCTGGTGAGCTAGTTATGCTGATAGGTAAATGGCTTTGAATCTTTATGGCTGATGAGCCTGGTAACTAAATAGCCTGATATATGATTGTAAAGATTCTTTCTTCTTCCGCCAGTTTCTCCGGGGTGGATTACAATACGGACAAGGTTGAGCAGGGAAAGGGGGAACTGGTGAATGTTTCGAACTTCGGTGCGCTTCAGTTTCTTTCTTCGCTAAGGCCTTCTGATTATATCAATTATTTTAAGGCGGTATCCTCAGCAAACAAAAGGGTTTCAAAGCCTCAGTTTCATGCGGTCATTTCTGCCAAGGGAAAGTCAACACTTAAAGAAGACCTGACCAGGATTGCTGAGCATTGGCTTTCAAAAATGGGTTATGGCAAGAATCCTTATCTGCTCGTTTTTCATAATGATACAAAAAATAACCACGTTCATGCGGTGTCCACAAGGATTGATAAAACAGGGAAAAAGATATCCTCGGCTTTTGAGAAACTGAGATCCATCAGAATGCTTTCGCAGGTTTTGGAGCAGGATGCTAAAACAGATATTAAATCTGTAGCGGCCAAAATGCTGAAGTATCGGTTTTCTACGGTAGCGCAGATCAGGCTTTTATTTGAGGTTCTGGGTTTTAAGACGGAGCAGGATGAAAATGTTGGCCGGTTAAAAATAAGTGGTCAAGGTGGTCAGATATATAGTATTGAGCTTTCTGAAATTGATAATCAGATTTTACTGACTAAGAACACCGTTAAAAGAGTTGCGCAGCTTCGGGAGATTATTAACAAGTATAAACTTCAATATAGTCCATTACTGGTCGACCGGTTAAAATTAGATGATAAGCATACTAAACCCGTATTGCGTTATGGTTCTGAGTTGGGTGATTTTTTATATTCAAAATTTGGTGTCCAGCTCATCTTTCATTATTCAGGTGATCATCTGCCTTATGGTTATAGTGTAATCGACCATGCAGAAAAAAATGTATTCAAAGGTTCCCAGGTAATGAAAATGGCAATGATGATGGAGCACAGTGCAGATGGACAGGTTTTCACTCTTCAGATGCCAGCATATACCAATTTAGATAGTGGGATTTCCAGGGGTGATTTCGAAAGCGGACCGGAATATTCAGACTTCAATGTTTCTATTGTGAACCTGCCGGATCTGGCAGAAGATATTGACGATGAGGCTATCCTTGGCCGGAACCGTCAGCGAAAGGGCATGGCCCGCACCAATACACGTTAAACTTAAATCATTTTTATTATGCTGATAATTATCGGAAACCAAAAGGGAGGTGCTGGGAAAAGTACGCTCACGCTATTGCTTGCCAATTTTTTAACTCTTGTTAAAAAACGGCGGGTCACTGTTATTGATATGGACTATCAGCAGTCGCTGGCTCAGAAATATGAGAAAGCCAAAATACTGGAGAACACTGAGCCTTACGAGGTTATTGCGGCGGGACTGGAACATTTTCCTTCCATGTTTACTGTGCTTGCTCAGAGTCCCGAACATATTGTGATCATTGATCTTCCTGGTAAACTTGATGATGATGGCCTGATGCCGGTTTTTGCTGCTGCAGATCTGGTATTCTGTCCTTTTTCTTATGATGAGCTCAGTTTTGATTCCACGATACTTTTTTCGGTGGTTTTAAAGAAGATCAATAAAGATGTTCCGGTATTTTTTGTGCCCAATAGGGTGAAGGGAAATGTGAAGTATGAAACCCAGGCCGAGGTTGAACATCAGTTGATCCGATTTGGGACTTTGACTGCGCCGATTTCGGACCGGGTGGATTTCCAGCGTACCAGCACCTTTCAGACCCCGCTGGTGCTTTACCCTATCATCCTTCCTGTCTTTGAAAATATCTATGAAAGTCATATTGGCCTTTCTAATTCATAACCGATCAGCAAGTACGATATATTATGGAAAAGAAGATCACTTCGATTGCAGATGAACTGCGAAGGTCAATATTGCTGCCCTTTGATGGGGGGGAGGGCGATAATGGTAGGATTGGAAATTCCCTTAATGCAAAGGAGGGAATAGGGCCGAAGAAAGAAAAGAAAACCCTGAACGCTGCTAAGGGGATTCTGGATGCGATGAACGGATTTGACTGTTCGGGCAATACACACATGCTCCATCCAAGGCTGGACTCCAGGACGGTAAAATTGCTGAACAGTTTTAAACTGGCGTCAGGGGTTGATATGAACCGGTTTATTGCTTTTTCTATCCATTACCTGTTTCAGCAGCACCCCGAACTAAAAACTTATATCAAAAAATCTTTAGAAAACTTTGACCTATGACTTGGACACAATTTATCATTTACCTCAGTGGTACTTACTTTTTGTATTATGTTGCTAACCTGCTCTTTGATTATTCCAGATCTGGAAGGATTAGAGCGGCTGATAACACCGATCTGATTGCTATCGGGTTATCCTCTTCTGATCTTCCCAGGAAAATAGAAATGAAGGATCTGGACCCTGGGTTTTCCGAAATAGATTATTTTGTTGGGGAGGGCGAAGGCGATGTAGCGGATTCACCGATCGTGGAATCTGGCGGGATTTCCATTAGGGAACTCTTTGAGCTTGCCAGGGATGAATCCATTGAGTACACCAGATCGGTTAGCTTCTAGTTGTGGGAAGGTTTAGTGGTTTGTTATTGCTCTTAGTAGTGCAATTGCTTATGCTGGGTGTAAGGCCTTTGGATGCGCTGGCCCAGCCCGGTCTACCTGAAATGCAGCAGGCCGGTTCGTTTATCCGAAATTCTTTTTTTTCGATGCGGGACCTTTCCTATGTGATCTCGGCGTTGATTGCGCTGGTAGGAGCTGTGGTGATCTACCATAAATGGCAGATGGGAAAGGATGTGAGCATGGATATTCCTGCCTGGTTTTTCTCGTCCATCTTTGTGCTTTTGACAGGTGCTTTTCTTTCTCAGCTCTTCGGTATCTGATTTCTGCTACTGTTTATGTTATGGCCCTTTCAGGGCTTTTTTTATTTCCATCCATTTATCCTTTAATCAAATTGTTATGAAAAAAATCAAGAATCTACGTTTTATTATCCTTCTTTTTCTGGTAACCAAGGCAGGTGTCCTTTTTGGCCAGAGCGGTGTCAATGGCCTTAACACGGCAACAACTACTTTAAAGACCTATGTGGACCCTGCATCTAATATTGCCCTTGTCATTGGAGGTATTGTGGGGATCGTCGGTGGAATACGTGTGTATTCCAAATGGAACAGTGGTGATCAGGACATCAATAAGGAACTGATGGGATGGGGTGGTTCGTGCCTTTTTCTGGTGCTTTCGTCACTGATCGTAAAAGCTTTCTTTGGCCTGTAACATGGAAGCCAAAAGATTTAAGGTGTATAAGGGGCTTCAGCGTCCGCTTACCTATAAAGGTTTTAAGGGCAGGTTTATCTACTGGGGCCTAGGGATGTTGCTTTTTTCTCTGGTGACCGGTGCGTTATTGATGGCGATGGTGAGTATGTATGCCGGGGCAGTTTTGATGATCGCGATGCTCATTTCCGGATTTTTCTGGCTTGCCGGGAGACAGAAAAAAGGGCTGTACGATAAAAAAAAGTTAAGGGGAGTCTATCTGCATCCCTCCAACCTTCAAAAAATCTATAGATATGTCAGGCAGGAACGAATTTAAACTTCCCTATCTGGGCGTAGATTCCGGTGTTTCGGAAGATCTGCTGTATGGCCTGAACGGTGAATTTTCGGTGATAATCCAAATGGAAAATCCTGTGGTACAATATGGCGCTGACGCGGATGCCTATGAGAATTTCCATTCCGTTTTTATGAATCTGGTTGGTATTATCGGTGAGGGCCATATCATCCAGAAAATTGATGTCGTTTCAAAAGCTGTTTATCATGCCGGATCCGCAACGGAGTTTTTGCAGCAAAGTTATAATAACCATTTTTCTGGGCGTACTTTCAATAAAGTACTGACCTACCTGGTCATTACAAAACAGTCTGCTTTTGGCCGTTTTTATAAGTACGATAAAACGGCCTTGCGGGATTTCAGGCAGTTGGTGTCAAAGGTCATGGATATCATGGTTGCCGGGAGCATGATGCCCGTTCTGCTGCGGGAAAGGGAAATCAATAAGCTTGTTTTACGGACAATGGCAATGGATTTTTCTGAAGGTCCGGTAGCATTGGAGAATTATAAATCCGGGGAGACTGAAATTCGCCTTGGGGAAAAGACGGTCCGGTGCATCTCCCTTATTGATGTCGATCAGATCGACCTTCCGCAGGACATACCTGTTTTTGGAAATCTTGCAGAGGGAGGCAGGGTCAGGGATTTTCCGGTCGATATGCTTTCTTTTCTTTTCAAGGTTCCTGATTTTGACTGTCTGCTTTATAACCAGGTGATTGAAATCCCCTCGCAGTCTAAAGTGCTTTCAGGGTTGGAGCTTAAAAAGAAAAGGCATTCCGGTATTCCCGACCCTGTCAACAGTATCTGCGTGGAGGATATTTCGATGCTGCTTGATGATGTGGCCAGGGATAACCAGATACTCGTCAATGCGCATTTTAACATTGTGGTCTGCACTAAGAATGAGCATATCTCAAAAAGCTGCAATTTTATAGAAAGCGCGCTTTTCCAGATGGGGATTGTCCCCTCAAAAAATGCTTACAACCAGATGGAGCTCTTTCGGACCTGTTTGCCCGGAAATGCCGTTGAGCTTAAAAAGTATGATTTTTTTCTAACTACTGCTGAAGCGGCGCTGTGCCTGTTTTTCAAGGAAGCTCCACAAAAGGATGAACAATCTAATTTTCTGGTCCGTTTTACCGATAGGAAAGGTGTGCCTGTGGCAATCGATACGGAAGATCTGCCCATGGCCACAGGACGTATAAACAATCGGAATAAATTTGTCCTCGGACCTTCAGGTACAGGTAAATCATTTCTGATGAATTCACTTCTGGAGCAGTACATGCTTTACAACATGGACGTAGTGATCATTGACACCGGGCATTCCTATTCAGGGCTCTGTAGTTATTTTGGTGGTAAATACATCACTTATTCTGAGGAAAACCCCATTACAATGAATCCCTTCGCAATAAGTGAGCAGGAGTATAATATCGAGAAAAAAGATTTTCTTTCTACCCTTATTATCCTTTGCGTCAAAGGGCAGGATGGTACGGCCACACAGTTGGAAAGGGATATCTGGTCTAATGTGATAGGCGCCTATTATGCCAACTGGTTTAGTCCGGTGGAGGGGGTGCCAGAAATTGTGGCGCTCTGTTTTGATTCGTTTTATGAGTTTGCACTCTACAAGATCCCGCTGATTATGAAAGAGGAGTCTGTTCCCTTCGATTTTGACGAGGCGAGGTTTATTTTGAAGAAGTTTTATGCCGGTGGGGAGTTTGGTACGATACTCAACAAGCCTGGAGATACTTCTTTATTAAATGAGCGGCTTATCGTTTTCGAAATTGATAATGTGAAAGAGCATAAAATATTGTTTCCCCTTGTTACGCTGATTATTATGGATGTTTATATCCAGAAGCTGAGGCATAGGAAAGGATTTAGAAAGTTATTGGAAATAGAAGAGGCATGGAAATCGGTTTCTTCTCCGCTGATGGCAGGTTTTCTGGTTTTTGTTTATAAAACCGCTCGTAAATTCTGGGGCGAAATTATCACGGTTACCCAGGATCTGGAGGATATTATCGGAAATGAGATTGTAAAAAATACAATAGTCAGTTCTTCTGATACGGTCATATTGCTGGACCAGACCAAATTCAAAGATAGCTACAAGGAGATCGCGCAGCTTCTTTCGATCAGTGAAACCGAGAAAAGAAAGGTTTTTAGTATGAACCAGCTCGACAACAGATCCGGTAGGGGTAGGTTTAAGGAAGTCTATATCAGGCGTGGGGCGGTCGGTGAGGTCTACGGGGTAGAGGCGTCACTTGAACAGTATTTATGCTACACCACGGAAAAGCCGGAGAAACTGGCTGTAGAAAGTTATGTTTTGCGGTTTGGATCTTATCCGGCGGCACTTGATGCTTTTGTTTCAGACCTGAAGGCCAGCGGGCTTTCCATCGGTGAATTTGTCACTTCGGTTAACCTTGCTTCGGGTGATTTAATCAGTTAAACTTTATTATTAATCAATTAAGATATGAAAACAATACTTATGTTTTTAATGGTCTTGCCGTGCTTTTTTACTTCGGCACAGACGCTTTATGTGGACCCCTTGACTTCTGGCGCAATCGCAGGGCATGCTTCGGTGATCAATGGCCAGTTGAACAGGACAAACGACAACCTGAGCCTGATCTCAAAAGGCCAGCTTGCAGTGACCGGACAGTTGCTGATCGTGAATGATATGCAGGACCGGATCTACCAGGGGCTAACTCAGGTTGCTACGGTGATGAACAATCTGGTATCGGTCAAGGAGATCGGTGAGATCGGGCTTGATATTGTTGGGGATGTTGAAAAAACGGTGGCCTTGGCAAAGTCTGATCCCGTGCTGTTGCTTTTTGCGGAGCAGGGGGCACGGGAATTTAAGGTCAGGGCGCTTTCTCTTGGGGCCGAAGTTGGAGCCTTTGTATTAAAAGGTGGCAAGGGAAACCTGATGGATGCAGGTGAGCGCTCAAAACTGCTCAACAATATTGCCACGCAGATGCGGATGCTCCGTGGTACTGCTTACGGGATGCACAGGGCGATGTACTGGGCGAAGATGAAGGGGTTGTTTGCTGCGCTTAACCCTTGGGCAGACTGGGTAAATATGGATGTCAGGATTGCCAATCAGGTGATATCGGAGGCTAAATATTTAAGAAAATGAAAGGTTTTATCATCATCATGCATTTGGTGTTCGGCTGCTGTTTTGGTAGTCAGGCCCAGCAGAAAGCGCTGAATATTCCGGGCATCCACCAGTTGGTGGGCGATTCAAAATCTGAAAATGAAAAGCAGAAAGTGGCCAGGGAAAGGCAGAGTCTAACTTTGCTTAATGAGCAGGCGAACCGGACGATGCTGGCCAGGCTGAAAAATAGCTACCGGGAAATCCAAAGTCGTTTTAACCTGATTGGGACGGCAACGATTGCCATGGATATCGGCTTAAAAGCTTTGCCGATTGTGCAGGGTATTACGGATGACCAGGTCAAATTCTATGAACTGGCGAGAGAAAACCCCGTCCTGCTTTTACTAGTCTATCAGACCGAGGCCGAATTTCTCTCTCGGTCCAAAGACCTCCTTTCGTTTCTGATAGGGTTAACGGTGAGCATAGGGGCAGTTAACCAGATGAAGGTTTCGGAAAGGAAAATCCTCTTCGATTTTTTTCTTGCTGAACTCTCAAAGCTGCGTGCGCTATCCTCTGGGCTGCTGAATATGATCTCTCACGGGAATATGCGGGCACTTTTCATGCGGTTAAACCCATTTGCAGATTACATCAATACCGACCGTTCGCTTATTGAGGATATTATCCAAAACGCTAAATACTTAAAAAGATGAGAAAACAATTGTTTATGCTGATTTGGGTATTGGTTACTGTGCTGATAGTGGGAAGCTGTTTTTTGGAAGGATATGCCCAGCGGGTGGTTTTTGATTCCAGGCATTTTGGCATTGTCAATGAAAATTCAGTTGTTCGGAATGCCGCTGAAATGACGCATAATGAATTTTTGGATAGGATAAACGCAAGCCTTAAGCAGATCAACTTGAACTGTGCGACTGTTGTTGCAGCGCAGACCATGATATACGAAGGATTGTCCAATGTCAATTCCGCATTAAAAGGAGGTCTGATGGTCAAAAACATGGCTATCGTCTGTAGGGATATCTTGAATTATTCTACTCAGATGGCTGAACTTGCCAGGGCAGAGCCTTACCTATTGCTTTTTGCGGAAGACATGTACCGAGAGATGAATTCGCGTGCGGTAAGGCTGTTCAGTGAAGTTTCCGGTTTTGTGCTTAAAAGTGGGAGTAATATTTTGATGGATTACGGTTCTAGGGACGCGCTGCTGCGGAAGATCAATACCGAACTGCATATTCTTTCGGGACTCACCTATGGTGCATGGAAGGTGATGTACTATGCCAAAATAAAGGGGGTGTTTTCTTCGCTCAATCCCTTCCGATCCTTTATCAGTCAGGACCGTTCTATGGTCGAAGATATTATCAGGAATGCTAAATACTTGAAAAGATGAAAAAAATAAGAAGAAATAAAGTTGCTATAGGTAAAGTCGCGATGGATAAAATTGCGATGATTACGGCTGTTGTGATGCTGTTGATGTTTTCAGCAATGTTATGTGCCGCCCAGAAATCGATCAGGGATGAGAGCATGGTCAATCAACAGGAACGAATGGTGTTCAAACAATGGGACCGCTCGAAGTTTACGCCGACTTCGGGATGGCTGGGCATAAATCCATATTATTGGCTGACCTGGGGACTGCATCCCAATTACCCCAAGACGGATCTGCGTCCCTTGGCGGGCGCCGGGACACAGTTACAACGTCTATCGCTGGCAAGCCTTCAAAAAGATGCCGACCGCTCTTTTGAACTTCATTCAGATTCATTGGGCAATGTAGCAAAAGAAGAAATCCTGGGACATTCCGGCTTATTATCTGCCACTGATCCTTTATGGGTGCTTTATTATTCACGGCAGCTGAGGCCTGTGACCGATTTTGATCCTCATTTTGCGCTAGATGGTTTAGCTACTGGTGTTAGAGCCAAGCTAATCAGTGAAGGAAGTTATGACTGGTACATGGGTGAAATGAAAATGCTGGGCGAAAGACTTGATCTAACCAGAAAAAGCAATCAGGACCGCGGTGCTAGGATCCTTTCTTATCATGGGATGCTGATGGAATACCGCAAGCTGATGGGCATTTGGTCAACAAGGGTTTCAACTGCTGGGCGTTTCATCTCGCAGGGTCTGCTTCAGAAGAAAATTGGCGCTCAGGAAATTCGGATAGAAAAATGGAATGAGAATACTGATGTTGAAATAGCCCGGGAAGTACTGCGCAGCCGTAAATATTAATGTTATCCTAAACTATTTATTATGAAAAAATATATAGGGCTTGTCTCTCTACTGATGGTAATAGCCATAGGGGTATCAGCTCAGAATAGCGATTACCGGCGGTCATTTGAGTTTCTGCAGGGGAATGGGGTATATGAAGAGGGGGTGATGGTCTTTTTAAAGGGACTTAAAAATTCGCTTTGGGAACATTTTGATCTTTTTATCACTGATGCCAAGGCGCTGGCTGCCATATTCATGATTATATTCTTTGCCATTAAATCTTATGAAATGATGGCTGGGGACAAAAAGTTGGAGGTTATGCCATTGCTACGCCCATTCGGACTGGTGATGATCATTTTATGGTGGGGCGCATTCACGAAAGTGATTGCTTTTCCGACTGATCTGGTTGCAATGAAAACTGAAGAGATGTATATGAGCGAACAGGCCAATGTCAATAACTTGCGGCTGATCCGTGCTGATTATATGATCAAGGTTGCCAATGCGCTTTACAGTTTTCAGGCCGAGACGGAGCTCGCTGAAAAAGAGTCTGATACCTGGATCGGGCAGGCATGGGATTCGGTGACCAGCTCAGTGAAAGAGGGGATGTCGACAGTGATCAGTCCGGTTATTGAGCTCAAAAACCGTCTGAAGATCGGCATGCAGTTATTATTGACGCAGTTACTGGAACTGCTCGGTATCTGGATCCTGCGGTTGGCGGTATATGTTCTTTTTATCATCCAGATCATTTATTCTGCAATCCTGATTATCCTGGGACCGTTTGCAGTTGCTGCAAGTATCTTGCCCTCTTTCAGGGATTCTTTAAGTACCTGGATTGCGAGGTTTGTTTCTGTAAATCTTTATCTGGGCATAGGATATTTGGTGATGTACATAGTAGCTCTCTTGCAGAAAACGGCCATGACCATGGAGATCAGTAGGTATAAGGAACTGATCGGGGAAAATGGGGAGGCGGTGAATATGGAAAAAATGGCCTGGTTTGCCGGGAACGGCATTCTCTCTTTTGGAACGGTGATCCTAAGTTTTTTGATCGGCGCGATCTGCATGTTCACCGTTCCAAGCATCTCTACCTGGATCATTTCTACTTCTGGTATCAGCTCCGCTGCGTCGAATTTTGGACGTGGATCCCAGACCGTTCTGGGGATGGCCAAAAAAGCGTCGGGAAAATTCTTTTGATTTTAATCCTTTAGTTGTTTGTTATGATTATCAAAAATATTGAATCCAAAATACGATTGGCCACTTTTATATCTATGGGCAGCCTGCTACTTGCCTTTTCGGTAAGTGTGGTGGTATCGGTTTATGCCTATAAGCAGGTGCTTTCGGCCAGAAAGAGCATTTATATACTGGATAATAATGTGCCCATTCTGGCTAAACAGACTGATGTGCAGCTAAACCGTCCGGCAGAATATAAGGCCCATATCGACTTATTTCATTCTATTTTCTTTTCACTCACACCCGATGACCGCTTTATTGAATACCAGATGAAAAGAGCGATGTACCTGATTGATGAATCAGGAGCCCGGCAGTACAATGACCTCAAGGAAAAGGGCTATTTCAGTTCGGTTCTTTCAAGTAGTTCGGTATTGACCCTTCAGACCGATTCTATCGTTCTTGATCTGCCGCATCTGTATTTCAGGTACTATGGAAGACAGAAGATAGACAGGCGTAGCGTGACCGTTTCCCGTTCACTGATCACCGAAGGTTATCTGAAAGATATCCCGCGGAGTGAAAACAATCCCCACGGGGTATTGATCACCGGTTGGAAAACCATTGAAAATAAAGACATCGAAAATGTTCAGAAAAATTCGCTCTAACAGGGCACCCGAAAAAACGGTATGGGCTGATCTCAGGTATGAGCTTGCGCCTTATATCAAAAAGATATACCATTGTTCAACAGCGGTTTTATCCAGGTTTCCAAGGACAATATTTATCTGTATGGTCATAGTACTGATCTACTCGGTTTTATGGTCGTTCAGTGCTGATCTTAAAGGTGGGTCTAGAAATATGCTTGCTGTAGGTGGGAAGAATGATAGTGTCCAAAATTCCGAAGTAATTACCAAAGGCTTGAATTCCATTTCCAGAGCAGCGGGTGATCTGCGGCGGACAATTGCAATCAGAGATAAAGTAGACTCGGTTATAAATAAAAAGAAGCTTTCACTGGCTGATTCTGTATTTCTGGAAAATGCACTGCTGGAGCTTAAACTAATCCAACAACCATGAAAATAAACTTAAAACAGCCCAGATATGTAGTGCCCTTGCTAGCGCTACCTTTTTTATGCCTGTTCTTCTATGTTTACCAAAGCTCTGCTGGTCAGAAAGCACAGCCTGTGGTTCAGGATGGGATGAATAGTAATGTTGCCGATATTTCTGATCAGGTCAGAAAACGCGGTCTTACCGATAAACTTGATGCTTACCGGGACCGTTATAAGGACTCGCAGGGAAATAGTGCGATAAACAATATTGAGGGTGATGAAAAGGCGGACATTGCCTTGAACGCTGGAAAACAGAAAAATACGCTGGATTCCATAGACCGTGTACTTAAAAGCAGGGGGACAGCAGCCTTAGGTTCTTCGGTTGTTCCTTCTGCTAGTGTCAGGGGTGGCAACAGGGGCAAACCTCAGCTTTCTGCTGAAGACAGGGCAATGGCGGAGGCACTTTCAGCATTGGCCGAGCGCGATAAACCTACCTGGCAGCCTGTCGTAGATCGAAGTATTAAGGAGCCTGAACGGGATCCGATGGAAGTCTTTAAAAAACAGATGTCTTACATGGACAGTATGGGCAAAGCCAACGATCCTGAATATCAGGCCGAACTTAAAAGAAAAGAAAAATTAAAGCCAGTTTTGACCGCAACACCTGCGGATGTTCAGCCGGTCACTAAACGACCCGCTACCGGGGATATTTTTAATACGGTAATGGCAGAAAAAGAAAACACCCTAGTTAGTGCGGTGATCGATGAAAACGTAACTGGATACTCCGGCTCAAGGATCAGGATCCGTATCCTGGAAGACCTGTTCGTAGGTTCCCTGCCGCTTAAGAAAGGTACTTATCTCTATGCGGAAATTTCAGGGTTTTCCCAGCAAAGGGTCAAGCTTAGTATCACTTCCATTGCGAGGGAGGATAAAATTATTCCTGTCAGGCTTGACGTATATGACCTTGATGGTTTGGAAGGCCTTTACGTCCCTTCGTCAAACTTTAGGGAGTTTTCGCGGAACCTTGGAACTGAATCAGTGCAGGGTTTTTCTACCCAAGGTGGTGCTAAGGATCAGCAGGAGTTCCTGATGAGTGCGGTAGACAGGATATTCACATCAACTTCATCAGCAATTTCAGGACTGATCAGAAAAAATAAAGCGAAGGTGAAATACAACAGCCGTATTTATCTTATCGATCCCCAGTCTTTTCAGAAACAATCAAAATAAACATTATGAAAAAAATACTTTTTGTATTGGCTATAAGCTTCCTGGTCGCCAGGCATTCTTTTGCCCAGACTTTTCCTTTGGATAGGCCACTGTCTGTAATATACCTTAAAAAGGACATGACGGTACATGTCCTCTCCCCGGAAAACATCCGTTACGTTGATATCTCTACCGCTAAGGTTCATGGTGATATCCCGGTGGCGAACCTGCTGAGATTAAAATTGACGGATTCCTGTGCTTCTGCTTTTTCCGCAGTGCTTACTGTAGTAGGAGAAAAGAACATTTCTCAGTTCAGCCTGATTTATGATCAGGGTAGATCAGACAGCCTTTTCAGGGCCAACCTGGATATTGGTATTTCGGATATGCGGCCTATTTCAGTCCCTGATGTTTCGCTATCTGAATCGGAGGCCAGGAGGTATGCGCTTTCCATGTTCAGAAAATCTTCTTTGAGGGGGGATGTCAGGGCAAATGGATATGGGATCAGGGCAACACTTAATAATATCGCAAGCGTTGGGGATTATGTGTTTCTCGATATCAGCTACCTTAATAAGAGTAATCTTAAAATTGATATCGATGAGATCAGGTTTAAAATCAATGATAAAAAACTGATCCGGGCTTCGAATAGCCAGTCTATTGAACTCGTTCCGGAATATGTTTTTTCCAGAGTATCATCTTTCAGGAGGTATTACCGTAATATATTCGTGTTTAGAAAATTCACCTTTCCGGGAAACAAGATCCTTAATGTAACGCTTTCAGAAAAACAGATCTCAGGGAGAACAATTTCTTTTGGAATACGGTATGGCGACCTGCTTGATGCTGATACAATTGAACAATAGTACAGTGCTTTTATGGAAGAGTCAAAAGAGATTCAAAAGCTTCACGGCTTTCTCCAATGCCTGATCTATTTCTGCATTTTTTTAGAAGTCACCGTATTCGTCTACATTGATGCGCCTTTCTGGGGACTTTTCGCCACTGGGCTTTACAGGATTAAATTGCTTCCTATCTATGCTGAGCTGATCTATAGCAAGCTGTCCATATTGCTATTGATCTGTCTGGTCAGTATCGGGACGCTATCTAAAAAGCAACCGGACTTTGATGTGAAAAGTAAAATCATATATCCGCTCTGTTTTGGTTTAGTGTTATATTTTGGAAGTATATATTTCTATGGAAAACCTTCTGTTCTGGTATTTGCTTATACTTCCTGGTACGATCTAGGGTATATTATTTGTTCGCTAATCGGCGCGGTAATAATCAGCGTTTCAATGGACAATGTGTCCAAGATCATCCGTTCGGGCCTGGGCAAAGATAAATGGAACGTTGAGGCTGAAAGTTTTATGCAGCCGATGTTTAAGGTAGAGACGCCGTACTCGGTGAATATACCGATGCTTTTCTATTATGGGAAAAAAGTACGAAAGGGCTGGATCAATCTGGTCAACCCTTTCCGGGCAACAATGGTGATCGGTACGCCGGGTTCCGGGAAGTCCTTTTCGATCATAAATCCATTTATCCGGCAGATGATCGCCAAGTCTTTTGCGGTATGCCTGTACGATTTCAAATATCCGGACCTTGGAAAAATCGCTTATTACCACTTTTTGGCTGCGAAGAAAAAAGGAATGTTATCGGGCTTTACCTTCCATGTAATCAATCTTAATGAGGTCGAAAAAAGCAGGCGGATAAATCCACTCCGGGCCGACTATATCCTTACCCTGGCAGATGCCTCCGAAACTGCTGAAGCAACGGTTGAGGCACTGAAAAAAGGGGACAAGGCCAGCGGAAGTGATGCTTTTTTTACGCAGTCCGCAATTAATTTTCTGGCCTCCTGTATTTATTTTTTAAGCAGGTATGAAAATGGAAAATATTCAAGTCTGCCACATGTGATGGCTTTTTTGAACCGATCCTATGCGGAGATATTTGCTGTGCTCTTTACCGATCCCGAGCTGGTTTCGCTGCTTTCTCCTTTTAAATCTGCATTTGCAGCGAAAGCCTTTGATCAGCTGGAAGGGCAGATCGGCACGCTGAAGATATTCATGAGCCGCATGGCTACAAAAGAGAGTTACTGGGTGTTTTCGGGTGATGATTTTAACCTGAAGATCTCTGATCGCGAATCTCCCGGGATATTGGTGCTGGCAAACGACCCCAATACCCAGAACATCAACTCGGCGTGTTATTCCGTGGTGCTGAATCGCCTAACGCGATTGATCAACTCAAAGGGTAATCTTCCTTCCGCGCTGCTTATTGACGAAGTACCTACGCTCTTTGTACACCGCATCGAGAACCTGATTGCCACTGCAAGATCAAACCGGGTTGCGGTACTGATCGGGCTGCAGGAACTGCCACAGTTTAAACAGCAATACGGAAAAGATACAGCTTCTACGATTACTTCAGTGATCGGAAATGTACTTTCCGGATCTGCACGCAACAAGGAAACCCTCGACTGGTTGGAACGGATCCTCGGAAAGTCCAAACAGCTGGGCGAAAGCCTTTCTATTGACCGGAGCAAGGTCTCGGTCTCGTTAAGTGAAAAACTGGAAGTATTGATCCCTGCGGGGAAGATAGCCTCACTGGGCGCTGGAGAAATGGTCGGCGTGATCGCTACTGACGCGCAGAGCACTTTCTCCGGTAAATATGAGACCTCGGCAGTCAATTGCAGGATAAACCTGGATATGGAAGAAATCAAAAAAGAAGAAGAAGGATATGTCGAACTGCCTGTTTATTATGATTTTGGAGCTAATAAAGAAGAAATACTCCGTAGCAACTTTATGCGCATTACCAGGGAAATCGAAGTTATGGTCGCTAGTTTTGCTTAAGGCATTATCACTGTTTATTGGTTTTGCCCATGCCCAGTCGTTGGATGGCCTAAGGTTATCGCTTCCGTTGCGTGCATTTAAAATTAACTCTGGATTTGGTATGCGTACTCATCCGGTCACTGGGATAAAGAACAGTTTCCATTCAGGTATTGATCTCTATGCGAAATCAGATACCGTATTTGCCATCCTGCCGGGTAAGGTCGTCAAGGTCT
The DNA here is from genome assembly GCF_004331735.1 of Pedobacter psychrodurus. Classification (GTDB taxonomy): domain Bacteria; phylum Bacteroidota; class Bacteroidia; order Sphingobacteriales; family Sphingobacteriaceae; genus Pedobacter; species Pedobacter psychrodurus. The sequence continues at coordinate 385,508 of NZ_SJSO01000003.1, forward strand.
CTTCTGACCGGATGATCGGGAACTATATCATCATTGCCCACGGGGCATACACCAGTATTTATGGACATCTTTCAAAGTCTGTGGTCAGTGGCGGGAATCTCGTGGCACCTGGAACTCCTATTGCTATCTCAGGCAGTACCGGCAGGGCAACGGGAGAACACCTGCATTTTGGTTTAAAGCACAGGGGGGTATTTGTTGATCCGCTTAGAATGCTTTATCTCTTTAGCAATATGAATAAGGAGGTGCTTTACCTGTTTTTAAATGACCTTATTGATGTGAAAAAATTACCTGTCCCGTCTATTCAAGTTGGGACCAAAACTGAAATTAATCATTAAAACCGAAATTCATCATGAATACAGTAATATTAAACGAAAAGGATCTGCCAATGGAGCAGCTCCGGGAATTAGGCCTTGTCAAGGGTGAAGAAATGCTGATGGAGCGAAAAGATATTCACGCGCTTCTATCCGGTGGCAGGACGAATCTGATCAAACTGCATGATATCTCGCGCAGCGGGATCGAGATCAAAGAAATGGAAGTAAAACTCTCTTTGGTAAGGGGCGTGTCGGGTAAACCGGACTTGCTAGTCCATCCTGTATATAAACAGTCTTTAAACCCTTCATATATTACACAAGCGGAGGCTGATCAGCTTATTTTAGGAGAAAAAGCAAATATCTTAAAAGAAGTCGACCGTGAGGGAGAGAAAAAGTCACTTTTAGTTGAATATGACTGGGATACAAAAGAATTTGTGGTGACTGATATGTTAAAGGTCAAAGCGCCCGATAAGGTCAATGGAATGGCTTTGAGCCCATATCAAAAGGAACGTTATAGTGCAGGGAGACAGATCGAGCTGGAAGATGGCACTTTGATACAGGCAAGCAGCACCAGTGCCGAGGGCATCCGTTCAAACAGGCTGGCGCTAGTTGTTTCGGTATTGATGGACGGTGGGATTTCTTATCTGCTGTTGACCGGACTTAAGGCATTGATAGGGGAAAAAGGTATGCTTGCCCAAACCAATGAAAAAAATAATGGCTATAAACAGGCTTTTAAGGAGTATGAGAAACAGCAGCTATCTAGGCTCGGGGATATGTTGTCTGATGAAAAGCTAAATACCAACGCTGCTCACAGTCGGGGATATACGCGTTCGGGAATGTCTAGGTAGATGTTGCCTGCTGTTTCTACTGCCATCGGAATATGTGAAACCTATGGGTTTTCTTTCAGGACCGACATTTTAGGTGACCTCTTGTTTGATTATCACAATGGCCAGTCAGAATACTTTGGGGAGAAAGGACATTTAGTGCCGCCGGGCGGCGGTTTTTGGAGCAGTAGATCGGTGGACCTTAATATTATATCCCAGGTTTACATCTGTTCGAGCGCGATGGAAGCCATTGCATTTCTATATTTCAATGCGGTCCGGTTTAATAGGCCTTGTGAAATTCTCTTTATCGCCATCGGTCCCCGTTATATTTACCCTGTTGAACTCTTCAAACAGCTGGGGAAAGTGAGAATAAACCTGGTTTTGGGCAATAGTCTCATTGACATACTGTGTGCGGTTAGATTCTGTATGGATTACAAATGCATGGAGGTACATTTTACCCTTCAGGATGAAAGTGTAGTTTTCAGATTTTCTGAACTTGTTTTTTATATCCCTCAGCATCGCCTCTGCTTAAGGCAGGTTTTCTTAATGGCTAACATCAGGCCGTTTTTCAGGCAATATTTGCCGAAATCTAAAATTTCTTTTTTATACGAATTTCTAAATCAATAATACCGAGCTGTTTCAATAGCTAGGTTTTCATTTTCTATCAATCAAAATTAATCCATTTATTATGAATGAAAACAATTTGGAGTATCTTCAGAATAATCTGAAATACCTTGGGTTTGGCGAATCGCTTTATCCACAATTAAAAGAGGCTATTGGAAAAGAGCTTCCGGAATTCAAGCTTCAGTTTGAAGTCAATATGGCTGCTCCCAACGCAAAAGATAAGCCTGAGCTCGCTGATACTATACGCTATGAGCTTGATTTTTCAAAGAGTAAGGATACGGATATGTATTTTTTTAATAAATACAATGCATCCCTTCAAGCTGCAGGGAAGCCCAATACACTTGATCAAACTTTTTATATTAATAAGGGTAAAGGAGTAACGGTAAAAGAGAGTTACAATTTGCTATCTGGACGTGCGGTTAATAAAGATGTTGTCCTTAAAAGTGGTGAAAAAGCTAATATGTGGCTTAAACTGGATCTCGCGGAGCGGGATCCAGAAAAGGGGTATGCGGTAAAAAAATATGGTGAAAACCACGGGTTTAACCTGGCTTCAACAGTTGATCGGTTTGTACTCCCGGAAATCGATAAGCCAGGATTTAAAGATCAGTTGGTGAAGAGCTTGAAAAGGGGCAATCTTCATGAAGTGAGTTTCTCTAAGGACGGCAAAGAAATGAAAGGATTTATTGCTGCAAATCTGCAGTTTAAAACGCTCGATTTCTATGATCTCAACCTTGCCACGGTTTACAGCAAGGCGGTTGATCTGAAAGAAGTTCCTGCCAAAACTTTGGCACCGGCTGAAAATAAGGAAGCTGTGATTGAGGAGGCTTCGCTCGAAACAAAAACGGGGAGAAGGAGATAATATGTATTTAATTTAGCTGAATACCTACTGGTTAAAACTGGGGACTTCGGTCCCTGGTTTTTGTATTGGCTATTTGTCTTTTAAATTCATCAACGTAAAGCAGTAGGCACTAGTTTGATTGAACTGTTTTAGAGTAAAAAACCGGGGAAAAGTACAAAGCATGAAATATCAGTTAGGGAATTACTACAACACTGTTATTTATTTTGGGTAGAAGATATTTTAAGTCAATTAGTATGAATGAAGAGAATTTGAGGTATCTGCTGGCTATGCTGGAATATCTTGAGTTCGGCAAGACTTTGAACGCAATACAGTAACTTGTATCGAACGTGAGTTGCCGCGATTCCGGTTAACGTTGGACACTAAAGTGCCTGTGCTCAATCCAAAAAATAGGCCGGATTTAGATATTTTACATTATCAGCTTGAAATATCAAAAGAGAGCGATACCGACAAGTACTCATTCGTTAGGTATGGGCCGAAATTTTTCAAAAGAATGCAAGGCGTGGAATCCTTGCATTCTTTTCAATCTTGCGATTGTTCGGTACATCCATACCTTGTTGTGTGAAAAGTATATTAACTACATTAGATTCCCATGCAAGTTTTAGTTAAATCTAAATTAGGTAGTTTGTACTTTTTAATAAGTATAAATACAGTCCTATGAAATCTTATAACTTTGTGTTAAATCTACAATCACCTGATGGCAATGCAAGACCTGAACATACAAGATTATCAAAAAAAATTATTTCCATATGCTTACAATATTCTTGGTACCTATGATGATGCTAAAGATGCGGTTCAGGATGTGATGGCCAAATATTATTCAACAGGAAAAAAGGATATAGACAATGAAAGTAGTTACCTCATAAAAAGCGTAATCAACCAGGCGATCAATATCAAAAAAAGAAACAGCAAGTCAATAGATTCCGGAATTTCACTCCCAGAACCGGTTTCCACCGAAAGTGCAGATACTAACCTTAAACGGAAAGAGATCATTTCTTATTCCTTGCTCGTACTGCTCGAGTCGGTCAACACAAAAGAAAGGGCTGTTTTCATTCTTAAAGAAGCTTTTGATTATTCGCATGAAGAAATTGGCGACACACTTCAGATTTCAACTGAAGGCTCACGAAAGCTATTGAGTCGTGCTAAAATAAAACTGGGAGCACTGAAACGTGTCGAGACGAATTACTCATTTGCTGGCACGCTGCAACTAGAAAACTATATTGATGCGGTAAAAAATGGTAATGTAAAAAAGCTTGAGGAAATGCTCGTGAAAGATATATCAGTTATGGTTGACGGCGGTAAGCTGCGAATAGTTTCAGCATTCGAAAGCGGCGTTGAACAGGTTATCCAGCTGATGACTTATGTATATGCTGCCTACCAAACTAAAACTGAAATAAAAATCGTGTCAGTCAATCATCAGCCTGCATTACTTTTTTACCAGGATGGGTTACTGGTAAACTGCCAAGTATTTGATTTTGCTAAAGATACCACTCATATTACTGGCATTTATTCTATTGTTGACCCTGAAAAATTAAAAAACTTCCATAAATTTTAAAAACTGGTCACGTTTCTATCATGCTGTTTGTCTTAGAATAATAATCAAAACAATAGCTATGATAACAAGCAACAAAAACAAATTCCTGTTTTTTTCGGGCAGCAACAGCAGTAACTCTATCAACAGAAAGCTAATAGAAATCCCGATCGGCAAGACGCAAGCGAAAACAGTCAAACTCATCGACTTGAGAAACTTTCCGGTACCCTTGTATTCGGATTTGGAAGAGGCAGGTGGAATCCCTGCAGAAACCAACAGACTGCTGGAAATAATAGACAACCATGATGTGCTGGTGATTGCTATACCTGAACACAACCACTCGATGCCGGCTTTCTTTAAGAACACCATAGACTGGATGTCACGCGCCCACTCCGATTACCGAGTTTTTGATGGCAAGAGAATAATTCAGTTAGGTGCATCTCCCGGAAATGGGAGCAGCAACATCATTTTGAATGCACGCGTAGTACTCTCGAGTTACTTGGAGCACATGTTATTGGTGCTGCAGTTTTAAATCAATTTTATAAGCAGATAGTTAATGAGAACGGAGAGTTTCATATTATCGACACTCGGTTCTTATCGGAATATGAGAACCTCCTCGCATCGAGCCTCTTAAAAATATCCACAAACCTAAAAATAGAAAATAAAATGATCACAGTAAAAGTAACCTACGGAGTGAAGAAAGAATTTGTATCTAAAAACAAAGAGAACATCACCATATTTATGGCTGATTTCAAAGCTATGAACAGCAGGGATTTCAAGTATAATGTATATACGCTTGATGACGAAACCGCTTTCGTTCACATATCAGAGTATGCTAATGAGCAGGTCCAGAAAAAAGTATTGAGTACGCCTTCATTTGTTGAATTTCAACGGCAAAGGGATGCAAGCGGACTGATCAAGGCCCATCATATTGAAGTACTGCATAGTTTTGCAGCTTCAAGCGATGCCTGAAAAGTATCTAAACAACATCATTTCAACGCGGCCAGCACTTAATTGATTTCGGCGTCCCGTTTTGCAATCTCGTGCTGGTGCTGCGCCAGTCTTTCATCCTCTAGCGCTGGTTCAATTGCAATATGTTGGTTTGGTTTAGGAACGGTCTCAATGGCGGTTTGTCGACATTAAAGGGAGAGCCTGACAGAGGTTGTAAATAAGGTTAGCCTGCGGTTATGTACTCCTTTTTGAGCATTATTGAATGAATGCTATACATAAGGGTTAGGGAGAGGGCTTGCGGCCAGATAAGGAATTACGCTAATTCCAGCGCCAGACATTGCATAGCGTAGGGGCTGCCTCAACTCGTTTTCTTTTTAAAGCCAAGTAAAATTTGGTAGAGATATAAAGGCAATGACCATCCCATCCAAAACAGCGATGGTGAGATATCAGCAAAGCTACCAAAGCTTTGAATGAATGGAATTTTTAAGACTAATCCCGAAATTATAAATGCCAGTGTCACAATATAACTTCTGGTCATCCATTCCCGATGATGTGTAAACCTGCGTTTAATAGCAGCATAATACGCAATTGCGGTTGAGCTTATCCAAACGCTGACCCATATCTGTAGCGAAAAAGCATATGCCCAGTTAACTTCTCTCGCGGTGGTAAAAGCTAAAATTACAGCACAAACGCTACTTACCAAAACAGCAATCAAGTATAAAAATCCTATGACCCTATGTACTTTCAGATTCCAGTCGCGCAGTTTCGGCCAAAATTGAAGAAGCCCTAATACGAGTGATCCTCCTCCTGCCGTAATATGTGCAATCAGTATCCATTTCAATTTAAAGTACTTGCCGAGCGCCTCCCGTGTGAGCAAAAGAAAGTGATCTGCCCTGTGCATAAACTGCCAGGTCAGAAATAAAACTACTGCGAAAATTGCTATTGATACAATATCTGTCCGTTCTATCTTTAAGGTTTTGGTTGTGCTTATATTCTTTGCCATAATACGCTATTGGGATTTATAATCGATTGGCCTGGCCTTTGTGGCGGCCTGAAAGGAATTTTATTTTATAGGTTGATTTCATATTTAAAAAGAAGTCACAAACGATATATAATCGTTTACACTGTGCGCTATTCTTTTATCCGTGGCATGATATTCTATTCCATAAAAAGCAAATAGGCTTGTATAGTTAGCCTTTACATACTGAAAAGTTAACTCTAAAGGTGCTGTCAATTCTTTTACTGTATATTTATATGGTCCGTCTTTTTGATACTCCTTTTCACCGATTCCGGCAGTAATGGCTAAGGCGATCTTTTTTGCCTTTTAACTTATAACCGCTTTGGCTGCCATAGGCCCAGCCGTAAGTTAATACCTCGTCCATCCATTGTTTAAATAAAGGGGGAACTAAACCAGTAGAAAGGGAATTGAAATATTATTTTATCGTGCACTTCCAGCAATTCCTGCTCTTTGGTTATATCTATTTTCCGGAAGGGTGCCGGCCATATAAGTCATGCAGTTCAAATCGCTCTGGATATTTTTTTAGCGCTTCAATCCATCGCGTGTTTACAACCGAATTTTTTAAAGCCGGATGAATTATAATTATCGAGGTCTTTGCCATTTTATACTTGTTAACTGTTATCAGACAGGGGAACCATTAATATCTTCCCTGTACTTACTCTTGCTTCCATAAGATCATGTGCTTTTTTACCGTCCGACAGTTTGAAAATAGTTGGCTCAGAGATTTTAACTTTTCCACTAATAATCCACTCAAACAGCAGCTTTGATCTTATTAGCCGCTCTTCTTTTGAAGTAAGGTAATTCCAAAGATCGCCGCCGGTTATCGTTTTTGAATGTGCGATTATCCATAAGGGATTACCCAATTCTAATTTGCCACCTGCAAGGCCAAACAGCACTACTTGCCCCAGGATTTTTGTTACCGCAAGACTGCTTTCCATTGTAATTCCAATACTTTCATATACCACATCAACACCCTGGGGGTATATTTCCAAAACTTGTGCAGTCCAGTCCTGATCATATAAAAATACAGCATCGGCACCGAGTAAAAGTGCTGTTTCTTTTTTACTTTCTGATGAGGTTAAGCCTATTACAGTAGCGCTTAATAATTTGCAAATCTGGATCAGTAATTGTCCAACCCCACCTGCAGCAGCATGGATTAACACTATTTCACCGGGTTCAACATGGTGACTGTCGGTGGTCAAATAATGGGCTGTCAGGCCTTGCAACATAACCGAGGCTGCTATCTCAAAGCTAATTTCATCCGGCAGAGGGATCACATTTTCAAATGGTACTGCTACCAGTTCAGCATTTGCAAATGGAACATCGGCAAATGCCACGCGGTCACCAATTTTAATTTCCGGATGATCATTGCTATCCTTAACTATACCCGCCCCCTCGAAGCCATTAATATAGGGGGCATTCCCCTTCATCGGATAGGTGCCGTTTCTTCGCATCAGGTCAGCGAAGTTTAAGCCGATAGTTTTCATTTCTACCAAAATCTCACCATTTTTAAGAACGGGGTTATCTATTTCTTTGTATTCAAGTACGTCCGAATTTCCGAACGCGGTTAAGGTTAATGCTTTCATACTTGTCAGGTAGTTTTTGATATATTATTAGCTTCCAAATATAAAATGTAACAGGCATTTTAGTATATTGACAGCCAATTGTATGGTACTACCAAAAATGTAAGTAATGAGTATAACTAAGGTAACCTCAAAGCATTTCGAAAATAAAACTAAGCTAAACCACTGTGACCAGATCTACGCGGTGGGGCTTATTGCAGGTCAATGGATACTGGAAATCTGCTGTCATTTGTCTGAAGGAAAATTGCGTTTTGGCGAATTAAGAAAACGTATTCCTGATATTACCGAAAGAATGCTAACGCTACAGTTACGCAAAATGGAGGGAAGTAATTTGGTTAAACGAACAGTGTATGCCGAAGTTCCACCAAGAGTTGAATATGAACTGACAAAAAGCGGAAAACAACTTGGGCCTATTCTTTCGCAATTGGAGGACTGGGGCAAAAAGCATCGAGAACAAGATATAATTTGAAATGGTTTTAAAACAATATGCTTAACATGTATGTAGAAGATTCTATAATCGCTTCGATTAAAAATGAAAAATCTTATCAATGGACTGCGGCAATCGTCTCTTCAATGTAGCCATTGAATTTGGACTGACCGACGAATGTCGTTTTATAAAGCCACTTAAGCGAAAAGGAAAGAAAAACACTTAGGATATTTATAGAAGTAGCCCGTTAACCGTCATTAGTAATAATTAGTGTCAATAAATCTTAAATCACGACGCCATTGCCCACTTTTACCTTATCCATCACCACATGGGTATAAAAATGTTTAAGATTTGGATTTTCCATCAATTGCGTTTTTGAAAAGGTTTCAAAATGCCCCATGTCTCTGGTGTTAACGATTAATACAAAATCATAGGTACCCGTTACATAATAGCAGTGCGCAACTTCCATACACTTACGCATGGCCTGCTTAAATTTCTCAATGTCTTTTGAACTGCCCTCGTGTAATACTACATCTACTACGCAGGTAATGGCCATGCCAATTGCTGAAGCAGAAATGATTGAAACATCAGCTTCAATAATTTTTTCGTTTCGCAATTTCTTTAGCCTGCGCTGTACCGCGCTTTGACTCAAACTTACCTGTCCGCTAAGTTCTTCTGTAGTTAACCTGTTATTCTGTTGAAGTAGTCGCAGCAACTTCTTGTCATACTCGTCGAGTATATGCATAATCTACCCTTTTTGCTCGTAAAATTAAATATTTTAACTGTGTTATATTGAATAACGAAGAAATTAATCAGAAGTGCACTGGTAATTTTGCGTAAAGAAAACAATTAATATGGAATATATATATAGCGCCCAAAGCTGTTGGGCCAAACGCACTGGCAATTTATTGTATTGCTCCGGCTTAACGCCGATAGATCCTGCTCCTATGCAAATAGAAGCAATTACCATCGGGGAGCAAAGGAAACGGGCGATCGATAATCTGGACATCGCATTACAGGCAGGGGGCCTTACACTAATCAATGTTGTAAAAAACCAATGTTTTTATAGCGGATATGGCCTTTTTTCTCAAATGAATGCTACATATACAGCATGTTTTGGCGGTCATCGCCCTGCCAGTAGCACGATGGCTGTAAAAGGATTATCTCACGATGCGATGGTAGAAATAGCATGTATTGCCCAGTATAATTAAGCATTAAAAATAAAGTCCATGAATACAAATAAACAGATCATATTACCTGCAAACAGTGCGTTCACTGCAGCAGAAGTTATCAGGTTCCGTAATGAAACTGTGGGAACAAAAAACGTCATGCATTTAAATAATGCCGGTTCGGGCCTGATGCCTGATATTGTTACCCAGGTGCAGATTAACCATATTAACCTTGAGGCCCAAATAGGCGGCTACGAAGCTTCAGCATTGAGGGCCTCAGCTATTCAAAATTTCTATAACCAAGCTGCAAAATTATTTAACTGTAGCCCTTTAAATATCGCTTTTACAGCCAGTGCTACAGATGCTTATACAAGGGCTTTATCATCTATTCCATTTGAACCGGGCGATGTTATCCTAACGGATAATGATGACTTTGTATCCAACCAAATACAATTCTTATCTCTGCAAAAAAGGTTGGGTGTTAAAATTATAAGAATAGCTAATGCTGCTATAGGCGGCGTTGACTTAAATGACCTGGAGGAAAAACTAAAAAAATACAAGCCCAAGCTTTTTGCGATCACCCATATCCCTACAAATTCTGGGTTGGTGCAACCAGTTAAAGATATCGCCAAAATATATCATGAGTATATACAACAACATGAAGGCCAAACGTGGTATATTCTCGATGCCTGCCAGTCAGCAGGACAAATGAAATTAGATGTTGAGGAATTAAAGTGCGATTTTTTGAGCGTTACTTGCCGAAAGTTTTTGCGGGGCCCCCGCGGTACCGGTGCCTTGTATATTTCTGATAAAGCGTTAAATGCCGGCTTAGAACCGATGTTTATTGATATGAGGGGTGCGGAGTGGAAAAGCAAGGACAAGTATCAACAACAACTCACAGCCATAAGGTACGAGGACTGGGAGTTTGCCTATTCGACGGTTTTAGGGACGGCTACAGCCATTGAGTATTGTTTAAACATTGGAGAAGATAAGATCTGGCAACAAGTAAAGCTGTTGTCAACTATTTTAAAAGATCGGCTTTCTCAAATCGATAAAGTACGTGTGCTTGATAAGGGGCCGGAAGTGGGTGGTTTGATCACTTTTCACGTACAGGGTGGAAACCCCAGATTTATTGTAAGTGAGTTGCTGAAAAGAAAAATCAACGTAGTGCCCAGTTACAGGCAGTTTGGTTTGATTGATTTCGATGAAAAGGGGGTTGAATGGGCAGTTAGGGCTTCGCCCCACTATTATAATACCATTGAAGAAATTGATTTTTTAACCGAAAGTATTAAGGAGATAATTTAAAAACGTACATCAATTGCGGGACTTGGGGCGCTGAAGAAGAATATTATTGTAACTCATCAAAATTCTCAACTACATAGCTGCCCCAACCTGCAATAGAAATTAGTAATGGAAAAAGTATTTTACCGACGTCTGTCGGCGAAAATTCTACCATCAGTGGAGGTTTGAGTTGTGATTTTTTTAAATTACACCATTTCGTTCTAATTTTTTCAATTGCAGACTCAATGCCCACTCTGTCACATCTTTCCTTTTCACAACTTATTATACCTTAAAGAGCCTCCGTCAAATAATATAAGAATAACGGTAGGCGTCCTTTTGAACGGCACTATTTAACATAACAAGTGCTTGTAATTTTCTACCGTGAAGGTCTACAAGAACTATCATCTTTTATAACGAACAGAAGCAAATCAAATATATTTTCACATCATTTAATTTTTTGACGGTGGTTCAGGCCCCAATTAACCAGGCTGTCTGCAACTGGAAATACGCTGAGGCCATATTCCGTCATGGCGTAGTTCACTGTTACTGGCCGTGTGTTCATAACGGTTCGGGTGACCAAAAGATTGATTTCCAATTCCTGCAACTCTTTTGAAAGCATTTTAGCAGATATACACTCTACTCCCCGTTGGATTTTTTTAAATGTGTTAGTTTCGTTAACATGATTATTAAGATACCTCATAATTCTTAATTTCCATTTTCCGCCTAAAATCTGCAGGCTGTCGCGAATAGCCGCCAGTTCTTCTTCACAAGTGGCTTCATATTTTTCAAATTGTTCCATACACAAATATAGCATAGTTAACAAAAGGTAACCAGTTACCTCTTGTTAACCCATATAGAAAATAGACTATTACCTTTTAATTTTGTGGTTGAATAAATTTAAGAAAATGAAACAACTTGATTACTATGTGTTGGACGTATTTACCGACCAAAAATACGAAGGCAACCAGCTAGCTGTGGTAAATATCGATGAGGAGCTAGAACCTGAGCAATACTACCGTATCGCACGGGAATTTGGTTACTCTGAAACATCTTTTGCGCATTATTCCACAAAAGACGAAATTTTTAAAGTACGCTCATTTACCCCTGCCGGGTTTGAAGTAGGTGGTGCAGGCCACAACCTGCTGGGTGCAGTCTGCTTGGCACTTCTGAATAAATGGGATTTCTTTAAAATTCGAGACGAAGCTTCATGGGTGGAAATGAAGGACATTAAGGTCCCTTTAAAAATAACCGAACAGAATGGCCTGCCATACGTTAGTATGAAACAAAGGCCCGCCATCTTTAACGGAACTGTGCCGACAGAACTAATTGCTAAGGCAACGGGATTAAGGCTTGAAGATTTCTCATTAAACGGATGGGACAATCAGATTGTTGAGACCGAAACTTCTCATTTGATGGTACCTGTAAGCAATACAGGGGCTTTACAGAAGGCAATTCCTGACAAAACGTTATTAAAGCAAGTATCTAAACAATATGGGTTTGAAGGGTACTACCTGTTTACGTTAAACGACACTTCAGACCCGGTACTGGCGGCCTCACGGTTCTTCAACCCGGGTATTGGCATTGATGAAGATCCGGCAGCAGGATCCGCGGCAGGTCCGCTTGCAGGTTATTTGCAAGGCCTCGGGTATATTCAAAAAGAACATGATTACAAAATTTTACAGGGTACTTATGTTAATCGGCCATCAACAATACAGGTAAATGTTGCAGACGATGGTATTTGGGTTAGCGGATCATCAATCATTGTCATGAAGGGTAAATTATTCATTTAATAGACAAGGGGTTAATAAAGTAGTGTATATTAATACTTTCGAACGAGTGAACGTGTACTAATCATTAAAGCTATGGACCATATTAACAAATATCTGGTAGTTCAATATACTAAAAAGTATCGGCCATAAAAAAATCGAAGACAATCACCTATATTTAAAAACTGCTTTAGTTTATGATAAGCAGACAGAACGGGCTTTAAATATGAAAATTCAACCATACATGCTGCTTGCTTTAAGGCGAAATATAGAAAACGTAGTCAAACTCACTGATGGAGAGTTTGACCAGATAGCGAGCCGCTTTACGCCGAAGCTGATCCGTAAAAATCAATTTTTATTGGAAGAGCAGGATAAATGTAAACATGACTATTTTGTTATTAAAGGGGCATTAAGACAATATCGTATGCATGATACGAAAGAGTGGGTTAATCAATTTGCATTTGAAGGTTGGTGGATAAGTGATTGGTATTCCATGTTAAATAATACGCCCAGCGACTTTTATATCGACGCATTAGAAAACTCTGAAGTTTTGCAGGTTAATAAAAAAGCACTGGATTCTTTATTTGACCAGATAGTCAAGTTTGATAAATTTTATAGGGTTATGTTCCAAAGAGCATTTAGTGCCCAGCAAAAAAGGATCGCATTTATGCAAAAATCAGCTGAGTCTCGTTATGAAGAGTTTGTGTCTATGTATGGCAGATTTGAGACCCATGTCTCGCAAGCGCAGATCGCATCTTACCTGGGGATCACACGGGAATCACTTAGCAGGATTAAAAACCTTGGAATAAAAAGATTAATAGATCAGAAATGAATTAAACATCAATTCTAACCTGTAAAATGCTCGAACAGCAAGAGAAAACGCCCCATTGTGTTCTAAAATAATGGGTGATATCCACATTTACAATCTTTTCGCAGAACTTTTACTTTTAGAATCAACATATATATGAAAATTATAGTAGCAGTTCAATAGGCAGACATCTCACCAGGGTATTGGTGGCGATGACAGGGCATTAGCATTTAATTTTATTTTTTTCTAAGATTTTTAAAAATAAATGCTGCTAGGTGTGAAACAATTGTCACAAGTAATCTTTAACATATATCACATTCCCATAGATTTCAGTTTCAGACCTTAGGGGCTACAAAATCAATAGGGTATGATACAAAGATTTTTATTTGAAAATCAAAACGATTGGGTTGGTCTGATTCTTAGAATTACGATAGCAATCGTGCTTTTCCCACATGGTGCCCAGAAACTTCTGGGTTGGTGGAACGGTCATGGCTATTCTTCTACTATGCACTTTTTAACTGGAAAAGTCGGACTGCCCTATATTATTGGCTGGTTGGTGATCATGATCGAGTTTTTCTGCCCGCTTTTTATTCTTGCAGGTTTTGCCTCTAGACTTTGGGGATTGCTAGTAGTTATATTAATGATAGGAATTTTGGTGACGGTACAAAACCAATATTTTTTTATGAACTGGTTTAATGAGCAGCAAGGCGAGGGTATGGAGTTTTTCCTATTGTTGATTGGATTAGGTGTTGCACTTATTGTAAACGGAAGCGGAAAAATTTCAATTGACAGCCTCATAACTACTCCATCAAAATTAGGAACCTTATAGGTTATTATTTCCTAGCGCAGGTTTTCTTCCTCACCCTTTCCTGCAGTCACGAACACAGAATCAATGAAGCAAACAAGGCGCTTATTGAAATTTACCTCAATATCAGATATGGAACCCGTGCCGGATACTTCCGGCGATGAAGCCAAAAAAGACCTGGCAAAGACTGCCGGGATAGAAATCGCTGCAAAAACTGTAAAACTAATGGCAGGAAGGCTTGATTATCAAAGACAGGGAGAGCTGGAGGATTCGAAGAGGATCAATAGGGAGATATTCCTGTCTGATCTCGACATCATCCAGCCAATTGTTTTTGGGATAACCTCAAATAAGCTTTTCATTAACAAAAATGGACCAACTTTGTTGCTTAGTTCGAATAAGTTTGCAACATTAACGCAGTACATCAACTCCACTTATCAACGGTTATTCTTCTAAATCCAATACAGCCAAAGATGCGGGTTCTGCAGCTATATATTGCTATTGGAAGCGATAGAAGAGAGGTGATTTTATCTGCAGATGATCCTATCTATTATGGATACTGGCTTGGAAAAGGACGTTTGTTCCTGAATTCGATATTCTTTGGCAGTCTATTAAATAACGGGTATATATAATCTTTAAACCTAACGTGGCCCTTCAGCCGCCTTTTTATGAAAGAAAATAAGCGTAGTAAATTGACAAGAGAACTGACTCAGAACTACCTCGAACTGTTTTCGGGTAAATGAAGCAATCCGCGTTATAGGTGGTTTAAATGACGTTGTGAAGGGCAAAAAAAAAGCTTCAGTTGAACCAAAAAAGAATAGGAGCAGGTACATCTGCTTTGAGTTTATGGACGGAATGCTGGCCTCCGTGCTTTTCATGGTCAAGCTTTTAGCTGTTTTTATTAGGTAATGTGATGCTGTCAAGCGATTTATGATTTGAATAATTTGGTGGATTAATGTTAATGGATATATTTGCTGCTCAAATTTGTAATTAGCATGGAAAAATTCAGTAAAGTCAAAGAATTGATAGCTTCTGTTGAAGCTGATGTCGAAAAATTCTACAATGCAAATAATAGTGCAGCGGGAACACGTGTACGTAAAGGTATGCAGGATCTTAAAAACTTAGCTCAGGAGATCCGGGCTGAAGTAACAGAAAAGAAAAATAAGTAGTAAAAATCTGTTTTGGGAGCAATAGCAAGGCCGCTGTCCAATTGGGTAGTGGCCTTGCTTATTAATGGTTACTGAAGCTGTTTTGAAGGCAGACTTAATCAGATTTAATTTAAAGATCAGATCTCAACCATCTTTTCGTTTTTTACGATCAGGATCTTCCCGTTTTCAAGTTCCAGCCAGCCGTAATTATAGCAGAATTTATAAATTCCTTTAGATGTATTCAGTATCCGTGTATGGAACTCAAAGTTAAATCCGCTATCCCTTAGCAGGAAATTTGTAATTATCGTATTATCCCCATTTCCCTCAAATTGGTGTTTAAGGATTTTATGGTTGTTTTTAAGGATTTCTGAAATCTTGTGATAAAAAGCTGGGGCATTCCATTTTTCAGTCTTAAGCTGATCACGCCGCGCATGGTTGCGGCACTGGTCGCTACAGAAGATTTTGTCACTTCTTCCTTCAAATGTATTCTCACAGTTGCGGTAACTACAGGTCCGCTCGGTTTCTTTGGGCTGCTGCATCTCTAAAAATCTTCATGGGTTCCTATCCGTTTTTTATCCGATCGGATCGGCTAACACAATATACAACCGAATCGTCAGAATCCAATGGATAATTTTGTTCATACTTAAATTTTATAGATATGAGAAATAGTAACCTTGCTACTGAAAATTTTTCTTCTGGAAAAAAGAATTATTTTTTAGATTTTAAAAGGGCAGTTAATGATAACCATTACCTGTGCATTACCAGGAGTGATGAGCAGGATGATGGTAGCTATAAACGGTCAACTGTTGTGGTCTTTGAACAGGACTTTCATTTTTTGATTTCCGCAATGTCTTCCCTGTTCCATTCCGCCGTTTATCTTAATCAGGATAATTTCAGTGTGGCGGATGTAGCCCGCCTTAAAAGTTCCGGTGTGAATAAAGGGATCAAGTCATGGGATGTCAACTTAAGGCCAAGGGAAAAGTTTGTTGCACTGGGATCGTCCCATATGAGTGATGCAGAACTGATAGCGATGCTAATCGGTTCCGGCAGGATTGATGTGAGCGCTGTGGATCTGGCAGAAAATATCTTAAAAGCCGTTGGGGGTAGGCTTGACTTATTGGCCGTTCAGGACCATAAAGCACTCTCTAGGTTTAAAGGGGTTGGTCTCGCGAAGTCCAGTGCAATTCTGGCTGCGTTTGAACTGGGCAGGAGGATGTGTGCGGTTTAGATTAAATCAGAACTGCCATTGAATCCACCAATCCAGCAGGCAAGTCTGATGATAGCCGGCAGAGCCTATCAGACAATCGGACATAATAATTTCTAAAATAATTATTACTGCTAATCACTGTCTGCGGCCTTGTGTCGATTTTTCAGGATAGGGGTTCTTTTTTGGTTATATGCTAGAATGTGAAACTTTACAATAGAAAACGAAAAAAAAGGCCGTGAAATTCGGGCGCTCCGTTCTCTGCGAGCGCATAATGTTTTGGCTGCGTCAAAACACCCTCCGGGACTTATAGCTCTCCGTTCCAGTACACCCGCTTTTCTGTACTTTCTTTTTTTTCGTTTTTTCTTTTGAAAAGATTTTTTGGGAAAAAAGGAAAGGAAACAAAAAAAGTTAAACTTAAAATTTACAACATGGAAATTACAGGAAGACTGACCGCTGATGCAGTGTTAAGGACGGTAAGCGGAGACAGGAAAGTAATTGGCTTTTCAATTGCAATCAATGACACCTATCGTTCTGGTGGGGAACAGAAAAAGGTTACCACATTTATTGACTGTTCCTATTGGATGAATACAGGTATTGCCGAATACCTTAAAAAAGGTGGATGGGTGCAGCTTTACGGGCGTATTGGTGTAAATGCTTACATGAGCGGTTCGGGCGAGGCCAAAGCATCTTTGACCTTTCATACAACCGAAATCAAACTTTTGGGAAGCAATCAAAGAAGTGAAAGTAGTTCACCCGCTCTTGAAAATACGCAACAGGGTGTACCAAAGGCGGCAGAGACAGCAGCAGTAAATAAATTCGAGGGCATTGACAATGATCTGCCATTTTAATTATAAGCCGATACTTATTCATTTTAGACTTGTTACATTATGGCACATCACCTAAATTATAACGATAAAACACAGAAATACAGCTTTTTTTCAGTAACTGAAAAAGCGTGGCACGGGTTGGGAACGATAGTAGATGCTTATTCCACTTCTGCCGAAGCCCTAAAATTTGCGGGGCTTGATTATTCGGTCGAAAAAAGACCACTTTTTACAATGGATGCACTGAATTTGCGCCTCCTGAATGAACCTGATCCCGATGCAATCATATTGGGCGCATCTTCTGAGATTGAGGTTCCAGATTATTTCGCCACGGTGCGCACGGATTCCGACACGGTTTTAGGTGTGGTTGGTAAGGCTTATAGCGTAGTGCAGAATATTGAAGCTTTTGAATTTTTCGATAGCATTGTTGGCGGTGGTGAGGGCATTCTATACGAAACTGCAGGTGCGTTGGGTAAAGGCGAACGTATCTTTATTACCGCAAAACTGCCCTTGTACATTAAAGTGGGAAAGGATGACCTGATCGAACAGTACCTTTTTCTGACCACTTCGCACGATGGCTTCGGGAGCATCACAGCAGCTTTTACGCCCGTGCGCATTGTGTGCAACAACACGCTGAACGCAGCACTCAAAAATTCTACCAATTCCATCAGAATCCGACATTCTTCGGGTGCAGGGGACAGGCTTAAAACTGCTCATACGCTGATGGGTATATCGGGTAGGATTGGAGATGAAATGGAACAGGTTTTTAATCATTGGGCAACCGTGCGTATCTCGGACGAAGAAGTTAAGAAGCTGATACAGATTGCAATGGCGCCAAACCGCGAGGTACTAGAGAAATTGAAAAACGGTACTGTTGACGAGGCTTCAAGTGTGTATAAAAATATAGTGGATGATGTTTATAGCTATGCAATGGCCAATCCCTCCCAGCTGTTAGATACCACAAAAGGCACATTGTTCGGTGCATACAATGCCGTAACGGGCTACTATCAAAATGTGCGCAGATTCAAGGATATGGAATCCAAATTTAAATCCATTCTTGAGGGGACAGCCAAACTGCGTGGACAGTCTGCCTTTGATCTCTGCTTAAGCCTGGGCAGAAACGAAAACATTTCATTTCAACTGAATTAATAATCAGGGAGCGGATTTCCGCTCCCTTAAAAAACTATATCATGAGCATATTAGCCGATACTACAGAAAGAAAAGCCCTTTATGAAATCGCCAAAACCTTGCGGTTTTTTGAAAACCTTGAATGCTTGCAGATTTCCGCAGGGGATGCCGTACGCATCCGCCATGCGGAGAACATTATTAAAAGCGTAATCGGGGGCAATGGATTTGATGCCGTTTTTTCTAAACGCAGGGGAACACAATTAATCAAACAAAAATCATGAGAACCAACTTTTTTCAGGCCATTCAAAGACTGCACGGTGTAGGTTCTTGGATCATCAATATTTCATTCTCGGTAGAAAATGAGCTTTTAGTTTCTGTTCTGCTTAAAAACAGCAGATCGGAATCCATCGGCAGCATCCTGCCGCCAATGCTCTATAGCGGAACTGCAAAGGAGATAGATGAAGGCTTTTTCGAGAGCCTTTCCGCCCCCGCTCCTTATTGAGGGAGAACAGCCACAGGTTTTCCTTTTAATCCCTCGTTCACTAAATAGGCGAGAAACTTAGAAAATTCGCTTATATTCTGCTCAATGCTCGCATGTTCCAGTACCTTCATATACTCCTTTCTTTTTTCTACCGGAATTACTGTCCAGGGATATCCCCCTGAAGCCAGCATTGCATTCATCAGGAACCGGCCCATCCGCCCGTTGCCATCCATGTAAGGGTGAATGAATACGAAAACAAAGTGACCCAAAACTGCCCTGACTGAAGCCTCAGGCTCGCCTTCTAAAAGTTCGAATAGCACGGACATGCAATCCCTCATTGCATCAACACTTAAGGGCACGTGTTGCGAATTGCTAATATATACCTGATTGCTACGGTATCCGGCAAGATCAGAGGCTTTTAAAATACCCGCGGCAACGCTTGGATCAAATAACTCTCGATACCAGCGCGGATGGTCCTGGTCAACCTGATCCCCTGGATTTTTACCATCTAGTATATTTTTTACTGATTCCTTCACTATCTGGAAAGTCTGAAAATAGCCCCGTGCAGCCATTGCGTCCTGTTGCTTTCTGTCCTCTGCATTACCTTTGGTATTCCAGGAACCCAAACTCACCCTTTCTATTAGTTCAGGTGTTACCTTGTATCGTTCTATAGATAAAGAGTGGTAGGCATCGGTGATATAAATCGAATCCACATTTTCCAGGTAAGCCTTATGATCTTTTGGAAGCCCAGGTGGTACTGGAAAATTCCGTATTACCACATCCCGCATCTGTTGCCACATGAGTTTGATACGGTTCACAAAGGGAGACCGTTCACGTAGAGAAAGATCTATTGTTATTTTAGCCTGAAAAGGATCATCTTCCCGTACATCGTAACCTGCTTGGCGCATGGTTTCAATTATCTGGTCAGCAATCCTTTCACGACCAATATTTCTGAAGGCACCTCCAAGTCGCCCAGCAATTACTGAATGGCCATTTTCAAGTAGCACAGGAAGTAGCTCAGAAGCGTCTCTAATCAATGAGAGCGCGGTTCGCGCGTCAAGGCCATTACCGCTGAATGAGGCTGTAGAGCAGTAAAGGAGCGCGCCCTGTAAACTATACATCCTTATGCCCCTTTCTATAGTGGTCAACTCGGGAACAGGAAGATTCGCCCTGTAATTAAATAGAGATGTATTGTGCGCCAAGGAGGTTGGGTTATTGTTTCCTTTAGGAGATCGCAAAAATAACTGGGATGGAACCGACCAATTTCCTGCATGGATCTTGAGTGACTGATCGGCCGATAAAATCCAATCATTGCCATACCTGGAATTTAAAAATTTTAGACAAAAATCCCAATATGAGCTATACCATGAGGTCGTTTCTCCAGGACCGGCATTCGGGTCTGAGCTCACATACCAGCCCCTGACTACCTCTTTTATGAAACCGTTTTTTAGCAATATCTCTCTGTAGATACGGTTAGGTAAATCCTCACCGGTTATAGCCACTTCATTTCTATCCTGTAAGTCCTTTAATACACGTAATGCCGCTGCAAATCTTTCCTGTGGTGTCGCCATTTGTTATTTCTTTTGAAAGAAAACTTTTGTTTTCTTGATCCATGATGCTATAGTACAAATGTAAGAAATGTCGGTGTATTTCTATTAAATAGCGTCGTGTTATTTTTATTAAATATTGCTGTTGTATTTCTATTAAATAGTGTTGTGTCTTTTTTATTCATTAACGTTGTGGTCTTCCCATTAATCGGCTAAGTAACAACCGATCGCGACAGCTTTTAATATCTTAAATATTTAGATATTAAAAGCCGCCAATCCACTAGAGCAGTTATTATTTTTAGAGGAGTAAAGTCTCCTAATAAAATTAAAATGTTTTAAAAAAATTATCGAAGGAAATTACGAATTCAAGGGACTGGGAATCATGAAAAAAATGTTTTACAATTAATTTACAAGCAAAATTAAATAAATTTTATTTATCTGATTTTCAGTTATTTATGATGAATAATCGATGGTACCGGAAACCATAATTCTATCCATTGAACTACGGGAGCATAAGGCTGCAAATATAGGATTTGAAAACTTATTTGTTTGGCATTTTGAATAAAAAAAAACAGTTTTTTATTCAAAATAGATGTTCTCTTCCATGTTTACCATGATACCATCATCCTAGCAGATGAAGCTCTTGTTAAGGATGAATGAAGACTGGTATTTCCACAGTGCACCTTAAAAAGAAGGAAATTTTAGATTATCAGGGATTACCTGGCGTTGATGCTTAAGCACTATCTATAATTCGCGGCTTGTAAGTTTTTATTTAAATTGTTGTTTAGTTTAAATTGTAACAGGTGAAAAAACAGATCTTGTCGTTAAAATTTAACTAACTTTATGTTTGATCATTGCCGTTATGCATTTAAGTGAACATAAACCAGCCCCAATCCTGACCCCTTATGTCAAATGCTATCGAATTATTGATTTTGAGTTCAGTCACAATAATCCCATTCCACCAAAGGCCTACACGCCACGGCCAGAGCATTGCCTCCAGTTTTTTCCTAGCCCAACAAAAATCGAATATCCTACACGAAAAGATTTTATTAAACCCAAAAATGCGCTGCTTTTTGGCCAACATACAGTTGTCAATATGAGAACGGTTTATAAAAAGTTTCTATCTCTTCAAATTGTTTTTAAGCCAGGTGCACTTTATAGTTTATTGGGCATCCCAGCTGTTGAACTGACCAATACCTCCATTGATGCCGAACTTGTTTTGGGCAAAGAGATTGAGGAGATTAATGACCAGCTTTTTAATGCCTGTACCCATAATGAAATGCTGTCCATCGCAGATCGGTACATCATACAGAAATTAGAGGGTATCAAAAACAGGCCTAATCGGATTGATCTGGTCGCCGAGAAAATGTTGACTTTCGACCAGCCACTTGATTATTACGTTGCTAATGGTTTTCTTTCGCAACGCCAGTTTAACAGGCGTTTTTTGGATAGCGTAGGCATTAGTCCGAAAGCTTTCTTAAAAGTGGCCAGATTTGACTATGCCTACCGGCTAAAAAATGTAACTCCATCTAGAAGCTGGTTTAATTTGGCTATTGATTGTGGCTACTACGATTATCAACATTTGAGTAAGGATTATAAAACGTTTACAGGCTTTTCGCCTTCCGATTTCTTTGCAATGGATTCTCCCGAGCGACAATTGGGTACAGAAGAAATTTATTAATGTCTGATTCTTACCACTAACAGCATTTTTTTTCTTTCCATCTTTGAGTTAAATCAAATAAAATGGAAAGAAAAGAATTTTTGCTGGGTAGTTTAAGTATTGCGGCCTTCCTGACGCTAAATAAAACCGGCTATGCAGAAAATGGAGATAAAGAACCATTTATCGTTAAATCTGGAAAGGGCAGGTTTGGAGAATCCTTTTTATATAAAGGAAAAAACCCTAACGACATCAAAATTTCTGGTAAAGATACCAATGGGCAGTTAGCGGTATTCGAATACATTGGTTACGAGAAAACAGGGCCATCGCTCCATATCCATTTTGATCAGGACGAGATTTTTTACGTAGCTGAAGGGAACTATAAATTCTCAGTTGATGGAAAACTAATGGAGTTGGCCTCTGGCGACACCATTTTTCTGCCTCGAAATATTCCGCACACCTGGATTCAACGTACAGATTTTGGTAAACTTATTTATTTTGTACAGCCCGCCGGAAAAGCTGAAGAATTTTTTAGAACCATGAACAATTTTGGCCATAAGCCCAGTAAAGCAGAAGTCGACAAAATTCATGCAGACTGTGGAATGAAGGTAATCGGGCCTGGACTCACAATTGACTAATCAAGTATAAGGGAAACAAAACCCAATCGGGTTAAAATAGCCTCTTTCGTTTTAAGTTATCTGATTTTGCACCTCGCAAACATTACCAAATAGGTTTTTTTATTGTCTTACCCAGAAACAGTTTACTGTTCAAACTGGGCTGTTAAGATCTATGCCCCCTCATTTTTGGGTATTTCAGAGGAAATGACCCCTCTTTACGTTTTCAAACTTGTACTACATTGCACTTCAGATTTATACCTAATCACTGAACAAAATGGCCGTTTTGATTGTCTTATACTAGTTTTTAGATTATAGCGTAATTCTTCGATTTGAGGGGTGGTTGGAGCAGGGGAGATGCTCTTTATTGAAGTTAAGAATGTTGTTTCAATCATTTTATTAAAAAATCAAGGCTATTTTTATTCTGTAAATTCATAGCAAAATTAACTTTCTGCTGTTGAGATATCTTTTATGTTAAAAAATGATTAAATCTTAAAGGGAACAGCTCGTATACTGCGTTTGTTCCCCTTTATTTTTAATTTAAGAAACCTTTTTGGCTAATTTTAAAGGTGCACCATTGGCTTTTTAGGAAATAAAAATGCACCTTTGCGAACCGTTAATAGAGGATTAAGCATGTAATAAATTAAATTTTGTTTATGGAAGAATTGGTTGTGGAAGAGATTCAGGAACTCCTTGAAAAAGAAAATGATAAGGCTTTAAAGCAATATCTCGATCAACTGAATATTTCGGATGTTGAAGAACTGATTGATGAACTTCCACAATATGCAGCTAAATTTATCGAAACCTTATCCCTCAACAGAGCGGTAAACGTTTTTCGGATTCTTGATTTCCCTACCCAGGAGCGTATCATTAAAAAACTTTCGGGCAACAAACTCAATCAGATCATTAAAGATCTGCCACCAGATGACCGTACCGCACTTTTTAGTGAATTAAAAGGCGATGTGGTAAAAAAAATGATCACGCTTTTACCACCCGAAGAACGTAAAGAATCGCTTGCACTCCTTGGCTATAAAGAAGATAGTATTGGCCGTTTAATGACACCTGATTACATCGCAGTAAAACCCGAATGGTCTATCACAAGGGTTTTAGCACACATTAGGCGTTACGGAAAAAACTCCGAAACCATTGATGTGGTATATGTTATTGATAAAGAGGGTGTTTTGTTGGATGATATCAGGATACGTGAGGTTTTACTGGCCGATCCTGAAGCCATTATTGGCGAACTTACCGATAAACGTTTCATTGCGTTAAAGGCAAATGATCCTCAGGAAGACGCGATCAATATCTTCAGAATGAACAACCGCGTAGCTTTACCTGTAGTAGATGAAAATAACGTTCTTTTAGGTATTGTTACCGTTGATGATATTTTGTGGATTGCCAACCAGGAATACACCGAAGATATGCACAAAATAGGGGGAACCGAGGCTTTGGATGAACCTTATCTCGATACTTCAATATTTAACCTCGTTAGAAAACGTGTAGGGTGGCTGGCCATTTTAATGGTTGGCGAAATGCTTACCGCTACTGCAATGGGTTTTTTCGAAGGACAGATTCACAAAGCTACCGTACTTGCATTATTTATTCCGCTGATTATTTCGTGTGGAGGTAATAGTGGATCTCAGGCTTCTACACTGATTATTCAGGCAATGGCACTCGGCGAAGTAACCATAAAAGATTGGTGGCGTGTAATGAACAGGGAAATTACATCTGGTTTTCTATTGGGTTTATGTTTAGGCCTGATCGGATTTTTACGCATTTTTGTCTGGCATTTGGCAGTGCCAAATGTTTATGGCGAACACTGGATTTTAATTGCTGCTACCATTAGCGTTTCTTTGGTTTTTGTGGTACTTTGGGGTTCGTTAAGTGGCTCTATGCTCCCTATTTTATTAAAAAAACTTGGAGCCGATCCAGCAACCTCATCTGCTCCATTTGTAGCAACCCTTGTTGATGTTACCGGATTGATTATTTATTTCAGCTTTGCCGTTCTGTTTTTAAAAGGCGTTTTACTTTAAACTTAAATCATGCAAAAGAAAATTACCACACTTTTTACCGATATCGGCGGTGTTTTATTAACCAATGGCTGGGATAGACATGCAAGAGGAGAAGCTTCAGTACTTTTTAACCTCGACTCGGTTGATCTCGAAGAACGCCATCACCTTACCTTCGATACCTATGAAGTGGGTAAACTAACGCTTGATGAATATTTAGAACGAATTGTTTTCTTCGAAGAACGTAATTTTACCTACGATGATTTTAAAGAATTTATGTTCAAAAAATCACTTCCTTATCCGGAAATGATTCAGTTGATCTGCGATTTAAAAAAGAAATATAACCTAAAGGTAGCTGTAATAAGCAATGAGGGCAGAGAGCTAAACCAGTATAGAATTAACACATTCAAGCTGAACGAATTTGTGGATTTTTTTGTGTCATCAAGTTTTGTACATTTCCGCAAACCCGATGCCGATATTTTTAAGGTAGCGATCGATATTTCACAGAGCGACGTAGGAACGAGTTTATACATCGATGATCGTATGCTTTTTGTGCAGGTTGCCGAAGGTTTAGGTTTAAGAGGTATTCATCATACCGATTACAAAGATACCAAAGCACAGTTAGCCGCTTACGGGTTAGCGGTTTAATAGAGAAATCGTCATCTCGACCCGATAGCTATCGGATGAAGCGTAGTCCCGAAGTTAATTCGGGAGAAAGATCTATCTTTTAGATTTCTAACAGCCCTGCCTGTAAGTTGTCTACTCTGGGTGAAAAAGTTGAATTTTTTTGGAAAGCAATTACAGCAATTTTTTTAAAGTTTCTTCCCGCTTTCATTACTCCCGACTTCTCGTCGGGATCACTGTTAATCGGGTTTATATGGCAGTATATCTGCAACTATTTAAGGCTGGGTTTAACGCGATCGGTATAATTTCGTGCTTTCCGTGTCTCCGTGGCAAAGATTTAGGCGATAATTATCTCAATTTATAACAACGGTAAAAATTATGCAAAAATAATTATCTGTGTTAATCTGTATTATCTGTGGTTAATTAACCCCTGTAAATACGCTTCGACTCCGCTCAGCGTGACAATCGCATAAAATTCCATGCCTCCGTGGCAAAAAAACTCCAAACAAAAAAAGCCACTCTTTCAAGTGGCTCATCAATTATCTATATCCTTAAAGTCCCTTTAGGGGTTTGGGGTGGGGTTTAAACATTAAACCTGAAGTGCATGATGTCGCCATCTTCCACCACATAGGTTTTTCCTTCAACACCTAATTTACCAGCATCTTTACACGCATTTTCAGAACCTAGAGTTACGAAATCGTTGTACTTGATTACCTCAGCACGGATAAATCCTTTTTCGAAATCAGTGTGGATCACGCCAGCAGCTTGTGGCGCTGTAAAACCTTTTGTAATCGTCCAGGCTCTAACTTCTTGCACACCAGCGGTGAAATAAGTGTAAAGATTTAATAATTTATAAGCCGTGCGGATCAATTTATTTACGCCAGATTCGGTTAAGCCTAAATCAGCTAAAAATTCCTCACGCTCTTCGTAGCTATCCAGTTCAGCAATTTCTGATTCAATTTTAGCAGAGATTACTAAAACTTCAGCATTTTCATCAGCAACGTTTGCTTTTACCAAATCAACATATTTATTACCGTTAATTACCGATGCCTCATCAACATTACAAACGTACATTACTGGCTTTTGCGTAAGTAGGCCTAAATCTTCAATAAAATCAAAATCATCTTGAGCCAATGCCGCAGTACGGATAGATTTACCAGCCTCTAAATGCGCTTTAACCATCGTTAAAATTTCATAAGTACGTTTAGCGTCTTTATCACCACCTGTTTTAGCCATTTTTTCTACCTTTTGAATACGTTTATCAACGGTATCCAAATCTTTAAGCTGTAGCTCAGTATCGATAATTTCTCGATCACGGATCGGATCAACAGAACCATCAACGTGAATTACATTTCCATCATCAAAACAACGTAAAACGTGAATAATTGCATTGGTAGCACGGATATTTCCTAAAAACTGGTTTCCTAAGCCTTCACCTTTCGATGCACCTTTTACCAAACCCGCAATATCTACAATCTCAATCGTATTCGGTTGTACTTTGTTTGGTTTAACCAACTCAGCCAGTTTGGTTAATCTATCATCAGGTACTGTAATTACGCCAACATTGGGCTCAATAGTACAAAAGGGAAAGTTTGCAGCCTGCGCTTTTGCATTTGATAAACAGTTAAAAAGAGTCGATTTCCCAACATTTGGTAAACCAACTATACCACATTGTAATGCCATTATTTATTAGTCTTTAAGTCTTTAGTCCATAGTCTTTAGCCGGAAGTCAAATGGTTCATGTGCAATAGTTCATAGTCGATCGTTTTGTATCTTCCATTTTACCTTTCACATCTCCCATCTCCGCTAAAACCGCGCAAAGATAAGCTTTTAAAACCTTTATTTAAACTCTTGCTATTGTATGAAATCTATATTTTATCTAAGTTTAGCCCAAAATAGATAGAGATAAATGGAAGATTTTGAAAATGAAGAGCCACAGGAATTAAAATTAGTAGTTACCGAAGAAATGCGGAGCTACTTTTATGATATGAGTAAATGGGCAAGATTTTTATCAGTTGTAGGTTTTGTTATCTCAGCATTTTTAACCTTAAGTTCGTTTGGAATAGGAGCTGCAATAACGGCAAATCCGGCAATGCTTAATCAATTAGGGCCATTGGCTAGTATCGGGGCAACTGGAATAACTATATTTTACCTGTTGTTGGCTTTACTCTTTTTTTACCCAAGTTTATTGTTGTTACGTTTTTCAGCTAAGGGCAAACAAGGTGTGCTGTTTGGCGATCAGGAAAATTTAAACGATGCCATTGCAAATGTAAAATCGCTTTTTAAATTTTGGGGAATACTCACCCTTGTATTGTTAGTAAGTTATTTTCTGTTAATTCTTGCAGTAGCCGTTAGTAGTGTGGGTATAAAATAATAAATAGTATATACGTAAAAAGCCTCCTGATTTTAAAAGAGGGCACTGAAAAAGTAGACATAAAATGGTCTTCAAACAGAAAAGCGGATGAATAGCTCTTAAGAGTTTTTCATCCGCTTTCTTTTTTGAGGCATTTCATTTTTCTTATTTGATAACGAACTTTACGTTCGACATTGAGAACTGGAGCACATTGTTAGTTTTTCCCAGAAGATTCTTTGGATTATTATCCTTTTTTTAGAATTTGAGGATTCTTTTAAGATTAACCACGAATATCGCAAGTGCACCTTGCATTTTCATGCTTTCCAGGCCATAGGAGTTCGCCCTGTCATATCCATGAACATTTTTCAATTCACTATTTTTCGCCTCAATTTTATATCTGTGTCGTGATTTTTCCCTGAAGTACCCGCTTTGTTGGAATATTTCCTGCTCTTTATGCTCATCTGGTTTTATTGCG
>NZ_SJSO01000030.1 GCF_004331735.1 Pedobacter psychrodurus
CTGTTGGGATAACGCAGTTGCAGAGAGTTTCTTTAAAACTATAAAAACAGAAATGATATACCAGCAGATATATAAAACAAGATCGAAGGCCAGTTTAGCCATTTTTGAATATATAGAGGTATGGTATAATAGAAAAAGAAGACACTCTTTTTTGGGGTACTTATCGCCATTAGAGTTTGCAAACAGCTCAATAAACCCTAAAATCGCAGCTTAAAAAAGAAAAAAATCTAAAGTAATGCTTCTCAATAAAAATAATAATATGACAACAAAAAATCTCTAGTAGACTATTGCAATTCCACTCTCCACTTCGCGTTGCTCCGGTCGAGATGACGACGATTCCATTGAGTCTGTCATTCTGAACGCAGTGAAGACCTTGAAGCAAGCATGAATACCATTAAAACTCCTAACAACCAATGAATAATCCCTAAGCTATGAAATGCCGAACCTAAATAGCCTCGATGCGAGGGTAGTAAATTCATTAAAGTACAATGTAAACACCATACAGATTCTTCACTGCGTTCAGAATGACATGAATAGCATAAACAAAAACAGGGCTGCTTTCGCTATGAATGCAACCCTGTTTTTAATAATATTATTAGGCATTTGACCTTAAGCCTTATACCCTAAACCTTCAACCTCCACTTATTTCTGTCTGAAATAAATCTGGATTGGTGCACCAGAAAAATCGAAGTTTTCTCTCAATTTATTCTCGATGAAACGTTTATACGGATCTTTAATGTACTGTGGCAAGTTGCAGAAAAAGGCAAACATTGGCGAAGTGGCATTAATTTGTGTGATATATTTTATCTTAATGTGTTTTCCTTTTAATGCTGGTGGTGGGAATTTCTCGATCAACGGCAACATGACATCATTTAATTTAGATGTAGGAATTTTCTTACTACGGTTTTTATAAACTTCCAAAGCAGCTTCAATTGCTTTGAAGATACGTTGCTTGTTTAATACCGAAGTAAATACAATTGGCACATCGGTAAACGGGCGGATACGCTCATGAATCTGCTCTTCGAAAGCTTTCATGGTTTGGGTATTTTTTTCAATTAAATCCCATTTGTTAACCAGAATTACAATACCTTTTTTGTTCTTCTCAGCCAGGTGGAAAATATTAATATCCTGGCTTTCGATTCCTTCTACGGCATCGATCATTAACACCACAACATCAGCTTCTTCTAAGGCTTTAATGGTACGCATTACCGAATAAAACTCTAAGTTTTCTTTAACCTTGGTTTTTTTACGTAATCCGGCAGTATCGATCAGCATAAACTCATGACCGAACTGGTTATAATGGATTTTGATCGAATCGCGGGTTGTACCTGCATTTGCAGTAACGATATTACGTTCCTTACCAATCAGTGCATTAACCAAAGAAGATTTACCCACATTCGGACGACCTGCGATGGTAATTTTAGGCAATTGGTTTTCTTCTTCAGGAATGTCTTCGAAGTTCTTAACAACCTCATCTAACAACTC
This sequence comes from Pedobacter psychrodurus, assembly GCF_004331735.1. Lineage (GTDB taxonomy): Bacteria > Bacteroidota > Bacteroidia > Sphingobacteriales > Sphingobacteriaceae > Pedobacter > Pedobacter psychrodurus. The sequence goes on from NZ_SJSO01000030.1 coordinate 1,486, forward strand.
TCCTGTTCCAGAACCCGTCATTGATGATAATGCATATACTTCGCCTAATCCGAAGCCATAAAAGGTATGGATTTCGTTATATAAAGCGGTATTGTCTACTTTATTTGCACAAACATAAACGGGTTTATTACTTCTGCGCAGTACTTGGGCGATGTCGTCGTCTAAATCGGTGATACCTGTAGTTACATCAACCATAAAGATTAATACACTGGCTTCTTCGATCGCGATCATTACCTGCTCGCGAATTGCAGCTTCGTAAACATCTTCTGAATTGGCTACATAACCACCAGTATCGATTACGGTAAATTGCCTGTCTGTCCACTCGCCTACGCCATAGTGCCTATCGCGGGTTACGCCGCTTATATCATCTACAATCGCCTTACGGCTTTCGGTTAATCTATTAAAAAGGGTACTTTTGCCTACGTTTGGCCTGCCTACGATGGCTATAATATTACTCATGGGTGTTCTATTGATAGTTAATGGCTTATAGTTAACGGTCGTGATGTTTAAGCAAGCTGCCTAAACTATTTTGGCTATCAGCCATTGACTATCAACTACTAACCGATCTATTTCGGGCTGCAAAGGTACGGTTATTTTTCGTAACCTCTATTAATATTAATTTTTATACTTTTCTAAAAGTCCTTTTATTACTTCTTCGGTTAATTGATTTCCCTCCAACAAAGGAAAACCTTCCCATCTTACAATTCCTTTCGGATCGATAAGAATAGCATGCGGAATGCCTTTAACCTGAAGCGAATCTTTTACTGTCCCCTTCGTGTCGATGGCTTCAAAATAGTTGATTTTAGGATTACTAAAAGCTTCTACTTTTTCTGCTGCCTCATCAGAAACCCCAATAATGACAATTTTATCGGCATATTTCTTTTGGAGATCGTTTAAGGTAGGAATATATGCGCGGCATGGTCCGCACCAGGTTGCCCAAAAATCAATCAGGACAAACTTCCCTTTGGTATCAGGCTGTTTTGAAATCCATTTTTCGACCACCAGTTCTGGCGCTTTTTCATTCAGGATAGATTTTGCCCACAATTTTTTACCATTGTTTGATTCCTGTGCAAAAACCGCTGTACCCATTAACAGCAAGAGAAACGTTAATCTTATTTTCATCCTTATTAATTCTATCTAATAAAAATCGAAATTAATTATCGTAACCAAAGCTTTTTAGGTAATTCTTTTTACTTCTCCAGTCGGGGATTACCTTAACAAACATTTCTAAGAAAACTTTGCTGTCTAAAAATTTCTCGATTTCTAAACGCGCCTCAGTACCAACTTTCTTCAACATGCTCCCTGCAGTACCGATTAAAATGTTCTTTTGCGAATCGCGTTCTACCACAATTTCTGCAGTAATCCTGATCATCGCACCTTTCCCGTTTTTCAGTTCTTCTTCTTTAAAACTCTTTACAATTACCTCGGTGCTGTAAGGAATTTCTTTTTGATAATTAAGGAAGATTTTTTCGCGGATAATCTCCGAAACGAAGAAACGTTCTGAGCGATCCGTTAAATCTTCTTTGTCGTAATATGGTGGATGTTCTGGCAACATTTCCAGCACGCGGTCCAATAATCCGTCGACATTGTGTTTATGTAAAGCCGAAATTGCATAAATAGCAACCGGATTTAACTTCTCCTGCCAGTAAGCAATCTTCTCATCAACCTGTTCTTGTAATGCCTTATCAATTTTATTAATGAGTACAATTGTAGGAATATTACGGTTCAGAATTTTCTCTAAAACGTCCTCTTCATCGTGTGCTTCATTAATGTCGGTTACGAATAAAAGTACGTCGGCATCGGTCAAAGATCCGTTCACAAAGCTCATCATACTCTCTTGTAAACTGTATTTTGGCTTAATTATACCCGGAGTATCAGAGAAAACGATCTGATATTCTTCTTCATTTACGATCCCTAAAATGCGGTGTCTTGTGGTTTGTGCCTTAGGAGTTATAATGCTAAGTCGCTCGCCTACAAGCACATTCATGAGGGTAGATTTACCTACATTTGGTTTACCTATTATACTAACAAAACCTGCTTTATGCGCCATTAAAATATTTTTTAAAAAAAATTTGCAGCACAAAGAAACGAATTATATCTTTGCATTCCAATTCGGAAACAGAGTTAAGGATTTAATTCAACGAAAAAACGAGTTGTATAGAGTGCGGGGTGGAGCAGTTGGTAGCTCGTCGGGCTCATAACCCGAAGGTCGCACGTTCGAGTCGTGTCCCCGCTACCAAGAAGTTGGGAGTTGAGAGTGTTAAGTTGGGAGTTTCTCCAAACTAAATATTCCAAAGTCAAAACTCAGATTAATGGCCCGTTCGTCTAGGGGTGAGGACGCCAGATTTTCATTCTGGAAACAGGGGTTCGATTCCCCTACGGGCTACGAAACCGCTACAAGAGCTGAGCGGTTTTTTTTATCAGTTTCAACACTGTAAAATTGAAGGTTGGTATTTCCCTTAAAAATACATGAGAGTGCGGGGTGGAGCAGTTGGTAGCTCGTCGGGCTCATAACCCGAAGGTCGCACGTTCGAGTCGTGTCCCCGCTACCAAGAAGTTGGGAGTTGAGAGTGTTAAGTTAGGAGTTTCTCCAAACTAAATACTCCAAAGTCAAAACTCAGATTAATGGCCCGTTCGTCTAGGGGTGAGGACGCCAGATTTTCATTCTGGAAACAGGGGTTCGATTCCCCTACGGGCTACTTAAACCCGCTAACATATTGATTGTTAGCGGGTTTTGTGTTTTAATGATAGAATCAATTTCTGCTAAGATTATCAATAAGAGTTTGATTTTAAGTAATTTACACTGCTTTCGTTGTGTTCTAAACTCCCATCAAGGTTAGGTAAGGGATTTAGAACACTTTCATCCATCTCGTTATCGGTTTCTTCATCATCCATAATTATATTAACGATTATCTCGGCGACCAGATCTAGGAATTTATCTTCTTTTTCCTTTAAAATTACCTTTTTGCTTTTCTGTTTGCGTAGTGCATGTCTTTTCTTTTCCATTTCATTAAGATTTAAGGTTAAATAGAACTGAATCTTACGAATTTTTTAGGCTTATAATGACCCACTTTTTTCTTACTATAGTCTAACACCAAAACAAATTAAGATGAAAAGAATATTTAAATGTCATACCTGAAGAATCAGCAATATCAATGATAGAACTGTCAAAATCTCTCTGAAACAGCAAGTAAATTATGTTGTCGCAAGCTTTTATCACTTGATGGGGTATGACTTCTTTGTTTCTAAATGCATTAGTAAAACAGATTTATTTTTCTGTTATAGTAATTCTCTAAATTATCCATACCCAATCTTCAATAAAATCTCAGGACTTCCAAAAAATAAAATACATAAATTAGATACAAATTCAACCGACAACTAAAATGACCGGAACCTGTAAGCTTTGCCTCAATGAAAGTGAACTTAAGCAATCACATATTATTCCTGAATTTATGTATCAAAACGTTTATGATGAAAATCCAAAACGTTTCTATAGCTTAAATGTTGTTTTGGATAACGATGGTCAATCATCTTCAAAGATTCTTCAAAAAGGTGTACGTGAGCGTTTATTGTGCGAGGAGTGCGAAGGAAAATTCAGCAAATATGAAGATTACGCCGCAGAGACCATCTACGCTAAAAGAAATAGAAATAAGGCATACATAGCAAAGTCAAGTGTCTCAGCCGATGGTATCTACTTTCTCTACGAATATGAAGGATTTAGCTATAAAGAATTTAAAATATTTTTGATGAGTTTACTATGGCGTGTAATTATTTCAGAATCATATCATACGCCTGAAATCGATGCTAAATTTGTAGAGCAGCTAAGAACGGCACTTCATAATGAAAACCCCCTAGATTATGATGATTTTGGTTGCTTAGTTCAAGTTCTTAAAGATAGAACTGGCCAGATTGTTGGCAAGTTAATATTACAGCCTTATATGACTGGGGGAGTAAACAGTGATGTGCTGAACATTTTGATTGATGGATTTGTCTACAGCTTTTATTTGCAGTCCAAAATGATACCAGAAAGCCAAAAGACTCCCTTTTTAAAACAAGATGGTAAAATGGAAATCATTGGTCGCTTACTTGAAGCTGACAGAGGTTTGGTTGATAAATTAAAAGCAGCGTTTGACTTTTTTACGAAGAAAATAAAAAATAATGGAAGCTGATTTTCAGACATTCGCGAACAATAAGGAATTGATTGCGAACATCGAGTCAAACCTTGATTATCTTAATGATCAATTTAACGTACTAAAAGACCTAACCAAAATAACTGTTAGTGATGAGAGTTTCAATCAGGCTATAACCGCTTTCTATAAGGTATTTGAATTGATTCCTCTCCTCGCTCCACATATTAATTCCTATGAAATGCCTTTTTTTAGAGCACGGCACAATAAAATAAAAAACAAGCTTTATAAAAACATAGGAGACATTTCTTACAATAAGGAAAGACCAGATTTGATTGAAGCGGGGAGATTTAATCAACCGAAACAAGCTGTATTTTATGCTTCGCTACCTTTTGAAAACATCCCAATTAATCCAAGTCTAACCGCATGTCTCGAAACATGCAAAGGGCTGACAGATCAAAATCATCCAGTGCAGTTAACAGACTTTACGATTAGCAGATGGAAGATAAAATCGCCATTCTACGTAATCAATTTTTGCTTTGACGAAGACCATCTGAAGGCAAATGCTGAACTGAAACTTCAGACAGACGAATACCTAAACAACATCAAAGCATGCTTGAATAAATATGCATCGGACTTTGTGCTTGAATTTTTAACGTATTTTTCCGAAATGAGTGGAAATAGGACACCAACAAAAAATGAATATTATATTCTTACTGCAATGTTTTACGCCATGCGTTACTATTATAAGGAGAAGCTAAAAAAAGATATTCATGGTTTAATCTATCCAAGTGCAATGACAGAGACAAATGGTTTAAACATTGTCTTAACTACAACTGCTGTAGACAAATTTCTAAAACCAGACAAGGTAGCTATGTACAGGTTTTTCTTAGATGGTAAGACTTATCATGCTGCCCCTTGTTCCAATGCCGTTGATATCTTAAATGATGAATTTAATATTACCGGATTTCGCAGAATACCTGAAAATAGATGGTACACAGTTGAATGCGAAGCCGAAAATGGAGGACCACTAAAGGAATCTAGAGATTAATTAATTAGACCTAACAAAATGCAAAAAATAGAAGGAAAACTTTATACTCCATTTCAGAAAAAACATAAGAAAGTCTCAGTTGATAGAAAAGATGGTAGCTGGAATTTTACATTTGAGGATGAATTGAAATGGGAACGTCTTGATGCAACAGTAAATCGTGTAAGAGCTAGTGAAGGATACATGGTTAGTTCGTTTAGAGAACTTATTGATGAAGTTGCAATTGTTACCATTAACAATAAGAATTTTGAGATGTTCTACAGGGGGCAGTTGGACGACTACAAAAATAATACAGCTGAATATTTCAAAGATCGAGTTGCAAAATCAACAATATACCCAACAATATGTCGACCCGAAAAGAATTCTGATGGGAAAACGAAGTATTCTATTAAAAAAAACCAAATCATTGAAAGGTATGATCGGTTGGAACAAATGATCAAACTTGTGGAAGGCAAAAAAAGGCGGTATTTCAAAGAATACTATTATGCACTCTTTCAGCATTATGATATTCTCCCAACACCATTAATCGATATTACTCAATCTCTTAGGGTAGCTGCGACATTTGCTTTAAGGAATTCTAGTAGTGGCTATCTATATGTTTTTGGCCTTCCTTATCCCAATCAGAGTATATCATACTATTCCGACTTAGGGATAGTTCTAATCAAACTTCAAAATGTTTTGCAGACAGATTCTTTAAGGCCAAGATACCAAGAAGGTTTTTTAGTTGGGAAATATCCGATTGTTCCGACAAAGACACAAGGCGATGATCTTGCTAACAGAATGGTGGCGAAATTTAAATTAGATAACACCGATGGCAAATTTTGGGATAAACATTTTCCGCCTATGCCTGAAGAGGTGCTTTATCCTAAGAATGACAGTATTGAATTGGAATTATTGAAGGCAAAGCGAGAATTCGACAAGCTAGTTTAATGATATTCAACATGCTGGAGATACTTGGCATAATATAAACTAACATAAAATAATTTCCACTCGTTTTGAGTGATTTTTGTTTTAATACTTCTTCAACAGCATCAACGTCTGGGTGATGTCAGCCTTTTCTCTTTGGTCCAATGGCTAAGGTTAGGATATTGGCAAATTATCAAAATCTAGTTGGTTTTAAGATTTTGTAAATCAAATACTTATACACATTTTATTTCGTAATAAAATGAAAATCAATGACTATATGAGGATTTTAGTGCGTTGTAGCAGGCGAGAAATCGTCATTGCGAGAAGGCTTTTTCAGCCGACGAAGCAATCTTACAACTGTTGCTACTAGCGTTCGCTTTAAGATTGCTTCGTGCCTCGCAATGACGACTTTTCTTTAGAATCTAATTCAAAGATTTCCCCCTGCCTGCATCAGGCAGGGAGAAACGATGAGAAAGAATTTTTATTATAACCGGATTATTTCACCAGTCTTCACCGATTCATCACAGGCAAAAGCAATCCTCAGGCTGTTTACAGCATCTTCAGTGGCATCGGTTAAATCTATATCTTCGGTAATGGCTTTTAAGAAATATCTTTGTTCACGGTTGCACAGTTCCTGGTGATCGGGTTCATCGGTAAGGTCTATCCATTCATCGGCCTTGCTGAATTCATCATGAGCATCTAAATCGGCATGATGTATTTTAATCGATTCGGTTTTGGTATGCGAATCAATATGATCAGAGTTTCCGGCTGCACCTGCTTTTTTAGCCATGATTGATACTGATCCCTTCGGGCCAAAAACATCTTTAATAAAAAAAGCATTATCGCTCACCATTGGGCCCCAGCCCGCTTCATACCAACCGACAGAACCATCTTCGAAACGGATCTGCAGCTGCCCATAATTGTAATTCCATTCAGGGATCTCGTCAGTAAGCCTGGCACCAATTGCACTTACCTGTACAGGTTTTGATCGTGTCATCTGGCACATGATATCGATATAATGTACGGCACAGTCTACAATAGGGCTTAAACTTTTCATCAGGTTACGGTGTACCGTCCATTTAGGCCCATGACTCTGTTGGTTCAGGTTCATGCGCATCACCAAAGGTTTTCCCATTTCCTGAGCCAGCTCAGTAAATTTCTCCCATGATGGATGGTAGCGGAGGATATATCCTACCAATAACTTTTTGTTTGCTTTTTTTGCTGCTTCTGCCACTTTTATTGCACCTGCTACGCTATCGGCTAATGGTTTTTCGATAAACACATGGCAACCACTTTCGAAAGATTTTATGGCATAAGCTTCGTGTGTATCGGGATAAGTAGAAATGCAAACGGCATCTGGTTTGGTTATTTCAAGTGCCTCGTAAAAATCAGTATAAACATCATATCGCCCACCTAATTTTTGATTGAGGATTTCTTTGCTTTTCCCAGTTGAAACTAAGCCACATATTTCAAAACCTGCTAAGGTGTGATAGGCTGTGGCATGGGAAGCACCCATATTGCCACAGCCTACTACTAATACCTTTAAATTCTTATTTCCTGTCATTTATTAAAGCTGTAATGTTCTAAGGTTGAAAACAATAACGTTAATAGAACGTAAGTTTTGGGTGTTTATATCTGATATCAAATTGTTGCGAAATATTCCGTCATTGCGAGGCTGGGTATGAGCGAGCCAGCCTGTACCGATTCATCGGTAAAGCAATCTATCATGTACTTATTATCAAAAAAGATTGCTTCACTCCTGCGCAAAGCCCTTTCTTCAGTTCGCAATGACGAAATTAAGCCCCAGAACTCACGTTAATAGAAGAACCACCAAAAGTTTTTAAACCTGGGTGAAGCGGCAGCCTCCGTTTTTCACGGAGCTACAGCACAACACAGGACTAACAATAAAATGAAATAGTAGATTGCTTTTCAAAAAACCTTCATCACTCATTTTGACGTAATTTCGACCTCCTACCTTAATTATTAAACGTCCAGGCTCCAACCTTTTCGGTATTCGCGTTTCACAAACTGGTTTACTTCGTCAAAATTGGTCACCTTCATGTTTACCTTATCCCAAAGCATTTTAATATCCCTGCCCGGGTAACTGATTTTACCTGCTGCATCTCTGCGCTGTACATCTGTTCCTCTAATGGCCAGATTGGCAATCAATAAAGTTTCGGTAAGCGGCCCGGCAATTTCAAATGGCGAACTCAGTTCTATTTTCCCATAACCGGCAATTGCAGCTTCAGCAAATCGAGTATAATGGCCTTCTTCCTGGTTAACAATACGTGGAATAGTGATTTTAGTTTTATCTGATTCGTTGCGCGAGAGTGGCAGTAACCTCGGGTTTTTACCATAAGTTTCGCAGATCATTTTACCTTTTGTACCGATAAAAAGTACACCATTATCGCCGAAACTTTCATTAGGTCCTAATTCTTCCGGACGCTCTGGCTTAATGCCCCCGTCCATCCAATGCACCTGAACCTCGTGTTTGGTTTTTGGCGTTTTGGCAAAAGTTAAAATGACATGGCTTGATGGCGGGCAGCTTTCTGGTAAATAGGCACGTTTAAATTCATCTACATATACACTGCCTACACTGCATTCTACGCTGATCGGGGTATCCAGGCCTAACACCCTAAAAGGGGGCTCTACTAAGTGGCAGCCCATATCGCCAATGGCACCAGTGCCGTAATCCCACCATCCCCTCCAGTTAAAGGGAACCAGTTTATTTACATATTCTTTATATGGAGCACTGCCCAACCACAGGTCCCAATCGAGTTCTTTTGGTATTTCGGCTTTTCCTGTTGGCCACGAAATTCCCTGTGGCCATACCGGTCGGTTGGTCCAACAGTAAACGGTATGAACTTTACCTATCCTGCCTGCATCGTACCATTCCTGAAGTCTTCTTACACCATCTCCTGAAGCACCTTGATTACCCATCTGCGTTACCACTTTATAGCGATTTGCAGCTTCGGTTAGCATCCTGGCTTCATAAATATCGTGCGTTAAAGGTTTTTGAACATATACGTGTTTACCTAGTTGCATGGCTGCCATGGCAATTTGCGCGTGGGTATGATCGGGTGTGGATACGGTTACAGCATCAATATTTTTGCCTTCCTTATCCAATAACTCACGGTAATCTTTATAATATTTTGCCTTTGGGAAGTTTTTTAATGAATTTGCCGCTCTTCTATCATCTACATCGCATAAAAATGCAACATCAGTTTTACCGCCCCTCACAATACTGGCAATATCGCTTTCTCCTTTTCCACCTGCACCTATTCCAGCCAATTGTAAACGATCGCTTGGCGCCAGAAAGCCTGGCCCACCCAATACATGGCGGGGTACGATCATAAATCCAGCGGCGGCTAGTGCTGTTGTTTTAATAAAGTTTCTTCTCGAATTTTCGGTTTTCGAATTTGCCTTATCTTCTATCATTATTTGGGATCTTATAATGCTAAATTATATTTATTTCTTTTTAGTTGCAGCTTTTGTATCGGTTTCTTTTTGAGCTGGCGCTTTCTCGCTCAAATCTTTAATCCTGATGTTGCGGAACTGCACTGGAGAACCATGGCCCAGAAAACCGATGTGTCCGCTTTCACGTAGTAAACCTGGGTGCTCCTGATGATCGGGAGTACCATTTTTCTTAAACGGCTCAATATCGCCATCTAAAATTACGGTACCATTAAGAATTACTTTGATTTTCGATCCTTTGGCAATTACCTCTTCGTAGTTCCACTCACCCGTTGGTTTTAAAAAACCTCTTTTGGCAGGGATAGTGCCATAAACCGAACCATGGTACTGGTACACTTTTAGATCTTTATAAATTGGGGCATCATTATCCAATATCTGTAATTCCATACCCGCATAAGCTGCATCGCCTTCTAAAGGCGCTCTAATTCCTAAACCGTTGTTTGCACCAGGGGTTAATTGAAATTCGAAACGGTAAACAAAATCGCTGAATTCATCCTTGGTGAATAAATTACCACCTGATCCTTTACCTGGTTTTGGCCTGATGGCGATGTTTCCATCTTCAATAACATAATCGGTAGTATTACCTGTCCAGCTATGCATATTGGTTCCATCGAACAAAACTTTATACCCTTCTTTTTTCTCTTGTGCACTCAACTCAAAAGGTTTTGGACGAGGTATTTCTTTGATGTAGATATCGCGGTAAGCTACCGGCGATCCATGCGCCTGCAGTTCGATTTGCTCTTCTGCAAAGATCGGCAAACTTCTGTTCCAATAATTTTCTAAGATTACATTGTCGGTAACCAATTGTCCGTTCAGATAAACAGTAACACGGTCGCCTTTCATTAAGATTCTGAATGTATTCCACTCATCTAACTTGTTATCTGCTACTTTAAGCGGTTTACTTTCGTTCGTTTGATTGTTGTACAAGCCCCCAGAACCTACTTGAGCACCAACTTTTGTACGGGCAAGGTCCCAGATCTGTACCTGTGGCGTACCGCGCAGATAAATACCTGCATCGCCTTCTCCTTTTTTATCGTCGATGATTTTCCAGTCTACCAGCATTTCAAAATCGCCATATTTTTTAACGGTAGCAAGGTTATTGCCATGACTTTGAAACTGCAGTTCGCCGTTAATCACTTTCCAGCTTTCCTTTGCTTCAGCATCTGCTTTTGTTTGCGCTTCTGCTAAGGTTTTTTCATCCATTTTTGATCTTTTGATCGGATCGGCCACAAGTCCTTTCCAACCAGATAAATCTTTGCCATTAAAAACCTGAACAAAGCCTTCACCAGCTTTCATTTCAGAAATATACTTACGCATACCTTCTTTCTGATAACCTGCATCGCCTCCGGTAATTACGGCAATGGTTTTATTTAACAAGCCTTTTACAATATCGCCATTGTAAGTTCCGGCCATGGTAATATTCATCACCGCGTTTGCCGCAGCCTGTTGCAAAGTAGCATTATCTAAAAACTGACCTGCAAATACAATTGCATTAAAACACTTGGCCTGTTCGGTATCTTTAAGGATCTGCTGTTGTTGTACCGGGGTTTTAGCCACTGCCATCGCATTGCGCAATAGTAGTAAACGTTGCTCAGCAGGATACTTTGTATTTCTTACTAAAGTTAAGTAACCCGCAATCGCCTGGTTTAAAAAGTCTGGATTACTGGTGGTACGCGCAATGCTGATCAGAGCATCGGTTGAGCCTGCATCCGACCATGATGAAAGTGCTTCGATTGCAGCTTTTTTGGTAGCATCGTCGCCTGTGGCATATGCTTCTGATACCGATTTTAACGATTGCTGACCGCCTAAGCTGCCCAGCACCTTATAGAACAGCAGTTTCTTATCAGCTGGGGTACTGCTCATTTGCTGAAGAATGGCATTGGTTTGTGCCTCTTTATCTGCTGTTCCTTTTACCGATGCAATAATGGCATCTTGTACAGCGGTAAGTTCGCCGGCATCGGTGGTTTTATTTAAAAGATCAAATAATTGCGCTTTATTTTCGGCTACAGCAATATGTTGCAATGAAAGAAATGCTGCTTTTCTAACTTCAGGTTGTTTACTGTTTAATGCAGCATAAATAACTTCAGTTTGGCTTGTTGCTGCACGGGCAGCTAAAATATTAATCAAAACAACCTGAACTTCTGGTTTAGCTTTCGGGATATAAGCGCCAACTTTAGCGGCTACACTTTCACCCTTTATTCTTAAAATACCATTAGAAATACCCGCAATATCTGCTGCATTTCCTTTACCCATTAACTTCAACAAATCGTCTAGAACCTCTTCTTGTCCAAGTTTTACGGCAGCGTTAATTGCAGCCAGCTTTACCTCTTGGTCGTCACTTTTAATTAATTTAAGTACGACTGGCAATGCAGATTTTGCCTTGCTATTACCCAGCATATCTAAAATAGAAACCTGAGTTGGGGCATCAACCTTTTTTAGCTGGCTTAGCCAGGCTGCATTGTTGGTGTCATTTACACCAGCAGCAGCAAATTTAACCGCAGCCGCACGAAATTCGAACTGTTTATCGTTCATAGCAGCCAACAAGACCTGTTGATCAGTTTGTGTTGCCGAAAGTAATTTTAAGGCCGCAATACGTTCGTTTACCTGATCATCAGCCGTTGCTTTTTCTAGTATTGTTTTAGCTATTGTTTCTACTCCGGTTTTATCTGTTGCTACATTTTTCTGTGCATACACCAATAAAGCCGCAACCGCATTGGTTTGGTCGTATTTATAACCTGCTTGTTCAGCAGCTTTTACCAAAATTTGTTTAGCAGATGCATCGCCAATATTGGCCAAGGCATACAAACTTACCTTGGTTAATGCTTTGTCTGTTCCAGTAGCCAATGGCGCAATAGCTGAGGCAGCTGCTTTAGCATTAGTGTGCCCCAATGCTTCTACAATAGAGATTTTGGCCTGACCATTTGCTTTACTTAAGCCACTAACCAATGCATTTGTAGCAGAGGTTGTACCAATTTTGGCTAGTGCTCTCGATGCTTCGTCAGCCAATTGTTCGTCGGCAAGATAACCTGTTAAACAAGCTACCGCAGCATCATTCCCTACCAGATCGAACTGACTGATGATAAATGCTTTGTTTTCTTTATCGGATAGTTTAGCCAGTGATTTGCAATAGGCACTGATTGCCATACTTCTTAAGTTCTGTTGACCGGTTTTGGTAGCATAAGCAGTAAAACCACCTACTGCATACTCAATAAGGGCGTTATTTCCTTTGGCAGAAGCTGTTAAACCACTAATTAAGGTTACGTACCCTTCTTCACCTAAATCGGCAACTTCTTTCATATTGCGTTCTAGTTGCGCTGCGTTTCTGGCTGGTAGTTGCGCCAATAAATCGGCAATACGAGTGGTGGTGGTTCTCTCGTCTTTTTTATCTTGGGCTAGGGCCTTTACCGTAAATAATGCATCGGAAAGCATTAAAATGGCTAACAGCACTAATAATATTTTTTTGTTCATGATGGTTTGTATTTTGGGATGTTTTAAATAGAAAATGGTGCACGCATTACTGGATTAATCAATCTGTTAGCAGCCTCATCATCTACGAATTCTTGTTTAACTGGGTCGAACTTTAAAGATCTTCCCAATCTTAAGGCAGCCAAACCAATATTTACAATGTTGCATGATCGGTGTCCGTTCTCTTCATTTAAAGCGAATTTCTTTCTTGTTCTCACCGATTCAGAAAACTCAACAATCTCCGGATCAGGATCAGGGAATTGCGCCAATTTACGTTCTAGATCAGGGATATCAGATTTAAACCCTGGATACAATTTACCTTTCGGACCTTCTATATAAGGAACATTAGTATCTTTACCTTCACCATCCAAAATAATCTGGCAGCCATCGGCATAGGTATAAGTAATCCTGCGCCAAATGCCTACTGCATCGGTATGCTGTTGTGGTGCATCAACCTCTACAGAAATTGGGTTGGTATCATCCTTACCTAAAAAGTATTGAATCGGGTCGATGTAATGCTGTCCCATATCACTTAATCCGCCACCATCATAATCCCAATAACCTCTAAAAGTTTGGTGAACGCGGTGTGCATTGTAAGGCTTATATGGTGCAGGGCCTAACCATGCATTATAATCTAATTCTGGCGGTACAGGCTGAGGCTCTAAATGATCTTTACCCACCCAATAAAATTTCCAGTCGTAGCCAGTATGTTTACTTACAGTTACTTTTAATGGCCAGCCCAACATGCCGCTATCAACCAGTTTTTTAATTGGTTTTACAGTTGTACCCATTCCATAAAAAGTATCTTTAAACCTAAACCAGGTGTTTAACCTAAACATTCTGCCATGCTGTTTTACGGCCTCTACCACTCGTTTTCCTTCGCCTATAGTGTGGGTCATTGGTTTTTCGCACCAAATATCTTTTCCTGCATTGGCAGCATCTACAGCCATTATACCATGCCAGTGTGGCGGGGTAGCAATGTGTACAATATCTACTTCAGGCAATTGTATCAATTCTCTATAATCACTAAATGTTTTTACACCTTTATCTAACATTGACGCAGCTTGTTTAAGGTGGTTCTGATCAACATCACATATGGCTACTACCTGGGTACCCTCGTAGCCAAAATGGCCTCTACCCATTCCCCCAACACCTATTACGGCTTTGGTTAATTTATCGCTTGGGGCAAGATATCCTTGCCCGCCCAATACATATCTTGGAACAATAGTAAATGCTGCCAGGCCAATTGCAGATTTTTTGATAAAATCGCGTCTGGTGTTCTGTTCTTTTTGTGGTTCTTCTTTAGTTTTCATTTGTTATTGGTGTTGTAAAAAAACTGATACGATAGTTTGGTTCCAAAAGCATTAGGGTGCTGAAACATATGGTTTATCGATCTGGTTAGATTAAAATTACAAGGTTAATGTTAATAAGAAATTATTATAAAGACAAAACATCGTTGATTTCTTTACGAATTAAAAAAACTTTAATAAATTTTTAATAGAAGTTATCTATATTTATCAAAATAGTACAATTAATGGCATGAATCTTAATCTATTAAATAACCTAACATCAGATACCAACGATAAGCAGTCGGTTCAAAAACACAAGCTCATCAAACATCTTTTTAATTCAGGCGCCTCTTCCGTTTCTACTTTATGCGAGATCATGGAAATGAGTACGCCGAGTATTCTGAAACTTCTGATTGGCTTGATTGATGAAGGTTGGGTAGAAAAGAAGGGTTATGGTTTATCTATTGGCGGACGAAAACCCGACCTTTATCGTTTAAAGGATAAAAAGATTCTGATTCTCTGTATCGACATTGAATTATTTAATACTAAAATAGCCATTATTGATAACAACTATAATTTTGTGCTGGATGTTAAAACTATTATGGTACCCATATCAAAAAGCAGGACCGATTTTTTCAATATTTTACATACACACCTTCAGGATATTTTAAAATCGGCAGGCATTCAGCGTAAGCAGTTTATTGGCTGTAGTGTTGGTATGCCCGGCTTAATTGATGCCGAAAAGGGCGAAAATTACAGTTATTTCTTAAGTGATGGTGAAAACATTCCTTTAACTGCCGCATTTGAAAAAATGCTAAATATACCTGTAGTGATCCAAAATGATGTGAATGGCTCATCAATGGCAGAGTTTACCCACGGAATGGCTAAAGGCAAAAAAAATGTACTCGTATTGTTAATGGACTGGGGCGTGGGTTTAGGCATTATAATGGATGGTAAACTGAGGCAAGGTACCAGTGGTTTTTCTGGCGAATTAGGTCACATGCCTTTTGTAGAGAATGGCGCACTTTGTTACTGTGGAAAACATGGCTGCCTCGAAACCATTGCATCAGGAAACGCCTTATCAGAAATGGCAAAAGAAGGTATTTTATCGGGCAAAAACTCGATGCTTAATAACCTTTCTAACGAAGAGCTAGAAAGAATTGAACCCGCTTTGATTATTAAAGCCGCAAATAAAGGTGATCAATATGCCATCCAGCTGCTCTCCAATGTTGGCACTCACATGGGTAAAGGAATAGCTGTCCTTATCCAATTATTCAACCCTGAACTCATTATTTTAAGCGGCAAAATTGCCGGGGCCAAACAGTACATCACATTACCCATGCAACAAGCAATAAACACCTATTGTATGACCCAAATTAGAGAAAAAACAACGATAGTTTCTTCTGAGCTGGGCGAAAACTCCAGATTATTAGGATATGCAGCAACGGGCATTGATCAATTTTTAGGCGCCTACATCAAAAAAGTAAAAAAGCTTAAAAAGTAATATTCCGAATGGCGCAAAACACCCTAAATTTGTCTGTTATCGGCACCTTATTTTCCGATAGCTTATTTAGATTTGTATGGCAAAATTTAAACCAAGACCCATGGAAACATATAAGAAAGCAGGACATGAAAAGGTAAATGGCATTAACATGTATTATGAAATTTACGGTGAAGGAGAAATCCCACTGGTACTGATACATGGCGGTGGTTCTACCATTCAATCTACGTTCGGCAGACTTATTCCTTTTTTGGCAAAATCTGGTCAGGTTATAGCTGTTGAGCTTCAGGCTCACGGACGTACCAGCGATCGTGACCAAGCAGAATCTTTTGAACAGGATGCAAAGGACATGGCCACTTTATTAAACCAGCTAAAAATAACAAAAGCCAATTTTTTAGGCTTTAGTAACGGTGGAACAACAACCTTGCATATAGCAGCACACTATCCAGTCGTGGCGAATAAAATCATCGTGATTTCGGCCAATTATCAACGCGACGGCTTAATTGATGGCTTTTATAGTGGCTTTGGAGATGCAACCATAGACCATATGCCAGAGCCGCTTAAAATAGCTTTTTTAGCCGTAAATCCAGATCAAAACGCATTACAGACCATGTTCGAAAAGGACAAGCAGCGTATGCTCGATTTTACCGACCTGAGCGACGATGATCTGAGGGGAATTACCTCCGATACGCTTTTAATGGTGGCAGATAAGGATGTGATCAAGCCCGAACATGTGGTTAAAATGTCGAGATTGATTGCAAATACGCAGCTGGTTATTTTACCTGGGGTGCATGGCGCTATGATTGGCGAAAACCTGAATCCGGATGTAACCGACAAAACAATTGAGATTACAGTACATCTGGTGGAAACTTTTTTGAACCAATAGTTACTCGGTTATATGTGTATTGAGTTTATCCACATAAAAATTACCCTCGTCTGATTTAGCATTTAATACCTTTGCTGGATGGAACACGTATTGGATAATCCAATTTATTATGCCTTAACATCTGGTCATAGCCATATTGCAAAAGGCATTGATAAGGTAAAATATTATCTTGAAGATATCACAGCATTTGCCGGCTTAAAAGATAATTCACAGGAGAATCTAAACACGCTTTATCGAATCAGCCCTGCGAAAAGCCTTTTCGTATTTTTCTCAAAAACACCTGTCGAAATACCTGCACAGTGGAAATTGCTAACCCATATCGATATGTTCCAGTTTATTTTCCGCGGCAAGGAAGTGCCAACAGCAGATGCAACGGGAATAACAGACCTTGATCTGGAGCATGTTGAAGAAATGATCGATCTGGTAGACTTAACCAAACCAGGACCTTTTCTGGCCAAAACCATCCACCTTAGTAATTACACAGGCATATTTAGTGATGGGAAATTGGCTGCTATGGCCGGGCACCGATTCCATCCCACTCCTTATCGCGAAGTAAGTGCGGTTTGTACCCATCCTGATCATTTAGGCAAAGGTTATGCCTTTAAGATTTTACAAGAACAGATTAAACGCATACTGCTCCGTTCGGAAATACCCTTTCTACACGTTAGAAACGATAATGAAGGGGCCATTAAACTCTACCATAAACTGGGATTTGAGATCAGGACAGATATGATTGCCTATGTTATCAAAAAAGAGGCTTAGGCCAAGAAGAGAATGTTTCTAAATAGAAAACCGTTCAGAAATTACCACTTCAATGCTTTAGTTTTGCACTAAACTAACACATACATGTCTAAAACAAAACTTACCATTAACAATAACGGCTCTGTTAAAATTGAGGGCGATTTCGAAATTGTAGATAGAAACGGAAATACTTATGGCTTACAGGGCAGAGAAGTACTTTCGATCTGCCGTTGTGGTTTATCAAAAAACAAGCCTTTTTGCGATGGCGCACATAACGGCCATTTTGAGCATGAGGCGATAGCCTTTGATCTTCCTCCGAAAAAGGTTTAATCTATCGTCATCTCGACTGAAGCGTAGCGAAATGGAGAGATCTATCGAGTCAGATTTACCTTCGCTTAGCCCCTGGTTCTCGACTGCGCTGCACTTCGCTCGAAATGACAGTTCTAGTATGTTTTAAGTAAAAATTAATCGAAAATAAGCTATTCATTCTTTTTTGGAAGCAAAGGCGCTGTTCTCTGTGGCAGCCTGTAGCCCCGCTTTCCCTCCTGCCATTTTTAAAACCTGGGAAAAGAAAATACGTCGATAAAAATGGCATCCGTACAATCGGGCTTAGGTTTGAAAGACCCGATTTTCATTTCTTGATGTTAAATAAATCTAAAAGATGTAAGCTCGAATATATATTTACCTTAAATCATCAATTCCAACTTTTGCTTTAGGCCAAGGCTGAATAAATTAAACACCAATCTTTGATGGCGCTGTGCCATAAACTTTCTTAAATGCGAAAGAGAAATGTGACAAGTCTTTAAAACCAACTTCGAGATAAACATCGGATGATTTCCAGCCTTTTTCGGTTAGGAGATAATAAGCATCGTTCAAACGTTTTTTCTGCAACCAACGGTTGGGCGAAAGATTAAAGGTCTTCTCAAAATCTCTTTTAAACGTCGCCAAACTTCTCCCGGTTAAATAAGCAAAACGGTTAATATCTACATTGAATTTATAATTGGCATTCATATAAGCTTCCAGATCAATTTTTCCGGGCTCTGAAAAATCAAAAAGTACATCTTTTAATACCGGGTTGGTCTGTAGTAAAATCATAACAACCTCCTTAACCTTTAAATCAACCAAAGCTTGGTTAACCCCGTTATTTCCGTCTAAATACGGCCATATCGAATCGATATAATTTTTCAACAGGCTATTCGCCTCTAATGCTAAACCTTTAAGCTCGTGATTGGGCTTTTGCATGTGCAGATCATATTCTTTGCTGATACTATGCAAAATATCCTGATCAATGTTGATGCTGATGGATTTAAATTCTCCGCCTGCTGGTGGGTATTTTGTATACCGCGCCAATTGATTCCGCCGAAAGAATCTAAAATCGCCGTCAGAAAACACAAATTTTTCTCTGCCAATAAAAATCTCAGAAGTACCTGCTATAACTAATCCCACTGAATGATTAGGGATAAATTGTTCGCCCTCGCTACTTTTTTGGGCATAACAGGAATATAGGATATTAGGACGTTTGGCTTGATTTGACATTTGATCAAATTTACAATTTTAACCACAGATAATAAGGATGCACACAGATAAGATAACAACAAAAATCTGTGTTTATCTGTGTGCATCTGTGGTTAATATACATATGAAAGTTGGAGAATTAATGCAACTATTTTTTAGTAAAAGATTTACCGAGATCAGTAGTCAAAAAATTCTCAGCCTCATCATGATCGGTTGATAAACTTACCTTCATCCATTTTTCCATTTCGATTGCTCTTGCTGCATCGGCATGTTTAAGCATTCCAATGGCTTCACTTCCGAACACTAAATGTATAGGTGGCTCAGGATTTTCTACCAAATCTAACATCGCTTTCGCTGCCTTTTCTGGATCGCCCATAGGCACAAAATTGCCGCTCTGAAAGAAATCTGCACGTTTTCCTACCGTGGTTTCGTAACCTTCCACATGCGGCGCATAAGACATAGAGGCGCCCGCCCAATCGGTACGGAAACCACCTGGCTCTACACTGGTTACATAAATACCTAAATCTACTACTTCTTTGGCCAAAGCTTCACTAAACCCACTAAGGCCAAATTTTGCTGCCTGATAAATACTCACACCTGCATTACCTACGCGCCCACCGATTGAACTGATCTGAAGAATCCTGCCCGATCGTTGTTTGCGCATAAATGGTAATACCGCCCTGGTAATCTCGATCGGTGCATATAAATTTGTTTCCAACTGACTGCGTACTTGCTCTTCTGTAAAAGCTTCGGCAGCACCAACAATACCAAAACCAGCGTTATTTACCAAAACATCTATTTTGCCAAAATGGGCCACAGCGGTTTCCACTGCTAAATGAACCTGATCGTAATCTGTAACATCTAAGGTAATTGGAAGAATCTGATCAGGATATTTTTCTACAAAGTCTTTTAAGGCATCGGTATTTCTTGCTGTCGCTGCAACTAAATCGCCTTTTGCCAATACTTGTGCTGTTAAGTCGCGTCCCAATCCGCGGGCGCTACCTGTTATAAACCAAACTTTTTTCATTTTTTCTATATTTTATGAATCAAAGGTAGGTTGATTTGCGAGGTGAAGCTTTGCTTTGAAGCTCAATTTACTTTGTTAAAAAGCTCATTCCCTTTATCAGAACTTTTCAACTCAATTTGATGTTGAATAATAGATAATAAATAAGTTATGGCGAAAGAAAAGAGAAAAAGCAAAAAGAAAAAGGATAAAAAGAAGGGCAAGAAAAACAAGCTGGGTGTTAAAAATTCACTTGTAAATAACATCAATGCCCGAAAGAAGAAAGGGAAATCGAGGTCCAAGAAGAAATCAAAAATTAGCAAAAAAGCCTATAAAAAAATGCAAAAAGGCTGGAAAAGGTAACTATTGATGTTTGCCTGCCCAAAAATCCGGGCAGGCAGTTGGATAAAAAAGCCTTCTGTCCATAATGATTAAGTTTATCCGTCTCTTAGGTTCCTTAGCTCAGCTATGCCATCTTGCAATCTAATCTCTCATCCCTCAATTTAAACAGACTTCACCTTCGTTTTGTGATGGGTAAAATAGGATAGCAATAATACCATTAAAAATACAACTGGGCCAACGCGGTTATTGATCGGATCGCCCGAAGCGGTATGCGCAATAAATGCCGAAATAAATGTAAATGCGAAACCGGCGTATGCCCATTCTTTCCATTGCCCTTTTATCGGTACCAATAGCAAAACCGCACCTAAAATTTTGGCAACGGCTAATTCTATTCTAAAATAATCAGGAAAGCCAAAGTGATGAAAAGCCTGCTTAATGGTTTCATTGCTGAGATAAGAATAGGCTGAGAAAGTCATCATTAACGAAACTAAAGCGGTTGATATCCAATAAATAATTTTGATTGTTTTTGTTTTCATATTATTTTTTTGATGCAAACTTATGCAGTTTTACTATCTAAAAGATACTAGTATCCCAAAGGATAGTACTATCCTTTACGAAAGCTTATACCTTTGTATCATGGGACCAAGAAAAGAACACCGCAATAAGGAAACCTGTACGGCAAGTTTAAATGCGGTAAAAGACGCACTCTATGTTTTAAATGGTAAGTGGAAGCTTCCCCTGATTATTTCCTTACAGGAAGGACCGCAGCGTTTTAATGAGATCCAAAAATCGCTTGGAGAAATTACGCCCAAAATATTATCGAAAGAGCTTAAAGACCTGGAATTAAATGAATTTGTAATCCGCAAAGTATTTTCTACCACTCCGGTTACCGTAACTTACGAACTTACCCCGTACAGCGAATCGCTTGAAAGAGTAATTGATGAATTAAGGGATTGGGGATTAAAACATCGCGAACGCTTGGTTAAAAATAGGAGAACCGAAGCGGCTGTAGCAGAAATGAGCACTTCTCTTTAGCCCACTAAATTTAATCTCATACACCATCTATTTTATGAAAAAAAGCAAAAAACTGATAATGATAAAATTCGGCTATCTTTGTACAAAATAAAATCGATGGCGGTATTACATAAAAAAGAAGAAAAAATTCAGGCAGTGCTGGGTAGGTTGCCTAAAAAATATACAGACGAACAATTTGTAGAGATGTTTATCAGACTTTACTCTAAAGATTGGGGCAAAATTAAATCAGCTTATATCAAACAATCTCAGGATAAAGAACCTGGAACCATCATCAATATGCCTAAACCAGAGGTATATTTACGACAGATCCTGGCAAACTACCTGCAACAAGATCATGCTCCGAAAGCGGTAGAGGTTAAGGAAGAACCAATTATTGAAGCTCCTGTTACTGAAGTTAAAAAAGCAAAAGCGCCAGCTAAGAAGAAAGAAGCTATAGTTGAAGAAGCTCCGGCCGAGGTAAAAAAAGCAAAAGCACCTGCTAAAAAGAAAGTTGAAGAAATTGAGGAACCTGCAGTAGAAGTTAAAAAAACAAAAGCACCTGCAAAGAAAAAAGCTGAAGCGATTGAAGAAACTCCTGCGGTTGAAAAGAAAGCAAAAGCAGCAGCAAAAAAGCCAGCAGCAAAAAAATAAAAAAATATTTTACATCAAATATAATAAATCACCTTTTTGGTTGTTTATATATATGAGAGCGTTAATTTAGATGACGGGGATAGGTCGGTATGATTTATCCCCGTTCTTTTTTAGCCGTTTTTTTCCCTTGAATAGATCTTTATCATTCTGAGCGAAGCGACGAATCTTTAGCATTAGCTGTGCACATATAACAAATCGAAATTCCCACCATATCGTCATTGCGAGGCTGATTTTTCATCGGCTGAAGCAATCTTTATTGCAAACTCTGCAAATAGGAAAGATTGCTTCGTCGTTCCTCCTCGCAATGACGACCCAACTTTGAAATCTATCGTTGATTATCACAAGGTTCGCTATAAGTATTATCGCTTTCCCCCCCCACTACAATAACCACCATTTTACATGCAATTGTAAACTTTACTCTTTTAATTGGCATATCGGGAAAAGTCGATATATTTGTGACATGGATCAAGTAGAAATATTCAAAGCACTTTCTAATAAAACTCGTTTACAGATTTTAGGTTGGCTAAAAGAACCGGCAACTAATTTTCCAGATCAGCCAAATGCCGATTTTGAAAATGTTGGCGTATGTGTGGGTCAGATTCAGCTCAAAGCAGGATTATCTCAAAGTACCATTTCCGAATACCTCTCTATTTTACAGCGTGCTGATTTAATCAGCTCCACACGCCTGGGCCAATGGACTTATTACAAACGCAATAAAGAAGGCTTAGAAAAATTAAGCGAAATTATCAATACCGAATTATAATTTAGAAACATATGAACACAGATAGTTTATTTAGGCCTTTTAGCCTTAAAACATTAAATATCAAAAACAGAATAGTAATGGCCCCAATGACGCGGTCATTTTCTCCAGGCGGAGTGCCAACAGCCGATGTTGCTAGCTATTACGCAAAGAGAGCAGCTGGTGAAGTGGGTTTAATTCTATCAGAAGGAACAGTAATTAACCGTCCATCCTCTTCTGCAGATCCTAATATTCCACATTTTTATGGCACCGAAGCTTTAGCAGGTTGGGAGAATGTCATTAAAAATGTACACCAGGCTGGCGGTCAAATGGGGCCACAGATCTGGCACCAGGGCATTATGGATAATCATGCCTCAGGTTGGTTACCAAGTACACCTTTCGAAGGCCCATCTAGCTTAAACAAACCAGGTTTCGAAAACGGAGTACCAATGACAGATGCCGCTATTGCTGATACCATTGCTGCTTTTGGCCAGGCTGCTGCAGATGCCAAAGCTTTAGGTTTTGACACTGTTGAAATACATGGCGCACACCAATACCTGATCGATCAGTTTTTTTGGGACGGTACAAATAACCGTACCGATATTTATGGCGGTAAAACCTTGGCCGAGCGTACACGTTTTGGCGTTGAAGTAATTAAAGAAGTGCGTAAAAGGGTTGGCGAAGATTTCGCACTAATTATCCGCTTATCACAATTTAAACCTGCTGCCTACGATTTTAAACTGGCTAAAAACGAGCAGGAAATGGAACAGTGGTTAACGCCATTGGCCGAAGCCGGAATTGATATTTTCCATTGTTCGCAACGCCGTTTCTGGGAACCTGAATTTGAAGGCTCTGACTTAAATTTTGCAGGTTGGGCCAAAAAAGTAACCGGAAAAGCAACCATCTCAGTGGGCTCTGTTGGTTTAGATGGCGATTTCTTTGGCGCTTTTGCAGGTCAGAGTTCTCAACCAAGTTCATTAGACGAACTGGTACGCAGAATGGATCGCGGCGATTTCGATTTAGTAGCAGTTGGCCGTCCGCTTTTAGCAGACCCGAACTGGGTAGAAAAAATTAAATATAACCGTACAGAAGAATTGAAAGGCTTTAGCAAAGAAGCCTTAATAGAATTGGTATAATAATCCTATTTTTTCTTTTTAAGTTTAGAAAAGGCATCTCGAAAGGGATGCTTTTTTGGTTTCTGGTGGTGTCAGATGTTACCATCTGACATTCGAGTTTTTTGCCGTAGAGTGGGAACGTCATCTCGACTGAAACGCAGTGAAATGGAGAGATCTATCTAGATAGATTTCTCGACTCCGTTGCACTTCGCTCGAGATGACGTGACGAATAGAATTTCAATTTAAATCCCACCCTTTTTCCTTAAATTCACGTCATCAAAAAATTGATTAGCCCATGTCGAACATTAAACTCATTATTGAAGAAAGACCAGCAAATATTGGCAATTTTATGGTTGGCAGATTATTGCCTTTCAGAGAGAAACGTATGGTTGGCCCCTTTTCTTTTATCGACCACATGGGCCCAGCCGCAATGAGCGATCATGAAAATCTCGATGTTCCACCCCATCCGCATATCGGCTTATCTACCTTAACCTTTTTGTTCGAGGGTGAGATTACACATAAGGATAGTTTGGGTTCGGATATTGTGATTAAACCCGGGCAGGTTAACTGGATGACCTCAGGCAGTGGCATTGTACATTCGGAAAGAACTCCTGAATACCTTCGCCATACCGATAAAATGCTCCATGGCTTACAGATCTGGGTAGCCTTACCTAAAGATTTAGAACAAATGGAACCTGAATTTTGCCATGTAGAAGAGGCAGACATTCCAAACTGGACGCAAGATGGCGTTAGTTTTAAATTAATCGCAGGAGAAGCTTTTGGTTATAAATCACCTGTACCTGTTTACAGCCCCCTGTATTTTTTAGAGTTAAAAAGTACTCAACGGCAAAAGGTAAGCATTGGCGATTACCTGTTCGGCGAAAGTGCACTCTATATTTTAGAAGGCGCAATTGAAAGTGATGGGAATATTTTTGAACCACGTTTAATTTTAATTGCCAACGATGCCAAACTGTGCGAATTCACCATGCACGAAGATACTACCGTTTACATTTTCGGGGGAGAGCCTTTTCCTGAAGAACGTTTTATTTACTGGAACTTTGTTGCATCAAACAAGGAATTGATTGAGAAAGCCAAAACTAAATGGCTGGAACAAAGTTTTAAACAGGTTCCTGGTGAAACAGGGTTTGTACCTTTGCCCGATCAGCATCCTCACAGCAAAAAGTAATCATTGGATTAAATAAGATTATAAAACTTAATTTCCTTTCCCGAACAAATTCATATTTACTGAAACGGCCACGCCTGTTGATGATAACTTAGCGCTTCCATAACCAATATTGGTTAATGGGACTTTCATAAAAGGTTTAGCGCTGATGCTTAAATTATTATTTATTTTGTGCTGAAACTCCACACCAACATTGGCTATACCTAAATAATGCTGATTCTGGTTTCTTACTTCGAAGCTTTGAGGACCTTGATAAGCTCCATTATAAGAATAGCTGTATTTTTCCTTCAACATTAAATAACTGGATAAACCAGTACTTACCGAAATCGAATTTCTACGGCCATTAAAAACCTTATAGTTCACATTGATTGGAATGTCAATTACATCACAATTGGCGTGAATATTTGCCGGACTCACCTTAAAAACATAATTGGTGTTAGGATTGTATTGGCTAAAATCTGAATCGTAGATTTTCTTAGCATAAGCTGCCCCGGTAGTAACACTCAATTTTTTTGTTAAGAAAAGCGTAGCCTCTACCCCAAAACCACCACTTAAACTACTTTTGCCTGATTTCTGCACACTGGTTAAATCGGGTGCAGCCAGAATACTCAACACAAATCTTGGTTTTTTCTTAAAAATTGGGTCTTTAATTCTTGGCATTTTGCCTCGAACAGGATCAGCTACAAGATTCTGTTTTTCAAATTCTACAAGCTTGGTTTCGGCTTTTATTTCTGGATTATAAATCACATCCGCTAAAAGATTATTATTAATACGATTACCTGTCTCAATAACTTTTGGAAAAATTTCGTGGACGAATCCCGTTTTAGCTATTTTCTGATCTTTGCTATTTTCGTCTCCTTTATTATTACCTGTCAATAAACTGCCTCCCCTATCGTTCGCTGACGAATCATTGTTAGTTGGCTTTTCAATTAAAACACCTTCATTATTTAAAGGCTTGTTATTCTCATTTGTTTTTGTTTTCACCAGTGGATTGTTTTTAGGTGGATTGCCATTCGGCTTAACCAATAAAAACACAACCAGTAACATTGCGGCTATCCCAGCCACGGCAGTTAACCAAGTTAGCGGCACTATCCTCCTTTTTGGTGTTGGATGCAATCTCTCTTCCAGATTATCCCAATCTAAATCATTAAAAGGAAGATCTGGATTTTCCAATCCATCCTTAAATAATTTATCTATATCCTTTCCCTCTTTCATTGCATATTTGTGTTTAACCTTACCTGTAAAAGGTTTCTGTCTACTTCCGAATTCCTTACCTGGTAAGTTTTCGCATCTGTAGCTCTTAGCATTTCCTGTAATTTTTGCCTTGCCTTAAACAGGTTCGACTTTGATGTACCTACTGATACCCCCAGCATTTCGGCAATTTCCTCATGGCTATAGCCATCTATAGCAAAAAGGTTAAAAACCGTTCGGTAGGCAGGGCTTAGCTTTTGAACCAATGCTAACAAATCGTGGTAGGCCAATTTATCGTACACAGAATTTGTATGGGCAATATTTTCATGATCCAGAATATCCACATGGTCGGCAAATTTTAAATTGGCACGATAATAATCAATAGCAGTATTGGTTATGATCCGGCCAAGCCAAGGCAAAAAAGCCTTAGAAGTTTCATATTTAGTTATATTTTTAAAAGCTTTAAAAAAGCCGTCGTTCAGTATTCCCTCAGCATCTAACCGATCGTTTGCATAACGCAAACAAATACCCATAGCAAAGCTATAGAAATGTTTGTATAGTGCTTTTTGACTATCCCTTTCATTTCTAATGCAGCCCTGAATATACTTTTGTATTACATCTTCACTATCGCGGTTAGCGGTCACAAGTTCTCCTTTCAAAACACATTACGGTAAGAAATTACAAAAGGTTGCCTCAAAAAAATATTTCTTTAAAATAATTATTATTCGTTCAGTTTGGCTAAGAATCTTGTTTCTACAAGCAACCATTTACAACCTGATGGCGTAATAGCGGCATATCATTTTATTAAAGTTAAAACTAAAAACAAAAATCTTATGCTAATCTACTTAAAAAAGAATCTATTGGCTATCGTTTGTATAGCCATGGTATTTACAGCCTGCAAGAAAAACAGTTCAGACGAACCTACAACTCCACCCGTTACCAATAACAATAAGGGAATTCAGTTAGCAACTGATGCAAAATTTGGATCGGTACTAACGGACAAAGATGGCAAAACCCTATACTTTTTTTCATCGGATGCAGCGGGTACGCCAACCTGTACAGGTGGCTGCGAAACCCTTTGGCCATTTTATTATTCAGCCGATGCCAGCACAGATCTTAAATTAAACAAAGCAGAAGTTGGGGAGGTTACCCGTGCTGATGGCCGTAAACAAAGCACTTACCGTGGTTATCCACTATACTATTTTGCAAGTGATGCTGCCGCAGGTGAAATTAAGGGCGATGGTGTTGGTGGAATATGGTTTGTGGCCAAGCCCGATTATTCTTTGATGCTGGCCAATGCACAATTGATAGGTGCAAATGGCAAAAGTTACACCAGTGCCTATATTGAAGGAACAGGAAATACCAAATATTTTACTGATGCGTTTGGTAGAACCTTATATGCTTTTGGCCCGGATAAAAACGGCATAAATACCTATACAAAAGGTACTACACAAGAAGGGATTTGGCCAGTTTACCAATCTGAAGTGCTTAATTTGCCTTCGGTTATAACAAAAGCCGATGTCGGTGTAATTACTGTAGCCACAATTGGCAAAAAACAGCTGACTTATAAAGGATGGCCGTTATACTATTTTGCATCTGATACAAAAAGAGGGGATAATAAAGGTATTACAGTTGGAGGTATAGGCACAGTTTGGCCATATGTCTCTACTACAACTACAGTTGCTCCAGCGCCATAACGATATTTGGGTTAGGCGGGTTAGAATGGTCGGCTGATGGTTTTCACAGCCGGCCTTTTTTATACCTCTAGTAAGGCTTGTTTAATTTTTTCAGCAGCCTCTGCTAATTCCTCGTTCGTTGGCTTCAATTTTTCTTTACTGAAATTCATATCGCTTACATTATTCATTGGAATTAAATGAATATGTGCATGCGGAACTTCCAGTCCAATTACCGAAACACCCACTTTTTTGCAAGGGAAAGCAATTTTTACACCTTTCGATACAATTTTGGCAAACATCCACAAACCAACATACAGATCTTCGTCCATATCGAAAATGTAATCGGTCTCAATTTTCGGAATAACCAAAACATGTCCTGCCGTTAATGGCTGAACATCTAAAAACGCTAAATATTCTACAGTTTCGGCAACAACATGTGCGCTGATTTCGCCTGCAACGATTTTTGAAAAAATAGTCATTAAGGTGTAGGGTTAAAGGTGTAAGGGCTGGGCGGTTAGCGTTAAGTGTTTAGCGGCAAGCGATTAATAAAACGCTCATCGCCAAACGCTATCCGCTTATCTCGATATCTCTAAAACTTCGAACTGCATTTTACCTGCCGGCACTTCGATTTCGGCAAATTCGCCAACCGATTTACCTAACAACCCTTGTGCAATTGGCGATTTAACAGAAATTTTTCCCGTTTTTAAATCAGCTTCTGTTTCAGCTACCAATTGATAGGTCATGGTAGCACCGTTTTTAACATTTTTTATTTTAACGATAGATAATGCAAGCACCTTTGATAAGTCCATTTTAGATTCATCAATTAAACGTGCATTCGCTAATGTATTCTTTAATTTTGAAATTTTTGCTTCGTGCAAACCCTGTGCCTCTTTAGCAGCATCATATTCTGCATTCTCCGATAAATCACCTTTATCCCTTGCTTCTGCAATTGCTTTAGATATTAGCTGACGACCGGTGGTAGTTAAATAATGAACTTCCTCTTTTAATTTATCTAAGCCCTCTTGGGTGTAGTATGTTACCTCTGTCATTGCTCTATTAATTTTATTCAAACGCTATAAAAAACAAACAAGACTATATAGTTGGTTTGCTACATAGTCTTGCTTCAATTATAACGAAGATAAAATGTGAAAATTACAAAAGCAAATAAAAGATTAAGATTTAAAGGATTTTTAGATTTTAGAATCTTTTTACATCAATATTTTTGTTTTATATGCGAAGCTCACCAGAAACGTAACATTCCATCATACACACATTCGGAATTCAATCATTAATTATAATTTAGCTAAAATTATTCTTAAAAAATGAAAAAGTTATTCTCTATTGCCATACTTGTATGTTTGGGCGGGCATTTGGCATCTGCCCAAGAGCTTTATATGCCCCGAAATATTAAAGCGGCATACGCTAAGGGTACACGTTCAATGAGTGGAAAACCCGGAGCTAATTATTGGCAAAACCATGGCAAGTACAACATGGATATTAAGGTTGATGCCGAAACCAAAGTAGTGAGCGGTAAAGAAGAAATTTTGTACAGTAACAATAGCTCTGATACTTTAAAAACTTTGGCGATCCGTTTTGTAAACAACCTGCACAAGCCAACCTCACCAAGAGGCGGTGCGGTAAGCGAAGATTTTTTGAGTACAGGCTTAAATATCATTTCTTTCTCTGTTGATGGTGAAACGTACAAGATAGATAGTAAAAACTGGGGAACAGTTGGCAATGTAAAGCTGAACAAGCCATTATTACCAAAATCGAAAATTACGGTTAAAATAGAGTGGGATTACCCGTTATCAAAAGAAAGCGGTCGCGAGGGGCAAATTGATCCAAACTCATTTTTTGTAGCTTATAGCTACCCACGCATTTCTGTATTTGATGATTATAACGGTTGGGACCGCATCCCACACACCGATAGAGCCGAGTTTTACAACGACTTTAATGATTACGAATTCTCGATCAAAGCGCCTAAAAATTATGTGGTTTATGCAACCGGCGATTTCCTGAACCCTGATGAAGTATTACAGCCTGAAATTTCTGCCCGTTTAAAGAAATCATATAATGGTGATGAAATAATCCACATTGCTACCGAGCAGGAAATGAAAGATGGCAAAGTAACCCTGCAAAAAGACTGGAACACCTGGAAATTTGCGGTAAAGCACATTACCGATGTTACTTTTGCCCTGAGTAACCACTACGTTTGGGATGGTGCAAGTGTAATTGTAGATAAAAAGATCAACCGTAGGGCAAGTGCACAGGCTGCTTACAATCCAACTACCGGAAAAGATTTTATAAACTCGGTTAAATACAACCTTAATGCTTTAGATTGGTTCTCGAACAATTGGCCGGGCATTCCTTATCCTTATGTAAAAACTATTGCTTTTCAAGGTTTT
The DNA here is from genome assembly GCF_004331735.1 of Pedobacter psychrodurus. Classification (GTDB taxonomy): domain Bacteria; phylum Bacteroidota; class Bacteroidia; order Sphingobacteriales; family Sphingobacteriaceae; genus Pedobacter; species Pedobacter psychrodurus. Next base: position 31,757 of record NZ_SJSO01000030.1, read on the forward strand.
GCTGATATGGAATATCCAATGATGGTTAATGATTCTCAATTTGGCGATCCTGTTTTTGCACAACTGGTCCAGGACCATGAAGTAGCACATACTTATTTCCCATTTTATATGGGCATTAACGAAACCCGTTACGCGTATATGGATGAAGGTTGGGCCACAACGTTCGAATATTTAATCGGCATTGCAGAACATGGTAAAGAAGCTGCAGATAAGTTTTACAAAACCTTCAGGGTAAATAAATACATTAACGATAAATCTACAGAAGAAGATCAACCTGTAATTTCGATGTCTGACCAGGTTTCGGGTTCGGGATATGGTAATAACTCTTACGGGAAAGCTTCATTATCATATCTGGCCTTGAAAGATATGTTAGGAGATGACCTGTTCAAAAAGGCACTTCATACCTACATGAGCAACTGGAATGGCAAACACCCTATTCCATGGGATTATTTTAATTCGATGAATGCAGGTTCTGGCCAAAATTTAAACTGGTTTTTCCAAAATTGGTTTTTCACCAACAACTATCTTGATTTAGCCATTACCAAAGTTACACCAGCAAAAGGAAAATCGACTGTAACGGTTAAAAATGTTGGTGGCTTTGCCATTCCTTTTGATGTTGTGGTTACTTACACCGATGGAAAAACTGAAACGATTCATAAAACGCCAGCGGTTTGGAAAGCAAACCAAAAAGAGGTGAATGTAACAATTAATACAGCTAAAAAAGTAAATTCGATAAGTCTGGATAACGGTATTTATGTGGATGCTACTCCAGCGGATAACATTTACAAGGTAAAATAATTATTTCAGTTGGTAATTTTCAGTTGGCGGTTCGATATAACTGCCAACTGAAAATTGTGAACTGTTAACCGTTCTCCGCCTTACAAACAGGCTCATGTTTTACCGGAAAATTTAATGAATTAGCTATAAAACACATTTTATTGGCTTCATGATGTAGCGATGCTGCCAGTTCGTAATGTGCTTTATCTGCGATTAAAACCTGCGGGTGCAGCGTAACTTCTTTAAACCTACCACTACCATCGGCCGATTCTTCCATGGTACCCACGGCCTCATCTTTATAATCGATTACTACAATTTCATTTTTAGAGCATAAGTGTAAATACCAGAGCATATGGCAGCTTGATATAGATGCCAATAACAAATCTTCAGGGTTATATTTAGATTTATCGCCTAAAAAAGCAGAATCAGACGATCCTGAAATATCGGCTTTGCCTTTTATCGAAATTACATAATCGCGATCGTACGAACGGTAATCCATTGTACCCGAGCCTTTATTGCCCGTCCAAGTAACTGTAGTTGAATATAAGTGATCTTTCGGCATGATAAAATTGGTTAGATTATATAGCCAATTTAAGAAAATAAAATTGAGATTATAGGTAATTTTAGACTTATCGAGTCTAAAGATTCCTAGTTTCATAACCTTTCAACAACAAACCTAATAAAGTATTTAGTTAATATATCTTTTAACTTTTATTTTTGAAGCGCATTGCCTGTGCAAGAAAACAACTTGGCTCCCGTGTTCCGCTTATACACTTCTCCCGAAAAATCCTACCGTGTGGACACAAATATTTAATTATTTTTTCTGCTCCTATGCCGCAGGGCATCAAACTTTTGAGGCATCAAAAGTATGCAAAAATGCTTTGTCAATCCAACAAGGGGCCTTTTCACAACCTCGTGCACATCAAAAAAACAACGGCACTTTGTTTTGTGCAGCAAGTGCTTAGTAAAAGGTTTTGCAAAACGTGCACAAAACCACTGCGTTTTAGGTTTGGATTGGGGTAAAGGGGCTGTGTTGCATCTGTTTTTTTGATTTCCTGGCCCTTGGGATTGGCGGCGCTCTTCGGTAAAACCTGTGTATTATTAAAGTTGGTTAGCAAAATGCCTAAAAACCAATAGTATAAAGGTGTGTCCACACGATAGGAGAAATCGGGATGCAGGGTAATGCTCAATGTCATTAAGTTAAGCACCACGTCGTCAGTCTGAGCGTAGTAGAAGACTTCTTGAGATTGATAAGTCGTAAATAAATGCCCTTCGACTACGCTCAGGGTGACATCTTTTTGCTATTTACCCCCTTAACTTAATGACATTGGGGTAATGCTTCACCCGGGGCTAAATGGCAGAAACAGTAGTTTATTTTAGGGTTTGCAGGGTGCAGCCATACTGTATATAAACCTGATTGTAATGATTCCGATTTAAGCACTATTCTTTTGTTTTTTTATTGTGTGCTTGCATGTTTCACAGGTTTCATCGGAAGTAATGGAAAGCAGGACAGAACCTCAACTATTAGCAGTGCCCTTGCTTTCCAAAACCAAAATAAGTCAGCATTATGCTCACTAGAAATTAAGCCCGCTTAACTTCTCGGCCAAAACCTCAGAAATTTTACGGTACGAATCGAAGGTCCACCCCCCCACATGTGGAGTTAAAATCACTTTGTCGTTATTTTTAAGTTCATCGTACCAATTCTGCTCACCCAAAGCCGGAAATTTTTCTGTTTGCAGTACATCTAGCCCGGCACCTAAAATTTTTCCACTTTTAATCGCATTAAGCACTGCCTGTGTGTTAACAATTTCGCCCCTTGCTGTATTGATAAAGAAAATCGGCTTTTTAAAATGGAAGAAATATTCGTCATCAACCATTTGTTTGGTTTCGGCAGTTAAGGGAATATGCAAACTTAGCACATCACAGTGTTTTACAATTTCTTCCATGCTTACCTCACGGGCAAAAGCATCAGAAAACCCGGTTTTGTATTTATCGTAAGCCATTACATCAACCTCGAAACCCGCCAGTTTCTTAGCAAAGCCCTGCCCCATAAAGCCATAACCAACAATCCCCACCTTTTTGCCTTTCAATTCGTAACCACGGTTACCTTCCCTATCCCACACGCCATTTCTGATTTCGATATCGGCCCTGCGGAAGTTGTTCATCAATGATAACAGCAAACCTGTGGCATGTTCGCCAACAGCATCACAATTGCCTTCAGGTGCATTAATCAGTTCGATATTTCTTTCAAAGGCGATTTTATCATCGATATTATCCAGGCCTGCTCCTGCCCTGGCCACAAACTTTAAATTTGGAGCCGCGGCAAAGAGCTCAGCATCGATCCTAAATTTTGTTCTAACAGCAATGCCTGTATAATCTTTTATCTTATCTAATGTTTGTTGACGGGTAATCTGTGGTTCATCATCAACCTCATAGCCCATAGCAATAGCCTGCTCTTTAAATGCAGGGTGTAAATCATCAACAATTAATATCTTATTCATAATAAGCAAAAGTAACATTTTGCAGATTGTTCAATTGTAATATTCTTTTATTGTTTCTGTAAAACTAAAAGTCACCAATTTCAAAAGCCAACTGCAGAATACCCCACAAAAATATTACTATAAAATGGCTGTAATAAAATAGTTACGGCTCCTTAATTAAACTAAGTTGCCGTTACTTTGTCTCCCTTTATAAAAACACACGAAATTTTATTTTTTAATGAGACTTATACAATCGAGAACAATACAGATTATCCTTTTACTTTTAAGCTTATCATTTAGTCTTTTTGCACAAACAAGCGGAAAAGCAAAAATTACCGGCGTACTTAAAGATGCCAAAACACAAGAAACTATTCCATTTGCTACAGCAATTTTAATCGACAAAGCTACGGCCAAAAACGCAAAAATTGTTCAAACCGATGTAAGCGGTGCTTTTGTAATGGCCGATATCCCTACAGGAACCTTTACCTTCAAAATAAGTTTTGTGGGTTACCAAACCATGGTTAGGGATAATGTGGCCATTACGGCTGCCACTGGCACGTTAAACTTTGGCGAGATTAAAATGAATCCTGCAAAAGGAAATGTGCTAAGCGAAATTACCGTAACGGGCCAAAAACAAGCTATGCAAATGGGTATAGACAAAAAGATCTTCGCGGTAGATCAGAGCGTAATCAGCGAAGGTGGCTCAGCCAGCGATTTATTGCAGAATGTTCCCTCTGTTTCTACCGATATGGATGGCAATGTGAGTTTACGTGGCTCTACAGGCGTTAAAGTATTAATTGATGGAAAACCATCTTTAATTGCTGGCGGTAATGTGGCGCAGATTCTCCAGTCAATCCCAGCCAGTTCTATCGAAAGTGTTGAGGTAATCACCAACCCATCAGCCAAATACGATGCTGAAGGTCAATCAGGGATCATCAACATTGTACTTAAGAAAAACACTAAACTTGGGTTTAATGGTTCAGCTGCACTAACTGCAGGTAACCGCGATAACTATAATGCCAACACCAACTTAAGCTTCCAGAACAGTAAAGTAAATATTTATGGCAACTATGGCTATCGCTATGGCAACCGTGTGGGTGGTGGTTTTCAGGATATTACCTACAAAACGCCAACCAGCTCAACAGCTTTCGCAAATCAGAATACGGTTTCTACCTCTACTGATAAGGGGCACAATGCTAAAGCTGGGTTAGATTATTATCTGGCACCTAAAAGCGTAATCAGCTTGTCGGGCGGTTTTAACTCGAGAGAAAATGAGCGAAACGAGTTGCTTGATATCAGACAATTGAGTTCAAATCAGTCCCCAGTTTTATTAAGCAACAGAACTAATAATAATGATGGTTACGGAAAAAGTTATGACCTGAATTTAGATTACGTGCAGAAGTTTAAAAAACCTAAAGAAGAGTTATCTTTCAACTTTGGCTATTCGCACGGAACAAATAACAACGACCAGACATATAACACCAATACCACTAACAGAAATGGTGTGCCGATTGATGAAACCTTAAGTTTGCAACGTGTTTTTAATACTGGCAATAATACCAATTACAACATCCAGACTGATTATGCACTACCTGTTGGTAAAACGGGTAAAATTGAAGTTGGATACCGCAGCCAGATCCGCTTAGGAAATAACGATCAATACGCAGATTCGATCCCAACAAATACGGAGATTTATGTGCGTAACAACAAGTTAATTAATGGTTTCGACAGCAAAGATCAGGTTCATGCACTTTATTTCAACTACCAAAACCAGATTAAAGATTTTGGTTACCAATTGGGTTTAAGGGCTGAAGACGCACGTTTAGACACCCATTTAGAAGGTTATACAAATAATGTGTTAACTACTGCCGAAGGAAATATCCACTACAAAAGATTATACCCAAGTGTTTTCTTAACACAAAAACTAAAAGGTGATAATCAGCTTCAATTGAGTTATACCCGTCGTGTGAATCGCCCTCGTCCTTGGGATACTAACCCATTTTTGGATGTTTCCGATCCTTTAAACTATAGAGGTGGTAACCCGAATTTATTACCTGAGGATGTACACGCTTTCGAATTGGGATACAGTAAATACTGGAAAAAAATAACCTTAACATCGAGTTTGTATTTCCGCCAAACCAATGATGTAATTCAAAGGGTAAGAAGTACCCCTGTTAATGGGATTATTACTTCAACCCCTCAAAACTTATCGAACCAGATTAACAGTGGGGTAGAATTAATTGGTCGCTTCGATCTGATTAAAGCTTTAAATTTCACCACCAATGTAAACTTATATCAAGCCAAATTTGCCGGAGATGCGAGATTTGATATTGCATCGAGCAGTGGATTTAGCTGGAATGCCAATATAACGGCTAATTTAACTGTTGTTAAAGATGTTTCACTACAATTACGCGGCGATTACCGTGCACCAGAGGTAATGGCACAGGGAAAACGTAATGCCATGTATGGAATTGATGGTGGAGCCAAATACGATTTCCCGAACAAAAAAGCATCTTTAAGTTTCAATGTTAGAGATGTATTTAACACCAGAAGGTGGAGCATGACAACCGAAGATAAAGCGACTATTGTTGATTTTGAGCGACAGATGCAGGGAACAATGGGTAACCTAACGTTCTCGTACCGATTTGGAAAAACAACATTTACGGGCGCCAAAAAGAAGAAAGACGATCAGCAGGATAACCGTCCTGATGAGGGATCATTTTAATAACCAAGGTGCTTAGAAAAATATTTCTAAGCACCTTTTTTTTAACTAATCAGATAATTGGAAAAACTTTTACCTAAGCTTTGCTTTACGTTATTGATTTTACTCAACGCTATTGTTGCACTTGCAGTAGAAAAAGGTGTAATCAGTGGAAAAGTGGTGGAAGAAGTTGGTGGATTATCTATTCCATCGGCCGTAATATCTGTTTATTTTGATGGATCTGAACAGCCTATAGTTACATCAGCTACTGATGAGGATGGCCATTTTAGCATTAAAAATCTAAAAACAGGAAATTATAGTATTAGGGTAAGTTTTGTTGGTTATGCCCCATTAAAAGTAAATGGAATAGCCATTACAGAAAAAGATTTCGATAAAAACCTTGGCGCATTAAAGCTAACTTCTGATCAAAATTCTTTGCAGGAAGTAACCATTACTGTCCAAAAACCACCTATCGAATTTGGAGCCGACGGTGTGACTTACAATGTTGGTTCAACACTATTAGCCGAAGGCAGTACCGCAACAGATGTGTTAAAAAACGTGCCCATGGTGCAGGTAGATATTGATGGCAATGCAACCATTGCCGGAAAAAGAAATACCAGGATTTTTATTGATGGTAAACCTTCTGACTACATGACCTCGAACATCGCTGATCTGCTAAACGTGCTTCCTTCTGATGCCATTGATAAGATAGAAGTGCTGACCAATCCGCCATCTAAGTATAGTGGAGATGGCGAAGGCATTATCAACATTGTGATGAAAAAAGGCTTCAAGGTTGGGTTTAATGGTAATGTAGGCATTTCGAGCGGCTTGCAAGGCAACGGCAATACCAACGCCAATGCATCTTACCGGGGAAAATCTTATGCAATAAATGGAAGCGCAGCCTATAGATACAATGTTGGAAAAGGTGATAGCCACAATTTCCGCGAAAACTTTTTCCCCGACACAACCTTCTATTATGACCAATATGGGGCTTATCGCAACCATAACAACGGCGGAAATTTTAGAATGGGCTTAGATTGGACCATTAGTCCAAAGCAAAATTTACGGTTATCAACCAATTACAACCTCAATAATTCGAATTCAAATTCTACGACCGATCTTCATTATTTAAGCGAAGAACGGTTAGAAAACCGTTTGCGCAACCAACATAATACGGGCAAAGGCAATAGCAATAATTTTGTTTTTAATGCTGATTACGATCTTCAGATCGATACGAGTGGAGGTAAAATATCTTTAGGCTTAAATTTCAATACCAATAAGAGCATCGATTTTAGAGATTATAGCACTACTTATGCCCAACCCAACACATCGGCCCCAACTTTACAGCAAAACAATAACAATACCGGAAACAGGGGATTAAACGTAACCTTAGATTACGAAAAACCAATATTCAACAAACGCGATCGCATTGAAGCAGGACTGGCTTTTAACTATAGGAAGAATGATAATGATCTGCTAATCGAGAATTTCAATTTTGCAACACAACAGTTTGTGCGTAATAACAAATTATCAAACCAGTTTTTATACAATGAAAATATTGGTGCTGCTTATGCCTCTTATAACTACCGTAAGGTAGGTTGGGGCGTTAAAACAGGAGTTAGGGCCGAGCTTACCGATGTAGCTTTCGATTTATCAACTGGTCAGAATTACAATGTAAAACCTTATTTGAGCGTTTTCCCTAATCTATCTTTAAATCGGTTTTACCGCAAACGATATAATATTGGCGCCACCTATAGCATCCGCATAAACCGACCAAGAGAAAATACCTTGAACCCACAGGTAAATAATGTCGATACCCTTAATATCTCCTATGGGAATACTAATCTATCGCCAGCCTACACACACCAGTTTGATCTTAATTTTGGGGCTTTTGGCCAGAAATGGTCATTTAACCCACGGCTTTCTTATTCAACCAGTCAAGGCGTTATAGAGCGGTACCGTACAGTTACCTTAATTCCGGGCTCCAATTCAGCTAGATCTGAAAGCACTTATGATAATGTGGGCACCAATAATTCGCTGTCACTTATCTTAATTGGAAACTATCGCCCTACCAATAAGATATCTGCCAATGGAAATTTTAGCGCGATCCAAAGCAATTATAAATCGCAGTTAAATAGTTCGCTAAATCGGGATGGCTTGAGTTTTAGAGGAGCAATAGGTTTATCGATGCAGTTACCACTTAAAACAGCCTTCGAATCGAATTTAAACTACGCCAATAATACCAATGCACAAGGCCGGAACAAAGGTTCTATGACTTCTAATTTCTCGGCCCGGAAAGTCTTTTTTGGTAATCGGCTAAATCTCCGTGTAACGATAAATGATATTTTAGGAAACAGAACCAATACTTTTTACAATGAAGGTCAGAATTTTAGACTGGAGAATTATTCGACCAATAACACCCAAAACTTCACCTTTAGCTTGAATTATAGGTTTACCAAAATTACTGTAAATAAAATCCCTCCGCCACCTCCACCAATAAAACCCCAGTAAGATAAATCATATTGCTATCTTGCAGCATGGAAGAGATCAACCCTTGGAAAACGCTAGAGAGTGAGGTAAAATACGACAATAACTGGATTCGTTTAACCGAACATCAGGTAATTAATCCGTCTGGCGGACAAGGGATTTATGGCACCGTTCACTTTAAAAATCTCGCTATCGGAATCCTTCCCTTAGATGAAAATTACAATACCTGGTTGGTTGGTCAATACCGATATCCAATTAACACTTACAGTTGGGAAATTCCTGAAGGTGGTGGGCCATTTCATGATGCGCCACTAGAAAGTGCCCGACGTGAATTGTTAGAAGAAACAGGCATGAGTGCCCGAAATTGGAAAGAGATCCAAAGAATGTATCTTTCTAATTCTGTAAGCGACGAATTAAGTATTATCTACATCGCTACCGATCTCATTCAAGGCATCTCCATGCCTGAAGAAACAGAGGAACTTGTGGTTAAAAAATTGCCTTTCGATGAAGCCTATCAAATGGTTCTAAATGGGGAGATTACTGATTCGATGAGTGTTGCTGCAATCTTAAAAGCAAAACTGATGATGATGAATGGTGAATTGTAAAATCATCTTTAAAGATTCCGTCATTTCGAGCGGAGTGCAGCGTAGTCGAGAAATCTTTCATTTTATATGAATTAAATCATATTTAAGATTCCTCCGCTACGGTCGGAATGACGATCAAGCAATACATTAAGCTTTAAAGTTTATTCAATCTGCCATACACCTAATTATAATCTCGATAATTATTTATTATTATCTTTGCCACCTATTAAATCACCCAGATGAGCAAGCTTTTCGGATACATTTTAACCCCCGTTTTTTATATTTTCTTTGGATTAATGCTTTGCATTTTCCATCCTATCCAATGGATCTGTTTTAGGTTTTTTGGCTATAAAGCGCATAAAGTTTCGGTAGATATCCTTAACTTTTTCCTAAGCTATTGCCAAATCTTTCTATTCAATTCGATCAGCTTTAAGAATGAATACGATTTACCGACAGACAGGCCCATTATTTTTGCCGCTAACCACCAAAGCATGTATGATATCCCTTCATTAATTTGGTTTTTAAGAAAACACAGTGCAAAATTTATCTCGAAAATTGAGCTTACCAAAGGCATTCCATCAATATCCATTAACCTGCGCCTGGGCGGCGGGGCGAACATCAACCGGAAAGACAACAAACAGGCCATTTCCGAAATCATCAAACTTGGCCGTAGAATGAAAGAAAATAATTGGAGCACTGTTATTTTTCCGGAGGGAACCCGAGCAAAAGACGGTCAATTAAAAACATTCCAATTTGGAGGGGTCGCTACCATATTAAAAGTAGTACCTAATGCTTTGGTAGTTCCAGTAGCTATAGAAAATTCGTGGAAAATTGTCCGCTTTGGCATGTTTCCACTAACCGCGGGCAATGCGCTAAAATGGACTGTCTTAAAGCCGATAGAACCAGGAGTAAAAACACCAAATGATATTACATTAGAAGTAGAAAACGAAATCAGGAAAGTTTTAGGTCAACCAATGGCACAGCCCGCGACTTTATAATCTTCAATTACTACGCTTCAAAGATCCTTCGACTCCGCTACCATTGACAGATTTCTTTAGGAAGGCCGTCATTCTCGCGCATGCGGGAATCTTAAAGCGACCGGCAAACCCTAACAAGGCATTACGATTCCCAATCGAGTTGGGAATGACGCTACGATATGTAAATGTCATTTCCACTTCAATGTTTTTTATCAAAAACTAACCTCTACCATTGACAGATTGTAAAAATCGAGCGTCATTCCCACGCAGGTGGGAATCTTAAAGCTTATTGCATTACGATTCCCAATCAAGTTGGGAATGACGAACCGCTAAAACCTGTCATTGCAACTCGAATATTTTTCAGTTTAAAAACTAACCTCTCAGGATGACAAATCTAATTAATTTTCGAAGCCTCTGTGGCAACTAAAAGGCTAGCTGTTTGAAATGGCTAACCCCTAAACACTTAGCGCCAACCGCTCTAAATGTTCTTATTCCCGATCACCCTGAAAAATTCATCGCGGTAAGTATCGCCAACAGGGATGATTTTTTGGTTGATGGTAATGCGGCTACGCTCGATACTTTCTATCTTATCAACAGCAACAATATAAGATTTGTGCACCCTGATAAACTGACTTTGAGGCAAAGCTTCTTCCATTTTTTTCATACTCTGCAAGGTGATTACACGTTCATCTTTCGTAAAAATTGAAATGTAATCTTTTAAACCTTCGATGAATAAAATATTATGCAAATAGATTTTTTGAATCTTATGCTCTGTTTTTACGAAAATATAATCTTGAACTGGATTTGATGAGCCAGAAAATGGTGCAGGTGTAACGATCGGCTGTGCTACACTTGCAGGAGCTTCAACTGGTTTTACCTGATTATGTACTTTTTCTACTGCCTTATAAAAACGGTCGAATGCAATTGGCTTTAATAGGTAATCCGAAACATTCAGGTCGTAACTTTCTAAGGCGTACTGTGGATAAGCGGTAGTTAATATATAGTGGCATTTATTGCCAGCAATTTTTAAAAACTGGATTCCGGTTAGCTCAGGCATTTGAATATCTAAAAACACAAGATCAATCCCCCCCCCTTGAACAATCTGCAAGGCTTCAATAGGGTTTTCGCACCTCTTAACCATGGTTAAAAAAGGCACTTTCGAAATATAATCCTGTAAAATATCAAGCGCTAAAGGCTCATCATCAACAACAATACAGTTTAAGTTCATTTTTGGTTATTATTTTAATTAATGATTTTTATATCTGGTTTATAATTGGTTATCGGATTATATGTCAATCATCAGTTCGCAGGTATAATGAGTAGCCGAATTTACAACATTTAATTTATATCTGTCAGGATAAACCAATTGTAATCGTCGTTCTACATTGGTTAAACCAACCCCTCCCTGCGCATCTTTATTCTGTTGGTTCTTTTTATTAACTACACTAAAATGCAAAATCTTCTGGTTGGCAATGATATTGATTTTAACAGGTTCTGTGGGATCGGTTACCACACCATGTTTAAATGCATTTTCTACAAATGAAATCAACATTAGGGGAACAATTTTCTGATTATCAATTTCACCGTTTAAGGTAAGCTCGATATAGGCACCATCTTTAAACCTTATTTTTTGCAGTTCGATATAACTGGTTAAATAGTCTACTTCTTTGCTTAGCGCTACTGTTGGCGTATTGCTCTCGTAAATCATGTAGCGCATAATCTCCGAAAGCTTCATAATGGCATCGGCTGTTTTGTCCGATTTCTGATAAGCCAGGGAATAGATATTATTAAGCGAATTGAAAAGAAAATGGGGGTTTAACTGCGATTTTAAAAACTGAAGCTCCATTTCGCGGCGTTCACTTTCTAAATTCCGCTGGATCCTTTCACTTGCAAACCAATCGATAGTAAATTTGATAATGCAGCTACAGATTAAGAAAAAACCCGATAGGAAAGTAACCAGGATCACAAAATTATGAACAGGTATTTCCATTCGTTTTCCTTTGGCACTTACCGTAGTCAATACATCATCAGGGTACAATACCGCAATGGCGGTTTTAGCAACAACAGATACGGCAATTAACAATAAGAATGCTAAAACATAGATGAGGTATTTTTTTCTCTTTTTTATTAACGCAGGAATTAAAAAGATATAGTTAATGTAAAAAATAGAAATATTGATTATACCATAAACAACATAGCTGATAAAATAGTCTTTCATCGTATGCTTTGTGGTATCGAATATATTGCCACCAACGATAATCATTAAGATAATTGTCCAAAAAATAGCATGTAATATTAAAGGCCCTTTACTCTGTTTCATTAGAAATATATTAAATGGTTATAAAGCCGATATCCGTTTAATAAACGCATATAAACTTCATGCATCCAAAATAAATAAAGTTTTACCGATTTACCTACACAATCTACCAACGGGCATTTTTTTTCTACCAACGGCCCAATAGGCAAATTTTATCGACAAACGCCAAAAATGTCTGTTGATCTAGAATCTTGAACACTTGGTATAATAGATTTTAGCAGGTTGTTTTTCTTGAGTTTCTTTGAATCATCAAAACGAAAACAAAATGAAAACATCATCAGCAATCAACTTAAAAAATCAAACAGTAATTACTGATGGCATTTTCACAACCGCTCAAATAAAACTATCGATCATGAAAAAGTTAGCAAACACATCGCCATTTTTACTTTTATTATTACCTGTATTTATGATGATTATCTTAACACTTACAGTTAACACCAATCAGAATGATGCAGAAATAGTTGTAAAACCTACAAAAACATCTGGTTCTATTGTGAAACAAGTAACTGCTATTTTCAAATAGAAAAAATGGGTAATTACGCTATCGAAACTGTAGGTTTAAACTTTAACTTCGGCAACCAGGTTATTGTAAAAGATCTTTCATTACAAGTACCAAAAGGCAGCATTTATGGTTTCTTAGGTCCCAATGGAGCTGGAAAAACAACCACGATAAAAATCTTGCTTAACCTGCTGAAGTCGCCTTCTGACCAGGTTTTTATATTTGGTAAAGAAATAAACAGTAACCGTATAGCTACCCTTAAACGCATAGGTGCTTTAGTAGAACAACCAGCTATTTATGGCCATTTAACAGGCAAAGAAAACCTGATTAACCGTTGTATCTTACTGGGTATTAAAAGAACCAAGGCTGATGAAATGTTGACCCTTGTAGGTTTGGCAGATGCAGCTAACAAAAAAGCCAATAAATATTCCTTAGGTATGAAACAACGGCTAGGCATTGCGCAGGCACTGATTTCAGACCCAGAATTATTACTTTTAGATGAGCCAACCAATGGCTTAGATCCAAATGGTATCATTGAGGTTCGAAACCTGATGATCGATTTAGCCACAAAACATCAAAAAACAATATTGGTTTCAAGCCACTTATTGGCAGAAATAGAAAGAACAGCAACCCATGTTGGCATTATAAATAAAGGTCAATTATTATTTCAGGGCACTATTAATGAACTTCATTTACTGAGCAAACCTATGCTCGAAATCGAAGTCGATAATATTGAAAGTGCAAGTTCCTTTTTAACAAAGTCGGGATATGAAATTTTGACAAAAACTGATAAGTTAATTACTATACCATTTACTTCAGCTCAAAAAAGCGGAGAACTAAATACATTACTTATCCAAAATGGTTTTACAGTAAGCAGTCTTTATCAGCAACGAAAAGATCTCGAAAATTTATTCCTGGACATTACTAAAACAAACTAACATGCGCTCGCTTTACATATCTTTAATATCAGAATTTTATAAATCAAGGAAAACCCTGGCTTTCTGGGCAGCAATTTTGTTACCGCTTATCATATGTGGATTAATCACCTTTGGTTTTTATTCAGGCTCCGAAAAAATCCTCAAATTTCACTACCCTCCTATGGTACTTTGGGCACAGTATTGCGGCGCGGCGCTTGGTGTAATGGGTTTATTGATTATGCCTTTCTATGTAATATTTATGGCCTTTTCAGTCAATAATATCGAACATAAAAACGATACATGGAAAATGTTATTTGCCCAGCCCTTAAATAAATTTTCGATTTATGCGGCAAAATACCTGTATGCTGTATTGTTAATATTTATCTGCCTGTTCTTATTTGCCACACTCACCTACGCCTTTGGCCATTTGTTACAGATAGTAGTTCCTAAGTATAATTTTAATCAATACAACCCATCAAATATTTTAATTACCTCTTATTTTAAATTATTCTTATCTTCTTTAGGTATTTTATCGCTACAGTTTATACTAAGTTTGCTATGGAGCGATTTCCTTAAACCGATGGGAATTGGTTTTGTTGGAACCATAATGGGAATTATTACGGCAAATGTTGGCTGGAAATATGCTTATCTTATTCCTTATTCTCTACCAACGTTGGCATTAAGGATTACAAAAGTAAAAAAAGGTACTGATCCATTAGATTTCCCAATCTTTACTCAAGAAATATGGACAAGTTTGATTTATGCCTCCGCTCTTTTCATCATTGGATATTTTATCGTAACCAAAAAGAGTATAAAGTAATTGGCGTTTAAAATCGCTAACAGAATTTAACAATTAAGGTTATTACAGAATACCATACCACAAACAAAAGCCTGCTGATTTGACTTTAGTATCAAATAGCAGGCTATGCTGTTTAAAATGAGAGGTTATGGTATACTTTAAATCTCTAAAGAGATAATATTCTTTCTTTAAACGCCCAAACAATTAATTGATAAGAATTTTTAAGATTAAGCTTTCTTACCATATTTCTTCGGTGTGTATTAACGGTATGCTCGCTGATAAAAAGCATTTCGCCAATTTCTTTACTATTGTACCCCATTGATAGTAGGTGTACAATTTCGACTTCCCTTTCGCTAATCGAACTATGATTTTCCTGCAGCAGGATATTATTTGTCATTTTTGAAAGAATTAAATGGTTTAATATTTCTATAATCAATCTTCACCTTAAGTAGACCTATTTCTAAATAGGTTCAAAATAGTTGTTTTTCTAGGATAGATAGCATTATTACCTTATAACCGCAAATTATTGAGCTGTTATTGTATACCAAAAGTAGTGGTACCCCGCAATTCAGCGTTAGCGCAAAACGCCCTAAATTAAAGGGTATTTTTACGGTATTACTTAGTGACTTGTTGAGAGGTTATAGAATTTATTTTTTAACGTTGATTAGCTTATGACTTATTATCTATATTTGAGTTAAAACCAAATAAATTTATGACAAAAGTTCTTTTAACTAAGGATGGTAAAAACAATACCGTCCCAGTAAGCATTGCGCAACAGATGACGCAGGCCTTTCGTAAGAGCCAGAACACAGAAAAGGGCACATATACCGAGGCAGCCTGGTTCCCTGCTGCACAGATTTCATCATTAACCAAAAAGATGGTTGAACTTGGCGGTGACGGCATTAGAATCTATTTCGGGAGGTACACGAGCGATATTATCGATCAGATCAACAAGCTTGATTACGGTGATAAAATTCCATCAACTTATGCAGAAATGAACACTTTACTACTTGTGGTTACCAAATTAATCGACGGCAAACCCCGCACTGATTATTTTGTAGATAAGGCTTATGGGTGTGGAGATGGAGAAGAACAACCTACCGATCCTGAAAACAGATCTTCATTGTGTCCGCAACAATGCGATGATAATAGTATATTGATGTTATAACATCACTTTTGATGACAGGAAAAATAGACGCTCCTCCTGATATATACAGGACTTTAAAGTATATCCTAC
Organism: Pedobacter psychrodurus; assembly: GCF_004331735.1. Taxonomy (GTDB): domain Bacteria; phylum Bacteroidota; class Bacteroidia; order Sphingobacteriales; family Sphingobacteriaceae; genus Pedobacter; species Pedobacter psychrodurus. Next base: position 47,532 of record NZ_SJSO01000030.1, read on the forward strand.
CAACAAGCAGCTCGTACGCCGAGCTGCTTTGCCTTGGTTTTGCCATATACTTTTTATCAAAAGACAAAGGCCCATTTTGGCGGATAACCTTGTGGTACATTGTAGTAGTAATGGCTACAGAAATTATTGGAAGGTACTGTGCTGTAACCTATCGTACAAATTTATTTGTGTACAATATTTATACTTTATTTGAAATATCATACGTTATCTACGGATTTTATACTTTTATAAAACAGTATGCTGATATCAAAAAATGGATAATCGCAACCTATGGAGCAATAATATCAATTTACATCACATTCACCTCCATATATGGCATAAATGTGTACAACGCTTTTACCATAAGCGTAATGTCGGTAGTTTTTGTTATTTATGGCTTATTGTATTTTTATCTGCTCCTGAAAGACGAAAATTATATTGATTTAAAATTTCACCCTGCATTTTGGTGGGTAGGTGGAACGTTAATATTTTATTTTGGCAGCACACTTGCTAATTTCTTTGACGATATTATACAGCAAAAATTTTTAGGAAAATACAATACACGGGGTATTATTTACACAACACTTAACTTTTTTCTATACGGCTTTTGGGCCTATTCATTTATATGCAGAGCTCGTCAACGGAAAACATGTCCTTAATTCTACTGGCATCATTTGTTTTTCTCTTGATGCCAATATTTCTACTACTTTATATCAGGTCTTACAACCGGCATAAAAAGAACCATTTTCTGGAAAAACAGAATATGCAGCAAAAATTTGAGTCCGAAATACTTCAGACCCGGGTTGAAGTACAAGATCAGACGATGCAAAGCATAGCTACAGAATTACATGATAATGTTGGCCAATTGCTCAGCCTCACTACACTTACCTTAAACTCTGTAAATTTAAACGATGGAGAAAAGGCCAAGAAGAAAATCGACAATTCATTAGCCCTTGTTAACAAATCCATTAAAGAATTAAGGGAGTTGGCCAAGCTATTACATGGAGAGCAACTGGTAGAAAATGGCATTGGCCATGCAATAGATCAAGAAATTAACTGGCTTAATAAGGCTGGCACTTATGAATTAAAAATCAACAACCAGCTTATTGATCTACAAATTGCATCGCCGAACAAAGACTTGATCCTTCTTCGTTTATTACAGGAAGTTATCAATAACATTATAAAACATGCCCAGGCAACCCATATCCAGATCGATTCATACCTAACAGGCAATGTTTTACATTTAAGGGTTGCAGAAAATGGAGTTGGTTTTAACCCTGAAGAAATTAAATCAAAAAAATCGGGGATGGGGCTAAATTCTATTTATAAAAGAATTGAGATGATCAATGGAAAATTAATATTAAATTCGGCACCAGGTGAGGGCACTTCCATTTCAATAGAAGTTCCATACCCTTAATTGTATGCAAGAACAAAGTATTTCTATCGCTATTGTTGATGATCACACGCTTTTCCGTTCCGGATTGGCAAGCCTATTGGAAGAATTTGATGATATAAATATAACGTTTGAGGCGGTAAACGGATTAGATCTCCAGGCCAAAATGAACAATCACCAGCAGGTTCAACTCGTATTAATGGATATTAATATGCCTGTAATGGACGGTTTTGCCGCTACCAAATGGGTTAAAACCAATCATCCGAATGTACATGTACTGGCGTTAAGTATGCTTGAGGATGAAAAAGCGATTATTGGGATGCTTAAAGCCGGTGCCGGAGGATATATGCTTAAAGAATCAACACCATCAGATCTGCTAACTGCAATTAAAGTAATTGTAGATAAAGGATTTTATGTAAATGAGTTGGTATCTGGCAGACTTTTAGTAGCATTGAAAGACGATCAAAAGCCAGTATTCTCTGCAAGAGAACTTACATTTTTACAATATTGCAGTACCGAACTTACTTATAAGGAAATTGCAGATCTCATGTATGTTAGTCCGCGCACAGTAGACAACTATAGGGAATCTCTTTTTGCCAAACTAAATATTAAATCGCGCACAGGATTAGTGGTATATGGCATTAAAAATAACCTGATCATTATCTAGCCTCCATTACAGCAAAATCAACATAAAATACTGACCTAAAGTAAAATAAACATTTAATTCCAATTACTTTTCGCAAAGAAAAATCCTAAAGTAGATCAAAAGCTCAATATCTTTAATTTTTCGGATAATTTATTAAATAAAATTTGGATAACTAACTAATTAGTTTTAACTTTAGTTAAGGCAAAGTAATTTGCTATCATCCTTATTATTATTAACTATTATGGAAATTAAAGATTTAACCAAAGCCGAAGAACAGATTATGCAGGTTTTATGGCAATTGGAAAAAGCATTCGTCAAAGAAGTTATTGATGAGCTGCCCCTCCCTAAACCTGCGTACAATACGGTATCAACCATTATTAGAATTTTAGAAACCAAAGGTTTTATTGGTCACGAAGCCTTCGGTAAAGCCCACCAATATCATCCTCTAATCAGTAGAGAAGAATATAAACGCCATGCAACAGAAAAACTGTTAGGCAATTACTTCGAAAATTCGGTAGAGAGTATGTTCTCTTTCTTCGTTAAAGAAGAAAAACTGGATTTAAGTGATGTTGATGAAATTTTAAAAATGATTAATAAAATTAAACATAAGCCAAAATGAGTTTTGCCCACTACCTATTACAGGTGAACTTATACTTAATTGTTTTTTTCGGTTTTTACAAATTACTGTTAGATAAGGAGACCTACTTCACTTTAAACCGCATTTATTTAGTCTCTGCGGGCGTTTTGTCGTTATGCATACCGTTTATCCGTTTAGAATGGCTAACGGAGCAGAGGGCGGCGCAACAGGTTTATACTTCAGTTAATTGGGAAGCCGTATTAGCACAAGCAACAATTGTAACGGAGCATAATACTGGTTTTAACTGGGGAAATGCATTCGTTTATGTCTATTGCGCAGGTATTTTGTTCTTCTTAGGTAGATTGGTTTTTAACTTATTGGCAGTTAAAAAACTCATCACAGTTAGTAAGGCTGGCTCGGCTTTCTCTTTCTTTGGCAAAAAAGTAATTGACCAGGAATTACCACAAATGGATGTGATTGATATTCATGAAGAAGCTCACATCAAACAGTGGCATACAGTTGATATTTTATTTTTCGAAATTATTGGGATTATCACCTGGTTAAATCCAGTGATTTATCTTTATAAAAAAGCGATTAAAAATATCCACGAATTTTTAGCTGATGAACTTGCTGCCGAATTTCAGGGCGACAAAGCTGAATATGCCATGTTATTGCTTAGTAAGTCCTTTGGCATTTCGCCAAATGCCTTAACGAATGGCTTTTTAGAAAAATCATTGATCAAAAAAAGAATTTTCATGCTTCATAAAGAGCGGTCTAAAAAGATCGCTATTATGAAGTATGGAATTTTTATCCCCTTGTTTGCGCTTTTAATTATGTTTTCATCGGCCACCGTTCGCAAAAACGAGAAACTGATATCCATTACCGATCAAATCCCTTTAGAAAAGCCAATAGAGATCGTTGAAAACATGGTTACAACACCGGGGAAGATAATTGTAGCACCTAAAATTTCAGTTGATGGCAAGACAGATGCAAACTGGAAAGGATTTTATCAATTTTTATTGAGAAATATTAAATATCCAAGCACAGCCAGCAGCGATGAGGTACAGGGTAATGCGCAGATAAAATTTAATCTAAAAGGCGGCAGAGTTACCAATATTACATCGAATGTAGAACTAGGGGCAGGCTGCGATGAAGAAGTGATGAAAGCAATTTTATCTTATAAAGGATTTAAAACGGTAACTGATGGCAAATATGCCTTAACGGTAAGTTTTAAAATTCCAGAATCTTCAGAAGAGTTTAAGAATAAATTATTGCCAAAATCGGGTGGATATGTAAATCTGAACAAGATTAACATCATATCTTATCTTCCTAAAACCGCTGAAGCAGAAGCCAAAGTTATTAAATCTGAAACTACAGATAAAGTATATGATTTCGTTTCGATTGAGAAACAACCAGAATTTCCGGGCGGTATAACCAAGTTCTATAAATATCTTAGTGGCAGCATTAAGTACCCAAAAATGGCACAGGAATATAATGTACAAGGTAAAGTTTTTCTCAGCTTTGTTGTTGAAAAAGATGGTTCTTTATCAGATGTTCAAATCACAAGGGGTTTAGGAAGTGGTACTGATGAAGAAGCTATGAGGGTTATAAAAGAATCGCCAAAATGGAACCCAGGCATCCAGAATGGTTTAGCTGTGAGGGTAAAATACAATATCAATGTTAATTTCACACTCAGTGACCCTACAAAAGAAACTAAAACAAGTAGTATACCAACAAACCGGATCACTATTAAAGATGGTATAAATCAAGAAGCATTGATCATTTTAGATGGCGTGAGGTTATCAAACAATAGCCAAATAAACACTATAAATCCAAATAACATCGAATCAATTTCTGTTTTAAAAGATCAGGCAGCAACTGATTTATATGGCCCCAGGGCTAAAGCTGGTGCAATTGTAATTACGAGCAAAACAAAAAATAACCTTTTCCTAAATCTTGATGCAAAAGAGCTGGCAATAGACAAAAACACTAATTTTTTCGATCTTAAAAGGAAATTCTAACCAATACACAATATGAAAAAAATAATCGTCTTTACCATGATAATGGGTTTTAGTCAAGCTGGTTTTGCACAAAAAGTAGATAGCACTAAAACAAGTAAAATTACGCTAAGAGGCGTACATGGTACTAATGCAATAGAACCCTTGATTGTTATTGATGGGAATATACAGTACATTAGGGGTTCATCATCACTTAACGAGGTTGATCCCAACAATATTGAGTCTGTAAGCATCTTAAAAGATAGTTCAGCAACAGCTAAATATGGGGCTAACGGTTTTGCAGGGGTAATAGAAGTTAAAACTAAAAATGGTTCTTTAAACGATAACGGGTTTAAAACCGCTCCAATAAAAATTGGCGAGCCCAAATTAAAAGGAAAAGTATCAGGATTTAGTGTGCGCCCGAGTGCTCCTGATGGAAATACCTCTACAACATTAAGGTATCTATTGAATAGAGATTTTGACCAGAAGGCAGAACCGCTTTATATCATTGACGGAAAAGAAGTTTCAGAGATAAAAAGTTTGAACAGGGAATCTATTGAATCAATAGAAGTGCTTAAAGATTCATCTGCAAGAACCTTACATGGTGATAAGGGGAAAAACGGCGTGGTGATTATTACCACCAAAAAATCAAAAGCAACGCCTAAGAAAAACTAAATAATCGACACCTTAATAAAAAACAATGAGAAAGCTAATCTTTTTAGCCCTAATGGGCATTGCTATGTATTATAATTCCGCTAAAGCACAGAATAACCCGGATAAAGTTTATGATTTTGTATCTGTTGAAAAACAACCGGGGTTTCCAGGGGGCATTTCAAATTTCTATAAATACTTAAGCCATGAAATTAAATATCCAGAAGCAGCAAAGAAAAACAAAACTCAAGGCAAGGTATTCGCATCTTTTGTGGTTGAGAAAAATGGTGCTTTAACTGACCTTCAAGTGATCAGAAGCCTTTCAACAGAAACAGATAAAGAAGCACTAAGAGTATTAAACAAGTCGCCAAGGTGGAATCCGGGTTTGATAGATGGAAAGCCTGTAAGGGTAAAATATAACATCGCTATTAATTTCGCCATGAAGTAAAATCCATTGTATTAATTCTCTCCAAGCACAAAACCCCAGCAAAATTGCCGGGGTTTTATGTTTTCTCTCCTGTCTCGGAGGACTAAATTTAGAAAAACTTTAATGTATATGCAAATATTACAGAATAAAATTTCTAATTATGCAAAATTTTAATATGCAAACATAAGATTATTGCAACTTTCGCAAACTTTTATTTCGAGACAACTTTGTTGTGCAAGGTTTCGATTTTAAGATCTCAAGTTTCATATGTTTTCAAAACAGCTGGCAAATGTTAAATGTGTATCAGTTTTAATCTTCAGCCTGCTAACAAATCATTAAAATTTATTCACTATTATTCTTAGTTCATTAACAGGAATTAAACTATTAATACACACTTAGCATAACGATCATAGGTTGGTTAATGGATGGCTATCTCTACGTAAGCTCCGATAAAACTAAAAAGCCCCCACAACGTGGAGGCTCAAGAACCCAGCGGTTAAGCTGAGTGCACAGTATATTTTTTAAACAGTTTCTTCTGAAATGAATTTTGCAGATGCAAAATCACGGTTCATACGAGCAATGTTTTCTAAAGAGATTCCTTTAGGACATTCGGCTTCGCAAGCACCAGTATTGGTACAGTTACCAAAACCTTCAGCATCCATTTGCGCAACCATGCTTTGTACCCTGCGGTAACGCTCTGGCTGACCCTGTGGCAGCAATGCCAATTGAGAAATCTTAGCCGACACGAATAACATTGCTGAAGCATTTTTACAAGTTGCCACACAAGCGCCACAACCGATACAAGCTGCAGCTTCGAAAGCCGCATCTGCCTGCATTTTAGGAATTGGCAAATTGTTTGCATCCTGAGCATTACCTGTGTTTACCGAAATAAAACCACCAGCAGCAATAACCCTATCAAATGCAGAACGATCTACCGTTAAATCTTTCACTACCGGAAAAGCTGCAGCTCTCCAAGGCTCAACAACAATGGTATCGCCATCTTTGAAAGAACGCATGTGCAACTGACAGGTAGTAACCAAATCTTTTGGTCCGTGCGGACGACCGTTGATAAACATCGAGCACATTCCGCAAATCCCTTCGCGGCAATCGTGGTCGAATACAACCGGCTCATCACCTTTGTTAATTAATTGTTCGTTTAATACATCGAACATCTCTAAGAAAGACATATCCGGTGAAATATCGGCCAATTTATAATCTACCAAAGCACCTTTGGCATTGTTATTTTTTTGACGCCAAACTTTTAGCGTTAAGTTCATATTTCCTGTACTCATGATATTGAGGTTTTAGGTAAGCGGTTAGCGTTTGGCGTTTGGCGAATAACCGCTTTAACGCTTAACGCTGTGCGCGTCACTATTTATAACTTCTTTGTGCTACTTTAATATTTTCAAACTTCAATTCTTCTTTGTGAAGTTCGAAGTTTACACCTTCTTTAAATTCCCAAGCGGCTACGTAAGCATAGTTCTCATCATCACGTAGTGCTTCACCTTCTTCTGTTTGATACTCTTCACGGAAGTGACCACCACAACTTTCGTTACGGTTTAAAGCATCAATACACATTAACTCCCCCAGTTCGATAAAATCAGCAACTCGGCCAGCTTTTTCTAGTTCGGTGTTTAACTCATCAGCCGTTCCAGGTACACGAACATCGCTCCAGAATTCAGCACGTAAAGCTCTGATTTCTTGAATTGCTTCGTTTAAACCTTTTTCGTTACGGGCCATACCACATTTTTCCCACATAATGTGGCCTAAACGTTTGTGGAAATGATCTACCGACTTGGTTCCTTTAATATTGATTAAAGTATTTAAAATACCAACTGCTCTTTCTTCAGCCTCTGCAAATGCAGGGTGATCGGTTGGAATAGCTTTTACTGAAATCTCTTTCGATAAGTAAGATCCTATCGTGTAAGGAAGAACAAAATAACCATCAGCCAAACCTTGCATCAAAGCAGACGCACCTAAACGGTTAGCACCGTGATCTGAGAAGTTAGCCTCACCAGTACAGTATAAACCAGGTACAGATGTCATTAGGTTATAATCAACCCATAAACCACCCATGGTATAGTGAACCGCAGGATAGATACGCATTGGCGTTTCGTAAGGATTTTCGCCAGTAATCTGCGCATACATATCGAACAGGTTACCATATTTTTCCTTAATTACCGCAGTACCTAAACGCATACAGGTTTCTTTATCAGGATTGTGGTTACCCGCTTTAGAAGCTTCGATTTTACCGTAACGTTCTGTATTGGCTTTAAAATCCAAGTATACGGCTAATTTAGAAGCACCAACTCCATAACCTGCATCACAACGCTCTTTCGCAGCACGAGAGGCTACATCACGGGGAACAAGGTTACCGAAAGCAGGGTAACGGCGCTCCAAGTAATAATCTCTTTCATCTTCAGGAATGTCTGAAGCTTTACGGTTATCATCTTTCTTTTTAGGTACCCAGATACGTCCATCATTACGCAACGACTCCGACATCAGGGTTAATTTAGATTGGTGATCGCCAGAAACCGGGATACAAGTTGGGTGGATCTGCGTATAACAAGGGTTTGCAAAATAAGCACCTTGTTTGTGCGCTTTCCAAGCTGCTGTAACATTACTTCCCATAGCATTGGTAGAAAGATAGAATACGTTACCATAACCACCTGTTCCTAGTACCACCGCATGACCGAAGTGACGCTCGATTTCTCCTGTAATTAAGTTACGGGCAATAATACCACGTGCTTTGCCATCGATTTTAACAACCTCAAGCATTTCGTGACGGGTATACATTTCTACTTTACCCATACCAATCTGGCGCTCTAAAGCAGAATAAGCACCTAATAATAATTGTTGACCAGTTTGACCTGCAGCATAAAAAGTACGTTGTACCTGTGTACCACCAAATGAACGGTTATCTAACAAACCACCATATTCGCGGGCCAAAGGCACTCCTTGTGCTACACACTGATCTATAATGTTGGCACTTACTTCGGCCAAACGATGCACATTGGCTTCGCGGGCACGGTAATCGCCACCTTTAATGGTATCGTAAAATAAACGATAAGTGCTATCGCCATCATTTTGATAGTTTTTTGCTGCATTGATACCACCCTGAGCAGCGATTGAGTGTGCTCTACGTGGTGAATCCTGAAAACAAAAACATTTAACTTTGTAACCCATCTCGGCCAAAGTAGCCGCTGCCGAAGCACCTGCTAAACCCGAACCTACAATGATTACTTCAATAGTTCTTTTGTTCGATGGGTTAACCAAAGGCACAGAAGACTTATATTTTGTCCATTTGCTGGTTAATTCGCCTTCTGGAATATTTGAATTAATATCTGACATATCTTTTGTGCTAAAAATTATTGAATAAGACCGAAATAAACTGCAATCGGCATGGCCGCGAAAAGGATCGATATAATAACCGAATACCAAACGCCAGCACCTTTAATTATACCATTATATTTTGAGTGGTTCCATCCTAATGTTTGGAATGCCGAAGCAAAACCATGCAATAAGTGGTAGCATAAAGAAAACATAGCCAAAACATATACGACAACCCTTACCGGATCCTGAAATTTTTCTTTCATTACCGCGTAAAGATCTTCATGTCCGTTGGCATCAACCGTTGGGATTCCTGTAAAACGAGAAACTACCCAAAAATCTTTCAGGTGAACGACCAGGAAGATCAGCAAAAGCGTACCCAGTAAACCCATAGAACGGCTGTACCATTTACTGTTTGCCTTTCCATCGTTTACGGCATATTTAACTGGCCTTGCCTTTTGATTTTGCAACGTTAAACGTAACGCCTGAAAAATGTGCGCAAGCAAACCAATAAACAACACAATCTCGCCAGCCCGGATAATCCAGTTAGTGGCCATAAAATGTGCGCCTACGTTAAATGTCAAACCACCATCGCTAATAAAAATTAAAGCGTTAATACCGCAGTGTACAATTAAAAAAAGTATCAGGAACAAACCTGTAATACCCATGATGAATTTCTTCCCTATTGATGAAGAAAATGCATTTCCGAAACCACTCATTTGATTAGGATTTATATCTAAATTTCTTGCAAAAGTATCTAATTAAGCGTTTAATTTATAAACGAATATGACAAAACAACGATAAAACATTTATTTAGAAACATTCTAAAGCATATTCGGAAATAATTGAAAGAATATGGGATTATTTATGGTTTCATAAGTTTTTTTACCATTAAGAAATGAAGATCATTAAGGCCTAAGAATTTTATCTATCGGGCAAGATTTTGAAGTATTCGTTAACCATAGGAATAATACTTTTGGTAATGTTATCCGTGAAAAAATTGATCAACAATCCTTGAGGAGCACTTAGAAGTTTCATATAGGTTAGTAACTGTGCCTGGTGTACAGGCAAAAGATTGGAGATTGCTTTTATTTCAACAACAACACAATCATTAACAAATAAATCCGTGCGTAAATCTACATCTATTGGCAAATCATCATACACGACCGATAATGTTAACTGTTGCGAAACAGCATATCCGTTTTTCTCCAACTCATATTTTAAGCAGCGCTCATATACACTCTCCAATAGGCCTGGGCCAAGTGCATTGTGAACTTTAATTGCGAAACCTGTGATCTCGTAAGATAATTGTGTAACCTCTTTTTTAGTCATTCCCCTAAGTAATTAAATGAAACGATGTGCTCTACATATTTATTAGGCACGCTGAATTAGGGGATGATTAGACAAATTGAATCATTAAGAAACTATCTACCCATAACTAAAATAACATTTTTCTTCTTAACTAACTTAATTTCTTAATGATAAAAAAAATTAAGATAAGCTTATTTATACCAAAACACAACTAATCTTTTCGTTATATTGCTCTATCAAATTATTAACATGAAAAAACAGCTCTATTTACTTATTTTATTAGCTAGCCTATTCTCTGCTTGTGATCCAGCTCCTGCTACATTTAATCTCGAAACCAAAAACTTTGGCCCAAATGCGGTAATTACCATTCGAAGCGCTGAAAACGGAGAGACACTGAAAGTTGAAAACATTACCAATACCAATCAGACTTTTAAAATCAACATCCCTGTAAAAGGCTATGCCACTTTAAGAACCGAGGATGGCACCCACAAAGGAGAATATTACTTCTATCTTGACAAAGGCAGCTACAAAGGCATTCTTGACGGAAAAAACATCAATTCATATCCTTTAAAAAGCGTTCCAACAAAAGAAGGCGAACAATTTATAGACTTCTATAAGCTAAAAGACGATATGAGCAAAAACCTGCTCGACAGTTTGGATATTGTGGAGTTGGAATTGGACCAAGCCACGCCAAGCAACATTATGGAAAGGGCAAAAAATGCAGACCGTTGGAGAGAGAAAAAAATCTTGCTACAGCTAAATATCATAAAGGCCTTTGCCAAAAAGTATCCCGGTTCTGCGCACACCCTCTTTTTATTGGAACAACTGGGCAACACAGATTCTGAAGCCAAGAATTATTTATCCATTTTTAATAGTTTAGATAAGGAAATTCAGGAAAGCAAAAAGGGTAAAAATCTCTTAAAAGAGATTAAGCAGGCTAGCCAGATGATGGCAGGAAGTAAAATGCCTAATATTGAAGGAGAAAATCCAGATGGAAAAAAATTCGATCTGAGCATACTTAAAAAGGTAAACCTTGTTATCTGCTGGACTTCTTATAATGGGAAAAGTAGAAAAAACAACCAGTTACTGGTTAAGCTCTATGAGAAATATAAAAATAAAGATGTAGAATTTATCGGTGTATCGTTCGATAAAAAAAGAGACTGGTGGGTAAATGTAATAAAAGATGATCACCTTACCTGGCCACAATATTCTGATTTGCAAGGAGCAAAATCCCCAAATGCAAAGAATCTGAGCAATTATAATGTTACTTACGGATCAAGCAAAAAAGTTGGGGATTAATACTAGGCATAAATCTTAGCTAATCTGAATAAGAAAAACTTTACACTTCTTACTCCCCTAAACTGTGCTCTGAATGCTTTTATTTTAGCATTGAAAGATTCAGCAGAAGCATTGGTACTCCTATTTGTAAAGTAGTTTAATATGGTTTCATAGTTGTTCTGTATCGTTCTTGAAATGGTGTTAAACGACTTGAATCCAGCGGCTTCTACCTGATTATACCAAATTGCCAGTCTTTTAAAAGCAACTATTCTGTCTTTGGATGTACTGAGTAT